>NZ_JBGJZN010000004.1:0-476564 GCF_042610465.1 Paenibacillus diazotrophicus
TACAGTTACTCCCCATGCTCCAGGACTGCAGGCTCCATTAAATCTTTTTGGATCAGCAGGGAATAATCAGATTAATCTGACTTGGGAGGCTTCAATAGGTGCAACTAGTTATCATATAAAACGTGCAACTACTCCAGGCGGTCCTTATATAACAATTGCAAGCAGTGTTACTGGAACAACCTATACAGAAGCTACAACTGGAACCTATTACTATATAGTTACGGCTGCTGATTCTGTTAGTGAGAGTGCAGATTCCAACGAAATATCGGTTACGGCGTCAAATAGTCCCGGACCTGTCGTAACACCCGCACCGGCACCAAGTGCGGCACCGGTAACAAGCACTGCGCCGGCACCAAGCACCACACCAGCACCAAGCACTACGCCGGTACCAAGCACCACACCAGCACCAAGCACTACGCCGGCACCAAGCACCACACCAGCACCAAGCACAACACCGGCACCAAGTGCAACACCAGTAACAAGCAATACATCTGTACCTACCCTAGTGGTATTTGTAGATCTGGGCAAGGTATCCTGGGCCCAATCAGCAATCGAGAACCTGGTAGCCCAAGGTATTATACAAGGTAGAAGTGTATATAAATTCGCACCGACCCAAAATATATCACGGGCTGAATTTGTAACACTACTGGTACGTGCGTTGAATCTCACCAGTACTGGTTCATCTGCAACATTCAGTGATGTTAACTCAGGTGCATGGTACTCGGATGCCATATCAATAGCTGTGAATGCTGGTCTCGTCCAGGGTTCAGGAAGCGGAAAGTTTGAACCGGGCCGTGAGATCACTCGTGAAGAAATGGCGATTATGGTTGCAAATGCCCTGAGAACGAAAGGGCAACTGCAGTCAGTGGATAACAGTGCGGTGCTGCATAAATATGACGATCAAAGTAAAATTGCTTCCTACGCACAGGAGTCTGTAGCACAGCTGACTAACCTGGGGATCATTAATGGAATTAGTACTGATCAATTTGAGCCAAAAGGCAACACTAATCGTGCTCAAGCTGCAGTTATTATCTACCGCATTCTAAATCTGGCATCTTGATCATCTAGAAATGAGTCATGAAAAATTAGCAAAGCAGCGATTCTCCCGTTACTTGGGAAATCGCCGCTTTGCGTTACTGCTGATGTGATATGTATACGCATACCTGAATGTGAAATAATTCGGAGGCCCCGTAAGGATTTGCTTCCTCGGCTGAGCGTCCTCCAGGCAGCTGGAATGCCCGGGTCATCGCTGCAGCCGTCCGGCTGCTGGACAGCTCACCTGAGAGAACGCCAGAGCAATTGGCGGAAGAATCCGAGCTTCGGCTATTTCTCTATTATCATTTTGCAGACAAACAGGAACTGGATAAAGCTCTGTCATACATCAGGCCTATTGCTGTGTCTGGGCATCTATCCGGTCAAATACCAGCTACCCGTCATATGATTGACAGCTTCTACGCAGGGCATCTTCTCTTGCACTGCCCGTTCGATGACACTTCCTATATTGAAGCTGAGAAATTAATCAGGTCAATATCTAAGCAGGAGCCTTACAGCTACCACAAGGCTTGGGCAGTCCTGCTGACCAAGCAGGGCAAGAAAGCCGAAGCTGCACAACATTTGTCTCAATCCAGATTGTTGCTGGATCGCTGGTTCAGTCCATTCGGCACCTACCGGCTTGAACAAAGCGTATTATCACAAATTGAAAATCTGCTGCTATAACCCTCTTTAATGTTTTACGCAGTTTTATGCCAACTTTCTAATGGAATCCAACCATCCCAACTGTACTAAGAACGCCAGACGGGCTGGATTATTTCCTCTATCCTTGGAAACAACAAAAGACACCTCCAAGGGGTGTCTTTTGTGTCTAAAGCTCATCTGGATTTTAGGCTCAGCCGTTGTTACTCATTAACCCCTTCAGTCCATTGAAAAAAGGTCTAATGGTTTTGATCATCCCGTAGCCCATTTTCATCACCGGCATCGCTCTCCGGATCAGGCCCAGAAACCGTAAACCCCCGCTGAGCCCCGACGCCCCTGCACCGGAACCTCCTCCAAAAAGAGATCCCAGCAGCGGCATAAACGCAGAGACTTCTGCCTTTTGCCGGTGGCTGGGCCGTTTTTTACCGGATGTGCGGGTTGTACTGGTATAGGGTCTGGAGAGAATCAGAACGTCCTTTTGAACCCCGGTTATATAGCCTACATACGAACGTCCGTCATGAAGTGTAATGCAGACCGGCTTGCCCTTCAGCGCCTTGGCCCGCTTGCGGATTGTAGTTGGTTGTCCCATGGTATTCACCTCTTCGCTCTATTTACTCCTATATTACTCAGTGAATGGTGCGGGGCTTGTGCGAACGGGAAAATTTTATGGGAGTAAGTGATGGAGGACAGAAGAGGACTTCTATAGAATTAAGGGGTAAAGCACTGCAATTCAAGTCAAAACTACAGCAGCCGACTTTGCTAAGATCAATTGTGGAAGGAGGGAGCACCGCATGTACGAATGGAATGAGATGGTTCAGCTCATGGTGGATTGGGTCGACGGGGATATTGCCACCGTGCCTTCGCTTCTGGAAATGTCAGAGCAGCTTGGTTATTCGCCATATTACTGTACGAAGCAGTTTCACTCACTGACCGGAATGACGCTGCGGGATAACATCTGGCAGCGAAGAATCAGCCGCGCCGCTCTGGAGCTGCGGGACACGGATACCCGTATTCTGGACATTGCCGTGAAGTTCGGCTTTACGTCACAGGAAGCGTTCACACGGGCGTTCGTGAAAGCTTTTAAGATTACACCACATGTTTACCGGAAGGCACCGAGGCCTATTCCGCTCGCGATTCGCTCTGAAGTGTTCTCTCCTTATCATTATTTGATCAAGGAGCGGGGTAAGATGAGACAGGTGCATTTGCAGGAAGCGGATATCTTTATTGAGCGCATCCCGGCCCATAAGTTCATTGGGATCTGGGATGCTGAGGTGTCAGACTATGGACAGTTTTGGGGGAACGGCCACGATTGCGATGAGGTAGCGGGAACGCTGGAAAGTATGTCCCATCATACGCTGCCTGGACAGCTTGGCCAAACGGCAGGCTGGTTCTATCAGAATGGACACAAAGGATATCTGTACGGAATCCCTGTGACGGCGGACTACAGCGGGGAGATCCCTGAGGGAATGGAGGTCAAAGATATCCCGGAATCCGAGTACCTGGTCTTCTTCCACCCGCCGTTTGATTATCTGAAGGACAACGGTGAAGTAATGCGTACCGTCGAAGAGGTAGCCTGGAACTATATTCCGGAGAGTATGGGTTACCAATGGGATGAGGACACCAAGCAGGATTATCAGCGCCATTTCCCTGAGGGATACGGGTATGCGGTGCTGCGGCCGGTGAAGAAGCTGGGGTGAATTGCTTGAATAAAAAGAGAAGCGCTCCTGCGCTTCTCTTTAAGTACTCTATAATCTTTCGGTCTATGCTCCAAGTACTGCCTTGGCAAGGGTTCCCCCCCCCCCGGAAGTCCAAGAACATGGATTAACAGTTGGGTGGAGAGATTAAGATGCAGTATTATTCCATCTGTATCACAACAACAGCTCCAGCTTAATGGAGTTCCCCTTTTCAGGTCTCTTTTACTTTGCTTTCCTAGAAGAAGATCATAGTATTGGGGAGCTAAGCCAAATCCCGGACGGATCACGCTTATATTATCCACCGTCAACACTTCACCAGCCTGTATATCCTTGGCAACATACACCGATCGTCTGAATTGGAGGGAATGTTCTTCCTCCTTAGTAGGACCGATTGAAACCCAGCTACACCAAGGGTTTCTAAAAATTCAATGTTTTTCTACGGTATAATAAACATCTTTAATATGATCATAATTTGCTGCAATCTGCCGTAAAGTATCATTAGCGTTTAAATCAGCGGCAATTACTGTATCAAAATGCTGACTAATTCGAATCAATTCACTTTTATCTTCGTAAAACATAAAATGAACCGCTTGATGTGGATATATTTTTGTAAGATATTCTTTAAAATGAAAAGGTACAGCCAATTTTAGTAGTAAATTATCTCTATACATTCTTTTTGTTTCTTTTATCATCGTTTCAAGGTTGCTACTTTTTTCCGGTTCAGAGCAAAAAAGCAAAATAGCCCTATTGTAATCATACATACAACTGCTATTAATTAGCGCTAGATCAATTTCTTCCCTTATTCTTGCGAGTTCAATGTTATTTTTTATTTCAGTGTAATGATGTTTAACAATTGTTGGTGTATGTTTTTCCCGTAGAAGTCTTCCTGCATTTTTCCTTTTCTCGTTTTTTTCTTCTGTATTATAACTTTTGGATTTATAATGATAAATATAGCAGTCATCGGCAACCTTTAGTTTAAACCCTGCATTGACTGCCCGAATACAATAATCATCCTCTCCCCCATAGCAAGGAAAGTTTATTTCATCCTGAACACCTATTTTTTCAATGACGGAACGGTTAATCATATAACAAAACCCATTCACTTGATTAACAACTGGAAATATTCTTTTTGATTGTTGTTCTATAAAATAGGCCATTTGTTCAATGGTTAGCTCTTTACCGCCTAATTTTTCCAATTCGTTTACCGTGCCTCCATTTCCATTGACATCCTTAGGTACTGACTGATAGCTGGCCGAATTTGATAAAGGTCCAACAATCCCTGTACTGCTTTCAGATTCCATACAATCCATCAGTTTTTCTAACCAATGAATAGATACGATTGTGTCACTATTTAATAACACACAATATTTTGATGTGAACAATTTCAGTCCTTGATTTGATGCAATTGTGTAATCAGTCTTTGAGTGATTAGTTTTTAATATACAATCATATTTCCTTGCGAAAGAAGCTAAATAGTTTTTTGTTTCTTGTTCACTCCCACTATCCACAATGATTAAATTGAATGGAATGGTTTTTTTTGCTATTAAGGATTCTAAGCACAATTTGACATACTCCAACGCGTTATATACACAGACTACTACATCTATAGTATGTGATCTGTTTAAATTACCACTTTCCAATAACCTCACCTCTACCTCTATTTTTTCTCCCCTTTGAAGGCTAAAAGTTCATTCTATATAAGCGATTTCGCATTTTAATAATTTCTGGACGTCTTTTTGAAAGACTTAATGATTCAACAATAAAAGTTGAATTAGCAGTTGGAATTAGTTCATGCTTAAACCCCTGTGAATGAGTGCGTTTAAATATTTCTTGTGTTGCCCCACCATATTCATCAACACGCTCACAGAACATGCCAGCTCTGATTAGATCATTTCGGTAAACACAGGAGAAGTTCTCAACAAAGCCTTTTATTATTCCTTTTGTACCAAATAACCATTTTTTAGGCATTAGATTTTTGACAAATTCACTGATAGCATTGGAATGCATACTTATACGCTGATCGCAAAATACTAAAATATCACCACTTGCCTCTATTATCCCTACATTACGAGCTCTAGCTAGCCCGTAATCATTTTCCTTTCGGGATGTGTTTCGATATACAACTGGAAAAGAGACTGAACGTGCAAATTCCTCTATAACTGACTGATTTTCACTATTTGGATTGTCATCACAGATAATTAACTCTTTATTAACATAATCTTGAGCGGCAATAGATTGTAAACAATTAAGTATTGTATGATGATATTCATAAATTGTTACAATTACAGAGACTGGGGTTCCAGGAAAAAGGGACCTGTAAAGCTTTTGATAATTGTATGCTCTGCGTTCGTCTGCTTGTTTTGAGCCAATTTGCCAAGCTCTCTCGCGCATAACTAAGAGCTCTTGCTCGTTGCTCAGAAGATTCTCAATAGCATTCGTCAATGAAGCGACATCATTTAATGGAGACTCTAATAATCGCATACAATTCTTTTTGTTGAGTTCTGGCACATGTCCGACTAAACGGGAAAGAATTGGCACCCCAGAGTTCATGGCCTCTAATATTGAAACAGGTCCAATCTCACTTTCATCCGAGTTACACACGAATAAGGTGGATTGATAATACAATTGTTGAAGTTCTTCCTTACTCATCTCTTGCCGGTAAGTAACGCGTCCAGTTTCTAACACTTTAGTTAAATAACTTTCATCCGATTTTCGACCAACCAATAAAAGGTTTAGCCCAAGGTTACGGCATGCAACTGCTACTTCAAAGACTCCCTTTTCTTGCTTTATTTCATCGGTAACCATAATCAAATTTTTATTATTCGTCCACTTATCATTAAAAGTCCAGAAATTAGTATCCACTGTTAAAGAAATAAACACGCTGCCCGGTATTCTTCTTTGCATCGTTTTATTTGAAGAGACTACTTTATCAAACATGCTATATTGACTGTTATTTAGATAATCAGGAATATGGTTGGTTAATATTTTTTTCTTTTCTGAAAGCCAGGAATACCTGTTTAATAGCAAAAGCGCAATATGAGGATGTTGAAAATCAATAATGTCTGCATCCTTACCGTATTTTTCGAATCGCATAAGTTGAGAAGTACTTGGGGTTGTAGGATGTACATCGAAAACTTGGTAATCATAGCGATCCATATAGGGCAATAAACCATTAGCTAAATAATCTATATTTGAACCGATCTGGTCAATTACGCTAACTATTTTTAGCAAGATTATATCCCATCCTTTCCTCCCACTATAAAATAATAAATGCTCTGGATCCTTTCGTTCCTAGGATTTGCGCGAGTAGATTTTCCACTCACATCCTCAATTAACTTATGTCTCAAATTTAATCATTGTCACTTCATTTGAAAGAAAAGGCTACTGATTGTATTCCCCCCCCACCGGCCGCATCAGCGGGTATATCTTAAAAATTTTGATGGGTTACCAACAACTACATTGTTTTTCGGAACATCACGCAAAACAGCACTATTCATCCCAACATTCGAATTTTTCGATACCGACTTTCGTCTTTGCTATAATAGATTCTTTTTTTCAAAAATTTCGAGGACTTCCTATACCGTTCACAATAAAATGCGATGGAGGAAGATCTTTGGCAGTGGGAAGCGGGCCAAGAATGGGTAACCCTGCAATCCTTTGTCTCAATGATCTGGGTTATCATCAAGAAATCCGACACATTATTACACACTCCTTGAAAGTCTATTAGTTATATTAATGTATGAGACATTACAAATGTGTGTAATCGGAAGTTCCATTCATGTCTATGGAATGTTAAACATCCAATGCATAATATAGTTTTGAAACTTGTAGATGGATTTTTCATGAGTTGATTGTATGGACTAAATTGAAAGGAGTAACTTTTGGGAATCCGATTTCTTCTATTCGAAAACACCCGTCAAGGCTAAATGACCGCTTCGTGGCCCTGACGGGTTTACGGTCCTGGACAACTACTCCAGCTATTTTCGGACAACCCGTCCCATCCTCTTTTGGACATTATCTGGTACGTAGTTATCTTAAGCGATCATTCGCTAATAGACTCGAGGAGGGCATGCTATGAAGGTAGTTGTGTATACTTCTTTATTTGGTAATCATGATTCCGTTAAAGAACCCTTATGTATAGATAAAAGTGTGGATTATATTCTGTTTACGGATGACCCGAGCATAAAGTCTGAAAATTGGACGATTAAAGTATTGGAAAAACAATTTGAAAGCCCAAGAAAAATGGCTCGTTTAACCAAATTGTTATCTCATAAATTTCTACCAGAACATGACCTAAGCATTTATTTGGATGCAAATTTTAGATTAAAAGCAAAAGATATTTATGAAATGATAGTGGAATGTCTAGAGGGCCAAGATATTGCCTTATACAAGCATCCAAGACGAAACTGCACCTATCAAGAATTAGAACACTGTTTAAAGGTCAACAAAGTAAGCACCGAAATTGCGGACCGTGTAAAAATAAAGTATCTAAATGAAGGATTTCCTCGTGATTATGGATTATTTGAGAGTGGATTTATTATTAGAAAGAACACGGAAAAAATAAACCGATTGAATGAACTTTGGTGGAACGAAATCGCTACTGGAAGCGAACGAGATCAGTGTTCTCTAGTGTTTTGTCTGTGGAAAATGGGAATCACTGCAAATGAAATCAAAATTGGCCAACAAATTCGTATAAATCCCTATATCATTGGGTATAGACATAAAAATAATTCATAAAACTTTTGACACGGAGCCCCTGCGAGCACGATTTTCTTGCGATCGGACGATGCATTACCATTAGCTGAATGCATCCACTCGTCCCCCCCTACAAGATAAAAACGCACATCCTTCCTGCCTTTTTCTTGAATCTATTTTGCAGACCGTTTAGGCATTTTAATTAAGCATAAAAAAATTTAATGCATATTATGATATGAGACTATTTTGGAAGGGGAGTAAAAGTGGAAGAAAATCCGATTAAGATAACATTTATCCCCAAAAGAAGGCCTTTTATAAAAAATGCCACATCAAGACTTCGGGCTTTATATCTAATAGATCATCTTCAAAAGTTATTTCCCAACAAGTATATAGCTAATCTTGATGATCCGGAGAATGCTGACATTATTGTTGTGAATCAATCCGCTTCACAAGAAAATTTAATGAAAATTCTAGATCAAAAAAAGAAACGAAAGGTTTTTCTCATCTATGATGTGGTAGGACGGCAGTACGATGATGCCAGAGAATCATTTAACCAAGTTGCGCAGCAAGCTGATGTTATTACTGTTGCAAATGAAACTCAAAAAGCGCGGATAGAGGAATTGAAGCTAGGTAAACCTTGTTGCATTTTGAATGATGGTATCGATTATGTGGAACAATTGAACCCTTCCCTTTCACCGTTTAACGGAAAAGTAGTTTGGTTTGGTAATCACCAACTAGGTAATTTAGAATCAGCAATGTGGGCAATTGATTATATATCCGCACAACCTAAATATTCAGTAGGTGTTATAGGCAATAAAGAAATTAAATTAGACAATGTTGAGTTAATAGAATGGAAATATGAAGGATTTATTAATAATCTAAAACGTTATAGTCTATGCTTTTTGTCTCACGATAGTTTGGAAAAACAAAAGAGCAATAACAGATTGCTAGTGACGATTGCAAATGGTATTCCCACAATTGTATCAAATTCTGCTGCTTATTCTGAGTTACTTCGTAAGTTCAAGTTAGATTATGCCATTGTCGAAAATGAAAATGAATTACAAAGGGCTCTTTCCATCCTTAGTGATGAGGAACAAAGACAAAAGTATTTAAGTGAGATACAGCCTTATATTTTAGAGAACTACAATTATAATGCTGTAGCAAAAAAGTTTGATCAGATATTAAATCTCTACTACTTAAAAGGTATATAAGAGGTGTAATAAATGTCCAGAATTGCAGTAGTAGGTACAGGTTATGTTGGTTTAGTGTCGGGAGCAATCCTGTCAGACTTTGGACATAAAGTTACATGTGTTGATATTGATCAAAACAAAATTGCTCGTTTAAAACAAGGTATTATTCCAATATATGAGCCAGAATTAGAAACAATGGTCGAAAAAAATTATTATTATAAACGACTATGTTTTACAACTAATATCCAGGATGCTGTAGAAAAAAATGACATTATCATCATTGCGGTTGGAACACCGCCAGCAGATGACGGAAGTGCTGATCTTCAATATGTTCTTACTGTTGCCGAGAGTATAGCTACTTACATGAATGGATATAAGGTGATTGTCAATAAGTCGACTGTACCCGTAGGAACAGGACAAAAAGTCAAGTCACTGGTGCAAGATGCTCTAAACGAAAGAGGGGTGAACTATACTTTCGACGTAGTTTCAAACCCTGAATTTTTAAGAGAGGGATCTGCAGTTAGAGACTTTACTCATCCCGATAGAGTAGTTATCGGTGCTGAAAATGAAAAAGCCATCAATCTAATGAAAGAAGTATATCGAGTCCTATATATCAATGAAACTCCTTTTGTCATAACGAACATTGAAACGGCAGAAATCATTAAGTACGCATCAAATGCTTTTCTTGCCATGAAAATTACCTTTATTAATGAAGTAGCTAATCTTTGTGAAAAGGTGGGGGCTGACGTTCAAAAAGTAGCTAAAGCAATGGGAAAGGACGGACGCATCTCCCCCAAATTTTTACATGCAGGTCCTGGTTATGGAGGAAGCTGTTTTCCAAAGGATACCAGATCTCTCGTAAAAATTGCCCAAGATAGCGGTGAACCTCTCTCTTTAATAGAAGCTACTATAAAAGCTAATGAAAGACAAAAGCTTAAAATGGTAGATAAGATCGTGGATGCTCTGGGTGAAGTTGAAGGAAAAACTATAGCGGTTCTAGGGATTACTTTTAAACCTAATACAGATGATATGAGGGAAGCACCTTCATTGGTCATCTTACCAGAATTAGTAAGGTATGGTATAAAGCTAAAGGTATATGATCCAAAAGGACGTGAAGAAGGTACATGGCGTCTTCATGATATAAAAGATAACCTGATTTGGTGTGAAGAAACTTATGAGGCTATTACAAATACGGATGCTACTTTGATTCTCACTGAATGGAATGAATTCAGAAACCTGGATTTTGATAAATATGATGAACTAAATAGTGGAAAGTATTTCTTTGATTTTAGAAATATTTACGATAAACAAGAATTAACTGGAAAAGGATTTAAATACTATGGTGTAGGTGTGTAAAATGAATTTAAAACCTGTAGATAGCACAAAAACATATCTTGTTACAGGTGCAGCCGGCTTTATTGGTATGCACCTTTCCAAAAAGTTATTGAGCATGGGTTGCAAAGTAATAGGATATGACAACATGAACGATTATTATGACGTGAACCTTAAACTCAGCCGTTTAAACATATTGAAGAAATTTGATCATTTCACTTTCCATAAAGCAGATTTAATTGACAGGGACTATCTTGAAAACATATTTTCAAAAAACAATATTGATATAGTAATCAACCTGGCGGCACAAGCAGGCGTAAGATATAGCATCGAGAAACCAAATGTTTATATACAATCCAATGTTGTGGGATTCTTCAATATTCTCGAGATGTGTAGACACCACAGAGTAAGCCACCTGCTTTATGCTTCCTCAAGTTCTGTGTATGGTTCTAATCAAAAGATACCATTTTCAACAGAAGACATGGTTGATCAACCAGTTAGTTTATATGCAGCTACAAAAAAGTCTAATGAACTAATGGCACATACTTATAGTCACCTATATAAAATACCTGCAACCGGATTGCGTTTCTTCACAGTTTATGGTCCGTATGGAAGACCTGATATGGCATATTACTCTTTTACAAAGGCTATTATGGAAGATAAAATGATAAAAGTGTTTAATAATGGAGATATGTACCGGGATTTTACTTTTATTGATGATATTATTGAAGGTGTCACTAGACTTATAGAAAACTCTCCTGCAATAGTTAATAAAACCTTACCCTACAAGGTTTATAATATTGGGAATAATAAACCTGAAAGATTAACAGATTTAATTCAAGCGATTGAACATTCAACTGGTAAAAAAGCGATTAAAAAATATTATCCAATGCAAGCTGGGGATGTGTACCAAACCTATGCTGACATAAAAAATTTATTTGAAGATGTAGGCTTTAAACCAAATACATCAATTGACGACGGTATCAACAAATTTATAACCTGGTATAATCAATATTACAATCAAGTGGACATGAATTAGGGAATTGACTTATGTGTATTCTGTCAATTCCCTTTTTCTTTATTATTTAACAGTTTATCGAAAAATTGATATTGCGAAAGACTTGCTTTTTCTATTGAATAGTTTTTAGCGGTTTCTATTCCATTTAAGTGAAATTTATTTCTTATACTTTTATTTTCTACTAAGCAACTTATAAAATGAATAACCTCTTCGTTATTAGCAGTATCAACTAAAAAACTGTTGTATCCATGTACCGCATATTCATATATTCCGCCTATCTTTGGAAGGATAGTAGAGCAACCAATTGCCATTGCCTCTAATCCTGAACGTCCAAAAGCTTGATAAGTTGATAAATCAATAAAAATATTGGAGTCTTGTAAAAGCTTTGCAACTTGTTCCCTAAGGAGTATCCCCTGATTTTTAAAATCAAAATTCAAAGGAACATTTAAAGAGTTCAATTCATTATCAGAGCAACCAAATATAGAAATTTCTATTTTTGAATTATATTTTTCTTTTATCGCTTTCAACACATTCATTGTTTCTTTAGGCGATCTTCGAGGAGTTTTTGGCCTGACCATTGCCACAATATGAACAACATCTTTTTTACTATTATTTATTGTCACTGCAGGTTTAAAAAGCATGGTGTCTAAACTCGGAGCAATTTTATAAACCTCAATTCCATGATTTTCTTTTATTATATTACGGATCCAATTCGTTTTGGCAAAAGCATTATTATTTTGAATTAATGTATAAGATTCTATCGCTTCTTTATACCGATGATGATCTTTATCAAACATCAATGGTTCATAATCTTGTATATAGTAGGAGGGTTTTATATAGGGGTGACATTCGATGATGTTTTTTAACATTTTCACCGTTGTAAATACGGTAGCTACTACGATGTCAAAGTGTTGAGAAAGGCGAATTAATTCATCTTGATTTCTATAATAAACACAAAATTCATCAGAATTTAAGTATTTTTCAGAAAATGAAATCTTATAATTAAGGTTGTTGGCTATTTTTGCATTTACATTCAATGTACGAAGTCCCATTGTTTCCTGTACAACTGAGTGTGATCCCCCATCTCCTCCTTTTGTTGGCAAAATAAATAAAATCGAGATATTACTTCTTTTTAACTTTTCACCGTTTTCTATCGCATTTTCAACTTTTTTCCTCAAAGTGTTTAGTTCCTTATTTTCTTTTAAAACAGTCATACAATCTTTTATTTCTTTACTGGAATACTTTCTGCAAATTAGCTTATCTGCTTGTTTTTTTAACAATTTTTTTTGGTCACTCGTGTAACTGCTAGATTTATAATGATACACGTAACAATCGTCGGCTACTTTTAGTTTGAAGCCAGCATTTTTTGCTCGGATACAATAATCATTTTCTTCGCCATATCCTTCCGAAAAAGTCTCCTGATCAAAATAACCAATTTTATCTATAACCTCTCTTTTAACCATTAAACAAAATCCATTTAAAAGTGGAACTTCTGGATAACATTTATCTGACTGGTTTTCCACTAAATTTGAGATCTGTTCCAAGTTCATTTTTTCTGGGAGTGAATTTTTTGCCCAATCATTTTGTTCAAACAATTTTGGTACGGATTGCCAAGAAGCTGCATTGGAAAGAGGACCTGCTATACCTACAGCTTCCTCAGATTCTATACATGCAATTAGCTTTTCTAACCAGCGAAGTGTAACGATTGTATCACTATTAAGTAACACACAATGTTTAGAAGATGATGCCAGCAACCCTATATTAGCGGCAATTGTATAACCTTGTGCATAATCATTTCTAATAAGCTTACAATTATAGACTTCAGCATATGCCCTTAAGAATCTACTTGTTTCCTTGTTACTGCCATCATCAACTATAATAATATTAAAGGTTAATGTTCTCTTAGCAATTAATGACTCGAGACATACTTTTACTTCCTCTAAAGCATTATGCACACAAATGATTACATCAATTTCTTCAGTATTAGTTTCATTACGTTCATCATTACTTAATAGATTTTGCTTATTCAGTCTGTCTTCTTCTAAAATAAAACATATTAAGCCCGGTTTTTTTTCAGTCATTCCATTATTTATATTCTCGTAAATTTGTCTCCTTGTTCTGGCGTAATCCCAAATTCTGATATTAGTAATTTCACCAATAAAAAAACCGTAATTACTCAGACCCCCGATTATCCCTGAGGCAAAAACATTTGTTTTCAGGCTTTTCAAACCCATTTTTCTAATCTCACCATTAATAAAAAGATATGGGGTTTTATCACGATAAACAATTGCAATGTGAGTCCAGTCAGTAATACTTGTTTCATATACTAAAGTAGCTGGCAGATGATTTGCTGTATGTTCAAAAACTGAAACACCATTCGTCCCTACTGACACTCCTGTTCCAGCATACTCATGATCGCCCCCATAACCAGCCGCAATAACATACCTTTGATCTGAAATACCTGAAGCACCTATAACTGACTCTTTACTAATTTTATGAGCTGCTTCAGGCTTAACCCAGAATTCATATGTGAAGTTATTCTTTACTTCCTTAAATATGGATTGAATTGTTAATAAATCGCTACCACCGAACCTCATTTTAATATCACCCTTTTCTTTGAACATTAGCATTGTATCGAGCTGTCAATGTTCACGGAATACCGGAAAATACCACATGAATCGGCGTCTAGACCAAGCACAGATCCTACGGTTATCTACCTGCAGTTTATGCACGCCGTAACCTGTTCACCACCAAATATATCCGCTTACCTAGCTAAGTAACAGTCACTTTCGCTTAGAGAGCCCCCTCCCCGGGTGGCTCTCAATTATTACCTCAATGGCTCTATCCCACCGAAATATTCTTTCTTCGTGACTTTAATACTTCGTATTAACATTAGATCAAAGATTTTTTTTGATTTGTCTGATGATCGTGAATTCTCCATTTGAAGTATTTATTATCCCTAATATAATCATCGAGAATAGAAAAAGGGGTATTATACTTCCAAGCGATATAATTAAAGCTCATCTGATCTCTTTTACTGAAGTTTTCAACTTCATTCCACCAAGCGTCCATTGTTTCTATAATTTTTGGATCCTTGTGTCTCCTTAAAATTACTCCAGTAGAAATAAGGCCATTATTTTCTGGATATCTCTCTTTTTCATATCTTTCAGCTTGGGCAAGGATGACATTTTTATCATCTTTGTTTCTCCTTATACAAGCTTCTGCTTCTTGGTATATACAGTTTCTTCCATCGGAGTGCCTAAAAAAGACAAGTGAAGATTCCTTCAAATAACTTTGCAGCAACTCGTATAGATCTCCAACGATAGTAATATTTGCATCTACCCATACACTGTAGGTATAGTCTTGAAAAAACAAGTGAGGTAGTATTTTTACATATCTTGCCTTTCTTGTCGAATCAAGATTATTATGTGGTAGTGGTATTACTTTCCAAAAATTAGACTTTATATCCGGATTGTCAGTAAAGCATACATAATCAAATTTATCGGATTTATACCGGGGTTCATAAAGATTGTCATAATTAGCTGTGATAGCAGTATATACGACAACTTTATTTTTATTAATTTGACCGACTGAAGTACCTACATCAGATTGTATTATTTTGTTTTGCTCCATTAGTAAATACCTCCAGTGTAAAAGTTCTGAGCCAGGTACCTGTTATGCTGAATGAAGCTCAGCAACCTGGAGGAGAATCTCCGATCCTTACAATGTTAGGTGTATCTATATTTTTAAAGGCATTTCTTGTATCTATAATTAAGTTAGAATTTTCCGAGATCTCTTGGTAGTTATAAACATTATGGTTTGTTAATAAGATAATACAGTCAAAATTACGAAGATTAGGATGATCCAATTCAATTGAATGTACAATATTTCCTTCATTATCTGTAAACTGGGTTGCATAAGGATCATTGTATTGCACTAAAGCGCCCATTTCCTTTAATGTATGATAGATAGAAAGACTAGGAGATTCCCGTAAATCATCAATATTCGGCTTATACGCCATGCCTAGTAATAATATTTTAGAGTTTCTGACAGATCTATTAACATTATTAAGTGCTGTTTCAACTTTATTTAACACATACTCCGGCATATAATGATTTATTTCATGTGCTAATTCAATGAAACGGCTATAAAAGTTTAATTCTCTTGCTTTCCACGATAAGTACATAGGGTCAAGAGGAATGCAGTGTCCTCCAACACCAGGGCCAGGAGAAAATGGCATAAAACCAAAGGGTTTTGTACTCGCTGCTTTAATTACTTCCCATATATTTATTTCTAATTTTTCGCATAACATCGCCATTTCATTAATAAATGCAATATTCACACTGCGAAATGTATTTTCTAAAAGCTTACTCATTTCGGCTATCTTAGGGGAAGAAACAGTCACAAGTGATTGAATGGCATCCTTATATAACAAGGTTGCTATTTCAGTACATAATTGTGTTTTCCCTCCAATTACTTTTGGTATGTTTTTTGTAATATATTTTCCATTACCAGGATCTACTCTTTCTGGGGAAAAACAAAGAAAATAATCCTCACCAGCTTTATATCCTTTTTTTGTCAATTCATATTCGATCAATTCCTCTGTTGTACCCGGATAAGTAGTACTTTCTAAAATAATGAGTAATTCTTTATGCATATATTGTTTTATTTCTTCAACTACTGATTTTATATACGACATATCCGGGATGTAATCTTTTGTTAAAGGAGTAGGAACACAAATGTTAATAGAATCTAAAGATGAAATTACTGAAAAATCATTTGTAGGAATGAATTTTTTACTGTTTATCACTTCGTGTAAATCTTCTTTATTTACTCCTGTAATATAGAAATCCTTGTTCTTTAATCTACTGATTTTTTCTACATTAATATCAATTCCATAAACTTGGTAACCTTTTTTTGATAATTCAATTGCTAAAGGCATCCCTACATAGCCAAGTCCAATTACGCCAACTTTAGCCTTTAGAGAAATTAATTTTTCTTTTAAATTAGAATATGGTGAGTTCATCTCCAATTCTAAGACCTTCCTTCTTTCTGCATTTTTTACTTATAATTACATTATATTTCAGTAAAAATGGATTGAATGGACTTCGTGATATAACCCTTGTCAATCAATATCGCCCCCCAAGTGCTGTATACTTTCATACTATGTATTGATAATCAAAACGTAATAGGATATAAGACTAAATTTAGCGTGTGAATTAGTCTCATCTAATTCGCATGTTGTTTTTAATGTGGCAAATATCATCGGATCCCCGCTTAAATACCGCAAAGAAGGAAAGCTGGCATTTTACTCCCTGGTAGATGAACATGTGCGGCAGCTGATTCAGCTTGCTTCTAAACATAGTCAGGAGTTGATGGAAGTTGGAAAAGAATACACAAAACGAAGATGAAGAAGGACTGGCGGAAGTCAAAGTCACGGGGGGAGGTGGGGATTTTTGGAACTGGAAGAGGGAAAGCGTCCGCTCGAAAGCTTTCCGAAGGAAAGCTCGCATCGGAGCATATGCTGTCTCCGGATTTTATCCGCTAGAAGTGGTATAAATCAGGAAATCCGGAGACAACAGCGGCTGGATGTCCAAAACATTCGCCGTAGTTACGGCAATTTAAGATTGAACCTTCATCAGCAAATGATCGATTCGATGTTGAAAGGTGTGTGAAGTCAACACGCGTATTCTTGCTTGTATAGCCATTTGTCTGCGTTCCTCGCCGTGTGCCATATAATAATGAATCTTCTCAAGTAAATCATTCTTATCTTTGAAAGAAACCATTTCCTTGCCTTCCTCAAAATGTTTCCCCAGCTCTTCCTTATAATCCATAAGTTGAAAGGCTTCACAACTGGCAGCATCAAAGGTTCGATTGTTGATACTTTTGGCAATCACACCGATACGGTTTTTGTTGTATTTCTCATCAGAAGGACGATGGATATTTAGAACGATTTTTGAACCATTATAATAATTCACAACCGTTTCGGGCTTTACCCAGGCATTCACTACATGTAAATTCCGATTCCGATTTTTCCATTTATTATAATGTTGTGCCCATCCTCTCCCGACGATTTGGATACGGTAGTCTGTTCTCGTTAACAGGAATTCTATAAGTTCAATTCGATTGCTATAGGGTACTCCTACTAAACAGATATCACTTGTAAACTCTTCAGAGACGGGTGTGGAATGAAATACCTCCGGGTCTGTTCCTAGCGGAAGATGATAGACATATGGATGTCCAAGTCTTTGATATTGTTCTACTGCAGCTTGGTCGATGGTGAAAATGTAGTCGAAATAAGGGATAAGCGGTAAAGTCCAATCCATATAATATGGATCTTCCGTCATCCAAATGGCCGACTTTACGTCAGCTTGTTGCAAGAATTCCAATATGGGTCTGGAGATCTTCAATCCGGTCATGGCTACAATAAGATTAGGCTGCAAGGTTTGTGTCATGAGTTTTAATGCAGTTATATCATGGTTTAATGTAAATATTTCACAGTAGTGGCCTGCATTCTGAAATGCTGTTATAACACGTTGTTCGAAAAAGGAATAAATGGCTCTAAAACCTGAAGTAATAAAAATGATTTTCACATTTCTTCCTCCCTTGTACAGGTAAGAGTTTTTAGTTCATAGGACAATGTACAAACACTTAATAATTTATGCCATATGATGATTAATAAATAATTGGAGGTGAACAAATGTCACATGTCTTAGTTGAATTTGCTAGAAGCTCCCAGACAAACCTGGACAATGGGGTGAGTATTCCCATTAATGCATCCCCAACGTTGATATTAGAATTTGGTATTAATGTTCCGACTGCAACTAACATCATAGAACTTCATACGACAGTAGGTTGGGAGGTGATAAACGTTTTTACTACACCCCCGGATCAACCCAAGCTCTCTCTTCAAATCCGTTTGGATGGAGTCGTTGTCAGTAGTGCTGAGCAAGGGGCTATCTCAAACGATGAAGAAGCACCGCTGTCAATGACCACCTCGTTCCAGTCGATTCTTGCAAATTTATCTGTTGGATTTCATGTCATTCAAGTGTTTGCCTCAAACCCGGAGGATCTCCAAGGGGATGTAACAATAACCGGCCCAGCCCACATTTCTGCAAAAGTATACGCGCCTTAATAGAAAAAAACTCCTTTTGTAGAAGGCTTCCTTCTACGAGAGGAGTTTTTTCTAATATACTATTCATCTGTATGGCAGCATATGCTAAGTAGTTGAACATGAAAACATCATTTCATAAAAAAAATATTGCCCTCCCACCAGATTCATGATATATTACTTCTTGCGTTGCATTTCTTAATTTGCGGTCATGGCGGAATTGGCAGACGCGCTGGCTTCAGGTGCCAGTGGTAGCAATATCGTGGAGGTTCGAGTCCTCTTGACCGCATAACAACACAAAAGCTTCTGTACTGCTCATCCGGGCAGCGCAGAAGCTTTTTTGGTATGTTTTGTCTAGTAAGACAGCGCGGTTGAGGCTGAATGGGATGAGGTCTGCTGCTTGCGAAACCCGGAGGGAGATATGCCGCTCAGCTTATGGAATACCCGGTTAAACTGGGAGAAGCTGTTGAAGCCGCACTGTTCGGCGATTACGGAAATCTTCAGCCGGGTGCTGATCAACATCTGCTGGGCATTGCGGACACGTATCATTTGGATATACTCGGTCAGTGTAGAGCCGGTAACCGACTTGAACTGATGGGATAAATAATAAGAGCTGATGTAGAACTCCCTGGAGATCGAATCCAGAGACAGTTCGCTGCTGAAGTGACTGTGGATGTATGCAGTAACTGAATATATTTTTTGCATAGTGGAATTCCCTACTTCCTCCAGGACATAGCTGTTTCGCTCTCTTTGCTGGTACAGGGCACACAGAAATTGCTGAAACAAACTGTGAACCCATACAGGATTCAGGGGGGAGGCGCCGTGTGATAAGGTGAAGATCGAGTTCAGGGGATCAAACACAGCTCTCCGTGACTCGCCACTCAAACGGTAGATAGGCACTTCCTCTTCAAAAGAGAGAAACATATTTTTGTAAGCGGTTTCTAATCCAGGTATATTCTTGGGCATAGCGAAGTTAATGATCAGTCTCTTGTGGGGCGGACCTACCGGATATTGTGTCTTGTGCAGACGGTGCGGACGAAGCAGAACGATATCATATTGCTGAAGAGCATACGCATTCCCTTCGATCATATGGGTCGCTCTGGAATCCATTAAGATATGAATCTCATAAAAATCATGAAAATGCTGAAATTCCATATTGATGTCGTGGGACCGCTGGTCATAATCAAAGTAATAAAACAGCGAATCAGCCGGTGTATTAATGCTTACGCTATATCCTTGCTCATACAACAAGTCGCTATCGAGCATGTCCTGTCGCCGCCTTAGTCTGTAAGATGCCCTTATTATAAATCCAGAAAAGCAATATATGCAATATAAATGGGGGATAACAGCAAATATAACGTAGTTTTTGAGGGGAGGGATTTGCTATATTGACAGTATGAAAGCGGATACAAGGAGTGAAGATAATGTTTTTGACAGAAGAAAAGCTGATCCGGCGTCAGACGGAGATTGGAAAGTACAGATACCGCAGGCTGCTGGAGATTGAAGAACTGGAATTCGCAGAGGATGAAGACGGGGCTAACGGTGTGTATCCGGAGGCTGTCACCTTTGATGGCAAGATCAAGCTGCAGGAGCACTGGCGCGGGCGTGACCGTTATGTCTGGTTGCGTACGGTGGTCGAGATGCCTATAAGTAAACCGGGCTTCAAAATAGCCGGAAGATTTGATTTTGGCAAGTCGGGGAGCTTCAATAACTCCGGGTTTGAATCCCTGCTGTTTGTGAACGGGGAGCCTTATCAGGGTGTGGATAACAACCACAGGGAGGTTATCTTTGGGCCGGAGCTAAGCGGGCAGACCGTGGAGCTGGTTTTCCGGCTGTGGTCAGGCCTTGAGGGCGGAGGCCCTGCGGTTATTCAGGATCACCGGATTAGCGAGGCGATGATTGGTTACCTGGATGAAACGATTGATGATCTGTGCTATCTGTCGCAGGCGGCGCTGGACACGTACCGGTATCTGGGCAGTGACCAGCCGGAGAAGCAATGGCTCAAAAAAGCACTGAACGACGCCTTCCGTGAAATTGACTGGTCTGAACCTGGTTCAGAGGCCCATGAAATGTCGCTGTACCGTGCCGGGGCCAGCTTGAACCATGCTGTGGATGCTATGCCCAAAACCTTTGATGTGACGGTTACAGCCGTTGGCCATACCCATATTGATGTTGCATGGCTGTGGCAGCTCAAGCATACACGGGAGAAAATAGCCCGGTCCTTCTCTACCGTACTGCGGTTGATGGAGGAGTTCCCGGAATATCAGTTCCTGCAGACACAGCCGCAACTATACGACTATCTGAAACGTGATTACCCTGAACTGTTCGGGAAGATTTCAGACAAAATCAAGGAAGGCCGCTGGGAAGCTGAAGGAGCCATGTGGCTGGAGTCGGATTGTAACATCCCGTCCGGTGAATCACTGGTCCGCCAGATTGTGGCGGGCAAACGCTACTTCCGGGAAGAGTTCGGCATCGAGAGCAAGTATTTGTGGCTGCCGGATGTATTCGGATACAGCTGGGCTTTGCCGCAGATTTTACGCAAGTCGGGGATTTCGACCTTCATGACAACCAAAATTAGCTGGAACCAGTTCAACCGGATGCCGCATGATACGTTCTGGTGGCGCGGGCTGGACGGTTCCGAAATATTGACGCACTTCATTACCACCTCGGAGAAGAACGGAGATGCGTACACATACAACGGCCGGATGACAGCCGCAATGCTGCGCGGGATCTGGAATTCGTATCAGGACAAGGAGATCAATGATAATCTGCTGTTCACTTATGGCTGGGGTGATGGAGGCGGCGGGCCTACACGGGAAATGCTGGAGCTTCGGCGGCGGTTCGATAAGCTTCCAGGGATCCCCAAGCTGGAGATGGGGAGCGCAGGAGCGTATTTTGACGGGCTGCATGAACGGATCGAAAATTCGGATGCCTATGTGCATACCTGGAATGGCGAGTTATATTTTGAATGCCACAGGGGGACATATACCTCTCAGGCCAAGAACAAAAAATACAACCGGCGGCTGGAATTGCTGCTACGGGATGCAGAGTGGCTGCATACGCTCACCAGTGTCCGGCGAGGTGATCTTGCAACCGGTTACCCTGCGGAAGAGCTCAGAGGGATATGGGAAATCCTCCTCCGCAACCAATTCCATGATATTATCCCCGGCTCATCGATTAAAGAGGTATACGAGGATAGTGACCTTGAATATGCAGAAGGAGAGGCGCGGTCGCTGGCTTTAATTAACGGCTGCGGTGAAAAGGGAGAGCGGACGGAAGGACAAGGAAGTCTTACCCTGCTGAACAGCTCCATCTGGGATCGTCCACGGTATGCTGAGTTACCGGGTGGAACAGCGAGTAATGCTGTCATCTGTGATACGGCCGGGCAACCTCTGGAGCAGCAGCGTACAGCAGACGGGGGAAGGCTTGTGTATATTCCTTCTGTACCTGCTCTTGGTACGGCTGTTCTGCAATATGGCCAGGGGGAACTGGCTATTGCCCGCTCGGAGGAAGAATCACCGCTGGCTGATGCTGCCGGCAACCGCCTGACAACACCTCTGGTTGAGGTGGCCTGGAATGACCAGGGACATTTCACCTCGATCTATGATCGCCGGAACGGCCGTGAGCTCCTGGCACCTGGAAAGCGCGGCAATGTGCTTCAGGTGTTCGAGGACAAACCGCTGGATTTTGAAGCCTGGGATATTGATATTTTCTACCAGGAGAAAATGACAGAAATCTCGCAGCTTGAAGAATGCAAGCTGATCGAGAACGGTCCGCTAAGAGCGGTCCTGCGTATGGTCTGGACGTACCATCGCTCAACCATCACCCAGAGAATCGTGTTCTACCGCGACACGGCAAGAATTGACTTCTGCACAGAGATGGACTGGCATGGCCATAATCAATTACTGAAGGCAGCGTTTCCGGTGGATATCCATGCTGTGGAAGCTACCTACGATATTCAGTTCGGCAATGTGAAACGCCCGACGCACTGGAACACGAGCTGGGATTATGCCCGTTTCGAGACGGTAGCCCACCAGTGGGCGGATCTCAGCGAAAGGGGATATGGTGTAGCCCTGCTCAATGATTGCAAATACGGCTATGACATCAAGGACGGCGTGATGCGGCTGACGTTATTGAAATCGGCGGTCCATCCTAATCCCGATCAGGATCAGGGCCAGCATGCCTTCACTTATGCGCTCTATCCGCATACCGGTGATTTTGTGGATGGCGGGGTTGTCCAGGAGGCTTGGGAATTGAATAATCCTCTGCGGTCGATTCCGGGAGAGCTGGAGGGTGAGGCCCTGTTCTCGATTGAGGGCAAACATGTGCTGGCCGATGCTATTAAACGTTCGGAGGATGGCAGCCATGTTCTGTTGCGCCTGCATGAATACGCTGGTTCCCAGACCCGGGTCCGTGTGGAGAGTGCCTATCCTATTGAATCCTGGCAGGAATGTGATCTGATAGAGGAGCCGCAGGGGGATTGGCAGGATGGTGATTTCTCTTTTCTGATCAAGCCTTATGAGATCAAGACTTTTAGAATAAATATGGGATAAGAGCAAACTGAGGAAAGATCAATATACAGCAGAAAAGGGAGCGGAGTAGAAGATGGGGAACTACCGGGTGAACAAGGACGAAATCGTTGACAAGCTGAGTCTAGTGACAAATAAACTGCTGAAGCTGGAACGGCCAGATAACGAAGCGGAGCTGCAGAACTTAGGGGCGGATGCGGGGCGGCGGGGATATTTTGCCCGTGATTTCGGGATGGAGGAATGGGACTGGCCCCAGGGAGTAGGGCTATACGGCCTTCAAAAGCTGGAACGGTATTTCGGAGACGACCGTTATAGCAGTTACGCGAAGCCATGGATGGCACGTCAACTGGAGAAGGGGCTGCCCAGCCGGAACATTAATACCACTGCCCCGCTGTTGTCACTAATGGAACTGGAGGAAGCGGAGGGGCTAAGCCTTGAATGGGTCCGGTGGTTGATGAATGGTCTGCCGCGGACGAAGGAACTTGGTTATCAGCATGTCACAACGGGAGCAAGCAAGCATGAAATTACGCTCCATGACAATGAAATTTGGATTGATACGCTGTTTATGGCTATTTTGTTCACAGCCAAAATGGGTGTGAAGTATGATAACGCCGAGTGGAGGCAAGCATCGCTGCATCAGCTGCTGCTGCATATCAAATATTTGTATGACAAAAAGACGGGGCTGTTCTTCCACGGCTGGCATTTTGGTAGCCGCCATAACTTCAGTGAGGCCTTCTGGTGCCGCGGCAACGGGTGGTTCACGCTTGGCCTGCCGGAGTACCTTGAGCTGATGCGCCCGTATCTGGACAGTGGTGTATTCACTTATCTTCAACAGATTCTGCATGCACAGGCAGAGGCGTTATTGGCCTGCCAAAGCGGGGATGGACTGTGGCATACCCTGTTAGATGACACGGGCAGCTATACCGAAACTTCAGGGTCAGCAGCCATCGCGGCGGGTATTCTGCAAGGTGTCCGCAAGGGACTGCTGCCAGAGCAGTATGCGGATCAGGCCATGGGAGCAATCCGGGCTGTCCTTGGCAAAATTGACAGGGAAGGTACGGTGCTTGGTGTATCCGGCGGTACGCCGATTGGCGCGGCTAAGGAGGATTATAAGCAGATCCTTATTGCCCCTATGGCCTATGGCCAGGCGATGGCCATCGTCGCGTTGGGAGAAGCACTGCATTACTGCTGATAGTGTTCTGCATGCAAAAATAGACGAAGAAATTTTACTTGTAGTAGTGTCATTGCTTGGAGTATACTGATTTCGGGAAGGTTAAGCGCTTACCCTTGAGGAGGATAAGCGAAAATGGTACATCCGATCGTAGTAGGAATTATCGGCGCTGGCAGAATCGGTCGCCTTCATGCAGATAATCTGCGTGTAATGCCGTCGTTTAAACTGAAATCAATTGCTGAAGCTATGGTAAGTGAGGAGCTGCTGGATTGGGCAGAAAGCCGGAACCTGGGTTCTGTATTTACAAATGGGGAAGATCTGCTGAATGACCCCGAGATTGAAGCGGTGTTCATCTGTACGCCGACGGATACCCATGCTTACTGGATTGAGCAGGCTGCCCGCGCCCACAAGAATATTTTCTGTGAGAAACCGATCAGTCTCTCTTCGGAGCAGACCAGCCGGGCTCTGCAGATTGCAGAGGAAGAAGGGGTGCTGCTTCAAGTCGGCTTCAACCGCCGGATGGACCCGAGCTTCCGCAAGCTCAAGCAGCTGGTTCAGTCCGGACAACTGGGCACCCCCCATATCGTGAAGATTACTTCGCGTGACCCGCAGCCGCCCGGTGAGGCTTATGTTCTTTCTTCCGGCGGGATGTTCATGGATATGACGATTCACGATTTTGATATGGCCCGCTACCTGATGGGTGAGGAAGTGGCTGAAGTGTATACAAGGGGCGCCAATCTGGTCGACCCAATGTTCGGGCGCTGTGGTGATGTGGACACAGCCGTCATCACGCTGACCTTTGTAAGCGGCGCCATCTGTGTGATTGATAATAGCCGGAAGGCCGTCTACGGCTATGATCAGCGGGTAGAGGTGTTCGGTTCACACGGATCAGCCACGGCAGACAACTGCCGTCCGACTACGGTGGAAGTGTCTACCGCAAGCTCTGTTACACGCGATCAGCCAGAGCATTTCTTCCTGGAGCGGTATAATCAGGCGTTCACAGATGAGGTTGCCGCGTTTGCACAGGCGATACGCTTGCAAGAGCCGCTTATTTGCAGCGGCATAGACGGCCAACAAGCGGAACGGATTGCTGAAGCCGCGAAGAAGTCGCATCTGACCGGACTTCCGGTCAAGCTGTCACACCATGCAGGAGAGAGTATGACAGCAACGAGCCAGGCATTGTAAGCGGATGCACAACCTGAAAACAGAGGAGGCCGGTGAAGATGTCTGATTTGATCATTAAGGCTGGAGCCCCCGGCAAGGATGGACTGGTGGCGGCAGTAAGCAAGGAAAGCGCCGGGTGGAAATATGTAGGTTTTGAGGTGTACCAGCTGCAGGCTGGGGATACATTGAGCCGCAGTGCAGAGGACAACGAGATCTGCCTGGTACTGCTGTCAGGCAAGGCGGATGTTAAGGTGGATGGCATAGTGTTCTCCGGCATTGGCGAGCGCATGTCTGTGTTTGAGGATCTGCCGCCGTATGCGGTGTACGTTCCAGCAGGTGCGCATTATGAAGTTACCGCCCTGACAGAGCTGGAGCTTGCCGCCTGTCTGGCACCAGGGACGGGCAAATATGCCCCAAGGCTGATATCTCCTTCAGACGCTGTGGCCGAGAACCGGGGGTATGGCAGTATGTCGCGCCGGGTGGTCAACATCCTTCCGGAGCAGAGTGAAGCCGAGAGCCTGCTGGTGGTCGAGGTGCGTACGGGCGGCGGCAACTGGTCCAGCTATCCGCCGCATAAGCATGACCAGGACAATCTGCCGGCAGAGTCCTACCTGGAAGAAACGTACTACCACCGGGTTAATCCAGCGCATGGCTTTGTGGTGCAGCGGGTATATAATGACGACCGTAGCCTGGACGAGACACTGGCCGTGGCTGACCGCAGCATCGTACTGGTCCCTGAAGGCTACCATCCGGTGTCTGCGCCGCCGGGTTATGATTCCTATTATCTTAACGTGATGGCTGGCCCCATCCGTACCTGGGTTTTCCACAATGATCCGGATCATGAGTGGTTGTTCGAGGCGCAGCCGTAACCGACAGGCGGGAATAATTATTGATGGACTGTGCAAAGAGGGGCTTCCGCAGAGCGGAGGCTCCTCTTTGTGCAGGGCGTGGTGAAAGCGCAGGGCGTGTTGAAAACACAGTGCGTGGTGAAGGTGCAGGGTGCGGTTAAGGTGTGGTGGTGGTTAGGTGCCTTGTGTGGTTAAGGTCGGGGCATGGTCAACTAATCGGCTGCGGCAGATGAGCCTGGCACCGTGTAATAGACACCGTCAGGTGAGTTCCCTATAATCAATCGTATAAGATTGCAGAAGGTAGAGGCGGGCTTACTAATTATGAAACCTACGATATATGATGTGGCACGTGAAGCGGGAGTCTCCATCGCAACCGTGTCCAAGGTGCTGAATAAGAGCGGAAGGATCAGCGACAAGACAAGACAGAAGGTTAGTCTTATTATGGAGGAGCTCAATTACCAACCGAGTATGGTAGCTTCTGCGCTGACGAGTCGCCGGACAGGAACGATAGGGCTGATGATACCGGATATTGCCAATCCTTTTTTTGCCGAGGCTGCCCGCGGTATTGAGGATTACTCCCAGGGGCAGGGGAGCGACTTGATCGTCTGCAGTACGGACCGGGACGATGACAAGGCAGCAAGGTATATCTCGCTGCTCCTGCGCAAACGGGTCGATGGTCTGATCATCGCTTCTCACATCGGTAATCCGGACATGATCCGCCGTCTGCTGGCCGATCATGTGCCGCTTGTGCTGTTCTCGGCGGATATCCGTATGATGGAGAGTAACTCTGTCACGGTAGATGACTATAAGGGCGGCTATCAGGCAACGGAATATTTGTTGTCTCTGGGACACCGCAAGCTGGGGATCATCTCCGACAATCTGCCGGGGAGTAAACTGCGTGCGGAGGGTTTCCTGGATGCGCTGAAGGCAGCGGGTGTCCCCTTTGAGAATCCGGCTAATATTACACATACTTCGGCTACACTGGAGAATGGCCGGAAAGCAGCTGCAGCAATGCTGGGCCAGGCTGAGGAGGAGCGGCCGACAGCAGTGTTCGCCTGCAACGATCTGCTCGCAATCGGGGTGTTGAAAGAGGCTCGCGGTTTGGGGTTGTCCATTCCCCGCGACCTGTCTGTTGTGGGCTTTGACAATACCATGCTGGCTGAGATTTGCCATCCCTCGTTGACCAGTGTTGCCCAGCCCCTGCGTGAGATGACAGAGCAGGCGATGATCCTGCTGAACCAGTCCATCGACAATCCGGACAGCCCCAAGCGTAAAATTATGCTGATGCCGGAGCTGGTCATCCGTCATTCCACAGGGCCGGCGCCTGTTAAGAAGCAATAAAAGCTAGGTTGCGCCCGAAGTCAGGCGTTCGGAGTCAGTTCCACACATTATGCAGGCTTGTTCACCGCTAGGAAGCGGAGAACAGGCTTTTTTTGTTCCTTTGCAGGCAAGCGGGAACGCAGAATCAGCGGGCTGAAGGGAAGTAGCAGGAGAGTGTTGGAGTAGCATAGAAGTGCAAAGGAGTAATAGAGGAGTAGCAGGGATGGTAAAGAACCAGGAGTCGTCGGGGGGAATAGTTGGAAAAAGGAAACTTAATTCAAGCCAAATTAGCTTAAAGGGTGCAAATGGGTCGAATTAGAGATACCTTTTCCACCTAATGCTTGCTGGGTGGGAGAATTGAAAGATTTAAGTTCACTTTTTCCACTTGAGTTGCACTCTTCTGCTCATGACTCAACATTAGTGTATAGCCAAATGAGGCCGGTACGATTCCACGACGTGACCAGTGGACTAAAGAACAACGAACAACGAATTCGTGGAAACGCTTCAAATTTAGGATTGCCAAACCAACACTTCTAAATTATACTTAAGTAGAAAATTAGGTTAAGCGCTTACCCTTCCCCAACCCCTCAATCATTGAGTTTCAAAAAATGCTGGAATTTAATCGGATTTTTTTCATTTCATACTTTTCATTTCATTCTTTTCATTGTACTAAAGGCGAGCTCATGCAACCCAATACAGGCCAGATTCTACTCATGTATTCTTTCACTGAAGTTTTTTCAAGGAGGCGCCACTATGAACGGTTTACAGTTCGATCCCGACCGGCCGCTGGATTTAATTGCTGTCGGTAGGCTTTGTATTGACCTCAATGCCAATGAAACCGGAAGACCCATGGAAGAGACACTCACGTTCACCAAGTATGTCGGCGGCTCCCCGGCCAACATCGTGATTGGCACGGCGCGGCTGGGCATGCGTACGGGCTTTGTCGGCAAGATTGCCGATGACCAGATGGGCCGCTTTATCCGGACCTATCTGCAGAACAACGGAATTGACGACAGCCAGGTGACGGTTGACCGGACCGGAGCAGTGACCGGGCTTGCTTTTACGGAGATTAAGAGTCCGCAAGAGTGCAGTATTCTCATGTACCGCGACCATGTGGCAGATTTGCTGCTGAATACGGAGGAAATTTCGGAAGATTACATCCGGAGCTCCAAGGCGCTGCTGATCTCAGGTACCGCACTTGCACAGAGCCCCTCCCGCGAGGCGGTGTTTCTGGCGCTGGAATTTGCCCGTAAGCATAATGTCACTACATTCTTTGATCTGGATTACCGCCCTTACACATGGAAATCTGCCGCAGAGACGGCTGTCTACTATAATCTGGCTGCTGAGAAATGTGACTGCATCATCGGTACCCGTGAGGAATTCGACAGTATGGAGAACCTCTACAATGAGAAAGGCGCAGACGATGAGGCAACGGCCAGCCGCTGGTTCTCGCACCGGGCGAAGCTGGTTGTCATCAAGCATGGCGGAAGCGGATCTATCTCTTACACGGCTGATGGGGGGAAACACCGGAGCGGTATTTTTCCCGCTAAGGTATTAAAGACGTTTGGAGCTGGAGATTCATATGCTTCAGCCTTCATCCACAGTCTTATGCGGGGAGATACCGTCAGCGAGGCCATGCGCCGCGGCAGTGCGTCTGCATCCATCGTCATCTCCCGGCACAGCTGCTCGGACGCCATGCCAACCCTGGACGAATTGGAAGCGTTCTTACGTACCCATGAGGAAGTGGGTTCGGGCGTAGAGTAAGGGAGAGCACATATTCAAGTCATCATCTCGAAGCAAACATACTAGCAGGAACAGAACATCAGAGCCGAAGGAGTGAAGAAGTTGGAACAGCAAACCGCGCAAGTACTGAACAACTATATAGACGGGCAATGGGTAGCGGCAGATACGAAACAGATAGAGACGGTGTATAATCCGGCTTCTGGTGAAGAATTGGCCAGAGTTCCGCTGTCCGGAAGAGCAGACCTGGACCGCGCTGTAGCTGCGGCGAAGAAGGCTTTTGAAGGATGGTCCGCAACTCCGGTGCCGCGCAGAGCGCGAATATTGTTCAAATACCAGCAGCTTTTGGTAGAGAATTGGGATGAACTCGCAAAGACGATTACGCTGGAGAATGGAAAAAGCTTCAAAGAAGCGTACGGCGAGGTGCAGCGCGGGATTGAGTGTGTGGAGTTCGCTACTGGTGTCCCGACGCTGATGATGGGCCGGCAGCTGCCGGATATTGCAACAGGAATCGAGTCCGGGATGTACCGCTACCCCATCGGTGTGGTGGGCGGCATTACACCGTTTAATTTCCCGATGATGGTGCCCTGCTGGATGTTCCCGCTTGCCATCGCCTGTGGCAATACCTTTGTGCTGAAGCCCTCTGAACGCACACCGCTGCTGGCGGCGCGTCTTGCAGAACTGCTGGAGGAAGCTGGACTGCCAAAGGGTGTATTCAATCTGGTTAACGGTGCGCATGATGTCGTAAATGGCCTGCTGGAGCATCCTGATGTCAAAGCGATTTCCTTTGTGGGCTCGCAGCCGGTGGCGGAATATGTATTCAAGAAGGGTACTGCACATTTGAAAAGAGTACAGGCGCTGGCAGGCGCAAAGAATCATTCCATCGTACTGGCGGATGCGAATCTTGAGGCTTCGGCTAACCAGATTGTTAACGCAGCCTTCGGCTCTGCCGGAGAACGCTGTATGGCTTGCTCCGTGGTAACGGTGCAGGAAGAGGTGGCGGATGAGCTGATCTCCATCCTGCTGCGTGAATGTGACTTGATGAAGATAGGTAATGGAATGGATGACGGCACGTTTCTTGGGCCGGTGATCCGTCAGGGCCATAAGGAGAGAACCGTCTCTTATATTGAACAAGGCGTGGAGGAGGGTGCGAAACTGCTCCGGGACGGCCGGGAGGATGCAGCCGTGCAGGAGAAGGGTTATTTTATCGGGCCCACGGTGTTTGACGGGGTGACCCGGGACATGAAAATCTGGCAGGAGGAAATCTTCGCGCCAGTATTGTCGGTGATTCGTGTCAAGGATGTGGCCGAAGCAGTTGAGATCGCCAACGCGTCGCGGTTTGCCAACGGAGCTTGTATTTTTACGAATGACGGCGGGAAAGTGCGTTATTTCCGGGAACATATCGAGTCTGGCATGTTAGGTGTTAATGTCGGGGTACCGGCACCCATGGCTTTCTTCCCCTTCTCCGGCTGGAAGGATTCCTTCTATGGTGACCTTCATGCGAATGGAAGCGACGGAGTTGAATTCTATACACGCAAAAAAGTCGTCACTGCCCGCTGGCAGTAGAAGGGACGAAAGGAGGGATTCCTATGGAACGAATCAGATTAACGACAGCGCAAGCACTGGTGAAATTCCTGGACCAGCAATATGTGGACTTTGGCAGCGGGCCGGAGCGTTTCATACACGGGATATTCACCGTCTTCGGTCACGGTAATGTACTCGGCTTGGGGCAGGCGCTGCAGGAAGCACCCGGCGGACTGACCGTCTACCAGGGAAGAAACGAGCAGGGGATGGTTCATGCAGCAACTGCTTTCGCCAAGCAGAGCCGCAGACGGCGGATCATGGCCTGTACTGCTTCAGTAGGTCCTGGCTCGGCCAATATGCTGACTGCTGCCGCCACTGCGACAGCGAACCAGATTCCCGTTCTGTTGCTGCCTGGCGATACATTTGCTACCCGGCAGCCTGATCCGGTACTGCAGCAGATGGAACATACTCATAATCTCTCCATCACGGTCAACGATGCCTTTAAGGCCGTGAGCAAATATTGGGACCGGATCTGCCGGCCGGAACAGCTAATGACAGCACTGCTGAACGCGATGCGTGTACTGACGGATCAGGCTGACACCGGAGCAGTTACGATTGCGCTTCCGCAGGATGTGCAGGCTGAGGCTTGGGACTACCCGCTTGATTTCTTCCGTGAGCGTATTCACCGGGTCATTCCCCGCCTTCCTCATCCGGAAGAGGTTGCGGCGGCGGCAGATCTGATTGCCAGTAAACAAAGACCTCTCCTGGTCTGCGGAGGCGGGGTAAGATATGCGGATGCCGGACAGGAACTACGTGATTTCGCGGAAAAATTTGCGATCCCGTTCGGGGAAACACAAGCTGGAAAAAGTGCCGTGGAGAGCGATTGTGCCTATAATCTGGGCGGTATCGGCGTTACCGGCAACGGCTGCGCCAATGCCCTGGCTGCAAAAGCAGATCTGGTGATCGGTATAGGAACCCGGTTTACAGATTTCACCACAGGTTCAAAAAGTCTGTTCGCACATCCCGGGGTGGAATTTCTGACACTTAACGCTTCCCCTTATCATGCTGCCAAGCTGGATGCACTCGCGGTGGTCTGTGATGCAGCTGAAGGTCTGACTGCACTTTCTGCAGCTTTGGAGGAACGCGGCTACCGTTCCGCGTATACGGATGAGATCGCGTCCGCTAAAGAGGCATGGGAAGTAGAGCGGAATCGTCTGGTTGGCATAGAGTATACCCGGAATGAAGACACAGACAGCCTTGAAGGTTCCTTCGTACCTGAGATTGCCGGCCAGCTGGATGAGTTGCTCCCTGAGTATGCAGCGAAGCTGGAGACTTCACTTACGCAAACACGGGTGCTTGGGATCATTAATGAATGTATTCCCAAAGACGCTATTGTCATTGGAGCCGCAGGTAGCCTGCCTGGCGATATGCAGCGGATGTGGCATGCTGCGGTCCCGGATACTTACCATATGGAATACGGATTCTCATGCATGGGGTATGAAATCTCCGGCGCACTGGGTGTGAAGCTGGCGGAACCAGACCGGGAGGTGTACGCACTGGTAGGTGACGGCAGCTACCAAATGCTGCATTCGGAGCTGGTGACAAGTCTTCAGGAGAACAAGAAAATCAATATTATTCTGTTCGACAATGCGGGCTTCGGCTGTATTAACAATCTGCAGATGGAACAAGGCCTGGACAGTATGGGCACTGAGTTCCGCCACCGTGGCCCGGACGGCCGCTTAAGCGGTGAATTGATGCAGATTGACTATGCAGCCAGTGCAGCAGGCTATGGTGTCAAGACCTTCCGTGCGGCAACGGCTGAGCAGCTGCGCAGCGCCCTGGAGGAAGCCGGGAAACAGGAGCGGTCCACGCTGATCGACATCAAGGTGCTGCCAAAGACCATGACCCATGGCTACGGCGCCTGGTGGCATGTCGGGGTACCGGAAGTGTCCGGCAGCGAAGCGGTGCAGTCGGCCTACGAGCAGAATCGCAGACAACTGGATAAAGTGCGCAGCTACTGAAAGAGCCTAAGCCCTGTATATTCCTGATACCTCCTGAAAGTAATGAAAGAATCATACGGCGGGCCTACACCCGTCCTATTACGGATAACGGAAGGGATAGACGCGATGATGTTCAAAGAACATACAGTGAAGCTGGGGATTGCCCCCATTGCCTGGACCAATGATGACATGCCTGAGCTCGGACGGGATAATACCTTTGAGCAGTGCATTAGTGAGATGGCACTTGCGGGGTTTCAGGGAAGCGAGGTGGGCAACAAATATCCTCGCGACCCGGAGCGGCTGCATCGGGCGCTTGCGCTCCGTGGACTTCAGATCGCCAGTGCCTGGTTCAGTGCGTATCTGACGGTGCGTCCATATGAGGAGACGGCTGCAGCCTTTTGTGCACACCGTGACTTTTTGCATGAGATGGGGGCCAAGGTGATCGTTGTCTCCGAACAGGGACGGAGTATTCAGGGGCAGATGGATACGCCATTGTTTGCTGCTAAGCCTGTATTCACAGAAACGGAATGGTCACTACTCGCGGAGGGGCTAGGCCGTCTGGGACGTCTCGCGGCTGAGAAGGATATGACACTTGTGTATCACCATCATATGGGGACCGGAGTGCAGACCGCGATTGAAATCGCCAGGCTGATGGAGCTAACGGAGCCGAATGAGGTATCCCTGCTGTTCGATACCGGGCATTTAGCCTTCGCCGGAGAGAATCCGCTGGAGGTGCTGCGTTTTCATTTACCCCGGATTAAACATGTACACTTGAAGGATATCCGGCCCGGAATTGTCGAGCGTGTCAAACAGGAGGAGCTCAGCTTTCTGCAGGCGGTAAAAGAAGGTGCGTTCACCGTGCCAGGCGATGGCTGCATCGCGTTTGCAGAGATTTTCGCCGAATTGGACCGTTCCGGTTATTCGGGATGGTTCGTGGTGGAGGCAGAGCAGGACCCGGCACTTGCTGATCCTCTGGAATATGCGGTGAAGGCACGACGTTATATTAGGGAAGTCAGCGGTTTATAAAGCATAAAGAGCGAGAAGTTCCCGCTTGGCAGGTGCTTGGGCGGATATGAATGCGGGGTTGCACGGTCCAGTGCACTCCGCCTTTTTGATTGTTTTATAGCAAAAAGATAGGACGGGGATTTCCGGATACAGCAATACGGACTCTCTGGGTCATTCCTGTATTTACCATGTCCCACAGGATTGGCCGGGTCTACACAGCATGTGCTATAATGGCAGAAATTCAAACAAAACTCGTTATTGAATGCGCTTCCAATTATTGGGGCTGAGTATATATTAGTGACTGAAACACGGCCTATATTCATAGGGCTGTTTAGAGGGGGTTATCCATTGTTCCGTACCTGGTATCGCCGGTTGCTGCTGTCGTACTTTCCTATTTTTCTGCTTACGGTGACCATACTTATTTTCGCCTCCTTTGTTTTTATTAATGATATTTCACGCATGGAGACCCAGAAAGCAGACCGTATCGCTGCCAACTATCTCGTGGATAATGTAGAGCGGACCATCAAGGAAGTTGAGCTGTCGGTGCTCGAATCTGCTGAACGCAGTGATGCTTACAAACGCTACTTCAACAGTGAGGGCCAGGCGGATACCGGGGCAATCTATGCGGTGGCCCAGAACCTGCGCATCCTGACAGATGAATCATCTTACATTCAATCCATTTATTTATATGACAAGAAAAATGAAAGCGTTATTACAGAAACTGGGTTAAAGAATCTGACAGGATTCATAGATGAAGACTGGATTCGCCGCGTGACCTCCGGAACGGTGAAGGAGGGGTGGCAGCCCGTCAGGGAATATAAGGATGAGTTCGTTCAGCGCACGAGTGTGCGTGTGCTTACTATAAATAAAGGAATGCCGCTGCCCTTTGGCTCGGAGGGTCTGCTGGTCATTAATATCAAAATGAGTGGAATTGAACAGATTGTAGACAGTATGGTTAACGAGCAATTGTCTTTCCTTACGATCTATGGAAGCGATGGACAGTTGTTGTACCAAGCACATTCAGACAGTGAAGGAGCCAAGAACGGCAAGCTGCTGAACACTCTTCATATGGAGAACACGGGATGGAAATTCTCTAGCGGGATCAAGGCGGGTAATCTGTTCAGCTGGGTTTCTGTGATCTCCTATCTCTGGGTAGCGATTGCGTTCGGAACAGTGGTATGCGCGGTTCTATATCTGATCTATGTTACCCGGCGCAACTATAAGCCGATTCAGGTGATCATGAACCGGATTGAAGGACATCAGATCCGGACGATGGATCAATCCGCTTCAAAGCCGGATGAAATGATGCTCATTGACGGAGTGCTCGAAGATCTGATCAACCATATGACGGATTATGATAAAAAGAGCAGAGAAAATCTGCTGCTGCAGCGGAGCAAGCTATTCACCGATCTGCTGCACAGTGAGCGGCTGGACAATGCCGTCCAGCGGATGGAGGAGCTGTCACCGCTCTCTGGTGCGGATTCTTCTTCCCGTTTCACAGTGGTACTCAGCGAAATTAACCGCTATGAGAAGGTTTTTCAGGATCGATATACCCGGGGCGACCAGAACACGCTGAAGTTTGCCTTGATGAATGTTTTTCAGGAATTGGCGCGTGGTGCAGATTTGCAGGGCTGGGCGGAGTGGATCAGCACTGACCGGGCGGCAATTCTCTTCCTGGCAACCGGAAATGATGAGGAGATGACCGAGAAAATCCGTCTGTTCGCCGAGCAATGCCGCTCCTGGGTGGAACAGAATTTGCGTATCTCGCTCAGCTTTGGGATTGGACCGGCAGTAACCGGTCCGGGTACGATCCGGGACTCCTATGTGGCAGCAGAGAATGTCATGCAGCATAAGCTTCTGATGCACGAAGATATCATTTTGGCGGAAGGTATAGATTCGCGTCAGCCCCTTCTGGAAACTTATAAATATCTGCAGATGATTGCGGAGTTCGTCAAGCAGTTTCGAATGTCGAGCGGCCAGTGGCGGCAGCGGTTGGAAGGGATATTTGAAGCATTCGAACAGGACTTTCTGCAGGACGACGATATTCGTTCCCTGATTCAGGCCATGCTGCAGATGCTGAACCGGGAAGTAGCTGTGATGTCAGAGCAACTACAGGATGAACTGTCGGCGGAGACTGCGGCGGAGCAGTTGAAGCTGCTGGAAAAGGCGGAATATATTCAAGAAGTGAAGGGGATTCTGTTCGAGTACTTAACCGATGTATTCCGCACCTATGTTTCTGTCAGCGAGACCAAAAGTTACAAAGCGATGGTCAATGAGATGAAGAAATATATAGAAGAGAATTTTGCCAATCCGGATCTTTCCCTGAAGCATTTAAGCGACCGGTTTCAGATATCCGGGAAATATGGCAGTTATCTTTTTAAAATGGAATTCGATATGAAGTTTGTTGATTTCCTTACGCAGCTGCGGATGGAGGAAGCTGAAAAGCTGCTGCTGGAGACGGAATGTTCATTGCAGGATATAGCACTTAAGGTGGGGTATGCGAATGCGATCACCTTCGGGAGGGTATTCAAGCGGGTGATTGGAATTACGCCAGGTGATTACCGCTCTTTGAAGCGTGGACACAAAGCCACAAACACTTGAATGGTAAGCCGTATTCGTTGTACCGATGAAAGGTGAACAGCCCGGACCGGAATATGCCTGCAACCTTTGTGAAGAAGGGTGCAAGCGGTGTTCCGGTCTTTATTTTCAGAAACCTTGAAAGCGCTTTATTACACGAAAATAGTTGTTTGGATAAACAGGAAGGCCGAATTCACGGCAAAGTGCAGTTCCGAAACGGGTTTATTGTCAAAGCGGTGAAGCCTGTGAAATACTGTGGGCATCCCAAACAACAGGCGGCAAGGCAGAGCGCGATAATATGCGAAGCGATTCCGCTTAAGGGATATTATTGGATCAAGGCTTGGGGGAACATAAAGTCACCATTACGGCCTGCAGAGGCGAAGGAGATGGAAAGATGACAGTGAACACAAACCAGGGATTTTGGAAAAAGGCAACGGGGATTACCTTAACCGCAGTAATGGGGGCTACCCTGCTGGCGGGATGCTCGTCCGATTCTAAGGAGAATGCAGCAAACGGAGCGACAGCAACGGAGGGAAGCAGCGCTAAGCGCGTTACCTTAAAGGTGGAAGTGTTCGACCGGGGCAACAGCCCGGCACCTCAAACTATTACTAACAACTATTTATCCAAGCTGGTTCAAGAAAGATTTGGTGATCCGAACAACATTGATGTTCAATATGTACCGATTCAGCGCTCTGAGGAAGTCACGAAGCTGAACGTGCTGATGGCGAGTGACAGTGATGTACCCGATATCGTATTTACGTATGACTCGAGTGTATTTTACCGCTATGCCCAGCAGGGCGGTCTGACGGATGTCGGCAAACTGCTCGATGAATATGGTCCAAACCTGAAGAAGTTTATTGGCGACGAAACGCTGGCATTCGGTCAGCTGGACGGCAAGCAGTTCTCCATTCCGGGTAAGCGTGCCATCACGGGCCGTTACAGCTCCTACATCCGTCAGGATTGGCTGGATAAACTGGGGTTGCCTGTTCCAAAGACGACGGATGAGCTGTACACTACTTTGAAAGCGTTTAAAGAGAAGGACCCGGGCAAACTTGGCAGCAAAAACATCCCAATGGGTATGGCACTTGCTCCGGCCCAGTTTGAAACATTGATCTATTCCTTCATTAAGCCAATCAGTGGCGATCTGACTTACAGCCAGCGGTACGAGCTTCCACTCCATGAGGGCTTCAAGGATGCAATGCAGTTTATGAACAAGCTCTATAACGAAGGGCTGATCAGCAAGGACTTCGGTCTGGATAAAGATAAAACGCAATTGGCCAAAGATATTCAGAACGGCAATACCGGCTACTGGTCGGAAGATGTGGATGCGCAGTTCTACAAGGACGGCACCATGGATAACCTCTACAAAAATGTACCGGGAAGCAAGGTCACTCCGGTAGATGTATATACCAACGCCAAAGTTGACAACAAGTATATTAAATCCCGCTATGCTTCTAACGGTATGTACATCATGATTCCTAAGAGCAGCAAGCGCGCCGTGGAAGCAGTTAAATACCTGGACTGGATGTCTACAGGCACCAACCTCAACGATATATACAACGGGGTTGAAGGTGAAAACTATGATATGGTGGACGGCATTCCGGTGGTCAAGGAAAATGTCTCTCAAGAATTTGCCGATCGCCTGTTCAATGGCGGCGACATGGCTATCATCTCCAACGGTAAGAACCTCGGTGATCAGGCAACCAATGAAAAAGCATGGGTGATGGGCTTCCCGAAAAACAACCAGGAATTGTTGAAGCAGTCAATCACTATCGCTAACACGGACACCGTAGGCCCAATTGTGTTCGGCAAACCGATTGAAGCGGAAGCACAATATGGCACCACACTCACCGATAAGCTCGATGTAATTATTGTAAAATCAACGATGGCTAAACCGGATCAATTTGAATCCGTGTATGAGCAGGAAATGAAGGATTTCATGTCCTTGGGCGGAACGAAGCTGAAGGCAGAACTGGAGCAGGCTGTGAAGGAACTTCCTGCTAAATAGACAAATACAAAGGTGAAAGCTGGGGGGAGAGGAGTGCCGCTCCACCCCGGTTTTTCTCCATAGGAGGAAACCCCATTGAGCAAAGCGTCATATTTAAGACGGTATTGGCAACTATATGCGCTGCTTGCACTGCCGATTGCCTATTTTGTGATCTTTCGCTACGGTCCGATGTATGGTGTGCAGATTGCGTTCAAAGATTTCAACCTGTTTCAGGGCATCGGAGGCAGTGAATGGATAGGATTGGACGCCTTCCGCGAAGTTTTTGGCATGAGAGAGTTCTATACTACCCTTCGCAATACCTTTATGCTGAATTTTCTTGATTTGCTTGTCTCTTTCCCGGCTCCGATCCTGCTGGCTATTATGCTGTATGAGATCCGGTCGGTATGGTTCAAAAAAATATCACAGACCCTTCTGTATATTCCCCACTTTATTTCCTGGGTGATCATCGGGGGGATCGTATACCAATTGTTCGGCAACCAGTCCGGGATGGTGAACGAGGTTCTTGTAAGCCTGGGGCTGAACCCTGTACCGTTTCTAACAGAAAAAAACCCGTGGCTCATCACCTATCTCTTCACAGGGGTGTGGCAAAGCGCCGGCTGGGGAACCATTCTATATCTGGCGGCATTAACGGGTGTCAACAGGGAGCTATTTGAAGCAGCTGAAGTGGATGGCGCGACAAGACTTAAGAAGATCCGTTACATTACGCTTCCGAGCATCAAGCCAACCATCGTCACCCTGCTTATCCTCAACCTCGGGAAAATGGTCAGCATCGGCTTTGACCGCCCCTACGTTATCGGGAATACAACAGTCCGTGAATACTCTGATGTGCTTAGCACCTTCGTGTACCGGATTGGTCTGGAATCCGGCCAATATACGCAGGCTACTGTAATTGGATTGTTCCAGGCTGTGGTAGGGCTGGTGTTCATTCTGGGCTCCAACTATATTTCGAAAAAAACGACCGGCGACGGCATTATATGATAAGGAAGGAGGCGGAGTGCTATGAGTGAACGCACCTCAAACCGGATATTTGATATCGTAAATATTACATTGGTTACGCTGTTCGTGTTGTTCTGTCTGGCTCCGTTTTTACACATCATTGCGGTATCCCTTAGTTCTAACCGGGCGATTACTTCCGGCGAAGTGACCCTGTTCCCCATTGAAGTGAACTGGAATGCATACGTCCAGGTGTTTTCGAACAATGCTATGATTCATTCTCTGATCTTTACCGTTTTTCTCACAGTAGCCACAACAGTGCTGTGCATGCTTTTCACCATCGCAGCGGCCTATCCGCTGACCAAGAAAAATCTGAAGGGCCGCAAGTTCTTTATGTATCTTATCGTCGTTACCATGTTTTTCAGCGGCGGTATTATCCCTGAATATTTGCTTATCCGTGATTTGAAAATGATTGATACGGTCTGGTCGCTTATTCTTCCCGGACTGGTCAGCCCTTTTAATCTTATTATTCTGATTTCCTTTTTCAATAACATTCCTCCCAGCCTGGAGGAGTCGGCTGAAATCGATGGAAGCTCCCATTTTCACACACTGATGCGTATTGTACTGCCGTTATCGATGCCGGTGATGGCTACGCTTGCTCTCTTTTATGCAGTGGGACGGTGGAATGGCTTCCAGGACTCCCTGATGTATATCAACAGCCCGGACCTGTACCCGCTTCAGCTTAAGCTGTTCCAAATGGTGCAGAACAACATGGTTTCTGAACTGACGCAGCTGGAGGGTTCGAACAGGACTGCACTGACACCGGAGAGCCTTAAGGCGGCCACTGTTATTTTTGCCACGGTCCCAATCCTTGTTGTGTATCCGTGGCTCCAGAAATACTTTGTTAGCGGGGTCATGCTGGGTGCTGTCAAAGGCTGAGCCGTTAACGTTAAGGAAAGGAGAACATCATTATGGAGGACAAAGGAGCCTTTTCTTTCTCAACATGCTGGAACATTCGGCGCCATACTATAGGCAGTGAAATGATCCGTGAGATCAGCTCGCTTGGCTTTCGCCGCGTGGAGTTGAACTATAATGTGACCCGGGAAATGCTCACTACGATCGAGCCGATGATCGAACGGGGAGAGATCGGCATATCCAGTGTCCACAACACTTTCCCTCACGTTCCGGACCCTGATTATGGCACGGATTCTGTGCTGCTTGGCTTCAGGGATGAGGAAAAGCGGCAGCGTGCGATAGAACTGCTGGTCGGCTCAGCCGAATACGCCCAGCGCTACGGAGGCGAAGCAGTTGTTGTGCATCCCGGCGAAGTGCCCTTTCCGAATGATATCAGCAAAGAGCTGGAGCAGATCTATAACGGACAGGGCAGAGATTCGGAAGCTTACCGCAGCAAATGGGCGGAGCTGATGGAGCGGCGAGAGGCCTACAGCGCCGGTTATGTGCAGAAGATAATCGAAAGTCTGGATGAGGTATGCAACCGGGCGGTGTCGAAGGGTCTTAAGATCCGCTTTGGCATCGAAACCCGCTCCAGACCGCAGCAGATTCCGACGCTTGCGGAAGCAAGGACGATTATTCAGGCATTAAGGGGAGCTCCTGTAGGTATCTGGTACGATACTGGTCATGCCATTATGATGGATCGCTTGGGTCTGTACGATAGTGTGGGGGAAATGGAAGGCCTGATGGATGATATTGTAGGGGTTCATATTCATGAAACCCTTGGCCTGTCCGATCACTGGTGCCCTTATGTGAACAGCAAAGATATGGAGTTCTATGATGCCTATTTACCGATGATTGAGCGGGCGCAGGTCAAGGTGTATGAGCTGAAGGCAGCCTGCCAGCCGGAAGAAATCGATGACAGTCACCGGCTCCTTACGGCCAAGCTTGCGGCCAGAGGCCAGGCTAAATGCTGAGTGATGCCGACCGGTTGCTTGCTGTCAAATATGCCCCTTGTTTATTATTCGATCAGAATGAGCCGTTCTTTCCAGTTCGCTTCGGCATAACAGTGCTGCGGGAGGATGGGGATTCTCCCTCCTTCCGGCGGCGGCTAAGCGTACAACGCCACGATGTGCAGGCAGTTGTGGAATACGCCATTTATTACGATTATGATATTCAGCACCTATATGATCTGGAGCATGTGTGGGTATACATAGGCAGGAACGGAGAGGTGGCGGACGTCGAAGTCAGCTTTCATGGCAAATACCTGAAAGGGCTGCTGCGCGGACAGACCAACCTGAGTGGAACGCAGGCTGCCCTCTACGTCCAACCCGGCAAACATGCCCTTTCTCCGCTTCCTGAGCTATTTGAGCTGCTACCGGGATTCGTGTCCTGTACGCAGGAGGAGGCAGGCGCAGACGGTCTGATCTACGGCCATTTCTATAGTGGAAATCTGGCATCGGATGAAGAGATTGACCGCCGCGTCCGCGCGTATCTGCAGACCTTTCGGTTCACTCCCACCCAGCTCTACAGCAGCTGGGAATACGCGGATCGGAGGGAACTGTTCGTTTCCTGGAGCCAATTATTCGCCGAGATTCCTGAGCGTATTCGGAAAGAGCTGGAACGGATTTAGAACTCTGGCATCGCCCGGGCATGAAGCAGAATGCATAATTTGGAGGGAATTACAATGTACAAGCAACTGGTGGAGAGTAATGACAGAGAGGTAAAGGAAGGGTTATCCCGGCAGGTGCTTGATCCACAGAGCCGCTATTACGGGGGGACAATTGATCCGGGCACGGGTATTGCGTGGGTCAACCACACGACCGGAACACCGACTGACATGTGTTATTGGGGGGCGGCTCTGGTCAATCCCGATTCTGAGTACTACCTGGATGAGACATTACTCGGGCGCCTGCTGCTGGCCACGGAGTTCGTGCTGCGCTTTCAACATGAAGACGGTACGATTTCTCCGGGCTGGACGAACTATCATTCCCCGCCGGATACGGCTTTTGTCATTGTCGGTTACGCCCAGTTGTACCAGCTGCTGACCCGCAAGGAATGGCAGCCGCTGCAGCCGGTGCTGGACAATATGCGGCTGTTTCTTGAACGGTCGGTGCCAGCCATGATTACGGGAGGATGCCATACACCGAATCATCGATGGGTGCTGTGCGCAGCACTGGGCTTTCTGCACGAGCTGTTTGGGCTCGAAGAGACCGCTTTGCGGGCGGATCAGTGGCTTGCGGAAGGGATGGACATTACGCCGGATGGGGAATGGACGGAGAGAAGCAATGGGATTTACAGCGCAGTCAGCGACATCATGCTGATTCATGCCGCCCGTCTGCTGAACCGGCCGCAGCTGCTGGAGCCGGTTCGTCAGAATCTGCGCATGATGGTATACCTGGTCCATCCTTCGGGCGAGGTCGTTACCGATTATTCCGGCCGGCAGGATCTGGGCAGTGTTCATGACCTGTCCCCCTATTATTTGCCTTATGCGATTCTGGCCCGTTCTGACAAGGATGAGTTATTCGCGGGCATGGCAGAATGGGCTGGCCAGTCACTTACAGATCCGGGCGTGTGTTCGGTCAATACGCTCGTGCGTATGCTGCTGGAGCCGGAGCTTCAACAGCCGCTTAAGGCAGCGGCTCCCCTTCCTGTGAAATATGAGCAAATGTTGAATGGTGATTTCCTACGCCATGGCTATTTGCAGCAGATGGAGGATGCCGGTCATGGGGGACAGATCACCCACAGCCGTCTGCATACTGACTTTGGTGCACCCGTAGCCCGTTACAGGGATGGCAGTACCAGTGTGACGCTGATTACAGAGACTCCGTCATTCTTTGCGCTTCGTCACGGTTCCGTGAGGCTGCTTGCTGTTCAGGTGGCATCCTACTTCTATCCGGGATATGTGCCTATGCAGGAAATGACTAAGGTGTCCGAAGGATACCGTCTGGCAGGAGAACAGAAGAAAGGTTACTACGGTCCTGTCGAGGCATCGCTGCTTCCGCCAACCTCCGTAACGCCGGTCAGTCCCTGGTATTTGCTCCCGCATCAGAGCCGGCCTCTTACGCATGAGCAGACGCTCCGGGTGCAGGCGGAGGTACATCGGACGGATGAGGCTTGGACCATCCGGTTGCACTGTGATGAACCGGCGGAGGTCATGACGCAGATGTCCTTCATTTTCGGAAGCGAAGGAAACTTCATCTCAGGAGAGCTGCAGGCTGCAGACGAGGACGTCTATCTCTGGAGCGGCGGCAACCTCCGCTATGCAAGCGGTGAGGACTGGATTGAATTGACGGGGGGCGAGAGGGAACATCTGGCGACCGGGGTGCGGGAGGCCAAGCTGCAGGCGAACTGCAAAGCGGTGCTGGTTAACGTAGTGACCCCTTTCGATAAGACATTCACGATTACATTATCTCCTTCCTTGAACGGGAAGTAATACCGGCCAGACACGCGCTTCGCCTTGACTTATGCAGCTCATATGTTAGAATAGCGGGGCCCTAATTCTAATATAAAGAAGTGAGCTTATGCTAGAGCCCAAGGTGAAATTGAAGCAGGGCCGCCTGTTTCTCGATAAGTATTTTTCCGGAGAATCTATTGACTACCGTCAAATCATATCGTTATTCCTGCCTATATTGGTAGACCAGGCCTTTGTGGTAGGGCTGAACGTCGTGAATACTGCGATGATCAGCTCTTCCGGAGTGGCGGCGATCAGTGCGGTAAATATGATCGACTCGCTGAATATCTTTCTGATCAGTGTGTTCATTGCGGTTTCGACTGGCGGAACTGTTGTAGTTGCACAATATAAAGGCAGTGGAAATGACCTGATGGTCTCCAAAGCTGCCGCCGGAGCGGTATCCTCCGTATCGCTGATGGCATTTGCCATCGGCTTGTTTGGCATTGTGTTCCATGGACCGCTGCTGCATCTGCTGTTCGGCGCGGCTTCACCGGAAGTCATGTCAAATGCCCGCACCTATCTGATCGGCAGCAGCCTGTCTTACCTGGGGATTGCTGTGATGGAGGCGGTGTGCGGTGCGCTTCGAGGGATCGGGAGGACGCGTGTATCCCTCGTACTTTCGCTGATTATGAACTTTTCTTATGTGCTGTTAAATTTGGTGTTCATCAACGGACTGCATATGGGCGTGTTCGGAATGACGATTGCGATCAATGTCTCTCGGTATCTGGCGGCGGTCTGCTCGCTGATCTATCTGTTCCGGCTCGACAGCAGCCTGCGGGTGAAGATCCGGGACCTGCTGGTTCCGAGCTGGACCATGCTCCGCAGAATCATGTTCATCGGCCTGCCGTTTGCGGCCGAGCAGATGTTCTTCAATGGCGGTAAGATTCTGACGCAGGTCTTTATTGTCAGTCTCGGCACCTATGCCATTGCCACCAATGCGATCACCTCCTCGCTCGCCGGGGTTATGCAGATTCCCGCCAATGCGTTGTCCCTGACATTGATTACTGTCGTTGGCCAATGTATGGGCAGCCGGAATATCCAGGATGCGCGCAAATTCGTCAAGTCATTTCTGTGGCTGTCCTCGGCCTCCTTTGTCCTGATGGCGCTGTTGATCTTCCCGTTATTCCATCCGCTGGTGTCGCTGTTTCATCCGCCGCAGGAGATTGTCCGGGATATCTTCATTGTGTTTCTGATCAATTCGATTGCCCAGATCCCGCTGTGGTCGGTCAGCTTCATTACCCCTTCTGCGCTCCGGGCCGCCGGCGATTCCAAGTTCACATCGATCGTGTCGATGCTGTCCATGTGGCTGTTCCGTGTAGTGCTCGGCTACATCCTCGGGATCGTGCTGCATATGGGTATTATCGGGGTATGGCTTGCTATGAACTGCGAGTGGGGCGTGCGCGGCTTCATCTTCCTGCGGCGTTTTCTCGGAGACAAGTGGGTTCAGCATAAGGTGATTTGATCCCTACGGTCATAAGAATATACAAGAAGAACCCATTGTCCACGGTCAGGTGGAGGATGGGTTCTTTGTTATGGAAGGAGGAGATTTAGCCTCCTGTACTGCTATAGAGAGCGAAATATCAACTTGCTGTAATCTTTACTTTGGCATAAGATCGTCCACCTTGACTGGCTGCCCTGTGCGTATGGAACGGTTAGCAGCGATTCCGGTCATGATCGACATGGCGCCATCCTTGTGTGAGGCTGCACGGTTGAAGCGGTCCTCCTGTTTCTTGTCAAAAATGTCGCTCAGCAGCACCGGATCACCGCCGCCGTGTCCACCTGCACCACTTGTGAATTCGACGCGGTAAGGCTCCTTGAAGTGTGGATAGATGGTAATGTTCACACCCTCCAGTGCGCCCTCGTTTTCTTTTTTGCCGCCGGAATTGACGTAGGATTGTTCGGTGATCCGAACCTCCATGCGGCCTTCCGTGCCGTTGAAGACAATAATAAAACCCTCCCAAGGCATATAAGCGTTCAGTGAATAGTTCATGACCGTCTTGTTCTTGTATTTGACCATTACACTCATCGTATCTTCGATGCTGATATTGTCCCCGAATACACTTTGGTCGCGTTGATACCCATCTTCATGCTCGGCGTCGAGGTACATGCTCTTCAGGTGTTCATTGCGGTCCAGATGGAGCGCAAAGGGATCATTCTCGGCAGCTTTGCTGCCATAGGCGCGTTGATAGAATTCGGTGATGCCGCGTTTCTCAGCATTCTCCTTGCCATAGTAACGCAGGTCGCCCATGGCGAAGACCGTATCCGGCTGCGAAGCCAGCCAGAAGTTCATCAGGTCGAAGTGATGCGTTGATTTGTGCACCAGCAGGCCGCCGCTGTTCCGCTTATCCCTATGCCATCTGCGAAAATAATCCGCTCCATGCTGGGTGTTCAGCAGCCACTCGAAATTGACGGACAGAATTTCACCCAGCACACCGTCCATGATTATCTCGCGGATCTTCGTGTTATGCGGCGCATAACGGTAGTTGAAGGTCATACGCAGATTCTTGCCGGTACGCTCGATGGCATCAAAAATCTGCTGGCATTTCTCTTCATCAATGGTCATCGGCTTCTCGGAGATGACATCACAGCCCAGCTCCATGGCGCGGATAATATACTTGTGATGCGTGCGGTCAATCGTGGTCACCAGTACGAAGTCAGGCCGGGTCTCGGATATCATATGGTCAAAGTCCTCAGCTTTGTAGGTGGGAACCTCATGGTAGCCGTATTTATCTGTCAGCATATGGTTGGCAAAGTTCATCCGTGTCTGATTGACATCACAGAAGGCTACCAGTTCGGAAGTTTCGTTGTAAGCGGTAACAAGGGCACCGTAAAAAAACTCGGCCCGGCCGCCGGTACCGACGATCGCATATTTCTTTTTGGACAAGGGGATCACTCCATTTACTTGGTTTTGATATTATTTTATAGTATAGAAAATGCAAGAAGTGAACGTTTTTTAGTACAATAGAGAAGAAAATATGCATATTTTATCCTCGAAGAGGGGTGCGGAAGTGGAGCCTTTTTTTCAGGTGGAACAAATCAGAAGAAGCGGTAATTTCAATATGGATACCGATCACTTCCATGATTTCTATGAAATCTATTATTTACTGTCGGGGGAGCGGCATTATTATATCCATAACCGGATTTATGCCCTGCAGGCAGGTGATCTGGTCTTTATCAACAAAAACCAGCTGCACCGCACGACCAGCCGTAACCGCTCGCGGCATGAGCGGATCTTGGTGAGCTTTGACGATCTGTTCCTGGAGCCTGCGGCGGGCTATGCACTGAACTTGGCGGAGATGTTCCAGGGGGAGAGCTTCCTGCTGCGGTCCACTGCCCATGAGCAGGGGGAGATTGCCGACCTGCTCCAGGCGATGCTGCGGGAGCAGCGGGACGGGGCTCTGTGGAGCAAGCCGTATCTGCAGACTCTGCTGCTGCAGCTGCTGATCCGGCTGGACCGCATCCGGGGGGCGAAGCCGCCGGTTGTGGTGCCAGAACAGAACGAGGGGCAGCGCAGGGTCTATGACATCATCGAATATCTCGATGTGCATTATGGCGATAAGCTGACGCTGGGAGGGATTGCGGAGCATTTCTTCATCAGCTCCACATATTTATGCCGGACGTTCAAACAGACAACGGGGTTTACGCTTATCGAGTACCTGAATTATGTACGCATCCGTGAGACGAAGGCTCTGCTCAAGGAGACGGAGTGGAGGGTCGCCCGGATCGCTCAAGAGACAGGCTTCGAGAGCATTGCCCATTTTGGGCGGGTATTCAAAGGCATCACCGGACGCTCGCCGCTGCAGTACCGCAAGCAGCACCGGGGAGAATGAGAACATAACATATACAGCGATGGCGGCCTCCTTCACACTTTGGGTGAAGACTGGGAGTTATGGAGATGATGGCATTGCCAGAACCATTCCCGCGCATTGCTGAAGGCAGGGCCAAGAAGTACATTGCAATTTGGAAATACACCAAGTATTATAGACATTATAGATCTGTAATAGTAAGAATAGTGTCTTTGTGAAGAGGGAGGGGATTTTGCAATTCTCTAAAAGTACAGATTATGCGCTGCACGCCTTAATCCATTTGGGACTCTCTGAGAGAAGTCATCCTGTTGGAATAAAGGAACTATCGGGATCCCTTGGCGTATCCGAAAGTTATTTATCTAAAATCATGTCCAAGCTAGGCAGGACGGAATTGTACGTGCCGTACCAGGAGTGAATGGCGGTTATGAATTAGCCAGACCGGCGGAACAGATCTCGTTTCTTGATGTGATTCAAGTGATTGAAGGAAGGCAGCGACTATTCGAATGCTCGAATTCGAGCTCACAGCAGCATCGGCTGTTAGTAGATAAGGGGTCCGCACCGGACGAACAGAGAAATTCTGAAAGGAAGGATTGTCTGGTCGAGAAAGTGATGTGGGGAGCAGAACAGCAAATGCACCAGTACATGCGGGAACACACAATCCAGTCGGTACTGGATGAAGCTGTAGAACGCGGTAGTCATGAGGCAAACAAGAAGTGATATACTTCTTGCGTTTTAATTATGGATATTATAGATCGGTTATAGGGGTGTTTATATATGGACAATCAAGTTTACGATGTGGTTATTATTGGCGGCGGACCAGCTGGACTGAACGCTGCCCTGATGCTTGGAAGGGCAAGAAAATATGTAGCTTTAATTGATGAGGGCCGCCCCCGCAATGCTGTAACTCACGAAATGCACGGTTTTCTTACCCGTGACGGGATCTCGCCGAGTGAGTTTCGGCGGCTTGCAAATGAAGAGATCGCTGCTTATCCCTCCGTATCATTTTTTACAGAACTAGCAGTGAACATTACCGGAGCCGACGGCAGATTTGAAATTGAGACTATGCAAGGAAAACGTTTGGTAACCAAAAAAGTATTGTTTGCCGTGGGCATGAAGGATCGGCCGCTCGATATCCCAGGACTGAAGGAAGTGTACGGAAAAAGTGCATTTGTCTGTCCGTATTGTGACGGCTGGGAATTAAGGGATCAGCCGCTTGTCATCATAAACAAAGGGGCCGAGCTTATGCATTTTGTTCCACTCCTATCCGGATGGACGAATCGTATTACGGTTTGCACGAATGGTCCTGATGAATTAACAGAAACCGAGCGAGAGGAACTTAGACAGCATCAAGTGCTGTTGTATGATTCACTGATTCGGCAAATTGATTCTCATGACGGAATCACGCAGCAAGTTGTTCTTGAAGATGGCTCCTCCATAGCATGCAGAGGTATCTTCTTCAAGCCGGAACTGGTTACGGGATCGCATCTGCCGAGGTCGATCGGATGCGAGATGACAGAATCGGGAGAAGTTGTTGTCGATGATTTTGGAAAAACGAACATCCCGGGTGTGTACAGCGTTGGGGATGTGACATCCCGATTTCACCAAGCTGTAGCAGCAGCTTCAAAGGGGGCAATAGCCGCTGCGATGATCAACAATGAGCTTAATGGAATAGCCTGGAGGGAAAATTTATGATCGGTGAAGCAGCGTAAAGCACGGCCTCGATATGCAGGAGCAGGCAGCATTAGGGTTCATGGCAAAGTCCTGATTCGTTTGCAGGATCAGCACACCTTGCGCAATGATCTGCTCGTGCTATTGAAGCAGCAATCGATCGAAGAAGGTGAACGCAAACTTCGGGTACTCGCAGGCCTGGGCTCCTTTTTTTCGCAGAATCCGGAATCAATTAACGGAGGGATTTTCGAACCGTGGGCTGTGGTAAATCGTGAGCTCATGCGCCGGGCCGTCGGCCGCGGTGAAATCTCCACCCGTGCGGACATTGAGATGGCTTGCCAGGTTATTACTTCAATGGCTTCTTATCGCGGACTCGTACAGCGCAAAACATTCGACAAGCATTTCTACACTTCGCTAATCGACGGCGTCCTACTCCCTGCCCTCAAAAATCCGTTAACATCACCAAATGAAACGGAATAAGGAAGGCGACCTGGTCGTTATTTTTGTTACAATAAGACCTACTGTACAATTAGGGATGGTGATTAACATTGGGAAGAAAGTAGGCTTTTACAAAATCGGAGTTGCTTGACCAAACCAAGAAAGTGCTTCTCGAACATGGTTATGAGGGGTTTCAGCTTAAATTGTTATCGAGAAGTCTGGTTGGGGCAAGAAGTACGATTTACCAATATTATGCCAACAAAGAAGAGATTGTTGCTGCGGTATGAAGCGGGCAATAGAGGAGATACTAGTAAAAGCGTCAGCTACGGATGAGACGGATTGTATGAATGCCCTTCAGCAGCTGCTTACTGTATATCTGGAAGAGACGGATTTTCATCAACTGCTTGGAGATGCACATAAAATTAATAAGTCTAATTCTGCTGCGGCGGCCGATGATCTTGAATTCGTTGATCAAGCCCATGCTACTTTGAAAAATCAGCTTGAACGGTTGTTCGTCCGTACGCAGGAAGAAAGAGCTAAAAATTATATTTGACACAAGTGTCATAAATAGTGCATACTAAATGTAAGCCGGATAGCAATTTCATAAATGCGCATACGAAAAAATTAGTGGGGTAGATATCAGGTAATTGACACTTGTGTCATTTATATTTTATATGGAGGAGAGGAAGCAACTATGTTTTTGGCATTGAAGGAATTGAAACACAACAAAAAAAGGTTTTTGATGATTGCGATTATCTTTGTACTTATTTCTTGGTTGGTGTTCATATTATCAGGATTGGGAAATGGGTTATCTACACTAGCGGCTTCGACGTTCAAGAATATGAAGACTGATTATGTAGTTTTTGAACAAGGATCGAAAGCTTCGATGAGTAAATCATTATTGTCTAATGAACTATCCCAACAATTAACAGAGATGCAAGGTGTAACTGCCGTTTCACCCATGGGAACCATCATGGCATCAGCAATCAAGGGAAAGAGCGCGGTGAATGAAGATAAAGTAGATATAGCTATTATTGGGATTGACCCCGGGAGTTTTTTAGAACCAAAGAGTATTGAAGGTACCCGGTTAACATCCGATAACATGACACAAGTTATAGTAAATGACACCATGAAAAAAGATGAGGGCTTTAAACTGGGGGATACCTTCCAATTGGATGGCTCGACGGAATCATTGACTATCGTCGGTTTTGTCAAGGATCAGACGTATAACCACGTAGCAGCTGTTTTTACACCCATTGCAGAGTGGCGAAAGATTGCGTTTGCGGCACCTGGTTCGGACAAAGGGGTCACAGAACCAGTGAATGCAATCATGCTTCAAGGTAGTGATATCGATCCTAGTGTCATTAATAAGCAGCTGTCAGGAACCGATACGGTTACCCGTTCGGCAGCAGTACAGGGAATGCCTGGGTACAAGGAAGAGAATGGTACGATCATGATGATGCTTGCGTTCCTGCTTGCGATTTCAGCATTCGTACTTGGCGTGTTCTTCTATGTATTTACGATGCAGAAGACCAACCAGTTCGGGATTATGAAAGCAATCGGAGCCAAAAATGGGTTCTTGGGTAAAGCGGTCGTCTCTCAAGTGTTCGTCTTGTCGCTCTCTAGCATTATCGTTGGCATAATCCTGACTTATGGGACAGCGGCAATCATGCCCAAAGGCATGCCGTTCATGCTTGATCCGAAGCTAGTGGTGACCTATTCCATCGTTTTGCTGGTGATCTCATTGCTCAGTTCGTTGGTATCGGTTCGTACGATTTCGAAGATTGATCCGCTTAAAGCGCTTGGGAGGGTTGAATAATGACTACAGGATTGCAAATTACGGCGGCATCAAAGTATTACAATGAAGGTTCAAACCGTATTTCAGCATTAGATAATGTGTCTATTACAGTGGAACCGGGTGAGTTCGTCGCGGTCGTAGGACCGTCTGGTTCGGGCAAAAGTACCTTCTTATCCATTGCAGGCGCATTGCTAAAAGCCTCTAAGGGAGAGGTTAAGCTGAATGGGCAAGACATATCGAAGCTGACCGGAAATCAACTATCCGACATTCGATTGTATGAGATTGGATTCATAATGCAGTCTTCGAATTTGGTGCCGTATTTGAATGTTCTTGACCAGTTGCTTGTCGTGAAGCGGATGTCGGGAAAGGTAACCGCAGCTGATAAAGCTTTTGCCGTAAAATTGCTTGAAGAATTAGGTCTTGGCACAAAGTTGAAGAGTTATCCGGAGGAACTGTCTGGTGGCGAGAAACAACGTACGGCGATTGCCCGGGCATTGATTAACGAGCCCAATGTTATATTGGCAGATGAGCCTACAGCAAGTCTTGACACGAAGCGCGCCCATGAGGTGGTCTCCTTGATTGCCCATGAGGTGAGAACACGTAATAAGGCAGCCATAATGGTGACCCATGACGAACGGTTGCTTGCTTACTGCGATAAGGTATACCGGATGGAAGATGGCAAATTATCATTAGCTGAAGTGGAGTCCGTCCACTAGCAGAATAATACTTAGCGTAGAGAACGATCGCCTTCATCTGATGCGAGTTTGATCTAATTTGGTGAACCATTAAATTAAAATAGTTAAGGAGATGGTAAGAATGATCGTTGTGACGAACAGAATTAAAGTGAAAAAAGGAATGGGTGCGGTAATGGCACCGGGTTTTACAGCGCCAGGCCCGCTTGACAGTTCTGAAGGCTTTGTGAAAGTAGAAGTATTGTTAACACAGAACTTAAATGAATACGATGAGTTAAATGTAAATATGTACTGGGAGACTATGGATTCCTTTACAGCTTGGAGAAATAGCGATGCCTTTAAAGCGGCACACAAACGCCCAGAACCGGGTTCAGAGGAAGCAAGTAAAGAATCTCCAATTCTCGGAAGTGAGATCATAACTTATGAAGTGGCATCTGTAAAAGAAATATAAATAATAAGAACGCCAGAACAGCGATACAAGACTAAGCTCTTGTATCGCTGTTTTGTCCTGTCTAAACTAATAAATCTGGATGCTTCTCCAGCTTTTTAATTGCGGCTGAGGGTTGAGATCCTCTCTCACTCTCTCTCATCAAATAGTTTGAAGTATTGCTTGAGGTTCTTAAGATTGAAGCGCGGCGCAAGCAAGAATATCCTCGGTCGAGCGGATTCTGCCAATACGCGGGAAAATGAGCTTAATTACGTGTTCATGTTCCTCCTGGCTGAAGCCGGTCATGGCATCTGTCGCAAAAACTACCTGATACCCATGGGCGAAGGCTTCACGCGCAGTGGTATCCACGCCGATACCAGAAGCAATGCCGCAAAGCACGATCGTCGTGATGCCCCGCCGGCGCAACTGCAGATCCAAGTCCGTTCCATAAAATGCTCCCCATTGACGCTTGGTAATTAAATAATCGGTGTCAGTGACTCCGATCTCAGGTACAATTTCATCCCATCCAGGCACCAGATTTAAGGTTGGGGGCGCCTGATCCAGCAACGGACGAGGCATATCTTTGAAGTCTTTCGTGGATACGCGAACAAGCCCAACGAATGCACCTGCCTCACGGAAGGCTTGAACCATAGTGGCAGCGCGGCTGACGACTTGCTCGGCCGAGTGAGGGGCATACTGGGTTCCAAGCCAATTTTGCAAGTCGATTACGATTAATGCCGTCTTAGGAAATTGAAACAAAAGTTCTTCCATGATCAATCACACTCCAACTATGAAATCGAGTTTGACCCATCTTGACCTGAAGTTCTATATTTTGAATAGTGGGTCATTTGACTCTATGTTCATAATTTTGTACTATGAGTTTAAAATTGTCAAGCGGGGGATTACGTAAGGATGAGTGTAACCAAACAGGATATCATACGTTCGGCTTCTAAGATGTTTAAAGAAAAAGGGTTTCTGGCGACTTCAATTCAGGAAATTGCTCAGGATTGTTCCATTGCAAAGGGCTCGGTGTACAAATACTTTCCGTCCAAAGAGGACTTATTGTGTGTGGTTTTCGACGAGTGCCAGACGGTTTATTTTGATCGGGCTGAGCACCTGAAACAAACCGCGACGGGTACTCCCAAGGAGCGGCTCGTCCATCAAATCGTATTTCGTTTTCAGTATTTTATTGAATACAGTCACATTATGGTAGACTTCATAGATCTTCCTATTACGCAGTACGCAACTTTCCGTTCACTAAGGAATCATGTTCGCGCCCGTATGATGGAGTGGCATAGATACTGGCTACTTGAAGTTTATGGTGAGAGAATCGAGTCGTTTCTCTGGGATCTGATTTTTATATACCGTGCGATCCTGAAGGACTATCTGCAGCGCATCATCTTCGAGGAGAAGCAGCTTTCGATAGAGGATACAGCTTGGTTCATCGTCGATAAAATGGATGCGCTAGTCGAACATATGTCTAAGTCAGGCTCGAAGGGGCTACTTGGACAAAGCGCCTTCACCAAATTTATTCATTCAGATTCAAAGGACTGGAATAACGAAAAAGAAAGAATTACCGAAGAATTGTTCGGCAGAGTGAACGCGCTGCTTGAGGCTTGGCCTGGCGGGCTCGCCCGGCAGAGGGAACTGCAAGAGATTGTTCAATTGCTGGGGACGGAGATCTCTCAGACTCAGCCCAAGAGATCGCTCATTCAAGCGCTTTGCACCTACCTGGAACAAGAACAGGAGCTGAGAAGTTCGGTCATTCAATTGAAGCAAATTGTCCTGGAAGAGCGTGCGCAGGATGGCGGGTTACAATGATCCGACATCCAGTCGGGCAAGGGTGGAAGAGTGGTTGGCCAGAATCAACAAAAATGAACTAAAGATAAAGGAGAATAAGATGAATACCAAGCAACGTAAAATTATTTTTGCCATTACCTTAGCTTATACCGTGTTCATTCTTTATTTTATGTTTTTTGGTTTCGGTAGAGTAGATACCCTAGATCGGGAGACGGGTTACACCTTTCTATTTTTACCTGATGTTTTTTTTAAGCTGCCAAGTCTATCGGATCTTCTACATCCTTCGCTGATGGATGTTGTGGGTTTTGGAAACATCGTGGCCTTCATCCCTTTTGGTATCTTGATTCTGTTGTTATATCGGATCGGCTTCCTTCGTTTCATGATCTTATTCATCCTGTCTATTCTTGTACTGGAAACCATTCAGGCACTCACTTTGCTAGGCAGCTTTGATATAAACGACGTTATTCAAAACTCATCAGGCGCAGCGATCGGATTCGGGGCGTATAGATTAGGATTTCGTACAGAAAAGGTCTGGACAAACATAGCGGCTACGGGCATCTCTGCTGTTGTCCTGATCATCGGGGTTTGGGGGATCTTCGGGGTTGTCGACAAAGCGTTCACTAAAGAACTGGGCCCCTTTGTCGCGTTAAACGAGCTCAATAACAGCAGTATAAATTCATCAGACGGAACAATGCGAGACAGCTTCCAAATTGGCGGACAAAACGTAGAACCCCAGTATAATGCGTATAGCACCGAAGACAAAAATATGGTGACGTACACGTACACGCTAGGCAAAAAGGAGCTTTATTTCTACTTGAATTATGGGATTCCAGATCAAGAGGCTTCTCATGGGAGTCTACGCATATCCGCCGACGGACAGGAGTATCTGTCCACGTCCGCAGAAGTTCAAAGCCATGAACTTGGGATGTCCTCCATTTATCTTCAAGGGGCCAAGGAGCTTACGATCACCCTGGAGGGAAATATGAAAATATGGGATGTTGGATTTAGTGAGATGAAATACATCTGGGATTAGTAAAGGGGAAAGATCGAGTTTCAAGTTCAATCAAACTATATAAATTTATTTTAGGGGTGCTTTTAATGAAATTTCATGAATTTTATGTCGGACAAGTCTTCAGAACCAAGTCCATCGTAATGACGAAAGAGAGTATTACGAGATTTGCAGCGGAGTTTGACCCGCAATATATGCATCTCGATGAGGAGAAAGCTAAGCAGGGAAGATTTAACGGAATTATTGCTTCAGGCATACAAACCCTGGCGGTCTCCTTCAAACTTTGGGTGGAGACAGGGAGTTATGGGGATGATGTTATTGCCGGAACCGCAATGAATAATCTTAAATTTATGAAGCCCGTGTATCCGGAGGATGAATTGTACACCCTTGTGGAAGTGACCGAAGTGAAAGAGAAGAAGAATGAGACGGGAAGTGTTACTGTATTGTTGTCCACGTTCAACCACAAAGACGAGAAGGTTTTTGAGGGGGATTTAACCGTATTAATTAAGCGGTAAACTTCTCTGTACCCCAGCCAAAGGGTTCCCTGAATCTTGTACGAAGAATGCTATTAGAGTGTCTTGGTCATTATGAAATCTATTTGTTCCTCCTCCCCCATATAGAAGGAGTGGGCTCCGGTTCGGACAAACCCTGATTTTTGATAAAAGGTAATTGCGCGCTCGTTTTTTTCCCAAACTCCGAGCCAGATCTTTTCTTTATTCTGTTCCTTCGCTATGTCTATAGCTTTCTTCATTAGATGGCTGCCAAGCCCCTGGGTATGGAATCTTTTGCTGATATAAATCCTCTCGATCTCAAGCGAATGGTTGTCCATGATTTCAGTCTAATTGTACTGGGTTAAATGCTCTGTCCAAGTAGGCCTGCATAAGTTCAGGTGAATTTTGGCATAACAAAAACCCCCTTCCACCGGTTTGGCGGAAAGGGGCCTGTTCCTTGACCAGTGCTCAAGGCGGAGAGACTTTACCAGAGGAGGATGAATTTGTTTTTGTTCTTTCGGCCAGCTGGGTGATTGACTCCATGTCCAGATCGGTTAATTGATCCAGAAAATGCCGGCGTATCGCCTTTGAGACTATAGGGAGGGCCTCACCCAAGGCGGACCTTCCGGCAGAGGTAATGATGACTTGAACTCCGCGATCTGTGTCGATAGGTTTCCTCTGAACAAGCCCGCGTTTCTCCATCCGTGTCAGGTGGTGGGACAATCGGGTTTTATCCCAGTCCATCGAGTTGGCTAATTCCTGTTGGCGAAGCTTACCATCCCCGAATTGGACCAGACGATCTAATACCCCAAAATCCCCCTCTGAAAGTCCGGTATGTTCGGACATGTCTTTTACAACACGACCGAAGATTCTTTTATAGGAGCCTTTCCACATGTTCCATAGTTGCATTTCCTGTTCATTTAGTTCGTTCTTATCCATAGACACATAATATCATGGTTGACGTATCAACCGCAAGGTGATACATTGTTATCGAGTTGATATGTCAACCTAAATCCCGGGAAGACTTCCCAAACTACTTAAGGAGAGTGTACTGGAATGGATTATGTAAAACTTGGACGCAGTGGTCTGGATGTCTCAAGACTAAGCCTTGGAGGGATGAGCTTCGGAGTGCCTGAACGGGGCAATGCTCCATGGTCGCTGAATGAAGAACAGAGCAGAGCGATTATTCAAAAAGCACTTGAGTTGGGGATCAATTTTATCAGTACTGCCAATATGTATTCTGACGGAACGAGTGAAGAAATCATCGGACGTGCATTAAAGGATCTAGCCCGGCGTGACGAAGTTGTTGTTGCTACCAAGGTATTCGTTCCGATGCGCAAAGGTCCGAATGCCATGGGACTTTCCCGTAAAACCATCATGACCGAAATTGATAACAGTCTAAGACGGCTCGGTACAGATTACGTCGATTTGTACCAGATCCATCGTTGGGATGCTAACACGCCCATTGAAGAGACGATGGAGGCTCTTCATGATGTAGTAAAGGCGGGCAAGGTAAGATACATCGGAGCTTCCTCCATGCTGGCATGGCAGTTCTCGAAAGCTCAGCATGTCGCGGAGCGTAATGGTTGGACACGGTTCGTGTCCATGGAGAATAGACTTAACTTACTCTACCGGGAAGAGGAGAGGGAAATGCTCCCCCTTTGCAAAGATGAGGGAGTTGGCGTTACTCCGTATTTGCCTTTGGCGGCAGGCCGGTTAACCCGGGATTGGAAGGCACAGACCCCTCGTTCTGAGAATGACCAGGTAGCAGGTGCGTTGTTTACACAAACGGAAGAAGCTGATCGCAAAGTTGCGGAGAGAGTTGCGGAAGTTGCAGCTAACCGGGGCGTTCCGCGCGCTCAAATCGCACTTGCATGGCTGTTGCAAAAAGAAGAGGTCACAGCGCCGATTATCGGTTCGACCCAGATCAGCCATCTCGAAGATGCGGTTTCGGCCTTGTCGGTTAATCTGACGCCAGAAGAAATCACGAGTCTTGAAGAGCTTTATGTACCGCATGCCCTGGTATGAATTGAAGGACAGTATGTAGAATGAAAGAAAAAAAGAAAGGGCCCTCCTGCAAAGGATGGCCCTTAAATTTGCGGTTCGAGATTACTTCATGGTCCACTGATGGTCGCCTGACAGATATTTCTCAGTAAGTACGGACAGCAGCTGGATGCCTACTTCATTCTGTCCGCCCTCAGGGATGATCAGGTCGGCGTATTTCTTGGACGGCTCGATGAATGCTTCGTGCATCGGCTTGACTGTAGTCAGATACTGGGTATGGATGGAACGGATCGTCCGTCCGCGCTCCTCGATATCCCGCAGCACACGGCGGAGGATACGTACATCCGGGTCGGTATCGACAAAAACCTTAATATTAAGCTGCTCGCGGAGCTTCTCATCGGAGAGCACATGCAGACCCTCTACTATAACGATGTTGTTCGGCAGCAGTTCAACGGTCTTGTCGGTAGAGCGGGCGTGAATCGTAAAATCATACACCGGAGCATACGCAGCCTGTCCGGCTTTGAGGCATTCCAAATGCTCGATCAGCAGCTCCGTATCAAAGGCAAGCGGATGATCATAATTGATCGCACCGCGTTCCTCGAAGCTGAGGTAAGAATGGTCTTTATAGTAGTTATCCTGAGATATGAACGTTACTTTGTCTGTTCCCAAACGGTCAATGACGGAGCGCGCTACCGTCGTTTTGCCGGAGCCGGTCCCGCCGGCGATACCAATAATGAGCATGGTGTTGTAATAAACCTCCCTAAGCGATTGCCTTTGCAATTCCAATATTGTAGCACAGCGCTACATTAATTTCACCTGAAGAGCAGGGAACAAACCGTGAACTTTTGAAAAAAAGGGGATTTCCCGCAGGAAATGATATAATTTGGTCAGATTGTTTAGGCGCAAGTCAGTGGAAGGAGAGTTATGAGTATGGATATTAGCAAAAGAACAAGCGATAACAGCCAATCCTTGCTGGAGGTTTATAATGCGGCTCCGCTGCAGCTGGCAGGCCACGGCAAACGGGAGGTCCGGGTGCTGAAGGAGGCTTTTGCCGGGATTGAGGATAGTGTAATCAGTGATATGTACGGTACAGGTGAGCTGATCGAGGTATTTCAGGCGGAGATGGCGGAGGTGCTGGGTAAGGAAACGGCTGTGTTTTTCCCGAGCGGTACGATGGCGCAGCAGATTGCACTAAGAATCTGGAGCGACCGTAAAGGCAGCAAGTCCGTAGCGTATCATCCGCTCTGCCACTTGGAGATTCATGAGCAGGATGGGTTAAAAGAGCTGCATCACCTGAAGCCGCTGCTGCTTGCGGATAAGGATCGTCTGATTACACTTGAAGATGTAATGAAGATGGGCGAGGGGGTAGCCTGCCTCCTGCTGGAGCTGCCGCAGCGCGAGATTGGCGGACAGCTTCCGGACTACGCAGAGCTTGAAGCAATATCCGGGTATTGCCGTGAGCAGGGAATTATGCTGCATCTGGACGGGGCGCGTTTGTTTGAGGTGCTGCCGTATTACGGTAAAACCGCCGCTGAAGTCTGCAGCTTGTTCGACAGCGTATATATCTCTTTTTATAAAGGTATTGGCGGGATCGCCGGGGCCATTCTTGCGGGTAATGCGGACTTTACGGAAGAATCGAAAATCTGGAAGCGGCGGCATGGCGGCGACCTGATCAGCTTGTATCCATACATTATCCCTTCAAGGCATTATTACCGGCAGAGAGTGGACAAGATGGCCCAATACTATAAGGAGGCCAAAGAGCTTGCGGCTCTGTTCAACGGCTGCCATAACGTAAGTACTCTGCCGGAAGTGCCGGTGTCGAACATGTTCCATGTGTATTTTTCCCTGGCTAAGGCAGAGGTTGAGCCGATTCTGACCCAGGTCAGCGAAGCAACCGGTGTGGGCTTTACTCCTCGTCTGAGGGAGAGCGGCGAATCATCGTGTTTCTATGAATTGAGCATTGGAGATTTGTACGGCGGTATCCCTAAGGCGAAGCTGGAAGAGGCGTTCGGGCTGCTGGATCGGCTGCTGGGGGAAGGGTGAGGATCACCGGGGCAGGCAACAAAAAAAGGATGATAGTCTGTGCCTATGCACACTATCATCCTTTTATTTTCGCCGCGGCAAGAAAATCTAACGGTTCAGCAATGCCCGGACGAATGACACGCGCAGCAGCTGTTTTTTCATCAGCTTGGTGCGGAATTGACGCTTTAATTGGCTGTAGGCCTTAGGGCAATGTTCGCTGGCCCAGCTGTACATCGACTTGAAGTCGGTGTGGCTTTTGGCGGAATTCATGAGATAGTAGGAGATGGTGTCATACACATTGTGATTGAACCATTCGTTCATTTCCGTCTTGCTGTAGCCGTAGCGTTCGATGGCCATATTGCGGATCAGGCGTTTTTCCTCCAAATTCTCGATCAGAAAGGATTGGCTAAGGTTAAAAGTAATATTATTGCCATGAATCCGGTACACTCCGGCAAGAGTGTCGATAAATCCGGCATCCCCGATCAGCAGGGCACGCAGGTAAATTGAAGCGTCGTTGACCATGTTCATGTTCAGAATATCCATTTTCATCAGCACTTCCCGCTTGAAGACTGCCGTCAGGGTAGAGGCTGGTTTGGGATACCCTTTTTGTTCGAAATTTCTGAAGTAGGCTTCCTTCGGGGTAATCCGGCTTAGCTGCAGGCTGGACGGCTTCAGTTCTTCGGACTTAGAATACTCCAGGAACACATTCGCGGCCACAAAAGCAATCTCCGGTTGCTGCTGGTGGAAATGGACGGCTCTGCTGAAGTAGCTGCGATCAATCAAATAGTCGTCGTCATCCAGGAACAGAATATACTCACCGTCACCATGGGCGGCAAGCGCCTTGCGCCGGTTATTACCCGGGCCTTGGTTAGTCTCATTCTGCATGAAGATTACACGCGGGTCATCGCCGAAATTCCGGCTCATGAGTTCTGCCGTACCGTCGCTGGAGCAGTCGTCAATCACTGTAATCTCCTTATGGGGGTAGTCTTGCCGCAGAATGCTCTGAATAGCCTGGTTCAGGAAGTCTTTTCTATTATAAGTTGTAATAATTACACTGACCTTGGGAAGGGTATAGGGATCCGCAGGTGAAGGAAAAAGAATCTCCTGCGCTCCGCGATCCGCCCTCAGCTCTGTAAGACCTTTCATGAGTTCCAGGATATTCACAGCCTGAATATTGAATTGCTGGGACAAGTAAAAATCCAGCGCATCGGCTGAAGCCCGCTGCGACAGATAGGCCTCGATCACCCCGGCCAGATTCTCAAGATTCCCCCGTACTCCCCCGTCGGCTTCGCTGCCAATGCTGTCTCTGCATCTTCGCACTAGCTCTTCGCTGGACAGCGCCCCGGCAGGCGGATGCTGTATATCTTCGTTGAGCTGGTTCAGCAGGCGGTATCCGGCCTGGTGCAATTCCTCGCTGTGAGCCATAGTTGGACCTCCTCAAAGTTTGTTAGCCTCTGCTTCGTTTTATGGGACGAAGCCTTCTGTAATTGCTGCGTCAGGCAGCCTTATCGTGGACACACGCCTAATCAGGTGAATCCCCCGTCAGGGCAAGTGCAGCTCGGGCTGCCCAGGCAGTATTCCCTCCAGCACAGCTGAAGAACAGCCGCCTCACGTCTGGCTGGCTGTTACCTTGCTGCGCTTCAGCTTGATCTTGGTTATGAAGCGTCTGGCATAGCCCCAGGCGTAGAGGAACACCTCGCGTTCCATCAGGGAGCCGGCGATGTAATAGATGGGCAGGATGACCAGACCGAGCACTACTCCCCATAGGATTATGCTGGTATAGGAGGTCATGGTAAGGTCCAGTTTGGTGTTGATGAAGACAATAGCCACGAACACCGCAACATTGATCAGCCATCTGCGGAAGGTGACCCAAGGGCTGCGTTCCAGCAGGACCCGGTTGGCGTACACTACGATATCGATAGAACGGTAGAGCAGTGCGGCGATGGTTCCCATGAGCACCCCGTAGATCCCGAAGAACAGGACGAAGATGATCGAAGCTCCCAGGTTGATGGCCGACTCCATAATTGAACGGAACTGGGTATTGCGGAAATGTCCGGCAATCGTGATCAGATTATTGGATGAGGTGCGGGCATTGGTCAGTAGCTTGATCACCACGAACAGGACCGGCAGCCAGAAATTAATATAGTTCACATCGTTGACCCCTGCTGTATAGAGCCGCATGAACGGCAGAATTAGAAGGTATACAACGGTCAGGATCGAGAAGATCAGGCCCATGAAATAGACCTCGTACGCATCATAGAATTTGACAAAAGCCTCTTTGCCCTCATGATAGCTCTGTCCCAGCGCCGACTTCACGCTTCCGTTAACGGTCTGGACGATATTGTCGACAATCGTGAAGATCATATTGTACATCACATAGATACTGACTACCTTCAGATTGGTGAAGATCGTCAGGATCAGCACATCCGTGTTGCGGAAGATCATATAGGAAATCTCATGCACCATCACTGAATTTTTCTGCCCGATGGCTTCAAAGTCCGGTTTCTGTCCAAGATCCATCCACTTGTAATAACGCTTAGAATAGATATAGAAAGCAATCATCTGCAGGACTGTCAGCACGAAGAAGGACGCCTGTACGGCAATAATGTCCACCCCCTGCAGCAGCAGGACAATCCGCACCACGTTGTTCAGAATGTTCGCAATCGTGACGATGGAGGTTTCGATATAGCTTTTGCCCTCCGCGATTAGCAGAACCCTGAATTTACCCTGGTAATAATAATTGATCGCTCCGCCCAGGCCGGAGAATAGGATGATTGCCATGATGCTCAGCTTGCTGATCTCTGAATGGATCACCAGCGGGTAGATAACCGCCAGCAGCACGACCGAGATGAAATAGTAGATCCCGGTTTTTTTGTAGTAGCTGGAGGTAGCGGCGAGAATCGAATTGATATGATTGTAGTCATTTTTGGCTACTGGTTTATACAGTGCCTGTAGCGAAGCTGCACCGACACCTGCTTCAAGCAGAGCGAAATAGCTGATGATCTGCACGATGGAGGCGATCAGTCCGTTAGCTTCAGACCCGTAATTGACCATGATCAGCCGGGGGATGAAGAAGCCGAGAATAATGGTGATGACCTGGCTCGTGAGTCCGAAGCCGAGGTTCAGCATGCTGCGTTTAGCTTTCATAACTTCTTCTCCCTTCCACAAGCGGTGCCGGTGAGAGGTACGCGTCAAGCTGCTCGAAATGCTTCTCCGCCTGGTTCGCCTGGAGTGTCACGTCCAGACGATTAAGCGCCATGCTCTCGTACACCTGCTCCGGAGTAACCTCGGCCAGATGTGCAAAATCTGTGTACCGTCCGCCGAAATGAGCGTCCTGCATGACATTGATCATTTTGCTGCTATAGGCGACAGGAAACACCGGTTTGCCAAATACCCAGCCGAGAATCATAGCGTGGAAGCGGGAAGCGACAATGAAACTTGCCCCTGCCAGGGCGGCAAGAATCTCATCGATGTCTGTCTTATAGAAGTGAACCTGTGTCTCACGCTGCAGCTCTGCCGGAATAAGGCCGAGAATCTGCCCGATTGCTTCCTGGTCGCCTTCATGCTGGCAGAACGACAGAAAATGCACGGCATAGCCCTGCTGAATGAAATGGATTGCAACATCTTTCATTTTTTCATAATAGAGGTTGTCAAAACCGCTCAAGGCTTTGGAGGAAGGCTTGATTACCGAAATGGCGATATACCGCCCCTCCGGAGCTTTTCCTGCGGCCTGATCATACTGGAGCTGAAATATAATATCCGGGGCCATTCTGACATTGCCCAAATCCTTGAACAAATCATAGGAATACTGCTCTCTGAACGAGACGTCGGCATATTCCTGGAAGATCCGCCGATGCTCCTCCACATAGGCGTTGTCGGTAAAGGGGCCAAAGTTGGCGCCCATCAGATAATACGGTTTGCTTTTATTGCGCAGGCTCTCGTTATTCGCCACATATTCGGACCAATGCTCGCCCTGCATGAAAATAGACCCGCCAATATGGACTGTGCCTTCTCCCTGCTCCGCCAGAAACTTCTGCAAGAAACTCGGATGCAGCTTCAGCTTGCGGAAGAGGTAGTTGATCCCCCGGAACAGGACGGAGTCTGATGCATAGACCTTGAGATTGCGGAGATCCTTGAAGACCACTTTGTATAGCCGCGGGGCGATGAGCATGAACTGGGTATCGGGATAGCGTTCGCACAGCACCTTGATAAACAGATCATCACCGAGATTGAATTCTGTGTAGGCGTTGATCATCATTTTCTTCTTCATATCTTAATTTCCTTTCTGCTGATCGCGGCTTTGAGCTTTTGTTTGAACTGCAGCCAGCTGCGGTCCAGATGAATCAACCGCCCGTACAGGGACGGGGAAATTAAGAAGACCCGGATTCTAAAAGCAAGCTGGCGGTCATCCCCCTGATAATTGCGCATGATCGCAAGCATCTCCTGATTCACACCGGGGTAGGCGAGGTCAATATCATGAAGCAGCTTGCGGGTACTGATGCCGGTTGTTCCATTCAGACAAGTCTTAAGATTATAAAAGTAGTTCTCGGTCATCTCGCGGTTCAGCAGGAGGCCGGATATCGTATGAACCTCATTGAAGGGATGGTCCCTGAAATATTCATCCACCCGTTTGAAGGCGGCAACCACATCGAATTTGTTCACATTGTAGGTTCCCGTGATGGAAGATGTCCGCTGCAGATAATAGGACAGCACATCGGGGATTGAGATCACCCGTGAGGCCCTGGACAACGCTTTATAGATGAACTCCTGATCCTCTCCGTTCACACAGCGCTCGGTATACGAGATGCCATTCTCCAGCAGAAAGGTGCGTCTGAAGGCAATGCTGCCGGTCCAGATTCTCAGGCTTTTATGCACAAAAATATTCTTCAGCGCTTCGCTTCCTGTGGTGTCTTCAGCGTCTGAAGTAAAGCTCACAATGGTTGATCTGTCCTCGCGGACCAGATTATAGCCCCAGCAGAGAATATCCGTTTCCCCGTCCGCCGTACAGGAATCTACACGCTGCACCAGATTGCTGTCCGCATAATCATCACCGTCCAGGAACAGGACGTAGTCACCGCTCGCTGCGGCCAGGCCTGTATTTCTGGCGGCACTGACTCCGCCATTGGGTGTGCGGATCAGCTTGGCCTGCAGAATCGGATGGCGGGAGAGCATTTCCTCGGCAACCTGAGCCGTGCGGTCCTTGGAGCCGTCATCCACCAGGATCAGCTCGAACCGCTTCTCGGTCTGATCCAGAAGCGAGTTCAGCAAGGGCTCAACATAATGTTCTAAATTGTACATGGGAACTACAATGCTTAAGCTCATGCGTCCACTCCCTTCCTGTAGTAGTGATGGATTACCTGGCGGCCTGCCTGGAGAAAATCTCTTTCAGGCCTTTTTTGTAGCCATTGATGGCGGCGACATTCTTCTTGGGTTGTTCCCGGAGAATGAGATAGAGTGTGGTCCAGACGAGAGCGAGATATCCGACAGGACCTGATTTTTTATCTTTTAGCAGATGCACATGATTGAGCACCCGGGTATAGGCCACATCTTCAAGGTTGTCTCTGGAGGCTGGCGACTCATGATGCAGGAGCTTCAGTTCGGGATTGATATAGAGGGGGCCGGATTTCCGGGCAATGCGTGACATGAGAATGTCTTCACCGACACTGTAGCTTTTGAGCCAGGGCACAGGTCCCAGATCCTTGATAGCCTCCTTCTTGAACGACATGTTACAGCCGTGCTGGAATTCGGTCTTGAAGATCTTCCTCGCCTTATGCCAATTGTACATGGAGCCTGCCTGCCCGCTTAGAGAGAGTCTGCCGCTCGATAGAGATTGCTGAAAGGACAACAGGCAGCGGATCGTACCCAGGAAGCTGTTGCGCATCCCGATGGCAATGCCGCCAACCCCTGCGCAGTTGGGATAGTCGAGGTAGGTTTGTATCAGCGTGGACAAGTAATGACCGGGGATTTCGACATCGTCGTCAAGGAAGAGAATTTTATCCATGGTGGAGAGCTCCACGGCCTTGATCCGGGACAGCCATAATCCCCGGTCTGTCTTGCTGTGATAGATAAAGGGGTAACCGCATCCGGTAAGTAACGCTTTGAATTCGCTTAGGACTTGTTCAGGTATGGCGCCGTCATCTATAACGATAACCTCTATGGGGTAAGTCCGGCCTATGTCCTGATTAGTTATAGAATGAATGCACCGTGTCAGGTCCTGTACCCGATTCCTCGTGCAGATAACCACTGACAATCCTTGCATATACTCCACTCCCTTATCCATTTATCCCATTCTATGTTCGATAATATCACTTGGGATTATAAGCTAACTTAAGCTTACTATTGGCAGAGAAAGGTTGTATATACTACTTTAGTTTACTTATTGGATGGCAGAGAACAGTGAATACGGGCAAAAAAGTACTTGGAAAAATTATTTTGAAATTAACAATAAATTCTATTAATTCGACATAAACTGCGCTGCTTAAAAATCCGATATATAAAATTATGGATATTTTTGATACGGAGGAGGGTAGGTTAGGGCACGGGTTACAAACGTTGACATCTTAGATAAATGGGGCTGAATTTGTGAAAATAAAGAATAGATCAAAATATTTGATCGTGGCATTGGTTTTTATCCTGATCATCAGTAATTTCTACGGTGTACCATACGTTGCCCGGGCACAGGCTTCTGGCCCACTGGATACAATCATGGAGGATACGCTTGAGCCTGCCGGGAAATCCGTTTCACTCATAAATAGCAACGGGATTGGCATTTCTGAAGTCGATAATGTTAATGGGCAATGGCAGTATAATGCCGGGACGATGTGGTTGTCTATCGTTGCGCCCGATCCTGGCAAGATTGCCGTCTTCGGTAGAGATGTGATGATCCGTTTTGTTCCGAAGAAGGACTGGAATGGGACAACGCAGATCAAGTATCGCAGCTGGCTTGCTTCAGCAGGGTATAGCAGTAATTATGTAAATGTAAATGCTGAATATGCCGGGGACCCGGGAAGTTACAATCAAGTGGAAGAGTCTGCGCAGATAACGGTTACACCTGTGAATGACGCTCCCTTTATTTCGGAGTCCAGCGGAAGTACTTATCTTGATTTTGACGGTAAAGGGTATGTGACCCTTCCGGATTTGAATATATACTCCAATTCGCTAACCATCGAAACCTGGGTAAATGCCAGCAGTGCCCCTACGTGGGCCCGTATTTTCGATACTTCGTATGGACCTGATAACTATAATTTGCACCTTACGTTTGAAGGAAGTACGGGAAGAATAGCCCTTGAAGCTTTACCGCAAAAGGGTGCCAGAATTAAATCCTACATGGTAAAAACCTCGGAGCAACTGCCTCTGAACCAATGGGTTCATGTGGCTGCCGTATACAATGCTGCAGAGAAAAAGGCCTATATCTATTGGAATGGGATTCTGAAAGGCAGCGGCTTCATGGATCTTACCGATATGGCCAACGCCAGCGCCCAGAACTCCGGTTTGCCGAGACCCAATAACTATATTGGTGAGAGTACATGGTCCCAGGATGCCAATTATGTGGGTGGCATGAGGGATTACCGGATATGGAAAAAGGCCAAAACCCAGTCGGAGATTGAAAGCCAGATGAACACCAGCCTTACCGGTTCTGAAGCCGACCTGATGGTCAATTATAAGTTCAATAATTCTAATGATGGAGCTGTAGCCAAGGACTCTTCTGCAGGTGCAAGAAACGGCAATATCATCAGCGGTAAATGGCAGACCAGCATAGGATTTAACTCCAATGTGGTGACAGCGGCCAATACCCCTGTGTCTAAGCCGTTTAAATTGACAGATGTGGATGCTGGTGACGTGCTTACGCTTACTGCAACCTCGTCGAATACGTCTCTTATAGCGAATAGCAATATCACATTTTCAGGTACAGGCGCGGACAGGATTATCAATCTTACTCCGTCAGCCAACATGACAGGTACCTCTACCATCACAGTCACAGTAAATGATGGAACTACTTCAAGCTCCAGCAGCTTTTTGCTGAGCGTTGTGGCCGGGAAATTTGATCTTGCCTTCATTACGCCTTCTGTAGGTGTGATGACACCTGCTTTTAGCCGGGGAATTATCTACAATAAAGTGCATGTTCCCAACAAAAGCGGAAACAACCCGAACAACAGTATCGATATTAATGTAGGAGCAATAAATCCTGCTGATGTTAATGTGACTGCCTACGCAGACAATGGCTCTGGGGTAACCGTGTCGGGAACCTATCCGAAGTTCACTGTGAGCGGCCTGGCAGTGGGTGTATATAAGCTGGTGAAAATCAAAGTGGCTGATAAATTCTCAAGTAACTTTAAGGAATATCAGCTCGATTTGATCCGCTACCCTGGAAATGATGCCAATCTGGCTGCAGCAAACGGGCTTGCATTATCTAACTTAAGCGGCGGTCAACCTATTGCCCTGTCTCCGGTCTATAGCAGCAATACAGGAAGCTATACCGCGACAGTCGAAAATGATGTGAGTTCGGTCAAAGTAGATGTGATCAAGTCCAGTCTCTTTGCGGCAGCAACTTTGAACGGAACAAACATAGGTTCAACTAGTTCGGCTAATGCTACCGGAAATGTAAGCTTAACCTACGGAAAGAATGTGATATCCGTGGTGGTTACTGCAGAGGACGGCAGGACCCAAAAAACCTATACAGTTACGATTATCAGAAAGCTGTCAGGTGATGCCAGTCTGACGGATCTGACTGCTTCACCGGTTGGATTATCACCGGCTTTCAATACCAATCAGTCCGACTACACGATGAAAGTAGCGAATACGGTAACTACTGCAGAGTTCACACCGACAGCTGCAGCGGGTGCAGTCGTTAAAGTGAACGGCAGGGTTCATGCAAGCGGCACACCTTTTGCCATTACCGATCTTGCCGCAGGAAACAATAAGTACCTGATCGAAGTAACAGCGCAAGACGGATTGACGAAGAAGATCTACAATCTGTTTATTCTGCGTGCACCTTCGGACGTGGCGGATCTTTCGGGACTGAGCGTTTCTTCAGGAACTTTATCGCCTGTATTTAATAATAATGATACCGGGTATTCGGTTGAAGTATCGAATCAGGTTTCTTCGCTGGACATTACCCCCAAGCTGCTGGACCCTGCGGCAAGTCTGGCTGTGGACGGAAGTGTACACCAAGATGATACAGCCTACACCAAACAGTTGAGTGTCGGACTGAATACCGTCAAAATCGTGGTTACCTCACAGAGTGGCGCCCGTGAGAAAACAACGCTGATCAATATTATCAGACAGGCTTCCTCCAATGCGGATCTGTCCAATCTGGTTCTATCGGAGGGCGTACTGGAGCCTGTGTTTGACAAGAATCAAACCCGGTATGCCGTTACTGTAGCGAATCAGGTATCTGAGCTTGCGATAACGCCAACTCCTGAGGACGCCGGGGCAACAGTGAGCCTGAATGGTAACGTGACCGCCAGTGCTCAGCCTAGGCTTGTCAATCTGCAAGTGGGAGTTAACGAATTCAATGTTCAGGTCAAAGCTGAGGATGGCGTAACTTCTAAGAATTATGTCTTAACGATTGTTCGTGAAGCCTCATCCGATGCGGATTTAACCAGCATCACCCTGTCCGGCAAACCGTTGTCGGGTGGATTCGACCGTACCACTTCGACCTATTATGAATATGTAGCCAACAATATTTCCAGTATGACAGTTGCCGCGGTTACAAGCGACGCGCAGGCTACCTATACCATCAACGGGATTCAGTCTGCTGGAGGTGTGCCCGTTCAGCTGAATGTTGGTGAAAATGTAGTTAAAGTTGTTGTTACGGCTGCTGATAAAGTAACTACCAAGGAATACACGGTCATCATCGTTCGGGCGGCTTCGTCCAATGCAAGTTTACTGGAGTTGACGATGAGTGACTTAGCGGGCGGTGCGATTGATCTAACGCCGGTTCCGGGTACTTTAAGCTATACCGGGACAGTCATGGATGCAGTTTCCGTTGCAAAGCTTAATGCGGTTGTGGATGACGCCAATGCAAGCACAGCTGTATTTGTGAATGGGATGTGGATCGAAGACCTGAATGCTGTGCCTTTGGCTACAGGACTGAATGTGATTGAAGTCAAAGTCACGGCTCAAGACGGAAGTATGAACATGTATACCATTAATCTGGTACGGAATCCAAGCACAGATGCTACGCTCTATGATCTGTTGACTTCTCCGGTCGGATTAACACCCGAATTCCAGCAAGGAACCAGTGATTATTCTGTACAAGTGGATAATAGTGTGAGCAGCATGGATTTCTCGATTGTCACTAATAACTGGCAAGCAAGCTACATCCTGAAAAAGAATGGAACTACCACGGATGTATCTGGAAGCACTGTGACACTGGATGAAGGAACGAATCAAATTACAGTAGAGGTTACCGCTGCAGATGCCAGCACTACAAAAACCTATACAGTGACTGTGAATCGTGCCGTGCTGCCGAAGGATTCTTCTCTAACGGATCTGAGCGTTAGTTCTGTCAGAGGAACGGAGGCACTCAATCCTGTTTTTTCAGAGGCAGTCTTCAAGTATTTCTTGTCAGTACCTTATGAAGTAGATCAGGTAGAACTGGACGCGGTAAAAGGAGACATGAATGCACGGATTACCATAAATGGTGTCACTGCAGATCAAGCGATGTCTATCCGGTTAGCAGAAGGGCTTAACATCGTGAAGCTGACAGTTACAGCTCAGGATGGAAAGACAGAAAGTGTCTATGAGCTGGATATCAGCCGGGAATCGCGTTCTTCCAATGCTGATTTGAGTAATATCAGCGTAGATAGAGGAACCTTGGACCCTGCTTTTGATCCTGCGGTTACGGACTATACGGTTGAGGTAGAAAGTGATGTGGACTCCATCGTCCTGAACCCGGCCGTAGCAGATGCCAAAGCGGAAAGCCAGATCACGGGAAGAAATGGAGCCCAACTGGCTAATCTGGTTGAGGGCGATAATAGTTTTGACATTAAGGTTACTGCGGAGGATGGGACTGTAAAGACCTATACTGTCCATATTATTAAGGCTGCGCCTATAGCTACGCCAACACTAGCGCCAACACCGACACCAACGGCAGATCCGTCAGCAGCTCCTTCGGCAGATCCGTCAGTTGCGCCAACGGTAGAGCCATCGGTAGAACCGTCAGTAGCTCCTTCAGCAGATCCGTCAGTAGAACCAACCGCAGAGCCGACGGTAATACCAACGCCGGCGCCATCTACACCTGAGATGCCGACGCCAATAACGGTGCCTGCAGCATCAGCTGTACCCGTTGCGACACCGTTGACGCAGGAGATTACCGTAAAGGTTGAATCAGGACTACTGGGTCAAGGTTCTGTACTGGCAGAAACGGTCATCAAGCGTACTCAGGATACAAGTGGAATTCTGCATGATCTAGTCAACTTCACAACAGATCGTGTGGCGGAGGCTGTCCTGAAGATCGCCGAATCTTCAGATCATACGGCCCGGATTATGATCCCGGATGAGAAGGATCAGGTTGCGGATGTGAATGTGAACGTTCCTAAGGATGCAATCAAGACACTGGGTGACTCCGACGTGAATATGGAGATTTTCACGGAGAACGTAAGAATTCTCATCCCGCAATCCTCATTGGATAATTTTACGGAAGATTTGTATTTCCGTGTAATACCGATCAAAGACCAGACTCTGCGCAAAGCGGTTGAAGACCGGGCAAGAATTGAACGGATTGTCAGAGAGATAGCAGCAGATAAGAAAATTGATGTGGTTGCCCGTCCAATGACAATTGAGACCAATATGCAGAGCAGACCGGTTACCTTAACCCTTCCTCTGCGTGATGTTCAGTTACCAAGTGATCCTGCGGCAAGGCAGAATTTCCTGGCGAATCTGGTGATCTTCGTTGAGCATAGTGACGGTGACAAGGAACTGATAAAGGCGAACGTAGTTGATTACAAAACGGGTGAACTGGGTTTACAGTTTGAAGTTAACAAATTCAGTACGTTCACTATTCTGAACATGGAAGGTTGGGAGAAGTATGTGGCCGCAGCTGAGGCAGCGCAACAACAGCTGACCCATCACAAGGCGTTCATCAACGGCTTTACCGATGGAACCTTTAAGCCGAACCATTCCATTACCCGTGCAGAAATGGCAGCCATTCTGGCCAGAAACCTCGGTTATGACGCTTCCGCACCGCTGAACGTCTCCTCCTACCCGGATGTGAAGGAAGGTCACTGGGCAAAAGGTGTCATTGAATTCGTCAAAACGGCTGGATTAATGCAGGGTAACGACAAAGGCCAGTTCCTGCCAGATGCTCCTATTACCCGCGGAGAGATTGCCGCCATTGCATCCAGATATAAGAAGCTGGATACTGCGGCTATTCCATCAAGCGGATTCAAGGATGCCGATAGCCATTGGGCTGCCAAGGAGATTGCGGCAGCAAGCAAGGCTAACCTCATTAATGGCTATGGAGATGGCACCTATCGTCCAACGGGGAACCTTACACGCGCTGAAGCCGTGAAGGTCGTCAACCGACTGTTCGGACGAGGTCCGCTATACGGTGTTTCCACACCAAGCTGGCCCGATGTTCCAGCAACACACTGGGCGTATAATGAGATTGAGGAAGCTTCAATCGACCACACATTCACCATGCGGAATGAAGGTGGAGAAACGTTTAGCCAATAAATCATATCAACAGAAAAAGGCCGTAAGCACCTGTTAGGTGACTTACGGCCTTTTTTTGGCTCTTTAATTAATTTCGATGGTTAGCGAGCTGGCGAAATTCGCTCCTGGTTCCAGGCCAATCACACCTTCTTTGTCCTGCAGTTCACCGTCGAACGTATCGCTGTCTGCAAATCCCTGCCAAGGCTCGATGCAGAGAAAAGGCGCATTCAGCTTTTGCCAGATGCCGAGATCCGGGAAGCCTTCGAAGGATACGGCGACACTTTTTTCAGTAAGCTTGCTCTTCAGTGTAATAGTCCTTGAGGCTACATTCTGGAAAACCAGCGCATCGTCCTTGAACATCTCATGGGTTAACGGAAGGATGCGTTCTCCTCTCAGCACAGGTTCTGAATGGCCACTGATCCGCAGGCCCGCACTATTCAGGAACTCCCGGTCCAGCGTTTCGTTCTCGGAGAACTCCAGTACATAGTCGCTGAAGCTTCCGTTCTCATCCAGCGGGCAATTGAAGGCAGGGTGTGTACCCAGCTGGAAGAAGATATCCTGCTGATCTATGTTCTCTACCCGGTAGTCCAGCTTAAGCGTATTCTCATTCAGCGTGTACGTGATAAACAGGTTGAATTGGAACGGATAGCTGGCCAGGGTATGCTCACTGCTGGTGAGCCGGAAGACCGCGCGGGACTCACTTGCTTCCACGACGGTGAACTCGCTGCGTCTGGCGAAGCCGTGATTGGCAAGCTTGTAGGCTTCCCCGCGTACCTTGATCTCTCCGTTCCGGACAGCCCCAATGATGGGGAACAATACAGGAGAACGGCCTGTCCAATAGGCGGCATCCCCGCTCCAGATATATTCAGTGCCTGTGTCCTTTCGAGTGAAGCTGACAAGCTCCGCCCCCAGGGTGCTAATCTCAGCCTGTGCTGAACTGCTGCGCAAAATGGTGTTCATATGTTGACTCCCCTTTCACAATGGTTAGCCAGCCCTGTCTGCTGCTGACTGCTGTTCATATTTTATCAGACTTCAGCGGGACCGATGTAACACATCGTGAAAATTCCAAAAAATAATTATTACACTGTGTAAAATGACAATCAGGCGGAATGGTATAACATATATACAAAGCAAAGTTTCTGTATAACTAAGCGTTCGAAGCGGAGGGATAGGGCCATGCAGCAGAAGCAGATATTCGTGAACGGTGAAAGATTGAAGAATACGATTGAGGCCTTTGCCGATTTTGGGCGTACGGAGAATAATGGGGTGACCCGGCTGTCGCTGTCGGAGCAGGATGTGATGGTGCGGAATTACTTCGCTGCGTGCTGTGAAGAGCTGGGAATGACGGCCAAAGTTGATGATATGGGAACCATGTATGCGACGCTCAAAGGGACAGAAGCAGGACCGCCTGTGGTGATCGGCTCACATCTGGACACGGTCAAGAAGGGCGGACGTTTCGATGGCGTGCTTGGGGTAATTGCCGGTCTGGAAGTGGTGCGTACTCTGTTTGACCATGGGATTAAGCCACGGCTGCCGGTGACGGTCATGAATTTCACGAATGAGGAAGGTGCGCGGTTTGAGCCTTCGATGATGGCTTCAGGCGTGCTCTCCGGCAAGTTCGATAAGGCCGAGATGCTGAAGAAAAGGGACCCGGAAGGGACCACCTTTGCCGAAGCACTGGAGGCGAGCGGGTATGCAGGGGATGCCGCGAACCGGATCAAGGAAGCAACCGCTTATCTGGAGCTGCATATTGAACAGGGGCCCGTACTGGAAAAAGAAAACCTCACCATCGGCCTCGTCGACTGCGTTGTCGGTATGGTCTGCTATGAGATTGAAGTGACCGGCGAATCCGATCATGCAGGGACCACGCCGATGGATATGCGTAAGGATGCACTGTTCGCTGCCACCGACCTGATAACCGAGCTGCGCAGCAAGCTGGGAGTGCTCGATTCCGAACTGGTCTTCACCATGGGCCGTATGAATGTGCTGCCTAATATCCATACGGTGATCCCGAACAAGGTGATCTTCACTGTTGAAGCCAGACATAAGGACATGGACATTGTCCGCACGGTAGAGGATATGATTAACGGCCTGCCTGAAGAGCAACTGGGCTGTATCGTCTCGAAGACCAAGCTATGGGGCCGCGATACCGTGTGGTTCGACCCTGAAATCTGTGCCTTGGTGGAGCAGGCAGCATCGACCCTGGGCTACTCCAGCAAAAAAATGGCCAGCGGCGCAGGACATGACGCCCAGTTCGTGGCTGGTTTCCTTCCGTCAGCCATGATCTTTGTACCGAGTGTAAACGGAAAAAGCCACTGCGAGGAGGAGCTGACCTCCTATGAGGAATGCGAGCAGGGGGTAAATGTTGTACTGGAGACGGTGCTTTCTATATTGGACAACTGAACCGTGTCATTAAACATAACGCGGTTATCCGGACCGATAAGCCAACCTTATGTGAATGACTGCGTCTATTTCCATATTTGTTTCATAAGTTTCAGTACCTTAAGACACCGGTGAAGGTGTCTTTTTTCATGATTGAATATCTCTTTGTCAGATATACCAACGGTTACAGAGTTCATCTATAGGGTTTTCACCCCCTGCATTGTGTTAAAACACAATCATGGCAGATAATGTTTTTCTTTTTACCCAAATTGCGAGAATAATTCCTGTGTTATCATTCTTTACATAAGAGAAACATAACAGACGGGAGCGATGAACAATGATTATTGGAGTGCCTAAGGAAATCAAAAATAACGAAAACCGTGTCGCCATTACCCCTGCAGGAGTCGTAAGTCTGGTAGCTGAGGGACATCAGGTGCTGGTGGAAGCCGGAGCTGGATTGGGCAGCGGATTCCTGAACGAAGAGTACGCCGCAGCCGGTGCTGAACTGATCGCTGAAGCTGCTGCAGTATGGGCTGCCGCTGAAATGGTCATGAAGGTTAAAGAGCCGCTGGAAAGCGAATATGGCTACTTCCGTCCGGGCCTCATCCTCTTCACTTATCTGCATCTGGCTCCAGAGCCTGCTCTGGCTACCGCCCTGAAGGACAAAGGTGTATTCGCTATCGGGTACGAAACGGTTGTTGACGGACGCACATTGCCCTTGCTGACACCGATGAGTGAAGTAGCCGGAAGGATGTCCGTACAGCTCGGCGCACAGTTCCTGCAGAAGAATTACGGCGGACAAGGCATTCTGCTCTCCGGTGTTCCGGGTGTCAGCAGAGGCAAGGTTAGCATTATCGGCGGGGGTGTAGTGGGTACCAACGCAGCGAAGATGGCGATCGGCCTCGGCGCCGAAGTAACAATTGTGGACCTCAGCGCGGACAGACTCCGTCAGCTGGATGATATTTTTGGCGCACAGATTAATACGCTGATCTCAAATCCTTACAACATTGCCAAAGCCGTAGCCGAAGCGGACCTGCTGGTAGGTGCGGTATTGATCCCTGGTGCGAAAGCGCCAAAGCTGGTTACGGAAGAAATGGTCAAGACGATGAAGCCGGGCTCTGTCATTGTAGACGTAGCGATTGACCAGGGCGGGATCGTAGAAACAATTGACCGGGTAACTACCCACGATAACCCGGTATTTGAGAAATACGGCGTACTGCATTACTCCGTAGCCAATATGCCGGGCGCTGTAGCCAAAACATCGACCATGGCTTTAACTAACGTTACGGTTCCATATGCACTGCAAATTGCAAATAAAGGTGTGTTCAAGGCGATTGAAGACGATGCCGGCTTGAAGAGCGGCGTCAACGTAGCCAACGGCAAGATCACCTGCCAGGCCGTGGCAGAGGCTCTTGGGGAAGAGTACTACACGGTAGAAAAAGCAGTAGGGCAAGAGTTCACTCTGATCTAGAGCAGGAGAGAACTAGCCATAGGGCAGAATAGACAGAACTGAGGGGTAACAACAATGAGTACAGTCCGGTGAGCAATCGCCGGGCTGTTTTTTGATATAGGGTTGTGAGAGGAGAATTTGTTGAAGCGCAGAAGGCAGGCCGGTTTGTTCTGCCTGCCAGCCTGGGGCAGCAGCCAGGATACCGCTCCCTATAGTCAGCCGCAAAGCACCAAGCTATAATGAAATCACTTATAGTACAAGGCTATTCTTCAGGTTGGGGTGGGGACAATGACAGATTCAGAGCCATCATTTGATCGTTTTTTTGACAGTATGGAATCCCTGGCGGATACCCTCAGCGAATCGCTTCAGTCGCAGGTGACGATCGAGGATAGCAATCATCACGTGATCGGATACAGCTCCCATCAGTTTGAGAGCGATCCGGCGCGCATCTCCACCATTATCGGCAAGCGTGTGCCGAACACGGTCATCATTGGCCTGCGCAAAAAAGGCGTGATGCATCAGCTTGAGAACACCGCGCATCCGATCCGCATTCCGGCAGTCATGGAGGTGGGGCTCGGACCCAGGCTTGCGATGTGCATCCGGCATCAACAGGAGATTCTCGGCTATATCTGGGTGGTGGACCGAGGCAATCTGGCCGAGGGGCAAGCGGAGCTCATTGTGGAGAAGGCTGCCGGGATTGCCGGACGTTACCTGCTGAAGCAGCGCGGCTGGAAGACCAGACAGGAAAAGGCGCACGAGGACTTCTTCTGGAAGCTGCTGACCTCACATTACGAGACGGAATCGCGTATCCGCCAGGAGGCGGAAGGCTCATCAATTCTATTGCCGGAGAGCTATTATATCGGGGTGGTGGAGAGTGACAAGGCGATCGATGACCGCTTTGTGCAGCGGTTGCGCCAGCTTATGGAGGCGGGTGCCAATCAGCGCCTGCTGTTTCTGACGGCTGAGCATAACCGGCTGATTATCCTGTTTTCCTTTCTGTTTCCCGTGGAGGGGACAGAGCTGTTGTCTTCATTTGTGCAGAAGCTGCTGCAGGAGCTGGGCCGAAGCGAAAGCTGCGCTCTGACAGCAGGCTGCAGTCCATGCTACCGGGAATATACCTCAGCTGCCACTGCTTACCGGGAAGCACTCACCATCCTGGAGCTTAAAAAACTGCTGCCCTATCATGCCCGCCACCTGCTGCTGTATGAGGATATCGGCTTCTGGGCGTACATTCCGGCCATTCTGGAGCAGAAGCGCAGCCGGACGCGCAAGAGCCCGCTGCTCTCTCCGCTGAAGGCGCATGACCGTGAGCACAAAAGCGATTTTGTCAAAACCATCGCCGTCTATTTGACGCTGAACGGGAATCTTAAGGAATCTGCATCCTTTCTGCATATCCACACCAATACCCTGATGTACCGGCTGAACCGGATCGCTGAGATTACGGGCCGGAGCCTTAAGGAGACGGATTACCGAACTTCCATTTATCTGGATATTCTGACAGAGGAGACCGCTCAGGTTAACAGCTGGTTTCAGGAGAGTTAGACTGCCGTGCACCAACCGGAGGCCCGACACGTACAATAACCTATCTATACAAGATGAACTTGTGACAGGAAAGGGGAAATGGATAGTGGCCTTTGGATATGATAATCCCGGTTCGGGATTCGAACAGACTATGAGGGGACGCATTATTGAAACAGCCAGAGCGATGAGTGCGGGCGGCACAGACTTTTCCACATTTAAGAATTCACGCTGCAACCCAAGATATTGGATCCGTACAGAGAATGGGGGCTTCCAGCTGCGAAGTGATGTCACCCCTTCGGCGGCCATCAAAGATATTTTTATTAATGGACACTTGTACGCTTTCGAATGTGCTATGGCGATGGTGATGATTCTTTATAAGGCGACTATTGATATGATCGGGGAAAATGCGTTTAACCAGTATTTTACCGACCTGTTCCTGTGGGATTGGAATTATGACAGTAATCTGCGGATGATCACTACGTTCGATCCGTCAGAAATGCAGCCGGGGGATGTTGCGTATTTCAAGAATCCGGATCATGACCCGGATAAGCCGGAATGGCAGGGTGAAAATACGATACTGCTCGGCAATGACAGCTACTATGGGCATGGGCTGGGGATTAAGAGTGCGGACAGCATCATTGCCTCACTTAACCGTGAAAGAGTGCCAGGCAGCCGGATCTCGGCCTATCTTACGGATGAAGCACTTCACCCGGATTTTGCCTATCTGCAGACCTTGTCCAGCCGGTCGGTGCGGAGTTCGAAGGGCAGCGGCGATACGCGGAATAGAATATTCTCCAGAATTGGAGTCAAATCCTACATTACGAAATAGAAAAGGACGGGGCATCTGCCCCGCCCTGGAAAGGTTTACTTGTTCTGCTGATCTGTGTTCGCGAGCTGTTCTTGAGCAAGACGGATCATTTCCCGGACCATGGACCCGCCAATTTTGCCGCCGATCTGACCCGCCGATTCCGTAGTCAATGCTCCGTTGTTGCCGTGCTGCAGAGGGACACTCAGCTCTTTGGCTACTTCATATTTCACGTCATCCGGCCGTTCCGGATTCACGGTATACCCTTCCTGCTTCATCACATTTGCTTTTAAAGTCTGCATTCCCTGTTCTACTCCGGGCACCGCATATCTTCTGTTCCTTCTTGCCATCCTGACTCACTCCCCTGCTGTCTTTGCCCTTAATCTGCCCGGAAGGCCAGCTGTTCATTCCATCGGGGTGGATGCGTTTACTTGTCAGAACGGTATTTGAGCGGATGTTTGCCGACAATTTTTTTGAATACTGTACTGAAATAATGGGGATTCTCATAGCCGACACGTTCAGCGATTTCCATGACCTTCAGATCTGTGGAATGCAGCAGCTCCTTGGCCTTGTCAATGCGGATTCTGGTGATGTAGTCGGTAAGGGTTTCTCCGGTTTCTTTTTTGAAGATAAGGCTGATGTAGTTGGGGGTCAGGAACACCTCTTCGGCAATTCGTGCAATGGACAGCTCGTGGGCGTAGCCCTCTTGAACAATTGTTCTGATGCGGTTGATGGTTTTGCTGTTTCTGGAGCTGTTTTTCCCGGCCACATAGGTGCTGAGATCATAAAAAAGAGAGAGCATATACGCTTTGAGCCCGGATATATTCTTCTGCTTGTAGAGGGTGTCCATAATGGTCAGCCGGTCCTGCAGCACCTGCTCGATGTCCTCATCCAGCTCATAGAGGGCTCTTGCAGACGTAAAAATCATCTCGGCGCAGATGCTCTGCACATAGTCAATTTGCAGCTTGGGGGCGGCCAGCTTGCCGAAGAGCTTCTCCAGCAGTTCCATGACTTCTTCGGTGTGTCCCGCTTTCAGCTCATTCATTAGCCGGGCATGAAATTTATAAAAAAAAGTGCTCTGCAGAGTCTCCGTAGCGGACTGTATATCCTTGATATTCAGAATGGAACCATGGCCGGTATAAAAGGTATGCACCAGTGCGGCCAGCGCATCTTTATAGGAGTCTTCAAGTTCACTTACGCTGGAGCAAGCCCGGCCAATCCCAATGGATGCGTCCAGCCGCAGATATTGCTTAATGCTGCCGATGATCTTGTCACAGAGGCTTGTGATGCCGCTGGTGCCGGGTGAGGCAGACTGATCCGGACAGAAGATGATGATGAATTCATTCTCACTGGTGACAAAAGAGATTCCCCCGGGCGGACGCTCCAGACATTCGGTGATGATGTTCTGGATCGTAAAATACAACAGCTGCTTATGTTCCTCCGAGAATTTGTCGACCGCGATATCGTAATCATCCAGCTGGAGCACGCCTGCCGTCAGGACATCCCCCTGTTCAAAGGGAAGCTGGAAATATCTGATCTTCTCCCAGAGTTCCCGTTCATCCCCGTATAGTCCCGCTACCCAGTTCTGGAGGAACTTCTCGCGGATTAGCGGCATGTGAGTCTCTACCTGTTTCTTCAGCTGCTCAACATTCATCTGGTGGTCTCTCTCCTGACGCAGCTTGTTGACGACTTCCTGAAAGACCTCGCGCAATTCAGGTAATTTGACGGGCTTCAGTATATACCCCTCGGCATTGACCTTCAGTGCACTCTGGGCGTAGGAGAAATCCTGGGCGCCGCTGATGATAATGATTCGGGTCCGGCAATTCCCGGCCTTCAGCTTCTCAGCTACCTCAAGTCCTCCCAGCATGGGCATCATAATATCCGTGAACAAAATATCAGGCTGAAGCTCCATACATAACTCATATGCCTCCTGCCCATCCGAGGCCTCCCCGATGATCTCGATGCCGAACTCCTCCTGCCAATTGAACACATGGATCAGACTCTTACGGATAAACGGCTCATCATCCGCTACGATCATCGTCAACATCTTCCATCACCTCGTTCCATGTAGTCACCACCGGAAACCGGACGACGGCCAAGAGGCCGCTCTGGTCTTCGGGATTGGCATAATACCGGATGCCGTAAGATTCACCAAAAAACTGCTGGATCCGGGTATGCACATTGCGGATGCCATAGGATTGGTTCCCCGGATGCGGATCTGTCAGCAACTGATTCAGCCGCTCTGGATCTACACCTGCCCCATCGTCAAAGACGGACACACAGAGAAGGTCCCCCGACCGTTCCACCCGGATGCGGATTCGGCCTTTGCCCCGCCGCTTCTGTATTCCGTGAATAATGGAGTTCTCCACCAGAGGCTGAAGACTGAGCTTGACCACCAGACATTCCTCTAGTACCCGGGGGTCCGTCTCCTCCAGCTCATACTCCAGCTTATCCCGGAAGCGGAACTGCTGGATCTGCAGGTAGCTGTCCACCTGCCGCAGTTCATCGCGCAGCGGGATAATATTCCGGCCTTTACTCAAGCTGTAGCGGAAGAAATCGGACAGTGAGGTTACCATGTTGCTGATCTCGGGAATATCGTGATTGATCGCAATCCAGTTGATGGAATCCAGCGTGTTATAGAGAAAATGCGGATTGATCTGAGCCTGAAGGGTTTTGAGTTCGGCTTCTTTTTTGCGCAATTCGGTGACATAGAGCTTATCGATCAGCGCTTTGATCTGCTGTAGCAGCTTATTGTAGCGGTTGAACAAATAGGAAAATTCGTCTTTGCGCCGATAGCGGATAATGATATTGAAGTTGCCGCTCTCGGCATGGGACATGGACTGGATAAATTTGCGGATCGGTGCCGAGATATTCTCTGACAGCAGCAGAGCCATCATGAGTGATATGAGCATACAGATGCCGATTACGATGTACATGACCCGCTGAAAAGAGGCCAGCTCCCCGTTAAGCTCGCTTACAGGTGAGAACGAAAGAATCGTCCATCCGGTTTCCGGGATTCGGGTATAGGAGACCAGCATCTTCTCCCCGCCGATCACCTGACGGAAGGAATGGAGGGTGCCGCTGCCTTCTCCGGTGAACTGCATGTGGCTGTAATAGTCCTGGGTGCTGATGTTCTGTCCAAGGAGTGACGCATCCGGGCTGACCGCAATCGTTCCGGTCTGGTCAGCGATGTAAATCCGGCTGCCTGCCGTAGGTTTATAGTGTTCCAGCAGATTATCGAATTCCGTTACAGGAATATCGATGGTAAGCAGGCCTACATAGGGCAACTGAGCATGACGGATGCCGAACAGGCGTTTCGCAAATTTAAGGGTGAACTTCGAATCCAACGAGCTGAGCCCAACCACCGTGAAATCGGACCTGGGTGGAATGCTGAGATACCACGGCTTCAGTGAAATGAGATCAAGGTTAAAGACACGTCTGGAGAAATTGTACTGCGTATATTCCGGACGGTTCAGCATATATAGCATAGGGACGAAGCTATTTCCGGAAGTTCCGCTGCCGGGGAAGCTCTCCAGGATTCTGTTCAGCGCGGCGAGCTCATTGATAATTCCTGTGCTGTCTGTCGGACGGTTGGAGGAGATCAGGTCAGCGAACTCTGTATTAAGATATAGCGAGATCATGGCTTGATCCGCAGCGGCAAAACGCTGGGCCAGATTATCCTGAACCAGATTCAGGTTATTTTCAATGGATGTATTGACGTTGCGGGTGATGATATCCGCCGATTTGTTATATACGGTTACAGAGATAATGGTGGTAGGTAGAAGGACGAGAAAGAGGAAGTAGAGGATAAGTCTGCTGCGGATGCTGAAGTTGTATAAGAAGAGGGTTTTGGACAGAGTATCGAATAACTTCTTCATCTGGACCCCCCTGTAGCGCTGCGGATAATCTTCGCTTGCCATTTAACGGGTATTATTGGAAAATATCAATCAATAGATGGTATTCATTGTAAAACGGCTGCGTCACGCTGTCAACGCAGGAGGTGAAGGATGAAGCGGCTGTTGCTCTATATCGTCTGCCTGGCATTATGCGGACTTATCGTCTATGCCATTGCCTATGACCGTCCGCTGCTGGTGGAGTTCAATTCGGAGCCGGTTCCCGAGGGGGCTCCTCCGGTTCAAGTGCGAATTGCGCTATATGATTGGACGGAGAATCTGGAAGTGAAGAACGCGATCCGGCAATATAATCAGAGCAATCCTGACCATATTGAAATTGTAATGATGAATTTGTCTACCGATGCCTACGAGGATACCCTCAACATGCTGATGACTTCGGGCCAGGGACCGGATGTGTTCAGCGTGGATAACAGCTGGCTGGCTACCTATGTGAACAAGGGGTATCTGGCCAATCTGAGCGCTGATCTGGACCCTCTGGATCTCAACAGATTTCCGAAGTGGGCCAGAGATTACGCCCGCAGCTCTCTGTTTAAGGGGGGAATCTACTTCCTGCCCTCCAGTATTGAGACGGTGCGCCTGATCTATAATAAGCGGCTATTCCAGAGCGCCGGACTGGATACGGCGCGTCCACCGGTCACCTTCGATGAAGTGAGGCAGGCTGCAGCCAAGATCAGCCGGGCCGGGGTCGGCGTGAACAAATACGGCTTCGCGCTGGCTGCGGGAGACAGCCAGGACAGTCTGCAGACCGGTCTTGAGATGTCCAATACCTATAGCGGGGTATACCTCTATAATTACCGGACCGGACGTTATGATCTGAGTGTATATGCCCCCTGGCTGCAAATGCTGCTGGATATGAAGGCTGAGGGAAGCCTGTATCCCGGAGAGACGCTGCTCAAGCGGAACAGTGCGCTCAGGGAATTCGCCGATGGCAACATCGGCATGATGTACGCAACCAGCAAAGACTATGTGAAATTGCAGGAATATATGCCTAAGGATGACTGGGGTGCAGCTTTACCGCCGGTAACTTCAATGGATAGAAAGGGCAGCGGGGCGCTCATGATGATTCCGCAATCACCGCTGGCGGTAAATAGCAGCGCACCGAACCGGGAAGCGGCGGTGAAGGTGTGGAAATTCCTGCAGTCTGAAGACTTCCTGACCATGCTGTTCCAGCAGGCATTGGCGCTGCCGGTGGTAGACGGCATAACGGATAAGGAGGGCCAGGTTCCGGGACTGGGACATTTTAAGGAATTTTACCCGACCGCAGAGGAGTCCATTTACCCGTTGTCCCCGCAGATTATGGACCAGTACGATCCGAACACAGTTTCGGTGGAACCACGTGACTCAGGTGATCGCCCCCGCATGCAGCTCTACCTGCAGATTCTTTCCGGCGGCATACCCATGGGCGGAGGCCTGCGCGCGGAAAGTGAGCGGTTGAATCAGATGCTGGATATTGCGGCAACCGGGTATTCCTTTAAGCGGGAGGAGTATATTTATCCGGGGTTTGATGCGAAGAATCCTTTGGGTCATGTAAGTGCGGAATAATGGTTTGACATTTGATAGGTATCAGTAATATTGTTACATGGAAAATAAAGTTATTAAAATAAACAATTTGTAAAAAAGGTCCCTTAATGCTGTCTAGCGATCTATATTAGACCTATTAGTATGAAGGATGAATGCCATGAATGCATTAGAAATGAGAAAGGTCAGTAAGAAGTACAAGCTGAATGCAAACCAGAGTACGCCAGCTTTGGATAACATCGACATCACCCTGGAAGATAATGAATTTGTAGGGATTATGGGCACCTCGGGAAGCGGGAAAACAACTTTATTAAATGTGGCGTCGGGTATCGACAAGTGTGATCAAGGGGAAATTCGCATATCGGGTCACAATATTTGTGAGATGAAGAAAAATGAATTATCTTTATTTCGAAGAAATCATATTGGAATGGTATTTCAGGATTATAACCTACTAAACAGTTTGACAGTGAAGGAAAACATTATACTCCCTTTAATTTTAGAGAAAAATTTTGAAAAGATGGAGAGTGATGTTGTCGATCGGCTAGCTCAAATGCTGAATATCGATTCGCTATTGGACAGATATCCTTATGAGATATCGGGTGGGCAACAACAGAGAGCAGCCATATGCCGCGCTATCATTAACGAACCCAAAATTTTGTTTGCTGATGAACCTACGGGTAATTTGGATTCCCAATCCTCTGAAAAAGTTCTCTCTTATTTTGATATGATCCACAAGGAGTATAAAACAAGTATTCTTATGGTCACGCATGATCCATTTTCCGCTCAGTATTGTCAGAGGGTTATTTTTCTTAAGGATGGCTTTGTATTGGGAGAGATCAAGAAGAAGGGTGATAAAGGAACTTTCATGAATGAAATCATGGAAGTCTTGCAGAAAGGAAGCGTATGAGGTTACGATGACATTCCGGGCGATCGCCTTCAAGATGTTCAGATCAAATATAGGGCAGTACCGGCTATTTATCTGGTGCAATCTAGCATCAGTCGCGATTTTATACAGTTTTATTTCGATTTCTGTCAATAAGTCGTTTAAAGATCCATCCATTGTCAATCCGATGATCTCCAGCAATATTTATGCTCCAACTGTGCTTGTTATTCTGTTTAGCTGCTTGTTTATTCCTTATACTCATAAAGTGTTCATGAAAGTCAGATCTAAGGATTTTGGAATATTACTTACTTTAGGGATGACTGAAAATGAGGCTAGAAATCATTTTTTACTAGAGAATATGGTATTGTGCATCCTATTCTTAGTGGGTGGGTTGGGATTAGGTACCCTATTGTCTTTGTTCTTCTGGGGAATCATCCGATATGGTATCGGGATTCATGGCATCCCTATTTCCGTCTCTATTATCTCTTATAAAGTGACCGCACTGTATGTTACGGGGGTATTTGTACTTTCCTTATTAATCAATTTGTTGGGAATGTTGAAGAGTACAATTCTGGATAAGATCAAGTATACACAGAAGGCAGAAAGCGGGAGATATTCCAAAGTCTCCTTATGCGTAGTCGGCTTAGGCTTCACGATTCTATCCATTGTGATCGTGATGCTCTTTTATCAGAACAGCAGCAATATCTGGTTTTTGAGTTTATTCTTTTGTGTATTAGGCTCATTTTTTATTATATTCAACGGTGAAGCACTGATCGAATATTATAAGCAAAAGCACCCTCAGTCCTATACCAAACATCTGTTTCTGATTTCAGATATGAAATATTATTATCGAAAAAACAGGGCGATTTTCTTTGTGACAACTTGGATTTTTTTTGCGATCCTTTTCTTTATGATGATTAGCCTAGTTACATATCCTAACTTTAAAAATAACGCAGTCACGTATCACCCAGCTCATATGGCCTATGCTGAAGTGAGTGGCAGCTATCAACCTTTGAAAGACGATGATATCAAGCAAATTGCAGAGCATCACAGCAATTCAATCATACGAAATGATCGCGTGAAATTTGTGAGGAACAATACGTACACGCTATTTGATGTTAAGGATATCAATAAAATATTTAAGAAGGACTATAAGATCGAACAAGGTTCCTTGATTTATGTGTATCCATACGATGCCAATGACGGATATGAGCATGTTCTAGATATGAACCTTACCGGTATTAAGATTAATTCCCGTACAGGCGCAGAATCTTTCGATATTCAGAGAATCCTGATAGATCCCCTGTTCGGCCAAATTAACTGCATCTCTGACAGGATCCTTATAGTCAACTCACAGGATTACGGATGGATTGTGACCCGCAGCGATGACTATAAAATAAATGGAATCCTGCATTTATATGATTTTGCGGATTGGCGGCATTCGGAAGGGATTATAAATGAGGTATCGAATAAGCTTCAGGGGATTAATGTAATCGATAAAGGAGACCGTTTCTATCAAGTCAGTTCCAGAATTGAGGCCTACCGTACCGCGCTTCAAAGTTCAAACTTTCTAACGTTTATAGTAGTGTATGCTTGTATACTGTTGTATTGTTCTGCCGTCACTATGGTTCACTTCAAATTGAAGATGGAGTCCCAGGATGATATCAAGAAATACCTTGGTCTGTATAGAATCGGCTTTCTTGAGGATGAGATGAGAACGATGGTCCGCCAAAAGATCCGCGTTATATTTTTCACTCCTTTTGCATATGCGGGGATTATCACCTTGATTTTTAGCTACTACATCAACAGCACCTATGGATATGGTATTACCGGTATTTTGTCTGCGCTTATAACTACAATGGCTTTTCTGTTCCTTCATTTATGTGTTTATCGTGGTTACGTCTTCGTCTCCTATAAGCAAGCAAACGCGAGAATGTCTGTCTCCAGGTGACTGAATAAAAATCTGTGCCTGATAGTGACAGTTGAAGTTGAAAAGGGAAGGCAAATGCAAAGGACTGTTCCAAAAGCCTATGTGCTTTTTGGAGCGGTCCTTTATGCTTTCGTCATCAGCTATAGATGAAAACTCTGTAGATTATCGAACTTTTATTATAGATGGCCTTATTTAGCCTTTGCCGTTCACCAGGTACACTTAAGGCATGGAAGAGAGAGTGCTGAAGGAATCAGGAGGCGTAGGCGATGATCACTCATGAGAAAAGACGTGCGCTGGACACCGGGCAGCGGTTGCCCGTGCGGATCCATCCGAAAAGAAGCTCCATGCTGGGGCATTTGCTGAAGCACAAGGTGCTGCTGCTGATGCTGCTGCCGGGTGTGATTTTCCTGCTCATTAACAACTACCTGCCGATGTTCGGGATCATCATTGCCTTCAAAAATATTAACTACGTAGACGGGATTCTCGGAAGCCCATGGGTGGGGATGGATAATTTCAAATTCCTGTTCGCCACATCGGATGCCTGGATTATCACCCGCAATACGGTGCTATACAACTTCGTGTTCATCATTCTCAACCTGGTGATTGCCGTATCTATTGCCATTGCCCTGAATGAGCTGAGGAACAAACTGGCCGCAAAATTTTATCAGAGTATCATGTTCTTTCCGTATTTCCTGTCGATGGTGGTGGTGAGCTACCTCGTGTTCGCTTTTCTGAATGTTGAATACGGTTTCATGAACAAAGGTATTCTGGCGATGTTTGGGCTGAATGAGCTGAATTGGTATTCCGAGCCGAAGTACTGGCCGTTTATTCTGCCGCTGATCAACCTCTGGAAAGGGGTCGGTTATGGCTGCGTCATTTATCTTGCGGCGATTATCGGCATTGACAACGAATATTACGAGGCAGCGCTGATCGACGGGGCCAGCAAATGGAAGCAGATTCTCCACATTACGATCCCGCTCATCCGCCCGGTCATCATCATCACTACCATTCTCGCCATCGGCGGTATTTTCCGCTCCGACTTCGGGCTGTTCTACCAGACCACACTCAACTCCGGGGCGTTGTATCCGACGACACTCGTCATTGATACCTACGTCTATAACGCCTTGATCAATATGGGCAACCTGGGCATGTCCGCCGCAGCGGGTCTATACCAATCCATCGTCGGCTTCTTCCTCGTCCTGGGCTCGAACTGGATCGTACGCAAGGTCGACAAGGACCAGGCCGTTTTCTAAAAAATGACCAAAGGTGAGAGTAACGGCCGGAAGTCCAACATTCACTGTAGTTACGAGCAACACCTTTGGAATGACAATTTAGAAAGGAGGATGGAAGCGGTGACCAACAATGAAATATCCCGGCCGGCGAATGTGATACTCCATATGATTTTCATCATCCTATCGATCACCTGTCTGCTGCCGATTGTGCTGGTGTTCATGATCTCAATTACGGACTACGATTCCATTGTGCTGAACGGGTATCAGTTTTTCCCGGAGAAGTTCAGTCTGGAGGCCTATGCCTATATCTTCAAAGATTATACCGTCATTGTAAAAGCCTACGGCGTGTCCTTTTTTGTAACCATTGTCGGCACGCTGCTCAGCGTATTTATCTCTTCCCTGTATGCGTACCCGATCTCGCGGACGGACTTCAGGTACAGAGGTTTCTTCGCCTTCCTGATCTTCTTCACCATGCTGTTCGGCGGCGGGCTGGTGCCCTGGTATATGGTCTACACCCAGGTGCTGGATCTGAAGAACTCCATCTGGTCCCTGATCGTTCCCATGCTGCTGTCCCCGTTCAATGTGCTGATTATGAAGACTTATTTCCAGATGAGTGTGCCGCCCGCTCTGATTGAAGCCTCCAAGATTGACGGTGCTGGTGAGCTGCGGACGTTCTTCCGGATTGTGTTCCCGCTGTCGCTGCCGGTGTTCGCTACGATCGGGCTATTCAACACCCTGCATTACTGGAACGACTGGTTCAACAGCATGATCTTCATTACGGACACAGACCTCTATTCCCTGCAGTACCTGATGTACAAAATGATCTCCCAGGCGGACTACCTGAGCCGCAACGGGGCTTTGATTCAAGGCTCGGCGACGGAGCTTGCAAAACTTCCGGGTGAAACCATCCGTATGGCTATGGCATTGATCGGTATTGGTCCGATTGTGCTGGCCTATCCATTCTTCCAGCGGTATTTTATCAAAGGGTTGACGCTGGGCTCCATTAAAGGCTAACCTCGGATTCATCCGATTAGCATATATTGACCATCAAGGGGGAGGAAACAAGAAATGGCAGGAAAAAAAGGCACGGGTCTACTGCTTTCACTTGTACTGCTGATTGGACTTTCACTAAGCGGGTGCGGCGGCAATAACAGCAACAACGGTGCTGAGCCAACCGGGACAAAGGTGGATAGCACCACCGCACCGGCCGCCTCGGATACAGCTACAGCCACAGCCACTGAAAAGGCGAATGAGCTTGAGCAGGTGGAACTGTCACTCTATCTGCCTGGCGGACCGGATAAGGATGTGGCTTCCGTCGAACAGGCGATCAATGAATATCTGAAGGATAAGATTAACGCCACAATTAAGATCAATCAGCTCAGCTGGGATAAACCGGCAGACAAGGTGAATCTGATGATCCAGTCCGGCGAAGTGTTCGATATGGTCTATACCTGGAACTTTATGACCAACGCTGCGAAGGGTGCTTATCTGCCGCTCGAAGAGCTGCTGGACACCTATGCCAAGGAAACCAAGGCACAGATTAATCCAGCTTACCTGCAAGCCGCTACCGTAAACGGACATTTGTATGCGATTCCAACCGAGAAGGAGCTGGGCCAGTCGGTAGGCTTTGCTTTTGACAAGGCGATTGTCGACAAGTATGGGTTCGATGTGAACAGTATCCAGAAGCTTGAGGATATAGAACCGATGCTGAAGACGATTAAGGAAAAAGAACCGGGTATCACCCCATTGTTCATGAACCATACCGACAGCCTGAACTGGTTCACCGTGTACCCGGACAGCGAGGACCTCGATGGTAGCAATGAAATTCCGACACTGCTCGATTACAAGACGATGAAGGTTTTTAATGAATATGACACTCCTGAGATTCTGGCACGTCTGAAGCTGATCCGGGAATGGTACAAAGCGGGATATATCAACAAGAATGGCGCTACTGACAAAACAGAGCTGAAGGATGCCGTGAAAAGCGGCAAGGCCTGGTTCACCTACGGCAATATGAATCCAACATCCACCAACGACTGGACCCGTCTCGCCGAGAAACCCATGATTATCAAAACTCTGCTGCCGGTACAGGTTAGCACTAAAAGTCTGCAGGGCTCCATGCTCGCCATCTCCAGAACCTCCAAAAACCCTGAGCGGGCCATGATGTTCATGAACCTGATTCATACCGATCCCGTCCTGTATAACCTGTTAACCTTCGGCATTGAAGGCAAGCATTATAACAAGGTAGGCGAGAATACGGTCGAATTCATTCCGGACAGCGGCTATAACTCCGTATCTTCATGGATGATCGGAAATGTGCTGCTGAACTACCTGAACAAGGATGAAGATCCAAAGCGGGTTCAGCTCTATACTGACTGGAATAAAAACTCCAAGGTATCCCCGGTAATCGGATTTGTCTTTGACTCGACCAAGGTGCAGTCGCAGATCGGAGCGCTGATCAATATTACGAAGCAATATAAGAATACCTTGTATTCCGGGGAAAAAGATCCTGAGCCGATCCTGAAGGAAATGAACAGCAAGCTGAAGGCCGCTGGACTGGATGCCGTGATAAGCGAAATTCAGTCGCAAATGGATGCATTTATGGCCGCCAAATAAGTTGTTGAATGATTAGCAGACCCGATATCCGGTAAAGTTCGGCCACCCCTCTGATTTCTTACTGTCAGCTTGCAGCGGCCGCTTGCCAGGATGTCGGGTATTCCTATTCGCAAAAGTTAGCAGTTGGGGGCCCTGTTTCTATTCTAAATAGAAGAGGGTGTTAATGTGCGAATGTATAAAAAGATAGCGTTATGGTTTCTGATGTTCTGTATGCTGATGGCGGTTGTGCTTCCAAATGATCGTAAGGTATCCGCTGCTCCTTCAGGGCTTGATGTTATAGAGCAGGAACAGGAAAATTCGGATTTTCCGAGTGCAGCTGAACTAGATACTGACGCCAGCGGGGCTTCTGATGTTTCGATGCCGGTGGATGCCACAACCGCCACCTATAATCCTTCGGGCCTGCTGTGGCAGGTAGGCGAACCCGACGACAGTTCGGCCGAATTTACAGTGTACAATAATGTGTTCAGCAATGTGTTCCTGCCAATGCCTTCGTACAGATGGAATAAGATCTCCAAAGGAATGAAGGCCGATGTCAATGGAACGATGAATTTTTCGTTTATGCTGGCGGCGGTTCCCCGGTACGGAGTGGAGTTCAGCTTCAAAGTGATTGATGCAAGCACCGCGATACCCCAGCTTGCCGTATTCACCAATGGCCTCATGAGCGGTTTGATTCAGATCACAGGTCTGAATAATGGGGAAACTCCTCTGGAGTATACCTGGAAACAAACTTACAAGCTGTATATTCCCAAAGAGCAGCTGCATGTTGGCTTAAATGTGCTTAAGCTGGTGGTTGACCGCGGGTTGTATGCAGACCCTCAGGCTCCCGGGTATGCTGGAGACTCCTATTTATGGTTCGAATGGGACTATTTCAAGCTGAAATCCCTGTCTCAGCAGGCGGAAGAGCCGATTCATGGACGGTATGTGCATCTGGGGACCACGCTTGCCGCGAATACCTTTAGGTATGATGAGAACGCCATCCGCCATCTGGCGCCCATGACCAAATGGATGGGCATCGCCTATAGCGGCAATTGGATGCGGGCTTCCTTCTGGTCGGATACGAGTGCGGGCTGGGACCCGCAGGGGCGGAACTATCTGGAGACGATGCGTGACCTGAATCTTACGCCAATGGTCAACATTATCGGAGGCAACTGGAAGAACAATGCGGATCTGGTGGCCGGGACGATCAGCACGGCTTTGAGGAGCTACTATACGGCTTTTGTCAGTAAATTCGGGGATTTGTACCAATACGCGGAGACAGGTAACGAGCCCGGATTGTTCGGCTGGTCCCGCTCATCAATCTTGGCGATTCATGAGCTGATGGATGAGGAACGGCAGACCAACAGCCAGCCCTATCTGAAAATTGTGGCACCCGGCTGGGCTTATTGGCCATATAACGGCATTCCGGACGGGTGGGAGCGGGATGCTGCCCAGCGCGAAGAGATTGAAGCGCTTTCAGATGTGACGAATGGACACAGCTATGGCGGAACCGGCGTCCAGCCGCTGCCCGGCGGCAGCCTGTATGAGAATTTGCAGGTGTACCATGAAGCGGATGAGGGATTCGGCAAAGAGATGGCCATGAGTGAAACCGGGAGCAATGACAATCATTCCGACAGTACGAAATACGGCACGTATGCGTATAGGTTCGCTTCCGCTTTTGACCGGGAGCTTCGCGGAGATATCGGCTATGTTGACCACATTATGCAGCATGCAGCCTTCTTCAATGACGGGACCGAGTTCGGATTATTCAACTCTGCGATCAACTGGAATACACACCGCTTCGAGGATACGGCGGCTGTAGCCGCCAATCCGAATGAGCAAGGTGAAACGCGGCTGAAGACATTCCGCAGGCTGGCCGCTGCGTATGCTACCCACGGGCGCCCGCTCAGCTATAAGATCCTGAATCCCTCTGCGCTGAATGGTAAAAAGGCGTATTTCCGCGCAGTAGATACCTCAGCGCTGGGCACTTCGGCTATAGGGGCTTCGGCAGATAAAATTCTGCTGAATTTTGTGAATTTCGAGACGCAGCCGGTGACGATGCAGGTGCGGGTAACCATGCCCGGCAGCGGGCAGTATGCCGGAGAGCGGTTTGGACCGGGCGATACCTATGCCGCCGCCCACTCTAATGTCCAGCTTGCGGCAACGCCGAACCTTACGCTCTCGGTTACCCTGGGTGCAGGCGAGACAGTTCAGTACATCCTGGATGAACTGGAGACTATCGCGCCAACTGCTCCAGTAAGCCCGGCCGCAGTGGCGGTAAGCCATGAGCAGGTAAAAGTGACCTGGAATGCCTCAACAGATAACGATAGGGTCGTCAGCTACAAGGTATACCGGGATGGAGGAACAGAACCGGTAATGACTATTCCGGGCCGGATTACCTTTTACAATGACTATACTGTAGCCCCTGAGACCGTATACAGCTACAGCATTCAGGCCGTGGATGACTTTGGCAATGTCTCGCCGCTGACCGAAGCCGTATCAGCAACCACACTGCCGATGCCGATTACGCCGCATGTACCTGGAGATCCGACCAAATTCGAAGCGGAAGCCACGTCTTTTGCTCCACCGCTCAAAATCGGCTACTACAGCATCGCTTCCGGGGGAAGGGTTGTGGAGCAGACCCATGCCGGGGGATTGACGATTCAGGGATTCTATTCTGAGAGCGGCGGAAGCTACACTTTAACTATTGCATACGCTTCCAATCAGGAGTCGAAGAAGAATATTCTTGTCAACGGACAGAAGGTAACAACCGTAACGCTCCCATCCACCGGAAGCTGGAACAGCAACTTTACCGCGAGGCAGTATGGGATTACCCTGCAGCCGGGATATAACATGATCAGCTTCACCTCTGCCGGGAATGGCGCCAATATTGATTATTTCAAGCTTGTGGAAGGCGCCTATGTGCCGGTCTCGGCCTGGTATACCGTAGAACATGATCATCCTTATATCGACTATGCCGGATTTGCGGCTGCTTCCAACAGTGTCTCTCACGTGACCTATGCGCCTGACGCTACAGCATTGTTCAATTTCAAGGGGATTGGAGTCCGCTGGAGATCGGATATCAAAAGTGACATGGGCAGTGCCGACGTGTACGTCGATGGGCAATTTATGCAGAGGGTAGTTCTTCCCCAAGCGGGCATTGAAGGAGAGAACCGGATTGTCTATGAGCTTACCGGTCTGGAGTACGGGCTGCACCAGATTGAGATCAAGGGGACCGACGGGCTGGTCATGGTCCATGGGTTTGAGTTCGAGAGCTACGAGTCTACACTTCCAGCACCACTCGCGGATCTGACTGTTACCGATATTGGCTGGAATATTGTGAACAGCGATGGCTCTCCATCCGCCCACACCACACCGCAGCTCGGCGATTCCTTAATCTTTTGGGCCAAGGTGAAGAATATCGGCGTACGCCCGACCCCGCTGAATCCCTCTACGGGACTCGGGCAGATTACCGGCGGCGCCTTCTCCGTCAACGGCGGTGTCGTCTCCTGGTCGGATACCAACCATACAGTAATTCAGCCAGGGGAAGAAATCACGCTGACCGCCAACAGCAGCGCCCAAGGTACGCCAAGGTGGACGGTCCCGGCCCTCGGCGATTTCACGGTCAGCTTCTTCGTGAATGATATCTGGAGATATGAGGAGATGAATAAGGAGAATAACAAGCTGAGCGAGTCGCTAAGTATTGGCTTGAATTGAAGTCAGGTGAAATCAGATGAAGATGCTGCAGAGCCTAGCTTCATCTTCCTGATTAACTTGTGGAAATCCATGCTGGTGCGAGTGCTGAGTGGAATTTGTATCAATTATTATGCCGAAAACGCAATGAAACGCCAGTTGGCCAGAAATCCTGCAGAATGTGCAACAATAAGGCTCTCCGAGCCGCCAAACGGCTGGAAATCCTGCAAATGTGCAATCCTCGAATATAGACTGGAAACCGAGAATTAGTGATACTTCTTCCACATTGTTGGGTTGCTACTCTAGCGCTGCAATGGTTGGATACTGTATTTAAAGGTTTTACATTACATGTATTAGATGTTTATCCCTCTAGAGACTTTGTAGGATTTCGAACTTTTATTATAGATGGTCTTATTTAGTCTCTGCCGTTCTCGGACTACACTTAAGGCAGTGAAGAAATCACGCAGGGTCAGAACGATCTGGCACCTGCGTGATTTGAATCTGGAGATTTAGGGGCAGCGGAGCGTACCCTTGCCGTTATCGGGTTAGGGGCAGCGGAGCGAACCCATGCTGTTAGCGGGTTAGGGGGCAGCGAAGTGTACCCTTGCACTTGCGCAGGTGAGCTGCAGCCAAAGCGTCCCCGCAGGGGTGAAGCGCTCTAAGCACGCTGCAGCCCGGGAGCGCAATCCCTCCGCCCACGCCAGCCATCCGGGTGTCCAGAGGGCCGGGGCCCTTGGGGTCCCCCTTGGCTAAGGGGGATTTAGGGGGATCGAAATTAGTTAGGGGGATCGAAATCAGTCAGAAGGGAGTGTAACCATGTTAAGGCCGCTAACAAAGGAAGAGCAGGAGTGGGTGGAGCGGATGCTTGCATCCATGAGCCTGCGGGAGAAGATTGGGCAGACGATGCAGGATCATGCAGGGCGGCTGCCCTTCAAGGGGAATGATGCCGAGGCGCTTGCAGCCTACCTGAAGATGTACCCGGTGGGCAGCTTTTTTATCGGCGGTGAGGTTATTCAGAAGGCGGCGGGCAAGGCGGAGGAGTACCGGGAATGGACGGAGCAGCTGCAGCGGATCAGCACATATCCGCTGCTGTTCTCCGGTGATCTGGAATTTGGTGCGGGATCGGCAGTCAAAAGCTTAACCGCATTCCCGCCGCTCCTCGCGCTGGCTGCTGCGGATGATGATGGCTTGGCCTATGAGTATGGCAAATTCACAGCGCTGGAAGGGCGGGCGGCGGGCTTTACCTGGGCGCTGGCACCTGGCACAGATCTTTTGCTGAACTGGATGAATCCAGTCATAACTACGCGTTGTCTGGGGGATGATCCCAAGCGGGCGGCAAGGCTGGCTGTTGCAGTCATGCGGGGGATGCAGGATCATGGCCTGGCCGCATGTGCGAAGCATTTTCCGGGAGATGGGGTGGATTACCGCGATCAGCATATCGTGACTACCATTAACGGCTTGACCGAGGAAGAGTGGTTCGCCACTTACGGGCAGGTGTCGCAATCTATGATTGATCAGGGTGTGCTGTCATATATGACCGGGCATATTGCACTTCCCTGGATGGAGGGTGATCCAGGGGAGAAGCCCGTACCGGCAACGGTATCGGAGCGGATCACCACGGAGCTGCTGCGGGAGCGTATGGGCTTTGAAGGTGTAGTGCTGTCGGATGCGCTGGATATGGGCGGATTCCTGGCCTGGGGTAGCTATGAGAAGCGGATAATTGACTGCTTCAACGCTGGAACAGATGTGCTGTTATGGCCGGGTACGGATTATTTCGGGGTGATGGAGCGTGCCGTCAGGGAAGGGATCGTCCGCATGGAACGTCTGGATGCGAGTGTCCGCCGTATTCTGGGGCTTAAGGCCAGGCTGGGTCTGCAGCATACTGACGAAGAGGGACGAGACCCGAAGGGACTTCCGCTGCTGAACGACAAGTTGCCGCCGCAGCTGGATCTGGAAGCAAGAGGGCTGAGCCGCACCCTGGCAGAACGCAGTATTACGCTTGTCCGCAACCGTGGCGGGATTCTGCCGCTTAATCCTCAGACTACCCGGCGGGTGCTGGTCATCATGTTGAACAAAGTGACGGAAGGGCGCAAGTATGAGCGGATGAATATCTTTGTGGATCTTTTAAGAAACAGAGGTCTTCAGGTCGATATTCTCGATGAATTCGAGCCGCTGAGCACGATCCGGAAATGGGAGTTGTCGGGGATTCGCTGGGATGCTGCTTTTGCACCCTATTTTCTGCCTCTGCACGGCATGATGAACACGGCCCGTCCGGTAGGCGAGGCAGCCAAAGCGATATGGGCGATGCAGCATGCGGAGACGGTCAGTCCGATTGGAATATCTTTTGCTACCCCCTATTTGCTGCAGGATATGCCGTTTCTGGATGCGCTGGTAAATGCCTATTCACTGCATGAAGAAACAGTGGAGCTTACGGTCAAGGCGCTGTTCGGGGAGGTTCCTTTTCAGGGACAGTCTCCGGTGAAGGCGGACTGCCAGGGAGATTATATCCGTTTAAGGGGGCTTCATCATCTTGAACACTGAGCGGAAGCTTGCGGAGACACTGGACCTTCTGTTTCAATATATGACCTCGGAGGAGCATCAGGGCCACTGGGGGATGGACATCGAACACTGGGATTGGGTTCCGGGCGTTGGCGTGATTTCTTTGATGGAGTATGCGGCAGTCTCCGGGGAGGAGAAGGTTCTAGATTACTTACTGCTGTGGGTGAACCGGAATAAACGCAAGGCTGATGGAGTAAAAGTCATCAATTCCCTCGCTCCCTTCGCGATTTTTCCAGAGCTGTACCGTCTGACCGAAGACCCCTGGTTACTGCAACAGGCGTTATCCACCGCCGGCTGGATGCTGAACACTGCGCCGGTCACACGGGAAGGGGCGCTGGAGCATACCGTAACCGAGAATGTGGATTTCCCGGAACAGGTATGGGCGGATACGGTCTATATGGCCGTCTTGTTCCTGGCTCGCCTGGGCGGGATAACCGGAGATTCCCGGCTGGCCGATGCTGCATTGCAGCAGACACTACTGCATATGCAGCTGCTGCAGGACCCGGCTACGGGTCTGATGTATCATGGCTGGAACAGTCGTGAGGGCCATCATATGTCTGCGGTCCGCTGGGCGCGGGCTAATGCCTGGATCACCTTGGCAGTTCCGCAGATTGTGACGGAGCTTCAAGGCGTGACTGACATTCCGGAAGAGCTGAACCACCGGTACCGCTTGCTTGCAGAGGGTCTCCGGTCTTGTCAGGCCGTGAACGGATTGTGGCATACGGTCCTGAACAGAGCCGATTACGTTCAGGAGACTTCAGGCAGCGCGGGTATTGCCTGCGGCTTCTTCAAAGGCGTGAAGAATGGCATGCTGGATTCCTCTTATTTGGACTCCGCCAGGCTGGCCGTGAGCGGCATTCTTCCGCTGATTGCGGAAAACGGTGAAGTGCAGGGAGTATCCGGTGGCACGCCAGTCATGCCTTCCGAAGAAGCCTACAATGCAATTGAAGTGTATCCTTCACTCTACGGGCAGGGGCTTGTAATGCAGCTGCTGGCTCAGGCACTGGATCAGGGACTAGATCAGGAACTGGAAAGGAAGGTCATTGTGAAGAAAACTGCAGAGGGAAGCATGGCTCCTAAGATACCGGGTAAGGAGGCTACAGCTAATAAGCATGAGACCATCGATCAGCAGCGCCTGCTGATCCGTAAAATACAGACGCTGGAGTCCCGGTATAACCCCGAGCTTCACCTGCTGCGCTCCCCGTTCAGCAGTCCGGGTTACCATACCACGCTGCGTGAAGCCGAGTTCATCCATTCTACGCGGGATTCGCTGTCATATGCGCTGGGACTGCTGGATACGGAGCTGCCAGAGTATGAGCAACGGGCCTTCGATATTATCACTCAGGTCGTATCTCTTCAGGACACCGACCGCAGCCATGATACCTTCGGTATCTGGTCCTGGTTCTACGAAGAACCGCTGGCACAGATGGCCCCGCCGGACTGGAACTGGGCAGATTTCTGCGGCAGCCGGCTGGTCCAGGCGCTCTCGCGCCATGGATACAGGTTTCCCCAGCCGTTGCGGGCGGCGGTGGCCCAATCCATTGAGTATGCCTGTGAGGCAATCATCAAGCGGAATGTCGGGCCTGACTATACGAATATCGCAATCCTGGGAGCTTTCGTCACCCGAGTCGCCGGAGAACAGCTGGGCCGCGAGGATTACGCAGAATATGGACTGAAGCGTCTGCAGAAGCTGTATGACTATACGATGGAACGCGGCGCTTTTCAGGAATACAACAGTCCGGTCTATACGTACATTGCCATTCTGGAGCTGTCCAAGCTGCGTGCCGAGACTATGGATGACAGCGTGCGGGCGCTCAGCGGTGAACTGATTGACCTGAGCTGGAGGACAGTGGCTGGCTATTACCACCCGGCGACTGCACAATGGTCCGGGCCGCATTCACGTTGTTACGAGACGCTCCTGAATAGTCAGGGTAAGGCTTTTTTGCAGCTGGCGACCCGGGGAGAAGTGATGTTTTTTGATTGGGATCAGCTTCCTTACGAAGAAGAATGGTATCGAAGCGGGTTCGAATGCCCGGCTGCTTATCTGGAACTTTTCACTGTTCCGGCCACAAGGGAAATCCGGCAGCTGTATGAAGGGAGTAAGAAGGATGCTGGCAGCGGGAAATGGGCCGTTACTTTTATGACCCCTCAAGTGAGTGTGGGTTCATTTACCAATAGTGATTTGTGGAATCAGAGACGGCCGCTGCTGGTCTATGCGGATAATAACGGCTATCCATCCTATATACAGCTGCGCTGCCTGCATGACGGCTATGATTTTTGTTCGGCCCGCTTCAAGTCGAAGCAGGAACAAGGGCAGGTGCTGTTCGGTATTGATTTTATCACCGATGGCGGGGATACCCATCCCAACCTGGACCCTACCGGGGGTGCCATAGAGGCTGAAGATTTACGGCTGCGGCTGGAGATCGGGGGGCGGATGGAAGACGTGCTGGCTGAGTCTACGGAAGAAGGGGCGGTCATCCGGATTGGAGAAATAGAATGTGTGCTGACGACTTGGTTTGCAGCCTTTACCGGACATGAAGGTTCGAGACGTGACTGGTCTTGGGAGGTTCAGAAGAGTGCGGAACACCTTCTGGTGGAGCTGGTTCTATACGCCGGCCCGCGCAAGCGCATAGATCTTACTGTTCTCCGGCAGGCGGCTATGGTCTTTTCACTGGATATTCAGCAGGCACCACAAGGCTCCAACCCGCAGATTACGGTTGCAGACGGGAAGCTGCGGGTAAGCTGCGGCGGGGATGAAGCAGAAGCCTTTTCCCTCTGCCTTAACCCAGGTCCCGCAGAGGCGGGGGCTGCCTGTTAAACTGCTCAAAAACACAGAAGAAGACAGGAACATTCCTTCCTGCCTTCTTTGTTGTGTCTGCGATAAAGCGAAATCAATGAAATTCCGACTGCAGCCGTTGAATGAATCTTTTAGATACCTGCGAAGGATGTCTACCCTTATGAAGAACCCAACCATATTGAACAGGAGTTAAGCTGGGCATTTCAAACGCTATAGGGACCATCTCAGGCAGGATATCTGTGAAGGAGTACTCTAGTCCGATGGTAATGGCGAGCCCGCGATTCACTGCATTTTGAATGGCTTTCGTGTTATTTGTTGTGAAAAGAATGTTTGCTTGGCCGAACATGGAGATTAATGCTTGGGTATGGTCCCAAAGATCCTCATCATCATATAACACCAACGTTTGTCCAACTAATTGTTCGGGCGTGATTTTCTTTTCAAGGGCCAGCGGCGAATTTTTACTTACACCTACAACCATTTTCCCCTCTAAAAGCTTTTCAAAGGTCAAATGCTCACTTTTTTCGATAAACTCCTCCGCTAACACGATTAATCCAATATCAATGTTGCTGTGCTCCAGATCATGTAGGATCTCCTTCGGCCCTTTTTCGAAAATTTCAATCTTGACCTGGGGATAATCCTCCTTAAATTTTGAAACAACGTCTACGAGTAAATGCATAGGACCGGGTATGGTAGCTATCTTCAATTCCCCACTCAAAGTGTTGCTGCAGCTTTTAGCCTCGTCCTTTAGTTCATTCACTTTTACCAGGACTTCACTTGCCTTTTTGATGATTTGTTTTCCTTCTATGGTAGGCAGGGCACCTAGACCACGGGAACGGGTGAATAAGGTGACGCCTAATTCGGTTTCTAGTAAGGAGATGGATTGGCTGATTGCCGATAAAGTGACATGTAAATCTTGAGCAGCTTTGGTATAAGACCCCTTGTTCGCAACCTTTACAATGTATTCAATCTGTTCAAGATTCATCGTCAGCTCTCCTTATTAAGTATGGATTAACTATTAGTAAATATAATTAAATTTTATTTAAATTTAGAGAGAGTTACACTGTATATGAAAGTACTTTCAATAAAAGATGATTTATTGCCCATTACTATTTTAGTCTATTACATCACCGTAGAGGAGGAGAATTTGATGAGCAGCACAAGAGTAGCAGTGATCACAGGCGGGGCAAGCGGAATAGGGAGAGCTACAGCCTTGAAATTTGCAAGTAAAGGCGATCAAGTGGTTGTCGCTGACTTTAATGAAGAGGGCGGCAAGAAGACGGTTGAAATGATTGAGGCAGCGGGCGGCGAAGCTATTTTCGTCAGAACCGATGTGTCAAAATATGAAGAGGTCGAGGCGCTCATCGGACAAGCAGTTGCAGCCTTTGGCAGAATCGATGTGATGTTTAATAATGCAGGCATCGGGCGGAATACGCCTGTCCTGGATCAAAACCTGAATGACTATCATAGTGTAATCAATGTCAACCAGCATGGTGTAGTACATGGCATCATTGCTGCTGGCAAAAAAATGAGGGAGCTCGGCATTAAAGGTGTGATTATCAATGCAGCATCTGTTTTCGGCTTTCTGGCATCCCCAGGTACCTTTGCCTATCATGCTTCCAAAGGCGCTGTCATCATGATGACGAAATCAGCCGCATTAGAATTGTCCCCCTATGGAATACGGGTAGTGGCGGTTGCGCCGGGTGCAGTGGATACACCTATTATCCAGGGTTATAAAGATCAGGGCTTGCTCGAATCCATGAAGGCCAAAGTCATCGGAAATAAACTGACAACACCTGAACAGGTAGCCGATTCAGTCTATTTGCTTACCTTGGAAGAGGCAAGTGCAATCAACGGCAGCGTGGTTATGGCTGATGAAGGATATGCTTCGTTTAAATAAGGGATTCTCAAACACAAAGACTCCGCAGCAGCTAAGTACTGCAGCTGCGGAGTCTTTGTCTGTTTAACGAGTCATTTAAGCAGGTCTGCTTCTACTGCGAAATGGTAATAAAATCGTCCTTGAACCGTTCATAATCGGCAGTCCGGCATTCCAGCTTCAGGCGTGTGCCCTCTTCTTCATAGCTGACCGACTGCACATCGGCATGGTCATTGAAGTAGGACACCACGCTGCCGCGATCGAACGGAACGAGAATTTCACACTGGATATAATCATTAAATACCTGACCCCGGATCAGCCCGATCAGCTCGGCGATTCCGCTGTTTTGCTTAGCGGACAAGGTAACGGAATTCTCGGCAACCACTGGGTATGGCAGTTCCGTCAGGTCGGCTTTGTTATAAGCGATTACGGTCGGGATTCCATCTGCACCCAGTGCCTTCAGGGTCTCTTCCGTTACGGCCATATGCTGGCTGACCTGCGGATCGGAAATGTCGGCTACATGAATCAGGAGGTCAGCCTCGGTCACTTCTTCGAGCGTAGAACGGAAGGCCTTGACCAGATGATGGGGTAGCTGGCTGACAAAGCCGACCGTGTCGGTCAGCAGGAACGTCTTATGGTCCGGCAGCTCAATACTGCGTACCGAGGTCTCCAGTGTGGCGAACAGCATATCCTTGGCCAAAACCCCTTTTTCCGAGCCGGGGTGAAAGGTATCCACCAGTGTATTCATAAGACTGGATTTACCGGTATTGGTATAACCGACAAGACAGACTACGGGCACCTCATTTTTGCGCCGCTGCTTGCGCTGGATCTGCCGCCGGGCTACCTGTGTCTGCAGCTCAAGCTGCAGCGCCGTGATCCGCTCCTCGATTCTGCGCCGGTCCAGCTCCAGCTTGGTTTCTCCGGCGCCGCGGTTCTTCAGTCCAGAGCCGCCGCCTTGTCTGCCCAAGGACTCACGCATCCCGGTCAGCCGGGGGAGCATATACTGCAGCTGTGCCACCTCCACCTGGAGCTGGGCTTCCTTCGTCTTGGCGCGTTCGGCAAAAATATTCAGGATCAGCACGGTCCGGTCGATAACCTGGCGATCCAGCGCCGATTCCAGATTACGGATCTGGGAAGGGGATAATTCATCATTAAAAATAACCACCGGTGCATCGTACGCCTCCAAGAGGGCATTCAGTTCAAGGATTTTACCTGTCCCGATATAATGCGACGGGTTAACGCGGCTGGATTTCTGGCTCAGCTCGCCGACCACCTCAAGCTCACAGGCGGCTGCCAGATTGCGCAGCTCTTCCATGGAATAGGCGAAATCCTTGTCATTCTGCAGCTGAACACCAACGATTACTGCCTTTTGCTGTATAGTTTCAGTTTCCATATATTTATTCAACCTCCATTAGTAAAATAAAAAAGCACAGGCAGGCTGCCTGTGCTAACAGTATCAATAGAGGACAACAGAATAGGATGGAGGGAAGGGGGGATCTCCCGGGTCCCTCCGTCAGCATCTCCCATAGCAACAATGAATGTACTGAAAAAGCAGCGGCCAGAAGGAACAGCTAGCTGCTCCACCTGTATGCCGCGGCGGTTCATTGATATGGTGTATGAAGATGCAATTATTCCTAAAGGCGTGTGCCGGCTTCCGTTCCTGTCTGCCGGACCAAAGTTCAAGCTGTGGGTTGCCTTCAAAAATGGATAGACCTATCCTGAGTCCTCTGCACGGGGCAGAGCTTTCGCGCTATATAATTAGCTTAGCCGCGTAAAGTACGAATCCGGATATAGTCTATCACACGCAACCCTCCGTTCTACAAAAGTTACGTTGATTCTAACACATCAGCTGAAAGCTGGCAACTTACTCCAATTCAGGGAGTGCCAGAGTGACAGCCTGACAAACGGTGTTTCGGAAGGTCCGGTTAACCAACCCATTCCCGGCGTAACGTGAACAAGTCCTTCAGCGCATCAGTGGACAGCTCGGTAATCCAGCCTTCCGAGCTTGCGATTACATCATCGCTGAGCTGCTGCTTGCTCTCCAGCATTTCATCGATTTTCTCCTCCAGCGTCCCCAGCGAGATGAACTTATGCACTTGCACATCCTTAGTCTGGCCCATGCGGTAGGCACGGTCCGTGGCCTGGTTCTCGACAGCCGGATTCCACCAGCGGTCGAAATGAAAGACATGATTGGCTGCGGTCAGGTTCAGGCCAACGCCTCCAGCCTTCAGCGAGAGGATGAAGACATTCGGCTGGTCAGACTGCAGCTGGCCGTCTGCCGGCAAGGATTCTCCCTCCGGAAGCGGGGGGGCCTGAAACCGTTCAATCATATGGTCGCGGGTGCTTTTGGGCGTACTTCCGTTCAGATACAGCACCGGCTCTTGCAGCTCCTGTGACAGTACGGCCTGAAGCATCTTGCCCATACCTACATATTGGGTGAAGATCAGACAGCGTTCATTCTCCTCACGCAGTTCCCGCACCATGGCCAGCAGCCGCTCCAGCTTCGCTGACCGTTCAATCAAGGGAGCCGTGTCGAGGCGGCCCCCGGAATCGGCCTCAGGCAATGCCTCCTTGCTCAGCAGCATCGGATGATCGCACAGCTGCTTGAGGCTGGTCAGCGCGGCCAGTATGGCCCCTTTGCGCTCCATGCCTTCCAGCTTTTGCATCCGTTCCAGGAGCCCGTTGACGTTCTGGTCATACAAGGCCGCCTGTTCAGCGGTGAGGTGAACATAGGTTTTCATCTCGTTTTTGTCAGGAAGATCCAGCTGGATGGCCGGGTCTTTTTTCTTGCGGCGAAGCATGAACGGCTTGACCATCCGCTGCAGATCGGCCGTACGCTTCGGGTCCCGTTCCTTCTCTATAGCGTTGGCGAACCGATCCTGGAAGGACTTGGCGCTGCCCAGGTAACCCGGTGTGATAAAGTCGTAGATTGACCACAGCTCGGAGAGCCTATTCTCGATAGGTGTTCCCGTCAGCGCGATCCGGTGCAGTGCGGGAAAGCTGCGTACGGCTGCGGATTGCTTGGTCCCGGCATTTTTGATGTTCTGCGCTTCATCCAGGCAGACTGCGGCCCAGGTGAATTGCTTCAGCAGCTCCTGGTCGAGAGCAGCCGTGGCGTAAGAGGTCAGGACCACATCGGCCTGCGAAGCAGCGCCGTAGAAGTAGCCCGCATCCAGCCGTTTGCCTCCATAATGCAGCATCACATTCAGGGAAGGGGCGAAGCGCTGCAGCTCTTTCTGCCAGTTGCCGAGTACTGACGTCGGGCAGATGATCAGGGAAGGCCAGCCGGGCGGGTCCGTCTGCCGCAATCGTCCTGCTGAAGGGTCCGCTTCAGCAGCTTCCTGCTGATCCTTCAGATGGAGCAGGTAGGCAATGAGCTGCACGGTTTTGCCGAGGCCCATATCATCGGCCAGAACGGCTCCGAGGCCGAATCGGCGCAGGAAGGCCAGCCAGGCATACCCTTCGTGCTGGTAGCTGCGAAGCTCTGCGTGCAGCCCGGCAGGTACTGCGGGCTGCGGCCACTGCTCACGCTGCCCAAGCTGGCCGATCAGCTTCACCAGATGCGCGTTCAGCTCGACCTCCAGCCGGAAGCGTGCGGCCTCTTCCTCGGCCTGTTCCGCGGCGGCTTCAGCCGCATCGTCTTCGCTGCTGCCGAGCAGATGCAGCTGAAGCACATCCTGGAAGGACAAGCCCTGCGACTTGTCCATTCCAGCCATGGCCCGCTGAATCTGGGCCAGCAGGGCCGGGTCCAGGGGAATCCACTGGCCCCTGAACTTCACGAGCCGTTCGCCGCGCGCGACCAGCTCCGCGAACTCCGCCTCGGAGAGGTCGGCGTCGCCGATGGAGATGCGCCAGTCGAAGTCGACCAGCGCATCCAGCCCAAAGAGCGATCCGCCGCCGCGCTTGCCCTCGCCGGAGCTGATCTTGGCGCGCAGGCGCGGTTTCTTCCGGCTGGCGGCCTCCCACCACGCCGGCAGCAGCACCTGCCAGCCGGCCTCCAGCAGGCGCCGGCTGTTGACCGTGAGGAACCGCCACGCGACCTCGTCGCTAAGCGGCTCCCCCAGCACATCGCGCCCGCGGCCGATGTGCTCGCCGGGCAGGCTGTCCCGCAGGCGCGACAGCCACCCGGCCGCCCGCTCGTGGACGTGCTCCGTCCACGGTGCGGGCCAGCGGCCATGCGGCTCTCCGTCATCGGAGAGCCGCAGCGGCACAAGCGCGGATTCGTCGCGCTTGTCCTGGAGCAGCAGCTGCAGCCGCCAAGAGGACGAGTCCTCGTCCGGCTCCAGCAGCTGCAGGGCAGGGCGGAACGGCGCGCTGTCCGCCTTCCAGCCGATGGACATGAGCCAGCTGTCCGCGTCCATCCCGGCGGCCTGGGGCCCGCTGCGGCTGAACAGCAGCGGGAATTCGCTCCGCAGGTCGCCGGCTTCGGCTTCCGTGCGGTAATACCGCTGAAAGACCGCCGCAGAGAAGGCGGCCTGCAGCCCTACCGCAAGTGGGCTGCGCTCCTGCAGCCCGCGCAGCGCCTCCGCTGCGGCTGGATTGCCTGCAGCCGAGCGCGCAAGCGCCTGGCCGTCCCAGTCCCAGCGCAGCTGGCCTTCGCGGAAGGCGGAGAAGCTGGGAACGTACTGCCTGTCGTCCAGTAGTACGGCCAGAACCGGGGCAAGTGCGGTTAGCAGCTCCGCGTTGCCTGCCCAGCTCCAGTCGATATGCTGAAGCACCTTAAGTTCCGCGAAGAATGGAATCACCTGCTCAGCGGGAAGTATGACCAGCTCGACGCCGTCGGCGCTCTGGGTCGTCAATTCCGTGCCATAGAAGGAGTCCTCATGCCAGGCGAACAATTGCTGCTTGAGCAGTAGGCCTGGGACGTAGTCATTCCTCTCATTGACGCCATAGATCAGGGCATCGCCATATTGGCTCAAGGCCAGCTGAACGGTAATATTTCGCATTTGTGTATTCATGGGATCAGCTTTCCTTTCCGCAGCTCCTCCTGCAAGGCGCGAAGCCGGCTGTGCCGGGCGGTGAAAGCATCCAGGAATTCCTCCCACCGCGCCTCGCGCTTCAATTTCTTGTACAGCTTGGCGAGCCGCTTCAATAGCTTCACGGCTGCCTTATAGCTGTGCCGGTTCTTCTCCAGCACGAACCGCTCTACCGCCTGATGGTAGAAGGGCAGCAGCAGCTCCGGCGCGTTCTTCTCTACCGGCTGCAGGTCGCTGACCCGGAAGTCGGAGGGTTCTTTACCAGAGGCTAACTGATAATCCATCCATTCCTGCCACTTGCCGGAGGCCAGCAGCTTCTCTTCGTAGATATCCTGGGAGAGCGGAAGCATCCCCGACAGGGTGCTCCACATTTGAGGCTCCGTTTCCGGGAGATGACGAACAGCGTCCTCCCAATAACCGGCATAGCCTTGCAGATTATAGAGGCGGCTGTTCAGCAGCGGGCCTGTGACTTCGAGCCAGGCTGCCAGGCGGGACCAATGCCCGGCCTCAGCGAGCTGCGCGAGAAAGCCCATCAGCTCGTCCGGGTGAAGGCCGGGCCGCTCCGATGCGGCAGCCAGCCGTTCCCAGGCCGCTTTATCGTCGCTTAGGTAGAAGTACATCCGGCTCTCCGCCAGTTGCAGGGCGGAGCGGTTCACTGCGGCGCCCAGTCCGCTTGCACGCTCCCGAAGTGCATCAAGCTCCTCCAGATACAGCTTGGAGCCGCTGGTGTTCGGGGCAATCCAGCTCGTCCAGAGCCGGTCGTAGCAGAAAGAGAAATAAGGCTGCTCCCGCAGCCGGTCGCGCGATTCCGTCAGCATCTCCAGCCGGATGTAATCCAGGGTTTCCTTCACCCGTGGCCACTCCTCCTGCTCTGAAACTAGCGGCAGGCCGGACTTCATTAGGTTCGCAACAGACCCCTTAAGCTCCGAGACTGCAATAGCCGTGTAATATCCCAGCGAATAACTCGAAGAGGAGAGGGGACCTGCGTTATACGTGGTGCTGATCGGCTGGATGAGGCTCTCCAGGATGAATAGACGGGCATTGAGCTGGAACAGCAATTCAGCGGCAGGGGCCAGATCTGCCTTTGCTTCCATTATGGCGGACAGTGCTCTGTCGGAATACTGCGGATTGCGCACGGCCTGTGCCAGCGGCGCAGTGAGCAGTGCCATGTATTCGCGCCACTGCCCCACCGTTGCTGCCGGAATCAGTCCGGCGAGCTTCTTCGCCTGTTCCCGGCGGCTGCCGGACACACCGGTAACCGCAGAAGCCTCTAAGGCCTCTGTCTTCTTGCGGTCGATGATAGCCTTGGCATTGGCAAGCATATTCACAGACCGCTCCTGTGATTCGGCAACACTCATCAGCACCGCCGCCATATGCTTGCAGGGCTCCTGCACCGGGCAATCACAATGGCTTTCCGTCAAGTTGTCCAGCTCAAGGCTGACAGCATAATCCTCTCTGCCCTCGACTACGGCCATAACTCTCCGGGGCGAGATCATCCGGAGAGCCTTGACACGGTTTTGCTTATAATATTGAAATCCCCGCTTGAGATTCAGATCCTCAAAATAATAGGCCACATCCGAAATGAGCTTGTCCCATTCGGCGTCGTTGATCATCAAATTAGGCTGCATTAGGTAATCTCCTGTACAAAATTCTTTGTGAACCCGCGTGTTTATCACGAGTAGAAACGGCGCCGTCCCTTTACAGGAATGGCAAATCCGTTTCCCCATGGCTTCTACTATTATATCATTGTTCATGTTCTTCACTCTAAACGTTTAAAATCTTAAAGAGTATGATATGCTCCATATTGAAGTATAGAAAAAACATGCTACTCTATGGTCTGGGTCAAAAGACCCGCGGAAGGATGAAGCAACGCCAATGCTGCGATTCAAGTTAAAATATTTGCTGAACAACAAACAAAACCGGCTGATCCTGATGTTGACCGTCAGTGTATCGCTGCTGATTATACTGATCGGCCTGTTCTCTTACAGGGAATACCGGAACGCACTGGATACCGAGCTGAACACGCCGAATATAGAGCTGCTGCAGATCAATCTGGATGTGACGAACCGGGCATTCCGGGAGTCGGACAATAAAGCGGTGGATCTGTCGTTTCACCCTGTAATCCTACAATATATTGACTCCGCCTCAGCAGATCAGGCAGGCATCGCCGCCGGGCCGCAGGATTATCTGATAACGCTCGCGACAGAGCCAGACATTCACACCATCAGCGTGATCAAATTCAAGGATCATTCCGTGATTTCCAGCGGCTACGGCTACAAAGCCTCCTGGGATGAGGCGCCGGAGCATGCCTGGACCTCATGGATTGAGGAGATTAAGGAGAAGCCTCTGCTCATCAAGAGAAGGGTATATACTGGCACCGACCCCCAGCTCAGCAACACGGAACTGCTGTCCTTAGCCCGCCCGATTGTCCAGAAGGGTGAGGTGACGGGAGCTGTGCTGATTGATCTGGATTACGACATGCTGTTCTCCAAAATGTACAGTCATCTGTCGAGCTATCAATTGGTGTACGATCTTGAAGGCGAGCTGATCTATCCGAAGCTGAACGTGCCGTTTCCCCTTGCGGAAATGAACAAGATGCTGAAAGACATTGATGTAAGCCCGTTCGCCCATGTGAAGATTGAGGGCAAGGCCTATATGGCCAACCAGACCTTCTCCAATGTGACCGGCTGGCGGCTGGTTTCACTCGTTCCCATGGAGCAGCTGCTAAAAAATGTGACAACGGCACGCAACATGATGATTATGCTGTCACTGATCTCCATCGCTGTGGGCTGCTGCGCGATCTACTATTATAACTTTGCAGCCTTCCGGCCTCTGAAGCGGATCAACAAGCTGCTGGCACCGGATATGGAGTCCGCCGGGCATGGCAATCTGTATGATCTGGAGCCGGTAATCGGCAAGCTGGTCGGTGATTTCCAGAGCAAATCGCTGGTAGCGGATTGGAGCCTGCCGGAGCTGCGTTCCAAATATGTGAATGATCTGATTGCCCGCAGCATGGGCACACAGGAAATACAGACGAAGTGGGAGCATTATTTTGCCGATTGGCTGGAGGGTCCCTTTGAGCTGGTGATGATATCGATCGACCGCCATTCACAGTGGGCAGCGGCATTTATGGAAGAGGACCAGATGCTGCTGAAATATGCGATGAATAACATTATCCTGGAGTATTTTGAGCCCTCCTGGAGAGCTGTAACTGCGGCTCCGCAGAAGGATAGTATAGCCGTGCTGCTTCAGCCCATAGCGCAGGAAGACCGTGATCTTAAGTCGGAAGCGGTCAGACTGGTTGGGATTCTGGAGGAGGTTCTGAAATTATCCGTATCCATCGGGATCGGCAGTACCGCATCCGGTATTTCACAGGTAGCCCATTCGTATAACGAATCCATGTTGGCCTTATCCTGCCGGCTGTATGAAGGTTACGGACTTGTACATGCATACACGGAAATGGAGAACCAATATACAGAGGGCGTCGGACCATCCGATGATGCCTGGAGGCAGCAGGTGCTGCACGCGCTGAATTCATCCGATGCCGAGACGGGACAGGAGTGGGTCCGCAGAGGAGCAGCCGATACCCGAAAGAAAGGCATTCAACCGCAAAAGGTATTCCGGTCCATTAATGATCTGTTAGAGGAAATCATGAGTATAGCTGCGGCTGGGGGTCATCCGCTTCCTGCCGAGCTTGCGGATTACACTTGGCATCAGGTAACGACTATGGATCTTACCGAGCTTGAAGATATGTTGTGCCGTATCGTCGTTCATATGGCTAATGTGCTGGGCGCACACCGGCAATCGAAGGAATATCTGCTGGTGCAGAGCCTAATCGCGTATATGGAGAGTCATTTACAGGAGAATATCGGACTTCAGGATATCGCAGCCCATATCAATATGGGTGTATCCTCGGTCAGTACCCTCTTCAAAGAAGAGACGGGAACAACCGTGTATGACTACCTCACCAACCTGAGAATTGATAAAGCCTGTGAGCTTTTGCTGGACAGCGGTCTGAAAATTGCCGATATTGCCCTCCAGGTAGGATACCAGAATGAGAACAGCTTCATCCGGGCCTTCCGTAAAATCAAATCGACGACACCCGGCAAGTTCCGGGAGAGTAACAAATATGCCAGCGAGTATGCAGATCGGCCAAAACCGCGCCATTCCAGCGTTTCTGAGGATTCCGAATAAGATAATACGATTGTAGGACACCCCCGAATAGGATAAAGTTCTATTTGAGAAAACTTTCACAGCTACGAAATACACTAGCTGATGCTTGAGAATTCGGGGGTGAGGCGAGAGAGCAACCGGCAGGAATGTAGGTTCCGGCCAACCGCTCGATATCCTTTAATAAGAGAAGAGGGATGCTTTTGAAACGGGGAATACAAATAGGAATCTGGGCGGCATCGCTGCTCGCTGTGGTCATCCTCCTTCTTATTGGAAACCGCGTAACGGACGATCGCAGCAACAAGGGAGATCACGATTTTCCCAAGAAGCCGATCACATTAATTGTGCCGTACGCTGCAGGCGGAGGAACGGATACAACAGCAAGGGCATTAGCCAAAGCGACAGAGAAGTTTCTGGGGCAGCCGGTTATCGTTATCAACCGTACAGGCGGCGGAGGTTCCGTCGGACTGATGGAGGGCGCGAGTGCCAAGGGTGACGGATATACGGTGACTTTTTTGCCGGCCGAATTAACCATCCTTCCACATCTGGGCCTGTTGCCGATTACCTATGAGAAGTTCAAACCCATCGCTCAAACCAATTTTGATCCTTCCGCCATTACCGTAAGGCAAGGCGCGCCGTGGCAAACCGTTAATGAATTTCTCGACTTTGCGAAAGCGCATCCAGGTGAATTGAAAATGGGGAACGCAGGAACGGGAAGCATTTGGCATTTAGCTGCCATAACGTTGGAACGGGAAACAGGTGTGAAGTTTGCACATATTCCCTTTGAAGGTGCTGGGCCCGCCGTCTCCGCTTTGATGGACGGTTTTGTAGATGCGGTGCCTGTGAGTCCCGCCGAAGTGAAAAAGTATGTGGATGAAGGAAAGCTGCGGACACTGGCGATTAACGCCGACAAGCGCTCTGAAGCGCTGCCGGGCGTTCCCACTCTGGAGGAGCAGACCGGAATACATGTGAATTTCACCAGTACATGGAGAGGACTTGCTGTACCAAAGGACACACCGGACGCGATTGCGGATATACTCGCCGGGGCATTTATCAAAGGAACCGAAGACAAGGCATTCCGCGAGTATATGAATGAAAATGGACTTGGACTGCTGGTTAAGGACGGCAAAGAATTCTCCAGGCAATTAAAAGAAAGCGACGATTTGTTCGCCAAAATGATCCCGGAGCTCGGACTTAGCCGTAAGTAACGTGAAAGCGTAGTCAAGCAAATTTTCCCTCAGAGCCAGCTGATCACAGGTTTGCGTACTGTAACGGACAGTTAGGCTGGGGGGACTGATTTGCTGCGCCTATGCAAGACAAAATTATCAAGATTTGCAAAATTTTAAGGCATATTAAGAGAAGGGTATGATCAATCACATGAAAATCAAACAGACGATCGACAAAGTTCCTGGCGGCATGATGCTGATTCCTTTGTTCCTTGGCGCCATTATCCACACCGCTTTTCCGAATGCAGGCGAATATTTCGGAGGCTTCACCAAAGGCCTGATGACAGGTACTGTACCTATTTTGGCAGTTTGGTTCTTCTGTATGGGTGCTGCTATTGATGTAAGAGCAACCGGAACGGTACTCCGCAAATCCGGTACCCTCGTATTGACCAAAATCGCTGTAGCTTGGGTTGTAGCCCTGATTGCTATTCAGTTCCTGCCTGAGGGCGGCGTTCAAACCGGATTTTTTGCCGGACTATCCGTTCTGGCGATCATCTCCGCAATGGATATGACCAATGGCGGCTTGTACGCTTCCATTATGCAGCAGTATGGCACCAAAGAAGAATCGGGCGCCTTTGTATTGATGTCGCTGGAATCCGGCCCGCTTGTTACTATGCTGATCCTGGGAAGCACCGGGGTAGCCGTATTCGAACCGCATGTATTTGTAGGCGCTGTGCTTCCTTTCCTGATTGGATTCCTGCTGGGTAACCTGGACCATGATCTTCGCGCTTACTTCGGCAAAGCTACACAGACTCTTATTCCGTTCTTTGGTTTCGCACTGGGTAGCTCCATTGACCTGGGTGTCATTGTAGATACAGGCCTGCTTGGTATTCTCCTTGGTATTGTTGTTATCATTATTACAGGTGTTCCATTGATTCTGGCTGACAAGTACATTGGTCGTGGTAACGGGACTGCCGGACTTGCCGCTTCCAGTACTGCCGGTGCCGCTGTAGCCAATCCTATGCTGGTTGCCAACATGAAACCTGAGTTTCTGCCAGCCGCTGAGACAGCAACCGCACTCGTGGCAGCATCGGTTATCGTAACCTCCATACTCGTTCCAATCATTACTGCTTACTATTCTGGTTACATGAAAAAGAAGAATCCGCCGGCAACAGATGCTTCAGTGGATCTTCAGGCCCCTAAAGCTGCAATATAATATATTCCTGTAACAACGTAAAATATACAGTATATAGAAAAAGGAATATACACATATAGCCCCTCCAAGCGCCGTTTATGGCGGTCACGGAGGGGCGTTTTTTTTGCGATAACCGATGATTAGTTGATCAGCTTGTTGAACGCGGCTTGGTCAAAACGGTCGCCCTGCACAAGCCATTGTCCGTTCACATTGAACATAGTCAATATTCCCTCCATAGACACACGCTGGTTTTCCTTGCCCTCCTGATCCAGCAAGACCAGGTCTACGTTGTATTTCAGTTCGATGATATCTTTTTTTGTTCCATCCGTCAGTGTGAACTTTAAATTTTCAGGCTGCACAGACATGTGCTGCTTCTGGACAACCATTAAAGGCAGGGCAGTGTAACGGGTATTGACTGCTTTTTGATAAAAGTCTTCTGTCAGATAGGATCGCATCGCTTCGTTTCGCTGCTCGATGCTCTCTTCAGACAGGACATCTGCGTAATCCTTGACCGTGTACTCGGAATTTTTATACTCCGTGGCGGCTTGAACGGCTGCCGTTTCGGCTGTGCTGTCCTGCGGAGAAGTATTGTTCTCCGGTGCTGGAGCCGCAGTTTCAGAGGGCGGGGGACTGGGTTCGGGTACGTTATTAGATGCGGACTGGCTGCAGCCTGCAACTAACACAAAGGAAAGAAAGAGAGTGCTTAATAACCATATGTGCTTTTGCATAAGGATCCTCCTGAATGTTCAATAATGGAAATTTTTATATTAATATTACCATATTATGTTCTTTGTGGCACGTTACTGGTCCTAATGATTCCCTGTATTATCTGCTCAGATGAGTTGACGAGGGCGTAGAATGCTGCTTTTATTGCACTGTCGTAATCTTGCTCTCCTGTTCCAAAGGGCTGATAAGGCAAATGGAATCGTATATACTGGCGGTATGAGGTGATTGACAATGGAACAGGCGTTATTCGAGCAGATCTATGAATCCGTTGTGCGGCGCGAGCCAACCTATGATGGTGTGTATTATACAGCGGTGCTGACAACACATATTCTATGCCGCCCTTCCTGCCGGGCAAGAACGCCTAAGGCGGGGAATGTCGTGTTTTATGATTCATTGGAGCAGGCGGTAGCCGCCGGGTTCCGGCCCTGCAAAAGATGCCGCCCGGAAGAAGGCGGCGTGCTGCGTCCGGATGCGGTGCTTGCGGCCGAGACGGATAAGCTGATGGAGGCAAAGCTGGGGCAGAAGGTCACTCTGCAGACCCTTGCCGGAGCGCTGAAGGTCAGTCCTTTCCATCTGCAGCGTACCTACAAGCGGGTCACCGGGCGGTCGCCCGCGGAGAGGCTAGATCAACTGCGTGTGGAGAAAGCCTGTGCACTGCTTACCGACACAGAGCTTGCGGTTGCCGAGGTGGGACAAGCGGTGAGCTTTCGCGGGCCTTCGCACTTTGCCGCGTGGTTCACGCGGAAGACCGGTCTGCCACCGACCGAATACCGCAGCCAAAACCGAGGAGGGATTCATCATGAGTGAGATCACGATTTATCATCATACCCTGAACCTGGGGAACAGAGATTGGACTCTATGGGCCAGTGACAAAGGTTTAATCCGCCTGTCCTTTGGGAGAGAGGAGAGGCTGCCTGAGGGGAAATGGCTGCAAACCTATGCTCCAAAGCACCGTTATCAGGAGGATCAGGCCGTATTCGCGCAGCTGGGAATGATCCGGGAGCTGGAAAATTATTTTGCGGGAGTACCAGTCAGCTTCAAGGATATTCCTCTGGATATCTGGGGAACTCCGTTTCAGCAGGAGGTGTGGAAGGGGCTTGCGACCATCCCATTTGGTGAGGTCATTACTTACCGGGAGCTTGCCGGGAGGATTGGCAGGCCGCAGGCCATGCGCGCGGTAGGCACGGCCAACGGGCAGAATCCGTTGCCTGTCATTCTGCCTTGCCACCGGGTCATTGGCACGAACGGAACATTGACCGGCTACCGGGGCGGGCTTAAGCTGAAGCAGGAATTGCTGGTGCTGGAAGGTATTATGCATGTGGGGGAGGCGGGGCATGAACGATTTGCTTTTTGAACTGCCGCTACCGGAGTTCTTTGATTTCGGTGTTTGTCTGGAGTATTTGAACCGCTCCCCGCTGGAATGCCTGTACAGGACAGATCAGGAAGGGGCGACCCGTTATTTCAATCTGGACAACAAGCCGGTGCTTATCCGGCTGATGGTCCCGAAAGGAAGCGGGCTGCGGGTAACTCTGCTGTACGGGGAGGTTCCTAGCCCAGGTGCGGTAGCATGGCTGGCCCGATACATTCGGGAATGGTTCGATCTGGACCGTGATCTACGGCCGTTCTACGGGCTGGCGGAGTCGGACCCGCTGCTTGGGCCGCTTACGGAGCAGCACAGGGGACTGCGGATTGTCGGTATTCCCGATCTGTTCGAAGCGCTATGCTGGGCCATTCTGGGCCAGCAGGTGAATCTGGCGTTTGCCTACAGGCTGAAGCAGCAGCTGACTGCCACCTATGGAGAATCGCTGGAATGGGGAGGGCATGTGTATTATCAATTCCCCGGCCCAGAGGTATTCGCGGATGTGCAACTGGAGGAGCTGTGCGCCTTGCAGTTGACCCGCAGCAAAGCGAGGACCGTGCTGGACGTGGCTGCTCTGATTGCCGGCGGCAGTTTAAGCCGCGAAGAGCTGCTGGCATTGCCATCCCCGGCTGCTGCCGAGCAGCGGCTGCTCCAGATCCGCGGTGTCGGCCCGTGGACCTCACAGTATGTCCGGATGCGCTGTCTGGATGACACCACAGCTTTCCCGGTGGGGGATGTGGGTCTGCAGAATGCGGTCAAATTCCTGACCGGCATGGATCGGAAGCCGACCCCAGCAGAGCTTTTGAAGCTGGCGGAGCCCTGGCGCGGATGGGAAGCCTATGCCACCTTTTATTTGTGGCGTGCGCTGTATTGAGCGCTCTTATTCATTGCACCCGGCAGGTCTGCCGGGTGCCTTTTATAGTTGTTTTTCCAATCTCTGCAGCCAGTCCAGTATGGTATCTACCGATTCCTTGTATCTCTGCCCTACTAGCACACCTGTGTGCGTGGTGTTCCACAGTCCCTTATATTCAGCACGAAGGTGCTCCGCAGCCACTCTACCCCGGCGGTCGCTATCATAACTGCTTACTGCAGCGATAACCAGGCACGGACAAGAAATCAAACGGCTGTCTATGGATATGCCTGCTGCTCCGAAATGAAAAGAGAACGCGCTAAAAGCCTTAGCGGACTCCATGCTCAGATATTTTCTCTGAAATTGAATGTCTTCCGGTGTTTCATCTATACTTGAATCTTCACGGTCTGGGGCTGGCAATAGGATGCCAGGGGTCATCGGGATTATATCTTGGTAAGGTACGACATCATGAACTTCTCTGCTTATGCTTGAATCGATTAACACGAGTCCGGCAATATCGGCGGATTCGGCCAACTTCTGGACCAGAATACCCCCCATGCTAAAACCGATAACAATCGGCGGAACGCCACATTCAGCGAGGACCTCTTGAATATCCTCCAAGTAATCCTCGAAGGTTATCTTTGTCATATCCAGGAGTCTGCTTTTGTAGTGGCTCCTCAAATTCATCACGTAGCATGTCCAGCCATTACGGATGAAGTGAGGGATATATTTACTCCACATCCAGCTGCCCGTATAGGCACCGTGGACGAAAAGCAATGGCGGCCTATGGTTAGCTGCTTTCGATAGAAGTTCCCCCTCGAATATCTCTAGAAATAGATCGTTGTTCCCCAGGTATTTCTCCGTATGCTCCGGCAATTCTTTCGTAAAATCTCTCACATGGTTTCCTCCTCGTCAGATTGTTTGATATCAAACTAAATGGTTAAAATTTTTTTAGAAGTTGTGATGTATTTTTTCTAAAATGGTAAGTAAATCTTCCTTTTCTTTATCCGAGATATTCAAGTAAAACAAGTCTAGCAATTCCGCAGATATAGCTTCAAAGACCGGTTCCAATTCTCTCCCCTTTGGAGTTAGAGCAACATACACAACCCTCGAGTCCTTACTATCCCTTTCCTTGGCCACATACCCAAGCCGGACTAACTTGTCGACGAGTGCTGTGACTGTTGATTTATCCTTATGTATTTTCTTAGAAATATCCGCCATCGTGAATCTGGGCTGCTTCAACAGCGCATAGATAATATCGCCATGCGAAGTGCCAATACCTTCTATCCCTTGCTTCACCATCTCTGTAACAATGAACCGGTTTACTTTCTCCCTAATCTTGGAGATCAATGAAATGACATCTCTAGTTTCCATATCTGCATTATAGTTTGACATCAAACTAATGTCAAGTGAGTCTTTGCATCCAAAGTTAAAGTATGTATGGACCGGAACGATGCCCGGTTTGTTGCGCATTATGCCGATCTTGGGGAGCTGGAGCTGGGTGTTCCGCTATATTCTGGATTCTTCATTCTACTTCTGAAAAAGCGCAGATTATCCCAATTCAGCGCACTTAATCCATTAACTTCATTAGCCTCTATACTTATACTTACTTTGCAAGACAGAGAATAACTAATTTTAGGGAGGAATGTTATTTGGTCACTCGGAAAAGACCGATTGCACGTCAGTTTTTATCTATTATACTTGCCCTCTTAGTCATTACTTCAGTATTGCAACCGCTTCCAGCGAAGGCTGCGGCGCAAACTACGGGGGACCGTTTCTATGCAGAAACATACTCCTCTGCAACATTGAACAAAGAGCTGGGCTATCGTATTTATTTGCCGGAAGGCTATGAGCGTTCAGATCAACGGTTTCCGGTAGTGTATCTGCTTCATGACGAGGGAGGGTCCAGTCTGCAATTCGAGGAAGACGGCCTGGCAGGTCGGCTTGATCAATGGATCGCGGACGGAGAAATTCAGAAGATGATCGTCGTCATGCCGGATACAGGCAGTGACAGCTGGTTCATCAACCAGCCCGGTGCTCCTTGGGAGGATGTTATTGTAAGCGATCTCATTCCCTCGATTGATGCCAATTACCGGACAATCGCTTCTCCGCAATACCGGGGCATCAGCGGAATCTCAATGGGCGGCTATGGTGCATTCATGCTCGGCCTCAAGCACCCCGATCTGTTTCGTTCGATCGCAAGCCATATGGGTGCGCTCGGCACAACGCTCCAAGGACAAAACCCGTTAACACTGCTCCAATCTATGAGCGTAGGACAGCTGGGGGCATATAATTACTACTTGGACGGGGGCACAGAGGATTCCCTGACTTATGCGGATGGATCGACAAATGATATCCACGCCTATTTCCGGGGTAAAAATATCCGGCACGAATATCAGATGCGGCCTGGCGGACATACGAGAGATTACTACCTGACTTATCTGGACCGTTCTTTCGCCATGCACAGTAATAGTTTTGGCTCAAGCCTGGTGACCGGCAGCTTTACAGCGGCTCCTCAGGCGATCTCGGACCAGACTGAAGTACAGGTGGACTATACAATTAATCTGAACCGCTCACTCGTAACCGAGTATGTGTATGGAAATGTAGCGAGCAGCGACTTCCACTTGTTGACCCGCTTAAAGGTCACAACTTCAGAAGGTGAAGATCGCTTTAGTGATCAGTCAGATCTGGGCGATGTGGTAACTTCCTCTAACCAAAACACCTTTACCGGCACCTTCACGATTCCCGTGTCGGCGCTGGGAACGGATAAGAGCTTCAAGGTGTCCTTAGAAGGGCATCTGCTGGGCAGCTCCTATTCTTTCGGCACCAAGCCGCTGATCCAGGTAACTCCGATCGGCAGCGCCCCGGAAGATACCCAAATTGACCTGCTGGGAGATTGGTACTTTACCAAAGACACCTTTCCAGACAGCACAGTAGAAGGCCTGAAACCGGATCTGCAGCAGGGTGACTGGCGGATTGTGCAGCCGGGGCTTGATTGGTGGACGAACGGCTTTGGCAACTATAGCGACATGGGTAGCTATTATGGAGCTGCCTGGTACTACCGCGAGTTTTGGGTGCCGGAGGATTTTCCGGATGAAGATCTTACGCTGCTGGCCGGCAAGATTGATGACGCTGACCAGACTTACATTAATGGCCAGCTCATCGCAGAAACAGGATTCAAAAACGGCGGATACACCTCCTCATTCTGGGCACAATCGCGGGAGTACAGCATCCCTTCGGGCCTCCTGAAACGGGGCGAAGTGAACCGGATTTCTATCCGGATCTACAATCAGAATGGTGGAGGCGGATGGTATGCCGGGCCTGTAGGCATTTATACTAAGGCTGCCCTGCAAAAAGAGAAGAAACTGCCATCTAAAGTACCGGCAGAGTCCCTATCAACCGAAGTAAAGGCATTAGCGGAAAAGCAGCTCAGCGCGATTGCCTCCAAAAATTTCGCAGCCTACCGTGACACGCTCGCACCGGGTTATTTTGAAAAAGGATATGGTAAGCTGCAAAAGGCGGATCAGGCTGTCAAGCTGGTGAACAGCTACAGTTCCATTAAGACCGTTATTACCAGTCCATATGTATTTGAATTGGACGGCAAGTATCTGTATACGGCCTACATCCGAATGACCGGTAAGGACACTGCCGGACAGGATGTTGTCATCCAGGAAGGACAAGTCTCCCAGTATTATCAATATACCGGAGGAAAGCTGCTGGAAAGCGGAGACCAGAAACGGTTTTACGTTACAGAGTTCTTCTCTAAGAGTGCAAACCGCATGGTTAAATACCGCGTCTACCTGCCTCCTGGCTATCTGACAGACCAGTCTAAGCGCTATCCGTCGGTATACCTGCTGCACCAGTTCAACAGTGATAGCGAATCCTATGAAATTGACAAAGTTGACCAGATTCTGGATAACGGCATTGCAGACGGCTCACTCCGCGACATGATCGTCGTCATTCCAGATTCCAGCGGTATGAGCTGGTGGGTGAACGGAGAAGGAGCCGATGGTGTCAAGTGGCAGGACATGGTCACCAAGGATCTGGTTTCACTGATCGATGATCAGTATAGAACGATTGATGACGCAAGATACAGAGCCACATCCGGTGTCTCGATGGGTGGCTTCGGTGCCTTTGCCATCGGTCTCCAATATCCGAATTTGTTCTCCAGCGTAGCCAGTCACATGGGGGCACTCCCCTTTACGATGTCCGGACAGAATCCGGTTAAAATCGTGACCCAGTATCCTATTGATGCACTCAAACGCTATTCTCTGTACATCGATTTCGGTAACTTGGACGGCTACAAGTTCGACCTTGCAGTCAATACACTGCACAAGTATCTGATGAATGCTGGTATACCGCATTATGCCGAAATTCGGGACGGAGCGCATGACAGTGCATTCTATACTAAATCGATCGGCCTCTCCTTTGCGATGCACAGCCGTCATTTTGCCCCGGCTAACGTGGACAGTAGTGTACTGAGCGGGACAACGTCGTTCTCCCGCTCTGCGGATGGGACGGACCAGATCACGTATGCAATGTCCGCCAAAGAAGGGATCAGTGCTTATACCGACGTCATCCCAGTCTCGCCTTATGTCAAAGAAACAAACCCGGCACTGGTTCTGCCGGTGACCGTCGAAGTCTTCAATACAACCGTAAGTGAGAGCGTATACCGCTGGCAAGATACAGTGTCAGTTAAAGGTGCAGCCGACTTCTCCCAGAAGATCGTACTGCCAGAATCGCTTGCGGACGGAAATTACGAGATCGTGCTTACTTCTGCTGTGCTGGACCATAGTCTGGAGCTGAGCCGCGTTCCCTTGAAGATTTCTTCCAACAGTGGTAGCGGTAGCAAGGATGATGGCAACGTTACTGTTACTCCCGTTGTGTCCGGTTCAGATACTAGCGGTTCTGCCGTAACTGTAACATTGGATGAAGTGAAGAAGGCTATTGCTGCCAAAATATCGCTACAGTTCTCCGTCAAGGATGGCAGCAAGCTGGAAGTGCCATTTGAGACACTGCAGCAATGGGTGAATGCTGTGGGTGCCGATCAGCTTCAGGCGATTAAGTGGAGCATTGCCCCAATCCCTGCATCGGAGCAAGCAACATGGATTCATGCGGCTGCCTCGTCATGGACAGGACAGCTTGCCCCAGCAGGGCCCGTGGTAGATATGAATATTAAGGCGCTCCTCAAAGATGGAACGGCTCAAGTTCTTTCTGCTCCGTTTGTTCAGCCGGTGGGACTGAGTCTCACAGCCAGCACCCAGGCGGACAGGGAGCTGATGGGGATCTACCATTTAACAGCAGATCAAAAACTGGAGTATCTAGGCGGGACCTTCGATACCGCGACCGGTACTATGACTGCGAAGCTTAACCATTTCAGCAAGTACGGGGTATGGACTTACACCAAATCCTATCAGGATCTTGTGCAGTCACACTGGGCACATAGAGCTGTACAGGTTCTATCCGCTGGACATATCGTGAACGGTGTAACGGATACGGCGTTCGCACCGGATCGTCAAGTGACCCGCGCGGAATTTGCTGCAATGCTGGTCCGTTCCCTGCGGTTGCAAGCTGATAATACCGTTCTCCCATTCAAGGACGTACCCGCCAACAGCTGGTTTTATCCTTCGGTAGCTGCGGCGTATCAGGTTGGTATTATCCGAGGGATCAGCCAAGATGAATTCGCTCCGGAGAAGACCATTACGAGGGAAGAGATGGCTGTCATGATCTATAATGCTTACCGGTTGAAATCCAGTGATGCTCCGGTATCCTTAGGACAAACTGCTGTCTTCTCCGACCGGTCCCAAATCCATGACTGGGCTCAGACGTCGCTGAATGCTGTACTGAATCTCGGTCTGATGAAAGGCACCAGCAGCACTACTCTGGAACCACTCAGTCAGGCAACCCGGGCTCAATCCGCAGAGATCCTGTACCGGTTCATTAAGTAAATGACAGTGGAGACAGACCCTTCTCATTTATAACCGCAAAAAGGCTAACAGAGCAGCAATTCTCCCGTTACTGGAGAATTGCTGCTCTGCGTTTGTGGTTACTTTCCGGTTCCCCGCTTCGTAAATACTTGGAACACTACCCCGAACTTATCAGTAATCATGCCGTAAGCAGGACTGAAGTAAGCGGGCCCCAGCTTCACCTCAACTTGACCGCCTTCCTTGATAGAATGGTACAGCCGCTCAGCCTCTGAAGTGTTGTCTACGGTAAGGCAGATGTTAATGCCATTCCCCGGAAGCAGCGCCTGTCCTTCCTCCAGATCAGCCAGGAAAAATTTCGTCTCCCCCACCTGCAGAACTGAATGGGCAATACGTGCTTTAGCTTCCTCTGACATCGGTTTATCGGGATTCTGCGGACCTTCTCCGGCAGTTTGCTTGAAGAGTAGCTTTGCCCCCAGCGTCTTCTGATAAAATTCAATCGCCTCCCGTGCCTTTCCGTCAAGCAGTATAAAAGGATTCAGCTGTATTGACATGTTCCCATCGCTCCCTACTGTTGAATTTGCCCGCTAGAGCTGGGCTATAAGTTCATTGTAGAGTACAATGGTGACAAGTATTGTCACAAATAAAAAAGTTAATGGAGCTACGACATGTCAAAATCCAAACGGCTGCTTGACCTGATGATGACCGTTAACCGCAAGCGGAAATTTACTGTTAAAGAACTGGCGGATGAATATGGCGTATCCTCAAGAACGATACTGCGGGATTTGCAGGAGCTTGGGGAGCTGGGTGTTCCGCTATATTCCGAAGTGGGGCCGCACGGCGGTTACCAGGTGCTGAACGAGAGAATCCTCCCGCCGATTGCATTCACGGAGGAGGAAGCGGTGGCGATCTTTTTTGCCAGCCATGCCCTGCGCCACTACAAGTACCTGCCCTTCAAGAAAGAGTCTGTATCCGCATTGCATAAGTTCTATCATTATATGTCCGGAGATGTCCGTGACCGTATTGACGAGATGAAGAACCGGATTGATTTTGTAACCCCAGGGCGCCAGGCAGAGTTTCCTTATCTGTCCATACTGCTGGAAGCGGCGACGGGGCAGAAAGTACTGAATATTGAATATGAAACCAGGAGCAAGCGTATGGAGCGTCCAATCCAACCCATTGGCATTTATGCCAGCAGCGGATTATGGTATTGCCCCGCCTATTGTTTCCTGCGCGGCGGCGTTCGCGTGTTCCGATGTGACCGGATTCATACAGCTAAATATGCGGTGTCCGGGCCTGCCCCCTTGGATTTGCGGCATGTTCATCTGGGGAATAGAGAGGCTTACAACAAACTGGAACCGGCAGGGAACATGGATCAGCCACAAGACTCACTGCAGGAGATGGGTGTGCTCCGGGACCAGGAGTCTAACCAGAAGAAAGAGCAGGTACGGATACATATAGAGCTGACAGATGAAGGTGTACAAGCCTGTGAAGCCGAGCTTTGGTCGGCGCCCTTGCTGCATATCCGTGAGAACGGCACCGGCTGGCTGGAAGGAGAGATCCCGCATCAAGACCTGCAATTCTTTGCCCGGTTCGTGATCGGTCTGTGCAATGGAGCAGAGGTACAGCAGCCGCAAGAACTAACTAAATTGGTGAAGGAGCTACTTGTCGGTATGCTGACGAAATATAATTAGTGCAGCAATGAAGGGTCCGGTATACGCAATTCGCTGCAATTACTCGCTCCTGTGTGATCTACGCCAAGACATCCGCCATTTTATCGAAATGGACTAATGATTCGAATTCCCGTATCATTCCGAAATCGGATTCGTGTGATAACCCAAAGAATTCTAAAACGCTACTGACATAACGTTGTCAGTAGCGTTTTTTTATAATTGGACCTGTAAATGTAAAGGAAATAGATAAGTAAAATTAGGAAGGATGATATCTTGTGAATTTCGCTTCTGTACGTATCATTACTGACGACGTGGATCGTCTCGTCGAGTTCTATGAGAAAGTCCTGGGGGTTTCGGCGGAGCGGCCTGCGCCTGTATTTGCCGAACTCGTTGTGCCATCATGCACCCTTGCAATCGGCCACTCCCAGACGGCGCAGCTATTCGGCGCTGATTCCGTAGTGGGGGCCAATAATCGAACTGTCATTATTGAGTTCCTCGTCGACGATGTTGAAGCCGAATACGTGCGCTTGAAGCCATTTGTCGAGAATTGGGTAAAGGAACCGACCACAATGCCGTGGGGGAACCGTTCTATGCTGTTCCGTGATCCCGATGGCAACCTTCTTAACCTCTTCGAGCCGGTGACTGAGGATGCGATTAAACGGATTAGAGGTAGACAATGACGGATTGAACTCGAGGCTTACGCATATAATAATCGCGCGGTGCCAGACGTTTTTCTATAACCAGGAGTACCATAATGCGGTGATGATGAGATGCTGGAGAATGAGTACCAAGAGCGTTATCCAGCCACGAAGGTCAAATAAGGTCAAATAAGCAATAACACTAAAATTTGGTTATAAAAATGAGCTGAAATGCCGGATTTCCCCGGTTTTTCGGCTTATACAAGTTTTGTCTTCCCCCGCAAAGGGGACTATAATAAGGCCATAGGTCAAATAAAGTCAAAGTCAAAGAGAGGAGAATGAGAGATGTTTGATTTGGTTCCTTTTGGTAAACGGAGAGATGATGCTTTTGGTGTGCTGGCCAAGTCCCTGAATGAAGTGTTTAATGATGATTTTTTTGCACCGATGAAAAGCTCCACCCTATCCTTCCGTACAGATATCCGCGAGAGTGAGCAGGCGTATCTGATTGAGGCGGAACTGCCCGGCTTCAAAAAAGATGAAATCGACATTGATTATGCCAGCCCTTATTTGACGATTAAGGCAGTACGCAAGGAAGAAAACAGTGAGGAAAATAAAGACCATCAGGTGGTGCGCAGAGAACGCCGGTATGGCGAATACGTCCGCCGTTTCTATGTGCAGGACATTGCCGAGGATGAGATCCGCGCTTCGCTGAAGGACGGTCTGCTGACCCTGTCGGTACCGAAACGGCAAAAGCCGCTGGGCAAACGCATTGAGATCCAGGACAGCGGCTCTTCCGAAGAGCAGCTTCAATAATCAGCAAGTTGGCATTGGGCATGCAGCAGGCATCCGGGGGAAGCGGAGTGCGCTACGGCATGGTTAAGTGTTCACAATGTTGAAGAAGCAGACGTTCAAGTCCGGCCGGATAGGCTGGTATAAAGGGTATCCCGGGCCGGCGGCCAGTGCCGTTCCCCTAAGATCCCTGCAGGAACAGCCGGTTCACCGGGCTTTTCATATAGCACTATCATAAGGCGCATTGTAGTGGGGATTCCGGCTATGGTGCGCCTTTTCACGAAATAGATTAGCTGTAGATTCTACAGCACCACCATAGGAAATAGGGTAATAAAAGGTACACAAGGAGCGCGGCTCAATCGCAAGAAAGGAGGATGTACCCTTGGCGGCAAACTATTACGAAGCATTGGGCGTTGGAGAAAAGGCCTCGAAGCAGGAGATCAAAAAGGCATACCAGAAGCTGGCCAAAAAGTGGCATCCCGATGTCAACAAAGCACCGGAGGCGGAAGCCAAGTTCAAGGAAGCGGCTGAAGCATATGAGGTGCTGGGCAATGAGGAGAAAAGAAAAACCTATGATGAGGAGCTCCGCTATGGTTTTGGCGGTGCAGCCGGAGGCGGGGCGCGGCGGGGTGGTACTTCATCGGCGGGGTATGGAGATACGCCTTTTGGCACGGGATGGAGCGGAGGCTACACCTCCTCCGGCGGCGGTATTCCTGAAGAGGATTTGTTTGGTATGTTTTTTGGCAGCCGGGGGGCTGCGGACCGGGCGGGATTTGATTTTTTCTCCAGCGGCGGCGGCGCCGGCAGTCCCTTCAGCGAGAGACGCAGCGCGATGCAGGCGCAGCTTGAGATCACACTGGAGCAGGCATACAAAGGTGGTAACATCAGAGTTCAAGTCGGTGGCAAAGATGTAAATGTCACCATTCCGGCACGTGCCGCTGAGGACACTGTTATCCGGATTCCCGGTGGCGGGGGGAATGCGGCGGTACAAGGCGGTGATCTGCTGATCTCGCTGCATCTGCTGCCGCATGAAATCTATGAGCCGGAGGGTGGAGACCTGTACGGCTCCGTAGAAATTGCCCCATGGCAGGCTGTGCTTGGCGGCGAAGCCAGGGTTCCGCTGCCGGACGGCAGCAGCGTGAAGCTGAAGATCCCGGCCGGGATGGCCGGCGGCCAGACGCTGCGCCTTTCCGGCAAGGGCCTGAAGCGGCCGGATGGTGCGAACGGTGATATTCTGTTCGCGGTGGAGATTGTGATTCCCGCCGACCTGTCGGAGGCGGAGAAGACGCTGTACCGCCAGCTGGCTGAAGCTGGCAGCTTTCAGGCCGGGCCCAAGCGGCAGGGCCCGGGTGCTGCGCGGCGCAAAGCCGCGATGGGCTAAGCGCCGGGCGGCGCGGGCGATGGCCGGGCGAGCGTACAATTCACAGAAAGGTGATGAAGGAAAATGGACTTCAACAAGTTAACACAGAAGCTGCAGGAGGCGGTTGCCGCAGCGCAGTCGCTGGCAGCGTCCGCGGGGCATCAGGAGATTGATAATCTCCATCTGCTCAAGGCGCTGCTCCAGCAGCATGAGGGTCTTCTGCCGCGCCTACTGCAGAAGATGAATATTCCCGTACCCGGGCTGATGCAAGGTACGGAGGAGTTGCTGCAGCGTAAGCCTAGCGTCAGCGGCTCCGGGGCAGGAACGATGCGGCGGTATGCATCGCCGTCGCTGATCGCCGTGCTGGAGCAGGCCGAGAAGGAGGCTGCTCAGATGCAGGATGAGTTCGTGGCGGTGGAGCACGCCGTACTTGCGATGGTGTCCGACTCCAGCAGCGGGAACCGGGAGCTGCGCGGGCTGTTCACGAGCCGCGGACTGACGCGTGACAAGCTACTGGAGGTGCTGGCGGAGATCCGCGGGCATCAGCGGGTGACAAGCCGGGAGCCGGAAGCTACCTATGAGGTGCTGGAGAAATACGGGCGCGATCTGGTGGCTGAGGTGCGGGCAGGCAAGGTGGACCCTGTGATCGGGCGTGACGGGGAGATTCGCCGGGTCATCCGCATTCTCTCCCGCAAAACCAAGAACAATCCGGTGCTGATTGGTGAACCCGGCGTCGGGAAGACGGCGATTGTGGAAGGGCTGGCCCACCGGATTGTCCGCAAGGATGTACCGGAGGGATTGAAGGACAAGACGATCTTCTCGCTTGATATGAGTGCGCTGATCGCCGGGGCCAAGTACCGGGGAGAGTTCGAGGAGCGGCTGCAAGCGGTGCTGAAGGAGATCCGCGAGAGTGACGGACGGATCATCCTGTTTATCGATGAGCTGCATACGATTGTCGGTGCGGGTAAGACTGAAGGTGCAATGGACGCAGGTAATATGCTGAAACCGATGCTTGCGCGCGGTGAACTGCACTGTATAGGGGCAACGACGCTGGATGAATACCGCAAATATATTGAAAAAGACCCCGCGCTGGAACGCCGTTTCCAGCAGGTGCTGGTCAACGAGCCGGATGTGGAGGACACCATCTCCATTCTGCGCGGACTGAAGGAACGCTTCGAAGTCCATCACGGGGTCAAAATCCATGACAGCGCGCTGGTAGCTGCGGGCGTTCTGTCGAACCGGTATATTACGGACCGTTTTCTGCCGGATAAGGCCATCGACCTGGTGGACGAAGCCTGTGCCATGATCCGCACTGAAATTGATTCCATGCCGGGCGAGATGGACGAGGTCACCCGTCGTCTAATGCAGATGGAGATTGAAGAAGCGGCGCTCAAAAAAGAAACCGACGACGCCAGTAAGCGCCGCCTCGAAACCCTGCAGCGTGAGCTGGCCGATCTCAAGGAGAAGCATCTGGGCATGACGGCCCGCTGGGAGAAGGAGAAGTCGGCCATTCAGGGACTGCGCGAACTGAAGAAAAAGCTGGAGCAGGCCCGGAAAGACCTGGTGGATGCGCAGGAGGTCTACGATCTTAACAAGTCTGCGGAGCTGAGCTATGGGATCATTCCCGACCTGGAACGGCAGCTGAAAGCAGCGGAGGAAGCGGCTTCGCAGGATCAGGAGAGCCGGCTGCTCCGTGAAGCCGTGACCGAAGAGGAGATTGCCGATATCGTATCGCGCTGGACAGGCGTCCCGGTGACCAGATTGGTTGAAGGTGAACGGGATAAGCTGCTGCGGCTGGAGGATACGCTGCATGAGCGGGTAGTTGGACAGGAGGAGGCCGTCCGGCTGGTGGCGGATGCGGTGCTCCGTGCCAGAGCAGGCATCAAAGATCCGAACCGGCCGATTGGTTCCTTCCTGTTCCTCGGGCCGACGGGTGTGGGCAAGACTGAGCTGGCCAAAGCGCTGGCGGTGTCGCTGTTCGACCGCGAAGACGGCATGATCCGCATCGACATGTCGGAGTATATGGAGAAGCATAGCGTCTCCCGTCTCGTGGGTGCGCCTCCAGGGTATGTCGGTTATGAGGAAGGCGGCCAGCTTACCGAAGCGGTGCGCCGACAGCCATACACGGTAGTCTTGCTAGATGAGGTGGAAAAGGCCCATCCCGATGTATTCAACATCCTGCTGCAGCTGCTGGATGACGGACGGCTGACCGATTCACAGGGCCGGATGGTGGATTTCAAGAATACGATTATCATCATGACCTCCAACATCGGTTCGCCGCATCTGATTCAGGGCACCGATGACAACGGGGAGCTTACGAATGCGGTTAAGGACCGGGTCATGAAGGAGCTGAGCGGCCATTTCCGGCCGGAGTTCCTGAATCGTGTAGACGACATTGTGATGTTCAAGCCGCTTCAGTTGGCTGAGATTGAGCAGATTGTGGTCAAATTGGTAGATGGACTCCGCCTGCGTCTGGCAGACCGCGGCGTTGGTCTTGTGCTTAGCGAATCAGCGGTACGGTTTATCGCAAGAGAAGGTTTTGATCCGGTATATGGTGCAAGACCGCTCAAACGGTTCATCCAGCGGAGTCTGGAGACCCGTGTGGCGCGTGCACTGATTGCCGGTGAGGCAGAGGAAGGGTCGGTGATGGAGGTAGGCGAAGCGGGTGGCGAACTGTCCGTATCGATCAGCCATCCGAAGCCGGCAGAGGCGCTTCACACTAAATAATGAAGAGGCCGGTAGCCCGCTTCGACAATCCAAAAGACAGCGTAGCTGTACTTCGTACAATTTAACAGGCCGCGGATTTCATCACGGATGTTGAACGGTATGTTGTGCAGCTATTTTTATTAAACCAGGGAAATCCGCTGTGCCGTCCAATTTTACTGAGGAAAGCGCATTTTATCCTATTTTGTTCCATATCACTCTTGTACAATAGCTGTAGTGGCTGTAGAGTCAAGGCGGTTTAGCTTGATAACAGTTGGCCGCATGAACCCAGCGGGGGTGAGAAAATCAGGAAAATATCATGGTTAAAAGGAGTTCGTTATTTTTTCTCGGTGGCAGTCCTTATTTTTGCAATCCTTGTATTTATTAAGCCTAATGAAAATGTGTGGTTGCCTTTGATGAGTTTCAGCCTGAGTATACTGTGTTTATTTCAGGCTTTTGAGATCAGGGCGGCACAGGCAGGAGCAGGGTCACGCAAGTATGCCAATTATGTGATGTTGCTGGTTGCATCCGCCGTAAATCTGGCTGCTTCTTTGTATATATTTAGCAGATTTTTATAGTGTACCTGATGTTCCACGCCAACAAGCGCCCACAGCCGTAAAGGCTTGGACGCTTGTTTTTTGTATCGGTTACGATGCAGACGCCAACCAGAGCACCAGATGCACCTAACACACCTAACGCACCAGACAAGTCCTTTTACATCAGCTGCCCTTTTGTTTTCAAGTGACGATACAGCAGATATGCCGAAAAAGAGCACAGCAGTGCACACAGTCCAATGAAGCCGTAACCCGCCTGCAGTCCGCGCAGCAGTCCTATTCCTTCCTCTTGTCCGGAGGAGAACATTTCCTTGATCCCTTCGGTGATCGCCCCGATGAAGTAGTTGCCCAGTACGCTGGCTACACCGATGAGGGTGACGACGAAGGTGATTGCCGTATCGCTTCCGTTGCGGTAGCGGTCCGCGATCAGCGCCATAACTGTCGGGTAGATGGGAGCGACCCCAAGACCGGCGATGGCGAACAGAATAGCACCGGGTTCCCCCGACACAATAGCAGCAAACGTGCAGATGCCCGTGAAGGCAGAGAACACAATCAGCGACAATGCGAAGCCGATCTTGTCCGTCAAGGGTCCCAGCACAAGCCGCGCCAGCGTGAAGCAGAGGAAGAATGCGGACAGCATGCCGGCAGCAGCCGGGGTTGACCAGCCGTAGGCTTTTTCCAGGAAATTAACCAGCCAGCCGCCGACAGCCAGCTCTGAGATAACGCCGAACGAAAGCACAGCGACCAGCAGCCAAATGACCGGATCCCGGGAAATCGCGGAGAGGGGAATCCGGTCCTCAGTAAGCGTAGCATCTTCGGGGAACTTGCCCAGAAACGCTGGAATCATAGGGATCAGAGACAGCATCAATATAATCAGATACACTCCGCGCCAATCCAGCATATGGCCGAATATCGTCACCGTCATCAGTCCGGAGGAGATCAGCGGAGCCACGGTCGAGCTTAACCCATAGAAGAAATGCGACAGATTCATCATCGTCCCGGTATTCTTCACAAAGATTCTTGCCCCCAGCACAGCTAGCCCGATTTCCAGCATCCCGTTGCCGATATACATCAGAAAAAAAGATCCTGACAGCGCCGGGTAGCTATGGGAGAGGAAAATGAATACTCCCGAGACGGCCATGGAGCCGAAGGCGAGCAAGCTGACTGCTTTGATGCCAATCTTGCGGATCAGCAGAGCTGTAAAGGTACAGGCCAGCAGATACCCGAGAGAGTTCAGTGACAAAAGAGTGCCGAGCTGCATCTCATCCAGCCGCAGATCGCTCTGGATACGCGGGATAGCGGGGCCTTTGATATTTTCAGAAAAGCCGAAGATCAGATAGCCGACGAATACCGTCAGCAGTTGAAGCGTATAATTGCGTTTGGATGAAGCGGAATGGAGTGCCGGATCAGCTTTCAAGATGTACCTCCTGGGGTTAAGGTTCGCCGGTTAGGGTTCTAACCGCATGAGGTTCATTATACCACCGCTCACTCTATCCAAGGAACCAGATGTGGATGCGGGTCAAGAATAGATAGGTACTGCTCTTTCCAGCCGTACTGGCCGTCGGGATCTAGCAGCATATAGCGCTGATATTTCTCCAGCCGGAATTCTGCCCTGGACCAGCCCAGGTGTTTCAGCCGCAGATTGCTTAGTAGATGAGGAAGCTCAAAAACATTCTCCGGCAGCCGGTCGCATTGCTGGGGAAGGTCATTCCACGCATAGCTGAAATCCTTGCGGTAGCGGAGCAGAAAGGGCCGGTAGCTGAGATGGGAGCGCCAATACTTATCTTCCCGGTAATGCTGGTCATCCCAGAAATCATATGGTCGAAAGCAGAACAAATCGCAGCTGTCCTCGCGCAGCAGGCTGTCGATGTCCTCTGCAAACCGCTCTTCAAAAATCTCATCCGCATCCAGACTGAGTATCCATTCGGGTTCGGTCTTCACAACCTCGTCCCACTGCTGCTTGCGCAGTGCGGATTCATTATTGAACTTGGAGATGCTGTTACACACTAGGTGAAGCGGAATCCCCTGAAGAACCTCCCGGCAGATGTCAGCCGTATCATCGGTGCTTCCGTCGTCGATAATGACTGCCTCGTCAATGTACAAGCGGTGCGACTGCAGTGCCTGCCGCAGAAAGCGCCGGCCTTCGTTCTTGACCACCATGGTCAGGGTCAGCTTGGGTCTGTCCAGCCCAGCCCGTCTTTCAAAAGATGCAGCAAATTCAGCCGCCGCACGGGCGGCCTTGCCGCTGTCTGTTTCCTCTGCCGGCAACGGCTCCTTGCGCAGCCGCTGCAAAGCCTCCGACTCCGTCCAAAGCTTGTCGCTGTCCTGGCCGGCGGACTGGGCAGACGATTCAGCCCCGGCAGTATTCACCGCTTGCGTCCCGGCTGGAGCTTCAACTTCGTTACTATCCCTACTTGTAAAAGTAAACATCTTCGGCACCACCGTGCTACGCCGGATGAAATCTGCCACCTTATCAAGGTCGCTGTCTCTGTACACGTGCAGTGCGGGATAGCAAGTATCCACATAGAGTGGAATGTCCAGGGCGGCAGCACGGATACAGAAGTGGCGGTCCTCGCCCCAGTAGGAGATATTGCGTACTCTGTCAAAACTGGCGCCTGCAGCAATTGCCTTACGGCTGATCAGGGTGCAGGCGCCCAGTCCGCCAACCTCATAGATGCCAGGCTGCTGCAGCTTGGCCAGAAACAGATGAAATCTGCGGCTGATTTCTTCCTGGCTGGGCTGCTCGCCCGGCTCACCTTCCCATTGGTTATATTCATCATGCATCCAGACCTGTGGCTGCTGCGGAGTGCTTGGATGCCACTGCGTCCAGAAGATCTCGGAAATAATGTCCCTGTCTGCCCGGATTAGTTGCAGCAGGGTGTCCGGGTGCAGAATCAGATCGGAATCGACCAGAAACAGATAATCATAACCGAAGGCTTCAGCCCGCCGGATCATCAGGTTCTTGAAGCCCGCCACCTTCCAGACGAGGCTGAAGTTCCAGTAATGGGTTGTTTCATTTCGGATATAGGCATCATGACAGCCGGAGGCTTGCAGGAATACTTCATTCTCGCTAGCTGCAAAGGCTTCAAGCAGGCGGCTGGACGCCCTGTCCTCATTGTCGTCGATCAGATAGAAATCCAGCTCGATATTAACCCGCCGCAAGCGCTGTAGTGAATTCAGGAATTCCTGCAGAATATGGGGCTTTTGGTGAACCGGGCTGCCAAGCAGTACCCGCATTTTGCTCTCACTCATCATTGTCCACTCCAGTATCGATAGATGTATGGATTATATGTATTTAATATATTTGCAGGATTACTGGATTAACCCTCATTTTTTACGGGGGAGGCAGCTAGTAGTGTATTTTCCATTCATGCTACATTTATGTAAATTCAAATCCATTGTAATTCCTAGTATTCCGATGTATAATTCTGAAAATAAAGAGTGGGCATGCTCACAGACCATGGAGGAGAGAAAGATATGCGCAAAGGATTATCTGGGGTTGTAGCTATAATATTGTTAACTTTTTTGATTAGTGCGTGCTCCGGGGGCAACAACGCCGCATCACCGGCAGCAAGCGGGACACCTGCGGAATCTCAGCAGCCTGCTGCGGGCGAAGGGCCGAAAGATGGAGGGAACCTGATTATCGGAGTAGCTTCCGATCCGGTAGTGCTTAATCCAAACTATGCGGGCGACCGTGTCAGCCTGACGATCGACCAGGCGCTGTATGCGCCGCTGTTCCAAGTCAACAACGGTGAGAAAACCTTTTATCTTGCGGATAGCCTGACACCTTCTGCCGATAATTTAACCTATACCCTGAAGCTGAAGAGCGGACTTACCTGGCATGACGGGGAGAAGCTTACAGCCGATGACGTGGTGTTCACTATTGAGAAGATTCTGGATGAGAAGCAGAACAGCTTTCTGCGGGCCAACTTCCTGATTAATGACAAGCCGATCACTGTCACGAAAGTGGATGATTTGACTGTGGAATTCAAGCTGCCTCAGGTCAGCCCGGCGTTTGAAGCTACACTCGTACAGGTAACTCCTATTCCAAAGCATATTTTTGAGAATGAAACAGACATTGAGAAGAGCACCAAAAATGCTGCTCCAGTAGGCTCCGGTCCTTTCAAGTTCAAAGAATACAAGGCAGGCGAATATCTGACGCTGGAACGGTTCGACAACTATTTCGGCGGCAAGCCGCACCTGGATTCGGTCACCTACCGGATTGCCAAGGATGCGAATGCTGCGAACCTGGCCCTGCAGAATGGCGAGATTAATGTACAGTACCTGGATCCGAAGGATGTAAGCACGATTCAGGCGACCAATAATTTTGAAATCCTGCCTTACGCCGAAGGACGCTTGTCGTATCTGATGTTCAATGCGAACAGCGATACCGGCGCCCTGGCGAAGAAAGAAGTCCGTCAAGCCCTGTCACTCGCGCTCAGTCGTGATGAGATTATCCATACAGCCTACACTTCAAGTGAATATGCCGATCCTGCTAAGTCTTTCCTGACTCCGGACGCGCTGTACTTCACCAATGATGTACCTACTTTCGATAACGATACAGCGAAGGCTAAGGAGATGCTTCAAGCAGCAGGAGTAAGCAATCTGAAGCTGAGATTCATCGTACAGAGCGGCAACAAAGCGCAGGAAGCTATCTCGCTGTATGTGCAGCAGAAGCTGAAGGCCGTCGGTGTGGAAGTTGAACTGCAGAATATGGATTCCTCTGCCTGGGTGCAGAAGTTCATCGACCTGAAGTCTACCGATTTCGAGCTGGCCCTGACCGGTTATATTATGGGCTATGATCCGGATGCTTACCGCATTCTGTTCACCTCTGGAGCGTCTTCGAACTATTCGCATTATGCGAATCCGGAAGTCGACAAGCTGCTGAATGATGGTGCAGGCGAAGCTGATACAGCCAAACGTGCGGATATTTACAAAAAAGCGCAAGAGCTCGTCGCCGAGGATGCGCCGATCTATCCAATCGCTTATACCAAAACTGTTGTTGCTATATCCAAAAACTACGGTGGTCTTGAAGAAGCAGTACTGAAGCCTGTTGTTATTTTCGAAGACCTGTCCAAGATCTATCAGAAATAAGCACGGAGAAAATAAGTGCGGGAAAAAATAAGCTGGGCCGCCCAGCTTATTTTTTTGCCGGTGGGGAGCGGGAGAAGCTGCGTATGAGACAACTCATCGTAAGAAGATTACTGCAAACACTGCCGATGCTGTTCTTTGTATCGGTCGTGTGCTTTACCATGATCAAGCTGGCTCCGGGAGATCCGGTGCTGTCTTTTGTTACGCCCAACATGCATGCAGATGACATTGAGCGTATCCGTCATAACCTGGGACTGGACAAACCGGCCTATATTCAATATTTCATCTGGATCAAAGAAATGGTGCAGGGGAACTTCGGGTATTCCCTGATTAATCACCAGCCCGTACTTGGGCAGATTCTGGAGCGCCTGCCGGCAACGGCCGGTCTGATGGGCAGCGCGATTGCGCTGGCTGTACTGCTCTCGATTCCGCTTGGCCTAATTGCCGGAGCGAACCGGAACCGCTGGGCCGACAAGGTGATTAACTTCGTTTCCTATATCGGCATCTCCATTCCATTATTCTGGCTGGCCATTCTGCTGATGTACCTGTTCGCGATCAAGCTGCACCTGCTTCCGAGCATGGGCATGCGCACCATTGGGGTGGAATCCGCGGCGGATGTGCTCAAACATGGGATTTTGCCCTGCTCCGTGCTGGCCTTTGGTTTTCTTGCCGGTTATGTGCGTTATATCCGCTCAAGCACCATTGGACAGCTGAAGGAGGAGTATGTGCAGATTCAGTATGCCTTCGGCTCGAAGAAGTCGACGATATTGTTCCGTCATGTCATGAAGCATGTGCTGCTGCCGGTGATTACGCTGCTCGGGATGTCTATGGGCGATCTGGTGGCGGGTGCCATCGTGACGGAAACGGTTTTTTCCTGGCCAGGTATTGGCTCGCTGGGCATGACAGCAGTTAAGGGAATGGATTATCCGGTAATCATGGGGATTACCCTGTTCTCCTCCCTGATGCTGATCTTTGGCAATCTGGTGGCAGATATACTCTACAGCTTCGTGGACCCACGAATCCAACTAAAGGGGTGACCTCATGAATCGCAGTAAATGGAAAAATATAAAGGACGAACTGTTTGCGAACGGTCTGGGTGTCGCCGCTTTGCTGATTCTGATTGTGTTCACGCTTGGGGCAGTATTTGCCTTTCTGTCTGGCTATGACCCCAATGCTATGGACGCCATGGCTAGGCTTACGCCACCGGGTGCCGGCCATTGGTTCGGGACGGACGACTATGGCCGCGATTATCTGGCGAGAGCGCTATACGGCGGGCGCATCTCTCTCTTGGTCGGTTTCGCTTCGATGATTGTGGCAACCGGCATCGGGGCCACCATAGGTGTAATCAGCGGCTACTTTGGCGGCTGGCTGGATAATCTGCTGATGCGGCTGCTGGATGTAATCATGTCGATCCCGTCCTTTCTGATTCTGCTGCTGCTCAGCGTGTATTTGAAGCCAAGTGTCGGCAACATTATCATTATTATTGCCCTCTTGATGTGGATGAACGTGGCGCGGGTTGTCCGGGCGGAGACGATGACGATCAAGGAACGTGAATATGTGCTCTATGCCAAAGCTTCAGGTCAGAGTGCCTCAGGTATTATCTGGCGTCATATTCTTCCTGGTCTGGTGCCGGTTATTATCGTAGGTGCGACGAACAATATCGCTTCGGCGATTATGATGGAATCGTCGCTGAGCTTTCTCGGCTTTGGGGTACAGCCGCCGAATGCAACCTGGGGCAGCATGCTGAACAGCGCACAGGGATATATTGCCCAGGCGCCTTATCTCGCGCTGTTTCCGGGTCTTTTGATCCTGCTGACTGTACTGAGCTTTAATGTGCTGGGTGATATTTTGCGTGTCGGCTTTGAACCGAAGCTGATGCGGAGATAGGGAGAGTGAAGACATCATGACGACACGGCTGCTGTCTGTTGAAGATTTACAGGTTTCGTTCGCTACCCGGGATGGGGAGAATCAGGCCGTCCGGGGGGTCAGCTTTCATATAGATGCTGGTGAAACGGTAGGGATTGTCGGGGAATCCGGCAGCGGCAAAAGTGTCACGGCCAAAGCGATTATGTCACTGATCGCTCCTCCGGGCCGCATAACGGCCGGAAATATCGAGTTTCGCGGCGAGCGTCTGAGCAGACTTTCAGAGAAAGAATGGCGGAGTCTGCGGGGGAACCGGATCGCGATGGTCTTTCAAGACCCGATGACCTCCCTGAATCCGGTGAAAAAAATCGGCCAGCAACTGACGGAGGTCATCCGCAGGCACCGTGGACTGAATAAAGAAGAAGCGTATGCTGAAGCAGCCAGAATGCTGCTCCAGGTCGGCATCCAGAATCCGGAGCAGCGGCTGAAGCAGTATCCGCATGAATTCAGCGGCGGAATGCGGCAGCGGGTGATGATCGCCATGGCGCTGTCCTGTCAGCCCGAGCTGCTGATTGCCGATGAGCCGACAACAGCGCTGGATGTGACGATACAAGCGCAGATTCTGGATCTATTCAAGGAGCTCAAAGAAAATTCTGATACGGCCATTGCACTGATTACGCATGATCTGGGTGTGGTTGCACAGGTCTGCACCCGCGTGATTGTGATGTATGGCGGGTTGATTATGGAGGAAGGGACGGTAGAGGATATCTTTTACCGTCCCCAGCATCCGTACACAGAGGGGCTGCTGCGCTCGATTCCGAAGCGCGGAGGTGGTTCACGCGAGCGTCTGATTCCGATTGAAGGCACACCGCCGGATTTGCTCGACCCACCTCCGGGCTGCCCGTTCATGGAGCGCTGCCCTCATGCTTTTGCCCGCTGCAGCGAACGTCCGCCTACAGTAGAACTCGCTGCGGGTCACCGCTCAATGTGCTGGCTGGCGAAGGATACGCAGGGTCAGATGGCAGCTTATGCCGAGGGGAGGAATTCCGTTGAGTGAGAGTAAAGTATTAGTGGATGTGAATAATCTTCACAAGCACTTCTCTAAAGGTAAGGATATGCGCGGGCGCGATACAGCTGTGCTAAAGGCTGTCGATGGCGTGAGTTTTCAGATCCGCCAGGGGGAAACTTTCGGGCTGGTGGGCGAATCGGGCAGCGGCAAGTCCACAGTGGGACGCTGTCTGCTCCGGCTGTACGATTATACCGGTGGTGAGGTGTTCTTTGATGGACAGCCGCTTGGCAAGCTGGGAGAGAAGGGGCTTAAGCCTTTCCGCCGCCGTATTCAGTCGATCTTTCAGGACCCGTATTCCTCACTGAATCCGAGCCTGAATGTGCTCGAGCTGATCAGTGAGCCGATGAAGATTCATGGAATTTATCAGGGTGGGGAGCGCAAAGAAGCAGTTGCGGGACTTCTAGAACGGGTAGGGCTCAAGCGGGAGCATCTGTACCGCTTTCCCCATGAGTTCAGCGGCGGACAGCGGCAGCGCATCTCTATTGCACGGGCGTTGTCGGTCCGGCCTGAATTTGTTGTCTGCGACGAGCCGATTTCGGCGCTGGACGTTTCTGTGCAGGCCCAGGTCGTCAATATGCTGGAGGATCTGCAGTCCGAGTTCGGTCTGACCTATCTGTTCATTGCCCATGACCTGTCGATGGTCCGGCATATTTCAGACCGCATCGGCGTCATGTACGGCGGACGGCTGGTTGAGGTAGCGGATAGTGATGAATTGTATGACAACCCGCTCCATCCCTATACTAAGGCACTGATGTCTTCCATTCTGGAGACAGACCCGCGTAAGGGTAGCCAGAGAATCAGGCTGGAAGGTTACTCTGGAGAAGAGAAAGCAGCGGCACAGGCAATATTACGCGAAGTAAGTCCGGGCCACTATGTGGCTCTTGACTGAGTCCAGCACTAATCTACAATGATAACGGGAGGCGATGAGATGACAGAGACCAATATAAAGGTAAAGCTGTCGCAATGGGATGCCCTGCTGCTGGAATCACTGCGATCCTTCGGCTGGTCCGATGAGGAGCTGCTGCGCAGAGTAGAGGCGGGCGATTTGCCGGTGGATAAGAGTGAATATGAATTTGATTATGCCCGGCTGACCACTCTGGCAGATGAGCAGCCGGAGGAATTCCGGCAGGCGGTAACCGGCAGCTACCAGATCAAATATAATACCATTCGCGGCATACGCAGCTGGATTTCCGTTGCTCTTGGCAAGCAGGCCAAGCTGGAGCTGGAGGAAGGCAAGGAAGCGGCGGAAGTGGCTTTGACCGAAGCTGAGAAAAACAGATTGGAAACCGCGCTCTCTTTCGGCTGGCGGATTACAGACGGGCCTTCGGGTACCGGAGTCTACCGGATTGAACCGATCCAGAGATAGTAGAATATGAAAATTAACTGCCCCGCTGACCATGTGCCAGCGGGGCAGCTGTACGTAGGGGAAGGTGTACATAGTCTTAGTGTGTCATAGCATAGTTGCTGTGCTTCGGTAAGGTGAAGCAATCTGGGTTGTGCTACTCCTGTGTTAGTCAGTTAAGCATCTGAAACGCACACTGTACAATGGACGTATGATAAGAAACCTATGGCTCTTGTCAGGATCAGCAGTTCATTGTTAAGGAGGAGACCAAATGCTGAAGTGGAAGCGCGGAGAGATCACCTTGTTCCAGAGTGATCTTTATGAGACGAACTCGCTGGTGGTAGAGAGTGCCGATGCTGTACTGGTCGTTGACCCCTGCTGGCTGCCGCGGGAGGTGGAGGAGATCCGTCAGTATGTCAGCGGTATCCTTGGCAGAAGAAGGTTGCTGTTACTGTTCACGCATTCCGATTTTGATCATATTATCGGGTATGGTGCCTTCCCCGAGGCTGAGGTTATCGCAAGCAGAGCTTTTGCGGAGAAAAGCTGGGAAGAGCGGGAAACGATTCTGGAGGAGATCCGGGCTTTTGACGATAATTACTATCTCAAAAGACCGTATGAGATTATTTATCCGGTTGTGAATCATATTATGGAGCAGGAGGGGCAGACGATGGCATTCGGGGAGCTGCAGTTAACGGGGTATACTGCACCGGGTCATACTAATGACGGCCTGTTCACGGTGGTTAATGGATCTCAATTGCTTATAGCCGGGGATTATTTGTCTGATGTGGAGTTTCCTTATATCTATGACAGCAGTACTGCCTACGAAGCTACACTCTCCAAGATGGAACAGATCATAACCAGGCATCCTGTTCCGCTGCTGATCCCCGGACATGGGGAGGCAGCGGATAGTCTGCTGGACATTGAGTGCCGCAGGTTAGCCGGACTGGGCTATATCCGTAGCCTGCGGGCAGCTGTAGCTGCCGGAGATCAGGGGGGAGTGGATCGGCTCATTGCAGGCTGCACCTTCCCCCGCAATATGCGCAAATTTCACCGCAGCAATCAGGAGCTGATGGAGCGGGAGCTGGCCGGAATCACTGGAACCGCCTGAACCGCCGGTTCATCCGAAGGACCTTACATATTGAGCTGGATCCGGCGGGTGCTTAGCACGCCCTCCAGGCCGGTAGGATCTGTGCTTACTTTGCGGGCGACGAATTCTTCCGCCCGTTCCGAAGTGCGGATTCGGAGCGGCTTGGGCTCCATGTGCACCAAGTCCCACATGACTTCGGCTACAGAGTCCGCCGTCTGGGGTTCTACATTGCGCTGGAGGAACGTCCCGGTGTAGGCATCCAGAATCGGCTTATATTCGTCTTCCAGAATGCCGCCGGTTTTGGCTACATGCCCAAGTACAGTTTTGTTGAACTCCGTAGCGATCGCACCGGGCTCCAGCAAGGAGATGTCAATGTTGAACTGTGGTTTGTAATAGGTAGCCATACTTTCCAGCAAGCCTTCCAGGGCGAACTTGCTGGCACAGTAGATCTCGTTCATCGGCTGGCCCACCAGCCCGCCCACGCTGGAGGTCGCGACAATATGCCCGTATCCGGTCTTGCGCAGCAGGGGAAGCGCCGCACGGATCGTATGCATGACTCCATAGACATTGGTGTCGAATACGCGGTGAATATCTTCTATCGGTGCTTGTCCAAGCGCCCTGAGGTAGCCGAAGCCAGCGTTGCAGAACAGCACATCAAGGCGGCCTTGCTCCTGCTCAATCTGATCCATTACCCCCTGGATGCTGTCAGGCTCAGTGACTTCCATCTCTACAAATTTCAGATCGGCCACTTGGCTGTAACGCTCCTGATCCCGTTCCAGGTTGCGGGTTCCCGCATAGACGGTCCAGCCCTCGCTCGCGAATTTCAGAGCAGAAGACAGCCCTATTCCGGATGATGCACCGGTGATGCAGATAATTTTACCCATAAAGGATTCAGCCTCCAGCTTTTTTCCATATATTATAGCATACGGCAGACTGCCTCCGATAATCCGACATAAAGTTTGTGTTTTCGCATATTTGAAGGGGTGTTCAGTTGCTATAAGTGATTTCGGTACTGTAGACTATATAGTAAGGACTAATTGCAAGTGAATGGAGAGGAACAGAGGAACGATGGATGTATTTAAGCGTTATTATGCGAATTTAACAGTCCGGCGCTTTTTGATTCTGGCGCTGATTGCACTGCTGCTGTACAGTATCCGGGATATGCTCAATTTGGTGCTTCTGACGTTTTTGATTGCTTATGTAATGAATAGCTTTCAGGTACTGCTGTCGAAGCGGATTGGCAAATTCGTCAAGGTGAACAGCAAGGTTATTATTGTTATATTATACCTCGCTCTAATCACGATGATCGTCTTAACGCTCGTCAAATACCTGCCCAAGGTATACACGCAGATTAAGCAGTTGACCGATTTTCTAACCACTCTAACCTCTGAAGATCTCCCGCAGAATGAAATTACACAGTATCTGTTCAATCAATTGAAGGATTTGAATTATGAATCCTATATGACCCATGGCATTGGATATGTGCTCAAAATCAGCAACTGGGGAACCACCTTCGTATTAGCAACTATTCTGAGCTTTGTCTTCATTCTTGAGAAGAACCGTATTGTCAATTTCACCTCCCGCCTGAGAGACAGCAAGATATCCTGGTTCTATGTGGAACTGGAATACTTCGGCAAGAAATTCATCTCATCGTTCGGCAAGGTCATTGAAGCGCAAATTCTCATTGCTCTTTTCAATACCCTGTTCACTGTGGTGGGCTTATGGATCATGGGTTTCTTTTTTGAGCCGTTCCCGTACCTTTTCGCCCTGGCGATCATGATCTTCCTGTTAAGTTTAATTCCGGTGGTTGGGTTTGTGATTTCACTCATCCCCTTGTGTATCATCGGCTACAATATCGGTGGTCTCGTAATGACGCTGTATGTGCTGGGACTGATTGCCGTGCTGCATTTCATGGAAGGCTACTTCCTGAATCCGAAGCTGATGTCTTCCAAAATGAACCTGCCCATGTTCTACACCTTCATTGTGCTGCTGTTCTCCGAGCATTATATCGGCGTATGGGGGCTGATCCTCGGGATTCCTATTTTCGTCTTCTTCCTTGATATTCTGGAGGTTACCCGGGATAAACCTAAGGTATAAGCCTTACCTGGATCCAAAATCAACCGGTATACAACAAAAGTGACATTTCTGCTGACCGCAGGGGGAATGTTGCTTTTTTTTGATAAGGAAAATAAAAAACGCTCCCGAAATTAATCGGGAGCGTCGCTTGGTTAGTCAGCGGACTTTTGGGGGGGAAGAGACTCAACTACCGCCAATACCATGTGACATAGGCTGGATCAACGATGGAGTACTATCTGCCACGGTTACAGTGTTTCCTGCAGGGAGAACAATGACAGCTACAGCGACTAAACTACATAAAACTAGAAGCTTGATAAATTTTCTTGGCATTTGAATTCCGCACCTCTCTGATCAGAAGTTTGTATCTCTCCATTTGGTCTTCTCCTGCTGCGTACCGATATTGTTCAAACAGGTCGACACAAGTGATTGCTATGCTCTCGTTGTTAATTCTAGCAGATGATTCCAAACTTTGCAGTATGAAGTTAATTCCTTCATTTCGTTGATTATGTAAGTAATAAGCCGCCAGCTCAGCAAGAAACCTGGCGTGTTTGTCTGCCATAATCTGCTGATTGTATTCACCAAATTCCGATCTGTAGGAACGGTATGGGATGTGGGCAGAGAAGCGCTCCAGAATGTGATCTACATTCCACTCGTACCGGTTAGCCGATTTGATGATATGGTACACTGCCGTAAATATCTCGTCCGGTTGCGTTGAGATATATTCCACATAATCAGCCAGAACATCCATCTGTCCGTCCAGTACGCGGTACAAATAGATGTTCGCCGTCCCCCACTCCCGAAACTGGGTTAAAGTCTTTTGAACTTCTTCATTATCCTCTTGTATCCAGCTTCCATCCATATAGAGTGGCACACGCTCTAGAGCAGATTTATAGTCTCCATATTCCATGTAAATACTTGATAGGAAGAGATGGGCGTTCAGAATATACAGATACAGCGGTCTTTGAGGCATTTTGCCGTTGACCTGTTTACGACTCGAATGGTGCTGTAGATTATAACGTAGTGTGGCCAGCCGGAGCATTTTCTGTGCGAGTTCCTCCACTTTAGGCCAATGCTGTAAGGAATAGTAGACATGCAGCAGATCTATTATTCCATCTAATTGTTCAGCCTCATCCAACCGATCTATGTAACATTCAAAGAGGATTGCCTCCCGCAAATTAATGCTCTGATCGTCCCCTAGAGCAATTCTAAATAGCCGGTACTGGCATACCGCCAGCCGCTCCGAGTTCTGATATTTCTCACTGGCACTCACATTCTTGTAGAGTAACGCCGCAGCTTGCCATTGCCCCTGCTGATACAGTCCTTCAGCCACTTCAAATAGCATGGGAGCATAGATCAGATTGTCGAGCAGATTCAGAACCACTTGCTCAATGCAATCAAGGCGGCCGAGCTCCGCAGAACGTATCAGAAATGGGCGTAACCGCCGCCAGGTCGGTGCCGAGTGAAGAAAACATTCATCCACATATAGACTAAAGAAATAATCCTCCTGCAGCCCCATCCCCTGTGTGATCCGCTCCAGATGATTCATGGCAATCGGCTGCCTGTTGCTAATCACACGACTGAGTGTCCCGGAATTAATTCTGGATTGGAGAGCAAATTGATTAATGGACATGCCTTGCTGAGCTAGATAAGCCGCTAATTGATCGCGAATCGTGGTTGTAGACTCCAATGGAAACACCACCTGACTAAATGCCGTTATTTAGGATTAATTTTTTATTATTGCAATAATATGTGATAATATTCCAATGGTCAATAGAGTAGATTAGTAGAAGTCGTGAACATGGGGTACAGCAAGAACCAGCACTAGTCTTGGATGTAAGAGTAGGGGGATTTCTACTCTAGATAAGGTGGCTTTCGTTCTATTTAAAGAGCGGACAGGGATTCAATGGCACATCTGCGCACAAAATAAAAAACAGGCTCTCTCCGCAGAAAAATACTGCTTAGGAGACTGCCTGTTTCTTCAGACTATATAGAGAGTATGTACCTTTGTCAGCCGAATGAAGTCATTACACTTTGCGTCACGATCTCTTGTAATTCGGCTTTTTGCGCGGCATATTGCTGCGGGGTAATGCTGCCGCTGGCGAGGCGCTGATCGAGCTGCTGTGTAAGCTGCTTCACCTGCAAGTTAATGATGCTTCCAATATTCCCGCCATTCTCGGCAGCGATATCCTTGAGCGACTTGCCGTCATACAACGCGTCATACAACTCCTCATCCGAAGATTGGTTCAGCGCCTCCAACAAATCGTCCTTCTCGGCTACATTGGTGACGGACCATTTGGCGACAGGACTCGCACTTGCGACAGGCTTGCCCCAGGTGGTTCCACTAAATGAGATAGCCACAATCATACTCCCGACAATCATCACTCGTTTTATATTCATATAAATTATCCTCTTTTCAAGCTATATTATATCGGCATGGGGTTATTAGTTTTGTCGGCTTGGATACTTTTATGCTTAATTTCATTGTAGCCGGCAAAGCTGAGGTTAAGCTTAACTCTTCTTTAAGATAACCTAAAGAATGAACCTTTGAAGGATACTTCGTATTATCATGCGGGTCATCGTATTTTAGTAAATGGTAACTTTTCTGCATGCTGTCCGTCAGTGAGATAGGTGAAAATCAAGGGCAAGGTTACGAATGAGCCAGGCCGGGCCATGAAATAAATAACCGTAAAGGAGAGAGGTGAACCTTAAATGAACCAAAAAGTGCTGGTAGTCGATGACGAGCCGGGTATTGTGAATGCGATTGCCTATGCGCTGAGGCGTGAAGGCTATGAGGTGGATACCGCCGGAGATGGCGAAGAGGCGCTCACCAAAGCGCGGATTTTCCATCCGAACGTGATGGTGCTTGATGTGATGATGCCGAAGCTGAACGGGTATGATGTATGCCGCAAGCTGGAGGACCGGGATGACATCGGGATTATCCTGCTCACCGTCAAAAATGATATTGTCGATAAAATCGTCGGCCTGGAGCTGGGTGCGGATGATTATATGACCAAGCCGTTTGAGATCCGGGAACTGCTCGCCCGGGTGAAGGCGCTGCTGCGTAGGCTGGAGAAGAATACGGCCGAGGTCCGAAGTGAGCTGATCGAATATGGTGCGCTTCGGGTTCAGGCAGACCGGAGAACCGCCCAGCTTGGGGAGGAACTTCTGGAGCTAACACCGAAGGAGTTCGATCTTCTGCACCTGCTGCTCTCCCATCCGCAGCGGGTCTATATGCGTGAAGAACTTCTGGAGCAGGTCTGGGAGATGGACTACGCCGGTGGTACACGCACAGTGGATATTCATATCCAGCGGCTGCGCAAAAAACTGGGTGAGCCGTATCAGAATATTCTGCAAACCGTCTATGGGGTTGGCTATAAAGCGGTCCCGGCGGGGAGCTTCGCATGAGGATCAGCATCAAGCTGAAGTTCAGCCTGTTTCTGGCGGTGCTGCTGATTCTGTCGATCAGTATCCTGAGCTATTTCGTACTGCAAGGCGTCGGGCGTAACCAGCAGGCGCAGATCGAGAGCGTACTTGCCCAGCATGTCAAAACGGTGAATTTGCGCGTCAAACAGACCTATTATACCGGCACGCGGCTAGCCCCGCAGGCATTCATGCAGCAGCGGGGAAAAGCGCTGGCTGCAGAGCTGGCCGGGTTCACCGGATTGCAGGTGACACTGTACGATGCAGAGGGGCAGCAGGTAGGGACATCCCGGCAGGGGGGAGACCCGGCGGTCGAGCAGAAACCTGCAACAGCAATAGCCTATGCGCTGCAGAACAAAATCGCCTACCAGAGCACAGGCGATACCATGCTCTATCTAGCGCCGCTTCAGGGGCCGGATCAACAGATGGGAGTGATCCGGCTGGAGTATCCGCTGCAGGAAGCCCGAAGCTTCCGGCAGACCCTACTGAATCTTTTTCTAACTACAGGTGCCGTGGTTCTAGCCTTAAGCTTTATTGGCGGTTATCTGTATTTCAACAAGGCTGCCGCGGCCATCGGCCGGCTGAAGAAGGCGGCGGAATCCATCCGCCGCGGCGAGTACATCTCCGCTCCTCCAGTTAAGCGCGCAGACGAGCTGGGTGAGCTGGCGGAGGGCATTTATTTCATGAGCCGGGAGATTGACAGCAGCATTGCCGCGAAGGATGAGGAGCAGCGCAAGCTGCAGCTTGCCGTGCAGAAGCTGCAGGCGCTGGAGCAGCAGCAGAAGCAGTACATCGGCAATATCAGTCACGAATTCAAGACGCCGCTGACCTCGATCAAGGCCTATGTTGACCTCCTAAATATGTACGACGATGATCCCAAGCTGCTGTCGGATGCTAAGCTCAGTATTGCTAAGGAGACCCAGCGGCTCTATGAAATGGTAGAGAAGGTGCTGCAGCTGACGGCGCTGGAGAAATATGATTTTGAATCCCAGGCGGAGCTGCTGGAGGTAGCAGATGCACTGCAGGATATTTGCAGCCGTATGAAAGGCAAAGCAGAGCGGTATGGGCTCACCCTCACGCTGGACGTAGAACCGGCATCTATCTGGATCGATAAGGAAAGCTTCATGCATATTTTTATCAATCTGCTGGATAATGCGATCAAATATAATGTCCCGCAAGGGACGGTTCATCTTCATAGCAGGGTCCGGGACCACAGGGTCTGGATCACGGTCAGGGATTCCGGGATCGGGATCCCGGCGGAGGCCAGAGATAAGATCTTCGAGCCTTTCTATACGGTTAACCGTGACCGCTCCAGACAGTCGGGCGGGACAGGACTAGGTTTGTCCCTGGTCCGTAATCTGGTAGAGAAGCAGAACGGAACGATTACCTTGCTGGAGCCGGACGGGGAGGGTACGTCGTTCGAGTTGTCTTTTCCCGTCATGACTTGAAGACATTAAGTTACAACTTGGAAACATTTGGTGAGCGGTTTGGAAATAATCATCCGGTATGCTGGGAGCAACACAATCAAGGGGGAACCACTATGAATCCGCGAAAGCACTTCAGGCCAGGCAAAGCCCTGCAGATTCTGCTGTACAGTGCTGTTTTTCTATCCATGGCTGCCTGCAGCAGGGAGAATACTGAAACACGTCAGACCGTAGAGAAATCCGGCCAAAAAATCACGGTCATGGACAACACCAGCGAATCGGTCTACACCAAGCTGAAGCTTGCGGGCATTGATAAGATGGAGGGGATTCGCGGGACGGATTTTGCCAGTGAAGAGGCGATAGTGGTGGACCATGAAAACCGCAGTCTTCCTCCGCAGACGGTGGAAGGCCAGGAACGGTATCCGCATAATCTCTATCTCCGTACGCTCTCTTCAGGTGCAGAAACGCCGCTGCAGGAGGGTGAGAAGAATTATGGCGCGGCACAGCTGTCTCCGGACAAAAGCCAGCTTTTTTACAAAGAACTCTATGACGCTACCGGCCTCGGCTACATTATGAATCTGGCTACGGGTATTTCGGTAAAGGCGGGCGATGCGGAGTTTCGGAGTGAGGAAGGGGCTTGGGCCGACAACGAGCATGTGCTTTACCCGGATATGGAGGGCAATATTATAAAAGCAGGCGTGGACGGCAAGCAGGAGATAGTGCTGAAGACGGGGATACCTTTTGTCCATGAGGTGATTCAGACGGGCAGCCGTATTCTCTACGTCACAGGTGAAGACAGCCAGCTGAGTGCCTATGATACAGAAACCAGGCAAACTAAGGTGCTGAAAAAGAATGTAATGTGGGCCGTCCCGTCACCGGACGGGAGCAGACTGGCTATTGTCGAGCGGACAAAGCCTGGGGAGATGGTGCTGCTGCTCTGCGACAGTGAAGGCAGCGAGCAGACCCGGCTTGCCGCAGCCCAGCAGATCTTCGGAACCAGCTGGTCGCCGGACGGCAGCAAGCTGGCTTATGCAACCACTGCCGCAAGTGCGGCGGATGACCAGGATGGTCTGTTCATCACCGAGGTGGAGACTGGAGAGCAGACGCCTGTGCTGAATGACATTGAGGTGGCTGACCAGCTGCGCTGGAGTTCTTCGGGCAAGAAACTGCTGGCATCCGTGGCGGTCCTGAGGGATAATGCGTACCAGTTCATTACGTATGTTGTAAGACTGTCTTAAATCTTCTATGGAGAGTCGTGTTAGCGCACGGCTCTTTTTGCATTGCACTTCTGTTTTTTTACAAATGCTGTTATTCAGCTTAATGTCTGGCGAATAGTGCCCACCTATACTTCAGTTGGGCAACGAATAAGCTTGGATCAGAGAGGGAGCCCGCAAATCAGAAATAGGAGTGATAGGGAAATCATGAAGAAAAGATTCGAGGCACTTTTATCCATGGGTCTGCTGTTGTCCTTGCTCGTCCTGTTACTTGCCGCTTGTGCCAACTCGGAAGCCAAAGCAGATGAAGGAAACGGCAATGCCGGAGCCAAAGAGCTTAGCTTAAGTGAAATCGAAGCTGAAGCTACCAAGGAAGGCGCTGTAGTCAGTGTAGGCATGCCGGATTCGTGGGCCAACTGGAAGGATACCTGGAATGATATTACGGCCAAGTATGAAATTACACATACCGATACAGATATGTCGAGTGCGGAGGAGATCGCCAAGTTCGAAGCTGAAAAGGATAAACCGACAGCCGATATTGGCGACGTGGGCATCGCCTTCGGTCCGGTTGCAGCAGATAAAGGGGTAACCCAGCCTTATAAAACTTCTCACTGGGACGAAATCCCGGATTGGGCCAAGGATAAGGACGGCAACTGGGTTGTGGGTTATCAAGGTAGTATCGCTTTTCTGACCAATACGAAGCTGGTAGCGGATCCGCCCCAAAGCTGGGAGGACCTGAAGAACGGCAACTATAAAATCATCGTGGGCGATGTGACCAAAGCAGCCCAGGCACAAATGGCTGTGCTTGCTGCAGCGATTGCTTTTGGCGGAGATGAGTCGAACATTGAACCGGGCATTGCCTTCTTCGAGGACTTAGCGAAAAAAGGGCGGCTTTCCAATGCTGAAGCTTCCCTTGCCAACATCGAGAAGGGTGAAGTGGAAGTGACGCTGCTGTGGGATTTCAATGCGCTGAACTATAAGGATCAGATCGACAAGAACGGCTTCAACGTTGCTATTCCGAAGGAAGGCAGTGTAGTAAGCGGCTATGCGACGGTCATCAACAAATGGGCTCCGCATCCCAATGCGGCCAAGCTGACGCGTGAGTATATTCTCAGCGACGAAGGGCAGATCAATCTGGCCAAAGGCTATGCCCGTCCGATCCGCGATAGCGTGAAGCTGCCGGAAGATGTTGCTGCGAAGCTGCTGCCTCAAGAGGAATATACGAATGTGAAGCCGGTTGGCGACTACAAAGTGTGGGAAGAAACTGCGAAGAGCCTGCCGCAGCTGTGGCAGGAACGCGTGCTTGTGCATTTGAACTAACCGTTTCATCATAAAAAAACCGGGGGCGCCTGAGCTTGTATGCCTAAGGCGCCCGTTTGCTTATTCTTAACGAGAGGAGCGTGCAGGATGAGACAGAGACAACGCGGCCTGATACTGGCCCTGGCTCCGTTTGTGCTGATGGTGCTGGCATTTCAGGTGGTGCCCGTCTTCTCCATGCTGTCGGGCAGCTTCCGCAGCGCGGACGGAGCAGGCTTCACCCTGGGTAACTACAGACATGCGCTGAGCAGCGCCTACTATATGCAGGCAATCAAGAACAGCCTGCTGATCTCCGTCCTCTCCAGCCTGATCGGGGCGGGTGCAGGGCTTCTATGTGCATACTGTATTACCCGCTTTGCGCCTGCGGTACGGGACCGGCTGCTGATGCTGTCCAATATGACCTCGAACTTTGCCGGGGTTCCGCTGGCTTTTGCCTACATTATTCTGCTGGGCAACAACGGTGTGTTCACGCTGCTGTTCAAGCAGTGGGGCTGGAGCGTATTTGACGGATTTAACCTGTACAGCTGGTCCGGTCTGATTCTGGTGTACGTCTATTTCCAGATTCCGCTGGCCTTATTGCTGCTGTACCCGGCGTTCTATGGCATCCGTGAGCAGTGGAAAGAGGCGGCAGCCCTGCTCGGGGCAGGGCCCTGGCAATTTTGGAAAACGGTCGGTCTTCCGGTATTGTCTCCAGCGATCTTCGGCACACTTGGCATTCTCTTCGCCAATGCAATGGGGGCGTATGCCACGGCCTATGCGCTGGTTGGCGGGAACTACAATCTGCTCGCTGTCCGCATCGGCTCTTTGGTCGCCGGCGATGTGGTGACCCAGCCGGAGATGGGCAGCACACTCGCGGTTCTGCTGGCACTAAGCACGCTGCTGGCTGTGTTCCTCAATCAGCGGATGGTGCGTCGGATGGAAGGATTCAGCGGCAAAAGCACCGCGCGGCGGGAGCGCAGCAGCGGATTATCCAAACGGCGCTGGCCTGTAGTCGGTGAGGAGGCGGGACAATGAATACCCGTAAGGCGGGCTTTGCCCCGCGCACCTTCATGTTCCTGCTCATGGTCTACTTGCTGTTGCCGCTGCTGGCGACGGGGGTGTACGCTTTTGCCCAGGATTGGCAGAATACGCTGCTACCCCGGAGCTGGACAATGAACTGGTTCGGTGACATGTTTCAGGATATCCGTTTTCTGAAGGCACTGTGGACTTCGCTGTATTTGTGCATCATCAGCGTTCTGCTCAGCCTTGCCGTGATGCTACCGGCAGTTTTTGTCATTACGGTTTATTTTCCGCGTTGGGAAAGCTTCATGAAGGGGATTGTTGTGCTGCCTTACGCCGTGCCGGGAGTCGTGGCAGCTGTGGGGCTGATTCGCACCTATTCCTCCGGCCCGTTCGACATTTCAGGTACCGCTTATTTGCTGGTAGGGGCTTATTTCGTGGTCATCCTGCCGTATATGTATCAGGGCATCCGCAACAGTCTGCTGAGCGTGTCCGCCGTAGAGCTGCTGAATGCTGCCGAGCTACTTGGGGCCAGTAGACGTAAGGCTTTTGTGAATGTGATTCTGCCGAATATCTGGCCTGGAGTCATGGTCTCTGCGCTGCTGTCCTTCTCCGTGCTGTTTGGGGAGTTCGTGTTGACCAATATGCTGGTGGGCGGTCATATCCAGACGATCCAGGTCTATTTGTACCAGCGTGTGGGTGAAAGCGGACATCTGGCCAGCGCGATAGCCATTTCCTATTTTGTGTTTATTCTGCTGCTGTCGGCCGTGCTGATGAAGCTTGGAATGAAGATTAAAAGCCAGGTGAAATAAGACCTAGCGGCTGAAGGCCCACAATAAGGAGGGATCGGGGAATGAACGATTTTTTGAAGCTGCAGGGAGTCCGTAAAAGCTTTGGCGATTCGCCAGTATTGGCCGGCGTGGATCTGAACATTGCTGAGGGGGAGCTGGTCACGCTACTAGGTCCTTCGGGATGCGGCAAAAGTACGCTCCTGCGCTGCATCGCAGGGCTGACCGAGCTGGACAGCGGCAGTATTCAGCTCGCGGACAAGGAGCTGACGAAGCTGCCACCGCGCAGCAGGGACGTGGGCATGGTGTTCCAATCCTATGCGCTGTTCCCCAATCTGACCGTCAGCCAGAATGTCGAATATGGCATGCGCATGCGCGGTGTTGCTCCGGCGGCGCGGCGTAGCCGGTGCGAAGAGCTGCTGGCGCTGGTCGATCTCGAAGACAAGCGGGATGTCTATCCGCAGGCGCTGTCCGGCGGACAGCAGCAGCGGGTAGCGCTCGCCCGCTCGCTGGCCGTCCAGCCGAGGCTGCTGCTGCTGGACGAACCGCTCAGCGCGCTCGACGCCAAAATCCGCAAGAATCTGCGGGCGGAAATCCGCGATATTCAGCGGCGGCTCGGGATGACGACGCTGTTCGTCACCCACGACCAGGAGGAAGCGCTGATTCTCTCGGACCGGATCTGCATCATGAACCAGGGTCGCATGGTGCAGGAAGGCTCCCCGGAGCAGCTGTACAAGGCGCCCCGCACAGAATTCGCTGCCCGGTTCATTGGCAGCTATAACGTACTCAGCCGGGCGGAGGCACTCGCGCTGTTCCGCAGAATTGACAGCCGTTCCGACCGTTTTGCGATCCGCCCCGAGGCTGTCATTCTGCTTCCGGAGGGTGAGGCAATTCAGGATGATGCGGACGGTATGTCCGATGTACGCGGACACGTGCAGGCGGTGTCGGTTCTGGGCAATATTATCCGCGCCACTGTCGTGGCCGAGGGTATCCGTCTGACCGTAGACCTGCTGAATGACGGCCGCTGGCTGCGGGTCCGGGAAGGGGATCATGTGACTCTTTTGCTGGATCCTTCCCAGTTGCTGCATCTGGAACAGGAGGGGGCATAGCAGGGCTAATCGCTGCTCCAGATGCAGATTGTCCCACTGATGTACCCTTGCTTGGACCTTCTGTCTATAGAGGCAACAACACGGGATGCCTCCTGTACAGAACCCTTCAGTCCCACCCCTCGCGGCGGGCTCTATTCATGGTACAATGGGAAGGCATAATAGAGGGATGTACAGGAAGGAGCAGTACCTGATGGAACCAACCGCGCAAGAGGTAGCGGAATGGATGGTTAAGGAGATCCGTTTTACGGGAACCCTGCACCAGACCGCCGCGATTGAATATGTGAAGGCCAATTTTGGCGAGCAGTTTGTGTTTGTGAATGAGAATGGGAATGCCTCGTTGTCCAAGGATGTGAAGAAGGCCTTCCGCAAGCTGCATGGCGGAAGAATTGCCTGGGACCGTGACGGATTCCTGTGGGCCTGGACCTGATATAGCTGAAGCGGCATATCTCTTTAACAAGGACACCACGGTCCTTAGAAGAAGTAATAGGAGCTGACATGAACCACATGCGGGTGCTACTCCCCATGTGGTTTTTTCTATATCTATATCCCTAAATAAGTAAAGTATAGAATATATTAATTTCACAGGAATAAATTCCGATAATGATAGAGTCCTATACATCTAAAGTCACAAATACATAAGGATAAAGGGACAGAAAACCGAGTTTAGAACAAAGGCAAACCCGTACGAAAGTCGGAGACGCAAAGCCACGGGCCTACTTCATCCGGGAAGGATGTTAGGGCAGCCGGGCCGCTCAAGGCACTTGGTTTTTTGGCGTGCCTATAAATAGCGCTGGGGGAGAGAAGTGAATGAGGTTTGCAAGGGAAATGAAGTTGTCGCGGCACATGGTGGCCGCAGTGGCGGTGGTATGCATGCTTGGCGGCCTGTTAAGCGGGGGACTTGGCACGAAGCTGGCTTCGGCAGCCGGGACAGACCCGGGCAGAACGGACTACAGTGTATCCGGTGACCGGATTGTGTGGCTGGAAGCAGATGCGAACGGGGTCAAACAGGTGCACGTGCTAAGTCAAGCCAGCGGAACAAGTAAAGTGCTTACGACCGGTTCATCTGCCAAGGATGCGCCTTCTGTGGGCGGCAACACTGCCGTATGGGCGGACAAGGGAACGGAGCCGGAATCCTCATTGAACTGGGATATCTACGCTGCGGATCTTGCAACAGGTACCCGTACCAAGCTTAACAAGCAGTCCGGCCCCTATGGGAATCCGACTACGGATGGTGTCGGTGTGGTCTGGTACGAGCGCAACAATTACGGCAGCATGATCTATCATGACCTGGCTACGGGCCTTGAAGCCGACTTAGGTGAGGGACGCTTCCCTGTACTGGCTGATGGAAATGTGGTGTATAAGAATGCCCGTGACGGGGGCCTTAGCCTGCTGGATTTAAGCAGTGGAGTTACGCGTGCACTTGTTAGTCTGGGCGGAGCGAACTACGTGGACTGGTTTGTTTTTAACGGAAATTATGTGCTCTTCAAGCAAAAGAACAGTGCTTCCGGGAACAAGGTAGTGCTGCTGAATATCAACGATCTGACGTCTCAGCCTGTGGATCTCACGGAGATGAAACCCGGAGGAGCAGATTATGCCTTTATGTCCATAGGTGAGAGGCAGGCTGTTTTTCAGGAAGACATGAACGGTATGGCTACACTTCATCAAGTAAACCTCTCAACCTATGCGGTAGAACGGCTGCCGGCGATAGAGACAGGGGCTAAGCTGATCGGCATAAGCGGCGATAAGCTGCTGTACAGCAAGAGTGATAACTATATAGGATCGATTGATTTGCAAAAAGGGTCAACCACTCCGGATCCGGGAATAACGCCTAACAACGGTACGGGTTCGGCTACGGGAGCGAAGACCCCGGTAGTCACCGGAGCCAAGGATAGTCAGGTAATCGGCAGTACTGGGGGTACCTTGTCTGTATTGGAAGGGTGGGCGAGGCTGGAGATTTCAGCAGGAACGTTCCAGGATCCTACCACGGTAAGCTTGGCTCAAGCAGAGCTGGATACGAAGGTACTGCTCGACGCGGGAGGCAAAAAACTGCAGAAAGCAGGTTCCGTCTGGCAGGTGCAAGCCAGTAGCCCATTCCACATCCCGGCAAAGCTGGCGGTAAGATATCCGAACGAAGAGCCTTGGGTGACGGGGCATGAGAAGCTTGGAATCTACAGCTACGATCCGGCAAAGGGAAGCTGGAGCTATATTGGCGGCGTAACTGCGGCAGAGCAAGGATATGTGCAGGCCAAGATTACAGCCTCTGGACTGTATGCGGTCATGCTGCGAGATATTGGGTTCATAGATCTGTCAGGCCACTGGGCACAGCAAGCCGTAGAAGTCCTGGCAGCCAGAGGAATTGTAAATGGAATGAATGGAACCGTGTATGCGCCAAAAGGCATCCTGACCCGGGCTGAATTCACCAAGCTGCTTGCAGCAGCACTTCAATTACAGCCGGTGCAGCCGGATACAGCGACCTTCCGTGATGTATCAGCAGCGAACTGGTCCTATCCGTATGTGGAAGCGGCAGCTAAGGCTGGAATCGTAACCGGAGAAGCCGGACTTTTTCATGGCAATGATCCGCTGACCCGTGAACAGATGATGGTGATGCTGATGCGGGCGATTGACAGTACTACAGAGGGCTTGGCTTCTGCTGCGGATTCGGATAAGCGTGAGGCTGGACTCTCCGGATTCAAGGACAATGGCAGTATTAGCGCATGGGCACGGGAATCCGTAGCTGCTGCGGTCGGGAAGAAGCTGGTGCAAGGAAGTGGACAGCTATTGAAGCCTAAGGATTCATCTACGAGAGCCGAAGCGGCAGTCATAATGTACAAGCTGCTGGCCGAGCTGAAATTACTATAACTTATAACGGATAGGAGATCAGTCTATGATATTTCGAACAATAACAAGGAAGTGGCGCGGCGGCAGCTTGAAGGCGCGCGTGAACCTCATGCTTGCGCTGCTGCTGGTCCTCTCATATCTCCCGGTTCTTCCGGGACTCGCCAATCTCACATCGTCAGCCTTTGCGGCGACGAATATGCGGATTGAGCCGAGTGAGCTTAACCCGGAATCCGGGAATAAGGCGGTCATCTCCTTCAGCTTCAATGCTGCGGATAACGGTCAAGACAAACATGAGACGAAGATTAACCTGTGTACTCCGCAAAAAGACGGCTCTTCCCCGATCCTCGGGGATCTGATTACGAGCGGTGTATATGATACGAAGCTGAACGGAGAATACATCGTTCACAAATATGAGTGGGATGGCAAGATCGGAGGTGTGCCGCTGGATGAAGGGCGCTACAACGTCTGCATCTCCCCTGCTGAATATAATGGAATTGGCGTATATTACGGGCAAATTGCCAGCTTTGAAATTCTTGGCGGCGACGAAGTAGCGCCTCCGGCAGCATTGCAGATCAAACCTGCTGCTTCTGGACAATCTGTGGTCTCCGGGACTGCTGAACCAGGAACCCTGCTTGAACTGGAAATCTACTATCCATCCAGTGGAGAGGACAAGCTGTTCTCCAATATTGCTGTTAACAGCGCAGGACAATGGAGCCAGCAGATCGGGATCAAGCTGGGCGAAGCCGCGCATATTACGGCGAGAGCGAAGAAAGCCGGTGAGGTCTCAGGATACTCGGAGCCGCTTGCGGTGCTGCGTGCGCCGATGCCTGCTTTTTCACTCAGTTGGGAAGCTCTGGCGGCCTATTATTATAAGCTGGATACGGTTCAGGCCATGCAGGAGAAGGCGCAGGACATTGCCGTATTGAACCTGTCTGCGACCTCGGCGGGAACGATCAGCGGGCTGACTTCTATTTTGCTGACTGATCCGCAGACGACCCGGGCTATCTCCAGCACGGATCTGACGCAATTTACAGAAGCGGCCATCCGGGACCGACTGCGGATCGTGAACCCATCGGGACAGGAGCCGGTTGATCCGACCCGGGGAGATTTTGTCTACTCGAGTGATTCGATCCGGCTGCAGGCATTGATGCCGCTGCAATTCGGGCTGAGCTATTTGAGCCGTGATCCGTTCACAGGTGTTAGTGGACTCGGATGGCATCACAGTTACGAATGGAAGTTGAACCCGCTGAGCGGCGGGAAGGTGGAGGTTAGGAGTCCGGACGGTTCGCTTTTTGAATATGTGCCTTTGTCCGGAGGAGATTATCTGACACCGCGCGGGACCGACTGGACGCTAAGTGCGCCATCTGCGGGTGTCTACACCCTCACATCACCTCAAGGCGATAAGTACCGGTTCAATGCGGAGGGACTGCTGCAATCGGTCACGGATTTGAACGGGAATGCTATCGCTTTTGCCTATCAGGGAACGAAGCTGGAAACGGTCAGCACAGCCGGGGCTTCACTGAGCTTAAGTTATGATGGAGCAGGGAAGCTGACGGCTGTAACGGATCCGACTAGCCGGCAGATGTCCTTCCATTACAGTCCGGCAAGTGGAGACCTGATCTCCATTACAGATGTGGATGGTGCCATAACCCATCTAACCTATGATGGCAGCCATCACGTACTCAGCGTAACAGATCCCAAAGGGACTGCGGCGATGAGCGTAGCCTATGATGATCATCAGCGTGTGACCAGCTTTACCGACTTTTATGGGAATGCGAGTTCTTCCAGCTATGAAGGGCGAGTGGCTCCAGTGGTCCGGGGAGAAGAGCCTGACGAAGGTGTGACAGGGATTGACCCTGCGAACGGGCATGATATTCCCGACTCGGATGAAGTGATTCTATCCGGGACGATGAACAATCTCGCCCATGCACCGGCATACAAGATTGTTGAAGGGCTGAAGCCGCTCATAGCCGACTATTTGGCGGGCAGTATCGGAACGATTGAGAGCAAGCGGAATGCTTTTATTGCCTCTGCGGTTGCCGCTCCAGGCGGAATTGCTGACATTCAAAGTGCGATTGCGGCCAGCAGTGCTTCACCGGCAGTGGTCAGTTCGGGCCAACTGAATGTGGAAGATAGTGTTACCTTCGGATCGCCCTTTAAGCCTGTAGTCCTGATCGTGGACGGGATGAATACGAATAAGGATATCACCGTGCGGGTATACGGCACATTGATCCTGAAGCAGGGGCTGAATGCTAATACCAAGCTGGCGCTGGATGTGCAGAAGGTTCAAGGCTTGTACGGCAATCTGTGGTCCGGCGGAACCATTCATCTCAACAATGATTCTTCCGTAACTGTGGGAGATACGCTGCAGACAGGCAGTCTCACCTACAACAGTGGCGGGCTGACCATTGATGCGCAGCGGATTCTGATTGCCGGAGATTTGTCGATCAACACCCGTGTAGAGATGAACATTGCCCAGGAAATGGTCGTTGGCGGAATTGTATCCAATAACCAGACGGCGAATTTGACAGTAACCGGTGGGGATCTGTTCGTTCGTGACAACGTAAGTGTCAACAATAATCTGAATGTACAGACCGGCGGCCTGTTCGTTCTTGGCGGAGATATGACTCCGAATCAGACACCTATCGTCCATACGGGAGTAGGGGCAGGCAAGACGATTTTGACCTATTCCCAAAGTGGTGCCGGCGTTGCGGGTTCCAGCCATGCTAGAGCGGTGAGCGCTGCGGGACTGGCTTCTTCCATCTCCACCACTGCGAATAAGACCACATGGACCAATGCGCTGCATCAGGAGACTGCCTATGTGTGGAATAATAACTTCCAGGTTGCTCAGCGACGGGCAGCCAACGGCTCCATTGTAAAATACAGCTATGACAGCAGCGACCGCGTAACCGCAATTACGGACGCCAACGGCAACAAAGGAAAATTGGCCTACGACGAGCGCGGGAATCTGACGCAGAGGACGGATGAGAGCGGATACTCTTCACTTACCCGCTATAATGCGTTGAACAGACCGGTTAAAGAGATTGATGCTCTAGGCAACCGTTCTGCCTATGAATATGATACAGCAGGCAACCTTGTCAAAAGTACGGACGCCCTGGGCAGCACAGTCGCCATTATCAGGGACAGCAAGGGAGTTCCTGTCTCCATAACCGATGCGGAAGGGTATACCACGGCCTATACCAATGATGCCGACGGATTCGCCAAGGAGATCAAAGACCCAAGCGGATACACGACCATCATTGAACGTGATACCCTGCACCGGACCACTCACATCAAGGATGCGGACGGCAAACTGCAGGCCGTCGGTTATGACAAGAAAGACCGTGCAGTTGCTGTCACCAATGCGCTGGACCAGACCAGCAATGTCACCTATGATGCCAATGGCAATCCGGTGGAGCAGACCGATGAAGCTGGCACAAAGACCGTTAGCAATTACGAGGTGTACCGGCTAAACGGCACAGAAGACGCACTTCAGCACAGCACCAGCCAAACTTATGATGCGCTTGGCCGCGTCATAGAAGAAAAGGACGAAGCCGGAGCAGTTACTTCTTACAGTTACGACAATGTAGGCCAACTGAAGGAAGTAACAGATGCTGCAGGCCAGACGAGCACATATACCTATGATGATAACGGAAATAAGCTAACCCAGAAGGATGCTAAGGGCAACATTACCTCTTACACGTACAGCAAGCGCAATGAGCTGCTGAGTGTTACCGATCCTCTTGGAGCCAAGACGCGATACCGCTACGATGCGGCAGGCAATACCATCAAAGAGACGGATGCGCTAGGCAACAGCACCTACTATGACTACAATGCGCTTGGGCAACTGGTGAAGGTAACCGATGCACTTGGTGCGGTAACTGAATACCAGTATGACAAGAACGGCAACCAGGTCGCGGTGATTGATCCCAACCATTCGGTGTGGACGACCAAATACGACAGCCGGGGTCTGGATGCGGGAACCATTAATCCGCTGAATGAAGAAACTACAGTCACCCGCAATGGCCGCGGACTAATGACTGAATTCACAGATGCCGCAGGACAAAAGACTTCTTACGAATACGATGCGCTCGGACGGAATACACGGGTGCGCAATGCGCTTGGGTATGAGACTTCCTACATCTATGATGCCCGGGGTAATGTAGAGAAGATCACGGATGCGAATCATCATGAGACGGCGTTTACGTATGATCCGCTGGGCCGATTGACGGATGTGAAGAATGCGGAGGGCAACACCACTCATTATTCGTACGATGCCTCCGGCAATCTGCTGGACAAGACCAATGCACTGGGAGCAGTGACTTCCTACCAGTACGATGCACTGGGGCGGGTCATTGAATCGGTGAATCCGCTGCAGGAGAAGACCACCCTCGCCTACGATGAGAACGGTAATCTGCAGAAGGTCACTGAACCGGATAATAACACAACCGTATATGCCTATAATAAGGGCAACCAAGTGGAGCAGATTAAGTACGGCACCAATCTCACGGTAAAATATAAATATGACCTCGCGGGCCGCCGCCAGACGATGACGGACAGCACGGGAGACACTAGATATACCTATGACGCGCTGAACCGGCCAACTTCGGTCATTGATCCACGCGGCAACAACGTGCGTTATGAATGGACGGCAACCGGACAACGCAGCCGGATCATCTACCCGGATAACACCGTGGTCAGCTATGATTACGACAAGCTGGACCGGATCAAGCAGGTGACGGATGCACAGCACCAGATCACCAGCTACCAATATGATGCAGGCGGGCGCTTGATAGAGAAGCTGCTACCGAACAGCGGCAAGAGCACCTACAGCTATGACGGCGTAGGACAATTGCTGGAGATGAAGCATACGGCACCAGGCGGCGGGCTGTTGGAACAACTGACCTATGTCTATGACCCGGCGGGCAACAAAACACGCACCGAGCGCCTGGAAGGCGGTAGCGATGAAGATAATCCGAGCGGAGCCCAGCGCCCGGCAGATATCTCAGACTACGCTTACGATGCGCTGAACCAGCTGGTACAAGTGCAGAAGCAGAATGGCTCCACGGTAGTCTATTCCTACGACACAGTCGGTAACCGCCTGGGTAAAGAGGAAACAGAGGCTGGAATCACCACCCTGGAGAGCTATACCTACGATGCGGCGAACAAGCTGACCCATTTCGAAAAAGGCAGCGACTACAAGGACTACACCTATGACCCGCGCGGCAATCTGCAAGAAGTCACCGGAATAGACAGCGAAGCGGTGCTGAGACTGCTCAGAACAAAGACGATGGCGCCGAGAATGACGGTGCAGGGCAGTGTCTATTCGGATGTGAATGCAAGCGGACTAGGGGCAAGCGTGGATGCAAATGCGAATTCGTTGCCTGGCTTGTTAGATCCGTTATCGCTGATTATAGATCCAGCCTCGGCACTGGGTGGAGCGAGTGTCGATCCTGGGACGGGAGTCACCGCAAACGTCTATGGGGCAGATGGAGCAAAGAGTCCTGAAATGCTCTTGAAGGCAGCGAAGGCCTCAGGCCCGCAGGTGCTGGAGAGCAACGAATGGGATGCCTCGAACCGCCTGATCGGGAACACCAATATGTCGGGTGACTTCACACAGTACCAATATGACGGTGACGGCAACCGGGTCAGCATGCGGACCACGATCGGTGACGGGGCAATTCAGGATACGTACCTGCCGGGCAATCCTGCCGGTGACCGTGACGGCTGGGAGCCGCAGTACAAGAAGCAGCAAATGGATCTTTATTTCACCAATGACATCACCATGAGCATTCCGCAGCCTTTGACCACAAGCGGAGCAGACGGACAGAACTGGAAGCAGTCCTATGTGTACGGAGCCGGTGAAGAGCGGATCAGCATGAACTATCTGGCCAGTGGAGACCCGAGCAACGATTGGGAACCAACACCTGGAGCCAGCGGAGCGGGCGCAGCAGGTTCAGCGCCGAAGACGCTCTATTACCTGAGCGATGCACAGGGCAGCGTCATCGGTCTGGAAGGCCAGGACGGCAGCATCTCGGCACGATACCGCTACGATGAATTCGGCGTGACCGAGAAACCAAAGAAATTCGACCTGAACTGGTCCGGCCCGGACAACCTGTTCGGCTACACCAGCCTGGGCTATGATTACTATAGCGGCTACTCCCATGCGCAGGCGCGGGATTTTGACTCGAGTGTGGGGCGGTTTATAAATGAGGATACGTATGAAGGGGAACTGAATGAGCCGCAGACGTTGAATTTGTATACGTATGTAAAGAATAATCCATTGAGGTATATTGATCCGAGTGGGCATAGATTTGAAGCAGAGGATAAAACTAAAAGTTTTGTTCCACCTGCATTCAATCAAAAACTTATAACAAAGAATAAAGTTTATCTTACAAAAGTACAACTTGAAGAAATTGGCTATAATGAGTCTACGCTTACAGTTACATTTATGAATGGGCTGAATTACACATTAGATAAATATATCATCGATGGTAGTACTGACCATTCTAAAAATAAAGAAAGGATTGCTAAATTCATTGCTCAGATAAGTGTGGAATCAGAATTTGGCAAACGAACTATAGAAAATGATTATGGGGATCATACATATTTCTATAGGACTTATAAAAATGAAGAACGTTTTGGAGATATTATTGATAAATCAAACGGGCTGAGGCGTTATAATGGAGCCGGATATATCATGCTGACAGGTCGTAGCAATTATGAAGGGCTTGCTAAAGAAATGAACGATCCCGATATTGTAAAAAAAGGTATATATTATGTAAGTGAAAATTATTCATGGCAGGCAACTGGCTGGTGGTGGAAACAAAATGGAATGAATAAATATATTGATAATGGCGCAACTGTAGAACAAGTTAGTACAAGAGTAAATGGCGGAACTAATGGGTTAAAAGATCGAATTAAAGTCTATAAAAAAGTAAAAACTTATTTGAACTAGTTTTAGATAACGATCACTAAAGTGATGATTTAATTCTGACAGAGGGGCGACCTATCCAAGTTCGCCTTCTGTCAGGAAATCATTAAGTTTACAGTTAGATCTGTAGTGAATAAAGGAGTTAATTATCTGAAAGGGAGTAAGTGAATACATGAAAAAAAAGGTTTTTATTGCTATTTTTATAGTAGTGCTTACTTTGTGTATGAGTGCTTGTAACGAAAGTGATAATAGAGTGCAAACAAATGATAATAAAGAAACTAAAGCACCTAAAGTAGAAAATACCAACGATCCTAATAATCAACAAAAACTGAGTATTTCAAATTATATAGATTATAAAATAACTGAGTTTACTGACTCGAAAAGTACTGATAAATTAAACTACAAGATAAAATATCCACAGTTATTTGGAATGAGTGATGTTGATAAGCAGAACGAGCTTAATAATACTTTGAAGGATGAAGCTTTAAAAGTACTGAAGTATTATGAGGAACCAAGCGGCTTCGTAGATATTAATATTGATTACAAAATTGTCTTAGAGACTAGAAATATTTTAAGCATTCAATATTCGGGAGTTGGTGATGTTAGTAATGCAGCACATCCAAATAACTTATTTTACACTACAAATATTAACATCAAGTCAGGAGAGAGACTGAGATTAAAAGACATCGTGAATATTGATGAAGATTTAGCTAGCAAATTTTTAAATGATGGATTTAAGGCATTATGGCCAGCACAGGGAGAGGCACTTAAACATTTCACTAACGAAGAAATTAAGCAGAATTTTACAGATGCAGATTCTTTAGATTACATCGGTACAGAGAAGCAAGCAGATGTGTTTAGTTACTTCACAAATGACTCGCTGGGAATCTCAATCAGTGTTAGTCATGCTATTGGGGACCATGCAGAATTTGAAATTAAGTATCAAGATATTAAAGATAATGCAAAGACGGAAAACGAAATATGGAACGACTTGTTAAACCCTGCTTTTGAGAACAACTATAAAAAATAGCACAGATTCATCTTTAAGAGTCAAGGATCATATTATGGAAAGAAATAAGAGTCTATGAATAATTTTATTGAGGTTTTTCTTCGCTGGACTACTCTTTATCACTTCTAAGGGGCCAATTACAGAAACAACAATATTAGACTTACCTCCAGGTATGGGGCAAGTAATTACTCCTGAGGGTATTATAATACTTGTAACGAAGGCTATACTTGTTCCATTTTCAACTGGTATAAAAACTGCTTATCCGATTCCATAAGTAACCCACTATGAAAGGGTTGATACAATATTTTTAATATGGAGTTAACATTTGAGAAACCGTTGGAAAGTATACCTGAAACAGAATACTTAATACCTGATTTAGAACTGGATGATTCAGTGGGAATTCTAATGTGCATATGTGAGGCGTTTGAAATTTCACAATCTGTATCGTTCATTGTTGGTGGTTTTGGGCAAGATAATTGGCCTGTTGATTGCAGAACGGATCTATGTACTGTGATTGAACAAGTTCCTGATATATTAGAAAAAACAAGAGCGGACATGTACTCCTTTGAATTAGATTTCTACGAACAGGGAATTGAAAGACGGCTCCTATTCGAAGAGGAGATGAATCTTGTTAAGGTCACTTGCAGTAGTCGAACTGAATGGGTACCTCATCCAAGTTCTGTATTTATGGAAAAGACTACAGTTTCAAAAATATTTGAAGAAATATATTGCGATTTTTTAGATTTTAGTAGTGTGATTTGTGAAGGGCTGTTGAATAATAATTTATTAAACGATTGGAAAGTATGAATTGTCTTGACCTTGAGGTCGTTCTTCCTCAAGGTCTTTCTTTTACTTTAACCAGTGATGAATAAACCCGCGGAAAGTTTCTCAAGATAACAACCCACATCACGCATAAACTGAACAAAGGAAGCGACCTGTATAAGGCATATCATGATAAAATATGGGAGCGATACGACTTTGCATTCTTTATGAAAACCAATCGGTACAATTACTTATTTGGTTTATTGACAGGAACAAGTGCGTACAAGAACAGTGCTGGAAATGCAAGTTGGGCAAGAGAAGAGTTAATCCGTGAGTATTTTGGATGGAAAAAGGCAGAGTATATAGCATTGCTAGCTTTGCATTCTACTGTAAATATCAGTATGCGTGATTATAGCGTAGGCAACTCTGGCAAGAAGAGTGGAAGTTCCTCTAGTGGTTGTAACTGCTTTGTAGCAGGGACTAAGGTTCAAACAGACGAAGGTGAGAAACCTATCGAAGACATCGAAGTCGGAGATAAGGTTCTTTCCAAGAATGAAGAGAATGGAGAAGTAGCTTATAAAGAGGTTACGGAAACGTTAAATCATGAGACGGATGAGATTACAAGATTCATGTGGGCGGTCAGACGATTGAATCGACCTTTAACCATCCGTTTTATGTGAAGGATAAAGGATGGACGTTCGTCAAAGACCTTAAGCCGGGTGACTTGCTTGTTCAGAGTGATGGGAATACACTCAAGATTGAGAGTATTGAATTGGAACATAAGCATGTCACAGTGTACAACTTAACAGTCAATGAATTCCATACGTACTTTGTAAGTGACCTTGGGATATGGGTTCATAATACTGGGCCATGTGATCTGAGTGCAAAGACTCTTGCTACTATGGGGAAAACCAATAAAGGTATAGCTGGGTTAGAAGATGCTTATATATCAAAAAATAAAGTATTAGATACTGTGAAGGAGTTTTTGGGTGAAGGTTATTCTACGGGAGTAACCAAAAATGGGTATACAACATATGTAAGTAAAGATGGAAAGTATGTTGCTAGATATGGTTATAAGAAGGATGGCTCACTGGAACTGAATTTAGAGAACAATCTTGGTGGAAACTTCCACATTGAAGTAAATTAAATATTAGGTGGGATTTAAATGGTAATACCTGTACTTAAGGGCATTGATTTAATTGGGAGCACAGATGACTTAAACGAGTCTAAAATAAGGGGAACTGCATATATAGCAGAAGAAAATGATATAGGGACTGATTGTTTTCACTTCCAAGTAATTTCTCTTGAATATTTAACGAAATTAATAAGTGAAAATGATGTTTTTGACGGTAGGGCAACGTTTATTGTTGAAAAATTTGATGAAACTTTGTTGGAAATAGAAATAAAAAAAATATTACAGGATTGCATTCGTCCTACTTGGGATGAGGCAGCAAAGGCTGTTAATCGTCATTTAAAATGGGAGTATGACAATATTAAATATATGACGAGCAAAGAGGTATTGACTAAGCTAGACGAAGAAAACTAATTACGGGCCTTGAGGAGATAATCCTCAAGGTTTTCTTTTTAACCCACCCAGTGCCGAATGAATTGGGCGCAGCATGAGCTATCTTGCCAGCGGAGACCCGAGCAACGATTGGGAGCCAACGCCTGGAGCCAGCGGAGCAAGTGCGTCAGGTTCAGCACCGAAGACACTCTATTACCTGAGCGATGCACTAGGAAGCGTCATCGGGCTGGAAGGCCAAGACGGCAGCATCTCGGCACGGTACCGCTACGACGAATTCGGCGTGACCGAGAAACCGAAGAAATTCGACCTCAACTGGTCCGGCCCGGACAACCTGTTCGGCTACACCAGCCTGGGCTATGATTACTATAGTGGCTACTCCCATGCGCAGGCGCGGGATTTTGACTCGAGTGTGGGGCGGTTTATAAATGAGGATACGTATGAGGGGGAACTGACAAATCCGCTGACGTTGAATTTGTATACGTATGTGCAGAATAATCCGTTGAGGTTTACGGATCCGAGTGGGAATATGGCGACTTCGGGACTTGGAGGATTATACTCGGAGGATATCACTAAATGTACGTTGGCGTACGTAGCAAAATACTATCCCGAACGTTGGAAATTTGATAAAACAGCGAAAGGTTTTTTCTTGGCGCAGCAATACTATCTCGTCTGGTATTATGGTACAAAGGCGAACGAGCGACTGGGTGAAGGAGCCTTAGTAAATAACTCCTATCTAGTATACAAATTGAACTCGCTACAAAAGAAAGGCCGAGATCTGTCTAGTTTGACCGTTGCTGAGATGGATCAACTGTCATTCAAGAATGCGGGGATTTGGTTTAAAGTGAATTCTGCTGCTCTTGGTATATATAGTGTTTCAAGTTCGATTACACCTTCAGCTAAGGGTGCGGGAAATGTTAGGACTTTTACTTCAACCGACAAATATGTAGGTGAAACTGCTAATGCAATTGAAGCAAGATATCCTGGTAAAGTCGTTGATGTAAATAAGAAAGTTTATAGAGCAGATGGAACACCATTGACAGATTATGATATTGAACTTGATAACGCGATAATTCAAGTTAAACAAGGTGGCGGAAAAGGTGCGACGCGGCAAGCAATAAATACTGCCTCAAGTACGAATAAAGAAGTTATTGTTTATTTACCCGATCAGAGTCCGAATTCCGCTGTTGTAAAAGGGCTTCAAAAAGAAGGATTCCAAGTGTTTACTAATGAAGCGGACTTAATTAATCATGTTGGTAGATAACAAAGAAAGGAGGATGCGACGTGCAATGGATAATTCTAATTGGCAATGAAGGCCTTAATCTTAACCTAATTCGTAATCTACAACATTATGGTGAGAATAAATCCACCAGTCTTACTGAGAATAGAATTGTTGTAGATTACGGTCACGATCACGTTTTTTATGAAAGTGCGGAAGATATCATGAATGATTATGAGGAAGATGATATGAAACGAATTCCTTTTCCAAATCCTCAATTTATTATGATGACGTATACGAATGAAAATTTGATGAAACAAATATTGTCTCAAGAAAACTTTCCGCGTGGTATCTATATTGATGATGACAATGGAAATATAATGCCAATAGAAGATTTTATTATGTCATCCTGAGTAACGCTATGCCGATACATCAAACAGGTCGATTATGGTCAGATACCACCGTAATTGACCTGTTTTTTGTTATCTTGGTTTTCTTATGTTTTTTTCAAAACATGGGATCATGAGTGATGAATTAACAATGGTTCAGGTATTTAAAGATGCTAAACATAAAGTAAACTGGGATTCAATTGGCGATACTCTTATTTATTTCAAATAAGAAAATGAATATATTCTTTATAGCGGTAATGTATATTTCACTTTGGAGAAAAGCAGATAACCCAAATATCTTCCACAGGTGACTAACGGGGGCTGTGGTTCTTTTTTGTCTTAACAATGCTGAGGCGGTCCAATTTGTGTAGTCTGAAAACAACTCATAAGCTGCCCACTTGAAATAACGAGGAATGGGAGATGGTGATGAATTTGGTAAACATCGGGGCGGACCACATATGAAATTGGAGATATTAGTTCCAAACCCTAGTAAACCAGGTAAGATGAGGGTGAACCAAAATCTGCATTTAGGAGGTACTTATGAATATATCAGCTTTAAGCTCAAACAAATTACTATTCACCGGTTCAAATGAAGAAACAATCAACTTCTTGGCATTTTCTAATAATGATTTATTTATCTCAAAGTCACTAATCAGGGAATACGATTTCAATGGGAATGCCATAGATAGAACTGAAGACAAAATACGAATAAAGTCTATTTGGATGCTCAATAGCAAAAGCAATCTGAACCATAATATTATTCAATATGGAAACTTTGATATTAACGATGCATATGTAACGGAAAACTATTTTTATTTTGTCAAAATTGTTGATGAAGATAATGATGGATTATTACTTGATAATGACTATGGTAGTGGAGAGATGTGGAGGATTAATAAAGAAACATTCGGACAAGAGTTTTGTTTCAAAATAAAGCCCTATAATTTTCATCGTTTTTTATCAGCTAATGATTCTTTCGTTGTTTTTGTTTCAGAGGATCGAATTCCTGATGTTACAGAAATTATATTTTATAACATAATAACCAAAAAATTCTCAGTACTAAATAATATTTATGAGAACGATTGGTATGACTTCAGAGTAGTGAATAGTCACAATGGAGAGCCAGAGTATTTTATCTATAAGAAAGAAGTAGATGAACAATCTGAGAACGAGGTAACCAAGGTTGAAATGATTTATTGGTCAGATTTGATAACTCAATTGGAATGGAAATAAACTCAAGTGGTTTTTACAACAATAAAGATAACGTTTCAACGACTAATTGAACAATGAGGTGACTAAATGGCGACCAAGGAACTATTACTGCAAGTCCTTACTGACAAGTCCGCAAGCGAGGCTGAACGTGATGATGCTGCCATGGATCTTGGTAAATTCGACGGTGAAGATGTCATAAGGATTTTAGTACAAGTGGCATCTGATCCGTCTACCGAAGAAATGGTCTGTTCTTCTTGCGGTGAATCACTGGCTGATATTTTTATGCGACGTGGAATTATTGACAACGATTTACTAAAGAAGTTGCGTCCTGAAGCCTTTTCTGAGGCTATAGGGTTAATCAAGTTCAAACATCCGGATTGGAACTTGAGCCTTTAATCGATAACTCTATATTCTTGATAGACAATGGAAGTGTGGAAGCATGGACGACAAGAACAAACTGTCTAGATAAACACATACCAAGCCACAGGCGACTTATGATCGCTTGTGGGTTTTTTTACCTCAAAAACTTAAGCAAGAATAAAAAGCTGGCCACTCAAGGAACAGGGGAACCGATTGACCTTGGAAGTGTGGCAAATGCGTACTGGAAACAAACTCATTTCTTTATAGATTCATTAGGCGAACTGGAGCTGATGAATAAAAGAGAGTGCCTTATAATATACATATGCATTTGTGTGATGATGAAGAATTTCGATGGTGAATTTTTTGAATATGGATATTCATATAATAGCGATCTCCTTTGGCTTGAACGACTTTACCCATACAATTTAGTGGAGGGAGAGCAATGGAATGAGAGGAAAAATGAATGCACTACTTATGATACTGCTAATTGCCCTCTTAATTACTTCATGCAGTCTAAAAAATGTAGACACTAATTCAGTCGTAACGCAAGAATCAGAGCAGGTTCAAGCTGTTCGGAAAGCGCCTGTAATAAATAGCTTGAATAAGCAAGATGAGTCCCAAGCTATTAAGAGTCCATCTTATTCAATAGTTAACGAAAGCTACACTGATAATGACATATCTATAAGGTATCCCCACATCACCGGAATAGATGATTATATAAAAGAAGTGAAAATAAATAAATTATTAAAATTTGAAGCACTCGTCCCTTTAGATGACTATCTTAACAGTACTGAAGATTATGATGATCTATCCATGGATATTGATTATGAAGTTTCATTGAAGAGTGAAAACTTGCTGAGTGTTCAATATAAAGGGTTTAGTTATTCAGACGAGGCTGCTTACCCGTTGGATTTGTTTTATACGACAAATGTAGATGTTAAGTATGGTAAAAAGTTAGGGCTATCGAATGTTATTAAGCTCGATACAAGATTTGTTCATAAACTTAGGGAACATTTAGCAGAAAATATACAAGACGATGTAGTGAAGAGTTATTTTCTAGAAAGGACTAGTTCAGAAGAATTACTCAACTATCTTAATGGTGCTGATTCATCATTTGAGATTAGCAATTTTGCTTTCAGTTATTTTACAAAGGATTCTCTCGGTATCAGTTTAGCCACCTTTCATGGTGCAGGGGATCATAAAGAATTTGAATTGAAGTACCAGGATATAAAAGAATTCTTAAATACTGAAAATGAGGTTTGGAAGGAGTTTAAAGGTTACCGAGAATGAGGAAGGTGTCTTACATAAGTTGCTCAGTTGCTCATTTCGAGTTTGAAAGCTTTTTTGGATCAGGGAGTTACAGTCCGAAAAGTATTAAATGATCCACACCTTCAGATAAGTGATAATTAAATTGCACATCTATTTGTTGATGTACCAATGTTCCTGTAATTCCATAAAGAAAGAAGGAGAGTGTATGAAGGCGTTTAATACCAATGAAGGAAGAGGAGGGTTCAATGTTGGTTATTACTCGACTAATAGTGTGCAAGCCACCAATGCTAGTTGGATAAGACAATCTAGATTTATTGGCCCATCCAAGCCTTCTGTAAAAACTGTATTTGAAGCCCCAATAGGAGTGAAACAAAATCATTTTGTGATAAACAATAAAAGAGACTTGTTATTTGGAGGAGATGGGGAATTCTATAGTATAAATATAGGAGGTGAAATCAATTGGCATTATAAAGATTCGCGAAATTTTATGGATAGATTCTTTTTTACAAGTCCAATCCTATTGAAAAATGGCTATATTTTAGTTGGGACATCTGGGGGATGGGATTCAAAGGGACATAAAGTAATAGCCTTTGATCAGGTTGGCCATATGGTGTGGGATTTTATATGTGATGATGGTGTTTCATCAACTTGTGTTACTGATAGTGAAGGAAATATCTATTTTACTACCTACGGTTCAAAGTTATATTCTGTCGATTTAGATGGAAACCTCAGATGGATATTTCGTTACGAGGCAGAATTTTCAACAACACCCGTTATATCTGACGATTGGAAAATATATATTTCGTCTAATGATGAATTCATGATGATTTTAGACCAATCTGGGAATTTATTAGAAAAATTCAAGATCGGAACATGTGGGCCAAGTTCCTTCCCGATATTCGATGAAAAAGGTAATTTATATTTTAAAACAAATATGATTGATGATATTCAATTAGTATCATTAAACCGTGAAGGGACAATTAACTGGCTTTTTAGTCCTAAAAGAGGAGATATAATTACATCTCCTGCTATGAATGATGCGGGACTTTTATTTGTAGGGGCCACCTTTTTTCAACTTGTTTGTGTTAACAGCACAGGCATAGAGGTTTGGACGACAGCGGTAGAAGGATTTATGAGTCAACCTCCAATAGTAGATATAAATAGTAATGTGTATACAGTAAGTTATAAAGAAACTAGAGGTAGATGGTATTCTTATCTTCAATCATTTAGTAATGAAGGAAAAGAAAATTGGAAATTAAAATTGGAAGGCGTTATAACACTCCCTGTTCTTAGCTCAGATGGCGAAATTATTGTATTGCTAAATAATACAAGTGGTTGGATAGAAAAAACACAAGTTATTACAGTTACACAAAAATAATAAATGTTAATGTTGCGGAACAAGGCAATGAACATGTTGCTCTTTTCCGCCTTTTTGATTTTCCAGTTTGCTGAAACATAGGCATGGGAACCTGCAACATGGTACAAAGAAAAGATAGAAGTTTAAGATGGAGGTTACTTGGTGAGAACAAAATAGACGGTACAACTTTTCAAGGAGAGGTTCAAAAAGAAAAAGAAGAAATATATTTTGAAAGATTTGCTGTAAAAAATATAGAAAAGCACACTGATATATTTATAGAATATCCTCAAATAAAAAATATGAAGTCGCTAGAAATAGAGATGAAAATTAATAAATTGCTTAAGGAAAAAGCAATATCAGACTATGGAGATGAGGGTGTTGATGGTTTAAATTTGCCAATGAAGACTAAAGTAGAATATTATAACTCAAATATTATTTCGGTTAAATATACAGGTTATGGATATTACTATGGTGCGATAAATGGTAATGATACATTGTATGCTACAAATATAAATTTAAAAACGGGTGAAATCATTGATATCCGTAATTTGTTTACTGATCATTTTCAAGAAAAATTAAATCGAAATGTATTTAAATTTAAGGGTTCTGAGAAAGTGGATGTAGGAGAATCTATTGATCCTAATTCACAAGAATATGGATATATTAACGCAGACGATAGTATAATTTCGGAAATGTTTAAAAATTACAATAGCAATAAGGATGTCGATAAGTATTATTTTAGCGAGAAATCTTTTAATATAATTGCGGGAACTCCAAGTGGACCAACAGCATATTTAGAATTGGCAGCTAGTTATGATGATTTGAAGGATTGCATGAATAATGATAATGGTTTTTGGGATTCGTTCCGTGATTGGAGTGTGAGGTATGCAGCTAGTCATAAACTTTGACCGTCAATTAGATGAAGAGACCTATTATTTAGTGGAGGGTCTTGCAAGAACAAGAAGAATGAAAAGAGATGTTACGATACTCTCTACAATGGTTCCAGGTAAGGATGTGGGGATTGATGGAGAATTTTATTATAATCCACTGGATTTTACGGATTCTGGACAGAGCATAGATCCCTCCATTGTTGATTATAATACTCCGCCAAGCTGCCAACCGGATCTCTGGTTGCATTGGAAACCGACCAAAGATCGTAAGCAAATGATATGGACCTACAGCGAACAAACGGTAAATATTTTGGAATGGTTAGTTTATTTGATTCAAAAAGTCTTTGGACCAAGAGGTTATTTCTTGAGTGGAGATGTGCAAGTCCCGGGCTCGCTAAGAATAAGGATAGAGAACAGTGAGCTTTTAGTGAATGAAAAGGCTATTAATGCTATGGATATTTTGATGAATATTATGATGTCAAATATGAGAGTGGATTTGAATACATCCATTGTACCCGGTCGAATACTCAAGATGGAAATGTCTCCTGATCAGAAATGGGCCATAGAGGTCGAAGACACCAGTTCGGAAATTATAACTGCATTATCTTCGGTTGAGAATGAGATCACCTTGGTACAGTTGTATAGTGATGTATTATTCGGTTATTCTGGCCGTCTCGAACTGGATACTAAAGCTATCGAAATTCTTTGGAGTGAGGATGCAATGAGATCCGGAGTTTTCTTCGACGGTATTCTAGTGACAGTCTACGATTTGGCAAACCAAAGAATGATAAAGTCCACGATGATTGGTGGTAAGCTGATCCCAGTTCCTGCTAATTATTTTGAGGAAGGGATTATTGGAAACTCGGGACAAATAATTAGTATATAGTTGAATAGGAATTTTTGTTATGCGGCTACGACGAATTCGGCGTGACCGAGAAACCGAAGAAATTCGACCTCAACTGGTCCGGACCGGACAACCTGTTCGGGTACACGAGCCTTGGCTATGCTTACTACAGCGGATATTCCCATGCACAGGCGCGGGATTTTGAGTCGAGTGTGGGGTGGTTCATAAATGAGGATAAGAAATAATCCAGGGATAATTGATTGGAGGGTTAATAGTGGAACTAGACGTTTTTCTGAAAGCTTACAAAGAAGAGAATTGGAAAAATTACCTGAAATTTTGTAGGGAAGCGAACGTCGATTATAAAACTAAATTGGGTGAAATTACATTGCCAGAGGATATTGCAGTAGTAATATGTTATAGACTTGGTGAATACGAAGCTGAAAAATGGCTCCATAAACAGGTTCCAGCAATAGGAAATATACAGCCTAAAGAGTTATTAAGTAACGAACGAGGACAGAATATTTTGAGAGAGGTCCTAATGCGTTTGCCAGATTAATCGGCAGCCCAACAAAATACTAACTACTGTGATGATGGGCTTTGCCGCATGCGAGATACCTTCTCCATATGGTTTTTTTATGAAGGGCTTTTACCATTTACCCATACCAAAACGCCAGCAGTGCCGGATACAGGCACTGCTGGCGTTTTGCGTTCAATGACCGTGCAGTGAGCACAGTCCCTGTTACACAGGGACTTCCCGGCTGCTCCTCTCCATCGGAGAGCTGCACAGCGGGCATGGCTTGGAGGACAGGTGATCCTCAGCGCCGCCTGCCTTCATCCGTGTCCAGCCCGGACAGCTGCTGCCGGTGCAATTCCAGACGGGAACCGTGTGGGTTCTTCCTCCGTGGGATCGCCCGGAGGAGGGGCTTGCAGCTGCCAGCGTTCTGTTTACGGCAGTTGCCCTGGCAGGAGCGGACGGAGCGGCCGATACAGCAGAGCGGAAGGCGGATAGCATAAATCTGGAGACTTCCGCTTTCTTGCCCCGGTGCCGCGCAGGCGAGCTGATGAACAGTTCCTCGCGGGCACGGGTAACGGCGACATATGCCAGTCTCCGTTCCTCTTCGAGCGCGTCGAGTCCCGCTGTATTGCCTACAACAACGGTGCTGCTTGTGCTGCCCGGAGCTGTTTTTGCAGTTTTCCTGTCCTTCAGCCGCTCACCCTCCAGCGCGGAGCTGTGAGGGAGAATCCCTTCGGATGCCCCGATCAGGAAGACTACCGGGAACTCCAGACCTTTTGACTTATGAATCGTCATCAGCGCTACCCGGTTGCCTTGCTCTTTGAGGCCAGGCAGGCGGCTCTGCTCATTGCGTTCGGTCACGTGATCGATGAACTCCAGGAATGCCTGTAGGCTGTCGAACCGTTCCGCCGAGGCTTCCAGCTCATCGAGCATTTCCTTGAGCATTTCCCGGTGCAGCGTGGCTTGATGCCGCTCATTTGCTTCAATGAAGTAGTCATAGAAGGCTGTGCGGATCTGGCGGATTGCCTGCAATGGAGTCAGTTGAACCAGGCCGCGGATCAGCTCCAGCCGTTCCTTCAGCTTCACGCCCTTGAAATCCTCCATTCCCGGCAAGGATAACAGGTGAATCAGCGGTCCCTGCTTGGGCTGAATGGCTTCCATCCGGCGGATGTGGTTCATGCCTTTTTCTCGGTTCATGTACAGGGTCGGCAGAATATTCTCCATCGCAGCGAAGTTTCGCCGGTTCAGGGATAACCGCAGATGATCCAGCACCGGAGAGATCAGCCAATGCTCATAGAGCAGTTGGCCCTCACCATAATCAATGTAGGGAACATCTCGAAGGAGCAGAAGCTCAAGCAGGGCCCGGTTGCTGCTGGAAGCACGGTAGAGCAGGGCGAAATCGCTGTAAGCTCTGGTCCCGCCGGCCACCTCATTCAGGATATGATCCACGATTTGCTCGGCTTCCTCGTCCGCCGTCTGCGGGCGCAGGTACCGGGGTTGTCGCCCGCTGCCCTTGGCCGCTTGCAGCGTTTTGGATCTCCGCCGCCTATTGTGGCGGATAATTCCGTTGCCGAGGCCGACAATCGCGGGGCCGGAGCGGTAATTGATATCAAGTGTTATGACCCTAGCTCCCGGATATAACTTCTCGAATTCAAGGATGAACTCGCTGCGCGCTCCGTTGAAGGAATAGATCGTCTGGTCATCGTCGCCGACCACCATCAGATTGTGCTGCGGGTGGGCGATCATTTTGACAAGCTCATACTGCAGTGCATTCGTATCCTGGAACTCGTCGACCATCACGTATAGGAACCTCATCTGCAGCTCCAGCAAAAGAGCAGGCTTCTCCCGCAACATCCGGTAGGCGATCAGCAGCACATCATCAAAATCGATTTTGAAATTGTCGGTTTTCCACTGCTCGTAGAGCATGAGGACTGCCTTCATTTCCTTCTCGGCGGTTGACGTTTCCGGAAGCTCGCCGGGCTCGCCCAGATTCATCTTGCAGGTGGAGAGCAGAGCGAGCAGGGTTTCCGGAGGATAGGCATCCTTCGGCAGCCCCAGCTCGCGCATGATCTGCTTCAGCAGAATATGCTGGCGACGTGTCTCACTGAAGATTTCCTGCTGAAGACCCTGACGGCGCAGGAAATAGAGGAAAAAGGAATGGAACGTGCGGGCCTGCAGGCGTGCGGCGTCGCTCTCGCTGACACCCGGCAATAGGGCGATCCGGTCACGCATTTCCGCTGCTGCTTTATTGGAGAAGGTTAGCAGCAGCAGCTGGCTTGGAGAGATTCCCCGGACGGACAGCAAATACCCGGTTCTGCAGATCAGCACCGAGGTTTTGCCGGAGCCTGCCCCGGCTAGCGTAAGCAGCGGGCCCTGGTAATGCCGCACCGCAGCGATCTGCGGGGAGTTGAGCAGAATTCCGCCCTCCTCCAGTCTGCGGAAGTAAGCACCATCGGGGTCTCCGGGTTTTACGATGTCGCGGCTTGTCCGGGCAGAGGCGATGTTCGCCTGGGGAATTCGTTCACCGGTGGCCCCCAGCGGTATATTGTGAAATAAAAGCTTGTTCATTGGATTCACCTTCGTTAATAGCATTGCGGGTTAAATTAAATTTTAGCCGATCTATACTATACCACCAGATTTGCAATGTTGTCCCAGTAATCGTTGAATTGGAACGGTTCTGCGCAAAATAAAATCTGCTACGGGTGTCACTTCTTGGGGGCTATGAATATTCTGGCTAGTATACGTACGCTCCAAATTCATTACTGCAAAGGTGTGATTGTGATGAAGTCTATCGCCCGGATAAGAAAGCAGGCAATAAAAAGGAGACGCCCCATCCTCCTTGCAGGTTCCTCTAGAACATTCCTCTACCATAGCCCAAAGTACGGCTTCAGCATCAGAATCCCCTGCCGCTGGAAGTGCTACACCGTGGTCAGAAGCAGAAGCCGGCGGCTGGATGATGCAGTGTACGCTCTGGATTTTATTTTCAAATATAAAGGCAAGGTCTACGAATCGGCACTCACCCTGCTGGTGTTCCGGATGACTCTGAAGCAGTGGCGGGCCAAGGGCTACGATGAATCTCCGTTAGTCAGACTGGCTGTGCACAAAGGGCTAATCTATGCCTATGTGGTTCCCGAAGAGCTTCCGGACGCGTTCCTGAATCCCAAAGGCGATGACTATGATTACGTCAGATTCGGCAGACCCATCCGCATCCTGTCCCGCATGGTGAATGATGATGTCCCCAGAATCGTCCTTACGTTCAAGCTCCGCTGATCCTGTCCCCCAGCCCGGGGGCTTCATTGCAATTGTCCAAGAACCGCATTCACCTTACGCTCGTAAGACCGCGGGTTGTCCTCTTTGATCTCCTCCAGCAGGAACGCCAGCGATTTCTTGATCCTTGAGTTCATTCCGGCAGCAATATCGGTGTATTCCCTGCGGGTCATGTCGTCGTCCAGAATTCTTTGGTTCAGCGCAATGGCCCAGTTGCGCGCATTCTCCAGCATGTCCGGCAGCGACTCCAGCAACTGGGTCAGGTACATCTCCATCTGGTAGCTCTCCACGAAATGGACAAGTCCGAACATAACCTCCTCCTGCTCGGTATCATCGTCAAAGACACGGAAGATTTGATGGATCACCGCATCCTCTGTGTCTCCAGCCAGGCCTTCCAGCGCCAGATCAAATGCCTCGCATTCCAGCTCCGTCCGCAGCAGACGGTTATGATATAACTGGGCAATCCCAGGAACCATATTCAACTTGTGATTCACCCCTATGTTCATATTATTTTCACACTCCGGCAATCTAACGTACATATTAACATATTAGTATCTAACCAAGGGAGAGCAGACTCCGTTCCATCATTGCGGGTTCCGTTTTTTGACAGCTTGTACTAAAATATTACACAGAGGAGGTGGAACTATGCAGAACAAGGAAGATACGACGCTGCTTCGTGTAGAAAGTGCCAGGGAGAAGCTGTACCAGATGCATCAAAAATACGGGTTCTTAACACATCCCAAGGTGATTGAACAGTCTGTAGCTTTGGATCATCTGCTTAATCAATACAGCACCCACAAAACAGTCTGCTAATAGTTGCCTATATGAATGATGAGTAGGGAGGATAATTATGTTTATTCCAGTTCTGAATGCACTGACAACGACTCAGCATCTAATTCTTTTGATTGTGCTGATGGTGAACATTGGAGCAATATACTGCATCTATAGATATAGAGCACGCCGTCACTAGGCTCCCTTCATTCTCCTCTACCTCTCTCCAAAAAAGCTGCCGCAGCCCTCAGCTGCCCCATACTTCGCATGACTCCCCGTAACAAAGTCGGCCGTTTCGTATAGAATCGGTGCGGCGCTCTCCGTGGCAATTCGGTAGCCCCTTTCTTCAGCCCTCTGCTTGTCGATCTATACATATACGTTATCTCCCGTGCGCCCCTCAACATAACCACTCAGGAAATTTATTCATCCATAGCATTCCAGATCCGTTCTACTTGCAGAGTTAATGGAGGATTTTTAGTTAAGAGTTCTGCCGTGGTACAATATAAGGCAGACCTACAGATAGCATCCATTCATGAAGCAAGGGGGAACTCCGAATGAAATCCAGAAATTTAGCTACTATTTCGCTGGCTGTTATGGCCTGCGGTTTTTTGATTACACTCTTTTTACCGGAAAATTTGGCCGTTGTCCTGCTGAGAGGCGGCTTTGAGGCCGGCCTGGTCGGGGGGATTGCGGACTGGTTCGCCGTCACCGCGCTGTTCCGCCACCCGCTGGGTCTGCCGATCCCTCATACCTCTCTTTTGCTGAAGAACCGGGATAAAATTATACAGTCGCTGATCTCTGCGATGGAGAATGAGCTGCTGAACAAGGCGAGTATCGAGAACAAGCTTCGCAAGATCCGCATAGTGTCGCTTGGCGGTACTCTTCTAACCCGGTTGTTTGCCCGGAAAAAAGCGAGAATTGAAATGCTGGAGCAGATCAGCAGCTTCGTGCAGAAGCTTCCGGCCGAACAGGCTGTGCCGTATATCCAGTCAGCTGCTGCTGGTTATATCCGTGAAGCCAAACTGGGGACGGCAGCGGATACTATTATCACCAAGCTCATGAATGACGGGAAGGACGTGGCTGCCCTGGATTATGCCCTCGAAGGCATTTCCGGCTGGACTGCCCGTCCCGAGACGCGGGCGATGCTGGGCAAGATCGCGAGCGAGAAATTGGCCGAGGTGAAGCTGGGCGGACTTAAGGGGATGGCTTTCCAGGCTTTCGTCGGATTTGTGGATGCTGAGATGCTGGGAGAAATGCTGCAGGGAATGGTGCAATCCGGTATCCGTGATTTCCGCGAAGAGGACAGTCCCTACCGTGAGCAGATCATCCAGGAAATCCGTGTGGCTATTTTTCAACTGGTGAATGATGAGACGCGGATCGCTGCGCTTAAGGATTGGGGTTTGAATGAACTCCAGAGTGAGACCACGGCGGCGTTCCTGCTGCAGCAACTTGAAGGATTCCGCGGTAAGGTTCTTGCCTTGCTGGAAGAAGAGAAGTCTGCAGGAGGGCGCAAGCTGTTTGGGCTATATGCCATGCTGACCCGCCGTATCCGCAAGGAGCAGGAATGGATTCAGGGCTGGGAGGAACGAATTCGTGCTTCCCTGATCCAATTCGTTGAAGCCAACCATTACCGGCTGGGGCTTCTGGTCAAAGAGAACCTGGATCAGATGGATGATGCCAGTCTGGTGAATATGCTGGAGGATAAGGTTGGCAAGGATCTGCAATGGATTCGCGTCAACGGTGCGGTATGCGGCTTTGTAGTAGGGCTGGTGCTTACCATTATCCAGATGATTTGAACCGGATAAATAGAAGAATACAAAAAGGCAGCAAGTGGTATCCCTTGGATCAGATCCGATCCCGGATACGCATTGCTGCCTTTTGCGTGTGTGCTTATCATCTTTGGCCAAGTGGCCTATAGCTGGTTTTTGCCGTTGCTGATTGTGTAGGCTTCCTGAACTGGCAGTACAAATATTTTGCCGTCACCGAAAGAGCCTTGCTCACCGCTTCTTGCCGTTCTCATAATAATACTGATAACATCTTCCTTCTCATCATCCTGAATGACGATCATCAGCAGCTTCTTGGAGATTTGATCATAATGATTGGTGCCAACCTGAATTCCCTTTTGTTTGCCCCGGCCGAGCAGATCCATCTTACTGATGGAGGGAAAGCCGGCAAGCAGCAGTTCAGCCATGACGGCGTCCGCTTTCTCGGGTCTTACTATAGCTTTGATCATTAACATAACGATGCACCCTTTCTACAGCGAATAATGTGTTGTAGGGGGTTGCCAATGTCTAGGTGCCCTTATTAGTGATCCATTCGCATAATGGCAACGTTTACAATCTGAGTATAATATTAACTGTAGGGGTATCCCTGCGAATATCATCACAAATTCCTTGTTACACATTGTCGCGTAGCTGGGGTGTCATACGATTCTTTTCTTTGTATTCCTTCTCTTCATATGGCAAAAGAACACGGTACAGCTCCTCCATTGCTGCCGCTGTATGCTGCCATCCGAAATTCTGCAGCGCGTCACTCCGCCCCTGCAGTCCCATTCTGGCGGCCAGCAGCGGCTGGCGGCCCATCAGCAGCATGTATTTGGCGAACGGTGCCGCTTCGCGGTAACGGTCCACCAAATATCCGTTATGGCCGGATACGATAATCTCGCGGATCCCGCCGTTGTTCGAGGCGATAACCGGCAGTCCTGAAGCCATAGCCTCCACGTTGACCAGTCCGAAGGATTCATGCCGCTGGGAGGGGCAGACGAAGACGTCGGCCGCCTGATACAGACCATGAATATCTTCATGGGCGATCTTGCCGGTAAAGAGGGCGCGGACTCCCAGGCGCCGGGACATGGCCTTAAGCTGCCGGATATAGCGCGGCTTGCCTTGACCGGCGATAATCAGCTGTGCCGGCAAACGCATATTGAGCAGGCGCATAGCTCTAATTAATGTTGGCACGCCCTTACGGGGAATGATCCGTCCGACGAACAGGACGGTGAAGATCGGAGCCAGGCGGTAAGCTCTGCGGGCCTGCTGCTTTTCCGGCAGCTCTGCCGGGAAGAACCGGGTCAGGTCTGCACCCAGCGGAACCACCTTGATACGTCCGCCCAAACCGTGAAACCGCCGGGCGAGCCTGTGCTGCAGCGAACGGCTGTTGACCGCGATCAGATCAGCCTTGGCCAGGCTGCGGGCAATCCGGGTTTCTGCAGGCACAAAGGTCATGGAGTGGAGAAACAGGAGCACCGGCGTGTGCGGATGATGCCGTTTGACGGCGGCCATCAGCCGGGGGCGGTTGTCGATCTGAATCAGATCGAAATGCTCTCCTTCAAGGTAGTCCAGCACCGAAGCGAGATAACGTCCAGGTGTACCTGAAGCCAGGCGAATCATGCGCACCTGCTCCAGTTCACCGGCTTCGGGGAGTCCAGGAGCCTGTCTGCTCACTATGGTCACTGTATGCCTGCTGGCCAGTTCTCTGGCGATAGCCCAGATGCAGATTTCGACAGAGCCATCTCCTGGCACCGGATACTGTTCCGGTGCAATCATACAGATATGCATAGATGTAAGCCTCCTTCATTCCCTGGCAGTGTCTCTTACCTAACATATGCCGGTATGCAGGCGGAAGACACATTCATGGGCATCCGGATAGGATCAGGATGTGATCTGCTTGGAGGCTGCGGTAATTATAGCGGCGACCTTTTGTTCCAGCTCGATAATCTTTTGCTTGCTGGCAGCGATCTGACGGTGACCGGAGAGTAATAACGTCAAGGAGGTGCCGGTCAAAGCGGGATTCTTCTTACGGATGGCCGATTTGAAGTCGCCCCAATCTGCAGTCAGGCGCGTATTCAGTGAAGCGGCAACACTTTTCTGGGTCTTGATCGATGTCTGTGGACTTTCGATCCCGGCCAGGGTCTTGCGTACCGCCGCAATTTTTTTGCTCCGGATCTCCTTGGCGGCTTTGAGCTGTGCTTCCTGGTCACGGATATCCTGACGTGCCATCTGGACGAGGATTTTCATGGCATCAGACTGGGTACGCAGTACAGCATTTAAGGACTTGTCCTTGAGACCCTTGAGCAGGGAGATGCGGGTATTAAGCGCACTATACTGGTCAAAGAGCGGCTGATAGCGGTTCTTGGTGCTGGCGACAGCAGCAGTAAGCCGGGCCACAGTAGCCTGGTCAATATTCTTGATTTGCTCCTTCACGGCTATGAGCGACTGCGCATTGTCCTCATGAAGCTTGCGGATTTGCGCCTCTCTGCTGTCATATTGCGCCGACAATGCGGACAGTTCGCTGTATTGGCTCTTCAGCTTGGTTAGGGTTGAAGAATCGGCAACCGCAGCAGTTAAATCAAAAGCGGCCTGAATCGAAGGGGTCAGCTCTGTTCCGGAAGCTCCGGCTAGACCTGCAAGGGGCAGTGATAGAAGCAGCAGCGCCAGAAACGCCAGGACAGCATGTTTAAGAGCAGTCATTATTCTCCTCCTTGGTAGTCATCCGTCAGCCTGTACCAGACCACACAAAAAAAAGCACCCGCAGCAAAGGCTAATAAGCCTTCATTACGGGTGCTTCCGGTAACAGGTCACGAATACAATATTATCTTAAACTATAGATGAAGCTCCTAGATTCGTCAATATTTACATATTATTTTTTTCTTATTTAATGGTGCGGCGAATTTCTTTCTGTACTTCTCTTATCGTATACTTGGGTAATATACATCAGTGGGACTGCATTAGCAGCAGCTCGAGATGAGGGAGGCTTGAATGAATTGGATAACGACAACAGCGGAATTATGGATCTTGCATTCATGATGTCTCCGGTGGGGATGGGAATACTGTCTTCCGAAGAAGCCAAATGGGTAAAAGTAAATCCTGCTTTCTGCCATATTCTCGGCTGCAGTGAACAGGAGTTCCTGGACGAGGGGTTGCTGTACAATAATTCTGCTTCGCAGGAGGAAGTACGGCACCAAATGCACAACCACCTAATGGAAGAACTTGCCTCATCAGCGACCGGTTCTCTCGTCAAGGAGAAGAAATTCCAGACCCGTTCGGGACGTACGGTATTTCTTCTGCTCACTTTCGTCAAGGCTGCAGTAGGACAGGCCCAGAATGTTATTGTGTACGCCCAAGATATCACCGACCGTATAATTGCCGATCAGCTGACCGTGGACAGCCGCGATCTGTATGATTTATTTATAAAAGATGAACAAACGATGATCTCCTTCACCCAGCCCGATGGAACGCTGAGTTTCATTTCTCCGTCCTCGCTGCCGCAAATCGGCTTTACCCCGGAGGAAGTAATCGGTAAGAACCGGCTGGAGTTCTACCATCCTGATGATATTGAAGGCATGAATAACCAGTCAGAAGGCCTCCTGGACAATAAAATCAATCTCCGCCGGCTGCGCCATAAAGAGGGGCATTATCTGTGGTTCGAATCCTCTTTTCATATCATCCGGGATGAGAACGGTGAAGTGTTGCGGATCATGGGCATTGGCCGTAACGTACACAGCCGCAAGCAGAATGAAGAAGCCTTAGCCACTGCCCAGAAAGTCGCCAAAATAGGCTCCTGGATCTGGGATCTGTCCAGACAAAGGCTGACATTCTCAGAAGAGCTGCAGCGGATTCTCCACTATAGTACGGGAAAGAACGTGAATTACGAGACCTTCTTGTCCCTCGTACACCCGGAGGACATGGCTGTACTGACTACAGGAGTCGAACGGGCTGTGGAGAAGGGGGAATCCGGTGAAACCTCTTACCGTTTGATTCTTCCTGATACTGCCGTGCTAGATGTTCACATTCAGTGGGATGTCATGCGCGGTCCTGACGGCAAGCCTGTGCAGCTTATCGGCATGATGCAGGACATTACCGAACGGCGGCAGATGGAGCTTCAGTTAAGAGAAAGCGAGCGGAATTACCGGCTGATGTCAGAGAATTCTATCGATTTGATCTCGCGTCAATCCGTAGAAGGGAACGTCTTTGTCTATTGTTCTTCCGCCAGCCGGTCCCTGCTGGGCTACGAGCCTGAGGAGATGGTAGGGACCAGTGCCTTTGATTATCTGCACCCCGATGACCAGCAGCGGTTGAAGGTGACGATGTCCGATAGCGAGCATTCCGGATGCATTCCCGTAGTCACTTTCCGTTACCGCCGCAAGGATGGAAGTTATGCCTGGTTTGAGACGAATAGCCGCTACATTTATGATGATCATGGCCAGATTCTGGAGATTATTTCTGTCAGCCGTGATATCACGGAGCGCAAGCGTTTTGAATCCATGCTTCAGGAGAGCGAGCAGCGCTACAAGTCTCTTTTCGAGTATAATCCATCGGCGGTCTATTCCATGAACCTGCAAGGGGATTATCTAACAGCGAATTCCAATCTGGAGGAACTGACAGGCTACACCATGGATGAATTGATTGGAATGTATTTTGGACCTGTTGTACATGAAAAGGATATCGCGAAGACCCTGCATCACTTCACACTGGCCAGTCAAGGCGAGCCCCAGAGCTATGATCTTACATTGATCCATAAAGATGGACATCAAATCGAAATCAATACGATCAATATCCCGATTATTGTCGACAAACAGGTAGTGGGAGTGTACGGGATTTCACGTGACATAACAGAGCGCACCCGGTATACCGAGCAAATAGAGAAGCTGAGCAATGAATACACCCTGATCCTAAATGCGGTGTCCGAAGGCATATTTGGTCTGGATACCGAAGGAAGAGTCACATTTATCAATCCGGCGGGAGTAAGGATGCTCGGGTTTGAGCATGACGAGATTATGGGCCGTTCTTATCTGGACCATATCCGGCAAACGGCATCGGATGCCGTTCATTACCGGCCTGAGGATTCACCACTGCTCAGAGTTATTCGGACAGGAGAGTCCCAGCGGAGCATGGATGCGGTATTGTGGCGCAAGGACGGCTCCAGCTTTCTTGCAGAATATCGGGCAACACCGCTGTTCGACAAGGGAGAGCGCAAAGGAGCAGTTGTCGTATTCCGGGACATTACCGATGAGCAGGAGATTATCCGCGCCAAGGAGTCTGCCGAGAAGGCGGACCAGGCCAAGTCCGAGTTTCTGGCGGTGATGAGCCATGAGCTGCGGACCCCGATGAATGGAATTATGGGGATGACTGATCTGCTGGCGGAGACGGAGCTCGATGAGGAACAGCGTGGTTATGCGGAGATCATCAGCCAGAGCAGCGCTTCGCTGTTGTATCTTCTCAATGAAATTCTTGATTTCAGCAAAATCGAAGCCGGCAAAATGACGCTTAATCATGAACCGGTCAGTGTGGAATCTGTCATGGAGATGGTTACCGAACTGTTTACACCTAAAGCCGGGGAAAAGAATGTCCGGCTATCCAGCCAGATCGCCTCGGATGTTCCAGAGCTGATCATCGGAGACGCAGACCGGCTTCGCCAGGTGCTTGTTAATTTGGTCAGCAATGCAGTCAAATTCACGGAAGAAGGACAGGTCTCTATTGCTGTCAAAACGGAATATTGCCCGAATGCAAGGAAGCTGAACCTGAAGTTCAGTGTGCAGGATACCGGAATCGGTATTCCCACCGACAAGCAGCCGCTGCTGTTTCAATCGTTCTCCCAATTGCATCCGTCCATTAACCGCAAATATGGGGGAACAGGCCTGGGGCTCGCGATTTGCAAAAGCCTCGTCGAGCTTATGGGCGGAGCGATAGGAGTGGAGAGCGCAGAGAACGAAGGATCAACCTTCTACTTCACCCTTCCTGTCGTTACCGATGAGGAATGGGAAATGAATGGGGCGGAAGATAATCGGCAGTCCGTAGATTCCAAAGCGCAGAATGATGGTGTCCATACGGATTCAAGCGGCATATTGCCTGTAGATAGCCTCACTCCTGCTCTGCCTGAAGCGAAGTACGGTCCCCTGCGGATTCTGGTTGCAGAGGACCATCCGGTCAATCAAAAGCTTTTACTTACGATGCTGGAGAAACGGGGATATAGGGCAGATCTGGTGGAGAATGGACAGCAGGCGTTAGAAGCCGTTCTAGAGCGTCCGTATGACCTCTTATTTATGGATGTCCAGATGCCCGTGATGAGCGGAATTACAGCGTCGGCCAGAATCAGGGAGCAGGCTCCAGCCCGCCACCAGCCATTCATCGTTGCGGTAACCGCCTATGCCAGACCCGAGGACCGGGAGCGCTGCATGTCTGCAGGTATGGAAGACTTCGTCAGCAAGCCGTTTCTGGCCTCTGACATTGAGCGGATACTCAGGGAACGGAAGGAAAAGATATCTTTATGAGCGCGGAAAGATCTGAACATCGGCTGGAAGTGGAGCCTTATACACAGTGGGAGCCGGGCGTAGCTTCGCCCGGCTCTGCCTGCGGGCCGGCGGCCATGGCCGCTTTAATCGAATATTGGCACACCAGGAGAGGTTACGGGAATATTCCGGGTTCGGATCATTTTGAATCCAAAGCAGCACATATAAATTATATATACAGCCATCACGGGGGAACTCCGTGGGGGATGAGTGCGCGTAGTTTCTCCAAAGGCCTTCAGGCTTATATCGGTGCTGCACTCCCGCATGCAAAGAACAGGGACCAGCGGGGGTTAGTATCCGTTTTTAATGACATGCAGAGGTATCGGGCCGAGATTGATGCTGGGCGTCCGGTAGCCGTGAAGTTTGACAAGTGGTTCAGCCTTCGCTGGAGAGGAAGATATGCCTATGATTATCACTGGGTGCTGGGAACCGGTTACGACGTGACAGAGGCGGCCACGGGACCCGTATTGATTGTTCAGGATAATAGTATACGCCATATTCCTTATTATCCGAATCGGGGCATTCTTACCATGGTAGCGCTGAACATAGAATGAAGGATCACGAAACGCAGCGGGAACAGAGTTAGAGCAGGGCTCTGACCCCGCCCGTTCCGATCCATAAATCGCTCTGTACAAACGTTTGCGCAAGGTGGATAATCAGGTTATAATATCCAATTAATAAAGGGTAAAGGGGACAGAGGGATTTGTCAGTACAAAGGGAAATGGAAGAAACCATCTATTACGGGGATCCTGCAGCAACCGGGGGCATTTCTGTATTCGACCAGGATTTTGACCGGCTGTTCAGTTATGATGGGGATGATCTGGGCCTCAACTATACTGCTGCCTACTCAGCCTTTTGTCTGTGGGCTCCTACCGCACAGGAGGCGGAGGTTGTTCTCTATGACTCCTGGCAGCAGACCGCTGGCGACCGCTTGCCCATGACCCGGGAGATAAGGGGGACCTGGAGGCTGACGGTCTCCGGTGATCTGGAGGGCAAGCTGTATACTTATCGCGTGCGTATCGGTGACCAATGGAATGAAGCCGCAGACCCTTACGCCCGCGCTGTAGGTGTGAATGGGGACAGAGCGGCGATTATTGATCTGCGCAAAACGGATCCGGAGCGGTGGACCGAAGCTAAGCCGCCTTTGGCAAGTCCTGTAGATGCAGTCATCTATGAGCTTCATTTGCGGGATTTATCCATTCATCCGGCCAGCGGGATTACCCACCAAGGACAATTTCTAGGCCTGGCCGAAGGCGGAACACGGGGCCAGGGGGGAATTCTGACCGGGCTGGATCATATTGCCGATCTTGGAGTGACGCATGTTCAGCTGCTGCCGGTGTATGACTTCGCCACAGAGAGTGTGGATGAAACTAAGCTGGATCAGCCGCACTATAACTGGGGTTATGATCCGAAGAATTACAATGCCCCTGAGGGTTCTTATGCAACTGACCCCTATCTGCCTGGTGTGCGCATTACAGAGCTCAAAACCATGATCCAGGCGCTGCATGACCGTGGTCTGCGTGTAATCATGGATGTGGTCTATAACCATGTGTATGACGGATACCGTGTGAATTTCACGAAGCTGGTTCCAGGCTATTATCTGCGCTATAAGCGGGACGGCAGCTTGTCAGGCGGTTCGGGGTGCGGCAATGATGTGGCTTCCGAGCGTACAATGGTCTCCCGGTTCATTGTAGATTCGGTCCTCTACTGGGCCAAAGAATATCATATGGACGGCTTCCGGTTTGATCTCATGGGCCTGATTGATATTGACACAATGGCAGAAATCCGCCGGCGTCTGGATGAAATGGACCCTTCCATCATGACCATCGGTGAGGGCTGGATCATGGAGACCGAGCTTGCCATGGAACGCTTGGCTAACCAGAGCAACGCAGACGCACTGCCGGGAATCGGACATTTTAACGATGGTTTTCGGGATGCGGTGAAGGGCAATATTTTCAGGCATGAGGAACCGGGTTTTATCGGCGGCAGATCGGGACTGGAGCAGGCGGTGAAGACAGGCATCACCGGAGGAGTGGTGTACGGACAGACCACAGGCCAGTTCGCCGACGAACCCCGGCAGTGCGTGAACTATATGGAATGCCATGACAATCATACCTTGTGGGACAAAATCGTCCTATCCTCTGCCGGAGTGACCGACAAGCAGCGCAGGGCAATGCACCGCCTGGCTTCAGCCATGGTGCTGACGAGCCAGGGGATACCGTTCCTTCATGCCGGACAGGAATTTATGCGTACCAAAAAAGGTGTGGAGAACAGCTATAAATCACCGATAGAGATCAATTGGCTGGACTGGGAGCGTTGTGCCGCTTATGCGGACGAGGTTGCTTACATGAAAAAGCTCATAATGCTGCGCCGGACCCATCCCGCCTTCCGCATGCACAGTGCCGAGGAAATCCGCGCCAAGCTATTCTTCGAAAAAGCGCCTGCGGGTACTGTGGCATATACGCTGCGGGAGCATGCCGGAGGGGATCCGGCGAAGCACTTGTACGTAGTCTACAATGCCAATCCGGGTGGCTCTACGTTTACGTTACCACCGCTGGGAGCATGGGAGCCGCTGCTTGGCGAAGAACTGGCAGTCCTCCAGACAGACGGGCGGCTGACCGTTACAGGTCTTGGTATGGTCGTTCTGGCCGTTCAGGCATAGATGGGGTGTCGCAAGCTGTAACTGGCTTGCGGCACCCTCGTTTTTTGTGCTGGATAGAGGGGGCGTGTTATATGGAGAGTTCACCTTTTTACTTATGTAGCCTACTTCTCTCTATAATACTTACGATAGACGGCGGGCGTAATTTCTTCGAATTTTTTGAAGATTTTAATAAAATAACCCGGTTCATTGAACCCAAGCTCATCGCTGATTTGGGCAACTGGCATATCGGTTACTTCCAATAGCTGTTTAGCCCACTGGATCTTGAGCCGTGCCAGATAAGTCGTGAAGTTCTCTCCCGTCTCCTTGGTAAACAGCCTGCTGAAATAGCTGGGGCTGATATGACAAAGCTCAGCCATATGCGTTAACGTTATATTTTCACTCCTATTATGGTGAATATAGTCACAGGCCGGTTGGAGAACCGAGTTGGTACAAATCGTTGTATCATTTGAAGTGTTTTTTAGATAGGCATCAGCGATAGCATTAGTCATTTCTTTTTTTACAGATTCAATATTTTTAATGGTGTAGCCAGGCAAGATGGTGGAGATGTTTAGAGTTTCATCGTTGCCGGATGCTTTCTCGAACATTTCAACAAGCAGATTTTTATTGAGGGCCTCCTCGATAATATAGTTGCACAGCAGAAATAACATATTGGATATTTTTACGACTTCTTCATAAGTCATGGTTGGAATATTATCATAGTGTTCTTTTAAGGGGTTCCCTGTGAGCAGGTGCAAGGATTTATTCTTGGAGGTTACAATTTGCTCCAGATCAATGCCATTCTCAGGATCTGAGAGCTTCACTTGTCCTGCCATGACAGCGCCGAGGTATTTATCATCAACGGTGATAGGAATAGCAATGTCCACGATATTAAAATGGCACAGATACACGTAAGGAGCATTCAACCGAACCGCTTCCAGACCGCCGCGCGAATCACATTTTTGGCAATAGGGCAGCAGATCAGGGTCCTTTCGTACATTTTGGCAGAACGACTGGCAGCTGCTGTGGGTAGTGACAGGAATGCCTTTATAATCAACCGTTAGAATGGCCAGTTTGGTGACTGTAGCCAGCGAGTCTTGAAGGCGCTTCCATTTTTTCAGGTCCAAAATTTTGTTAATACGTAGTGATTCATGTATCAAAAGAACTACACCTCCTGAGCAACTTGTAACAATAGGATACCATTCTTTACATCTAGTGCAAATAATTACGATTGAGAATTATAATTATTAGTTAGGATATTCCACTATCAAGAATAACAACCTGCTATATACTTTAGTTAAAGTTTTGGTAGCGTTTACATTTCGGGGTTTGGGTTGTATGTTTTTTAGCTTAAATACAAAGGAGCTACAATGATGAGAAAAATGGTTTCGATCGTCAAAAAACCGAATGGGTTACTGGCCTTATCTTTAGTACTGATCCTCCTTGGAAGCTTCCTTGCCAGCCTGTTCAATACTTCGTTTTATTCCGTGAAGGTCAAAGAAATTAACTTCAAAGCAGACCACGGAACGCTCTCAGGGTTGCTCTACATGCCTAAAGGAGCAGGAGCTGATGATCCCAGACCCGTTATTATTACGACACATGGTTACCTGAACACCAAAGAAATGCAAGATGCGCCTGCGATCGAAATGTCCAGAAGAGGATATATCGTCCTAGCCTTGGATATGTATGATCACGGTGACTCCCGGTGGGAGAGTGACATCCCTGTAAAGGATCTGTTCAGCACTTTCTGGATTTATTCACAATTTGATGCATCAAAGTATATTTTCGCCCAGGATTATACCAAAAAAGACGATAAAGGCAACGCCTATGTCGCTGTCAGCGGCCACTCTATGGGTGGATTCTCCTCCTTACTGGCTATGTATATGGATGAGCTAAACGCTTTGCAGACGGGTCAGCGGATGATCTATGCAGGGATTACTGCCGGTGCGGACTTCTCTTACTCTTCGGCGGTTGCTCCCCAAGACCAGATGCAAGCAGCATTTGGAAACCGTACGGTTGGGATGATTGCAGGCAAGTACGATGAATTCTTCTTCAATAAGTCTGACCCGGAAAAAAGTGCAGCAGAGCTGAAAGTAAAAGGTACCGTAACAGACAAGGATTTCGCAGCAACAGTCTCTGGTAAAGCCTTCCTTGGGCTTTCTGCAGATATTCAGACCGGGGAGGCCGGTAAGTTCTATACGGTAGAGTCCGGTGATCTGAAGCTCGAGGATAAGGTAGTACGTCCTTCGCAGACGGGTGAGCATATCCTGTTTACACCAAATGAGATTCATCCATGGAACCATTTTTCTACAGCTGCAACTGCAAATATAATTGATTTTTATGCCCATGCTTTTAAAGGTGTGACCTCACCCGCCCAGACGAATGCTGATCTTGGTTCGGGACATCAGATTTGGTGGATGAAAGAAGCGGGCAACTTCATTGCCTTAATCGGCTTCTTCCTCTTGATGATTCCGCTTATAAGCCTGCTGCTCAAGGCTCCGTTCCTGAAGCGTTCGGTCACACCATCCATAGCAACTGTCAGCGCACCTTCAACTGGTATTCAAAAGACCGTATATTGGGCTGCAATCGTGTTCAGTACATTGATCCCGGCTATTTTGTTCCCGACACTAATGGATAAAGAAGCAGACGGGATGAATACCTTGAGTGTGATTTCCGTGATCCTGGCAGTAGTCTGCTTGGTGGCAGCCGGTGCAGGTTTCATTCTGGCAAATAATCAAAAGGCTAACCCGGATGCCGCTGCAAAAATGAAGAATTTGAGTACGGGTAGTGCTGTGCTGGCGGTAGTATCATTGGTAATGTGGATCATCTTTAAAAATGCGAATCATATCCTTACAACCGGCTCTTATTTTAATGAACCTACAACGAACCAGATTGCCTATTGGGCGGTTGCTTCCGGGCTTATTATGGCCTTCATAACATTTGCCTTCTACTTCTTCTCCAAGAAGCAGGCCGGTACGAAATTCAGCGGCTATGGCATTCATCTGAACATCATCACTATTGTCGCTAGCCTTTGTACCGCAATTATTGCAGTCGCTGCAGGATACTTGCTTTTATTCGCAGTACAGGCGGTAGCGGGCACGGACTTCCGGATTTGGACCTTTGCAGTGCGTACCTTTGAGAGCGAACATTTGATTACTGCACTGCGCTATATGCCATTTTTCCTGATCTACTACTTTGTCAGTGTTGTAGCTCTGAATGCGAATACCCGGGGCCAAAAAGGAGGATACGCACTGTCCGTTATCCTGAATGTAGGCGGACTTATTCTTTGGATGGCAGCTCACTATGGCAAAGATTTCATTACTGGAGTAGCTTTATACCCAGGGCAATCCTTGAACGGCATTCTATTGTTCGCTATGGTGCCTATTCTTTTAGTAGCAGCTTTATATGCCCGTAAAATTTTTGAAAAAACGAACAATGTATGGCTCGCCTCCTTCCTGAACACCATTTTGTTTACCATTATTGCTGTGGCGAATACTGCGATGTTCTGGAATCTGGTTTGATCTTGACCTGATAGAAATAAGGGCTACAAATAAAGGCTTTCCCATGGCTTCATTGCCCTGGGAGGAGCCTTTTTTCTTGTAACTGGACAACACCCGAAATTTTATTTAAAAACTGTGACATTATTCATTTAAGCTATGTAGGATCAATGATATTATAGAGTCATTTCAGGCGGGAAACCGCCTTGACACAGCGTCTTACTTTGCTGCTTTACAGTGACAAATAATCAGTCGGTGACAGAGAGTAACTGTCTTTTTGGAGCCGAATGGGGCAACAATGCCGCCTATGGTTATTCGGCGGCCAATTAGAGAGACTCGGAGGATGACAGGTATGGGTAAAGCAACAGGATTTCTTGAATATCAGCGGCAGACTCCTGCGGAGTGCGAGCCTTTGGAACGAATTAAGAACTGGAATGAATTTTCGCAGAAGATGGACGAGGAGAAGCTGAAGGAGCAGGGTGCTCGCTGCATGGATTGCGGTACACCGTTCTGCCATGTGGGGCGGCTGCTCTCCGGGATGGCTTCCGGGTGTCCGCTGCATAATCTTATTCCGGAATGGAATGATATGGTATACCGCGGCAACTGGGAGGTTGCCCTGAAGCGGCTTCACAAGACCAATAACTTTCCGGAGTTTACCGGACGCGTCTGTCCTGCACCTTGTGAAGGTGCTTGTACTGTGGGAATGAATGGCAATCCGGTCACGATCAAGTCGATTGAGAAAGCCATCGTGGACAGAGGTTTCGCCGAGGGCTGGATCGTTCCACAGCTGCCGCTTAGCCGTACCGGCAAAAAAGTCGCTGTAGTCGGCTCCGGTCCTGCAGGTCTTGCCTGTGCCGCGCAGCTTAACAAAGCCGGACATAGTGTAACAGTATACGAACGTGCGGACCGTATCGGCGGTCTGTTGACCTACGGAATCCCGAATATGAAGCTGGACAAACAAACCGTGCAGCGCCGCGTAGATCTGCTGGCAGCAGAAGGCATTACCTTCGTTACCCGGACCGAGATCGGCAGGGATATTGAAGCATCGCAGCTGAAAGCAGAGAATGATGCAGTGGTGCTGTGCGGCGGCTCTACGCAGGCGCGTGATCTGGCGCTGGAGGGGCGTGAGCTGCACGGCATCCATCAGGCGATGGAATTCCTGACGCTGAACACGAAGAGCCTGCTCGACTCCGGCCTCGCAGACGGCGAATACATCTCTGCAGCCGGCAAAGATGTGGTCGTGATTGGCGGCGGGGATACAGGTACCGACTGCGTCGCTACCTCCATCCGTCACGGCTGCCGCAGTGTGGTCCAACTGGAGATCATGCCGCAGTCACCGCTTACCCGCCAGGCAAGCAACCCTTGGCCGGAGTGGCCCAAGGTGATGAAGGTGGATTACGGCCAGCAGGAAGCAGCGGCCTTGTATAAGGAGGATCCGCGCCGTTATCTTGTGAATACGAAGCGATTTGTCGGTGACGACGGCGGACATGTGCAGGAGCTTCATACCGTACGCATCGAATGGACCCGGAATGAACAGGGCCGGATGGTTCCGGTAGAGGTTCCAGGCAGTGAAGAAGTCATCCAGGCACAGCTTGTACTTCTTGCCTTAGGGTTCACCGGACCGGAAGAGACCGTGCTGGGGCAGCTTGGAGTTGAACGTGATGAGCGCTCCAATGCCAAAGCAGAGTTCGGAACACAGGCTACCAATGTGGAAGGCGTATTTGCTGCTGGAGATATACGGCGCGGACAGAGCCTTGTGGTATGGGCCATTAATGAAGGACGGCAGGCTGCCCGGGAAGTGGACCGGTTCCTGATGGGTTCCTCGAATCTGCCTTAAGCCATTGATACATTAGAACGTAAAGTGCAGGGCGCCCCGCGGGGCGCCTCCTTTGCGTTAGAGACCCAAGGAGAGTTAAGATAAATAGATACATAGGACAATCTATATAAGATGAACGAAAGACCTACCAAAGGTCAGAAGTGACGTAGGTGAAGTTTGGATACTTACGGAGTGGTAGCGACCGCCTAAGAGCTTTCCGCAGGAAAGCTGGCATCGTAAGCGTGGACTATGTTTGGATTTCACCCGTGAACAACGGTTTAAATCAGGAAGTCCAAACATTCACCGCAGTCACGACCAAGGCCAATTGGGTAATCAAAAGTTCAACTTATAGACCATTAAGGAAAAGGGGAATATATCATGAAATTGATGTTCATTTCGGATATTCATGGATCACTGCATTGGCTGGAGCAGGCACTGTTGAAGGTGGAAGAAGAGCAGCCGCATACGCTTGTTGTACTGGGGGATTTCCTGTATCACGGCCCGCGGAATCCGCTGCCGGATGGTTATGATCCCCAGGGAGTCGCCGACAGGCTGAATGCCTACGGCAAATCACTGGTGGCCGTACGCGGCAACTGTGACGCCGAGGTCGACCAGATGCTGCTGCATTTCCCAATGATGGGCGACTATGTACTGATCCTCCATGAAGGCCGGAAAATCTATGCCACGCATGGACACGGCTTCAGCATCGACCATCTGCCACAGCTGGCACCGGGCGATGTTTTTATTCAGGGGCATACCCACCTGCCCGTAGCGGAGGTCAAAGAGGGGATCACGGTGCTGAATCCCGGATCTATCTCGCTGCCCAAAGAGAACCATCCCAATTCCTATGGAATTCTGGAGAATGGAGCTTTCATCATTAAGGACTTTGCAGGAAATATAGTGAAACAGATCAAGCTCTAAAATACGGCAAGACCCTGATCCCCCTGGATTTTCCCAGGGGGATTTGTTTGTGCGGGAATTGAGCGCAACCCCATATTAATGTATGATGGGTAAGGAGCTTTGCCGGGACACCCGAGCGCTCCAAATATGAATAGCAGAGGTAATTATAAGAATGTATCCCAAAGACCTACACTATATCATGCCACCCGAATGGGACGAGCATGAACGTACCTTTATTTCCTGGCCGGTCCAGGCCTCCATGGTGTTTCCGGACAATTATGAAGCTGTAAGCGGCGGCTATGCCGAGATTATCCGTGCCATTGCCGAGTTCGAGCCGGTGACCGTAGTGGTGAACCCGGAAGAGCTGGAACAGGTGGGCAAGCTGGCTCTGGGAGACAATGTTACGCTGCTGCCGATCCGGCATAATGACGCCTGGCTGCGTGACAACGGCCCAACCTTTGTAAAGGGTGCGGATGGAGCACTTGCAGGTGTGAACTGGAAATTTAATGCCTGGGGCGGCAAATATTCACCCTGGGACCTGGATGACGAGGTGGCTCCGCAGATTCTGAAGCAGGTGCAGGTTACCCGTTACGATGCCCCGCTGGTTATGGAGGGCGGGTCTATTCATACCGATGGGGAGGGAACACTCCTTACCACAGAGGAATGCCTGCTGAACAAGAACCGTAATCCGGAGCTGGGCCGGGAAGAGATTGAAGAATATGTGCGTAAATATACAGGTACAGAGTCCATTATCTGGCTGACACGCGGTCTGAGTGGGGATGAAACCGACGGGCATGTCGACAATATTGCCTGCTTCGCCGCACCTGGCAAGGTGATCATCCAGGTCTGCGATGACCCGCAGGATGAGAATTACGGCATCACCCAGGAGAATCTGCGCATTCTTGAAAATGCCGTGGATGCCAAAGGACGGAAACTGGAGATCATCACGATCCAGCAGCCGCCCCGTACGGATTTTGAGGGCAGCCGTCTGACGCTCAGCTATTTGAATTTTTATTTTGTGAACGGCGGGATTATTCTGCCAGTGTTTGGAGGAACGGCTGCGAATACGGATAAGCTTGCCGAACAGAAGCTTGCCGAGCTGTTCCCGGACCGGAGAATCCGCACAGTGAACGGAATGGCCGTGATTGGTGAAGGCGGCAATATACACTGCACCACACAGCAGATGCCTGCCCGGAAGTCATAGAATTCGTAAGGAGGACAGAATCTTGAGAAAAGTAAAAGTAGCCGCGACACAAATGAGCTGTTCCGGTGACATTGATGAGAATATCCGCAAAGCGGAAACCTTGGTTAGAGAAGCGGCAGCCCAAGGCGCGCAGATTATTCTGCTCCAGGAGCTGTTTGAAACTCCGTATTTCTGCCAGAAGGAGAAATCGGATTATTATGCCTATGCAACTGAGCTTGAGCAGAACAAAGCAGTGAACCATTTCAAAGCTATAGCGAAAGAGCTGCAGGTAGTGCTGCCGATCAGCTTTTATGAGAAGAAGAACTACGCCCGTTACAACTCCCTGGCTGTGATTGATGCCGATGGTACGGTGCTGGGCAAGTACCGCAAGAGCCACATTCCGGATGGTCCCGGTTATGAAGAGAAGTTCTACTTCAATCCCGGAGATACCGGTTTTAAAGTATGGAATACCCGTTATGCCAAGATTGGCGTCGGCGTCTGCTGGGATCAATGGTACCCCGAAGCTGCGCGGGTGATGAGCCTGATGGGGGCGGAGATTTTATTCTACCCTACAGCCATCGGTTCAGAGCCGCAGGACGGATCGATAGATTCCAAGGATCACTGGCAGACCTGCATGCTGGGTCACGCGGCAGCGAATCTGATTCCTGTCGTGGCCTCGAACCGGATCGGAGAAGAAACAGATGAGGAGTCCAGCATTAACTTCTACGGTTCATCATTTATCGCCGGCCCTCAGGGTAACAAGATTGTCGAGGCCGGAAGGGATGAGCAGACTGTCCTGGTTAGTGAATTCGATCTCGATGCCTTAGAGGTTGGCCGGATTGAATGGGGGATCTTCCGCGACCGCCGTCCGGAGCTCTACCGGTTAATCGCCTCGTATGACGGGGATTTGACGTTCTAACCTGACCACGTTAATGAAAGATAACAACGAGAGAAATAGTGAATAGATAAGGCACTGCCGGGGATTTACATCTCCTGGCGGTGCTTTTTTTAATATACGCTGGAAAATATAGGTTTCACGCTATAAATCATCCTTCTATTTCTCGCTGAAACGAGTACCTTCCAGCGGATGTGTAAATTTAATGTTAGATAATATTACATAATAAAGAAAAGTTAATTGTCATATACCTTCTGTTCTGATAAAATCTCCTTAAGTTATTTTACAAATAAGTGGGGGGATTGAAGGATGGGGAGCAAAAAGAAAATTTTTATGTTAGTTATTGTGTCATTGACGGTGCTTGCAATAGCGGGGTGCGGATCTAATAATAGTGCGGACAGCGGCAGTGCCAGCGGAGAGACAATCAAATTCGCCAGTGATGCGAGCTACGCACCGATGGAATATATGGATACAGATAAAATCAAGGGCTTTGACATTGATTTCATCCAGGCGGTTATGGAAGAAGCCGGCATCGACTATACCGTTACCAACACAGGCTGGGATACTATGCTGAGCAGTGTGAAACAAGGTACGGAATACCAAGCGGGGTTGTCCTCGGTGTCCATTACAGACGAGCGGAAAGAAACCTATGATTATTCCATTCCTTATTTTGAATCCACCAACATGATTATGGTTAAGGAAGGCAGCGATATCAAGAATGCGCTTGACCTGAAGGATAAGAAGGTGGCGGTGCAGGCGGCAACTACGGCGGATGATCTGATGAGTGGAATTATGGGTGTCGATAACGCCAATCTGAAGCGATACGACAGCAATGCGGTTGCCCTGATGGAACTGAACGGCGGCGGAGCGGACGCGGTGGTGGCTGATATCGCCATCGTCAACGAATATATCAAGAACAACCCCAAGGAGAAATTGACAGGTATTATCGATAAAGAAAATTTCGGCTCCGAATATTATGGCATTCTTTATCCTAAAGGCAGTGAATGGAAAGCCAAGCTTGACCCGGCGATCAAGAAAATTATTGAGAACGGCAAGTACGCCGAAATCTACAAAACCTGGTTCGGTGAAGAGCCGGATACCCAGACCCTCCTGAACGCAGAGTAAGCGGACGAACAACCAAGCATGCGTAATGATTGCTATTGCGCATGCTTCTTTTTTTGAACGGGAGAACAAGATCTAAGCTGAAGAGAAGGGAAGAGTCCTATGGATTTCAGAGTCGACATCATTGTTCATTATATACCGGTATTGCTAAAGGGTACGGCTTTTACGATTGGCGTATCTATCGTCTCGATTATATTTGGTTCTATATTGGGACTGATCGTTGGATTTGGCAAAATGGCGCCCAAAGCGTATTTCCGCTGGCCGTTTCATTGCTACATCAACTTTTTCCGCGGGACTCCGCTGTATGTGCAGATTTTGATTGTCCACTTTGGGGTGATTCCGGCGTTTTACGGCAGCACCAATGTGCTAATGACTTCTTTTGTGGCACTCTCCCTGAACTCTGCCGCTTATTCCGCCGAGATCTTCCGTGCAGGCATCCAGTCGATTGATCCGGGGCAGCGGGAAGCGGCAGTTTCGCTCGGAATGACCAAATTTCAGGCGATGCGTTTTGTCATTCTGCCTCAGGCCATCAAACGGATGGTTCCTGCATTCGGGAATGAATTCATAGTTCTGGTCAAGGACTCCTCTCTACTCGCACTGATTGCCGCACCGGAGATTATGTATTGGAGCAACACGATGAAAGGCCAGTATTTGCGGATATGGGAGCCGTATTTGACCGCCGCATTGATCTATTTCATCCTTACGTATTCCCTCAGCAAGCTTCTCAATTATATCGAACGGAAGGTGTAATCCCATATGGAGCCTATGATCTCAGTTAGACATTTGCACAAATCATTCGGGGCGCACAAGGTGCTCACTGACATCAATGTCGATATTCACATCCGGGAGGTAGTGGTGGTGATCGGGCCTTCGGGCTCGGGCAAATCGACCTTTCTGCGTTGCCTGAATCTGCTGGAGCAGCCGCAAGAGGGTGACATTATTATAGAAGGTACGTCCTTAATGGCCACAACCACCAGGATTAACGATATCCGCACAGAGCTTGGCATGGTCTTTCAACAGTTCAATCTGTTCCCCCACAAAAAAGTAATCGAGAATATCATGCTCGCCCCTATTCAAGTCCGCAAATGGCCTGTTGAGCAAGCCCGCCGGAAGGCGCTGGAGCTGCTGGATAAGGTCGGTTTAAGGGAAAAGGCGGAGGTCTACCCGGCCTCCCTTTCCGGGGGGCAGGCCCAGCGGGTTGCGATTGCCCGGGCCCTGGCTATGGAACCCAAAATCATGCTGTTTGATGAGCCTACTTCTGCGCTTGACCCGGAAATGGTCGGTGAGGTCCTGGCCGTAATGAAGGATTTGGCGCGTGAAGGGATGACTATGGTGGTGGTAACCCATGAGATGGGTTTTGCCCGTGAGGTGGGGGACCGGGTACTGTTTATGGAGCAGGGTGTGGTAGTCGAGGAGGGGGTTCCTGAGCAGCTGTTCGGCAATCCAAAGCATGAGCGTACACAAGCCTTCTTGTCCAAGGTCCTGTGAAAATCTGGCAAACTAGAATCTTCCCGTTTAATCGGTTATATTAGAAGTGTAAGTACTTGGATATGGAACATTAAGTAAATGTCTGTCGAAACGGCGGAGAGGAGGCTCTGGAATATCTTTTGTTTATCATCACTTAATGATAGAAGGAGAATACGATGAGCACATTTAAAAACTGGTTGAACACCACAAAAACCGGACTGACTGAACAGGTGAAAAAGTTTAAAAATAAAGATTTCATGAACGCGGTTGTCGCAGGCTGCGCCCTGGTAGCTGCTGCCGACGGCAAAATTGAGGAAGCCGAAAAGAATAAAATGGCCGGATATATGAATCTCAGTAATGAACTGAAGGTATTTGACATGAGAGATGTCATTAACCAGTTCAACTTCTATGTCAGCAATTTCGAGTTTTCTCCGGAGATCGGTAAGCAGGAAGCGCTGAAGTCCATCGCCAAATTCAGCAACAAACCTGAAATTGGACGCGTAATTGTAGGCGTATGCTCTGCTATCGGGGCGGCTGACGGTGATTTCGACGAGCAGGAAAAAGCGGTTGTGCGGAACATTTGCAGCGTACTGGGACTTAGTCCAAGCGAATTCAGTCTGTAAGCACATTTGAAGTTCGTCCGAAACGGATGAAACGTATTTGCTTTTGAGTCGTATCACTGGTATAACACCCACAAGTGAGACTTACAGCTGTGATTCTTTCCGAAACGGAGGTACGTTAATTTGGCTGGTATTAATCTAGTAAAAGGTCAGAAGATTGATTTAACAAAAGGAAATGCCGGACTGTCCGGTGTGATCGTTGGACTGGGCTGGGACCCGGCTGAGCCGGCACGCGGTTTCTTCGGCGTCAAAAAGCAGGCGAATGTGGACTGTGATGCCTCAGCACTACTCCTGAACGAGAATGGTAAGCTGACTAACAAGCTGAATCTGGTCTGCTTCCACAACAAGCAGAATCCGAACAGCTCCGTTGTTCACTCCGGGGATAACCTGACAGGTGAGGGTGACGGAGACGACGAGCAGATCAACGTGAACCTGAAGGCAATTCCTGCCGATGTGCACAAGGTTCTGGTCGTAGTCAACATCTATGATGCTGTGAACCGCAAGCAGGACTTTGGTATGATTAAATCGGCGTATATCCGGGTTATTAATGCCACAGGCAATGCCGAACTGATCAAGTTCAACTTGACTGACAATTACACAGGTTTTACAGCACTGATCTGCGGAGAACTCTACCGGTATGGCGAAGAGTGGAAATTCGCAGCTATCGGCGAGGGAGCACACGCAGCACATATCAACCAATTGGCTGAACGTTACATCTAATTCCAATATAAGAAAAGAGGTTTCTATTCATGGCGATTAATTTATCCAAAGGTCAAAAGATCGATCTGACCAAAACAAACCCGGGTTTGTCCAAAATCACAGTCGGCCTCGGCTGGGATACCAATAAATACGACGGCGGTAAAGATTTCGACTTGGACGTTTCCGTCTTTTTGACAAATGCCAATGGTAAAGTAGATAAAGAGACTAACTTCATCTTCTTCAACAACAAGCAGAACGAGAATGCTTCCGTTGTACACACCGGCGATAACCGCACAGGTGAAGGTGACGGAGACGATGAGCAAATTCAAGTGGACCTGATGAACATTCCGGCAGATGTAGATAAAGTGGCATTTACCATTACTATCTATGAAGCGGAAGCCAGAAGCCAGAATTTCGGACAAGTATCCCGGTCCTATGTGCGTATCGTAAATGATGCCAACAGCGAAGAATTGATCCGCTTTGACCTGGGAGAAGATTTCTCTGTTGAAACAGGTGTAGTGGTAGGCGAATTGTACCGCAACGGTGCAGAGTGGAAATTCAATGCGATCGGTAGCGGCTACAAGGATGGTCTTGCCGGCTTGACCCGGGATTACGGACTGCAATAAAATACTGCATCCACTGATGAGACTACTTACGAAAGAAGGTTATTGCCAGTGACGATCAGTCTTTCCAAAGGACAACGGATAGATCTTACCAAGACGAATCCGGGTCTGACGAAGGTAGTTGTGGGACTCGGCTGGGATACGAACAAGTATAGCGGCGGCAAGGATTTTGACCTGGATGCTTCAGCCTTTTTGCTCCATGAGGACGGCAAAGCCAAAGGAGAGGATGATTTTGTTTTTTATAACAATCCATCCGGCGGCACCGGCTCAGTAACCCATACGGGAGATAACCGTACAGGGGAAGGCGATGGGGATGACGAGCAGATCCTGGTTGATTTCAGCAAGGTTCCTGCCAACATTGAACGTATCGGGATTACGGTAACCATTTATGATTATGAAGCAAGGGTCCAGAACTTTGGACAAGTATCCAACGCATTTGTGCGTGTCGTGGATGCCTCCAGTGACCGTGAGATTCTTCGGTTTGATCTGGGCGAGGATTTCTCAACAGAAACTGCCGTTGTGTTCTGCGAATTCTACCGCCATGGCGCGGATTGGAAGTTCCAGGCGGTGGGAAGCGGTTTTGCCGGCGGCCTTAGTGCCTTGTGCAGGAACTACGGACTGGACGCGCAATAGAAGCTTCAAAGGCGGGATCATTAACGATCCTGCCCTTTTTATACTCTTCTCCATTCATAAAGGTGGCGTAAGAATGAGTACTCAAGTGGTGAAAGGGCAGAAAGCAGATCTGACCAAAGGCAACCCGGGACTGGATCAAATGGTAGTAGAGATTGTATGGCAAGCCCCTTCTTCAATGGAAATTGACGCTTCCGCATTCCTCTTGGATGCTCAGGGCAAGGTGCGCGGGGACGATGATCTTATCTTCTACAATAATCCGTCTACCTCTTATATCCGCTATAAGGACGTGCCCGGTCAGGCTGCAGGAGGCTGCAAGCAGTTCGAGGTTGAGCTTGGCAAGATTCCACAAGGCATCATGAAAATTGCATTTACGCTTACACTCTATGACGGCGAGAACCGCAAGCAGATGTTCGGGCAAATGAGTGAAGCGCATTGCCGGATTCTGAACCGGACGACAGGTGCGGAAATCCTGCGATGTAATCTTGGAAATCATTTCTCCGTAGAAACGGCTGTTGTGGTAGGAGAATTATATAGATACGGCGGTGAATGGAAATTCAGCGCTGTTGTGGCGGGCTTTGACGGGGGATTGCCGGCGCTTTGCAGCAACTATGGTATTGAGGTATCTGAGGAACCGCCGCCGGCTTCCTCCACACCAGTCGCGGAAAAGGTGCCCGTGCCGCCAGTGCCGGAGATCCCGGTTCCCCAGCCGCCTGTCGCATCTCCGCCGCTGAATCTCAATCTGAAGAAGATTGAGCTGAAGAAAAAGGGCGATTCCATCAACTTGAAGAAATCAGCCTCTGGTCTTGGAGAGATTCGGGTCAATCTCAACTGGAATCAGAAACAGGGTGGCGGGCTGTTCAGCCGTAAGGGCGGTGTGGATCTGGATCTAGCTTGTCTTTATGAACTGAAGGATGGCCGGAAGGGTGTTGTTCAAGCGCTTGGCAATGCTTTTGGACATCTTCAGCAGCCTCCCTTTATCATGCTGGATGGGGATGACCGGACAGGTTCTGTAACCTCAGGAGAGAACTTGCGTATAAACGGAGGTAAGGTTGCGGAGATCAAGCGGGTCTTGATATTTGCTTTTATCTACAAAGGGGTTACCCATTGGTCTGAGGCAGATGGTGTGGTTACCATCACCCAGGTTGGAGGTCCGGACATTGTCGTGAATTTGGACGAGCATAACAACCACAAGGGAATGTGCGCCATAGCCATGATTCAGAATGTGGGAAATGAAACGTTCAGTATTGAAAGACTCGTACAATACTTCAGCGGACATCGTGAGATGGACCAGGCGTATGGATGGGGGCTGCAGTGGGTAGCGGGCAGCAAATAAACTATTTTACCGGAGGCATATTGGAATGGACTGGTTCAGCGATTTTTTTAGGAGTATCAGTGATAACTATGGGCATTTCTTCTCGTGGAGCGATATTGTAGGCACACTCTCTGACCCTGTAAGCTGGGGGATCATTGGGAGTCTGGTGCTGCTGGAAGGTCTGCTCTCCGCAGATAATGCGCTCGTGCTTGCGGTTATGGTCAAGCATTTACCGAAAGAGCAGCAGAAGAAGGCATTGTTCTACGGGATTCTAGGGGCTTATTTATTCAGATTCCTGGCCATTGGCCTTGGAACCTATCTGATTAAGTTTACGCTCGTGAAGGTTCTGGGTGCACTCTACCTCTTCTATATTGCCTATAAGGGATTGTTTAAAGGCGGAGATGACGGTGAGACGGAGAACAAAGGCACTTCATTCTGGCGAACGGTGCTGATGGTGGAGTTAATGGATATTGCGTTCAGTATCGATAGTGTCGTGGCAGCCTTCGGACTTAGTGACAAAGTATGGGTATTGTTCATGGGCGGTATCCTTGGCGTGTTGATGATGCGTGGAGTGGCGCAGCTGTTCCTGAAGCTGATTGCTAAATTTCCTGAACTGGAGCAAACAGCGTTTCTGCTCATTGCTATTATTGCCGGCAAGATGCTGGCGGGAGCTTTCGGTTTTGAAATGTCGCATGTGGTATTCTTCACGATCCTGATCTCAGTGTTTGTGGGAACGATATTGTACAGCTCCGGCAAGCGGAAGAAAGAAGCGAACCGCAAGGCTTAAGCATGTGGAGGCCAAAGAAGATCATAAGTGTTTTATAGGGGATGGGGAGTGCACAGGGAAGGTGCGCCTCTCTCATCTGCCGGGTAATCGTATAGGTTATAGCTTGACCCTTTGCTTGTATTTGAGAAAGCCGGATGCCGTCCCCGAGAGGACGGCACAGCCGGTTCTACTGCTCTTTATAAGGAGAGGTTTATTTGTTGTATAGCGGTTTTTCGTGAACCGATAAGGGGGAAAGGCCTTGAGATACTTCGATTATCTGACCAAAGAGCAAGAAACGTCCTTATTCTATTCTCCGCCTGTTTCGTTTGACTCCACTACACCCAAGGAGCTCTTGGCTAATGCGGTTGGTGCTGCTCTGTATATGCCGGCTACCCGCTCCAGTGTCGCTGAAGATATCTTGAAGCTCAAGGCTTCGGGTTTGGTGACTGTAATTATGGATCTGGAAGATGCGATTGGCGACGGCGAAGTTGATTTTGCCGAGGAGTCTGTGGTTAGACATCTTGCTTTCCTGTCCGCGTATGCCGACAATGAGCCCGATCTACGGAACAGTCTTCCGCTGCTGTTCATCCGTGTACGTAATCCGGAGCAGCTGCAGCAGCTGATATTCCGGCTGGGAAGCTTGATTACCCTGCTAACCGGCTTTGTTTTCCCGAAATTTACCTTGGAGAACGGTGTGGAATATTTCGAAGCCATTGCTGATTATAACAGTTCCCGCAGCTATTCGGCGCCTGTGCTGTACGGAATGCCGATTCTGGAGAGTGCACCAATTATTTACCGGGAAAGCCGGCTGGACACCCTGCTCGGCATCCGCGCTTTACTGGGAGAATACCGTGATTATGTGCTGAATGTGCGCATTGGGGCGACTGACTTCTCCAGCCTGTTCGGGCTGCGGCGCAGTCCGGATATCAGCATTTACGATCTGACACCGATCCGCGACTGCATCTCGGATATTATCAATGTGTTTGGCCGGGTGGAGGAAGGGTACGTCATCTCGGGACCTGTATGGGAATATTTTGGGAATAAGGAACACCGGGTGCTGCGTCCCCAGCTTAGACAGACCCCTTTTGAAGACACCTATGGTAAACAGGGCCGCGAAATTCGTGAATCTTATATTAGCAGGTCAGTAGATGGGCTTATCCGTGAAGTGCTTTTGGATAAGGAGAACGGAATTGTCGGCAAAACGATCATTCACCCCTCCCACCTTAGACCAGTACAGGCTATGTATACCGTCATGCACGAGGAATATGTGGACGCCTTGAGTATTGTGGAGAGCAATGATGGCAGCCGTGGTGTGTTCAAAAGCGAATACTACAACAAGATGAATGAAATTAAGCCGCATTTGAACTGGGCAAAACGTATCTTACTACGATCTCAAATATACGGGGTGTTACATGAACAACAGCATTTTGTCGGACTACTGCCCGAGAACGAATACACACACGTTTAATATCGTCGAGAACCTGCAGGTCAAGGTAACTGAGACCTCCAATCCCTTTCATATGCCGGTTGCCACCTTATTCTCCATGGCAGCCCGCATCAATAAAAAACGTTCGTTCCTCTTTGTCAGCAAGGTGCTTGGTAAGCACATTCCTGTGAATCCATATACTCCGCTGCTCAGCGGAGCTGCGTTGGCGCTGCTGCTCTACCGGGAGATGAGCGGAGAAGCTTCGGATAACCTGATGATGGACAAGCTTCTGAATCAAGCGGTTCAAGGCCTGATTCATCCGGAGCATGCGGAAGCGGCTTATGTTGATCTGCTCGAAGCCAGGCTGGTTCTTCCTGAGCGTGTTTTATTCATCGGCTTTGCGGAGACGGCTACGGCCCTGGGTCATAGCATGTACAACATGTTTGCTGCAGGTGCCTCATATATTCATACTACACGTGAAGATATTCCAGAGCTTGTATCGGTAGTCAGCTTTGAGGAAGAGCATTCTCATGCGGTTGATCATTTATGTTATGCCTTGAATCCTGAGCTGCTGTCCGGGGAAGAGCCGATTGTGCTGGTGGACGATGAAATTACTACCGGCAATACAGCGATCAATACCATTCGTGATATCCAGTCCAAGTTTCCGCGTAAGGAGTATGTAGTTGCTTCACTGCTGGATTGGCGCAGCGACTCCAATATTCAGGCCTACCGTAATCTGGAACAGGAGCTGGGCATCCGTATTCGGGCCTTAAGTTTGTTGCAGGGAACGATAGAAGTAATAGGCACACCAGAGCTCGACCTGGTGGATTCAGGACTTCACCCTTCCGCTGCCGCTGAGGCTCCAGTAATCCTTACTTATGTGCAGGATGGTCTCGAACGGTTGAATGTGAGTTCCACGGATTCTTTAGGAGAAATCAATGCTTCACCCTATCTGAGACAGAGCGGCCGTTTTGGATTGGAGTCCCGGGATAACAGACAACTGGACCAAGGGGCTGCGCGGGTAGCGTCACAGCTTCGGGCTCTTCGTGAAGGGACAACTGCGCTTGTGCTTGGTGTTGGCGAGTTCATGTATCTGCCCATGAGAATTGCAGCCGAGATGGGTGAAGGGGTGAAGTATCAATCTTCTACCCGCAGCCCGATTCATCCCGACCGGCATCCGGACTATGGTGTACACAGCGCAGCGGCGTATCCTTCAGCAGGCGATCCTGGAATTACCAATTATATCTATAATGTGGACCCTGGACAGTATGATGATATTTTTGTGCTGCTTGAGCGTGACGTGCCCCTCGGGAGGATTGAACCGATGACGGATATTCTGAAGCGGCTGGCAGGGAACAAAGTGCATCTGGTTATACTTGCCTTGGATACAGAAGAGGGAGGTTTGATCGGATGAAGGGAACAGAACTTGATAAGATCATGAATAAAAGAATAGCATCTCCTGTACCGCTGGGAAGTTATCCCCCGGACGATGTTACGTTCCTGCTTAAGGATCTCAGCGATGTGTCATTGGAGCGTGCGACTGCTGAACGGGAAGAGGCGATCCAGTCCGGTGTGCATTATTCTGAAATGCTCCCGGTTGAATATCAGCCGACAGCCCAGTATATTGAACTGTTCCATGAGACGCTTCAGCAATCGGCGGAGAAGGTGGCACGGGCGGTCGCGGTGGTCTCCGAAATGATTGTAGCTCAGCGGGGGACTGAGAATACTGTGCTGGTATCACTGGCGAGAGCGGGCACTCCTATTGGGGTGCTGATTAGACGCTATATCGCTGAGCGTTACGGAGTGAACCTGCCTCATTACAGCATATCGATTATCCGGGGCAAAGGCATTGATGAGAATGCCATCCTCTATATGCTGCAGCAGCATGGGACGGATGCCAAGCTGCAATTCATTGACGGCTGGACCGGTAAAGGCGCCATCCGCCGGGTGTTGATAGAGGCTTGCAGCAGCATGTATCAGAAATATGGAATTCTTCTTAGTGATGATCTGGCAGTACTTGCCGATCCGGGGCATTGTTCGGCTACTTTTGGGACGCGGGAGGATTATCTGGTTCCGAGCGCGTGTCTGAACTCTACGGTGTCCGGCCTTATGAGCCGTACTGTTCTGCGGGACGACCTTATTGGACCAGAGGAATTCCATGGTGCCAAGTTTTACAAGGAGTGGCTGGAGGAAGATCTCTCGAATGTGTTCATTGAGGCGATCACACCGTATTACCCTTCTGTAATGGAGGAAGCGCAGGCCGTTGCTGCAGGTATGCTGGCTTCTCCTCCTGAGATTACATGGCAGGGGCTGCGTGACATTCAGAGCATTCAGGAAACGTTCGGTATAGCGGACATTAATCTGGTGAAGCCCGGGGTCGGCGAGACCACCCGTGTATTGCTGCGCAGAGTACCGTGGAAAATTCTTGTCGATACTATGGACAATCCGAATCTGCGCCATATCCTGCTGCTGGCGGAGGACCGCGGTGTTCAAGTTGAGGTGTTCCCCGGCCTTACTTATTCCTGCTGCGGGATTATCAAGCCGCTGAAAGGGGAGAGTGAATGATCTACGCCAGCGATCTGGACCGAACCCTGATCTACTCCCCTAGTGCGCTAGGTGTTCCTGAAGCTTCTCTGGGGCTTGTTCCGGCCGAGGTAATCGACGGGAGGACGGCATCCTATATTTCGCAGCATGCACTGGAGCTGCTTAAGGAGCTTGCAGCCCATATTGTATTTATGCCGGTAACCACACGGACCCTGGCACAGTACAGGCGGATTAACCTGTTCCAGGATACGATCATTCCCGATTATGCAATAACCAGTAATGGCGGAAACATTCTGGTGAATGGGGTAGTGGATCAAGAATGGCGGACAGTTCTAGGCAGGCTGGTAGAGCAGGGGTCAGCGTCCGCTGAGGAAGCCCGGAGGCTTGTACGGTCTGTGGTCCGGACAGAATGGATCATCAGTGAGCGGTATTGCGATGAGCTGTTCTACACCTTTGTGGTTCATCGTGATTTGCTGCCGCTTGATGAAATCACAAGAATGGCGGAACATTTGGATGAAATGGGCTGGAAGGTCTCGCTGCAGGGCCGCAAGCTGTACGTAGTCCCCTGGGCAGTCAACAAAAGCGATGCTATCCTCCATGTGCGGCGTACCGTTCATTCTGAGCCAATGGTTGCTTCAGGCGATTCCCTGCTGGACAAAAGCCTGCTTGCAAGCGCCGATTACGCTATCGCCCCATGCCATGGAGAAATATTTGCCGAGCAGCAGGCAGGTCTAGTAAACTTAGATTATCCTTTTACGAAGAAGGCCGGTGTATTTGCCGGTGATGAGATTATGGAATACGTACAGAGGCTGTACAATAATTTGACAGCACTAGGAGTTGGGCCACAATGAAAAAGGTAAACATTTATTTTAATCGGTGGTTTTCTGTGGCTTTTCATTATATGAACCTCATCCGCAATAATGAGGACGGCATCCCTGTTCAAATCTTCGCCACCCACCCCGACATCCGGCATATGTCGCTGCAAGGCGCTGATGTTGCCGGAACAGAACCGGAGCTGGAAGGAATCGAATATGTGCAGTTCTGTGTAGATTTCTGCCGCACTAATGAGATTGATATTTTTATTCCGCGGCTGCACATGCTGGATATCGCCTTGCACGCCTCAATGTTCGATGCCATAGGCACTAAAGTGCTTGTCTGCCGTGATCTGGATCTGCTGGAGAGAATTATGGACAAGGGCAAATTCTATGAAAGTGTCCAAGAGACGGGTATTATGACGATCCCGCATTACCATGTGGTCAGTACAGCAGAGCAGTTCCAGATTGCTTATGAAGATCTTGTAGCCAAAGGGTACCGGGTGTGCTTCAAACCGACCGAAACCGAAGGCGGGCTTGGCTTCCGTATCATTGACAATACCCGCAATCCTTTGGAGGAGCTTTTTGGCCATGTTACACCATACATATCATTTGAGGATGCGCACCGAATACTCTCCAGTGCGGATTCTTTTCCGAATCTGATGGTGATGGAGCTTCTTGAAGGTTTGGAGTACAGCATTGACTGCCTAGCCGACGAGAACGGCAGACTGCTGGCAGCGGTGCCGCGCCGTAAGGCTGGCGGGCGCTTGCGGCTTATGGAGCATATTCCTGAGCTGGAGCAAATAGCTTCACGGGTAGCAGAGGCTTACCGGATTCCCTACAATTTCAATATCCAAATGAAGTATAGCGGCACGACCCCCAAGCTGCTTGAGATTAATCCCCGGATGTCCGGCGGGCTGCATATCTCCTGTCTGTCAGGAATTAATTTCCCGTACCTGGCGGTCAAGAGCGCACTGGGCGGTGAGGTTCAGCCAGCAGGATTCGCCGGCAATGTGCTGGCCAGCCATGTGGAGCAGCCGCTGATCATGAGAATAAACGGTGAATCCGTTATCACGGATGCCGTGAACTAGAGCGGCAGTTCATAAGCCTGCTCACAAGAGGTGAGAACAATGCAAATGCAAAAGAAAGTATTGTTGTACGGTGGAGCAGGGTATGTTGTTGCCTTGCTGACAAGTGCTTTTGTTCCTGAGATGATCTCGCTGCTGTTGCCGGTAGCCGGTGCAGGAGTAGCGATTATGGGCGGCAGGCAGCGGATTAACTTGCCGGCAGAGGTCCTTCCCGCCGGACAGCGGGATGGGGAAGAAGCGACCGCCCCTTCACCTGCAGTCCGCAGCCACGAGGCAGTCAGTGCTTCAAGCGGGTCTGCGGCTGCAGAGGGACAAGCTTTTGCCGGACGGGAGAGATCCGGGATTCAGATTGGGGCGGAATTCGCTCCCGTGGTCGAGTATCTGAGCATTTTGGAGGATATGATTATTTCTGAAGGGCAGAAGGATACGCTCGACAATGAGATTGTCGAGAAGTCACTGGCGCTCTTTGCCAGGCTGCAGCGAATCATTCCTTTGCTGCAGGAGCTGGGCAATGGGGAGATTAATCATACCGTCCGCAGACTGGTGCTGAAAGATCTCAATGGTGTGATCAATCCGTTTCTGCGCCTGGGCGGTGAAGCCAAGACAAGAAACCGGAGAATGCTGCTGAACGGTCTGCGTGATGTTGATACCAAGATTTCGGATATCGCCTCAACGATCGAGCATAAAGACCTGATGGAACTTCAGACCAAGGCGGAGCTGATTCATCAGCGTTATAGCAGTTCCGAATTATAGGAGGAGGGAAGCCCATGTCCACGCAGTTGATTGAGCTCAAAAAAGAAGATGAACAGAAGGTTGTAGAAGAAGCTTCGCAGCTGATTGAGAAAGTCGCCAAGACAGACACCGTTGCCCTGGATTCTTTGATGGATGATATAGGCAAGCTGGGAGTGAAGACACAGGAGAAGGCCGGGCAGACTCTGAAGCTGCTGGACCGCCCGGTGAATGATCTGATGTCCGGCAAACGGGTAGAAGTGCCGAACATGATTATGAAGCTGCGCAATGAGTGTGAGACACTCCAGCAGAGCAAGAACGTCAGTTTTTTTGGCAAAATGCTCCGCAAGAGCCCGCTCAAAAATTACGTATACAAGTATCAGTCCGTCCGCACGAATATTGACGCGATCGTAACCGGGTTACGTGACGGACGCGATACGCTCGAAGAGAGCATCGTCAATATGCGCCAGCTCAAACGCACCTCTATGGAGGAAATCTATAATCTGCAGACCAAAATCGCCTTCGGCAACAAACTGAAGGAACTGTTCGAGGTTGAAATCGCCAAGCCCGAAAATGAGTTCCGCAAGGCGTATCTGGAACGCGGGCTGCGCAAGGTTATGGTCCGTATCCAATCCATGACCGAAATGATTCTCCTCTACAACCAGGCGATTGCTGCTACCGATATCATCAACGATAACAACGATAAGCTGATCGATTCTGTAAACAACGCGATTGATAAGACCTCGAATCTGATTACAGTGTCGGCGATGATAGCCATGTCTCTGGCCGATCAGGAAAATGTTATCTCTGCAGTAGAAGCGACGAATAAGACGATAGAGGATCAATTCAAGGAGAATGCGCGTCTGCTGCGTACCACTACGGAGAAAACGACAGAACTGCTCTCCAAGCCTTCTATGTCGCTCGAAGCTGTTAATCAGGCTATTGGCGATCTGCTGAGCGCTCTGGATACCTCTGAACAATCCAACCGCCGGATCATTGAGAGCTGTCAGGACTATACATCCAAAATGACAACCATCAATACGCAGCTGAACAACCGCCTCGGCTTGAATGAAGGTGCACAGCCACAGGCCTTGAAGCAGGCGGGCACGGACAGTCAGCTTAGCAGCTTTTTAAACTGAGATCCTTGTAATTAAGAGGAATGTATTTATAGCGAGAGCCTGCTGAGTACTCAGTGGGCTTTTTGGTATTCAATCATAATCCCTCTCACCTCCACATAAGTTGTCACTGAGGCGGCATACGGAGGAAGTGGGGATAAGCGGATGATTCTGGGGTGTTTGATACTGGTGCTTATCGTCGTAGCCAGCAATGAGAAGGCGGAGTCTATAGTCAGGTTGAACGATCCGGGCGATGACCTTTAAAGCAGCAGTGCAGGGTTCTCCGTTGAAATCAAATAAATTTTAAAATAATCCGTGGTTCAAGCAATTTCCAGCGGTTTATTGGGTATAATAACCTGGAGGCTGTCCATCAGCCTCACATTGCTGAAAATACGAAGTTACTGCGGAGGTCACATGGAGAACGAGGCGCTGCTGCAAGTTGAGAAATTGGCTCTGAAAAAACAGAAGATTTACAAGCAAAGTATTCTCCGTTATATCGCCAGAGCAATGCTGGCCAGCATGTTCATTGGATTCGGCGTCATCGTAGCGTTCAAAACCGGTAACTTTTTCTACATGGAGCACTCGCCGATGACGTATCCGATGGCTGCCATTACGTTTGGAGCGGCGATCATTCTGATCTCCTATGGGGGAGGCGATTTGTTCACCGGAGACACCTTTTATTACACGTATGCCGCCTTAAGACGCAAAATGCAGTGGACTGAGGTTGTGCGGATGTGGGTCATCAGCTACATCGGTAATATACTCGGGGCTACGGCGTTTGCGCTGCTGATTTTTTTGACAGGGTTGTTCTATGATTCTAGTGTGAACGGATTTCTGCTGAATGTGGTGGCTCATAAGATGGAAGCCCCAACGATGCAATTATTCTTCCGTGCAATTCTTTGTAACTGGCTGGTATGTCTGGCCTTTTTTGTCCCTATGTCGATGAAAAGCGATGGAGCCAAAATGTTCGCTATGGTTCTGTTCGTCTTCTGCTTTTTCATTTCCGGCTACGAGCACAGTATCGCCAATATGTGTACGTTTGCGATTGCACTTGTGCTGGATCATCCCGGTACGATCTCCTGGGGCGGTGTTGTGCACAACCTGGTTCCGGTCACTCTGGGGAATCTGATCGGCGGAGGCGTACTGATGGGCGTTATGTATTATTATGTGAATAAACCGTTTCTGGATGAGCACCACGATGAGCCTAAGGATACGCACTAATAAAGAGAGATTTAGTCACATGGTCATCGGCTCTCTAGTGTACTGACCGGCCGCATTATGGGCATCAACCTAAGTCTAAGCCCCCAATAAGCCCGCTTCCACCTAACCGTGGAGGACGGGCTTATTTGTTGTTATGTCATTTCCATTTCCGCAGGAAATAGCTGTCTGCCAATCAGGGTGGATAGAGCGTCTATACCTGCATCGTATAGTATAACGGCGCTTTCTCCCTAAGCGTGCCTTCCAGGGCCCCGCCTTCTTTGCGCCAGTACTCGATGCCTCCGAGCATTTCCTTCACGAGGTAGCCCTGGGCAGCCAGTCTGGCAGCGGCTTTGCTGGCTCCGTTACAGGCAGGACCCCAGCAATAGAGCACCAAGACTTCTCCGGCGGGGAACTCAGGGGAGCTGCTGCTAAGACGGCCCGACGGCAAGGATACGGCTCCTGGTAGGTGGGCTTCCTCATAGGAACGGGTGTCGCGAACATCTACCAGCGTAAACCCAGTGATACCCTTTTGCAGATCAAACGCCACATCGGCCACATCGGTTTCAAAGGAGCTTTTGGCTGTGAAATAGTTCAGTGCTGCTGCAGGTTCGGCTGCTGGTGTAGCCAATACCTGTGATTTGGGTGTAAGGTTCATAAAGATTCCTCCTTGGGGATTATAGGGTTGGCTATATTGTATAATGATTCTATAATTACAGTTATCTATAGTATTCGAGGATAAGTATCGAAAATTTCGATAGTTCGGGAGAAAAATGCAATGGAACTTACCTATTTGCGGACCTTTTGTGAAGTAGTATCCAGTGGCAGTTACACGCGGGCAGCAGAGAAATTAGGTTATGCCCAATCGAGTGTAACAGCGCAAGTTGCCAAGCTTGAGGAGATGTACGGGGCGGTCCTGCTCGAGCGTTCAGGACGGGGAATGATCCCGACATTTGCGGGGAATAACCTTCTGCCGTATGCCCGGCAAATGCTGGCGCTTAGTGAAGAGGCTAAAGGCATGATAGCTGGCGGGGACAGGGGCATACTGAACATCGCGGCTATAGAGACTCTTGCAGCGTATTACTTGCCGCATCGGCTTCATCGCTATAGAATCCGCTATCCAGACGTGCAGCTTCGTGTTCAGCCCGGCTCGGAGGAAGGGATTATTACGGCGGTCAAAGATAAATCAGCCGATTTCGGACTGATCTTTGACGTGGCGTATGTGTCTGATGAGCTTACCGCTCTGCCGCTGCGCCAGGAGCCGCTATATGTGGTCACCCATCCGGGGCATCCGCTTGCGGGGGAAACAGAGGTTTCTCCTAACCTGTTGGCTGACGTACCGTTAGTGCTGACGGAGGATACATGTACATACCGCAGGCAGTTGCTGCACGAGCTCAAGGCAGCAGGCGTTGCTCCGCGTATAGACATGGAATTCGGTAATCTTGAAGGCATCAAGCAGGCAGTGCGGCATCAGTGGGGGATAGCCTTCTTGCCACGCTATGCCATTGAAGAGGAACTGCTCTCCGGTGTATTACGCGGAATACCTCTGAGCGGGAAGCAAGATGAATTTTATATCCAGCTCATCTACCGTAATGGGCGCAGGCTATCTCCGGCTTTTGAGCACTTTATTGCAGAGATATGTCAGCAGTAGGGTAGCCTTGATTCCAGCCGTACTTCGCTTGTTCATTTTACAAATTCAACTGATATAGTGCATTCCGGCAAAAAACAACACCTCCGCCCAGAAATCGTGCGGAGGTGTTGTCGATTCTGCTAGTGTTCTACCATTTGGAGCCGCCGGAGGAGTTCCCTCCGGATTTGCCTCCCCCGCCGCCCCAGGAAGAGCCGCCGGAGGAGTTGCCTCCGCCGAATCCGCCACCCGAAGAGGATGAGTGCCGGCGCGCCGCTTCCCGGCGCTGCTGTTCCTGCAGTATGGCCAGTTGTGCCAGACGCTCCTCTTCTTCTTTCTGTCGTACAAGCCGGTTCGCTTCCTCTACGAAAGAGGAGATCCGGGAAGCATAGGAGCGTCCTGCCGCTTCCAGCTCATCAAGGTTGTAAGGACGGGAAGCCAGCCGCTGTTCCAGTTCAGCATACTCCGGCAGCAGAGAGAGCTCGAATCGGCTTCTGGAGACGATTCCTTTGCTATGCAACCGGCTCTGGGCCATATCTACCTGTGATTGCCCCTCAGACATAAGCCGGGTAATCTCAGACAATCGTTGATTCAATGTGCTCAGACTCCCGCCAATTTGATCGAATTTCTGTACAGTCTCCTCCTGGAGCTGAAGCAGCCGATCCAGACCGCTGCGGGCATTATCATATTCCCCCCGCTGGTCGCTGGTCCAGGTTTCAATCTGCGGTACCTCACCTGCACCCTGCCGGAGCTGCGCTCCTGCTGTCTCAAGTGCTTCTTCAAGCGGGCTTAGATGATGCTCCGCGAATCGGCTCCGGGCTTCAGCGATCTGACTCTGCAGCTCATTGCGGCGCTCAGACAGCCCGTTCCAGCGGCCGCGAATGGTATCCAGATCTCTCAGGTTATTCTTGCGGATCATTGCCTGCCGTTCCGTCATCGCGACAGCTTCGCCAAGCAAAGCATCCATTTGGGCAGCAATTCTGCGTACCTCATCCATGTCTCCAAGACGCAGAGGCGCTTCAAGCGTTGCTGCGGCTGCGGCGGCCTGGTCCAGACTGTCATAAGGTCTTACCTTCATATTGTGGAGAGAGTTCTGTTCGATTAGTGTGGCGATTTTGCTGCGCGCAGCTGCTACGACCCCAGGGAATTCATTTCGTTTATCGTCGTAAATATCAACATCCCGCAGATCCTGCTCAATCTGTTCCTGCCGTTTCTGGGCTTGCTCGGTCATGTCCTGTGCCGCAATCGGGTCGAATAGTTCCAGTTCATCCGCTTTGGCGGTTTCTTCTGCCAGTTCCTGCAGATCCTCAGCGATTTCCTCCAGCGCATAGCCGGTCTCCTTCACGGCGCTCTGGAGATGCTCGTTCAATTCGGGCGCATCCTTCTTCAGCTCTGTAATCTGCTGCTTCACGTTGCGGTCGGCATCACTGATTACAGCAATACGCTTCTCTTCTTCTTCAAGCTCGGAACGGAAGGCCGCTTCGGTCTGCTGCAGTGCTGAGTTAGCTTCTTTGAGGGCCTTCAAATGGTAAAACGGGGGCAGAGAGCCTTGGCCGGAGCTTTGCAATGCGGAGATTTCCACCAGCTGGGCAGACAGCCGCTTGGAAATTCCCTCAACCATCTCTCCGGACTTCCCCTGAACGATACCCTGGAAGGGCTGAAGGGATTCGAGGGCATGATTGGCTCGTACCATTAGGTCTGCCAACTGCTCCTGCTGGCTACTAAGCTGTCTTCTTCTGCGAAGACCAGTTAACAGCACATATAGCACGAGTGCAAGTAATACAACTCCAATGGCGATAGCGGCTAGCTTCAGCAGCCCAACGCCTGAACTGCTGCTCTCTTCACGTCCCGATGCTAAGGAATGGAGCTCCTTAATCACGGAGCGGATGCCTCCGGCAAAATCGCCCTTCTGTGCATAAGGAATGAAGTACGTATCCAGTATTTTTGAAATAGCTGCAGTTCCCACAGCTCCGCCGTGCGCTTGCGCCCAGGAATCAATATATCCCTGAAGCCCGGGGTTCAGGAAGTTCAGTTCAACCTGCTGATCTTCGGCAGAGATAAGGAGGAGGACATCCCGCGGTTTTAAGGCCCAAGATTTGTATACGTCTGTAGCATAGGCGGAAGCCATGGCCCCGTCCAGGGAATTCACGGTCAACACCCGAAGGGTATAGAGGTCACCTTCAGCAATAGCTGCAATGTCAGCCGCTTCCTGACGGGTGAGCAGACCGGCTTTATCGGTAACCATACCCTGCTGTGCAGGAATTCCCGCCGCGTACATATTAGGCATCCCTAGGAGGCTTAACATCAGGAATAAGACAAAAATTTTTTTCAAAGTGGCACGCTCCGATCTGAAGGTTGTCTAGTGTACTGTATATTATGCTGATAATTATACTACATCATTAAACCTCTTACGCCCACTTGCTTGAGATGCGGCATCCGAAGAACCAAAAAAGCCGTATTCCCTCAAGGGGAATACGGCGTAACTGCAGAACTGCTATCTGGTTTGCAGACAGAGTATATATTGTAATCGGGATTTGATTTCTTTTTGCCATTTCAAATCTCCAACTTTTACAGCAAGATTGAGCAGATCCAGATAATCGTCAACCTTAAGTGTCGTCCGGGTTGTGGCTGCGTTCATGGTTGTTCAGTCTCCTTTATTTCAATAATGATAATCATTATCAACCGTTACTGCTATTATCCACATTTTTTACCTAAAAAGCAATATAAAAAATAAAGGATTTACATTTTTTTTGATAGAGCTGGCATTCAGCAGGATTTGCATAATTTCTCGCAATTGCAGGAGCTGCCAGCAGGAAATAAAACGTTTTTTGTCGAATAAAGTTTGGTACAACTGATGGCGTGAAGCATACATATTCTACTATTCTGGAAAAAGGAGAATTGCGATGAAGCGGTATACATTCTTGCTTCTAATTAGCATTATGCTCATGCTTGCGCCCCCTGCATACGCTCATGCCGAAAGACAGGAAATACGATACCAGGCAGAACTTGATTATCCGCCCTACAAGTATATGCAGAACGGATACCTGACCGGCTTCGATATGAACCTGACGAGTATGATATTTGAGAAGCAGGAGTATCTGGTTCATTATAGTACCGGCGATTGGGAGAATACATATAAGCGGCTGACGCGGGGAGAAATAGATACTACAGGTCTTATGGCCATAACCGAGCAACGGAAGAAAGAGATCCTCTTCTCCAAGCCCGTATTCAAAAGCTATATATCTGTGTATTCCCGCAAGACGCTCCAAGAAAAAGTTAAGCTGAACACTCTAAAGAATTACATAGTTGGCGTCGGCAAGGATCAATATTCCGAGGCCATTCTGCGCAATGAGACAGATGTTTCACAATACATAGAATATGCAACCGTACCAGAAGCGCTGGAAGCCCTGCAGAAAGGTGATATTGACCTGCTTTTTGAGAATCAGGGAGTGGTCGACTATTTAATCGTTGAACAGGGCTTGACCAGCAATATAGTCCGGAAAATAAATGGTTTATACCCCTTGGATGTCGCTTACGGCGTCAGCAAGTCGGAACCGCAGCTCGTCTCCTATATTAACCGCCGGTTGGACCGGCTAGAGCGGTCAGGGGCTTTTGAAGAGCTGTATCAGCAATATTTTTTCACCCATTCCGATCACTACAGATCGATGATTCGCAGCCGGATGATATCTGGAATGCTAATTGGTATATTCCTCTTGATCACGGGGATTGTTGCGATCAGGGTATATATCAGGCATCTCCGGCGGACCATTCATTCCGAACAGGAGTTCTTCGGGGATGTCATTGAACACAGTGGTATGATCGTGTGGGCAGTGCATGCGGATAAGCGGGTAGTACGGTTCAATCAATATGCAGCTGCGATGACCGGACTTAGCGAGAAGGATGTGCTGGATGTGAGCCTCGATGAGATTTCTGGCCTGGGTAGGGGGACAGAAATGCTAAGAGAGCTTCTGATCAGAGCCGTACATAAGGATTACGTAAGTAATGTGGAACTGAAGCTTCCGGAACATTCAGGCGAAGCGCGATATTTCTCGTTCCGGACGACACTGATCCGGGGAATGGACCCGCAGGCCGAGGATATATTCGTGCTGGTCGGGGTGGATATTGAGGAGAGCAAGCAGAACGAGCTCAAGCTGCAGCACAGTTATGAAGTGCTGGAGGCTACCTACGAAGAGTTGTCGGCGACCGAGGAGGAATTGAAGGATCAACTCAGCAAGCTTAGCGTAAGTGAACGCCGGTTCCGGCTGGCCTCAGAAGGCTCGGGTGCGTATATGTGGGAGCTTGATTACGAGAGTGGTATGTATAGAATGTCAGAGCGCTGGTATGAGGTCATGGGCTACACGGAAGGAGAGATCAACAGCTATGAGGGCGGTGCTCTCAGCATCATCCATCCCGACGATCAGGAGCCTGCACACAAAGCCCGGCAAGATCATTTGGCCGGATTGACCCCTATCTATGAACTGGAGTACCGGATGCGTACTAAGGATAACCGTTATATCTGGTTTGAAGTGCGCGGTAAGGCTTTTATAGAACACAAAGACAAAGTTAGGATGTTCCTGGGCTCCTTGATCGATATCAGCAAGCGCAAGCAGGCCGAATTCCAGCTAAGCAACAGTTACCAGGAGCTTGAAGCTACTTATGAGCAGCTGACAGCCACTCAGGATGAGCTTGTAGGCCAATATGATATGCTGCTGGAGAATCAGAAGAATATGCACCGTTTGGCGTATATGGATTCTCTCAGTAATCTGCCTAACCGTATTCTTTTGCTGGAGACCATGGAGCGTTATTTCCAGCGTCCTGAAGGCAAGGCAGCGTTACTGTTCGTCGATACGGACAATTTCAAATATATCAATGATACGCTGGGTCATAAATCCGGAGATATCCTGATTCGTCAGGCCAGTGAACGTTTGCAGTCGGTTGTGCGCGAAGGGGACATGCTGTCCCGGCTTGGCGGTGATGAGTTTGTGGTGTTTATCCAAGACGCAGAGGACCGCACAGAGATTCTGGAACTGGCAGAGCGTATTCTTCGGTCCTTCCGCAGGTCATTTCTCATCGGAGAAAGTAATTTGTATGTTTCCGTGAGCATTGGGATTTCCTTCTACCCGGAGGACGGTGAGACTACCGAAGAGATTCTGATGAGTGCCGACGTTGCCATGTATAGAGCCAAAGAGGAAGGGAAAAGTACCTTCGTGGTCTATGACAAGTCGATGCATATGCCGTTCAATGAACGGATGAACATTGAGAAACATCTGCGCAGTGCGATGATTAACAATGAATTTGAGCTGCATTACCAGCCGCAGGTGGATATCCGGACAGGTCTTATCTCGGGCTTTGAGGCGCTGATCCGCTGGAACAGTCCGGTCTTGGGCTTTGTATCCCCGCTATCCTTTATCAAAATTGCCGAAGATTCCAGACTAATAATCTATATCGGGGAATGGGTGCTTAAAGAGGCCTGCCATTTCACGAAAAGCATAAATGACCGGACGGGCTTGCCCTACAAAATTTCAGTAAACATATCTATTATTCAGTTGCTGCAGGAGGATTTTGTGGAGATTGTGCTGGACAGTCTGAGGGAAAGCGGCCTTGCGGCCAACTGTCTGGAGCTTGAAATTACGGAGTCGATCTTCATGGAATCTTTTGAAAACACAGTTAGCAAGCTGGAATTCCTGAAATCGCGCGGGATCCGCATTGCTCTGGATGACTTTGGAACAGGTTATTCTTCATTGAGCTATTTGCAGCAATTGCCAATCTCTACACTCAAAATGGACAAAATCTTCATCGACTCGCTGGTGGAGAAGGGCTACAGCCAATCCTTTGTGCAGACCATCATCATTCTCGGGCATAAAATGGGCCTGGAGGTTGTAGCTGAGGGTGTGGAGGATGCCGACCAGCTGGCGTTCCTGAAGGAAGCGGATTGTGACAAAGTACAGGGTTATCTCATTAGCCGTCCGGTGCCGCAGCACAAAGTCATTGAGCTACTGGAGCCTCAGAGACGCCATGGACCCGGATATCTGCAGTAAAAAGAAAATAAGGTTAGACAAGCCAGCTATATAAATTGCGGCAGCCTTGGACGAATAAGGTCCTGGACTGCCGCTATTTTTCTTCAGGAATGAAGAAATGATAACAGACCGGAGTGGGATAGTTTAGGTATATTTGTTCTTGGGGGAATGGTACATTGTTTTGGGATAACGGGCAAGTCGGGATATACGTTTAGGCTCATATTATTTATATTGGGAGATGGTAACGATATGGACAAGAATACTGCTTATAGAACAAATATTATAGGTGCTGGCGAGGTTGGGAGCGCTATCCCGGCCGACATGGACAAGGAATCTATACATAAGACAAACAGCATCTTTTGGGATACCAAAGGAAATGAAGTCTTAGGGGCAACTGCGCTTCCGTTATATGGAGCATTTGTCTCTGAGGAAAAATGTCAGCTTTTTGGCGAGATCTCAGGAAAAAAGATACTGGAGATCGGCTGTGGAAGCGGTCAATCCTTGCAGTATCTGGGGGACCGCCAAGCCTCTGAACTATGGGGTATGGATATATCAGACAAACAGATCGAAAAGACCACACAACATTTGACGTCGTGCGGTCTTTCAGCAACATTGATCTGTGCGCCTATGGAAGATAAATGTGGTATACCGGAGGATTATTTTGACTTCGTGTATTCGATCTATGCCATAGGCTGGACTACCGACCTTGAGGGTACTTTCAACCGGATCGCTTCCTACCTGAAGAAAGACGGCATCTTTATTTTCAGCTGGTCTCATCCTATACACAAATGTGTTGCTGCAGAAAATAATAGGCTTGCCTTTAAAAAAAGTTATTTTGATGAATCCTGGTATTCGGTATCCCTTGAAGAAGGTACGCTAACCTTATCGGACCGCAAACTATCGACCTATATCAATGCGCTCTCCAAAGCGGGATTTGTAATAGAGCAAATGATTGAGGAGTCGGATGATGACATCATGCAGGCGCGGGACGACAATAGTGATTTTGCCAAAAAAGCAAAGATGCTTCCTGTAACTTTTGTAATCAAAGCAAGAAAACTATAAAGATCTAGAATGTATGAGCAGTGGTGTTCAGGCAACAACAACTTTGTTCTTTCCTGAATTTTTAGCCTCGTACAGTGCATCGTCCGCCCGCTGAAAGGTGGAGCTTTTGGAGTCCTTGCCCATGTAGTCATGCATGCCGATGCTTACGGTGATCGAAGCGCCCTCCATTTCGGCAATGGGCATCTCGGCAACGGCTGTCAGAATCTGCGTCATGATCTTGTGGGAATCCTCCAGCTTCTTGGCCGTCAAAATCACTGCAAACTCTTCTCCGCCATATCGGGCGGCAAAATCATCCGCACCTATATGCTTCAGGACCGTCGCGGCAACCTGTTTCAGCACAATATCTCCGACCCAGTGTCCATACTCATCATTCACTTTTTTGAAATTATCGATATCCAGAATAGCCAGCTGCATCGGAAACGGATTACTCTGCTGGTGCTCAATCAGCCAGCCGAGATATTCGTGAAAAGTTTTGTGGTTATACAGATCTGTCAAAGGATCAATCTTGGACAGCCGGTCCATAATGATATTCTGAATGCGCAGCTCCTGCTCCGACTTAAGCGAGTTCTCCAGAGATTGCATCAGTTCATGCCCACGGGCAATGATACCGAAGCCTGCAAGGGCAGCCCCTGTCAGGATTAGGGCAATCATAATATTCTGGATATGCACGGTATAGTTAGAAGCAGACGTATTAAGGAACAGCAGGATCATGTACATTAGACAAAGAGTGGACGTGACTTTTAAATAGCTGCTTTTTAAATAGAGCATAGAGACCAGCAAAGGGATGAGCATGATCAGCGGCTTCACATGGAATGTGTTACTGGTATTTATGATTATCAGCAGGGCGATCAAATGGCTGGCAATAATGATAGAAAGTTCTGATAACAGAGGACGCCATTTATAAATGGCCTCCAGGGTAAGCAAGAAACTCAAGAGGATAATGTCAGGAATCAGTACATTATGGATCAAGAAGCTATTACTTGAATAGTAAGGGTGTTCCCCGCGCATGGATAGGGAGATAGTGATTTGAGTGGCCAGATAGACAAGCAGTACTACCCAGAATGCATTAAGGATCAGCCTGTTCCAGTACGTTTGGTGAGGAGATGGCGGTGGAATATGCATAGGATGTTCCTCTTTTCCAGTGGCAATGTATCTATAGATTCGACAAAACTCTCCCTTTTCCTCCAATGAGTTAATGAGGCGTTTGTACTATATATCGGAGCCTGAAGTCATCTGTCTGAGTTATATTTCGCCAACAAGCACAAGGCAGGTGTACTGCAATGTTCGTGTTTAGGGATGTGTTATTTTCATTTTTAATAATTAGTAGGCATATGAAGTCAAAAACACGAATTATATACATCCAACTCCCTTGACACATTCGCATATGTTCTGTAATATTCCTATTGGCTGATAAATCAGTGATTAGCTGTTCGTATATCCTCAAAGATAAGGTTTGAGGGTTTCTACAGGGAACCGTAAATTCCTGGCTACGGATAGGGTGCTTTTAGCATACCTATGAAGTGGTCAGGATTTTTTTGTGCTGCGTTATAGAAGAACTATAATTACCGCAGAAACGGATACCGCTCTTGCTAGGGCGCCGCGAGGCCCGTTTCATCTTGGGAGGAACAGAGAAGCCGATGAGTAAATATGATGTGATTGTTGTGGGTGCCGGACCAGCCGGAATCTTTGCCTGTTATGAATTGACGCGTAAAGCCCCTGAACTGAAGGTGCTCCTGGTAGATAAGGGACATGACATTTACCGGCGCAATTGCCCCATTCTAGAGGAGAAAATCAAACTTTGCCCTCCAGCCTCGGGACGCAAGGAATTCGCCGGCTGTCTGCCTGCCTGTTCGATTACCGCCGGATTTGGGGGAGCAGGTGCCTACAGCGATGGCAAGTTCAATATCACCACGGAATTCGGCGGGTGGATGACCGATTATCTGGCACCGTCCAAGGTGCTGGAGCTGATCCAGTACGTAGATGATATCAATCTGGAGCATGGGGCTACACCGGCTATTACTGATCCGACAACAGAGAGCATCCGGAACATCGAGCAGCGCGGATATGCCGCCGGGCTGAAGCTGCTGCGGGCACAGGTACGCCATCTCGGAACTGAACAGAACCTGGAAATCCTGAAATCCATATATGAATATTTGAAGACACGCATAGATATGCAGTTCAAAACTGAGGTTCAAGATATCATTACCGTTAAAGAAGAGGGCAAACACCGGATTACAGGCATTGTGCTGAAGAATGGCGAAAGCTATGAGGCGGGTAAGGTGATGATCGCCCCAGGGCGTGATGGTTCGGCGTGGCTGACGGATGTACTGAAGAAGCGCCGGCTTAAGATGTACAACAATCAGGTCGATGTCGGTGTAAGAGTGGAAACGTCGGACGTCGTGATGCGGGAAATTAATGAGCATCTCTATGAAGGAAAGTTCATCTTCAATACCTCTGTAGGCACACGTGTCCGTACATTCTGCAGTAATCCTTCCGGTCATGTTGTCGTGGAAAATCATAGCGGAGTAATGGCGGCCAACGGGCATTCCTATAAAGACCCTGCGCTGGGCTCAATGAATACCAACTTTGCGCTGCTGGTCTCGCATACCTTTACGGAGCCTTTTGATAAGCCGAACGAATATGCGCGGGAGATTTGCAAGCGGGCCAACGACCTGTCCAGCGGCGGTGTCATTGTCCAGAAATATGGGGATATTCTGCGCGGACGGCGCTCCACTGAAACCCGGATTAAGGAAGGATTCCTGGAACCTACGCTGAAGGAAGCAGTACCTGGTGACCTCGGTCTGGTGCTTCCGTATACAACGATGAAGAGTCTGATTGAAATGGTAGAGGCCTTAGAGAAAGTCACCCCGGGTATTGCCTCTGAGCATACGCTCTTCTACGGCGTGGAAGCGAAGTTCTATTCAGCCCGGCCGAAATTAACAGAGAAGCTGGAAACAGAAATTTCCGGCCTCTACTGCGGCGGTGACGGAGCAGGCATCACCCGCGGATTGGCCCAGGCCGGAGCGGCCGGGGTCTGGATTGCCCGCGGTATGCTGGAGTAAGATCGGGTCTTAATCATAGATCGAAAGTAACCATCATAAGAAGAGCTGCCTCATGCACAAGTAATTGGCGATGAGGCAGCTCTTTTTTTGGGGGATACCAGAACGCTCGCTGGCGGGAGTAATCGTGGGGTGGCAGGTAGCGGCCGGAAGCCAGGGGGAAGGTTGATTAATCCTGTATGGGAAGGATTTGAAGCTGATTCCAGATCTGCTGCCAGTTCTTCTTGGCGATCCGGGTTTCATAGATCGGATGCAGCTCCCGGTTGGCCCTGAAATGCGGGGAGGGTCGGACGATCATATGGATCACATCCGAGACTCCATGCGGTGCGGCCAGCCTAAGCTCCCCGTGGTCATCCATAGCAAGACCCAGCGCGGTCACTGTCTCGGGGAATTTGGACATGCCGTCCGTGGAGGAGGTGTATGGGGGGAGGGAGTTCACGCTATGCATTCTCGCCTGATTTTTGACCGACCAGGGAATCGAGGAGTATATACTCCGCAGCTTCTCTTCCCAGACCTTCTCGACTTCCTCCCGGGTGTCGTCCGGGTCGTAGTAGATCACATCCACATCCGCTAAGGGTGTTCTCTCTGCAAAGTTATGTTGCATATCCCAGACCTTGGAGCGGACGAATCCGGCACATACCCAGGAGTCCGTTAGTTGCAGCTCCCTTACAGCCGCCAAAATATCCATCATCCAGTGATCTTCTTTCACCGCCTGCAGCAAATCCTCTTCATGATGTATCCGCAGCATCAGCACCTCCATGAATTTCATACCTTACTTTCATTATAGGCTTTATGTAAGCAGAGCTCACTGAACAAGATCATAAGCTGGCCCATCAAGCAGAATAATTTGAAAAACCCCAAAATGAACCCGACCCACGCTTTAGGTGGAGGAGAAACGGTTCATTTGGGGACGGGGACCCGTTCGGTAAATGGGCTTATAGCGGATATAGCGATAAGAAAAGAGGCATACATGGACTGAAGCTGTCCATGTATGCCTCTTCGATAGGAGATGATTATGCTTGCCGGGTATCAGATTGAAGACTAGCCTTCCAGCAGCAGCGACTCAGGATCTTCCAGCAGCTCTTTGACTTTGACCAGGAAGCTTACGGCTTCCGAGCCGTCCACGATGCGGTGATCGTAGGACAGTGCGATGTACATCATCGGACGGTTGGCGCTTCTTTCTTCGTCCAGGGCGATTGGACGGAGCTGGATCTTATGCATGCCGAGAATACCAACCTGCGGTGTATTGAGGATCGGTGTCGACATCAGCGAGCCGAATACCCCGCCGTTGGTGATTGTGAAGGTGCCGCCCTGCAGCTCTGGCAGGCTTAGCGTATTCGTGCGGGCCTTGGAAGCCAGCTCACCGATCTTCCGTTCGATTTCCGGGAAGCTGAGCCGGTCCGCATCGCGGACGACCGGCACAACGAGGCCTTCTTTGGCAGACACGGCAATGCCGATGTCATAGTATTTCTTGATCAGGAGATCCTCACCGTCGATCTCTGCGTTCAGCAGCGGATAGGCCTTGAGTGCGCCGATCACCGCTTTGGTGAAGAAGGACATGAAGCCGAGTCCGACATCATGCTTCTCTTTGAAGGCATCCTTGCGGCGCTTGCGGATGTCGAGGATCGCGGTCATGTCCACCTCGTTGAAGGTGGTCAGCATAGCCGCTGTGTGCTGCGCCTCGACGAGGCGGCTTGCGATCGTCAGCCGTCTGCGCGACATGCGCTTGCGCTCGACGGCTTTGCCATCCTCCTGCGGCGCAGAGCTTGCCGCCGCAGGCTTCACCGGCGCAGGCGTGGCCGCCGCTGCCGGAGCGCTTGGCGCAGCGGCCTCCGGCCCGGCTGCGCCATGGCCCTTCACATCGGCCGTAGCGATCCGGCCGATGGGGTCGCGGGCGCTGACCTCGCCGAGGTCGATGCCCCGCTCCCGCGCGAGCTTGCGCGCCCCCGGCGAAGCCAGGGCCGCAGAGCTTGCCGCCGCTGCTTCCGGTGCGGCGGGAATAGCTGGCGCCGCGGCCTGTGGTGCGGCGGCGACCGGAGCTTCGCTGCTCGCAGCAGGAGCCTCCGGGTTGCCGGCCGCAGCGCTCTGCGGCGCAGCGGCGCCTGCCGTGCCGGCGCCGATGATGCCGATCGCTTCGCCGACGGCTACATTCTCGCCGGCCTGGCGCAGAATGGAGGAGATGACGCCGTCCTCCTCCGCACTGATCTCCAGGTTGACCTTGTCAGTCTCCAGCTCAGCCAGCACATCCCCCTGGCCGACCGTATCGCCCTCTTTTACCAGCCATTTGTAAATGGTTCCTTCGGAAATAGATTCGCCCAAATCGGGTACTTTAATTTCGGACACAGGCCCTTACCTCCCCAAATAGTATAGTTTATGATATCGTGACACCGCCCTCTATCTGGAGGACGGTACAGCCGCTTGTACTTGCGAGTTCAATTTCAGGGCTTCTGTTACTATACGACGCTGTTCAAAAGTATGCACGTCGGCATAACCGCTGGCCGGGCTGGAACGCTCCGGACGGCCGATATACTGAACCTTGACGTTCTGCGGGGCGATAGCCCGCAGCCGGGGCTCAGCATAACTCCAGCCGCCCATGTTCTTTGGTTCTTCCTGAAGCCACACGATCTCGGTAAGGGAACCCATCGAGCTTAAGTGTGCCGCCAGTTCCCGTTCGGGGAACGGATAGAGCTGCTCCAGACGGAGGATATGCAGCCAGGACCAATCCTGATCCTTGGCAGCTTCCAGCTCGGTCTGCAGATCAAGGGTCACCTTGCCGCTGCACACGACCAGCCGTTTGATCTCTCCCGGGCTACCGCCAAGAAGCGGCTCGGGCAGTACAGGCTGGAATCCGCCGGAGGCCAGCTCAGCTCCAGCGGAGGTGCTGCGCGGGTTACGGATTAGGCTCTTCGGAGCCATGATCACGAGCGGGCGGGCATCGCCCTTGCCGCACAAGGCAGCCTGGCGGCGCAGAAGGTGGAAATACTGCGCAGCGGAGCTAAGGTTCGCCACGGTCCAGTTCTCCTCAGCAGAGAGCTGCAAGAACCGTTCCAGCCGGCCGCTGGAGTGCTCAGGGCCTTGCCCTTCATAACCATGCGGCAGCAGAATCGTCAGATTGCTGCGCTGTGTCCATTTTGCGCGTCCGGCAGCAATGAACTGGTCAATGATAACCTGGGCAGCATTGGCGAAGTCACCATACTGTGCTTCCCAGATTACGAAGGTTTCTGGCGCGAATACATTGTAGCCATATTCGTAGCCAAGTACCGAGGCTTCCGAGAGGGGACTGTTATACACCCCGAAGGAGGCCTTGGAATCACTGAGCTGGTGGAGCGGAGAGAACAGCGCGCCGGTCTCGCTGTCGTGCAGTACCAGATGGCGGTGGGCAAAGGTCCCGCGCTGGGAATCCTGACCGCTCAGGCGGATCGGTGTTCCATCCTTCAGGATGGTGGCGAATGCCAGGGTTTCGGCCAGTGCCCAGTCCACCCGTTCCCCGTCATTCAGCGCATCCTTGCGGCGCTGCAGAATCCGCTCCAGCTTCGGATAGACCTTGAAGCCGTCCGGTACGGTCAGCAACTCACGGTTGATCTGCTGGAGCGATTCCAGCTGTACCGCGGTAGATTGCGGCTGGGTTACCTCCGTCTCAAGCGGCACAGAGTTCTTGGCTTCACCGTTCTTGCGCTTGCCCTCCTTCATCAGATCGAAGGCTTCCTGCAGCACTTTCTCGGCATCCGTGTTCATCTGGTTCACATCATCTGCTGTAATGAGCTTCTCCCGCTGCAGGCGCTCTGCATAGACACGGTAGACGGTCGGATGGTTCCGCACTCTGCCATATACGATCGGCTGAGTGGTCTCTGGATCATCCATCTCATTATGGCCGTGGCGGCGGTATCCGATCAGATCGATTACGAAATCCTTTTTGAACTGGTTGCGGTAGGCACAGGCCAAGCGGACAGCCGAGATGCAGGCTTCCGGATCATCGGCGTTGACGTGAACCACAGGAATTTCATAGCCTTTGGCAAGGTCGCTGGCATAATGGGTGGAGCGGGAATCTTCACTCTCGGTAGTGAAGCCAATCCGGTTGTTGACGATAATATGCACCGTACCACCGTTGGAGTACCCTTTGAGCTTGCCGATGTTGAGCGTTTCCGCAACAATCCCTTCACCCGGAAAAGCGGCATCCCCGTGCATCAGCACGGCCATGGCCTTGTTCGTGTCGAGCTGCGGCAAACCCGCAGATTTCCGGTCTTCCTGGGCTGCACGGGTGAATCCTTCAACGACAGGATTGACGAATTCCAGATGGCTCGGGTTATTGGCCAGGGTGATACGTGTCCGGACAGTCTCGCCTTCGCGTACGGCACGGTCAGCACCCAGATGGTATTTCACATCGCCGGTCCAGCCATAGTTAATCCCCATGGAGCCTTCAGAAGGGAAGAGCTCCTTGTTCGGGGAGTGATGGAATTCCGAGAAAATAATATCATAAGGTTTGCCGAGTATATGAGCCAGCACATTCAGACGCCCGCGGTGGGCCATACCCATCAGAATATGCTCTGCGCCATCATGCGCTGCGGCACGGACAATCTCGTCCAGCATGGGCACCAGCGCGTCATTGCCTTCCAGGCTGAAGCGTTTCTGGCCGACAAAAGTCTTATGCAGGAAGGTTTCGAACTGCTCCACCTGGATCAGGCGGTTCAACAGTTCCTTGCGTTCGGTATTATTCAGTGGAGCAGGAGAGCTGGTGGATTCCGCCTGGCTGTTCAGCCAGCGAAGCTCCTGTTCGTCATGCACATGTCCGAACTCGTAGGCAATAGTCTGCGTATACGCCTGACGCATCCGGTGAACGGCATCCCACGCGGTATGGACATCCGGCGGTGAATTCTCCCAGATCAGCGAAGCAGGCAAGGCAATCAGGTCCTCGCGGGTCAGATCATAAGTCTCATAATCCAGCCACTTCGCCATGGGGTTGTTCCCCTGCTCCAGCGGATCGATATTGGCGGCCATATGGCCATATATACGAATATTGGTGATTAGCTTGGAAGCTCGTACGGCCTTTCGAAGCCACTCGGTGCCTCCCGAAAGAGCAGGCTGCGGGTCCGGAACAGTATCCGGAGCGAGCGGAGGAGGGCCCGATACAGTGAATAAATCGCGGTAATGATGTTCTACGGATGAGGGATCATGAACAAATTGCTCATATTTCTCTTGAATGTAGCCCAGATTGGGGCCGTGATACTTACTCCAAATGGATTCGTTATAGGGCTCTTTTACTGCCATGAATACATCCTCCTAACGGATGAACTCCACGTGCCGCATGTGGCTTGAGCGATGGGTGGAGCTGCGATGTTTGCGGTTTCATTCCTCATCTTATTGTGCTACTTTCAAGGCATGTAATCAATTCATACTTTCGGGGAATCCGTTCGCAAAACGGCATGATTCAGTCCATGAATGATGAAAAAGAGATATCGGTTGCCAGAAGGTGGTTCTGAATCGAACTCTACGGTAATAATTACCCATGTATAACCGTATATGCTCCTAAAACTCTTTCTAAAGTCATAGCTCTTGGACAAATCCCAGCAAAAAAACTATTCTTTTGCACTACTTACACTAAAAAAATTCCCAGAAATCGACACACTTTTCTTGTAAGATATTATATAATGTAGTTGCGGATAACGGTTTCATTTATTTCTAACCAGATCCTTTCATGTAAAGGATCCAGTAAAGGGTAAACCTGCTGAAAGGCAGGGACACAAAGTCTCGGGTCTAATGTAGAATTCTCTATCTACTACGACGGCTGGACTGCCTGGGGACGCAAATATTCTAGGAGGAGATATCTTGGAAAAGTCCAACCAGGGAAATGACGGAGAACTGCTGATGGGTGATCTGGATCTAGAATGGGTGTATTTGCTGATGTCGGCGAAGAAGGCAGGCATCGATGCGGATGAAATCCGCCGGTTTTTAAGAGAAAAGTCAGCGTTGCAGGCGATGTAGGGGCGTTCACTTTGCGGGAATACATACAGAAAAGGGCATAGCGGTCATACGCTGTGCCCTTTTCTGTATCGTTTACGAACAAACGGCCATTATTGATCCTTTTGCTCCAGACGCCATTTTTGATAATCTAGGAACTCTTTGAATTCCCGCTTGCTTATACCGGAAGCCATGGCTTCCTGAACGAGTCGGAACCATTCGCCATCTAGTGCGGATTCGTCAGTTTCTGAAGGGTCGCCGTAGAGCAGGCTGTGAATAGACACCTGGAGCGCATCGGCGATTTTTTCGATAAATTGAATTGAGGGGTTGGATTGAATATTTCTTTCTACATTGCTTAAGTATGATTTTGCCACATCTGCCTTGTCCGCCAATTCGGATAAAGACCAGCCTTTTTCCAGACGGAGTTGGTGGATGCGACTTCCCATATTATCCGGCACGATTGCAACGCCCCTCCGTACTTTTTGTTAAAATATGAGGATTAGGTTCTGCACCATCATCATCCTTATATTTCTCGCTGAAACGGCCCCCTGAAGCAATACGGGGTATTGCTGCTTCGGAATTATACGCTTGTAAAGGAATGCGCAGCCGTTTCCACTTGTCAGTATAACAAATTTCCGTAAAATGGACAAAAATCAACGTAATAAGGGGCAAAAGCAGCCTATTCTGCTCCGGAACCGGAATCAGAACAGGCTGCTTTCAGATTGCAGTCGGCTATGGATTAATAGTCTTTTTTAGGGCCTTGCTTCGCTTCGAAGTTCCAAGTCAGTTTCAGCTTATCCTTCTGGAAGTAATTCTGTACTTCACCGTTATCTACGAACTCGAACTTAACCGTAAAGCTATCGCTGCTATTGGCTTTGATACCATCGGCTTCCGTCCAGATCTGATCCAGGCCGGTATTGTTTACAAGATCAGGGGTTTGGCTCTTCAGGGCATCCAGTGTGGTTTCGTACACAACAACTTCCGGTGTGAGAATTGTTCCTTTATCATTGTTCTTCAGGAATTTGACCTTGATGAATTTGCTGAGATCTACACCGTTGTTGTCACCGAGGGTATCGGTAACCTCTGTGGTAGTTTTGAGCAGAATAGAGCCGATATCAAGGGTTCCGTCATTTTTGAGCTTGAAGGATCTGGTTACAGTATCACCCGGTTTCAGGTTAGGGATATCTACGATGACGGAGGGATCCGAGTTCAGATCCAGTGTGCCGGCCGCAAAAGTTGCTGTACTTGTAGCGGTGTCACTGAAATATGCAAAGGTACCTCCCCCAATCAAAGACAAACCGAGTGCTGCCGACGCCATACCAAAACCCAATGTTTTTTTGATACCCATATTCATATTCCTCCTTTGATTTGTGAAGCGAATGATAAATGTATATATTGTATCTTCCGTTTCGTAAGCGGAAGCGGACAACCGGATCAGGGCTGTGTGTCAGTTCCCGGAGGTGTCTCCAGAAGTGGGGTGTTCTTTTTCTCAAGAGCCGTAAGAGCTTTCCATGAGCTGTAGAGCGCATAGAGCAGGAGCAGTAATCCAGGTACGATCATCAGAACCACACTGCCTGCTTTGGAGGCGGCGAAATTCATGGCATATCCTATATAAGGAACGGTAACACCGGTGTACTCGGCCACGATATTTCCGGAACTTACGGGTGTCATATCCGCAGCGTCATTATTATCGCCTTTTGTATGATAGATGACCTCGCCGTTAGCATTCTTGGCTGAAGCATCCACAATACGGTGAGTGATCAGAATATTGCCCTCGCTAAGAAAGGTAATGACATCCCCTTTTTTGAACCGGGTCATATCTCCTCCGGGCTTCAGGGCGACAATGGATCCGGTTTGAATACCAGGCTCCATTGAACCGGAAAGCACCGATTTTATCTCATATCCAAAAAGGGTGGGTTCGCCTCCCGAGGCCCTGGACACCACAACAGCTGCTAGCAGTACCACAAAGATCAAAATCATCAATGCGGATAATATCTGGCTGATTATTTTTTTGATAAGCATGTCAGTCTCCACCTTTATTGAGTTGTGGCTCCGAAGGTGATGCAGTCTTTTGCGGACCTGTCATCGGAGACTCTGTTGCCTGGGGTTGTTCGGAAGGTATCTCTACCACATCCCCATCCGGAGGGGTAATCTGGTCGCCCGCAGTAGGTGCCGGAGTGGCGCTGGCTTCAGGTTCCTTAACGGTTTCAGGCTTAGGAGAGGCCTCAGGTGTAGGAGTAGCTTTCGGCTCAGGAGTAGGTGATGCTTCCGGTTTGGAAGAGGCTTCCGCTTTGGCCTTCTCTTCGTCTTCCTTCTGCTGTTTCTCGAGGGCTGCCTTGGATTCTTCCTCCAGCTTGGCCTTATCCAGTTCTTCCTGGCGGGCCTTCTCGATCTCTTCAAGCCGCTTGACGCGGGTCTGGCTGATCAACTGCTGCTGCTGCTCCAGTCCTGATATGCTGGCTGTTGTAGTCTCAATGGCACTGTTCAGCTCTGCCTCCAGCTTGTCATAGGCAGACATTAGCTCTATGGATAACTCTTCCTTTGGCTGGTTGAAAGCAGTCAGGATTGGAAAGAGCTCTGACGGTTCTTCCAGGCTGGAATTGAATGGGTTGTAGACAGCTTCATTAACCGTTAAGGATAATGGAGTATTGCGGTTCTGGATGGACTCGAGATAACGAAGGATTGCCGCTATGGAAGCCGTAAAGGATTCAGAGAGCACGCCGCTTTGACTAAGGCTGTTCTGCATTTCGTCAAAAAATTGCTTATCCCTGATTTCCATACAATTGGGATCGAGCTCGATCATATATCCTCCAATCTGTGCCACAACTGCAGCAGCAGCGCTGATCTCTGCGTGAATCCCGTTCCAAATCTCACGGTTGGCGGCCTGCTGCCCCTCGATAGCACTCCGTTCAGATTGAAGATCAGTAACCTGCTTTGAAATTTCGTTCTCCGCCAGATCAAGTTCTTCCAAAGACATAGACTCGATTCCAGACAGGCCTGTTAAGCCGGAAGGGGAACTGTAACCTTTCAAAGTTGCTTTTAGAGCTTCAGCAGCCTGGAGATGTCCTTCCAATTCATTGAGCAGCTGCTTGATGGAATCCGGGAACACACTACAAAAACCAATGGTGCTGACTGTCTCTGCAGTACCGTTAAACCCTCCGTAAGTACTGCCGACTTGGCCAGAGGTATACAGCAGAAGAACGGATATGGCCATTCCGGATTGCAGGATGCGAAGAGCATTTTTTTGATTTTTTCTTTTACGCCGTTTGGCGGATCTGGGGTACAGAGGCGGGCCCCCCTCTCATAACTTCCTATTGATATTATTCGCTATATTCGTTCTTAATTAAGAACGTTTTCGTAAGGAAATCATACACTGTCTGCAGGCCAAAAGAAAAATGTTAATTTCGTCTGAATGTTCGCAATAAAGACCATAAATCACATATTTATCTGCCTATAGCTTTCTTAATCGCTGTTTTTCGTAAAATGTTCTTAATAAAGAACGAAGTAGTGGGGGCGTTTGTTTGGTGGAGAGCGTGGTGGGGAGGAGCTGAAAAAGAGCCGTGCGAAAAGCACGACTCTTGTCAGGGGATTAATCCGCCTAAAGAGCGGTCGATTATGACGTACAGGGCTAGAGGTAGGATATTATCCAACTCCTTCAGGGAGGTCAGCCTCTATTAAGATAAGGGAGCAAACACCGCTGTCAGCGGAGAAGTCATACAAGTCTTAAGGCAGCTTCTCGCCGCGTGAGCTGACGTACAGGTCATACCATTCCCTGCGGGACAGCTCCAGTCTGTCCGCATCTCTGCAGGCGGCGATCCGCTGCGGATTGACCGTACCGATGACAGGCTGGATTGCGGCCGGATGACTCATCAGCCAGGAGAGGACAATCGCCTCCGGCGTTGTATTCTTCTCTTCGGCCAGCGCCTTCACCATAGCGGCGGTGTTCACAATATTCTCCGGCTGCCCGTCCAGAGGGCGTCCGCTGAATATTCCCTGGGCCAGTGGGCCCCAGGCCTGAAGCTGGATGTTCTCAGCGCGGCAGTGCTCGATGGTGCCCTCGGGGAAAGTGATATCTTTCCAGGGCTCCCGGTTAACACTGATCACGGCATCGACCCAGCTGATTTTGGCCAGGCTCATGTGCAGCTGGTTGACGATGAAGGGTTCATCGCAATAAGTCTGAAGCAGCTTGATCTGGGCTGCGCTCATATTAGAGACCCCGAAATGCCGCACCTTTCCCGCCGCCTTGAGCTGGTGCAGCGCTTCGGCGACTTCTTCGGGATCCATTAGTGGATCTGGCCGGTGGAGCAGCAAGATGTCGATATACTCCGTTCCCAGGCGGGCAAGAGTCCCATCGACACTGCTCAGGATATGCTCCCGGGAGAGATCGAAGACATTGGAGGATTCTCCCGGTTCGATCAGCTTGATTCCGCATTTGGATTGCAGAATGATCTCTTCCCGCAGGCCCGGACGGTCCTTGAAAATCTGTCCGAAGATCTTTTCAGCTTTTCCGCGGGTATAAATATCGGCATGATCAAAAAAGTTGATGCCGATGTCCAGCGCGGCTTCTACCGCTTCATGGCCCTGCTTTACTTGTTCAGCTGTAATCGGTTCATGATCCCAGCCTCCGCCAAGTCCCATGCAGCCCAAGGCAATGCGGCTGGCCGGGACTCCGCGTTGGTTCAGTGGTAGCGTTCTCAGCAAGATGATCCCTCCGTAACGATAAAATGACAGCTCTGAGCATAGTGTACCTCTTTAGAATCCGGTATGGTACTTTTTGTCACTGGAGGAACGGTGTTTGGTGCCTTCCTTATCTTTTTCTTCCTGCTTCTCCAGATTCAAATCCTCCATGGGGATCGGATCAACATTCTGTTCACTTTCGTCCAGATCGAACAGGCTGGGGTTCTCTGTGGGATATTGCTCAGGGTGGTCACGGTTATCTCCTTGGAGCTTTTTATCTTTGTCCATGTGGCTTCTCCTCACTTTCGGCAGTTTGCTCATTAATAAACGGATTTCCTCCCCTGTAAACAGGAAAGAGGCCCCCGGGGGCCTCTTTCCAAACCTAAGCATGCCATCCTACAAATCAAGCGGTGTACCGATATCATTCATTTTCCGTTCGGACACATCCGTATAGAGGCGCTTCAGCCATTTCAGTTCGATAAGACTGTGCTCATATTTGCCATACATCGCATGAAGCACCGAGCGTGGGACGATGGCAATATGCTCCTCATACACCTGATAGGCAAAATTCACTTTATGTTCGGTTTCCCGAATCCGTTCCTCCAGCAACTTCTCGACCTTACTTTGATCAATATGACGGGAGAACGCAAGCGCAGTATACAGCGGGTTGAAGATCAATTCGTTCTTTTTGATCTGCTGCAGAATCAACTGCTGGAACAGGTCCTTGCCTTTATCGGTGATGCGGTAGATCGTCTTGTCCGGACGGTCATTGCTGTGAATAACCTCTACGGTTTCAATGTGGCCTTCTTTGGCCATTTTGTCTACAGCATAGTATAAAGACCCCATCTGAAGCTTCATCATCTGGTCCATCGTCCGTTCTTTCATTACCAGCTTAATCTCATAGGGGTGCATATCCCGTTCCAGCAGCAGACCGAGAATCACCATCTTCATGGACATAACGGCTTAACCCTGATTGCCAGCCGGTTGCTGCTTTTTGCTGTGAACCTTGAGACGGTCGCCCGGCATCAGGAGGACAAAAACAAATCCCAGCACAGCCGGAACCAGCGCCCACATAAAGGTATGGGAAATTGAACCGGACAGTGCATTCGTGATCTTCTCCAGCACAGGAGCAGAAATCTGGGCTCTGGCTTGCGGAGTCAAGGCCGACCGGGGATCTCCGAAGGACGAAGTATCTGCACCTGCGCCAAAAGCATTACTAAGCTCATTCGTGAAGCTGTTGCGTTGGATAATCCCAAAGATTGTAATGCCCAGCGTCATTCCCAGTGAACGCATAAAGGTACTGGTCGAAGTAGCGGAGCCGCGCTGACGCATGTCGAAATGGTGGATTGAGGACATACTGAGCACGGAGAAAGAGAAACCTACACCAAATCCGGTCAGCGCCATGAACACATTAAGCATCAGGCGGGAAGTATCCGGGGTCAGCGTGCTTAAGGAGAACACTCCAGCCACGAAGCATACCGCAGATAACAGCATAATGTTGCGGAAGCTGGTCTTGGTGGTAAGCAGTCCGCCAACCTGGCTGCCGATGACTGTACCGATCATCATCGGCATGAGGATCAGCCCTGAGTTTGTAGCCGAACCACCGTATACCCCTTGTACATAAATAGGAATGTATACTGTGGCGACAATGAAGGCGGAGCCGTAGAACAAACCCAGCAGACTGCTGGTTGCAAATAACCGGTTGCGGAACATGGCGAAGGAAATGACTGCTTCCGGTGCTACCCGTTCAATGAACAGGAAGGCAATCAGCAGTACGGCGAAGCCGGCGAACAACCCGAGAATCTGAGCCGAATCCCAGGTATATTGATTGCCGCCCAGCTCCAGGGCAAACATCAGGCAGATAATGGCACCCACCAGAGTGAAGGCGCCGCCCCAGTCAATACGCTGTTTGGAGTGGGAGACGGATTCTTTGTAGGACACAGTGATCAGAATAAAAGCGACGATACCAATCGGCAGATTGATGTAGAATACCCACTGCCAGCCTACATAGTCGGTAATATAAGCACCAAGCAAGGGGCCAAGCACGCTCGAAATCCCGAAGACGGCACCGAAGAGTCCGGTCAGCTTGCCTCTTTTTTCCGGGGGATAGATATCGAACACAATGGTGAAGGCAATCGGCATAAGTGCCCCGCCGCCAATACCCTGAATAGCCCGGTATATACTGAGCTGTGTGATACTGGTTGCCGTTCCGCATAGTGCAGAGCCGGCCAGGAATACGATCAGGCCAAAGATGAAAAAACGTTTCCGGCCATACATATCGGACAGCTTGCCGAAGATCGGCGTTCCGGCCATAACCATAACCATATAAGCCGAGGTTACCCAGACGATTTTATCGAGTCCGCCAAGGTCGGAGACGATAGTGCCCATAGCTGAAGCTACGATGGTATTGTCCATTGCGGACATTAGAATACCGAGCAGCAGACCGACAACAACAAGCTTCAGGTTGCTTTCTTTACTATTCATGGTTTGAATACTCCTTCTGAAAATGTTTTGAGAGCCTTATTATAGTCAAATTTGAATAGGGTAGCAAGCCTTATTTTACTGCATTTTTAACAAAAATTTTTTCTGTTCAGGTCTTGAAATCATACAAAACGCAAAACACAAATAACCGCCGCCCTTATACAAGAACGGCAGTAGAACTAAGTATTGCAATAATGAGGGATATAAATAACAACAATTTTATTTTTATATAGTTCAGCTTATGTGGATCGCCGCTTCACTACTGATGGAGTCTTGCTTCTGGATGTATTGGATGAACAGCTCGGTCAGATCAGGGTCGAATTGGCTGCCGGCACAGGCGCGAAGCTCAATAATGGCTTCTTGGAATGACTTCGTCGGCTGGTAGGGCCGTTCGGTGGTCATGGCGTCGAAGGAGTCAATGATGGTCAGCATCCGGCATAGCCGGGGGATTTCTTCATATTTGAAGCCGTAAGGATAACCTTGGCCGTCGTAGCGCTCGTGATGCAGCTCGATGTAGGGGGCGAGCTCCTTGAATTTATCATTAGTTAACGCCATTTCTCTGCCCCAGGTGACATGCCATTTGACCATTTCCCACTCTTCGGGTGACAGCTTGTCCTTTTTGTTCAGGATTCCCCAGGGAATCTCCAGCTTGCCGATGTCGTGAATCAGTGCGCCCAGTGTAAACTGCCGTCTGGTGAGAGGGTCGAGCTGCAGCAGCTCGCTGATGTCCACCGCATAGCGGAAGACGCGCTTCGAATGCTTGAAGGTCTCCAGATCCTTGTACATGAACAGGTTCAGCTGCTGCTCAATATCCCGCACATCCTGGCTGAAATCGATGTCTTGCTCCAGCAGCGACTGGCTCCCATAGACATGAACGAGGTTTTTTCCCTGTTTTTTGGCATAGTAGAGTGCCTGGTCTGCATGGTCAACAAGCTCGGATTTGAAATGGACATCCGGCTGGTATGCGGCGATGCCGGCAGAGAAGGCCAGACAGCCCTGAGGGAAAATTTCGCTGCCTTCAAATCGGGAATGGTTGAGCGTTTTGCGCAGGGATTCGATAAAATTTCTGGCCGCTGCTGCGTCATAGCCGGGCATCAGCAGTGTGAATTCTTCCCCTCCATAGCGGGAAAGAATAATACTCGTATTCCGGGTCTCCCGCTTCAGCAGCTCCGCCAAAAAAACGATCAACCCGTCGCCCTTAAGATGGCCGAAATGATCATTGTACTTTTTGAAATCATCAATATCGATCATCGCCAGGGAAAGAGCCTTGCCGCCGGTTTGCGAACTGCGCATTTCTTCTTCCAGCGCAAGCTCAAAGTAACTGTGGTTGAATAATCCTGTCCGTTGATCGCGGTTGGAGCGTTCCTCGATATCGCGATACATGCTGAACAATCGTTTGAAGGCATAGGAGATGAGAATACTGAGGCACAGGAACAAGCCAAGCCCCACCATGTGATTGTGATATAGCAGAATGGTCAAGACCAGGGACAGCACCAGGGTACTGGAATAGGCCAGGAGGGTATCTGTCAGCATTCCTTTGAGGGTGTCGTACAAATTTTTGTGAAAAATAATGTAATAATAGAGGCTGATCAGCAGCGTGTTCAGGATAAAATATACAGCCATTGCGCTTACATAGGCCTCCAGGTGGTGGCTGAGCAGCGGTCCCGGCACGGCGCCGAGCATCTTGAAGACAGAAGAAGCGGATGTAATCATGATGCAGTATACGGCAAAATTATTGAGATGCTTCCACCACGCTGTTCTCCCCCATTCGACGAGAATGAGCACCAGGGAGCTCAGCAGCAGAGCCGTAAGACTGAAGGAAGGGCCATAGACAAAAATACAGGCCAAGTAAACAGAGGAGTCGAGCGACAGCCCGTTCCCCTGTGGAGGAAGCTGAAAGGTGAAGATCGTCAGAATCACTGCCGCCCCCGCCATGGCGGTAATCCAGCCCCAAGTGGCGGAAGGGAAGTGCTGCAGTGAACCTTCACTATAAATTACAAACAAGCCCAGACCAATTGAGCATATTATTAAGGAGTACAAGTGTCCCTTGTTCTTCAAGTGGTTGCCGGTTATGCATTTGAACAATGCTACCCCTCCTCTGCGTTCGTGAAATTGTAGAATTCGACCAAACGGATTTAAAGGAGCCTCAGAGATATACATTCGATTCCGAATCGGAAAATCCTGCTAAATCATGACAAATATAGGGTTTGTTCGTGAGGGTTCAGGAAAGGCGGATTGGGTATTGACATACCCATGGGGGGTATATTATATTGATATTGAGGAGGCTGATTCCTGTGTCTACAAATGAGAAGGAGCACGCGGAGCATTCCTGCGGAAATGATGGTCATCCTTCTGCTCCCGGTGTACGTAAAAGTCATCATTCAGCGGAATTCAAGAGCGGGCTCACTACCCGTCTCAACCGGATTGAGGGCCAAATCCGCGGTGTCAAAGGCATGATCGAGCGGGATACGTACTGCGATGATGTGCTCAACCAGCTGGCGGCGGTCCAGGCGGCACTGAACAGCGTCGGCAAGCTGCTGCTTGAAGGGCATATGAAGAGCTGTATTATCGAGCGGATTGAGGCCGGAGAACATGAGGTTATCGACGAGCTGCTGATCACGGTCAATAAGCTGATGAAATAAGTCTAACAAAACTTTTAGGAGGGTTAATATGTCTAATGCAACGTTGAATGTAGAAGGAATGTCCTGTGGTCATTGTGTGAGTGCGGTCGAGAAAGCGGTAAGCGGAGTGGGCGCCACAGCAAAGGTGGATCTGCAAGCTAAGAAGGTAGCCGTTGATTATGATGAGAACAAAGTGAGCCTAAGCGCAATTAAAGCGGCCATTGAGGATCAGGGATACGACGTAGTCTAATAGAAAATCAGCATATAAAGGCTTGGAGCAGGGAATCCTTGAGATTTCAGAGGCGCCAATGCCTTTTATTTTACAAAATATTATACCCCTTAGGGGTATGGGGGTGCGTATAAATGGAGAAGACAGCTGATCCCGCCCTTAAGCACACCACGCTGCAGATTACAGGAATGACCTGTTCTGCTTGCGCGGCACGGATTGAGAAGGGGCTCTCCCGTATGGAGGGAGTATCGAAGGCGAATGTGAATTTGGCGCTGGAGCAGGCAACAATCGGCTATGATCCAGCGGTTGCGGGAGTGCCGCAAATCGAGGAGAAGATCCGTTCGTTAGGGTATGATACCCGCAAGGAGTCCGTGGATTTCGACATCTCAGGAATGACCTGTGCAGCCTGTTCTGCACGGATTGAGAAGGTGCTGGGACGCATGCCGGGCATTGCGGACGTGAACGTGAATCTGGCGCTGGAAACGGCGCATGTGGAGTATTCGCCAGGAGACGTTGGCGTATCCGACATAATGGAGAAGGTAAGCAGCATCGGGTACAAGGCAACGCTGAAACAGGACCGCAAGGAACAGGCTGACCAGCGCGGGCAGGAGATCCTCCGCAAGCGGAATAAGTGGATGATTGCTGCAATACTCTCGTTACCGCTGCTCTGGGCGATGGCAGGCCATTTCTCTTTTACAGACTGGATCTGGACACCGGAGCTGCTGATGAATCCTTGGTTCCAGCTGGTGCTGGCGACACCGGTGCAGTTCATCATTGGCTGGCAATTCTATGTCAGTGCCTATAAGGCGCTGAAGAACGGCAGCGCCAATATGGACGTATTGGTAGTGCTGGGTACCTCAGCGGCCTATTTCTACAGTTTGTATCTGACGATTGATTCCCTGAGCATGACCGGAATGAATCATGCCGTGGATATGTACTATGAGACCAGTGCGATTCTGATTACGCTGATTCTGGTCGGGAAATGGTTCGAAGCTCTGGCAAAAGGGCGTTCCTCTGATGCGATCCGCAGCCTGATGGGCCTGCAGGCCAAGACTGCACTGGTAATTCGTGACGGCGCTGAGCTTAGCATTCCTGTAGAGGAAGTGGTTCCGGGAGATCTTGTTCTCGTGAAGCCGGGTACGAAGATCCCTGTGGATGGTGAGGTCGTTGACGGGCTGTCCTCTGTGGATGAATCCATGCTGACCGGAGAGAGTATTCCGGTGGAGAAGAAGCCGGGAGACAGTGTAATCGGAGCCACACTGAACAAAAACGGCATGCTGCGGATCAAGGCCCGCAAGGTAGGCCGAGATACCGCGCTGGCGCAAATTATTAGAGTGGTCGAAGAAGCGCAGGGCTCTAAGGCGCCAATACAGCGGATCGCTGATGTGATCTCCGGGATCTTTGTGCCGATTGTGGTGGCGATTGCGGCAGTGACCTTTGTAATCTGGTACGTATGGGGTGCTCCTGGACAGTTCGCTGAGGCGCTCGAGAAGGCTATTGCTGTGCTGGTGATTGCCTGTCCGTGTGCACTGGGTCTGGCCACGCCTACCTCGATTATGGCCGGATCGGGCCGTGCAGCTGAATTCGGCATCCTGTTCAAGGGCGGCGAGCATCTGGAAGCGGCTCAGGGGATTCAGGTTGTGGTGCTCGACAAGACAGGAACTGTTACAAGCGGCAAGCCGGTATTGACGGATATTCTTACCACAACAGGCATAGCAGCGCATGGCAGGGGAAATGCCGAGAACCGTCTGCTCTCCCTTACGGCGGCTGCGGAGAAGCTCTCAGAGCACCCACTGGCGGATGCCATCGTCGCCGGTGCTGAAGCCAGAGGTCTGGAATTGCCTGAAGCAGGACAGTTCCAGGCGGTTCCGGGACGCGGGATTTCAGCAGTGGTTGACGGACAATCTGTGAGCGTAGGTACACGCAGAATGATGGAGGAAGGCGGTGCGTTGCCTGGTCCATGGGAGCCGCTCATGACGAAGCTGGAGCATCAAGGGAAAACCGCGATGCTTGTGTCTGTGGAAGGGGTGATCGCGGGGGTTGTAGCGGTTGCTGATACCATCAAGGAAACCTCGCGGGAAGCGGTAGCCAAGCTGCATGAAATGGGCATTGAAGTGGTGATGATTACCGGGGACAATAAGATTACGGCCCAGGCCATCGCCGAACAGGCCGGCATCCATACGGTGCTGGCCGAGGTGCTTCCAGAGGGCAAGGCTGCCGAGATCCGCAGGCTGCAAAGCGGTGGAGTCAAAGTAGCCATGGTCGGCGACGGCATCAACGATGCCCCTGCTCTGGCGACAGCAGATACCGGGATGGCCATCGGTACCGGTACCGATGTGGCCATGGAAGCGGCGGATATCACCTTGATGCGCGGTGACCTGATGAGCATCCCGGATGCAGTCATGATGAGCCGCAGAACGATGCGGAACATCAAGCAGAATCTGTTCTGGGCACTGGCCTACAATACAATTGGCATTCCGATTGCTGCCTTGGGTTTCCTCGCTCCATGGCTCGCCGGTGCTGCAATGGCTTTCAGCTCGGTCTCGGTTGTCCTGAACGCGCTGCGGCTGCAGCGGGTGAAGCTGTAGATTACGGCCGCGGGCCGGAATACCTTGAAACAACGGCAAAAATACCGTTGTTGAAGCACCGCGGGCCGGATTGTCCTGTATCAGCTTCGCTTACCTGCTTGGTGTACTTTTCAAATGGAGATACAAGCGAAACCGCCCATCCGACAACTGGATGAGCGGTTTTTTTTCGTTCTGCTTCTTCTGCGCTTTTATCACCTGCTCAATCCCGAGCAGTATCAGCTTCAAGCCATTCTCAAACGCCTAGTCGGTTTCATCAGAAGGGACTATTGTCTGTCTAGAGAGGTGAAGTGGATAACGGAGGATAGAGTGAATCTCCTTGTTATCAGTGTTCCAGTTGTGTTCCCTTTGTGTTGTGTTCATAATATCCTTGAAGGATTAGGAGATAGCCAGGAACCTGGAACAACCCTATAAATAGAGCAAAGCGAGGAGAATCGATCATGAAACCCAATAACGAAACACTTGAGCTGCTGAACCGGCATACCTCTGTCCGCCAGTTTCTGGACAAGCCGGTAAGCGACGGACAACTGGCCGCCATCATCGGAGCGGGCCAGATGGCTTCAACCTCCAGCAGTGTCCAGGCTTATTCGGTCATTGCAGTGACGGAGCCTGCCATCAAAGCCCAGCTGTCCAAGCTATCCGGAGATCAGGCCTACATTGATCAGTGCCCGGTGTTCCTGGTCTGGTGCGCCGATCTGTACCGTCTGCGGGAGATCAGCAGACCTTATCTGCAGGGAGCCGAATCCTACGAGGATTCTACCGAGAACCTGATTGTAGCCACCGTCGACGTAGCGCTGGCAGCACAGAATGCGGCGGTTGCCGCAGAGTCGCTTGGCCTTGGTATTGTCTATATCGGAGGAGTCCGCAATCATATTGCGGAAGTGTCTGAGCTGCTGGGACTGCCAGAACTGGTCTATCCGGTATTCGGTATGTGCCTTGGATATCCCGCCGGAGTGAACGGCATCCGCCCGCGTCTTCCGCTCCAGGCTGTGCTGCATCATAACAGCTATCAGGCTAAAGCATCTGTAGGACAGGTGAAGTTGTATGATGAAATTACGAAGGATTACATGCTTGAACGGACCGGCGGGCAGAAGGATACGCCTTGGTCTGAGATGATGGCAGGGCGTCTCGCCCAGCCTGCCCGGCTGCAGATGAAGGAGTTCCTGCTGCAAAAAGGGTTCATGCAGAAATAGGGCAGGATTGCCTCATGCCTGCCAATCTCATAGAGTCGAAGGAGCCTTTCTGTCAACGCTGCACGTTGGCGGGAAGGCTCTTTGACATGCCCGGCGGAGAAGGGGGCTTGCTCTCTGTGCTTGCTCTAAGCCGGATGACAATTGTCACACGGAAAAAATGACAGTCCATACTGATGTCCTCTCCTGTTAATGATTACTATAGAAGTACGGCAAAGACATTCGGTAATGGAGGAATCAGGCATGAACCACGTGATTGAGATGAATGGCGTCAGCAAAGTCTTCAATGATAAAAAGGCGGTCGATGACATCAGCTTTACCATCGGCAAGGGGTCGATTACAGCGGTCCTTGGACCTAATGGTGCAGGCAAAACAACGATGCTCTCGATGCTTCTAGGGCTCCTGGAACCGACGGAAGGCACGGTGAAGGTATTCGGAAGCTCACCCCGGGATGTGTCGGTGCGGCAGCGCAGCGGGGCTATGCTGCAGGAGGTAAGTGTAATGGACCGGCTTAAGGTCCGGGAGATTATCGCCTTGATCCGCAGCTATTATCCGCAGCCGATGGATATGGATTTTCTGCTGGGGGCGACAGGGCTGGCTCCACAGGATCTGAACCGCTATGCGGAGAAGCTCTCTGGCGGCCAGAAGCGGAGTCTGTCCTTTGCGCTTGCGCTGGCGGGAAACCCGCAGCTGCTGTTCCTGGATGAACCAACGGTTGGACTGGATACCACGGCCCGGCGCCATTTCTGGGATACAGTGAGGGAGCTGGCCGCCCGGGGCACAACGATCCTGTTCACGACCCATTATCTGCAGGAAGCCGAGGATATTGCCGACCGGATTTTGCTATTCAGCCAAGGGTCTCTTGTAGCAGACGGCAGTCCGGCAGAGATCAAGGCAAGAATGGTGAAGCAGTCGCTATCCTTGCTCCCGGACGGAAATGCCGAACTCCTGCGCGGACAATTGCTGGAACTGCCCTCTGTAGAAGACTGCTACGACAAAGATGGCCGCATCCATGTGACAACAGAGAATACGGATGAGACACTCCGTTCGATAGTAACCGGCGGTCTTGCCGTGAGGGACATACGTATTCACCAGGGAAGCCTGGATGAAGCATTCGAGCAGTTAACATTGAATATGGGGGAAGATGCGAAATGATGAGACTTATTGCCGGCCAGTGCAAAGCGGAGATGCTGCGGATTTTTCGTAATCCCTATTATGTAATTTGGTCCTTGCTGATGCCGATCATGTTCTACTTTATTTTTACAAGAGTAGTGAGTACGGGGCAAGACGATGTCTCAGAGTGGCAGGCGCACTACCTGATGTCTATGGCTACCTTCAGTGTAATGGGTTCGGCCATTATGACACTCGGCATTCGTCTGGTCCAGGAGCGGACCCAGGGCTGGAATACTTTTATCCGTATCACCCCGCTGCCGTCTTCGGTATATTTTACAGGTAAAATGTTCGGCCAGACCCTCATGCATCTGTTCTCGGTACTCTGCATTTTTGCCGCGGGATATTTGATGAACGGCGTAACGCTGACGGCTGGACAATGGCTGCTGTGCGGGCTGTGGATTCTGGCTGGATCTATGCCTTTCCTGGCCCTAGGCACCCTGGTCGGTTTCATGAAGCGTGCCGATACGGCAAGCGGGGTCAGTAATGTGCTCTATATGGGGCTGGCGGTTGCCGGAGGCATGTGGATGCCGCTTGATATTATGCCGAAGCTGATGCAGCGGATTGGCCGCTGGCTGCCTTCCTATAATTTTGGGGATGGGGCCTGGAGGATCGTAGCAGGGAATCACCCGCAGTGGAGCAGCATCTTGATTTTGCTCGGATATCTGGCAGTATTTATGATACTATCGGTCTATATCCGAAAAAAACAGGAAGCGGTGTAATCTACAATGACGCGCAGGCAGTTCCGGTTGTTTCCGCAAAGATTCGGCTTTTTCCCTTATATGTGGCTCTTGTATTTATTGTTTCCGGCCATCAACCTGCAGGAGGAGCAGGGGGTCAAGATGGTGCTGGGTGCAGCCATGCTGGTTTTGTTCGTCGTGACCTATCGTCAGCTCTATTGGGTTACCGGCAGAGGATTTACCCTGTGGCTGGCGGTGCAGATGCTGATTATTGTGATTTTGAGTGTAGCTTATACGCCGTATGATCTGTTTATGGGCTTCTTCACGTCAAATTTCATCGGCTGGTATACAGATAAAAAGCATTTTAAAGTCGCTTATACCGCTTTTGCTGCCATGGTGATTATCCCGTTAATTATGGCTACCTGGAGGATGGCTGTGGGGGATCTGCTGTTCCTGTACCCTTTTATGATTATTATGCTGGTCACTCCATTTGGCATTCGCTCGCTGTACCGCAAGAGAATGCTCGAAAAAGAGCTGGATCAGGCCAATGAGGTCATCAAGGAGCTGGTCAAACGTGAGGAACGGATGCGGATTGCCCGGGATCTGCACGATACGCTGGGGCATACGCTGTCCCTGATCACCCTTAAGAGTCAACTGGTGGAAAAGCTTGCGGCCAAGGATACCGGTCGTACCCAGGCTGAAGCGAGAGAGATCCAGCGGATTTCACGCGCGGCGCTGCGGCAGGTTCGTGAGCTGGTGTCAGAGATGCGTGCCATATCCGTAGCCGAAGAGCTGGCTGAAGTGGGAGAGATGCTGCGCACTGCGGAGATTACCCTCGAGATCGAGGGAGATACTGTGCTGGAGGGTGTGTCCGACCTGACGCAGAATATTCTGAGTCTCTGCATCAAGGAAGCGGTGACCAATATCGTGAAGCACAGTGAAGCGGACTGGTGCCGCATTGCCATTAGCATGACAGAGGGAGATGTCCAGATTACCATTGAGGATAATGGAGTCGGTCTGCACAGCGAGGATCACACAGGCCGTGGGCGGAGCGAAGGTAACGGGATCAAAGGGATGGCCGAACGGCTGTCGCTGATTGATGGATCGCTTACGCTTCGCTCAGGAGCAGAGCGGGGGGCTGTCTTAACGGCAGTCGTCCCGAGAGTAGTCAAGGAGAGAAAGGATGGAGTGACCGCATGATACGGATCGTGATTGCTGAGGATCAGCGTCTGCTGCGCGGAGCCATGGCTTCGCTGCTGGATCTGGAGGACGATATTGAAGTGGTTGGGGAAGCCGGAGACGGAGCAGAGGCGCTTGCAGTAATCGAACGGCTTCAGCCGGATGTATGCCTGATGGATATAGAGATGCCATATAAAAGCGGGCTGGAGGTAGCAGAAACTCTGAAAGCTAAGGGCTCTGCCACCAAAATCATTATCCTGACCACCTTTGCCCGTCCGGGGTATTTTGAGCGGGGTGTAAAGGCCGGGATTCAAGGTTATCTGCTGAAGGACGAGCCGGTGGATAAGCTGGCGGATGCGATCCGCCGCGTGATGGGCGGCCACCGGGAGGTGTCTCCCGAGCTGGTCTTCGGCAGCCTGCGGGAGGAGAACCCGCTGTCTTCCCGGGAACAGGAGATCCTGAAGCTGGCAGGTGCCGGCCAGAGTGCGGGGGGAATTGCCGCTACGCTTCACCTTTCCTATGGGACCGTCCGCAATTACATATCGGAAATTCTGAACAAGCTGGAAGTGAAGAGCCGGATCGAAGCCGTGCGGTTGGCAGAAGAGAAAGGCTGGATTTAGCAGGAATTTTAACGGTACACATACGAATAGGCCCGGTCCCTTGTCATAGAGGCCCGGGCTTATTTGCTGCAGTTGTGTAAAGACAGCTACTGCATTTCAAGAGGGTTGACCGCAAGCAGATCCGATACGCTGCGGTGGAAAACGACGGGTATGCTGCGATGGAATGCGGGCCGGAACGCTTCTTTACCGGGCAGACCTGGCCTGCTCCTCGCGCATCCACTCCGACAGCTCGCGTCTGAGCTGCAGAAATTCGGGAGAATCGGTGATTTCTCCGCGCCGCGGACGCGGGAAGGGGACATCGATGGTATGCAGAACGGAACCGGGACGTCCGGAAAATACGTAGATGCGGCTGGAGAGAAGGAGTGCTTCCTCGATATTATGGGTAATAAATAGGACGGAACGGCGGTTCTCCTCCCATAGCTCCAGCAGCCAGCGCTGCATCTGCTCGCGGGTGAGCGCATCCAGCGCGCTGAACGGCTCATCTAGGAGCATCAGCTCTTGCGGTGCGAGCAGCGCCCGCAGGAAGGCCGCCCGTTGCTGCATACCGCCTGATAGCATATGTGGGTAGGCACGTTCAAACCCGCCCAGGCCGACCTTACCCAGCCAGTGGCGGGCAACCGTCCGCGCTTCGGCCTTCGGTTCGCCTTTCAGTTCACCGGCGAGCAGGACGTTGTCCTCAATGGTCCGCCACGGGAATAACGCAGGCTGCTGGGGCATGTAGCTGATCTCACCGCGTTGACCGGTGACGTTCTTGCCGCTCATGCTTACCGTTCCGGCACCCGGCAGCTCCAGGCCGCCGATGATATGGAACAGGGTGCTTTTACCACAGCCTGAAGGGCCGACAATGGAGACGAATTCCTGCGGCTCAACGGTTAGTGATACATTGTCGAGTACGCGGGTCTCCCGGCCGCGGTGGAAGTAGGACTTGGATACGCCTCTTACGTCCAGCGCAGGAGGGAGGGCTGGAGCTTCGGACATGTGCCCGAAGGGAACCTGTTCCCGGGTGTTCAAGTTTGGATGCCCTGCTGTCAAATCATTCATCCCCTTTCCGGGAAGTGTAAGTATCAGGAGGTCTTGCGCGGCTTCCAGCGTACCAGCCATTTCTCGAGAAGTGCGATCAGCGCAAACAGCACCAGACTAAGAAGAACAATAATTACAATGGCGACGAACATCCGGTCTGTGCGGTAGGAGGCCTTCTGAAGCAGCATGTAGTAGCCGATGCCCTTGTCTGCGCCGATCCACTCGGCGACTACAGCGCCCATTACTGCGTAGGTTGCGGAGATTTTAAGACCAGAGAACAGAGCTGGCAGAGAACCGGGAAGCTCCAGCTTCGAGAAGATTTGCCACTTGCTGGCCCCGGCCATTTTCATATAGTTCATCATGATCCGGTCGCTTTGGGCCAGCCCGCCCATGGCGGCGACGGCAACCGGGAAGAAGCAGACGAGAGTGATAAGTACGATTTTGGGCAGTAGTCCGAACCCGAACCAGATAATCAGCAGCGGCCCCAGAGCGATGGAGGGCACGTTCTGGCTGAGAATCAGCAGCGGGTACAGTGCTCTTCTTAGCCAGGGCACCAAATGCAGCAGCAGAGCGACAATGAGGCCAACGCCTGTGCCGATCGGGAAGCCGATCAAGGTCAGCCGCAGCGTAGCGGCCGTATGTGCCCAAATGCCTGAAGCATTTCCCCGGGATTCGCGCGCGATATCGCCGGGGCTTGGCAGCATCCAGGAAGGGACGTGAAGTACGGAAACCGCCAATTGCCATACGCCCAGAAAAAAGATGACCGCCACAAGGGGCGGCCAGATTTGGTTCCAGTACGATCTCACGGCCGGTACTTTTCCGTCAGCTTGTCCATGCTGATTCCGCTGGGGTTATGAGCAATCTTGATTTGCGAGATGACGCTGGGGCTGCCCGATGCGATCAGCGCTTCATGCATTTGGCGCACCACTTCAAGCAATTCGCTGAGTTCGCCCTCCATTGTCGTTTCCAGCGGATTCACCTGGTGCTTGACGCCCGATTGCTGAATGACCTCTATAGCCTTATCCACATAAGGAATGGAATCCTCGTTATTCGGAGTTTTCGGAATGACTTGAATACTAAGCAGGGTGTTTGCCATCTCAATCAGATCCTTTCGGGTTTTGTATCGTGAACTTTGCAAGGTTAATATATATTACTTGCTCTCCGGCAGATAATCATTCGTGAACGCCGAAGCAGCATCCAGCGGCTTGTCCAGCAGCTTCAGGCCGTACATCCAGTCGGCGTATTTCTGCCAGACCTCGGCTTTCTGCTCTCCCCATCTGGAGGCGTCGTCCGTATATTTCGGGCTAAGCCACTTCTGGCTGGCCAGGACGAGCTTAGGGTCCAGATCCGGCACAGCTTTGGAGAGGATGGCGGCAGCTTCTTCCGGCTTGTCGATCGCATATTGATAGCCTTTGGAGGTAGCAGCAAGGAAAGCCTTCACCAGCTCCGGATGCTCAGCAATTTCCTTCTCGCTGGTCGTCAGCACCGGGGTGTAATAATCCAGCTGAGGCGCGTAATCCTTCAAATACAGCATATCCAGCGGCTCACCGCGCAGTTCAGCTTCAATACCGGTCCAGGCATAGAATATCCAGGCAAAATCGATGTCACGTTTTACGGCGGTGAAGAAATCGGCTTCTCCGATATTGACCAGCTTCACTTTTTTGACATCGCCGCCTTCAGGGTCCATGATCGCCTTCATGGCAGCTTCCTCAGCCGGAGAGCCCCAGCCGCCGTAAGTTTTGCCTTCGAAATCCTTTGGTGTCTTGATATTGCGGTCCTTCGGAGCGGCAAACCCCGAGGTGTTATGCTGGATGATAGCGGCGATCGAGACGAGCGGCACATCCTGCAGGCGGGCCAAGGTGAACGCCTCCTGGGCACTGATGCCAAAAGCAGCTTCGCCCGAGGTAACCATCGTGTCGGCTCCCGCTGCACCCGGCTGTACAATTTCTACATCCAGGCCTTCCTCCTTGTAATAACCCAGCTCCTTGGCAGCATAGAGGCCGGTATGGTTAGTATTCGGCGTCCAGTCCAGGGCGACCTTGATCTTGGTCAGTTCCTTTGGCGCGTCCGTTTCTGCAGCGGTTGCGGTTGCTTCCGGTGCGGCGTTGCTGTCTCCAGAGGGTGCAGTGCTATTTCCGCCGGAGTTGGTTGTATTGCTGCCGCACCCGGCCATGATGATAACCAATATGCAGCTGATGCAGAGCATTAGTGCTTTTTTGACTCCCATTGCTATTCTTCTCTCCTTCCAGCTACCCAGTCTTCTTAATTCTGATGATGTCCATACCAAAAAAAGCGCCCCGAAGATCGGGACGCCAGCAATTGCGTTAGGTGGCCGCTTAGCCGAAGTGGCTGAATGCGGGTGATGATTCCTACGCTGGCATTATCCAGATCAGGTATAAGGGTCAGTATCTTTAACGGGATACACTCTCAGCCAGCCAATTCCAGCCCCCCTGGTACTATGAAGTTATGGGTGTTGCTGTGTTCTTACGCTGTATTATAGCGGTCCCCTTCGGGGTTGTCCAGTACCAGCCCCAGATTCTGGCGGACTGCCAAACCTCACCAGACAGTGGACTTTCCAAATTGTATATATTAAAATTGATACTTTACAATTCTGTTCTAATAAAGGAGTGACTCTTATGCACACTGATCAGCAAAATGCCGGAGAACGGCTGAAGGTGCTAGCGGAACAGTTGGCGGAGGAGGTCACTATACGTCAGTATGAGCGGCAGCCCGAGCTGCAGCACAGGTTCGGCCCTTCCGGAATGGCAAGAACCAAGCAGGATTCACTCTATCATTTACGGTATCTGGCGCAAAGTGTGGCGCTGGACAGTCCGCTTTTATTCATTAATTATATTATCTGGCTTAAGGTGCTGCTCGCACAGTACAAAATTACGGCTGAGGATCTGCAGATCAATCTGGGACTGATGAAGGAAGCTGTAGCTTCACAGGTAGAGACGCCGGAAAAAGAGCTGATTCTGAGCTATCTTGATATAGGAATCCACCATGCGCTAGAAGAGCAGAACCTGCCGCCCTTTCTTCAACCGGAGAAACCCTATTTCCGGGAGGCCGAAAGGTACCTGAAGCTGCTGCTGGACGGCGAACGCCGTAAGGCTTCAGAATTTGTGCTGGGGCTCCATGATGAGGGCGTGCCTATCCGTGATCTATATCTGCATATTTTTCAGAGCAGCCAGTATGAGATTGGCCGTCTATGGCAGCTGGGTCACATTACTGTCGCTCAGGAGCACTACTGTACAGCCTGTACCCAGAGTATCATTTCCCAGCTTTATCCGCGTTGGATTCAGGCGCAGGAAGGGAAGAAGACTCTGGTTGCGGTCGGAGTCGGCCAGGAGCTGCATGAGATCGGACTGCGGATGCTGGCGGATTTCTTCGAAATGGAGGGCTGGAACACCTTTTATCTGGGCTCCAACATGCCTGCAGAAGGCCTGATCCGGTATCTGAAGGAACAGCCTGCCGACCTGCTGGCCATCTCCATCACCATGACTTTTCATGTATCGGAGGTTCAGCGTCTGATAGCTTCCATCCGTACACATGCGGAACTGAATCCCATCAAGATTATGGTTGGCGGAATGCCCTTTAATATAGACAGAGAGTTATGGCAAAAAGTCGGTGCTGACGGCTATGCCCCTGATGCCAAGGGGGCGCTGGAAATAGCGGGGCGTCTTATTCCTGATGCGTGACTCCGGGAGAATTGACATAGAAGGCGGGAGAAGGAAATGACCGACCATGAGCAAGAGATCCGGAAACTGAGAGAGACGATTGAGAAGCTCTCTAACCAGGTGATCCAGGGACAGCAAAGAGAAGAACAAGCCCTGGCTGAATTTTCTGCGATGAACAATGAATTAATTACGATGCACCGGTTGCTCACCAAGAATAGTGCCAGCCTTAAGGCCATGAAGGAAGAGGCGGAACGGGCCAACCGGGCAAAAAGCCTGTTTCTCGCTACAGTAAGCCACGAGATTCGTACGCCGATGAACGGAATTGTGGGGATGACTGAGCTTCTGGAGGCTGAGAGCCCGACGGATGAGCAGCGGATTCATCTGGAGGTCATCCGGGAATCGGCACAATACCTGCTCCAGATGATCAATAATCTGCTGGATATCTCCAAGATTGAAGCCAGCAAAATGGAGCTGCAAAAGGCTCCGCTGAGCATACGCAATCTGCTTGAACATGCGGCAAGTCTCCTCTCTCCTGCTGCAGTGAAGCGCGGAAACACTCTGAAATGGCAGGTTGCAAGCAGTGTTGAGAGTACACTGAATGGAGACTCGTCCAAGATTCTTCAGGTGCTCATTAATTTGCTGGGGAATAGCATTAAGTTCACACAGGACGGAGTGGTGGAGGTACGTGTAGGGCTGGCTGAAGAGGATGGCAAGCATCAGCGGCTGTGCTTCGAAGTCAGGGACGAGGGCATTGGCATCCCGCTGAAGGCTCAAGCCGGGCTGTTCCGGCCGTATTCGCAAGTCAGCCAAGAGTCGGAGATGGCAGTGGAGGGAACGGGGTTGGGGTTGTCGATCTGCAAGTCGATGGTGGAGCTGATGGGAGGTGCGATCACGGTAGATAGTGCGCCTGGCCAAGGATCAACCTTCCGGTTTGAGATAGCGCTGGGCAAGACCGCCCGGCTGCAGGACAACCTGAATGCCGCTGAGGTTCTCCTGCCGGAGGCCCGCTTCAGTACAATGCCGGTGCTGGTTGCTGAAGACAATGGACTGAACAGCACACTCCTGCTGCTGCAGCTGAAAAAATTGGGCATTACCAATGTGGAACTGGCCAATAATGGGAATCAGGCTATAGAAGCATGGCAGAAGAGAGACTTCGGGCTTATCCTCATGGACAGCAGGCTGCCGGGCATGAATGGCGGCGAGGCGGTCCGGAGAATCCGCCAGCTGGAATCCACGGGAACAAGGATGAGAATTCCCATTATTGGTGTGACCGGGGATGGATCAGAAGAGAGCCGGGAAGCGTTTTTCCATGCGGGGCTGGATGACTGGGCCGTGAAGCCGCTGAATCTGGATAAGCTGAAGCAGCTTCTGGACAGATGGTTCGGGCCCAAGCCCTATATTCCGGTATTGAATCGGGATACAGTGTCCGGCATCCGGGAAATGGACGGGGAGGAAGAGCCGCAGCTGTTTCGCACGCTTGTCGATATGTTCAAGGAAGATACCCCGCTGCGGCTGGCTGCCCTGCAGGCAGCGGCGGAGGCCGGTGACCTGCCGGAGATGGCTTCGGTAGCCCATAGCCTGAAATCCGGCAGCCTTGGACTGGGAGCGCAGTACTTCGCCCATGTATGCGCAGGCGTTGAGCAGCATGCCAGAAGAGGAGAATATGAACGGGCGGCACTGCTGCTTCCCAGGCTTGCGCCTGCGTATGCGGAAGCCTGCCGTGAACTGGAGAGTCTGCTGTAGATCAGCGGGCTCTTTTTCTTTTTCTGCGGCGGCTGCGGATTCCGTTCCATAGCTGTTTCAGACTCAGGCCGATACTGACAGCGATTCCTGTGAAGGTGACGAACAGCGCCAGATATTCAAATGGGGAATACTCCAGCATTTTGCTCCAATCAATCTTGCCTTTAAGGTCCTCGATCACCTGATTCATGCCATAAATACCGCTCACCACGGTGAACACCGTCAGGATCATGAGCAGTGTGTCCCGCCGCTTGGCCTGGAATTTCTCCTGGTATTGAAACAGGTCATTCAAGGTCATTTTGACCTCTTCAAACAGGGCGTCGTTCCCGTAGACTTTGCGTAGTTGGAAAAAAATCTCCCGGCCCTGGGACTGCGAAATTAACTCCAGAAAATAAAATTTGGCAGAGAACTTGTTAATCATAAAAATCAGGTTCTCGATTTCATCCACATCGTGGTTAATGCGCAGCCGAGAGTGGATGTTGGCCAGCTTCAGCAGAACGATTTTATGAAATATGCTCAGCAGCAGCCCATAGTAATATTCTCCATACATCTGATTAATAAGCTGGGTGGCCAGCTCAGGTTCAGCCCGGCTCAGGCAGCAGAATGTCTGCTCATTCGTCAAATAGTAAGTGTCCGGTCCCCAGCGGTTGTAGCAGTGTTCCTCGCAGTAATCCCGGATGTATCCGGGATCGCTGGCACTGATGTACGGCGTGCCTTCCACGGTAAGGCCATCCAGCTGGGAAGCACGGTACTGCTGCTCCACACTGATCTCACCCTCCTGGCCCGCCTGCCCGTCAAAACCGTAAAAGGCCTGAACCAGCATTCTTTCATCCACAAAAAACGGTAAAGTCTCAAAATAAGCCCCATTGATTTCTGAAGGGTCGAGAAAAGGCTCCAGTCCGCTCACTAAATTCCTGAACACAAAATCCTCCACCTCATCAAAGGAGCGGTCATGGCAATGAATGGAGGTTTGTTTATCCCTTAAGGATACATCCTCCAGCGTACGGAAGCGGTCGGCAAATTCGAGGGCAATGCTGAAGGGGAGATGCTCCTCCTCTATGCTGACTCTAATGGTCAGGAAGCCGAGTTCGAAAGGACAGACGAATACATCCGTAGAGAGCACCTGGAAATGAACTGACTGTCCGGGCATCTCCATCCTGCAGGGAAGCTGATTGGCCCGGGAAAAGCGGCGGAAGGAATCTTTGTCCTTCTCACGGGGGAACAGCACATGGGCCGCAAACGGGAGGTAGCTCCGCTCCATTTTTTCATGGGAAACACAGTAGCCTTCGCCATAATAAGCGTCTTCCAGGTCTTTGTTGTCCAGAAAAAAACGGGTAAATCCCTCACGGGTCAGATGTTCGATCACTTTCGTGTCTTCACCCTCCTTGAGGGAGAAGGGGAAGATGAACTGCAGCAGGGCGGTATGGAGTGTTGGTTCAGAAGCTAAAGGGGTAAGTTCAGGCATCAATAGTTCCCACCCTTGCACAAGATATTTACATGAATTATATTACCCTATTTTCCAGGCTGCCACGCTTAACAGGAACAGCACGGCGGCAAAAGCAGCCAGCAGTCCCGAAGTCTGGGCGATCTGCAGATGATCCATGGACCAGCCGGTCACAAGCGGCAGCACCGCTCCGCCGATCCCGCCGGCAGCGATCATAATGCTTGGAGTGGACTCTTCGGCTCCGGGGAGCAGCTTGCTGGAGAAGACAAGTGATATGGAGAAGATGCCGGACATGCACAGCCCCAGCAGTGCCAGCACGGCAAAAGCGGCAATACGTTGCTCAGCAAACGGAAATATCGCTAAGAGCAGCAAGGTGGAGAAGCAACTAACCAGCACATATCTTCGATAGGAGATCCGCTCGGCAACAACTCCGGCATATAGCCGCCCAGCAGACATCGCCAGCCAGAAGAAGGTGACGGTCAGGGCCGCCGAAGCGTCGCCCATGCCGAGCTTGGCAATGAAGATCGCCGGCATGAAATTGACCAGGCTCATCTCCGTACCCACGTAGAGAAAGAAGAAAACAATGAACAGGCTGAGCAGCACCCACTGTTTGCCTTTATAGGGAAGTTTTCTTGAACGCAGGCGCTCAGTGCCCCGTTCCTTGCGCGGGGGGCGTTCGTCGAGTACGCTCTGCAGGCGGCCGAACCCGCCCTTGGCCCAGAACAGCAGAGAGATCAGCGCAAAGGCTGCGACGATCAGGAAGGCCAGTCTCCAGGCGCCGGCTGCAATTAACGGGCTTGCAACCAGCGGCATCACGAGTGCGCCTACGCCGAACAGCACCTCCAGCCGGCTCATGGCCACAGCGGTTCCTTCTGTGACAGCTGCTATAATGATGGTGCCGATGACGGCTTCAATCATGCCGAAGCCAAAGCCTGCGGCCACGGCAATGACATACATCCACCCCCATGGAGGGAGAAAAGCATAAGCGGTTTCCGCACACAGCAGCAGACCAGTGGCGATCAGCAGTCCGCCCCTTTTGCCGAAGCGGCGGTTGAGCAGCGGCGAGATCAGCACACCAGCTAGGAATCCGGCAAATTGGCTGAAGATCAGCTCGCCGCCTGCACTGTAAGTGCGGTCATAATGTTGCAGCAGAACGGGAAGAATAGAACCCAGCACCACATGTGCGAGTCCGATGACAAAGTAGGAGAGGCAGCCAATCCAGATCAATTTTTTCAAGTAGAGGAGCTCCTTTTGTAGTGGGTTAATGGCTGGATTCAGGATTCATTACGGATTCATTACCCTCAGAACGGGTACACTAATATAAACAACGGTTTTATCATAAATCCAAATTCCCGACGTGGATATATAAACTTATATTCACATGATTAGAGAGGAGCTATTTCGTCAATGGATAACAAAGAGCTGGAGCAGACGATCATCAAGGTGCTGGATGACAACAAATTCGGGTCCTTCGGCACGATAGAAGCCGGCAACAAACCTAAGGTGCGTTACATGGCGGTATTTCATGACGGGCTTCACATTTATTTGGCTACCAATCGCAAAACGCATAAAGTAGAGGAGCTCAAGGATAATCCGAATGCTTTTCTGCTGCTTGGATATGAACAGGGCGGCGGCAAGGATGTGCTTGAGATTGAAGCTACTGTTGCCGTTACCAAGGATGAAGGCCTGCGGTCCAAGGTATGGAACAAAGAGCTGGAGAAATGGTTCAAAGGGCCGGATGACCCCGACTATGTAATCCTTGAGCTGAAGCCGACGCGGATAGAGTACATGGGTAAGAACCAGCAGCATGGAGTCTGGGAAGGTTCGGCGGCGGTCTCCGGTTAGTTGGAGAAAGGCTGTCCATAAGTGGACTGTACCCCTTTAAATAGACAGGTAAATATAGCAAAGCAGCGATTCTTCCGTCATTTGGAGGATCGCTGTTTTTCGTTTTTATGAGGATTGCGGAATTTTTCTGCTGAATATGCATGCACCTCCTAAGGAGTTTGCTCATGGTGCTGGTCAGGCCGTGGCTGGCTAATGGGAAATCATGCTATACTTGGCCGTACAAGCCTTATCGACATCATGAGAGATGGAGGGGTTCCATGAGATGCATCGACTGTTCTCCAATTGAGCCGGTGGAAGACGAAGGGGATTTGAAATTCAGGCCTTGTACGGCTCCCTTTGCAGCCGCTGTAAGGGATGCCGGTTACGCGGTTGAAGAAGCACAAGACGCCGGGAAGATTACATATGGATCACGCGAGGAGCTCCTGCTTCTTCTGGAGCAGCTGGACAGGCTTCAGAACGAGCTGCACTTACCATTGTCGTTAAGCCTTAAGGGCCGGACTGGCAAGGTTTTGGTAGAGCGGTGGTTTACGCTGGAGCAGCTGAAACTCAGATTTACCAGTGAAAATCTGATTGCCATCATTGCCAACCACAATTTCTGCAGCCATATGCAGCCTATTGTGGATTTCAATGAGGCTATTATGGGCTTTGAGCTCTTGTTGCGGCCGTTGCCGGGAAGCGCCTCTTTTAAACCTTATGAGCTGTTTGAGATGGCCAGGCAGACCGGATTTCATTCTTTTCTTGACCGGGCTGCGCGCATATCAGCCATTGAGACCAGCGCAAAGCTGCTGCCCAAAGGGATCAAGCGGTTTGTTAATTTCCTACCCTCCTCCATCTATAATCCCAAGTATTGTCTGACTCATACCTTTGAAGCCATCAGACGCCTCGGCCAGGCCCCGGAGGATTTTGTGTTTGAAGTCGTAGAGACAGAGAAGATTTCAAATATCCCCCATCTGCAGGATATTTTCAGCGAATATCGCAATCAGGGTCTGCTGGTCGCACTGGATGATGTCGGCGCGGGTCATTCCACCATAGAGGTTATGACGAGCCTGAGACCGGATTATGTCAAGATTGACCGGGGGCTGATCAGCTTCTGTGATCAGGATGAGACGAAGCAGCTGGCCATCCGGGATATCATGAACCGGGCGTGGGATTTTGGAGCCAAGGTGCTGGCTGAAGGAATTGAGCGGCGGGAGGAATTTCTGTTCTGCCGGGATATCGGCATGGATCTTGGACAAGGATATCTGCTGGGTAAACCCTCAGACAAGCCGCCGGCCCATTTTGGCCATATTGCATAATAGTATTCTATTCATCCTCGGGTACGCAGACGTTTCTCTATGCTGCCCCGGGGATTTCTTGTTGTGCCTAATGAAGAAGGGAGGATTTGAAGCTAATGGGTATTACGCTGTTGTATATAGAAGATGACAGGGACATCGGAACTGCCGTTTCCGCTGATCTGAAGGAGCGGGGGTATGCTGTCCGCTGGCTGGAGAGCGGGGAGGGAGCTACCGAGGCGGCGGCAGGCTGCCAGCTGGCCATCCTTGATGTCATGCTGCCGGGGCTGGACGGATTCACGGTCGGACAACGGCTGAAGCGGGCGTATGCGAATCTGCCGATTCTGATGCTGTCTGCCCGCACTTCCATCGACGACAAGCTTCAGGGCCTGGAATTTGCCGACGACTATTTGACCAAGCCGTTTCATCCGGATGAACTGGCTGCGCGTATTGAGGTGTTGTTAAGACGGACAGGCGCTGCCCAGTCCACCCCCCTGACCCTAAAGCATCTGATGGTGTACGAAGGGGACAACCGGATTATAGAGGCGGACAGCGGAAAGGAAATTTTGCTTACTGGCAAGCAGTTTCAGATCTTCTCATATTTGCTGCGCCATCTGGGCCAGATCCTGACGAAAGAGCAGATCTATGAGGCGGTGTGGGGAGAGAGCTATATGGAGGGTGACAAGACACTGATGGTGCATATTCGTTATTTACGGGAGAAGCTGGAGCTTGATCCGGCCGCGCCGGAGATTATTGAGACCGTCCGGGGGATCGGCTACCGGGTACGCGCATGAGGAAGACGAGCCTTCTGCGTAAGGTGCATACTTCGCTGCTCTCCCGCTATCTGCTGATTATTATCGCCGCACTGCTGTTTATTCCCGCTGCGCTGCTAAGTATCCCGTTGACCATGACGGTGTATGGCCTGTTTACCGGATTGAGCCAGGAAGAGCGGCCGAAGGAATATGCGCCATATGACAACATAACTCAAGTAGAGAAGATCTGGCATAAGGAAGCTGCCGGGCTTCTTGGCAAACCGCCCGAGATGATTAATGAGCGGCTGCGGGCGTTAAGCACCACGTACAGCTTGGCTACGATCTTCTGGGTAGACGGGGAAGGGCGCACCCGGCTGTTATTGGAGTCTGCAAATCCGAAGCTATGGCAGGAGAAGGAACGATACTCCATTCCCTTGCAATGGACCGCGGCAGAGGCAATTTCATTTATGAAAAAAAGCACGAACCTGGAGCCTTTGGGCATAGTCGCATTTGTAGGTGATCAGGCCGAAGCCGGAGAAGGGTTTATAGTGATGCAGATTCCAGGCGTCGTCAGAGAGCAGACTTCTTTTGACGGGATTAGTATATGGTTTACGCTAGTTATCCTTTTACTTTTTACAGGTTTCATTATCGTCTCGCTGCTGTTCTTCATCCAGATCCGCAAAAGGCTGGTACGGCTGCAGACAGCTATGGCTTTTACTGGAGAAGCTGGTGTGCCTCCATTGATTGCTCCAGGCAAGCCCGATGAGATTGGCCGTTTGGAAACTGCTTTTAATACCATGGTCACCGAGCTTGCGGCCAGCCGTGTGCGTTCGGCGGAAGAAGAGGGGCTGCGCAAGCGGCTTGTCGCTGATTTGTCCCATGATCTGCGTACTCCGCTAACGGTAATCCGAAGTCATCTTCATCTTCTTAACAAGGAACAGTTGACCGGACGCGGACAGGAATCCCTGAAGCTTGTGGATGAACGGATTGAAAGTATGGGCATCCTGATCGAAAATCTGCTGTCCTACAATCTGCTCAGCAGCGGACGGATGACGCTCAAGCTGGAGCGCAAGGATGTTCTGCGTCTGCTCAGAGAGAGTGCTGCAGCGTGGTATCCGCTGTGGGAAAAGGAAGGTTTCCAGATTGATATTGATCTGGAGGGAGAGCCGCTGTATTGGAAGGTGGATGAGAGCTGGTTCCGCCGGATTCTGGATAATCTGTTCCAGAATATAGTGCGCCACGCGCGAAGCGGATTATATGCGGGGGTGGCTGTAGAGGCCAGAGACGGCGGGCGTGTAATTGTCATCCGTGACCACGGCAAGGGTCTGGGCAGCGACTCCGGCTCCAAGGGTGCAGGACTGGGCTTGTCCATTGTTGAGCTGCTGCTCCAGCGGATGGAGCTGGAGTGGAAGGTGGACAGCACAAGGCAAGGCACCAGTATTGTGATTCTTAGCCCGCTGCCGGATGTAAATTTAAACGAAATTTAAACTTGCCGCCTCCGTGCTTTTAACCTTGGGAAGTTATGCTGATTACCGAGGTGAAGAAGATGAAGGAAACAGTAATTGAAACCAGTGATTTATTGAAAGAATACCGTGGCCGGGCTGCGGTGGAGCATTTGAATCTGAATATAGGCAAAGGGGAAATCTACGGATTTCTTGGACCCAACGGCGCAGGCAAAACAACGACCATCCGCATGCTGCTGGGGCTGATTAAGCCGACCTCAGGCAGTATTAGAATCTTTGGCCAGGATCTGAAGCGAAATAAGCTGCAAATTCTCCGCAAAGTGGGCTCACTTGTAGAATCACCGTCGTATTACGGGCATCTGAGCGCACTCGATAATCTGGAGGCGATCCGCCGGATCCTGGATGTGCCCAAGTCGCGTATCGGAGAAGTATTAGACATCGTATCCTTAAAAGGGGAGGAAAAACGCCCGGTGAAGGGTTTCTCCCTGGGCATGAAGCAGCGGCTCGGCATCGCAGCCGCGCTGCTGGGAAGCCCGGAGCTGCTGATCCTGGATGAGCCCACCAATGGCCTTGATCCATCGGGCATCCAGGAAATCCGCTCGCTGATCAAGCGCTTGCCCGAAGAAGAGGGGATCACGGTTCTTGTGTCGAGCCATCTGCTCAGCGAGATTGAACAGATGGCTGGAACTGTAGGTATCATCCGCTCCGGCAGGATGATCTACCAGGATACGATTGCCCATCTGCAGCAGCAGGCAGCCGGTGATCTCCGTCTCGCCGTATCCGAGCCGGAAGAAGCGCTAATTCTGGCAGGGCGGCGCGGCTACGAAGGTACGCTCCTGGAAGGACGTATCACCCTGCCCAGAATGAGTGATGCAAGGGTAGCGCTCCTGATTAAGGAGCTGGTCGAAAATGGTCATGCGATCTACCGGGTCGAGGAGCACAGACAATCGCTGGAGGAATTCTTCCTTCAGATAGTCGAAGGGGGCCATTCTTTATGATGTGGCGTTCGTTCTCGGCGGATTGGCTCAAAATCCGCGGCAAAGGCTTGTGGTTTTTGGTCTTCCTCGGCCCGGTAGGGCTCCTGGCCATGCAGGGACTGAACTTCGGCCTCCGTTATGATTATCTGAAGGAGCAGTATCAAGCGGACCTTTGGGGCGGACTGCTCTCTAATCTGGCCGACTTCGTTCCCGTAGCACTGTATCTGGGAGGGACGCTGATATGCTCGCTTTTGGCGAACGTAGAGCACCAGATGAGTTCATGGAAGCAGCTGCTGGCCTTACCTGTCTCACGCACTTCTGTTTTTATGTCCAAGCTTCTGGTATGTCTGCTGCTTCTTGCCGTCTCGTGTGCGCTGCTGTCTGCAGGAACGGTTGCTTTGGGTCTAATCCTCGGTTTCGGCTCAGACCCGGTTCCCTATACGGATGTGCTGCGGATCAGCTTCGCTTCTTATGCTGGCGCATTGCCGGTGATTGCCCTGCAGCTGTGGCTCTCTCTAATCAGCCGCAATCAGACCCTGCCTGTATCGCTTGGCCTTACTTTGTCGTTGCTGAGTCTCTTCTCGGTGTTCTTGTCTAAGTGGATCCCCTTGTCCTGGCCTGCCCTAGCCTGGAGTACCTCGCGTCCTTGGCTGTTCAGCGGAGCCGGACTCCTGCTGGGCCTGCTTGTGCTGTTGCCGGGTGCTGTGCATTTTGCCAGAAGGGATGTGAACTGATCATGCGTATGTTCTGGAGAGTACTATCCTCGGAAAGACTCAAAATGTCCAAATCCTTCATCTGGTTGCTGATCATTGGCAGTCCGGTGGTAGCTATAGCCGTGGGATTGCTAGCCAATATACAGGAAGAAGGCCAGCCTCTCACCTGGGATATGCTGCTTGGAGTCATGTCAGTGTTTCATGCCATGATGTTCCTTCCTGTACTCTCGGGTGTCTTCGCAGCACTGATCTGCCGGGCAGAGCATGCTGACGGGGGGTGGAAAATGCTTCTGGCGCTGCCTGTTACACGTACTTCCGTATATCTGGCCAAATACACCATGATTATGTCATTGATGGCTGCTGTGCAGCTGCTGTTCTTTGCAGCAGTGTTTGGTGTGGGGCTTCTGCGGGGTGTGGATATGCCTGTCCCATGGACGCTGTTCTTCTCCAGCTGCTTCGGCGGCTGGCTTGCCTGCTTGCCGCTGGCTGCATTGCAACTGGCGGTGTCTCAGAGCTGGAGCAGCTTTGGTGCACCGCTCGCACTCAATGTGAGCTTTACCCTGCCCAACATGCTTATAGCCAATTCATCTACTTACGGACCTTATTATCCTTGGGTTCAACCCTTACTGGCGATGTCCTCTTTTGGGGAAGAACGCTTTGGAGCCTTCAATTTACCACTGGAGAGCTTGCTGATCGTTGTGTTTGGCAGTCTGCTTGTATTTTTGTCAGTTGGCCTGTTCTCCTTCTGGCGCAAAGCCGTCTAAAGCAGGGTGCCTCTTGCTGCTTGCAAGTCTTCCCATAACGGCCTCCGACATGGACATCAAGTAAAGTTTTGCTATAATTAATCGTAGAAGATTCGATGAACCATCGGTATGGGCGGAGGAAAGAGATGGAGGAGGGCGAGAGCATGGAGCCAGTAGCACTCGAAGAATGCGACAATACATGTAAAGGTTCGGAGCTGGAACCGGAATCTATGGCGTTGATCCTGCCTGACCGGGGGACAACGGATAAGATGGCGGAGATGTTCAAGGCATTGGGTGACCCCACAAGGGTGCGGATGATTTATGCCCTGTCGCAAAGGGAGCTGTGTGTGCATGATTTGTCCTCTATATTAGATATGGGACAGTCGGCTGTATCCCACCAGCTGCGGTATCTGCGTAATCTGCGGATCGTCAAACGCCGCAAGGAAGGTAAAACCGTGTATTACTCGCTGAATGACGCCCATGTGGAGCAGATATTTCTGCAGACGCATGAGCATATCCGGCACGAATAGATGACAAGAGTGCTCAGCAAGCCGATATGGCTGCGGAGCACTCTTTTTTTTGACAAGAATAATGAGTAAAGGACGAGGGGATGCCGGGAATAACGGCAGAACTGCCGTTGTTGAAGCCATAAAGGCAGTTTGTTCTAATATTGGCAGCCGCTTTGTTCCTGAGTATTCATACTCGCAGCTCCCTGTGCTTCAGGGAGGAATTCTCAATCTGCAGAGTGGCGTGCTGAATTTTAAATTTATCCTCCACTATAGAGATGGCCTCCTGAAGAATACTATGAGGGTCAGCCTGGTCCTTGATCAGCAGATGCCCACTGAGTGCATCCATGCCTGAAGTGATGGTCCAGACATGCAGGTCATGGACACCGATGACACCGTCGATGCCATGCAAAGCTTCTTTGATCTCATCCGTGTTGACGGCATCCGGTGTTCCCTCCATTAGAATATGAAAGGCCTGCTTCAGAACGCCCCACGCTCCTCTTAGAATAAGCAAGGCCACCAGTACACTGATGATAGGATCGGCGACATACCACGAGAACAGCTTCATAAGGAGTCCGGCAAGCAGTGCACCCACGGAGCCGAGGGCATCACCCATAATATGCAGATATGCGCTACGGATATTGATGTTGTCTTTAGTATCGCTCTTGTGCATAAGGGACCAGGCACTGATCAGATTGGCCAAGAGTCCTATAGCCGCAATAATCATCATGGTGCCGCTTGCCACTGCCGGTGGTGCGAAAAACCGTTGCCAAGCCTCCCATATAATAAATCCGGCAATGACAAATAGTGTAACTCCGTTGAATAAAGCAGCCATAATTTCAAACCGGTAGAAACCGTATGAATTCTTCAATGAGGGGGGTCTGACCGCAAATATCATCGCTACAAGACTTAAGGCAAGAGAAGCCGTATCGCTCAGCATATGCCCGGAGTCAGAGAGCAAAGCGAGACTGCCTGTAACCAGTCCCCCGAAGAACTCAAGGAACATAATACCTCCGGTAATAACGAGAGCGATCAGCAGGCCCTTTTTGTTGTTTGGCCCATGGGAATGGGAATGGGAATGGGAGTGGGAGTGGCCGGAATGGCTGTGCCCATGCTCATCCTTATGTACATGGCTTTGCTCTTGATGATGTTCATGTGGGTGACCTGGATGGCTGTGGTTGTTCATAAAATGACTCCTTTCCACAAAACATATGAATGAATGCTCATATATAAATTTTATCCTGAATGAAAGCAGATTACAAGAGATAATCATCCGACTGTGCAGCCTTGACTTACCTATTATTTACTGTCAGCATCTCTTCTACCCTTAAGGAAAAACAATACACTCTGCGTTGACACTCCGAGATTGAGGGGCATATAATGTGTGTAAGTAAACATATGAACAAATACTCATATATAGGTTTGACTAAGGGAGATGAGTCATTTGAATGCGGTTCAGGGAAATGTAAGACAACAGTGGATGCTGGAAGGATTGGATTGTGCCAATTGCGCCATGAAAATTGAAAATAAGGTCAAGAAAATTGAGGGAGTCGCGTCCTGCTCAGTGAATTTTGCCATGAAGCTGATGACGCTGGAAACCGCAGTGGCCGATGCCGAAGCCGTATCCGCCGAAGCCCGGCGGACAGTTCACACACTAGAGCCACACGTGAAAATCAAGGAAGTGAAGGCAGCAGGCGTGGGTAGAAAGCCGAAGCCCGGCGGCAGTCTGGAGCAGGAAAAGAGTACCTCCCACACTCATAACGCTATGACTACCCACGGGCATAGTCATGAAGCGCATGCACAAGGTGATGCCAACAGCCATGAAGCCCATGCTCAAGGTGATGCCCATGGCCATAGCCATGAACATGGCGAAGGCGGAACCCGTTCTATCCTGCTGCGGCTGGGGGCTGGAGCCATTCTTGGAGCAGCAGGAATGTTCCTGCCGGTCAGCGGAATCACGGAGTTGCTGATTTTTCTGGCTGCTTATCTGGTTGTCGGAGGCGAAGTCGTCTGGTCTGCTGCCCGGAACATCGTCCGGGGTCAGGTCTTCGACGAGAATTTCCTGATGGCACTGGCAACGATAGGGGCATTCGCGATTGGAGAATACCCGGAAGGCGTGGCTGTTATGCTGTTCTATCAGGTGGGCGAGCTCTTCCAGGGTCTTGCTGTCAACCGTTCCCGACGCTCGATTACGGCGCTGATGGATATCCGCCCGGAGTTCGCATATTTGAAGGAAGGCGGAGGTCTAAGACGTGTTGCTCCCGAAGAAGTGGGGATTGGCGACCATATTGTAGTCAAACCTGGCGAGAAAGTACCGCTGGATGGAATGATCCTGGAGGGCAGCGCTATGATGGATACCTCAGCGCTGACGGGGGAATCGGTACCGCGCTCAGCTGAACCGGGCAGCAAGGTGCTGAGTGGTTTTATTAACCGCAATGGTGTGGTTACGATTGAGGTGACGGCTAACTTCGGAGAATCGGCTGTCTCCAAGATTCTGGAGCTGGTGCAGAATGCCTCCAACAATAAGGCGAAAACCGAGAATTTTATCACCAAATTTGCCAGAGGCTATACCCCTGTTGTGGTTATTACGGCACTGCTGCTGGCCATCATCCCTCCGCTCGTGCTGAACGGGGCTACCTTCTCCGATTGGATCTACCGGGCACTCGTATTTCTGGTCATCTCTTGTCCTTGTGCGCTTGTCGTCTCGATCCCGCTCGGCTTCTTCGGCGGTATTGGCGCAGCGTCCAAAAGCGGTATTCTCGTCAAGGGCAGCAACTTCCTGGAGGCCTTGAACGATGTGAACATTGTTGTGTTTGATAAGACGGGAACACTCACCAAAGGGGAGTTCAAGGTGACTGGAGTATACCCTTCCGAAGGAGTGGAGAAGGATGAACTGCTGCGGATAGCCGCTTATGCTGAGAGCCACTCCAGCCATCCGATTGCGGAATCCATCCGGTTAGCTTATGGTGAAGAGATCCCCGGTGAGGACATAGCAGACTACAATGAAATATCGGGTCACGGTATTGCCGTTACGGTAGAGGGCAGGGCGGTACTGGCGGGTAATGTGCGGCTGATGGAGCGTGAGGGCATTGTCAGCCGGACACAGGAAGCGCCCGGAACAGTGGTCCATATCGCTGTAGATAAGCAGTATGCGGGTTATCTGGTGATTGCCGATGAAGTGAAAGAAGATTCGCTTCAAGCCATTCAGGCCCTTGGACAGCTTGGAATTCATAGAACTGTGATGTTGACGGGTGATGCTTCAAGTGTTGCCGAAGCGGTAGGCCGGCAGCTGGGCATAGGGGAGATTCACGCTGAGCTGCTGCCCCAGCACAAGGTCGAGGCCATTGAGAAGCTGGAGCGGGAAAAATCACTGCGTGACAAAATTATTTTTGTAGGCGATGGAATTAATGATACTCCGGTGCTGGCCAGAGCAGATGTAGGTATTGCCATGGGCGGACTGGGATCAGACGCAGCGATTGAAGCGGCGGATATTGTAATTATGACTGACGAACCTTCAAAGATTGCAACAGCGATCAGCATTGCCAAGCGTACACGGGCCATTGTCTGGCAGAATATTATTTTTGCCCTTGCGGTGAAGGCGCTGTTCCTGCTGCTGGGCGCATTTGGGATCGCTACGATGTGGGAAGCCGTCTTCTCGGATGTGGGTGTGACTGTGCTTGCGGTTCTGAACAGTGTACGGGCTCTGCAGGTTCCCAAAGCGGGATAACCCTCTTTTGAACACATTCTTTTCTCGTCCGGGAGGTTCAATCTTTACAAATAAAAACACCCCTCAATTCCGCACACGGCCGTGTGTAGAATCGAGGGGTGTTTTACTTCGTGGGGAGCAGATTACACCTTTTCCTCCAGGTTCAGGCTCTCTATGCCGCGGCGGATAATATTGCAGGAAGCCTCCAGCTTCATGGATTCCTCCGGGCTAAGGTTCAGTTCAAGCAGCTCCTGTATGCCGCCGCTGCCAATAATCGCCGGGGCTCCGGCACATACGCCGGTTTGGCCGTATTCTCCGTCCAATATGGCTGAGACGGCAATGATCTTATGCTCATCATTCAGGATGGAGCGGGTGATGTAGGCCAGTGCACTGCCGATACCAAAATGCGTGGAGCCCTTGCGCGTGAAGATCTCCCAGCCGGCATCCTTGGTCTTGCGGGCGATATCTTCCAGATCCAAAGTGCTGAACCGTTCCCGGTGCTGCTCCATGATCTGCAGAATCGGTTTGCCGCCGATCGTTACATGGGACCAGGCGACGAATTGGGATTCGCCATGTTCACCAAGTGCATAACCGTTGACACTGCGGGGGTCGATGGTGAATACCTCAGACAGCAGCGTCTTCAGGCGCGAAGAGTCGATAGAGGTACCAGTGCCGATAATTCTGTGGCGCGGCAGTCCGGATATTTTCCATACCATATAGGTGACAATATCCACAGGATTAGCAGCAACTACGAAGATGCCATCGAAGCCGCCAGCCATAATTTCCGTAATAATTTCTTTGGTAATCACAGCCGCAGCATCTAGAACATCAAGTCTGCTCTGTCCCGGCTTGGGATTGGCGCCCGCTGTCAGAATGACAACGTCCATTGCGGCACAATCGCTGGAGGTGCCGGCGTATACCTTGGTGCGGGATCCGGTGAAATCCATGCAGTGCGAGAGGTCAAGTGCTTGTGCCATAGCGCGGTCATAGCTGCGGTCAATCATCATGATCTCGTCACATATCGCCTGATTGACCATAGAATAGGCACAACTGGAACCGACCATTCCTGAGCCGACGATCGCCACTTTTCTTGATTTACTTTTCAATTGCCTTGTCCCCGCTCTCTAAAAATGATATCTGCTTATATTCTAACTGATCTCTTCGCAAGTTACCTGACATCAGGATCAAAAAATGGGTTCCACTGTGTTCATAATCTGCCACAAATAACACATGAGGTTAGAAATTCCTGGGCTGACTACTGATATTATATGCAAACTAGTGGGAATGGGGAATGTAAGCTGACAGTGAATAGGTGAATTTTCTGGGTGGGTGCGGGCTCCTCATACAGCCGAGTAGCCCGGACAATATAAAGAAGCATTCCTGAGCCTGCCAAGCTCCCGAATGCTCCTTATATGCACTATGGACAGTGTTCAGCCCCGGGGCTGCGGGATGGGCGTTTCCGGTGGAGCCATCTGATTGTAGCGTTTGTACATGAAGAATCTCCAGTGGAGGATCATGCCGAAGGCCAGGATGAAGAAGAGTCCGCCTGACTGCGGAATGGATACATATTGATTGATGAATTCATGCAGCAGGGTCCGTACCAGCAGCAATCCCAGCAGAATGAACGCGAAGCTCTTGGAACGCTGGGCATAAATCTGGCCTCCCCGTTCTTCAAACCTGGTGCTGCGCATCAGCGGATAAGCAAATATAAACCATCCGATCAGAAAAGCAGCCGCCGCCCACCACCAAGGGAATCTGACTTCAGGTGCCACAAACATGGCAAAGCCCGTGGACATGCCGAGCGGCGGAATCCATATTTTGCGGATCGTCACGGGACGCGCGCTAGCCTTCAGGCGGATAACAATTACCATCAGTGCCATGAACAGAGCCCCCAGCGTGGAGCCGACATGCAGAAGTGAAGGGTTGATATTGCCCATAATTCACTTTCCTTTCTGTGATTTGTGTCACTTATTTTTCCATTATAGCAGAAAAAAGAAGGCAAAACATTGAACCCTTCTTGGCAGCAATCCGGCGATTTTCTACCCGTGCGGCAATGCGATAAGCCGCAAGAAACCCGCCAAGGAGGACCCTGGCGGGTTTCGGTTCCAGTCCTGCTAAGCAGGTTCTGGCTAATGTATCAGGCTAGCCTTAAGAACGGCTGCGTCCACCGACCGAACGGAGAATCAGACTGACGATAAAGATCAGAACGATTGCACCGATAAGCGAAGGGAAGACGTAGAAATCACTGATTCTAGGTCCCCAGCTTCCCAGCAGCATTCCGCCGAGCCATGAACCAAGAATACCGGCGATAATGTTACCGATAACACCGCCTGGAATATCTCTACCCATGATCAGACCAGCCAACCAACCAATTACGCCACCAACAATCAACATCCACAGAAAACTCATTATGCTTCAGCTCCTTTAAGTTTTGTTATCTTCGATGGTTACTATTAACCTCATGCCGGACGTTTAAACCATTGTAAAAATTTGTAGGCATCTTAATAACTAGTACTTCATTATGTCCTGAAATAGGCTGTTTAAACCGGGTGCGCTATTGGGTACATAAACATGTTATAGTGAAAAAAGTCCTGTATCTGGAGGTGTATTCTCCGGGGTGAAGGGTATATAAGAAGTAAGTTGAACTACGTGCCTATATACATTGGAGGGAGACGCTGCCATGCAACAGCCTAATGAAGTTCTATTCTATGCAGGAACCTACAATAGCGCCGATCAGGAAGCCATTATACTGGGGGCTTTGAACAAGGATACCGGGGAAATGAGGGTGATGAACAGCACCGGGGGTATCGAGAATCCTTCATATCTGGCTGTGAACGGTTCTGGAACTGTTCTATACGCTGTAAGTGAGAAGGATGACGGCGAGGTCTATGCATTTACGATTGAGCCAGGCAGTAGAGAACTGCACCTGCTGGGAAGCCGGCCGACGGATGGAGGCGCCCCATGTTATGTGTCGATCTCTCCGCAAGAGGATTACATATTTGTCTCCAATTATTCGGGAGGCAACGTCAACGTCTTTCCAGTGAATGGTGATGGCTCGCTTCAGGAGATGTCCGCGCAAGTGAAGCATGAAGGGTCGGGCATGCGCGAAGACCGGCAGGAAGCGCCGCATCCCCATTCGGTCATTCCTGACCGGACCGGGAGCCATGTGCTGGTGTGTGATCTGGGACTGGATCAGATTGTGTTCTACCGTGTGGAGGGCGGCAAGCTGGTGACTCACCGCGAAGTTCCGCTTCCGCCAGGCTCGGGTCCCCGTCATCTTGCTGTACATCCATCAGGACAATGGATCTACCTGATCAATGAGCTCAACAGTACAATTACTGTATTTGCTAACGATGAAACAACTGCTGATCTGAAAATTCTGCAGAACGTAAGTTCATTACCGGAGCATTACGCCGCCGGAAGCGACGATACGGCAGCGGACATCCATGTATCCCCATGCGGCCGCTTCCTGTATGCCTCTAACCGCGGGCATGACAGCATCGCCATGTTTAACATCGACGGAGCGACTGGATTGCTCGAACCGCAGGATTGGGTCACTTCCGGGGGCCGGACACCGCGCAATTTCGCTATTATTGGCGGGATGCTGCTCGCCGCGAACCAGAACAGTGATAATATCGTTTCGTTTAGAATTGATAAGGATACCGGAAGACTGATTCCTACCGGCAATGAGCTGGAGATTACGTCACCGGTCTGCCTGAAGCAGCTGTAAAATAGAAGTGCCTCCTATGCGGCCGGCTGCCGGCAGATAGGAGGCACTTTTTGGTGTGTTATGGATAGGTTCGGATTGATACATGTGTTCCTGCTTATTGTATAATGGCGGTTTGCTTCGAGCCTTCCATTCCATTTCCCTTATGGTAGAATCCGATATCATCCAGCATAATTCTGTCGCCTTCGCCTTGCAGATAAAAAGTGATTGTGCTCAGTTTATCTGGTTCAAGCCTCGGCTCTTTCTCGAGAAACCGTTCAAAAGGCAACTCGTAGGTCTGAAATACCGCTTCCGAAAGATCACCATATTTGCCGTCACTCATCCGCTCCTCCAGCCAGGGAAGGATCGTGAACCGGGTCTGGGGCAAGGGTAAAATGTCCATGAACTCATTCAGCGGGAGCCGGGCTGCCGTACCATTGCCGTCAGTCAGTTCCACTTCCACAGTGGGGGAGATTGCCGGTTCTTCCTTGCCCTTTGTCTTTACAATATCTGCATTGCGGTTAGCCATGGAGAACGTCAGCCCTGCGGCCTCAGTATCAGCAAGCCTGGCTACTATGCTGTCCTTCAGTTTAAGTCTGTAAAAGGCGGCCTCCCTGCCCTTTTCTTTATGTTCCAGCAGAAGGCCATAAGTGGCTTTACTCTTGGATTCCCGGTCCATAGCGGTCTCTTCGCTCCAGGCAAGCCCTACTGCTTCAGCAGTTCCTCCAGCGGCAGTGCCTTTAATGCGGTCTTCATCAAAGGTGGCTAGAGGAATATAATCCCCGCTCTGAAAACGGCTATAGTAGGCGGTGTCTGGAAGCCATTGCAATCCGCTGCGGTAATCGCGGAACAGGTTCTGGTAGACTTCCTCGCCATACAGGGTGGTCTCCAGAAAGGCTGTAACATACACCTTGGCGATTTGCCGCTGGGCTTCCCCGTCCATAATCTCCGTACGGTCCAGAAGCAGTCCTGCCGGAAGCGACTGGTCATACAGTCCCCAGCTGGTATTGAACTGGCTGTGATTGGCATCGGCGATGTACAGCGAGCTTTTGAATGAAGAAGCAGCTCCTGTAAATGAAGAACGGATATACTGTCTGTCTCCGTAAAAATCATGTACATCCCCGTCTCGTGCCCCCTGAAGGGTCAGATAGTTGACATCCACAAGACTGGCCTGTTCATCGTCAATCGTCTTGTCGGTAGGCGCTAGCGCAATGACTGAGGCTATGTGGAACTTGCCGGTGGCAGCATAGACCGGGTCGTTCTTGAACCAGCGTCCGGCATCAGCGGCCATGGCAACGGCTTGCCCGCCGCGGCTGTGTCCGAGCAGGGCGGTCCGGCTATAATCTACCTTTTGATAGAACGGGTTGCCGGGCTGCTCCGTGAAATCGCCAATCTGCTGCAGGTGCTTCAGGATCATCCAGGTACGTACCTTGAAGTCATTGTCCGGAATGCCCGACCAGGCGGAATAGTTCAGAAAGTTCTCATCCAGGGAAACGGCGATGAACCCCCGGCTGGCGAGTTGCTCACCCAAGTAGGCATAGCCGCCCTCCGAGTAGTCCTCCATCATGTGATTGCCATGCACCATCAGCACAAGCGGATAGAGTCCATCTCCATCAGGCATCCAGACCCGGGCATTTACAGGAAGTGCACTGTAGTCGAAACCCCAGAATAAGGTGCGCAGCCTGGGCCAGCTTTTAATGTAATCAGAGGCATCCACGGAGGATGTAATCAGCTCCGTTCCATTGCCATACTCGGTACGGTGCAGATCCTGGCCACTGGCATAGGTGAAGCTGTGGAAGGTATAGTTCCCCGGCACTCCTGGATTTTCTGCAAGGATGGGTGCCGGGCTTCCGGCAGAAGCAGTCATCCCGGAGACCTTATCATCCTTGCTCCCGACCGAGAGGGCGAGCGGGGATGCCAGCACGAGGGCCGCCAGCACTAGCCCGATGGTGAACCGCCGGCTGCGCAGGAATCCCAGTGCCAAACCTCCCAGCCCTCCGAGGAGAGTGGCGGTTACAGCTATGGCTGCTGCCGCTTCCAGCTCCAAATCCGCATAATAGAAGATTAGCAGGACGGCTCCCAAAGCGCTCAATAAAGAGCCCGTGTAAAGGCGCGGGATGCGCAGTCCTGTCAGGGCCAGCAGTGCAGCAAGAATGTTTCCTGCAAACCCTAAGACGAGGGTTGCAGCGGTAGTGGCAAGCATAATGTCAGCAGCGGTGCCGAGTCCGGTAGGAATGCCCAGGACAGCTGCTGTAAACGCCAAAAAACATATGACCCAAGGGCCGGTTAGCGCTGTTCTCCATAACTGTGTATCGTATCGGTACGTGTCCAGGATGCGCCTTGCTATCCCTCCCAGAATACGCCGGTGCAGTCGCGGCCGTTGCGGCGAGGGTGCGGGTATAGGTACAGGCACATACTCCAGATTCATTCCCATGATTGTCTCCCCCGGTATTTGCGGTAATGTCAGCTTATTTTTTGACCTTTAAGATGTAGCAATAATAGTACTTTACTGCTTCAATGACAAGTGGGTCTTACAGGAACAGCGGCCACTTGCTGCCGTCAGAACCGCCCCAAACCGACTTTACGCTATTATGAAAAAAAGATTTGACAGTAGGGGGAGCATTCAGTATTATGTTTTCATAACCTACTAAATGGGTAGGAATAATCGAATAAAGTTCTTACCGTACAGACGGAGGAATGCCCGCCAGTAGCTCGCAGACACGTGTCCACAGGACCGGTTTGACCTGCCATACGTGGGCCTTCCTCCGTCTATTTTTGCTGAAATGCAGGGGTCAGATTTACCGGAACTTCATGAGATAACACCAATAAAGAACGGCCAAGAGAAAAGCACAGGGGAGTGGCTTGTAATGAAGAAGACTGTACTGAAGAAAGGGATCAAGAAGGGACTTATCACCGGATTCACATTACTATTGACGGCAGGTCTGGCTGCTTGCGGCAACAATAATTCGAATAATGGAGCAGCCGCCCAGACAGATGCACCGGCAGCAAGCAATACGTCAGGAGCAGCTGAAGCTACCAAGGCGCCGGTCAAAGATCCGGTAGAGCTATTGAATGTATCTTACGACCCTACGCGTGAACTGTACGAGAGTTATAACAAAGCGTTCTCTGCCTATTGGGAGAAGGAAACCGGCCAGAAGGTTACGGTTAAACAATCGCATGGCGGTTCAGGAGCCCAAAGCCGGGCGGTGCAAGAGGGTCTGGAAGCGGACGTGGTTACCCTTGCCCTGGGCTACGACATTGACGCATTGAAGGAGAAAGGGCTGATCAAGGAAGGCTGGGAGAGTAAATTCGAACATAACAGCTCCCCATACACCTCGACCATTGTGTTTCTTGTACGCAAAGGCAATCCCAAAGGCATTAAAGACTGGCCGGATCTGCTAAAAGAAGGGGTTGAGGTTATTACCCCGAACCCCAAAACTTCCGGTGGCGCCCGCTGGAACTATCTTGCCGCCTGGGGCTATGCGTTTGACCACAATAATAATGATGAAGCCAAGGCGCAGGCATTTGTCCAGGAGCTGTTTAAGCATGTGCCTGTGCTGGATACTGGCGCGCGCGGGGCAACCACAACTTTTGTAGAGCGTGGAATCGGGGATGTGCTGATTGCCTGGGAGAATGAAGCCTACCTGTCGATTAAGGAGCTGGGCCCGGACAAATTCGAAATCGTTAACCCGTCTGAGAGCATTTTGGCTGAACCGCCGGTTGCGGTCGTAGACAAGGTTGTCGATAAAAGAGGCACCCGTGAAGTCGCAGAAGCCTATTTAAAATATCTGTACACCGAAGAAGGGCAAAAAATCGCGGCGGAGAATTACTACCGTCCAACCCTGGAAAGTGTGAAAGAAGAATACAAGGATAAATTCCCTGAGATCAAGCTGTTTACATTGGCAGACAAATTCGGAACCTGGAAAGAAACCCAGGAGAAGCATTTCAACGACGGCGGGATCTTCGACAAGATCTACGTGCCTGGAAGCTGATCGGCCCATATGCCGAAGGCAGGGAAGGGATGAAGGGAACAATGAATGTCACCACAACAGCTGCGGTACGGCGCAAAGTGCTGCCGGGCTTCGGACTAACGATGGGTTACAGCATACTGTATTTGAGTCTCGTCGTGCTGCTGCCGCTTTCGGCACTGCTGTTCAATTCAACAGGACTAAGCTGGGGGAAATTCTGGGGTATCGCTACAGACCCGAGGGTCCTGGCCTCTTTCCGGGTCAGCTTGAGTACTGCAGCAGCGGCAGCCTTGGCAGATGCCTTGTTAGGGTTGCTGCTGGCCTGGGTGCTGGTGCGATATGAGTTTCCAGGCAAACGGATCTTTGACGCCCTCATCGATCTGCCGTTTGCACTCCCGACAGCTGTAGCGGGTGTCTCTTTGACGGCGCTATATTCACAGAATGGCTGGATTGGTTCCCTGCTGGAACCGCTGGGGTTTAAGATTGCTTTTACCCCGCTCGGGATCACACTTGCACTGATGTTCATAGGCATTCCCTTTGTCGTCCGTACCGTACAGCCTGTGCTGGAGGACTTGGACCGGGATATGGAGGAGGCTTCGGCAACACTTGGAGCGGGGCGCTGGCGGACCTTCCGCAGCATCGTGCTCCCGGAGCTGTTTCCGCCGCTGCTTACCGGTTTTGCGCTCGCCTTTGCCCGGGGGATCGGGGAATATGGCTCCGTGGTATTCATCTCCGGTAATATGCCAATGCGCACGGAGATTGCCCCGCTGCTCATCATGTCCAAGCTGGAACAGTTCGATTATGCAGGGGCAACGGCAGTGGCGCTGCTGCTGCTGCTGATCTCGTTCCTGCTGCTGCTCGTGATCAACACCCTGCAGCGCTGGGCCCGTAAAACTTCGCGGTGAGGAGCGGAGCGTATGCTTTCGAAGTGATTTTTGTACGAAGTAAATCATAAGATGTCTATGCTCACAAAACTTGAGCGTATGCTTTCGAAGTGATTTTTGTACGCTGATTAATCATGGGAGTGATCCTAACAAAAATAAGCGTATGCTTTCGAAGTAGTTTTGTACGAAGTAAATCATAAGACGTCTATGCTCACAAAACTTTCAGGAGGTGACATCATGGCTGGTACTGTACCTATGGCTGCCCCGGGGGTGCAGCGGAGCGCAGCCTCCCCGGCAACAACGGAATCCTCCGCCGTGAAATGGGTGCTGGTCGCCGCGGCCGGACTCGTGCTGTTCTGGCTGATTGCCCTGCCGCTGATCGTGGTGCTGACAGAGGCGCTGACGCGGGGCTGGGATGTGTTTGCCGCAGCGCTGACCGATCCGGATGCTGCTTCCGCCCTGCGGCTGACGCTTCTGGTTGCAGTGATTACCGTACCGCTGAATACGCTGTTCGGAGTCATGGCAGCGTGGGCGGTGACCAAGTTCCGTTTTCGCGGCAAAGGGTTTCTGATTACACTGATTGACCTTCCCTTTGCTGTATCGCCGGTAATCGCCGGTCTGATCTTTGTGCTGGTATTCGGCTCGAACGGCTGGTTCGGTTCCTGGCTCAGCGCCCATGACATTAAGATTGTGTTCGCCCTCCCCGGCATTGTGCTGGCGACCCTCTTTGTCACCTTTCCTTTTGTGGCCCGCGAGCTGATTCCGCTAATGGAGGACCAGGGCACGCAGGAGGAGGAAGCGGCTATTACACTCGGGGCGCATGGCTGGCAGATTTTTTGGCGCGTGACCCTGCCGAATATCAAATGGGGGCTGCTGTACGGGATTATTCTCTGCAACGCGCGCGCGATGGGAGAGTTCGGTGCGGTATCTGTTGTCTCTGGGCACATTCGCGGTGAGACGAATACGCTGCCGCTGCATGTTGAAATTTTGTACAACGAATATCAGTTTTCAGCTTCCTTCGCTGTGGCCTCTCTGCTGCTGCTGCTGGCTTTGGTCACGATGATCGTAAAAAGCTGGCTCACACGCAAAAATGCACATTGACAGCCCTTTTAATTCCATGCTAAGTTAAATCATAGTAAATTGGTTGGTTATTAAGGAATTGGTGGAGAATCCCCTGTCCGGGGTAAGGGAGGCTGGAGAATGGCTAAGCCACTGAAAGTGGATGAGGTATGGCTTACGCGGATTGCGGAGCTTTTGGATGATATGGAATTCGGATCCCTGCACATTGTGGTACACGAAGGACAAATTGTACAGATGGAGCGGACAGAACGCAAACGTTTTGAGAACAGTACTGCCAATACACGTTATAGTGGAGAGGCCGGAAGCCGGCGGACCGATTCCCGTTCTGTGGGACGAGGATAGAAGCAAGAAGAATCAGGGTAAACATAAGAGGCAGCTATCAAAAAAGCGAAGGTCCATTCTGATAAATTCAGATAGATCTTCGTTTTTCTGCTGTCCATCTCTTTGCTTTTTTTGAAAAACAATAATGTATTATTTACTGGATACCGTGTGCACCCATGCGGCGTATAAACGCCCGAGCTTCCGGAAGATCAATGGTAGTATTAAGGCTAACACTAAGCCGATGCCGGCTGCTATCCAGGAGCGCTCGAAGGAAGACAAGTCTGAGAGAGAGAGAAACTGGTTGGAGCTAGACGGGAAAAGATCAAAGGAGAATAGTCGGTCACTCACCAAATAGGCCACAGGAGACAGTAGAACCCCAAATGCGGTAGCTGGCAGGACGACAGCCAATGTGAAACCGAGAATCCCGACGGGAAGCTGCATTATGCTATAGAGGAGTCCCCGGTATGTTTGGCCTTGACTAAGAAGAGTAAATAAAGACCTCCAACCCTCCGGGCGCATAGGTACTGAGTTGTTTATAGGTTCAGGCTGTTGACGATCTCCGTGAATCCAGCGATCCACCACTAATTCTTCTTGTACCATCATTCTACGGCACGCTGCAAGTGTCGCTGCCAGCAAGGGCAGCCCAACCCATAATATAATCAGCGGTAAGCTTACACATAGACCTGTAACCGCAATAACAAAGGCCATAATTCCTTTCGGAAGAGACTTCACAAGCATACTCCAGGTGTCCATAAAGCTTTGTTTTTTCATTTTATAACTCCCCCTTAGCGGTCTGTTCTCATTGTACTTGGAAATTGTTGTATGAACACTAACCCCAGGTCTGAAATTTCACCCGACTTTGGTCCAGTCATTGGATGCACTATATTCAATAAACGGAAAGGAAAAAGAATCCAGACCCGCATAAGGGGCCTGGACTACAATATGCCTTGAAATTTGTACACTTCATTCATGCGTAATCATCCATACTAGGGCTGCCGTTTTAGTAGCGGGGGCTACGCCGTGAAGCGGAGATGCCCTCAACAAGAAGAATAATTGCCGTAATAACGTGCATAATCCATCCGACCAAAGGGATCAAACCGACAACCGAGGTGATAATCCCGACCACGTTCCCAATAAACGGGCCACGCTCTTTCATTAACAATACTACGGCTACGACATGCAGCAAAAAGGCAACCCCCAGCGGCACCCAGGCATTTGCAACAACAAAAGCGCCTCCGATAATCGGCAGTGCCAGAAAAGCTTCATAAGCAAAAGTGCCCCATTTGAACAGTTTTCCTGTTGGAGTCATGATTACTTCACCCAACCTTTCAGTATAATATGATGAGAGTTTAATCCACATTTACCCATGAATATAGGTCTAGAATATTGCAGCTTACAAGAAGAACTTCCCTGAGTCATTGTACGCCGTACCACGGATAATGTTTCAACTCTTTGGGTATGGGATGGAGACGGGCTATTCTTGCTTGGCAGGGGTACGGTCATATATTATGGGTAACAGAATAAGTGCGCAGTAAGATTTAGGAGCCAGTCATGCCTGATTCGCAGGAAATGTTCCTGCGGCGCTAATATAGGGTAACCATTTTGGATATAGAGCAGGATAAAGGGAGGAAATCAGGATATGGATGTTGTAGTTTTTGGGGCAACAGGAACGATTGGCAGAGCTATTGTACAGGAAGCGTTAAAAAGAAAACATGAGGTCACTGCCGTGGTCCGAAATCCGGCCTCACTGGAGCTGGAGCATGAGCGTCTGCATGTAGCCACTGCTGATATTCTCGATCCGGTGTCGGTAACGGAGGCAGTGCGCGGACATGAAGAGGTGATCAGTGCCTTTGGCCCCGCTGCCGGGCGGGAGAACGACCTGGTGCGTGCGGCCGAGAGTCTGCTTGCGGGCATGCAGGCTGCAGGTCTTGAACGGCTGCTTGTTGTCGGTGGAGCAGGTAGTCTGAAGACGGAGTCTGGCGAGTGGCTTATGGATTCACCGGGGTTTCCGGACAAGTTCCGCCCGCTTGCGCAAGCTCATGGACATGCCTACGAAATCTATAGCGGCTCTGAGCTTGACTATACGTATATCAGCCCGCCGGCCACGATCCGCCCGGGCCGACGGACGGGACAGTTCCGCATTGGCCTGGACCGGCTGGTGGCGGATGAGAACGGGGACAGCAGCATCAGCGTGGAGGATTTTGCCGTAGCTGTTGTTGACGAGCTGGAGGAAGGGAATTTCAGCCGCACCCGGTTTACCGTTGGATATTGAGCCGGATACAGGCTAACCTTGCAACACCCGCCGTAACTATATGGTATAGGGCCTTCCGTGACCGGAGGGCTTTTATTGAAGATAAGGATGTATCTGGTGTCCACTGGAAGGACGAGATTGTCAGGCTGCCAACGAAGCAGCTAAAAAGGGGGCTGGGCTATGTATATGGTAACTGCGGAGGAAATGCGGGAGCTGGACCGGCAGACCATTGAAGTGCTGGGTATTCCGGCTATTGCGCTGATGGAAAATGCGGGCAGGGCCATTGCGGAGGAGATCATCCGGTTCTGCCGTGACGCAGCCGGCGGGAGAGATACCCCTGCTGCATGGAGTCAGGCAGGCGGAACAAGTGCAGCTGAGGGGACATGCGGCTCGGGGCGGGGAGATGCGGGCGCAGCGGGCAGAAGTCGGACCGGAGGAGCATATGGTCCAGGCGGACTGGGTGACGCCGGAGCACTGGGAAGCGGCGGCCCGGGGATCCGGCCGCCGGGGTTCACGGTCAGCGGAGATCGCGTGCTGACCCTGGGGCGTGCCGACGCCGAGCATTGGCTCGTTCTCGTCGGCAAAGGCAATAACGGCGGCGACGGCATCGCCGCCGCCAGGCACCTGCGTGAGGCGGGCATCGCCATCACGCTGGTGTACGCGGCCGCGCCGGAGTCGCTGGCCGGCGAAGCCGCGCTGCAGCAGCGTGCCGCTGCAGCCATGGGCCTGCCCGCCGTAGTCTACGGCCGGGACCGGGTAGACTTTGCCGCATGCAGCGGCATCCTGGATGCGCTGCTCGGCACGGGCAGCGCGGGAGCTCCGCGCGGTGCCTATGCGGATCTTATTGCCGCTGCGAACGGCAGCGGCAAGCCCATTGTGTCCGCAGACATCCCGAGCGGGCTGGATGCGGACACAGGCCAGGCGCATGAGCCTTGCATTCATGCGGCAGTGACAGTCTGCCTCGCGTTCCTTAAGCGCGGGCTGCTGCAGTATCCCGGCTCAGCCAGCGCCGGGCATGTGGTGGTCCGCTCCATTGGCATCCCTGCTGCCTTGGCCCGGGAGAGCGGCGTCCCGGTCAGCCTGCTGACGCCGGAGGTGCTGCGGACACGTCTGCAGGTCGACGTGTCGCGCCGCCGGTCGCCCGAAGGCCACAAGGGCACCTACGGGCATGTGCTGGTGGCGGCAGGAAGCCTCAGCATGAGCGGTGCCGGCCTGCTGGCCTCCCGCGCAGCGCTGCGCGCTGGCTGTGGCCTGGTGACCTGGGCGCTGCCTGAGAAGCTGCTTGCCTTTGTTATCGGCGCAGCCCCCGAGCTTATGCTGGCAGCAGCCGGCGGGGAGAACGGAGCCTGGAGCGCCGGGACTGCCGCAGAAGTGCTGCGGCTCAGCAGCGGAAGAGATGTCACCGCCGTGGGACCTGGGCTTGGCCGGTTTGAGGGTGACGGGGAATGGCTGCGTGCGCTGTGGGAAGGCATCGAAGCTCCGCTGGTCATCGATGCCGACGCGCTGAATATTCTGGCGGACAGCGACTACAGCTCTTGGGCAAGCCGCCGCCATCCGGTGATCCTGACCCCTCATCCGGGGGAGATGGCCCGGCTTGCCGGGCTATCCACAGCTGAGGTGCAGCGGGACCGGATCGGTCTGGCGCTGGCTTATGCCGGGAAGCATGGAGTTACCCTTGTACTCAAAGGAGCCCACACGGTCATTGCAACCCCTGAAGGCGAAGCTTATATCAATATTACAGGTCATCCGGGTATGGGGACCGGCGGTGCGGGCGATGTGCTGACCGGCATCATTGCGGGATTGCTCGCACAGGGGCTGAATGCCGCGCAGGCAGCGGCTTTTGGGGTCTACTTGCACGGGCTGGCGGGGGAGAGGGCGGCCCGCCTGCGCCATGATCCGGCGGCGCTCATCGCCGGGGATATCATCGAGGCGCTCTGATTCCGGAGGGCTCTGAGCACAGCTTAGAACAGCACCAGGCAGAGCAGCGGGACAAACAGGGCAAATACCGGAAGCAGGAGCGGCTGCCGCTCTCCGGCCAGTTGTGCAAGCCGGAACAGTAGCAGTGCAAATATTCCGGCGATGCCGCAGGATACCGCGTCTCCGCCCTGCTCAGAGGCGAGCCACAAGCCTGCGCCATAGCCGGTGACGGCATACAGGCAGAGGGCCGGGAGAAGCGAAGTGGAGCGGAACACGTGAAGCAGGGCATCTGCGACTAGAGCAGCTGGCAGTCCGTAGGCATAGATGGCGTAAGGCACCGAGGTCGGCCAGCCTTCCGGCACGCCACCGGTATGCGGGAATGCCAGCATGACGAGGGAGACCAGCATAAATGTCAAACCGGCGGCAGACAGTTTGGTTAATGCGTACATGCCTGCGCTTAGACGGACGGACGGAAGATCGTAATCTTTTAGCTTGTTCATCTTTTACATCCTTTCAGGGAAGTGAACACGGCTTACGGGATGATTCATCCCGCAAGCGGCTGGTTAGCTAGTAACCATGTCCCCTCCATTTACGTGAATACAGGTTCCGGTAACATAAGAAGAATCGGGACCCGCTAAATAGACATAAGCGCCGGCCAACTCATAGGGCTGGGCTGCCCGCTTGAATGGGGTGTCGCTACCAAAAACGCTGGTCTCTTCAGCAGAAAAGCTGGAAGGAATCAACGGAGTCCATACAGGTCCTGGAGCCACACTGTTCACACGGATTCCCTGATCGGCCAGCGACAGGGCGAGCGAGCGGGTGAACGAGACGATAGCGCCTTTGGTGGACGAATAATCGATAAGATCTTTTTTTCCCTGATATGCTGTAACAGAAGCTGTATTAATGATCGCTGTTCCTTGTTTCATATGCGGCAGCGCGGCCTGTGTCAGGAAGAAGAACGGGAAAATATTCGTGCGGTACGTCTCGTAGAGCTGCGCCTCGGAGATATCCAGAAGACTCTGCTGCGGATACTGCACACCATGATTGTTAACCAGGATGTCCAATTTGCCGAAGGTCTGCACGGTGTGTTCCACCGCCTGGGTACAGTTAGCTTTGTACCGCAAATCCGTCTGAATGCGCAGGCAGCGTTGCCCCAGCTCTTCAATACGCCGCTGCGTGGCTTCCGCATCCGAAGCTTCGTATAAGTAGGCAATGGCGACATCGGCACCTTCTTTGGCAAAAGCAATCGCAGCGGCTTTGCCGATCCCGCTGTCTCCGCCCGTGATGAGCGCCACTTTGCCGCTCAGCTTTCCGCTGCCGCGGCTCTCCGGGTTCTCGCTGATGGGCCGGGGCATCATCAGGCTCTCCAGACCCGGCTGGCGGTCTTGGTGCTGCGGAGGAAAGCCTATAGGCTGCACACGGCAGACTGTACGTTCTCCGTAATAGGGGTAAACAGGATTCATTAGCGACACTCCTCGGGTGTGTTCTGGTTTCCTGTATATTTTTATGCATCCGCCCAGAAAAGCGTGCGACTCTGATGTCTGATGAAAGGGATCAAACGACTTATCCATACATACTAAATACAAACAGAGATGGGGAAAGAGAATGAACTACAGGCCTATGATTGCCGATGATTATGAAGCCGCATATCATTTATGGGAGAATACGGCGGGCATGAACCTTAGTCAAGCAGATTCCCGGGAAGAAATTCTCCGCTATCTGGAGCGTAACCCTGGAATGAGCCAGGTCTGCGAGAACGAGGACGGTACGCTTGCCGGTACAGCGATGTGCGGACATGACGGGCGCAGGGGGTATATGTATCATGTGGCAGTCAGCAGGGACAGCCGCGGTAAAGGAGTCGGCCGTGGGATGGTTTCGCGCTGTCTGGACAGGCTGCTTCAGGAGGGTATCGACAAATGTCATCTGATGGTGATAGAGGGGAACAGCCTCGGCCGCAGCTTCTGGGCTGGAATTGGGTGGCAGGAGCGGGACGGCATTGTCCTGTTTTCCCGGAATACCTTTTAGGTAACAGATAATGTCATAGTGTAGCTTTTACGCGGCTGCAGTATAATATAGAAGTGAAGTATATTGTCGAATTTTGATAGGTGGAGATCTGAACAATGCGTTTCAAAGATGTATTCTCAATTATCGGTCCGGCCATGGTCGGGCCTTCCAGTTCGCATACAGCAGGCGCGGCAAGGATCGGAAGGGCTGCCCGGCAGGTGCTGGGCGAACCGGCGTCTTCGGCCGAGGTAACTTTCTTCGGCTCTTTTGCTGCGACGTATCAAGGGCATGGGACGGACCGGGCGATTGCCGGCGGACTGCTGGATTTCGCTACGGACGATTCACGTCTGCCTGATTCTATCGAACTTGCAGCCGAGGCCGGGATGGCAATTTCCTTCGGTGAGGGGACGGGTCTGTTCCCTCATCCCAATACAGTAAGGCTACACTTAACAGGTGCTCAGACAGGTACAGAATTAACACTTACCGGAATATCCATCGGCGGCGGGAATATTGAAATTGTGGATATTGACGGTTTTGGAGTGAAGCTGACGGGAATGTATCCCACCGTACTGATTAATCATATGGATTACCTGGGGGTACTCGCCAGTGTTACGGATGTCATGCGCAGAGGCCAGTTCAATATCGGGCATATGTCGCTGGACCGTAAAAACCGCAGCGGTGCAGCTCTGACAGTGCTGGAGCTGGACGAAGCGGCGACGCCGGAGCTGCTGCATGAGCTGAGTGCACTGCCTGCCGTCCAATCCGTTAAGGTAGTAGATCTGAATGAAGCTCCGCAAGAACAGAAAGGGAAGGACAACACACCATGAATTTTCAAACCTTAAGCCAGCTGGCCGTATTATGCGAGGAACGGGGAATGGGGATCGGCGCTTTGATGCTGGAGCAGCAGAGTGAAGAATCCGGACGGTCCAAGGAACAGGAATTTGCTACCATGAGCCAGTATTATGGCGTAATGAAAGAAGCCGTCCACCGCGGCATGACCGAGGATACGACCTCGCGCAGCGGACTGACAGGACTGGACGCCCAGCGGGTTGCCGCCTATAACACAGCAGATGAGCCTTGTCTCGGCGGACCTGCCGGTCAGGCCATGGCCTATGCACTGGCTGTATCGGAGGTCAATGCCTCCATGGGCCGCATAATCGCAACACCGACAGCCGGCTCCTGCGGAATTATTCCCGGCGTCTTTCTGAGCTGCCAGGAGCGGTTCGGCTGGGATGATGACTATATGGTGTCCGGTCTGTTCGCGGCCGGAGCGATAGGGTATGTAATTGCCAATAATTCATTTGTCTCCGGAGCGGAGGGCGGCTGCCAGGCTGAGGTTGGCTCAGCTATCGGAATGGCAGCGGGAGCACTTACTGAACTGCGCGGAGGAACTCCGGCTCAAGCCGTACATGCCGTTGGTCTTGCGCTCAAAAATACACTGGGGCTGATCTGTGATCCTGTGGGCGGGCTTGTGGAGATTCCCTGTATCGTCCGCAACGGCTTCGGAGCCGTTACGGCGCTGGCTGCTGCCGATATGGCACTGGCCGGGGTGCGCAGCGTAATTCCATCTGACGAGGTCATCAAGGTCATGCTGGAGGTTGGATCGGCTATGCCGGAGAAGCACCGGGAGACAGCCGGAGGCGGACTGGCCCAGACTCCGACCGGACGGAAAATTATGAAGGATCTGAAGAATAAGAAATAGTATGCAGCTTGTATTAGGACATCATAACCGCGTAGGGGTTCAGCCTTGGCTCAGAGCATATGGAACCTTTCCAGCTGCTCCCATTGCCCTTCCTGCCGGAGGATCTCCGGCTGCTTCGGTCCCATAAGATCGAAATGCGGGAAAGGTCTGCGGTTATGAATATACCGGGACGGAAGCCCATGCTGCTCGCACCAGCTTCTCAGGCGGTCCAGATTGCTGCAGCCGACTTTGGTTACTGTGGTCATCCCCGGAAAGCGCGGGTCGAGCCAATAATGGGTTAGGAAGGCGATTTCTCCTGCGGAGACCGCCTGTTTCCAGCGGCTCAATTCTTCTCTGTTAATACCGAAGGCCATGGTTGTCTCATCCTTATCCTTAATCTGAATTAGTAATTCTATTATAACTTGAGAGGGGGGAACGCATCATGAACGGGCAAGTTAGAGCAGATATCCGTGCCGGGCTTGAGGTGGATATTGTACTGAAACAGGATCAGCCTACGGGCAAACTCACACATGGCGTAGTCAAAGATATTTTAACCAATTCGCCTCGCCATCCGCACGGCATCAAGGTAAGGCTAACTGACGGTCAAGTTGGACGGGTCAAGCACATTACGTAAATAAAAAGTAGCGCTCCCGGCCCTGGGCTGCCGTTCTCCTGAACAGCATATTCCCGGTCCGAGAGCGCTTTTTTTTTACCGTCCCATGAACTCCTCCACATACTGGTCGGCTTTGGTCTGGTTGCACAGATTGCAGGCGCAGACACAGTTGTCCGGCGTAGTGTGGCCCCCTTTGGCACGGGGCAGCAAATGATCTATGGTATCTCCGTACAAACCGCAGAAATGGCATGTATAGTTATCCCTGGTCAGAATAAATGCGCGGAAATCCTTATTGCTGTAGATTCGGCGGATCGTGCGGCGGTTCACTACCACGGCGGCATGCTCCCTGACGAGGGTTACAGCAAGCTCAAGGTCGATTTCCTGATGCCAGCGCCGCCCCTTATCGCTGTGCCCCCGCATGAGAATCATGCCTTTGGATGAGGGAATGAGGGCAGATGCGTCCTGGGGATCAGGCTTCGGTCCTCTAATCTGCGGCGCCTTATACCGGGGGTCTGCCCCGCGTGGCCGTGCTTTGCCCTTGATCCCGTGTGCCGATGGAGCTGCCTGGCCATCCTTGGAGCGTCCCGGCGGGGAAGGCTTATGGGCTCCAGGTACAGCAGGCTTGGAAGCTGAAGCAGCCGGGACCGGGGGAAGTGGATGACGCGTAAGCACGAGCGTATCAGTCAATCCCGCATCGGAGATCACTGTAGCCGAAATTGCTGCAGCCCCTTTTCCCCGCACAGCCGGCTTGGGTCTATTCGCCAGAAGCTCCTTGCGGCAATCCCGGCAGGCACCGCGGCGGGACTGGCCTTTGGAGCGCTTGCCGGTGCGCCTGCGGAATTCAGTTAGAGGTTTATACTGCTGACAGTAGGCGCATTGTTTGGTTAATGGCTGATGGATATCGGTCATAGGTATGTGTGGAAGGCCGTCTTGAATACGCCTGTCCAGTCCCCTTCTTTTTTGTGGTAGCTTTAGTATAACGCAAAGAACGGTGAATCACACAGCAGACAGGGTGGGGGACGATCTCCTAATTTCTGCTGGACGGCGGGACCTAAAGGCGTTAGAATGGCAGTGAATATAAAAGGGCTTTCATAGTGGGCCGGCGGGAGTGAACCGGATTGACAACGATTTATGATATAGCCAAAAAAACCGGCTACTCGCCAACGACAGTGTCCAAGGCGTTCAACAATTATTCCGATGTGCGGGAGAAAACCCGTCAGGACATATTGCGGACGGCTCAGGAAATGGGGTATTTGCCAAACGCCCATGCCCGTACCTTGACCACCAAGAAGTCATGGACGATCGGTGTGCTGTTTGTAGAGGGAACCGGGGCGGGGATCCGCCATCCCTTTTTCAGTGCGGTCATCGAGAGCTTCAAGCAGGTTGCGGTAGCCAAAGGGTATGCGCTGATGTTCATCTCCAAGGATGTCGGCGGCAAGCAGAGCGGATATCTGGAGAATTGCCGCATTCGCGGGGTGGATGGAGTTGTGGTCTTCTTGTCTGACTATGACGACCCTTATTTTCTGGAGCTGCTCGAAAGTGATATTCCTACGGTTATTCTGGATTATGATACATCACAGTCGCATACGGTATGTTCGGATAATATGGAAGGAGCGCATCTGGCGGTGAATTACCTGGCGTCTTTGGGTCACCGTAGAATTGCCCATATTTCCGGGGGCGAGAACTCCTTTCCGGGAAGCCAGCGCGAGCTCGGGTACATAGCGGCAATGGAGCTGCAGGGGCTTGAGGTGCGGGAAGGATACATCGCTGAGGGAGCTTTTTTCTCCAGGGAAAGCGGTTATGCTGCTATGCTGAAGCTGCTGGAGCTGCCGGAGCGTCCTACGGCTGTATTTGCTTCGGGTGACCTGCTGGCATTGGGTGCAGTGATGGCAGCCAAAGACAAAGGTCTCTCTGTTCCTTCCGATATTTCAGTCCTCGGCTATGATGATATTGAGCTTGCCGCCTATGTAACACCGGCATTGACGACCATCCGGCAGGATACGGAAAAGCTCGGGACCCGGGCTGCGGAGATTCTGCTTGCTTCAATCGACGGCAAAAGACAAGAGAAGGAAGCACTGCTACTTCCGGTGGAGGTAGTCGTACGGGATTCCTGCGCGCCGCCGGGCGGAAAATAAAGAGTTCCGCCGGGTGCGCATTTTTTTTCGAAATAATCGAAACCGGTTTCGATTATCATATAAGTACAACTAAAAGGAGATGGATGAATTGACAAAAGTACGCACAGTGATGACCGCCAAGGACACAGGAGAACGCTTAAGCCCAGTAGAGGCAATCGCATTCAGAGTCCGCACAACCGATGAGAAGGCGGATGTGCAATTGCAGCCGGAACGGGAGTTTCAGCAAATGCTTGGTTTTGGGGGCGCTTTCACAGAAGCGGCGGCCTATACCCTGTCCCGGATGAGCCCCGTGAAGCGGGCGGAGGTCATCCGGAGGTATTTTCATCCGGAGGAAGGATTGAACTACAGCATGGGGCGTGTGCATATCCACAGCTGCGATTTTGCCCTCGGGAATTATACCTATGTTCAGGAGGGGGATGCGAAGCTCGCGACTTTTGATATTTCCCATGACCACAAGTGGGTGCTTCCGCTGATTAAAGACGCGATGGCAGTCAGAGGCGGGCCTTTGACGATGCTGGCTTCTCCCTGGAGCCCCCCGGCCTGGATGAAGACCAATGGGGAGATGAACAACGGCGGTTCACTGAAGCCGGAGTATGCAGCAGTTTGGGCGCGGTATTATACCAAATTCATTGAAGCTTACCGCAAGGAGGGCATTCCGGTCTGGGCCGTCTCCGTACAGAATGAGCCCGCAGCCGTACAGACTTGGGATTCCTGTGTGTACAGTGCGGAGGAGGAGCGGGATTTTGTCAAAACCCATCTGGGCCCTGTGATGCATGAGGCGGGAATGGCGGATGTAAACATCGTAATCTGGGACCACAACCGCGATATCATGGTCGAACGCGCCTCTACTGTGTTGTCCGACCCGGAAGCTGCCCGGTATGTATGGGGTACAGGCATTCACTGGTACGGCGGTGAGGAATTCGATAAGGTGGCCAAGGTGCATGAGCTGTTTCCGGAAAAGCATCTGCTGTTCACGGAGGGCTGCCAGGAGGGCGGTGTGCGTCTGGGCGAATGGTTCACCGGTGAACGTTACGGGCGGAATATGATCGGTGATCTGAACGCCTGGACGGAAGGCTATCTGGACTGGAATCTTGTGCTCGACGAGACCGGGGGACCGAATCATGTGGGCAATTTCTGCGATGCTCCGGTGATTGCCGATACGACTTCGGATGAGGTGCATTACAACAGCTCCTATTATTACATCGGACATTTCAGTAAATTCATTGCTCCCGGTGCTATGCGCATTGGCCTGGAGTCTGCCGCCGGAGGTATTCTGTCCACTGCATTCCGCAATCCGGACGGCAGTCTCGCCGTTGTTCTCATGAATGAGGGGGAGGATACGTGCATCGTGACTCTGGGGCTTGGTGATGAGTTGGCCGAATGCACGCTACCGCCGCATTCCATCGCAACACATCTTATCTTTTCGTAATTTCATCACGTTCAGCATGCTGTTAATTGGTGCAGTTTAATTTAAGGAGGCAAATGTATGAGCCATTATTATTTTGATTCCGGCAACTTTGTGATCGAACAGTTTCATGAGGGCAAGCCATTTTCGAGCTTTCTGCCCGGACTGGCAGGACTGAAGGGCATTCCTATGTGGACCTTTTATACGAACCGGGGTCAGGGAATTTGCAGCTTTGGAGTACGCGATAAAAACTCGCCGATTATGGAGTTCTCACCAGCGAATATTTCCTACAAGAACGTTGCTTCGTCCGGCTTCCGCACGTTCATCAAGATAAAGGGTGCTCAGGAAGTGTATGAGCCGTTCCAGTCGGCACGGCCTGATTCCGATGCGAAACGCAAGATGACGATTCTCCCGAATGGGCTGATGATCGAGGAATCCCATACGGGCTATGGATTAAAGACAACCGTTCACTATTTCAATATGCCGAATGATGATTACGCTGCATTGGTCCGGCGCGTAGAAATCGAGAATATAAGCGGAGGGGAGCTTGAATTAGAGCTTCTGGATGGTCTGCCGGAGATTTTACCGTATGGTGTAGAGAATAGCGGGTACAAGGAGATCGGCAACCTGCTGCGCAGCTGGATGGAAGTATACAATCTGGACCATGGAATTCCATTCTACAAGCTGCGATCCAGCACGAATGATGATGCGCAGGTCAGTGAAATCCGAAACGGGCATTTCTATCTGTCCTTCACTGCAGAAGGGGAGCGGCTGGCACCGGTTGTGGACTTCGAGACGGTGTTCGGAGGCAATACTTCGCTTGGTTATCCGGACCGTTTTGCTGATCTGCCGCTTGAAGAGCTGCTCGCACAGCCCCAGTATCCCGTCAATAAGGTTCCCTGCGGCTTCAGTGGTACGGCCCGGACGCTCGCTCCAGGCAGCAAGGTGATCCTGAACACCATTATTGGACATGTGAACGATATCGACAAAATCAACCGGAAGGCGGATACTCTCTGCCATGATGAATACATTATGTCCAAAGCCTTGGAAGCTGCCAGCCTGACTGAAGAGCTGACAGCAGATATTGCCACCCGTACCGCTTCGCCGGTATTTGATGCATACTGCCGGCAGTCCTATCTGGATAATTTTCTCCGTGGCGGCTATCCGTTCATCTTCGATAACGGGGGAGAAGGCTTTGTCGTGCATCTGTTCTCCCGCAAGCATGGCGACATGGAACGTGATTACAACTTTTTCTCGCTGGCGCCGGAATATTACTCCCAGGGAAACGGGAACTTCCGCGACATGAATCAGAACCGGCGCAATGATGTATTCTTCAATCCCCGGGTCGGCAGCTTCAACATCAAAATGTTCTACAGCCTGATTCAGGCGGATGGCTACAATCCGCTCAGTGTTCAGGGGACTACCTTTGAAATTCTGCCCGGCAAAGCGCCGCAACTAGCGGAATGGATTCGCGGAGCAGTGGCCGATCATCAGGAGGAGCTGGTGAAGCTCTGCGCGGGCCGGTTCACTCCAGGACGCCTGATTAACTATATTGCTGATTATGACGTTACCTTAAAGGTGAGCGAGCAGGAATTCCTGAGCGGTGTGCTTGCTTGGTCGCAGCAGAACATCGAGGCCGCCTTCGGGGAAGGCTTCTGGTCCGACCACTGGACGTATAACCTCGATCTGGTGGAGGGTTATCTGGATATTTTCCCTGAACGCAGACAGGAGCTGCTCTTCGGAGATGAGAGCTATGCGTTCTATGACAGCCCGGCCTATGTACTGCCGCGAAGCGAGAAGTATGTGCTGAGTGACGGCAAGGTCCGGCAATATGGTGCTCTTCTAGAGGATGAGGAGAAGCTGCATCTGCTGAAGCGAAAGGCTTCGGAGACGCACTGGCTCCGCACCGGAGGCGGACATGGGGACATCTACCGCACCAGTCTGTTCGTGAAGATGCTGTCATTGGCCTTGAACAAATTTGCCACACTGGACCCTTATGGCATGGGTGTGGAGATGGAGGGCAACAAGCCGGGCTGGAATGATGCCATGAACGGCCTGCCGGGGTTATTCGGATCAGGGATGAGTGAGACGTTTGAACTGAAGCGGATGATCGTCTTTATGCTAGAGGTTCTGGATAGCAATGAAGAGGGGGCTGGAACATCAGGATTATCCGTCAAGCTTCCGACAGAAATGTCCCTGCTGCTGGAACAGGTGCACCATGCTGTAACGGCAGTACTTGCAGGAGAGCTTGGGCAGTTTGAATATTGGGATACTGTAGCATCCGCCCGTGAGTCCTACCGGGAGCGTATCCGCTTCGGTATCACCGGAGAAGAGCAGCCGGTTAATCTTACGGTGATACGTGAGGCGCTGGGCCAATTCCTGAGCAAGCTTAATATCGGGATTGAGCAGGCAGTCGAACTGGGCGGCGGTCTGACTCCGACTTATTTCCGCTTTGAGGCTGTGCGGTTTCAGGTAGTGACCGATGAGGCCGGGCAGCCGGTAATGAGCGGCTACGGTCTGCCTAAGGCGGTGGTGGAAGCGTTCGAGGCCTTTCCGCTGCCGTACTTTCTGGAGGGGCCTGCCCGTTGGCTGAAGACACTGGACAGTCCGGATGAGGCGCGGGATATCTACAACCGGATCAAGCAAACGGAGCTGTATGATCCGGTCACGTCGATGTACCGCACATCAGTCTCTCTGGATGAGGAGTCCAATGAAATCGGACGGATGCGTGCATTCACGCCGGGCTGGCTGGAGCGGGAATCTAACTTCCTGCATATGTCCTACAAATATTTGCTGGAGCTTCTGAAAGCGGGGCTCTATGAGGAGTTCTACGGAGAACTGAAAACTTCGCTTATCCCTTTCCTGGACCCGGCAGTCTATGGACGGAGTACACTGGAGAACTCCTCCTTCATCGCCACGGGCGGCAATCCGGATCCGGGCACGCACGGAAGAGGTTTCGTCGCCAGACTTAGCGGTTCCACCGCAGAGTTTCTGAGCATGTGGCGGACGATGATGGCCGGAAGCGGGGTGTTCTCGGTGGTGGACGGGGAACTGGCCTTATCCTTTGACCCGGCGCTTCCGGGCTGGCTGTTTGATGAGCAGGGGGAGTTATCTTTTACCTTCCTGGGAAAGACCCGGGTTACCTATTACAATCCGCGCCATCTGAACACTTTCGGTGAGGGAGGGGCATCCATTCAGAGTCTTACGCTGGCTTACCGCGACGGGACCGCAAGCCGGATACCTGGCCCGCTGCTGCGTGGCGCGGAGGCCGAAGCGCTGCGCCGGGGAGAAGTCGCCGAAATCCGGGCGGTGCTGGAGTAATTGATGCAGCCTAAGCCACCAGCTGCCATTGAATCCTAGAACGGTAAGTCATCAATCTCAGAGTGGACAGTAAAGGGCAAGTAGAGGCGGAACAGCCTCTCCTTGCCCCTCACTCTGCCTGATTTTCTATTTCATTTGAACTTAAAGTCCAGCTTGAGGAGGTGGGAGTGGCGGAGGGGAAGTTTGAAACTGGAGGAGCGGCAGCGTTCGCCTTTGTATCCGGATTTCATCCGCTAGAAGCGGTATGAATCAAGAAATCTGGATACAACAGCGACCGGAAGTCCAAACATTCCCCGCAGTCACGGTTTTCACCGAGCCAGCCGCGCTTTACTACAAATTCTATAGCCGAAAAATCAGCCCCCAAATACGAAATCTGGGCCCTTACAGCCCAACCTGAAAAGCTATACAATAAACGCATGGAGCTGTAAGCGCTTCACATAAATGCAGACAGACAGATTTTGGAGGCCATATGATGGAGAACAAAAGCAGCACTGAAGCAAATTCCGCGATGAAACCGCTTCTTTCGCCAAAAATCGAAACCGGTTCAGATTCCAGAAGCGCGTTCTGGAGGCGGCTTCTGGCCCAGCGCCATTTACAGACAATGGCCCTGCTCGGCGTGGTCTGGATGATTATTTTCAACTACATTCCAATGTACGGGCTGATTATTTCCTTCAAGGAATACAACATCGTGAAATCGATCGCTGAGGCTCCCTGGGTGGGGCTGACGCACTTCCGTGAGTTCATGGATGATGATGATCTGGTCAATGTTATCAAGAATACACTGGGCATCAGCTTGATCAAGCTGCTGATCGGTTTCCCGCTTCCGATTATCTTTGCACTGTTTCTGAACGAGGTCCGCTCCTTAAGGTACAAGAAAGCGATCCAGACTATTTCGTATCTTCCGCATTTTCTCTCTTGGGTGGTACTGGGCGGAATTCTGGCGACCTGGCTGGCAGATGTGGGGATTGTGAACCATATTTTGATGGGACTGCATCTGATCGATCAGCCGATTACCTATCTTGCTGAGCCCAGCTATTTCTGGACGATTATTATTTCCTCCGACATTTGGAAGGAGCTTGGGTGGTCCGCAATTATCTACCTGGCAGCGATCTCCGGGGTCTCTCCTGAAATGTACGAAGCAGCGACGATCGACGGAGCCGGACGATTCCAGAAAATGTGGTTTGTCACACTGCCGGCGATTAAATCGACGATCAGCATTCTTTTCATTCTGGCAGTCAGCGGTGTGCTGAACTCCAACTTTGACCAGATCCTGGTGCTGCGCAATTCGCTCAATGACAGCGCCAGTAATGTAATTGACTATTACATCTACTATACAGGCATAGTCTCGAACCGCTTCTCCTACTCTGCGGCGGTTACCCTGATTAAGGCGTTCATTGCACTCATTCTGCTGCTGATTGCCAATCAGGTATCCAAAAAAATTAACGATACGTCGCTGTTCTAGAAGGAGGACTTAACCAATGTTTGCACTCAAGCGCAAGACGAAGGGCGAAGCCCTGTTTGATATCGTCAACAATCTGATTATGCTGTGTGTCTGTTTCCTGACGCTTTACCCGATCTGGTACGTGCTGATCAATGCCTTCAATGACGGAAATGATGCGATGCTGGGCGGGATTTACTGGTGGCCGCGAATGTTCAGCCTGAAGAATTTTGACGCGGTGTTTGCGAGTCCCGGCATCATGCAGGCCATGGGAATTACCGTTGCCAAAACGGTGCTCGGCGTGCTGGTACACGTGTTCTTCACGGCGATGGTGGCCTACGCTTTATCCCGTAAAGGGCTCATCGGCGGCAAGTTCTATATCCTGCTGGGTACGATTACCCTATTCTTCAACGGTGGCCTCATCCCGACCTTTCTGCTGAACCGGGACCTGCATCTGCTGGATAACTTCATGGTCTATATCATTCCGGTGATGTTCAGCTTCTTCGATCTCATTATCTTCATGACCTTTTTCCGGGAAATTCCCGAGGGTCTTGAGGAGGCGGCACGGATTGACGGTGCCAATGACTGGTCGATCTTCCTGCGGGTCGTGCTTCCGGTATCCATGCCGGTCATTGCCACGATTGCCCTCTTCCATGGTGTGTATCAGTGGAATGATTACTTCGCCGGGATCATCTACGTCAACAATCCGGACCTGCAGCCGATTCAGACTTACCTGTTCCGGGTGGTGGCACAGTCCAGCTCTAACCAGATGATGGTGGCCGTGCAGGGCAGCAGTGTTACCAAAAGCGTGACCTCACAGTCTATCAAGCTGGCTACCATGGTGGTCACTACGCTGCCGATCGTATTCGTCTATCCGTTCCTGCAGCGCTATTTCGTAAAGGGCATGATGATTGGCTCGATCAAGGGCTAAAGGTTTGTCTTGAGGTAAGCAACTTAAGCCTCAAGCCACTCAAGCAACAGGTAACTCCTCCGGCACCCGGGTACATGTGGGGTATGGAGTTGAGCTTATAATTTACTACAATCTCAGAAAAGGGGTAAATAAGCATGAGCATGAAACGCAAGCCGAAAGCAATGGTACTGCTGCTCTTGGGGCTGATGCTGGCATTCTCGGCAACGGGCTGTTCGAATGGCAATAATGCCGGAAATAATGGCAAGGATAACGCGGGCAACGCTACAAAGACGGCAGAGGCTACCAAAGCACCGGCGGAGCCGGCTGCATCAGCGGTCTCAGCGGATGAGCCGGGCTGGAAAAGCGACACCTCACCGATCACGTTCGACTGGTATCTGAATTTCGCCTGGTTTCCGAATAAATGGGGTGTAGATCCTACCTCCCAATACGTAACGAAAAAGACAGGTGTAAATATCAACTTTATCGTTCCCGCAGGAAATGAGAATGAGAAGCTCAACACTCTGATTGCTTCCGGCAAGCTGCCTGACTTCATTACGCTGGGCTTCTGGGAAGATGCGATCAAGAAGATGATCGAGGGTAATCTGGTGCTTCCGCTGAACAAGCTGGCCGAAGAATACGACCCGTACTTCTTTAAAGTATCCGATGCAGATAAGCTGGGCTGGTACACACAACCGGACGGCAATGTATACGGCTATCCTAACTCCTCATCTTCACCTGCTGATTATAAAAAATACGGTGATAGCTATGTCTCCAACCAGACCTTTGTAGTCCGCAAGGATATTTACGAAGCCATCGGCAGTCCGGATATGCGCACACCGGAGGGCTTCCTGAACGCACTGAAGATGGCGAAGGAGAAATTCCCTGAGATTAACGGCCAGCCGATTATTCCGCTCGGTCTTCATGAGTTCACGGAGAACGGCAACGACTCGCTGGAAGGTTACATTCAGAACTTCCTGAACATTCCTTGGGAAAAGGACGGCAAGGTCTATGACCGCGAAACCGACCCTGAATATGTAAGATGGATGAAAACGCTCCGTCAGGCCAACCAGGACGGACTGCTGGCTAAGGATATTTTCATTGACAAACGTGCTCAAATGGAAGAAAAGATCGCACAAGGCCGCTATTTCGCCATGCTCTATCAACGCACTGACTTTGCTTCACAGCTCGGCACCATTTTCCAAAAGAATCCTGAACAAACTTATATTGCTGTAGACGGACCTGCGAACACCAAGATGGACCCTCCGGCACTGAACGGCCCGGGGATCTCCGGCTGGACCGTAACGCTGATCTCCAAGGATGTGAAGGATAAAGCCCGGGCGATTAAATTCCTCAGCTACCTGAACAGTGAAGAAGGCAACAAGGATCTTTATCTGGGTGAAAAAGGGGTCAGCTATGATACAATTGACGGGAAGGATCAGTTTCTTCCTGAAGCCTTTGATTTAATGAACAAGGACCGTGCAGCCTTCGATAAAAAGTATGGATCTTCCTTCACCTTCTGGATGATGCAAAATACGAATATTACAGACCAATGGGCTCCAAAATCAGTTGAGCCTTTCAAACAATTGGAAGACTGGACCCGCGGCAAAGCGGTCAACACTTCGGAATTCCAGCAGATTGATCCTACAGGCAACTCGCCTGAAGGCATTATCGCCACCAAGCTCAAAACCCTTCGCGGCAAAACGCTGCCGAAGCTGCTGATGGCTTCCTCCGATGCTGAGTTCGATAAGCTCTGGAGCGAGTATCTGGCGAAGAAAGAAAAAGAAGGTCAAGCGACCTTCGATGCTTACCGCCAGACGAAATATGAAGAGAACAAAAAGAAACTTGGAATGTAACTCTCTAGAATAATGCCCAATGGCCCGCTGACTGCGGGCTTTTGGGTTATTTTCTAAATATAAGAATTTATAGGATTCACGCAATTCATTATCCTTCTATTTCTTACTGAAACGGTACCGTCCTGTAGAAGGACGGCTTAGCTGTTTCTGCTTGTCTAATCTGCGGCCTTTGAGGCGAGGTGTACAGGATACAGGTGAACATGCGCACACGAACCGGGGCATTATGGAGCTCCTTCAGCTATTGGTGGGGACGGAGATCGCTGCAAAGCCGGCTGGTGGCGGCCTATATTTTCATTATTTTGGGTCCCTGCCTGTTGGTGTCCCTCTATTCCTATAGAGCGATCAATAATACGTATGTCCGCGATGCTGTGGACAAAAACAACTATTTACTGCAAATGGAAAAGATGCATATCCTCAATCAGATCGAAGCCATGGAGCGTGCGGCGCAGATGGCTTATTCCGACAAGGTGATCCAGAATTATCTGCTTAATGAGAGTGACCCTTCACTTGGAGAACTGATTGATTTCAATACGACCACTTATGTGAATTTGAACCGGATTCAATTCAATAATCCCAATATTGAGCATCTGCGGCTGTATTCGGCGAGCAAGGAGGTGCACGAGATCTGGCCGATTATTTTCCGGGAGGACCGGGTGTCCATGGAGCCATGGTTTCAGCAAGCACTGAAGCTGCAGGGGCAGGAGCTGTGGTCTTTTCAGAAGAGCGATCCAGATCTTATGCAGCGCTATACGGGCCATGCACCGCAGGGGCAGCCCAAGGTTTCTTTGCTGAGGGAAATTAGCATTCCGGCCGGCCATCATGTCGGCATGATTCAGGTAGATATGCTGCTCAGTCGCTTCACGCCAAAAACCTATACCGATGTGCGTGACAACCAGTCTCAGATGTTCATCGCAGGGGACGGGCTGCAGCTGTTTACGCGGGCGGACCATTCTTTTGAGCAGGATAACCCGAAGCTGAACGGAGCGATTGCCGAACGCTTGCAGCAGTATGAGAAAACCGGGGAGTGGGATGTGCACTACAAGGAGGATGGCAACTCTTTTCTGCTGATTCAGACCCCGATTCCTCAGATTGGCGCTTCATTGCTGAATGTGGTGTCGATGGAGGGTGTCATGAGGGATATTTCTCATACCCGCAATCTGATTATCGGTCTTAACATCGGTTTTATCGTTCTGGTTACGGTTATAGCTTATGTGCTGAATGCCTTCATTCTGAAGAATCTGCGCCGGTTAACAGAGACGATGAAACGGGTGCGCAGAGGGGAGGCGTATACGGGCATCAGCATCCGCGGAGGCGGGGAGGTCGGAGAGCTGGCGCATCATTTCTCCAAGCTGATGAATACGATCAATACACTGGTGGCCCAGGCGGTGAACAAGGAGGCGCTCTCCAAAGAGGCGGAGCTTCGGACGCTGCATAACCAGATTGATGCCCATTTCCTCTACAATACGCTGGAAAATATTAAGATGCTGGCAGAGATCGAGAATCAGCGGGGCATTTCCGATGCCCTGACTTCGCTCGGCGGCATGATGCGGTACAATTTCAAATGGTCCGGCGAGTATGTGAAGCTGCGGGATGAAATCCGCCATATCGAGAATTACATCGAAGTGATGAATATCCGGTTTGAGCATCCCATTACGCTGGAGCTTTTGATTGCTCCCTCTTATCTGGAACTGGAGGTACTGAAAATGTCGCTGCAGCCGGTGGTGGAGAACAGCGTGAAGCATGCCTGGTCTTCCAGAGAGGAAGAGCTGCAGGACCGCTCCATCCGCATCCAGATTTCAGAGGCAGAGGGGGACATCTTCATTGCAATCCGGGATAATGGGTTCGGACTGACACCCGAGCGCCTGAAGGAGCTGCATGCCTTGATTTATGCCAAGGATGAACCGGGAGCGGATGCTTCCGGATCAGCGGCAGGAGGTTACAGAGTTGGCGGTATTGGACTGCGGAATGTACATCAGCGGCTGCAGTTATTCTATGGGGACGCATACGGGCTGGAAGTGCAGAGTCAAGCGGGGGAATGGACGACGGTGTTCATGACGCTGCCTAAAGTTCTTTTGACGGGGGATAGACAGACATGAAGAAGCTGCTGATCATAGATGATGAGAAAATGATCCGACAGGGCCTGAAGGCCATGATTGAGCGGGAATACCCGTCCCGTTACAGCATCGAGCTCGCGGGGAACGGTGCAGAGGCACTGGCGCTGTATCAGCAGGAGCGCAGAGATATTATTATTACCGATATCCGCATGCCGGTGATGGATGGGATTACTCTGCTGGAGCGTCTTGCCGCTGAAGCTGAGCCAGGCGGGGAAGGACCGGCGGTCGTCATTCTGAGCGGTTACGATGATTTCGAATATGCCAAAAGCGCAATCCGCTACCGCGTCAAGGACTACCTGCTGAAGCCGATAAGACGCGAGGAGTTATTCGGAATTCTGGAGCAGATCAACAGAGAGTGTCTGGAGCAGGAGTCAAGCTCCCGCAGGCTTGCTGAGGAGACGGAGGGCTACCGCCAGGAGCTGCGTAATGCCCGCCTGCGCGAACTGCTCATGCAGGAGCCTGTGGAGCCGTCACTAACGCAGCTGCAGGAGCTGGACCGGTTGCCTGTTCCTTTTACAGTGGGTGTGCTGAATTTCTATTACAAAGACGGGAAGCGCATGAAGCCTGGTGAAGTTCAGGGTTTGATCGAGCGGATGACCGGACCGCTGGCCGGGCCGTTTGCTGAAGTTCTGACAGATTGGGAAGGGAAGCTGGTCCTGGTCGGAGGCAGCAAGGAGGCGTTCCGGGAGCTGTCCCGGCAGGCTGATACAAGAGAACTGAATGGGCTGCTCATCGGTATCAGCGGTGATAACCGGAATCCGGCAGACTTCCGTACCGCGTACAAAGAGGCTTGCCGCGCGCTGCAGTATACATTCCTGCCGCCGCAGTCCAGCTTCATCGACTACGCGGATTTCCGGGAAGGACGGCTGCGTTTTGCATGGCCGGAGGAGGAGCTGCGCAAGCTGCTGAACATGCTCGGTACAGACCGCGAGAAGGAAATTAAGAGCCTGCTGGGGACGATTTTTCAGCTGGATCATTTACAGCATCTCGATCTGGCGTATCTTGAACAGGTAGGACGCAGCATGAACGAACGGGTACTCGATGAGGTATTCCGGCTGCACGGGGAGGCCTCTGTAGAAGTGCTCAAGCTGTACCGTACGGTGGGCAATCTGTATAATTTCCGCCATTTTCATGACTATTACCGGACACTGGAGCATTTGCTCATTAAGGTGAACGACTATATTATAGGAATTAAATCTGCCCATACGGAGCATGCCGACATGGAGGAAGCGCTGGCTTATATAGAGGCGAATTATACCCGTCCGCTGAATATGGCGATGGTGAGCAATCATGTGTCGCTTAACTACTCTTATTTCAGTGAGGCCTTCAAGGCCTACACTGGAGAGAGCTTTGTGCTGTATCTCAAAAAAGTCCGCATCCGCCATGCCAAAGCGCTGCTCTCTGAGAACCGCATCAAGCTGGCCGGTGTCTCCGAAGCCGTCGGCTTCGAGAACAGCAAGCAGTTCGCCCGCGTGTTCAAGGAGCTGGAAGGCATCTCGCCAGGCGAATACCGAGCCAAGCTTCTCCTGGAGCGCTATTCTGGACATTTGGGAGATAAGGAATCGTAAGAACCCGGAACGGCAGCGGTTTTACCGGTGGCGTGGCTGCGTGGCTGCTGGCTCGCGTGATCAGCTTAGGCTTTTAGTTACTTCTTTGTTAGTGGTAATTTGTATAATTAATTTAGCGATATCAGGCTCTTTTTTGGGTTTAGGTGGAAAAAGGGAACTTAAATTTTCAGCTATAAGCGTATTTGGGTGTTTATTAACGATTACGGAAAATTGAAGTGTACTAATTCCAACTGGATTATCGAATGAAAGTGTTAGGGGGGAACGTTTGAGTGGAAGAAATACAAGGGGAGCTTATTACTGTAGAGACACTGGCTTCGGATTTTCGGGAGCTGGGGGTGCGTGAGGGGATGACGCTGCTGCTGCACTCTTCTTTTAAATCGCTGGGGCAATGGGTGGCAGGCGGGCCGGTTGCCGTTATTCTGGCGCTGGAGCAGGTGCTTGGGGAAGAAGGGACTTTGGTGATGCCGACCCACTCCTCAGATGTTACCGACCCGGCAGGCTGGAGCAATCCGCCGGTACCGGAGGCGTGGTGGCAGACCATCCGGGAACAGATGCCGGCCTATGACCCGGATCTAACGCTGCTAAGGGGGATGGGCGTGATCCCGGAAACCTTCCGGAAGCAAAAGGGGGTTAGGCGCAGCAGCCATCCGGTCCATTCTTTTGCTGCTTGGGGAAGATATAGGGATGAGATTATCGATGGGCATGCGCTGGATTTTGCTTTTGGTGAACAGTCGCCTCTGGCCCGAATCTATGACCTGAAGGGAAGCGTACTGCTGCTTGGTGTGGACAGCTTCAACAATACTTCACTCCATTTGGCTGAATACCGGGCAGAGTATGCCGGGAAGCAGGAGGTTACTGCGGGAGCGCCCATGCGGGTTGACGGAGCCAGACAATGGGTGGAATACAGGGATTATAACTGGAATTCGGATGATTTTGCCGCCATTGGCACGGACTTTGGACAGGAGACAGGACAGATTACATATGGAAAAGTTGCCGCAGCCGCGGCTCAGCTTATCCCGCAGCGTGAGATCGTGGATTATGCGGTGAAGTGGCTGGAGCAGAAGCGGGTATAACCAGGTCAGGTGGGTATTGAAAATAGTGATATAGAGGAGTGGAGTACATTGGCTGCAACAACCGTATATTTAACCCGGCACGGGCAGACCGAGTGGAATGTCCAAAACCGGATGCAGGGGCATCTCGATTCACCGCTTACACCACTCGGCGAGCAGCAGGCACAGTGGCTGAACCAGGGACTGCAAACGGTGCCTCTGGATATCATCTACTCAAGCTCAAGCCCGAGAGCTTTGCGGACAGCAGAGATTGTCCGGGGCGAGCGGAGCATCCCGCTCATCGCTTGTGATGAATTCAAGGAGATTGGTATGGGACTGTGGGAGGGGCGGGAATCAGGTGAGATTCAGAGTGCTGACTCAGCGCAGCACTTTAATTTTTGGAAAGACCCCGAGGAATTCAATGTAGAGGGCAGCGAGACCTTTGCCGGCGTGCAGAAGCGGGCTCTGGATAAGCTGCATGAAGTAGTGGCGGAGCATGACGGTCAGAGTATTCTAATTGTTACCCATACGGTAGTGATCAAAGTGCTGATGGCTTATTTCGAAGAGAGAGCTATGGAGAATCTGTGGGATTTGCCTTATATTCATCCTACCTGTCTGTGCAGAATTGATTTTACGGACGGAGCGGCGGAGATTCTGCTGCACGGGGATACGAGCCATTATGGGAATAGCGTAGAAGATGAACTTTTCGATTAATTAGAGTGAACGTAAGGATCTTACTTGCTGTATTAGCGAAACTCTGGGTCCACAAGGGTTTCCCCCATTCGGCTTATATAGCCAAGAAACTTGCAGGCGATGCTCGGGGAATACGGGTGTCGCCTGTTCGTGTTCATGCGAGTGCAGTCCATGCGGTCAATGCGGTCCATGCGGCCCAGAAAGCTCCTATTTTCGCCAATTGACCTTATCAGCCGGCCTAACGGACCCATGGTTCAGCGTGGTTTATTGACCCAGGGCTGCGGGTTTACCGTTTGGCTGAAGCGGCTGGAGTCACGCCTTGAGGCGCAACTGCCGGCCTGCTGTTCTGCAGATATCTCGCTTCAATCATGGACAGGTCGCCATCAAGCATTCTGAGGCCGGGGAGCAGCAGGGCGGCTCCGGCACATAACGCCGGCAGCAGTCCAGCGGCGAGGAACAAAGCGGACACACCGTAGATTTCGGCAATCGCCCCTCCGGCAAAAGCGCCAAAGGGCTGCAGGCTGCCGCCGATCAAAAACCGGATCGAGTTAACCCGTCCCTGAAGATTGCCGGGAACCAGACGTCCATGAAGGGAGGAGCTTAAGGAGCCGAAGAAGGGGCCAAGGGCGCCGGATATAAATACGGCCGCAAGCGCAAAGGGGAAGCTGGGAATAAGCCCCCACATGGATGTCATGACTCCAATGGCTCCAAGACTGCAGAGCATCACCAGGCGTCTGTGCTGAATCTCACCCAGCACCGAGATTACGCCCAGCCCGACCAGCGATCCTAGTGCAGAAGCTGTGGTAAGTGTTCCCAAGGCTGCGGCATCACGGTGGAGCACTTCGCGCACATAGGGAACCATCATCGTCCAGACCGCGATGGAGCTCAGGTTACTGACCGAAGCCATGAACATAATGGTGAGCATTGCCGGGAACTGCTTGTAAAAGGTAAAACCTTCAGCCATCTCGCGCATGTACAGGGAGAGGGAGAAGCCGCCTAAGGCGGCAGCCGGTTTGGTAGTTGGCCCCGGAAGCTTCGGCAGGTACAGTAGCGTGGCGATGGCGGCAGTGTAGCAGAGCAGATTGATACCGAGTGCCGGGAGCGCCCCGCTGGCTGCGGTCAGCACACCCGCCAGCGCAGGCCCGAGCAGCGTCGCTGCTCCCTTGCAGCCGTCGATGACGGCAAAGGCGCGTACCAGCTTCCGGCTGTCCGCGACGCCGGGAATCACAGCCATCGCCGTCGGCATGAACAGCGCGGCGCAGGCGCCGCTAAGTCCGGCAGCGGCGAATAAATGCCAGAGCTGGAGCTGGCCGGCGAGGCCCATGCCCAGCGGAAGGGCGATGGCCAGCAGCCGGATCGCGGCCAGACAGGCCATGAAGCGCACGCGGGGCAGCCGGTCGGCGAGCGGTGAGCCGATTAAGCGAAACAGCAGCTCAGGGATGCCGGAGCTGAGCGCCAGCGCGCCCATAGCCAGCTTGGAGCCGGTCAGTTCATAGACCAGCCACTCCATCGCCAGTAGCCCGAATGCATCTCCGAAAGCGCTCAAAGAAATGGTAGACAGCAGACCATAATAGCTGCGTTTCAGCATAGGAAATTCACTCCTTTATATGTAAGCTGAGGCAGGGGCTTAGGCCGTAAATGGTGCACAACACACTAAGCGGCCTTTCAGCATAGGGGATTGCTCTTTCAATCCAACCCGCTGCCTGCTACTCCAAATAATCGGCAATCCGCTTGGGCAGATCATTCAGCGCATCCAGGCGCAGGCTGTAGGACGCGCTTTTGCCGGTGGAATGGACAATGACCAGCCCGGCCGAGCGCAGCGTGATGAGATGATAGTGGATCGTGCTTTTGGAGAGGCCGACCTGCCGTACGATTTCTGTAAAGCTCAGCTGTTTTCCAGCCAATAGGCGGAGAATGTATAGCCGTGTCTCATCCGACAGCGCCCGGGTGAGCCGCAGCAGTGTGGGAGCGGGCCGTCCTTCCTCGGGAGGCAGCGCATCATAGGCATAGCTGGTAAATACAAATTCATCGCACAGCGATGAAGTGACCAGAGGACGTGCGTGGTACTGTGGGATTAGGATAATCTGCTTCACTTCTTTGGCGGGATACAGCCGCATCCCCTGCGTCGCCCGTTCGTAGACCTCCATAGCATTGTTATCGTTCAATTCCGTTCGTCTGGCTTCCGCCTCTTGACTTAACCCTACAAGAATGGCGGGATCAATTCCGCTGAAATACTGTTCATTCCATTCCCTCAAAATACTGGAGGTGCGTGTGCGCAGTAAGGCAAGATTGGAGGACACGGTTGATCCAAAGCGTGCAGCGGTCTCGAACAATTCCCCCGGAGACAGGCCCTCGAACCAATCTAGGAAGCCGTCGACCGAACGGTCTCCAGGACAACTCCAGATATAAGGCGTGAGCGTGAAATCTGTATTTTCTTTGTAAAATTCCTGCATGTTCTGCAGCTGGGCTGGGGTGAACCTCTTCTGAACCTCCTTGACCCAGAGCTTTCCAGATTCCAGAGCGTTATGGTTCTGTTTCCCAAGGAAGGCGCTCAGACTGTTAAAACATTCATGCATGGGGGCAAAATCCACTTCTACCTTATAATCCACGTATGTTCCCCGTTTCTCTATTTTGTATATTTTGTTCTATAAGCATAGAACTTTTAATTGGTTTTATTATATGCGAACTATTGTTTAATATCAAGGGTATGGAGCCCAAGGTCTTGACCAACATCGCTGCAGCTTCTGCACTGGTTTATTATTTCTGAAAAAAAAAAGCCTCGGCCGCTTAAGGGCCAAGGCTTTATCGTGCGGTTACTCCGCTGCCGGCGCAGCGGCGTGTAGAATTTCCTGCCCGTCCATATACTTGCGTAGGGCCTGCGGGATATAGATCGAACCATCCTCCTGCTGGTGGTTCTCCAGCAGGGGAATCAGAATTCGCGGCGTGGCGACTGCGGTATTGTTCAGGGTATGGCAGTACTGCAGCCTTCCGTTCTCGTCACGGAAGCGGATGCCCGAGCGGCGTGCCTGGAAATCCAGCAGATTGGATGCCGAGTGGGTTTCCCCATAGGCATCGCGGCTAGGCATCCAGGTCTCGATGTCGTATTGCTTATGCGTCTTCAGCGACATGTCGCCGCTGCAGACAGCCACTACGCGGTAAGGCAGCTCCAGAAGCTGGAGAATATGCTCGGCATTCGCCAGAATCTCCTGCAGCAGCTGCTCCGAGACTGCCGGATCATTCTTGCAGATCACGACCTGCTCGATCTTCGAGAACTGGTGCACCCGGTACAGGCCGTGTACATCACGACCTGCCGAGCCCACCTCCCGGCGGAAGCAGGCCGACATTCCGGCCAGCCGCAGCGGCGTGTCCGCCTCGATGATCTCATCGCTGTAGAGCGAGACGAGCGATACCTCCGAGGTTCCGGCCAGCCAGCGCTTTTCACCGTTCAGCTCGTAGGTCTGGTCCATCCCTCCAGGGAAAAATCCCGTCCGCTCCAGCGCCTCCGGCCGGACAATGACCGGCACGTCCATCACGGTGAAGCCGCGTTCAGCCAGCAGATCCAGCGCCAGCCGCTGCACGGCGAGGTGCAGATACAGTCCCGCGCCCTTCAGCACGTAGCTGCGCGGCCCTCCGGCTTTGACTCCGCGCGGAATATCGATGATGTTATGGAGCTCGCCGAGCTCCACATGATCTCGCGGCGCGAAGCCAAAATCCCGCTGGCTGCCGGTTCGCCGCAGCTCCACGTTCTCGCTGTCATCTGCGCCGATCGGTGTATCCGCCGATACCGGATTCGGCGCTAGAAGCAGTAATTCGCCCCAGCGCTGCTCGGCTTCGGTCAGCTCCGCCTCCAGCTTCGTAAGCCGGGCGTTAATCTCCCGCACTTGCGCCTTAGCTGTTTCTCCGGCCCCGGTATCTCCCTGTCGCAGCAGGCGCTCGACTTCCTTGGTCAGTGCATTGCGCTCTGCTCTTTGCTGCTCGGTTTCCCGCCGCAGCTCCCGCCGCTTATCGTCCCAGGTCAGCAGTTCATCCAGCGGGAAGTCTACCTTTTTCCATACTGCCGTGTTTCTTACGAGTTCCTCATTATCCCTAATCCAGTTCATGTCCAGCATCGCTATCCGCTCCTTTTTGTCTTATAAAAATACAAAAAACGCCCTCATCCATGGGACGAGGAGCGTCAGCTCGCGGTGCCACCCAGGTTGACCGAATCCTCTGGCTTCACAGCAGGATAAGGCCCTCTTTGGTCTTCGCGGTAACGGGCGAAACCCGGTAAACTTAGGGAGCAATCTTATTGCTCCGGTCGCAGACGCCTCACGGTTGGATGCCGGTCACTGGCCTGATCGGGATGTAGTATTGCCGCTTATTATAGCTCAGGTTTTTGCCGGGTGCAAGAAGTTATGCAGAGTTGTACAGGATTGACAATAAACCCTGCAATCTGCTAGGATTAGTACTAATTTAAAGGGTTCTTGCTGGAACAAATAGCAGGAGCTTCTAGTGCATAACGAACGGAAGAGGTGGCAAAGTGGCCAAAATAGTTGTCATTAACGGAACACCATCCCTGGTCTCGCGGATTAATGCAGTTATTGAATATGCGGAGGCAGATTTACGTGAACAAGGATTTGAAGTGGAACGGATCAATGTGGCTGAGCTCCCGCCCGAGGACCTGATCCACACGAAATTCGAGAGCGAAGCCATCGTCAAAGCCAACGGTCTGGTAGCTGAAGCCGATGCGGTCATCGTCGTCAGCCCGGTATATAAGGCGTCCTATACAGGCGTCCTGAAGACCTTCCTGGACCTGGTTCCGCAAAAAGGGCTGGCCGGCAAAATTGTACTGCCACTCTTCATGGGCGGCAGCCTGGCGCATCTGCTCTCGATTGACTATGCGCTGAAGCCGGTGCTGTCCGTGCTGGGTGCCCGGCATATCCTGGGCGGGGTATACGCTGTGGACTCCCAGGCGGTACGTAACGACCAGGGAGTGGTCGAGCTGGCTGAAGAGCTTAAGCTGCGTCTGGACAGTGTACTTGCGGAGCTGGCGGAAGAGACGGCGCATAAGGCGGCGCGCAAATCCGCAGAGTAGCAGATCAAGAAGAAGCCGAGTGTGAAAAAGGCATATCGTGTAGGCATTTCACCTGAGAAAAATGCCTCGCTGTACAGCAATGCCTCATGGTGAATAGCAAAGACCCCTTACCGGCGATTTTCGGAGGTAAGGGGTCTTTTTTATATTGCAATAATCACAAATCGTCAAACCCGTTGTCGTCTCCAACCTTGCCATAGTTGCGGGACTTGGCTTCGAAGAAGTCAGTTTTGGTCGCGTTCAGCGCTTCGTCGGAGAAAGGCTTGATCCAAGGCATACAGTTGACGTCAACGCCGGTGTAGGCTTTTTCCAGACCCATCAGCGTCAGGCGCTTGTTGGCGGTGTATTTGATGTAATCGCTCAGCTCGTTCATATCTATACCGCGTACGTTGGTCAGCGTGTAGTGGCCCCAATTGGTCTCAAGCTCTACAGCGCGGTCGATGGTGCGGTACACGTAATCCATATTTTCTTTGGTATTCAGCTCAGGGAAATCCACCAGCAGCTGCTTGAACACTTCGGCAAAGAAGTAGCAGTGCTGATTCTCGTCACGCTGAATGTAGGAGATCATCTGGCTGGTTGCCATCATCTTCTGGTCGCGGGCCAGGTTGTAGAAGAAAGCGAAGGTACTGTAGAAGAAAATACCCTCCAGAATCAAATCAGCTACCATCGCCCGGAAAAAAGTCTCCTTGGAAGGCGCATCCCGGAACTCCTGGTAGATGTCGGAGATGAATTGGTTGCGCTCCAGCAGTACCGGATCATGCTTCCAATATTCAAAAATCTCTTTCTGCTCGCTGTCCGAGACAATCGAAGAGAGGACGTAGGAGTAGGACTGGTTGTGCACAACCTCCTGCTGCCCGATAATTGCCGAAATAGCTTCCAGCGAAGAATCGGTAAAATAACGCTTCACATCACCTACGAACATCGTCTGCATCGAATCCAGCACCGCCAGCAGGGCGATGTTGATCTTGAACACACGCTGCTCTTCCGCTTCCAGCTGCGGGAACTGCTGCGCATCCTTGGACATTGGGATCTCATCGGCGATCCAGTGGTTCAGCAGTAGCACCTTGTACAGCTTGTACATATGCGGCATGCGGATATCATTCCAGTTCAGAATCCCTGAGCATTCCCCGTCAATAATGCGGGTGGACTGGTTCGGGGCTTCGGTATTAAAAATCTTTTGTAGTTGCATGTTGTTTCCCTCCTGTATGTTGCGCAGCTAATCTTCTGTGGTGCTCCGGCTATAGAATACGGCGATGTAGTAACGGAGCGGAAGTTTGGAACTGAAGGAGCGAAGCGTTCGCCTTTGTCTGCGGATTTCCACCGCGAACAGCGGTCTAAATCAAGAAATCTGCAGACAACAGCGGCCGGAAGCCCAAACATCTCGCAGTGACGAATATATCACCGTTTTTCTACCCAGGGCACTAAGACAATTAGCTCGCGCAAGACTCACACTCTTCTATAGTTAAGGCACGGCTCCGGACATAATAAGTAGACTTCAATCCGCCCTTCCAGGCGTTCAGGTGCAGATTCAGGAAATCGGTCGCCTTGATGTCAGGCGTCACGTACAGGTTGAAGCTCTGGCCCTGATCGACATGGCGCTGGCGGGCCGAGGCCATGCGGATCGACCAGTTCTGGTCAATCAGGAACGCCGTTTTGTAATACCAGATCGTCTTCTCGGACAGATCCGGTGCTGGGTTGGCGATCTTGTAAGTCGTCTTCTCCTCGTAGGAGAGCAGCTCGTACAGCGGATCGATGCTGGCAGTAGAGCCGGCGATGATTGAGGTCGAGCCGTTCGGGGCAATCGCGAACAACCAGGCGTTGCGTACGCCGTCGGCAGCCACTTCCTGCTGCAGCTCACGCCACTGCTCCGTAGTCACATATTTGCCTTCCTGCTCGCCGCTGGTATAGCCGCGCGAAGTGAAGTAAGCGCCAGTCTCCCAGTCGGAGCCTGCAAACTTCGGATAGCGGCCCTTCTCGCGGGCTAGCTCCATGCTGGAGCGTACCAGCAGATAGTTAATGTGCTCATACAAATGGTTGTTGTATTCCACGGCTTCGTCGGACTCCCAGCGGATACCCTTCAGCGCCAGCAGGTGATGCAAGCCGAAGGTACCGAGGCCTACCGCGCGGTATTGGCTGTTCGTGTACTGTGCCTGCAGTACTTCAATATTATTGATGTCGATGACATTGTCGAGCATGCGGACCTGAATCGGTATCAGCCGCTCCAGCACACCCGCCGGAATCGCACGGGCCAGATGGATGGAATTCAGGTTGCAGACCACAAAATCTCCAGGAACCTTCGAGATCACGATCCGGGTCTGGCCGTCCTTCGTAACCAGTTCCTCACTCTCGATAACGGTTGCTGATTGATTCTGCATGATTTCCGTGCACAGGTTGGAGGAGAAGACCATCCCCTGATGGCGGTTGGGATTGGAGCGGTTCACCGTGTCGCGGTAGAACATGTATGGGGTGCCGGTTTCCAGCTGCGATTTCATAATCCGCTTCATGATGTCGATGGCTGGAACCGTGATGCGTGACAGCTCCAGATTAGCGGTAGCTTCAGCATACTTTTCACGGAAAGTGCCTTGTCCAAGCTTCTCGTCATAGAAATCCTCAAGACCCAGCGCGCGTCCGCTTGCATCCTTCCAGCCCATTACCTTCTTCACTTCATGAGGGCAGAACAGGTTCCAGTGGCTACGTGCTTCCACAGCTTCCATGAACAGGTCGGGCAGGCAGACGCCATGGAATACGTCATGCGCACGCATCCGCTCGTCACCGTTGTTCAGCTTCAGGTCGAGGAAGGCGAGAATATCTTTATGGAAAACATCGAGGTAAACTGCAACAGCACCTTTGCGTGTGCCGAGCTGGTCTACACTGACTGCAGTATTGTTCAGCTGGCGGATCCAAGGGATGACGCCGGAGCTTGTGTTCTTGTGGCCGCGGATATCGGACCCGCGGGCCCGTATTTTGCCGAGGTAGACGCCGATGCCTCCGCCCATTTTGCTCAGCCGGGCTACATCGGTATTGGAGTCAAAAATGCCTTCGAGTGAGTCATCCACAGTGTCGATGAAGCAGCTGGAGAGCTGTCCGGCGACTTTTTTACCTGCATTGGACATGGTAGGGGTGGCAGCGGTCATATAAATGTTGCTCATGGCCCAGTAGGCTTCTTTAACCAGATCCAGACGTTTCTCTTCCGGCTCGGTGTGCATGAGGAACATCGCGATAATCATATAACGCTCCTGCGGAAGCTCCATTACGCGGCCGTCGAAGTCATGCGCCAGATAGCGGTCTGACAGCGTCAGCAGGCCGATATAATCGAACAGCAGGTCGCGCGTGTAATCGATGCAGCCGCCGAGCTCATCGATCTGTTCCTTGGTGTAGTGTGACAACAGTTCTTCGCGGTAGATACCCTTCTTGACCAGATCGGTAATCAGCGGGTACAGCTCGCCGTAAGGCTCTTCCGGGTAAGCTTTATAGCGGCGGTTGACAGCGGCTTTCTTGTACAGGGAGGTCAGGAGGGAACGCGCAGCGGCGAACTTCCAGTCCGGTTCCTCTTTGGTCACCAGTTCAAGGGCGCTCATCGTAAAAGCATTGCTGATCTCTTCTCCGCTAACCTCGTCACGGCGCAGCTTGGACTGCACTCCGCGAATCAGGGTTTCCTTGCTTAGTTGATCCAGGCCATTGAGGATACGGTCGGCGTATACGGACAGGCGGATTTCATCAAAAGCCAGTTGGCGGTTATCGGGTTTCACAACGAGCTGTGGCATAGGTGCATACATCCTTTCGTTTTTGAGTTTAATTTTCAATATCACAAATTGAAGTATATAAGCGCAGAGAGCGGCCCGCCCCAAGGCATGGCCTGCTCTTTGAAAGTTAACTGAATTTATAAGGCAGCCGGCTGCCAATGTACGATTTCGGTATCGGCGAGGCTAGCCTGAATATCAATAATCCGCTGGTTGCTGCTTCCCCGGTAGGGAAGGGTGGTGTCTTTAAGCTCTTCCACAAAACGTCCGTCAATCACGACCTGGCACAGGGCCAGCAGGTTCCATTCCGGTGAGCCGGGTGCTGCTGTAAGTTCTTCATAGGTATAGCCGGTGTAAATCCAGATAGGATAATCGGGCAGCACGCTGCGCAGCTCCTGAATGAAGCCCGCAGCCTCCTCTGCCGAGAAAAAAGGGTCGCCGCCTGCCAGCGTCAGTCCGTCCAGCAGTGGATTCGCTGCTATTTCGGCAATGATCTCCCGCTGACGCTGGAGGGTGAACGGCTCGCCGAAATTGAAATTCCAGGTCTTGGGATTGAAGCAGCCCGGGCAGCGGTGGCGGCAGCCGCTGAGGAAAAGGACGGCCCGCATGCCTTCTCCTTCATTTATCGATTCCGGGTAGTAGCCGCATATGTTCATAGATGCTTAACGCGGTCCCTTACTTCGGCTTGCTTGGCGGCATTGAAGCGGGTCTGGTAGTCGCCGGTCAGGTAGCCGGTTACCCGGCGCAGGCGGCGGATATGCACATCGTTCTCATGCGCGTCGCAGGAAGGGCAATTGGTGCCAATCACGCCTTCGTAGCCGCAGTTCGAGCAGCGGTCCACGGGATGATTGATGCTGAAATAGCTGACCTGCTGTTCCAGCGCGTAACGGATGATCTTCACAAAAGCCGCCGGGTTGCTGCGTGCATTCCCGTTCAGTTCCACGTAAGAGATTGCCCCGGCATTGCAGTATTCATGGAACGGTGCTTCCAGGCTTATCTTCTGAGCAGCGCTCAGCTCATAATAGACCGGGATGTGGAAGGAGTTCGTATAGTATTCACGGTCTGTGATGCCCGGAATGGACCCGAGCACTTTGCGGTCCACCTTGGTGAACTTGCCCGACAGGCCTTCAGCCGGTGTGGCGAACAGCGTGATGTTGAGGTTCAGCTCCTCGCTCTTGCGGTCACAGTATTCCCGCATATGACGGACAATGGCGAGCGCCTTGGCATGGATCTCCATGTCCTCACCGTGATGCTTGCCGTACATGGCCTTCATGCACTCGGCCATTCCGATAAAGCCAATGGACAGACTGCCGTGCTTCAGCAGCTCGCCAACCGAATCATCGGGAGCAAGCGCTTGGCCCCCTTCCCAGACGCCTTCACGCATCATGAAGTCGGAAGCTTTGGCCTTCTGGGAAGCCTGGATGCGGAAGCGGTGGAGCAGCCCTTCCAGAGCAATGTCCATGTAATGGTTCAGATCGTCATAGAAGCCTTCTTCGTCGGCGGCAAGGCGGCGGCCTGTGGCCGTGCCGTAAGCAAGTCCGAGCCGCACCAGATTGAGCGTATTGAAGGACAGGTTGCCTTTGCCGGAGCAGTGGTTGCGTCCGAAGCGGTCACCCAGTACCCGTGTGCGGCAGCCCATGGTTGCAAATTCGGTATCCGGATCGGCCGGATCGTAATACTGCAGGTTGAGCGGAGCATCCAGATTGGCAAAGTTCGGATACAGTCTGCGGGCAGAGCATTCGGCGGCTTTGAGGAACAGTTCATAGTTAGGATCGCCCTGCTGCTGATTCACACCCTGTTTGCATTTGAAAATCTGGATTGGAAATACCGGCGTTTCGCCGCTGCCAAGCCCGTTCATCGTGGCGGTCAGCAGCGAGCTGATCACCAGTTGTCCCTCAGGAGAGGTGCATGTACCATAGTTGATGCTGGTAAAAGGAATCTGGCCGCCCGAGCGGCTGGACATCGTATTCAGGTTATGTATCATGCTCTCTGCCGCCTGCAGCGTTTCGCTTTCTGTTTCTTTGGATGCAAAGCGGAAGGCGCGCGGATACTGCTCTGCCAGATCACCACGGCTCATAGTGATTTCGCCAGCAATGTCCCCGGCTTGTCCTTCTTCGAAATATTCGAGTCCCTTGCGAAACAGCTTGGCGAAGGATTTGGTCACATAAGGGGCCAGGTCATAATCCAGCTTGTTGGCGGATACGCCCCCGTATTGGGCATTCTGCTGGGACTGGAAAATAATCGCCACAAGCGACATCGCAGTCATAATCGAGTTGGGAGGACGCACGCTGCCGTTGCCGGTGTTGAAGCCTTCACGTAGAAGACGGTCGAACGGGATAAAGATACAGTTGGTGGTTCCAATCGCGTATTGGTCCAGATCGTGGACATACACCACATTGTCGAGGGTAGCCTGCACCAGTTGCGGAGGCATCGTGAAGTTACGGGCATACCACTTGGAATACTCACTGCCGAACTTGCTCATTTTGCCGGAAAAGCTCTCTCCGTTCAAATTGGCGTTCTCACGCAATAGATCCAAATCCCGGCTGTAGATGATATCGCGCCCCAAATGGATAACTTCCTCTAATAGATCCTCCTGTGCAGCTTGTCCAACATTGTACCGTTTCTCCAGCAGCGTCATTGTATAGCTCTCCTCTCGGTATATAAGAACGTTCTGACATAACGACTGACATTGTAAAAAAAAGCATCTCCCGCCGAGGACGGCGGAAAATGCCCGGATGCGTAAGCAAATAGCCGAAAACCGGATATTTGCGGATGGTCTCCATGGAAAGAATCTTTCCCGCAGAAGCCGATACCTGAGCGCGATATGCTTATCGCATTCAGGTATCGGCAGCCTTTGTCTCCCATTCGGCGGGAAGGCTGAATCTGCTGGTGCAGGCCGCATGCGGACACCTCTCCTGTTCCTCGCAGGTGTATATGATGGTGTCCGGAAACAGGCAGGTCTCCTGGCTTCCGGTGAATCCTGTGAGGCGCCTTCCCAAGGGGCGATGCCCTCAGTGGCGTGAGCCTCCAGATACTGTTCTGCAGGGCTTGTAGAAGCCAGCAGAACACCCGGTTACAGTGGCGGGACCACAGCGGATTTGCACCGCGTTTCCCTATTAAGCTTCAACCCTCTTGAGAGAGCAAAGCACCTGTTTCCACTATATTTTGTTGTCGCTAGATAAAAATAACCCAATATATTGTGTTTGTAAACATTTTTTTGCGAGTCCGCGCCCCGGGCGGGTTCCACCCGTTTACTCACAAATGATCCACAGATGATCCACAGATAACCTGGCATTCGTCCACAGTTCATCCACAGGTAATCCACAACTTGTGTGTAAATTTTGCCGAATCCGGTTCATAAATTGTCCAAATGTTAGGGGGGATTTGTGGGGGGAGGCGGGAGTTGCTACAATAGAAGGGACCAGGGAATTATATAACGAGTTTTATATAGGAGGGGCTTCAGAATGGCAATTGGCGAAGTAACCGTAATTCCGATTGGTACAGGCAGCACCAGTCTCAGCAGCTACGTGGCGGATATGCAGCGCGTGCTGGAGACAGTGGAAGGTATTAAGTATGAGTTGACATCTATGGGCACGATCATCGAGGGACCGCTCACACGGATTCTTGCGGCAGTCGAAGCCTTGCATGAATCCCCTTTTCGTGCGGGAGCCCAGCGGGTGTCCACCTCACTCAAGATTGATGACCGGCGCGACAAGCCTTCCACAAGCCGCAGCAAGCTGGAATCGGTGGAGCGCAAGCTACAGGCGGAATAGTTCTGTTTAACTAGCATTGTGATAGAATGGGTTGCGTTTTTCCCTAGACGGGGTATAATGTATTTTGTTTGACAGAAAAGAGCTTTAAGCTGGTGTAGCTCAGGGGTAGAGCAACGCACTCGTAATGCGTAGGCCGGGGGTTCAATTCCCTTCACCAGCATCCTTAATAACTCAATCATGGCGCGGCTTTCCGGGATTCCCGGGGGTCGTGCTTTTGTTTTATTGATCCGACTGATTATGTGTTAATCAAAGTCTTGTGATAAAAAACGGGTAGATCTGGAGGCTTGAGTTTGGGGGGGTTACTCTTCCCTTAATGTGGGATGATGTGCTTATGCACCGGGTATTCTTATGATTTTCACGTACTGTATTCAATCCTCCATAACTCCCTAAGCTTTTTCGCGATAGACTTCTCATAATCTAAAACTTGAAATGATAGATCTTGCGTTGTAGTACTCCTTGGAAATTCTCCGGTTACGCTTACTCTGTTCGACCATATAAGGAGATGTTTACAAAGGTATTGTTATGCAGATGACCCGCAATTTTAAACTAATAAAACGATGATTGTACCTGGATCGAGATGTCGGAGATCGATGCAGCTACATATTGGATTGCCAATATTTGAGCAATTAAGTTGTTTTGCTGAATTGGGTCTTAGGCATTTTTTTGTTTTTAAGTTAAGTATAAGCGTGTTGTATGAATGAGATTTTAATCAAATATTATGATTTTTCCAAATAAAGTCGATAACATAGTAAATACTTTTTTTGGAAGGGGAAGTTTAGTTGAAATCAGTTATTAAGAATGGGCTTAAAGTACTTTTAGGCTCAGCATTAATCGTATCAGAATTTTTGCATCCAACTGTTACAAGTGCATCATCCGTTCCATTTAATCAAGGGGCAGGATATCAGCAAGGAATGTACGATGCAGAAGCAATGCAGCCACTTGGTTATAATTGGGATCATAACTCACGATATGCTGGAGTCTCAAAAAATCCATATGTTAAGTGGACGTATCAAACTAAAGCGGCCAGTAATCTACAGTTAGTAATTGATAGGGAAGGAACTGTAATTACAACAAGTTCTGGTTCGCCATCCTTAAGGGACAGTGAAATATACGCTGTAAGTCCAGATGGGAGCCTGAAGTGGAAATTGATTACGAATCAAGATAGTGTACTTTATACATCGCCAGTAATAAGTGCTGATCAAAATTTTATAATGCAAAATAATTATTCTCTCTGGAAAATAAATAATGTGACTGGAGTTCTAAGCTCATTTACTGATAGTTTTATGAATAAAATTAATTATTTCTATGAACCAGTAATTGGTAGAGACGGAACTATATACACAGCGGGTGTTGGTTATACAAGTGCTTTAATTGCTTTTAGTCCTGATGGGAAAATGAAATGGTCAAAAGGACTTTCTCCAACTACATACTATAAAAGTGATATGTCTTTATCTAATGATGGGACACTATATTTCAAATCTAGTGGTACCAACGCCCTATCTGCCTATAATTCTGTGAATGGGAATAAATTATGGGATTATAAGATAAAACTTAACGGTAAGTTTGGTGTGGGAACAGTTCCTGCCATTGGTATTGATGGAACAATATACATTACCGATGCATCAGGATATATACATGCAATTAATCCTGATGGTAGTTTGAAATGGAAGAGCGAATTACCAAATAGCTTTAATAAGAACGTCGTTGATCCTGTAGTTGGTAAGGATGGATCAATATATGTGTCTCATCCGGATAAAAATCTTTATTCTTATGATTCTTCTGGAAATCTAAAGTGGGTTTTTAACACGTCTTCTGTAGTCTCAAATCCTCTAATTGATGTGAATAATATTATTTATATAGTTGAGGGCATGAATGTTAAAGCGATAAATTCGATGGGTCAAGAATTATGGTCATACACATTGGATTGGGTAGGTAATGGTTCTAAAATTAGTGCGGCAATTGCATCAGATGGAACAATTTACGTTCAAGATAACAAAGGGAAACTATATGCAATAGGAGGAGAAGTTCAAGATAATACTCCAAACGATCCATCCCCAGATGAGGAGCAACACGGATTAAACGCAGAATACTATAATAACGATGATTTAACTGACAAAAAGTTAGATCGGATAGACTCAAATATTGACTTTGATTGGGGTTTAAAATCACCGGACGCGATAATTGATCCAGAGACGTATTCTGTTCGGTGGATTGGGAAAATTTTACCGGAACGTACAGATAGATATAATTTTTATATCTATTCAGATGATGGTGCTAGACTTTGGGTCAATAACGAATTGATCATTGGTCCCCTCAAGGAGACGGAGAGTTGAGAGGTCAAATTTGGCTGGAAGCTGGCAAGAAGTACGACATAAAGATGGAATATTTCAATGGACCGACATATGGACGTGCCCAGCTTTCATGGTCCGATAGCGATCTTATGATTAAAGAAGTAATACCTACTAAGGCTTTTTATTTGAATTGATACAGTGATTATCAATCATCATAATACCATCTTTAATAACTAACACATCCCCAAATATTACTTTTTTGGATGACTCCACTTCAATAACTTCACATTCAGGTAATAATCCTAACAACATTTGATGGTCAGCATCCTTGATAACTCAATCGTAGCGCGGCTTTCGGGAATTCCGGTAGACGCGCTTTTTTTGCTTGCCTAAAAGTTTCTATAGAAGAGAACGAGTGAAATTCATTAATCCTGAAACCATGCTGGTATCCTTTTAGTACACGAATAGGGTAAGTCAGAAGTGTGCGGACGATCTATATATCCGGATAGGTCGCCCTCAATAAGGAAGGCCAAGTCGTTGGGACAGGGGAGCTGGACACGCAAACGAACCAGGTATATTAAAATATCAAAGCGGCTCTGGAAGCTGCAGACGCAAGTTTTGATGATCTGGTGAAATTGATCTTCTTCCTGACCGACATCTCCCAAATGCAGGTGGTGCGGGATATCCGGACCAGTACGTCAATACCTTTTATCCGCCGGCCAGTTCGGCAGTTGAAGTTCGTAAGCGGATCAGAGACGAGCTGCTCATTGAGGTAGAGGCTATTGCTGCTGCAAGCTTTTTTCGTTTCCCGGAAGATGCCCCTCTTTCCTGTAATAGTTGCACAGAACCCCAGAGAGTCATACAATAAAGTAGTAGAAAGCACACACAATGCGCAGGGAAGGGCTTCATGCTCTTTCGCCGGCATCCCGATATAAATAGGCGGCGCAGCTTTCCGGATTTGGGGGCTGCGTTTTTGCTGTCCAGGGAGGAGTAGAGGTACAGATGAGATGTCTGACTATCCGGCAGCCCTGGGCGACCTTAATTGCGCTTGGGGAAAAACAGTTCGAGACCCGTTCCTGGAGAACGGCTTATCGTGGGGAACTGGCTATTCATGCAGGCAAAGGGATCGACAAATCAGCCTGCAGACAGGAGCCGATTCAGTCGGCCTTAGCACGGCACGGATTCAGCGCAGACAACCTTCCTCTCGGGGCCATTATTGCTACATGCCGTCTGGTTGAATGCTATCAGGTGACGGTTACGGACGCTGAAACGGGCTGGCCGGGCGGTAATGAATTTATTTTTGGGGATTATTCGCCAGGGCGCTTTGCTTGGAAGCTGGAAGAGATAACGGCGCTTGCTCATCCGATTCCTGCAAAAGGCAGGCTGAGCTTCTGGGAGCACCCTGTCCTGGAAGGAGAGCAGTGACCCGCCCGGAGAACTGGATAAGCTTTTGAAGTGGACGGCAATGATTGGAGTAACAGGAAATTTATTTGTAGGCCCAAGCCATTAATGGGTATGAACCGGCTGACTCGCGGGTAATCTTCTTATAAGATGCGTTGGTGCAGCCATCGTGTCCTCCGTGATCATCAGGATGAATAAGAAAGGGCGTATGCATAGGAAATGGGAAGTCTCCTTATTGCGTGGCTTTGTATGTTGTGTTTGTATTTTTCGTTCGAAGATAAGGTAAGCCGGAAAATTATCTTTCCCGTGGCACTGGTTGTTTTTTTCGGCACCCTGGGTTATTGGAAGTTTTTAATGTAATTTTTAGGTAGCTATCAGCTTGTTTTCAGGTTAAAGATATATATTAAATGTACCAAACACTCCCCGGTGTTTATAAATAGCTTTCAGGGTCTTGCCAACTCCCATGGCGAGGCCCGTTTTTTATGTATTTTCAAAAAAATAATCGATGAAATATAAAAATAGGGGAATAAATGTGATATTTTTCACAATTAATTCTGGAGAATTATTATATATTAAATTTGAAATAATAAAGATTGAAGCGTAACAAAATAAAGCACCTCAAAGAGGAGAATTGAAATGAGTCATGAAGGAAGTCTTCGCCGCGGGTTGGCATTCGGGTTGTTTTTGAGCATTCCGTTATGGATGTCAGTGATTGGCTGGGTTCAACTGCTGTAATATACCGATCCGCTATATCCGCAGTGTCTGGTTACGGGAGCGTATATAGCATACATAGAGATAGAGGCAAGGCTGCTTCCGGATTTTCCGGGGCAGCTTTTTATTTGCATGTCAGGAGAATCTTAAGTGCGTGGTGCTTAAGAACTGTTTTTAGTAGTTTTAATTTCAGAGATTGGTGGGTTTGGGATCTCTTTTGGGGAGGGAAAAGAGCTGATTTTATTTGTATGCAAAGTAGATTTCTGGAAGATATGAGCTGTAATCCCTTATGTACAATGGGTTTGTTGCACAGCTGCACGTTCTGGTTACCTGAAAAAACACGAAAGGAATGGATTGACAATAGGGAGGAGGAGGAATAAACTGGAACTAGTTCAAAAGTAACAAATGTCACACATACATAAGAATCACCTCCTTCTATACCATCATGTATAATCGCAAACCGTTCGAAAGGACGGGACGCAAAGTCAGGAATCTAATGCCCGTACAGGGCTATGATCGTCCGGCCGCCATGAAGCTAACCCTTCGTGGCGGTCTTTTGTTGTTATATGTTCTTTGCAAAATCATAGAATAAGTTAATAGGAGGTGCATGTTATTGAGAAAGAGTACACGGAAGGCGGTAGCTCTGATACTGACAGGAGTGTTGGTATTTGGCGGTGCGGTTACTTGGGGATGGAACGTCAATGCAGCGGCTAATATGCCTTATATTCCTACACCTGTTTTGGGCGTTGCTGGTAATTTTAATGCCTTTATATTCGGGGATTTCACACAATCTTATGATCAGATTCATGGAAGGCTTGCGGCTGAAGGGAATATTACTTTGCAAGGATACGGTGTATCCAAGGATGCGCCTGGCGGGGATGTGCTGATTGCAGGCAAGAATCTTAGTCTTACAGATGGAACGATATATGGCGCAGCAGTATATGGCGGCAGTATAACCAGCACACGTGCAGATCTTAAGGAAACTCCCCGCAAGGGCGCACCGATTGATTTTGCGGCCGAGGAACAGTTTCTGATACAGCGTTCGAATGAACTAGCCGCTTTGCCGCAGACTCAGCCTTTTGTAAAAGAATATGGGAAAATCACCATTAATGCTCCGGATGCCTATAATGTTATTCATCTGGACGCTGCAGATTTGGCTGATGCCAATGGCCTGCAGTTCAACATCACAGGCGATGCCACCGTGGTTATTAATGTAAGCGGAGGCTCTGTGAAGATTCCGAATTTTCAATTCTGGGGAGGCAAACCCCGTAAGGTACTGTTCAATTTCTATGAAGCGGCTTCTTTGAATGTTGGAAATACCACCATCGAAGGCACCATTCTGGCTCCTCATGCCAGCGTCTTCTATGATCACGCCGAACTTCATGGCACACTAATCGCAAAAGCCTTCAGTGGATATGTGCAGATGCACCACTATCCGTATGAAGGATCGGAACCCCCGTTAGCGCCGACGCCAACGCCGAGCGCATCGGCGAGCCCGACGCCAAGCGCATCGGCGACACCAACGCCGAGCGCGTCGTCAACGCCGACGCCGAGTGCGTCGTCTACACCGACGCCGAGCGCATCGGCGACGCCAACGCCGAGCGCGTCGTCTACACCGACGCCGAGTGCATCGGCGACGCCAACGCCGAGCGCATCGGCGACGCCAACGCCGAGCGCGTCGTCTACACCAACGCCGAGCGCGTCGTCTACGCCAACGCCGAGCGCGTCGTCTACACCAACGCCGAGCGCCTCGTCTACGCCAACGCCGAGCGCATCGGCGACGCCAACGCCGAGCGCATCGGCGACGCCAACGCCGAGCGCGTCGTCTACGCCAACGCCGAGCGCGTCGTCTACGCCAACGCCGAGCGCGTCGTCGACGCCAACGCCGAGCGCGTCGTCTACACCGACGCCGAGCGCATCGTCTACACCGACGCCGAGCGCATCGGCGACGCCAACGCCGAGCGCATCGGCGACGCCAACGCCGAGCGCGTCGTCTACGCCAACGCCGAGCGCGTCGTCTACGCCAACGCCGAGCGCGTCGTCTACGCCAACGCCGAGCGCGTCGTCTACGCCAACGCCGAGCGCGTCGTCTACACCGACGCCGAGCGCATCGTCAACGCCGACACCGAGCGCATCGTCTACGCCGACGCCGAGCGCGTCGTCTACGCCGACGCCGAGCGCGTCGTCTACACCGACGCCGAGCGCGTCGTCTACGCCGACGCCGAGCGCGTCGTCAACGCCAACGCCGAGCGCGTCGGTGACGCCAACGCCGAGCGCATCGGCTGCGCCAACGCCGAGCACTACAATCATTTATGTACCGGTAATCGTGCCAACACCAACGCCAACACCAACAACGGTAATCGGTACAATTGTGGACGATACGGTGATCAATGAGGATCCCATTCCTTTGGGGCCAGCGGCAACGGTAGCTCCAGCGCAGCCGACAGTTTCACCCCAGACTACACCGGCGCCTCCCCCTGCTCCGTCAGCACCAGCAACGACGAAGTCTGAGGAAGAAGTGATCATAGACGATGAGATTCCTTTGGGGAGTGTGGATATACCCCGCAAGCTGCCGCAGACCGGGGAAGCCAGTCCAGCACCGTATTACCTCGTTGGTCTGGGAATTGCAGGTTTGGGTTTGCTGCTCAGTAGAGCAGCTAGGAGCAGTCGACGCAAACGGTAAGTGAATCTGGAAATAGTAGACAAACAAAAGAACAGGGCATCTCCCTTAGTGGAGAAACCCTGTTCTTTTGTATTAACTTGGGTATGAATTTCCAGTCGCTCCCTAAGCCATGGTATACTATGCTGAAAATTGGTTGGCGCCAAGCCAGTTGATTCAATTCTATAGAAGGAAAGGCGGCAGACGTTCATGTGGAGTGTAATTATACTTGCCGTAGTGATGATTATTGCCGGCGGTGTGACTTATGCAGGATTCTTTTTTTATGGCATCGCAATCAAGCGGGCACCGAAGGAATTTCTGGCAAAGACGCCTGATCTTAAGGTGGACCCGCCGGTTGCCGGGGCGTCCTGGGGCGAAGGAGCAGAGTGGGTATCCCGTCACAGCTTCAGAAATGTTGATATTATGTCTGATGATGGGCTCATGCTGCGCGGCTACTATCTTCCGTCAGAGCGTGCCGCAGGGCGAACTGCTATTATAGCGCACGGATATTCCGCGAAAGGCAAGGATATGGGGGCATGTGCCAAAATCTATTATGAGACTATGGGCTATAATGTACTGCTTCCCGATGCCCGTGGACATGGGAACAGCAAGGGGGATTATATCGGGTTCGGCTGGCCGGAGCGCCGGGATTATCTGAAGTGGATCGGGTACATCCTGGCGGAGAATGGACCGGAAGCACAGATTGTGCTGCACGGGATATCTATGGGCGGAGCAACCGTGATGATGACTTCGGGAGAAGAGCTTCCGCCGCAGGTAAAAGTTATTGTAGCCGACTGCGGATATACCTCGGTCAAAGCGCAGTTGTCTTACCAGCTTTGGCGGATGTATCATCTGCCAAGCTTTCCTTTTGTGCATATGGCAAGCCTCATCACCCGCATCAGAGCCGGGTATTTCTTCGGAGAGGCTTCCGCTCTGAAGCAGGTCCGCAAAGCCCGCGTGCCTATACTGTTCATACATGGTGATGCCGACAGGTTCGTGCCGTTCCATATGATGGAGGAGCTCTATCAAGCTTGCAAGAGTCCTAAGGATAAGCTTGTAGTGCATGGTGCGGGACACGGCCTCGCGTATGACACAGATAAAGCATCGTATATAGCGAAGGTGGCTAATTTTGTTACCCGGTACATCCATTGACCTGGCAAAAAAAGCCCCGGAAACGTAGACGCGCCCGATATCCGCAGAATGCGGTTATCGGGCGCTAATATGTTCCACACATGGGACTGCATCCTATCTACAAGAAAGCAGCGAAACCATGTCTTCTGCGTATATTTAATCCCCCGCCGTCCTTGAGAAAAACGGGTGTCTTGATCCTTGTTATTTCCAGCAGCCGTGTGGCGAGAATAATCCTTCCAAAACGACAAAAGCCCTACCTCTCTTTTGTCCTTGCGGCTCCGTGGCCGCGCCAGTGCGAATCGGAAAACTATGTTCGAATTTAATCTCATAAAAAGGAATAGTACTGCAAGAAAACGTAAGATTTTGTGTCCAAAATGCCGATATAGATAAAATCGCAACGAATCGGCTTGACATCTTCTTGATGGGGATAGTATATACTGCAAACAAATATTCACTAAGTATATCATGGAATGTAAAGAAATGCAAATAGTTAGGCTCAACAGGAACGTTGGAAACGAGGGAACCGATGAAGGTATACGGAGCTTTTTTGAAAAGACAGATTTTTAACTACATATTTGGTTCCGTGGTTGCTGTACTTGCGGTGGGAAGCCTGATCCTTCTCTCCTCGCTTGAAATAAGCCCAAAAGAGTATCTTCGGCTGCTGATCATATTGCTGATCTCGTTTGTTATTATGGCTGTTGCGGAAATCGGTGTTTTTGTCAGACAGATCCGGCCAATCCGGATGGCGCTTACGGAGCAAAAACCGACATTGGCCATGCTGGATGAAGCTTATCTGCATACTCACCGGATGCCGAAGCTTGCGGTACAGCGGATAATGGGTCCGCATTTTCTCGGGTTGTCTCTGCCGGCAACGCTCCTGACCCTATGGATGATTCGTACTGGATGGATCAGTTTGCCTTACTTTTATCTAATACTTGCGGTCGCGGGGGCCATTCTGGTGGCCTGCATGCACGCGCTGATTGAATTTTTTCTGACCTCCTCGGCAATCATCCCGCTGATAAAAGAATTCAGGAACCGGGCGTTGGCAATATATAAGGTGGACCTTTCTCTGGAAGGTCATGTGTTTGTACCCATTCGCCCCAAATTTCTCGTCACTTGTATGCTGATCGGTACTTTCCCGCTCTTTCTGTTCATTATGGCAACCCAGATCAGGCTGGAAACGCTGCGTAACGGAGGAGTGGACGGGATGCAGAACTATTGGGAGTGGGCAGGGCTTGTGCTGTTAATCGGTACCCTCTTTTCTTCCATAGCAGCTTGGCTTCTGACCCGAAGTGTGCAGCATCCGATCAACGAGTTGTACCAAGCCATGAACAATGTCAAAGACGGACGGCTGCTGCAGGTGCAAGACGAGTACTCTGATGAATTCTCGAAGCTTGTTGCCGGTTTTAATATGATGGTCCGGGGTCTGCAGACCCGGGAACAGCAGAACAGACAATTGCTAGACAGCTATTTTACCACCTTAGCCGTCGCACTTGATGCCCGGGACCCTTACACGGCCGGTCACTCGCTGCGGGTGGCAGAATACTCGGTGATTATTGGCCAGCTCGCAGGGCTTAGCGGGCAGAAACTGGATGATCTGCGCAAGTCTGCCCTGCTGCATGATATCGGTAAAATCGGCGTAAGGGACATTGTTCTCTTCAAGGAAGAAGCGCTGACCGACGAGGAATTCGACCAGATCAAGAGCCATCCCGTCCTTGGTGAGAATATTCTGCGTCAGATTGAGCCTGTGGAAAAGATGGCGCCATACCTGGGTGGGGTTCGTTCGCATCATGAACGTTATGACGGGAAAGGTTACCCGGACGGCCTGGCCGGAACGGTTATTCCGCTGCATGGCCGGATCATAGCCGTGGCTGATGCCTATGATGCCATGACCTCGGACCGGCCATACCGCAAAGGGATGAATCATGAGCGCGCACTGGCTATTCTGGAACAGGGCATGGGCACCCAGTGGGACCCTGAATTTACCGGTTTGTTTCTGGCGTATTTCGGAAAAACTGAGAAATCCGATGGAGCAGGTTATCCTGGCCGGGTTGGTTAGCGGTGAAGCGCGGGCAGTGAATAACGACTTTATCCTAATATTTCTTATTGAAGCGGATGCCATCCATTTATGATCGGTATCCGCTTCTGCTTGCGTGCCTATTTTGTGAACTGCTCCCTAAAACCGACAAATCCCGAGTACATTCATTGAAGGATTGCAAACAGACCGTTATAATTAATAAGTCTGGATTTTAACTAAAAAATAAGGGAGATCATTATGAAACGCGCAGATGTGCTGCTGATTTCCATCGTGCTCATTGCCGCGCTTGCTTTTATCGTGCCGAGATGGCTCTCGAACGATACCGACAAGGCGGGACCCGGCAACAACCTAGTAGCCAATATAACGGTGGATGGCAAGCTGTATAAGACAGTGAAGCTTACAAAAGAAGAACAAACCATTGATATCCGCACAGAGCGCGGTTATAACATTTTGAAGGTGTATGACTACGGGATTGAAATGTACGATGCGGACTGTCCGGACAAGGTATGTCTGGGCTTTGGCCATATTACCCGTCCCAAGCAGACCATTGTGTGCCTGCCGCACCGGGTATTAGTAGAAATAGCAGGCGGCGTGTCCGGGGAGGAAGAGATAGATGGCTATGTCCAGTAGTGAATCGGCAACAGCATTGAAACGAACGGTAATTGTGGCCATATTCGCTGCAGTCGCTGTAGTGCTAAGTCTGGTAGAAGCACAGATTCCGCTGGTTGGGGTTGGACTGATGCCTGGCGCCAAGCTCGGATTTGCCAATATCATGATTCTGACATGTATTTTCTTTTTGCGGGGCCGTGACGCCTTTATGCTGGTCATTCTGAAGACATTGCTTACCGCTTTTTTGCTCGGCACATTTTCGAGTCTTCTCTTCAGTCTGTTCGGATCGCTGCTCAGCTTTGTAGTGATGTTTCTGCTGGTGAAATGGGGAGGCAAGAAATTTAGTGTGATTGGTATTAGTATAGCGGGCGGACTGGCTCATAATACAGGGCAGCTGTTCGCGGCAGCCATTGTATTTAAATCCATGAGTATTTTCTACTACTTGCCGGTGCTGCTTATTACCGGGATTGTAACGGGGATTGCCGTTGGCTTCGCCGTACGTTATCTGGTAGCGTCGCTGTCCAAAATATCGCTGTTCGAAGAGTTTTTGGGCTAAAGCGGGTCCAACAGCGGAAGGATGACTAACATGATTGAAGCATATCAAGATCTGGAGGAAGAAGGAGTGCCGGCTGTGGTTCAGCTGGACGGAGTCTCTTTTGGCTATGATCCGGACGGTTCCATTCTCCACAATATCAACTTATCCATTCCACAGGGCCAGTGGGTGAGTATCGTGGGTCCGAATGGCTGTGGCAAGTCGACGCTGGTTAAGCTGCTGAATGCGCTCCTGCCTAAGAGCGGCGGGGAGATCACTATATGCGGCCATCGGCTGGGTGAAGAAACGATTGGAACGATCCGGCAATGTATCGGCATGGTGTTCCAGAATCCCGATAATCAGTTTATCGGGGCTACGGTTGAAGAAGATATATTGTTTGGCCTGGAGGGGTTGTGTTTGCCCTACGCTGAGATGGAGGAACGGCTTAGAACCTACACCTTGAAGCTGGGGATTGAGGATCTGCTGGCCAAGCATCCGGGCGAGCTGTCGGGTGGACAAAAGCAGCGTGTCGCCATCGCTTCCATTCTTGCCATGAAGCCAGGCATCGTCATCTTTGACGAGGCCTCTTCCATGTTGGATGAGGCAAGCCGGGATGAACTGCTGGGCATCCTGCAGGGGATGCGGGACGATGGGCAATACACTATCCTGATGATCACGCACGATGCTGACGAGATTCTGGCCTCCGACCGGGTGCTGGCTCTGCACAGCGGTGGCATTGCTGCTGATACTACCCCCCAGGAGCTATTCAGAAATACAGAGCTTCTGGAGAAATGCCATCTGCTGGAGCCGTATCCATGGCGCCTGGCCCGGGAACTTCAAAGCCGGGGAATCAGGGTGGATGTGCCCTCCAGTGAAAAGGAGCTAATAGATACACTATGGCCATTCAACTAGAGCAAGTAGGTTTTACTTATGCCGAGAATAGTCTATGGAAACAGACGGCGCTGCATGATATTACCCTAGGCATTCCCAAGGGCTCGCTGACTGGGATTGCTGGTGCAACTGGCTCCGGCAAGTCCACACTGCTGCAGCTATTCAATGGTATTCTCAAACCAACGCACGGGACTGTAAAAGTTCTGGATGTAACCATACACGCCGGTGAGAAATCGCCCAAGCTGCTGCCGCTGCGACGCCGGGTCGGACTGGTCTTTCAATTTCCGGAGCAGCAGATGTTCGAAGATACGGTGGAAAAGGATCTGATCTTCGGACCCCTCAATTTTGGCATGAGTCCGGAGGAGGCTAAGGAGCGTGCGCGCAAGGCCATGCTGGAAATGGGGCTGGATCTCGCGTTGCTCTCACGTAACCCGTTCCGCTTAAGCGGAGGCCAGATGCGCAAGGCAGCCATTGCCTCCGTACTGGCCATGGACCCGGAGATAGTTGTGCTGGACGAGCCGACAGCCACGCTGGATCCGGTCAGCCGTGCTGAACTAATCTCACAACTACAACGTCTCTGCCGCGAGCAGGGACGAACGATCATTATCGTAACCCACCGGATGGACGAACTGCTGCCGGTTGCCGACCGCTGGGTTCTACTGAAGGACGGGAAGATTGCTTTTCAGGGTAGCGGCGGTGAGCTTGCCGCCGATCCGGGCATTCTTACACGCTGCGGTCTTGGCGTGCCGCATTCCCTCCGTTATTGGCAGGCCGTTGCTGGCAAGTTCGGACTTGCGAGCGAGAAGCCCCGCTTGACTGCGGAGAGCCTTGCCGAGCTGATTGCTTCATTGCCGGGGACGCTCCGGTCTGGCACAGCGGCAGAACAGGGGGATGCCCATGAATGAGCGGCTGCTGCTGGGACGCAGCATTGAGACCGGCTCGTGGGTGCATAAGCTGGATGCGCGTTCCAAGCTTACCGGGATGCTGCTGTATGTAGTTGTAATTCTTTTGTCGGATTCCTGGCTGTCGATGGCGCTGCTGGCTGTATTTTCGATTTCGGTCATGGCCTCGACGCGCATTCCGCTGAAGTATTTTATCAAGGCGGCCAAGCCTTTGCGTTATTTGATGTTGTTCATCTTCATTGTGCAGCTCCTGTCCGTCAAAGAGGGAGATGTGCTATGGTCGGCCGGCTCGTTCTCGCTGCATGAGGGCGGTCTGCGTCTGGCAGCTTTCTCTGTCATCCGCATGCTGTTTCTGATCACGTTCACGGCGCTCCTTACCTTTACCACCACCCCTGGCAAGCTGAACCAAGGGCTTGAGGGGATTCTGGCGCCATTCAAAAGGTTAGGGCTGTCGCCGGATCGGATTACCCTGATGATCAGCATTGCGCTGCGGTTTATCCCTACGATTCTGGATGAATCGCAGATTATTATGAAAGCCCAGGCTTCCCGCGGAGCGGATCTGCAGGAACTGCCACTGAAAGAAAAAGCGCGGATGCTCGTATCGCTGCTTGTGCCGGTGATCTCCAGCGCCTTTCGGCGGGCACAGGATCTGGTCTATTCCATGGAAGCCAGAGGCTTCCGCATGGATGCTCCGCGCAGCCGGTATCACCGCTTGAGGTGGGGCGTTACCGATACTGTTTTTGTAGCTATGTTCGTTATCATGGGAGTTGTAGTGGCACTATTGTAATATTTTAGGGGGAATTGGTAATGGCAAGATTTTTTAATGGAAAAGAAATTGAACTACTCGCACCTGCAGGTACGTTTGATATTTTCAAGGCAGTGATCGAGTCGGGCTGTGATGCGGTGTATTTGGGCGGTCCTGTACTCAATATGAGAATGATGCGCAAAGGCTATAATCTATCGCATGAAGAAATCATAGAAGCCCTGGCCATAGCCCGCAGCTTGGATAAAAAAGTATATGTCACCGTCAACAATCTGTTCAGCGAAGAGGATGTGGAGGAAGCCAGAGCCTATCTGCAGTTTCTTGACGAGGTCCGTCCGGATGCGCTGATTGTTCAGGATATGGCTGTGCTGGAGCTGATCCGCGAGATGAAGCTTACCGTTCCTATCCATGCTTCGGTCATGATGAATGTACACAATCTGGAGATGATCCATGCACTGCGTGATCTCGGAGTAAGCCGGGTGGTTACCTCACGCGAAATGGATCTGCAGACGGCTAAGCTGCTAGGGCAGCAGAGCGGCATGGAGCTGGAGTATTTTGTTCATGGCGATATGTGTTCTGTTCATGGGGCGAATTGCTATTTCAGCTCCCAGGTCTTCGGGATGAGCAGCAACCGGGGCAAATGCATGAAGCCTTGCCGCTGGGATTACCGGATTAAGAAGGATGGTTATGTATTCCCGGCAGAATATCCGCTGGCCGTCAAAGATATGTTCATGTATGAGCATCTTCCGGAACTGATCGAATCGGGAATAACCTCTTTCAAAATTGAAGGCCGTATGCGCGATAAGGAATTCATGGTCTCCCTGGTGAACAGCTACAGCGACGCCATTGACCGTTACATTGAAGATCCGATTGGCTTTGACCGGACCGTGGACTCCAAAGAGCTATACAAAAACCGCAAACGCGATTTCTCCACCGCTTACGCTTTTGGCAAACCGGGCTTATCGAATATTAACCGCCGTTTCGAAGGCACAGGCAAATTCTACAGCACGGGCAAAGTGTTCAGTACACCAACTGCCGAACGCGAGCTGTCCGAAACCCGGGTGGTGGAGCTGCGCGAACGCCTGGCGGAAGCTCAGAAGGATCCCAAAGCTGCACCGGAACTTGCTGTGCGTGTGAATAACATGGAGCAAGCCCGTCTGGTCATCGAAATGGGTGTAGAGAGCCTGTATCTGCCTGGAGATGTGTTTGAGCCGGACCGGCCGTTTACGAAGCAGGATATTAAGGCGCTTGGGGCCATTAAAGGGAAGACCCGGTTGTACCTCGGAATGCCACGGATGATGACGGAGCTTCATTTTAACCAGTATGATCATTTGCTAAGTGGAGAACGCCTGCCGATTGATGGACTGATGATTACCAACCTTGGAGCCATTCGTCGCTACAGAGCTGCCGGTTATCCGTTGATCGGTGATGCCAATCTGAATATCTACAATCATCTTGCTGCGAAGCTGTATACCGGACTGGGACTGGAGAAGCTAACCGTATCGCCGGAAATGACGATGGAACATTTTGCCGACTTCACCTCGCGTTGTGATCTGCCTCTGGAGGTTGTTGTTCACGGCACACCGGCGCTGATGTATATGGAACATGATCTGTACGAGAATACCGAGGTTATGGAGCCTATTGCGGAAGAAGATAATCTGTATGTCAAAAATGATGTGCTGGTCCTAAAGACAGATAAAGGGGAAAATCCGGTCTATCGTGACCAATTTGGCCGCTGCCATCTGCTGTTCTCCAAAGAACTCTGCTACTTGCCTATGCTGAATGAGATGCGCGGGCTTGGCATTGCCAGCTTCCGGATCGAAGGCGCCACATACAGCACGGGAGAGCTGCGGACCATCATTGCTGCCTACCAGACTGCTATTAGAGGCGATCATGCGCAGGAAGATTTATTGGGCGGACTTACACCTGTGTATGCTGGTTATACACTCGGTGCCTTGCAGTTTAATTGAACTATTTAAATTTTAAAATATTAAGATAGAGCGTATAATAACGGTAAGCGCATGACTGATAAGTTACTTTTTTCACAAACATTGTCGAGGATTCATAATCCATACTGCACCGCCCGGACGGGCGCCTGAAAGAGAGGGAACCCTTCATGAAGCAACAAGAGACAGCCATTGGAAGAACAGCGGTTGCCGCCAAAAGAAAGCAATATTTCTATCCCTGTACTGCACACTTTTACCGGGATGCACCGCAGCTTGTACGTGGAAGCATGCAGTTTGTCTATGACGAAAACGGCAAGCAGTACACGGACTTCTTTGCTGGTGTATCGGTTGTCGCCTGCGGCCACTGCAACCCTGCGATTACAGGACGCACGATTGCGCAGCTACAGCAGCTACAGCACACCTCGACGGTATATCTTACACAGCCAAATGTGGATCTGGCTGAGCGTCTGGAAGAGGTGCTTCCAGGGAAGTTGCGGCGCAGCTTCTTCGTCAACAGCGGCTCCGAGGCCAATGAAGGGGCGCTTCTGCTGGCCAGAATGCATACCGGCCGCAAAGGGTTCATTGCGCTGGAGAGCGGACTGCACGGGCGTACCAATCTGACGATGAGTGTAACCGGGCTGTCCATGTGGAGAACGGATCAGTACCTGGATGAAGATGTAACCTTTATTGAGCGGCCCTATCATCCGGAGCTTACGCTGGAGGAGGCAGCGGCCGTTTCTCTGAAGAGCCTGGAACGGGTGCTGAAGGAAAAAGGCCACACCATCGCTGCAATGATCGTAGAGCCAATTCAGGGGAACGGTGGCATGATTATGCCTGCTCTCACGTATTTCCGGGAGGTCAAAGCGCTGCTGGACGCGTACGGGGTGCTCCTGATCGACGATGAGATTCAGACAGGCTACGGACGTACGGGAGCTATGTTCGCTATGGAGCATTTTGGCGTTGTGCCGGATATTATCAGTATGGCCAAAGCGCTGGGCAACGGGGTTCCGGTAGCTGCCTTTGCGACTACGGATGACATTGCGGCGTCTCTGAACCGTCCTTCCGCTTCAACCTTCGGGGGCAATCCGGTGTCTGCAGCTACTGCGCTGGCGGTGCTGGATTATATCCGCGACGAAGAGCTGCCGGTGCGTGCAGCCGAGCTGGGAGCTCGTCTCAAGGGAGGCCTTCATACCCTTCAGGAACGTTATCCTGGAATGATCGTTGATGTACGTGGCACTGGCCTGATGCTGGGCGCAGAGCTGGCGGCACCAAATGCTGCCGGCTCGGCTGAGCTGACCGACGATGTGCTGGAAGCGATGAAGGACCGCGGGTATTTGATCGGCAAAAATGGTATAGGCCGCAACGTGCTGGCCTTCCAGCCTCCTCTGGTTATTACAGCTGAGGATATTGACGGCATGCTGACTGCTTTGAATGAAGTACTGCTACAAGTTTCTACAGAAAAGGAAGAATAATATGGCCATCTTAAATGCTGTCAAAACCTCTGCGCTCAAGCTGAAAATGTTCAGCGAGCTGGTGATGTTTTCCCATACGCTGTTCTCGCTGCCCTTTGCTATCATCTCGATGGTCTGGGCGGCAGGGGGTTGGCCATCCGGACACATGATGCTGTGGGGGCTAATTGCTCTAATCGGTGCGCGGAACGGCGCTAACGCCTTTAACCGTCTGGTTGACCGGACCTTTGACGGTAAGAATCCGCGTACCGCACACCGTCATCTCCCGCAGCGGCTGCTTGCAGAGAAGGAAGTCATTTTCTTCATCATCATCAACTATGCTTTGTTCATTGTAGCTTCCGGTATGCTGAATCTGCTCTGCCTGCTGCTGTCGCCTGTAGCTATCGTTCTGATCTCATCCTATTCCTATACCAAACGATTCACGTTCTTAAGCCATTTGTATTTGGGCTTTGTCATTGCATCGGCGCCGATAGGTGCCTGGTTCGCCGTGACGGGGAATATTGCGTTCACGCCGTTTGTGATTGGTACGGTTGTCATGCTCTGGATCGCCGGGTTTGATATTATCTATGGTACGCAGGATATCGATTTTGACCGCCGGAACGGCCTGTGGTCGATTCCCAGCTTCTTCGGGCTGGAGAATGCGCTGCGTATTTCCAAAGGTCTGCATTTCATTATGATTATGCTGCTGCTGTTCTTGTACCTCTGGCGTGATCTGGGCTGGATGTACCTGGTAGGCATCGGCATTGCTACACTGCTGCTGATGACAGAGCACCGCATTATTAAGCCTCATAACCGGCGGCTGATGAAGGTGGCTTCTTATAATTTGAATCAGGTGATCAGTATGGTGATATTGCTGTGCACGATGATTGATTATTTTTATGTTCATTAGGGTGTGTGAGGGCGCGGTTAGGAGAGGCTCCGCTCCGGGGAATGTTTGGACTTCCGGCCGCTGTTGTCTCCAGATGTTTTGGATTAGATCGCTATTAGCGATAACATCTGGAGACAAAGGCGGACGCTATCGCTCCTACAGTTCCAAACTTCCCCTCCGTTCCGTCCTAACCTGGCTGGGCCCACCCCAAAAAACTAACACAAAAAAGACAACATGCCCGCCCAGCAGGGGGCGGGCATGAACACTAGCGCGGAAAGCTGGCTTACGCGGCTTTCCTTGGCTTGGTGGTCATTCCCGTGAACTCAGTCCCACTAGGGCCATGGTTCAAGGACAAACAGCTTTAAGAGCTAGAAAGATCAACCCCAACAACATGAACCACAACCACAGAACAAAAGAGCTAAACTTACTCACGGGCGCTTCGCTGCGTTCGCTCATTTAGCGAAATAAGGCAAAGACAAAGACAAAGACAAAGACAAAGACAATCAAATAACTCTTCGCATTCCTCTGTAGAGGCTCTAACGGAAGAATGCTAAACGCAAAAAGGAAAATACCAATAAGCAAAGGATTAGGAAAACGCAAAAAGAAGGCCCAGACTAACTGGACCTTCTTTTTGCGTTATTAGGTGGGCCGAGGTGGATCGCTGGCTGTTTATCTCTGACAACGCCCCCGCATATGAGTCAGCGTTTAGTTATTCTTAAGCTTCGGCTAGGTATTAGCTACCTAGCAGGCCATCTTCCAAGTTGCAAAAAGCACCTATGCAGTGCCAACTACACCATTCCAAGCAGCCTTAACGATCCCGGCCGGCAAAATACTGCAGCAGCGTCTCCAGATCAGCATGTGCCGGGTAGCTGGAGAGCTGCTGGATGATTCCAGCGGCCTGCTTCAGATAATCCTGGCTAACTTCCTCCGTACGGGCCAGGGCGTCACTGCGGCCTATCAGGGCCAGCACATGAGCGACCGCCTCATCGGAAGAGGAGGGGCCGATGGTACGGATCACTGGAGCCAGTTCGGGGTTCTGCAGGGCAAAGAGTACAGGAAGGGTAACCTGGCCATGGCGCAGGTCACTTCCGGCAGGCTTGCCCAGCACATCGGCCGACTGGGTGAAGTCGAGCAGATCATCCTGGATCTGAAAGGACATCCCCAGCGCTTCACCAAAGCTATAGAGCAGGTCCGCGACGTCTTTGGTGCTCTCCGTAGACAGCGCACCAACCCGCAAACAGGTCGCCATCAGCAGGGCGGTCTTATTCCGGGATTTCTCCAGGTACTCTTCGTGGGTAAGGTTGTAATCGTAAGCATGCTCCATCTGCTGGTATTCTCCCAGACATAGTTGAGCGGTAGCTACGGCTGATAGATCATGAACATAACGGTTTTTGTCACCTGTGTATTTGCTGAGCAGCTCAATTACGCGGGCGGACATATAATTCCCGATATGCACCGCAGAGAGTACGCCAGTCTTGGTATGCAAGGCCGGAGCCCCCCTGCGCAGTTCAGCATTGTCAATAATATCATCATGAATTAGTGAGGCGGCGTGTATAAATTCAGCAGCAGCAGATAACTGAAGAGTTCTGCGGCCCACAGGCTTGGGTCCAAAACGGCTGCCGACGATGACCATCAGCGGACGGAGCCTTTTACCTCCGGAGCCGGTCAGCTCGAGGATACTCTGGGCCAGCTGCGACTTTTTGGGTACATCTTTATCACGGACCACAATATTCTGGATTTCATGGTTAATTTCATTCAGGTCTATGTTTAAGGCTTCGTGCAGCTTCATCTTTATGGTTCCCACCTGTCAAATGGCTTTGCTGGTACGGCTGTGCTGCCTCCGCTCCTGAATCAGGAACTCTTCAATGCCCGCCGCCGGATTTTGTTCTGCGAAGTCTCCATTTGACCGCGCGATTTGCATTTTTTTAATCGAAGGAGCCAGATAAGCAACAAGGTCCAGTTCACGGCATTTCACCGCAAATTGCAGATAAAAGCTGTACAAATAATCTCCATCCAAAATGTTGCGGGTAAGGTCAGGATGATGTGGAGCACATTCCATATGGCGCTCAGCCGCTACAGTAAGAATGATATATATCCCTAGCAGATGGGCTTTGCGGTCATATTCCAGATCATGGCGTTCCAGTACCGAGAGCAGTTGCTCACATTCTGCCGGAGAGAGACGCAGCTGAATTCCGGCGATCGGGGACATTTCAGCCTGAAGCAACCGGATGCTGTCTTCAATGATTTTTCTGTTCACAAGATTCTCTCCTTCTTGTCGGTTTTGCCGGAAGAAACCATAACCTTGATTATCCCTACAAAACCCTTTGTTAAAAATCCAAATAAATCTGCGATGGATTATGCTAGTACCTTAATAAATAAGGAGAGTAATGTGTCCAACGGACACATTACTCTTAAGAACATCATATTCAGCTGAAACAACATACAATACACATAAGTTGCTGATATTATTGATTACACGATGTTAGAAATGCGAAACAACGGGTATATATATCAGTCGGTATATAAATACCACCGGCGCACAAGCGGGATTCGTTTCCACTGCTTTTTGAGCCAAGGCAGGACATAGTAGTCCAGACCGAAGACGCTGCCGGATCCGCCGATGCAGGCGATAGCTGCCCCAACATACCAGAGCATTTCTGTAGAAGCCATCTTGGTAGACCAGATCATAACGGCCATAGCTATGGTCGCTATTGAAGCAATAGCAGTAAACAGACCCACGATAAGCATAACGCCGAAGACGATTTCGGCACAAACCATGCCGATTTGGAACCATTTTGCCAGTGCAGTATAATCTGTTCCGCCACTGTTATAGAACATCAGGTTCATAAACCAGTGGGTAATATCATAAATCCATCCTGGAACCCACAAAGCTTCAACCGCTTCCTTAGCAGTGGATACTGCGGAGGCTGCGGATTGCGCATCTACTGTATCCTTGACGGCATCGACGGCAACGCTGGCCGAAGAGGCGGCATCCGTAAGATGTGCAGGAGCAGGAATCAGGAAAATCTTATTTGGATCTTCCCAAATCTTTCTGAGCTTGTCTATACCTTCATATAGCCACATGCCCCCAAGCAGCATACGGAGCGGAACCAGCCAGAAGTTCGGTGAACGTTTGGAGAAATAGCCGCCGACAAAGCTCTTGCGGTTCTCTACATGGAAGAATTCATGCATCATGTAGGTCCATACTTTGTTAAAACCTACTACTTGAGAAAGATAGAACATATTGATAAAATGCTTGGACAGCATTGCCATGAATCCGGTAAGCATGAAGAACTTGCCTGGAAGACCTACGTTCGCAACACCGTACCGGCTGCCGATGGAGACCATCGTGCCGTGGAAGCCTGGTTTGTAGGCTTTTTTGGCGGTACCGCTGATGTCTGCAGCAATGTTGTTGGCAATGACCGGAGCAGCTTGTTCAGCATTTTCAACCATCTGTGGAACAGGACGGGTTTCACCTTCAGGAATATAGAAAATATTGTCCCCAACTACGTAAACGTTCTTGTGGTCAACACTTTCCAAATGCTCGTTGGTAACGATGCGTTTACGTCCCTGTTGTTGTACTTCAAGGCCGCCAACGATTTCGGAGCCTTCCACACCGGCAGTCCAGACAATAGTCTGGGAATCTACGATGTTCTTCTCGCCGAGCGCTACACTGCCGTTACCTACTTCAGTGATCTTGGCACCGGTAACGATTTCGACGTTCAGCTTGCGCAGACGGGCTTCAGCCTTCTGAATAAGCTTATCCGGAAGGATAGGCAGAATCTTCGGAGCCATATCGGCAACGATCAGACGCACTTCGGAAGGATCGATGAAGAATTCTCTGCACAGTTCTTCGCGTTGTTCGGCCATTTCACCAACCAGTTCGACACCCGTGAATCCGGCACCGATGATGACGAAAGTCAACATTGCGCGGCGTACAGCAGGGTTCTTCTCCTTGGCGGCTTTGGTGTACATATCGCGGATCTGGCGTTTGAGCGCAACCGCATCATCATAAGACCAGAAGGAGAAGGTATTCTCTTCCGCTCCGGGAATTCCGAAGAATGTGGGTTTGCTGCCTGTGCCGATTACCAGGTAATCGTAAGCATAGGTTGCTTTGTCAGATTTAAGCTTTTTGCTTTTGAAGTCAATATTGCTGATCTCATCCAGTACAACATCCACTTTCAGGCCGGCAAAAATTTTCTTCAAATCCACTTTGATTGAATCCTCAGGCGCGCGGTTCGCGGACACCTCATGCAGTTCAGTCAAGAGAGTGTGATAAGGATTGCGGTCAATCAGCTTAATCTCTACATCTTTATTATTCTTATACTTCTTTGCCAGTTTCTTAGCCGTGAGTACGCCGCCGTAGCCGCCGCCCAAAATGACTATTTTCTTCAAGGGAAACTCACCTCATTCTTCTGATTAGCTGCAAGAGGGAAGCGAATATTATTTCGCGCCTTCAAGTGCTTTTTCTGCAAGTGTAAAGTATTCGCCAACATGGATGGAAACGCCGGAAATAGCGTCGGTTTTGCCTTCTGCATCCATAGTAGGAGCAGCGCCCTTGTTATCAAGGAAGTATTTTTCGGCCAGAGCGATTTCTTCGTGCCATTCAGCAGCAGCGCCGCCGGCTTTCATGCCGTACTTGCCGTCTACAGAATATTGTTTCTTGTCGTCACCGGCAGCATTCACGCCGCTGAAATTAGCAGCTACGATATTTCCGCCTGCAACCGTAATAGCGACAGTAGATTTCCAGCCGGATTCTGCATCCATTTCGCCTTCAGCAGTGTATCCGCCATCTTTGTAAGGACCAACTTCTGTAGGGCCTGCAGCCAGAGCAGCTTGAGAAGCAGCAACAAAGTCACTTACACCAACGGAAACGCCGGAGATTGCATCGGTTTTGCCTTCAGCATTTACGACTACTGCTGCAGGATCCTGTTTTTCAATTAAAAAGGCTTCAGCTTTAGCTGCTTGCTCATGCCATTCTGCTTGGCCGCCACCTTTGGATACCAGGCCGTATTTTCCATCTTCAGATACTTTTTTCTTCAGGTCGCCAGCGTTTTTAACGTTGAAAGCGTCCCAATCCGCTTTGGTGATTTTTCCGCCTTCTACAGTCAGCAGAACGAACGATTGCCAGCCGGTTTTTTCATCAGCAGGTGCTGTTCCATAATATGTTCCATCTTGATACTTACCTGTTTCAGCAGTTGCAGTGCCGGCATCAGTTGCCGCAGGTGCAGTGGATTCGACAGGAGCATTCGTAGCCGCCGCGTTCTTCCCGTCATTGTTGTTGCCGCAGCCTGCCAGCAAAGTACCAAGTACAAGAGCACTCGACAAAATTACAGAAGCTTTTTTCATTTTAATGTGACCTCCAAAGAAATAGTTTAAAATATATATATTAAAATGTAAAACATTTTAATAGCTGTTGGAAGTGATAAAAATCACTTTATAAATGACATATATCACTTTTGAATCGGTCTTAAGACCCTTTTTGTATCCGCTATATGACTTATATCGACAGATAATAGAAAAAATTTTAATTATCTTGTTTTATCTCCGGTGGCATTCTAGCATATTTAAAACAATAGACAAGTGAAAAAAATCACTTGAAAGTAAACTAATTTATCAACACATGAATTATATCAAATTTTAAAATACTTGGATACGGTTTTAAGAGACTATTATGTGACAAAAAACGACGTAATCTGCTGTTTTCCTCTGCCGACGGTATTAGATTCAATTTAAAGGATCGCGGGTAATGTTTTTTTAAGACATGAGCCTCTGGTCACTACTAAAAAAGACACCTAAGGAGATGAGCATGTAATGGATAACAACGTAATCAAAGGTAAGTGGATGCAGCTTAAAGGTGAAGCCAAGAAACAATGGGGACAACTCACGGATGATGACCTTGATGTTATCGACGGTGAGAAGGATAAGCTGGTAGGCAAACTCCAGGAGCGCTACGGCCATACCAAAGATGATGCAGAAGCGGAATACCGCAATTGGGAACAATCGATCCGCCACTAATATAAAAGCACACCTTCAGAACAGGCTCAAAACAGGATAATCACATGAGCAGGAGAGGCGATGTCTATGTATAAATCCCATGTTGTAAGCGGCAGGATTATCGAGATCAACACTGACCGGGTACTTACACAACAGGGTGAGATGTTCTGCAGCTTTCATCCCCGGTACTATATGCTTCCGGATGTTGAGACATGGACACCTGAGGAATGTGACCTGAAAGAGGAGTCTGTAATTATATTGCATAAGCAGAGCGGAGACCGGAGCATGAAAAGACGCTGGAGTCTTATGAGGCCCTGGTTTCCGCAGCATAAAAAGAGCGCAAATCGTATCTGATTTGCGCTCTTTTTATGCCTGGTTCACATGAACTACTAGGACTCTGATTTCATGTATTGATTCTACTTATTATGGTACTATGATTGTTAAGAATTACCTACCTGTACTATTGAAGGAGTGTGCTATGGAGTATTTGAAGAGTTTTTTTGTGAACACAGCTCTGCTGATTACTGTCGCTTATCTGGCGAATTTAATATATAAACATACGATTTCTCATGCCCCGGAGACGGTCAAAAAGGTAAGCTGGGTCATACTTTCCATTTTTGCCGGCTGGATCACCATATTGTTTGGATACAGACTGCATGAGAATGCCATCTTTGATCTTAGGTTTGTGCCGCTGATTATCTCCACCCTCGCATTTCCCCAGCCCTTTATTCTTATAATAATTGGAGTGGGCATAGGCTTGACCCGTCTCTTCTTCGGGGTGAACGAGGCGGCGGTGGCAGGCGTGCTGAATTTATCGATTTTGGGATTCGTGTGTGCCGGGCTCAGCTATTGGGTGCGCCGTACGACGGTTACGATTGTGGGCAAGGGCCTCCTAGTTATTCTGGTTGTTAATTTGTTGAATGCGGTGAATATCATTGTATTTGGAGTGATACCGGATCAAGTGTACCTCACGCACATTATGCCTGCCACGTTACCTGCAGGGATCGCTCTGAGCATACTGTTTTCGCTGATCATCCGTGATTTTCAGCTTGATCTGCAGCGCACCGGACAGGTGGTAAGGGCAAATGAACTGCTCTCCGCTCAGGCGGAAGAGCTGCATAAGAATAAGATTGTGCTGGAGGAACGGGCGAAGCAGCTGATGCTGGCCTCCCAATTCAAATCGGAGTTTTTGGCTAATATGTCGCATGAACTGCGGACACCGCTTAACAGTATCATTAATTTATCGCAGATTATTGAAGAAAATGATCTGCAGCTTGCCAGGGAGGAGATCGCTGAATATGGCGCAATCATACACCGGTCCGGCAATGATCTTCTGGCGCTGATCAATGATATTCTGGATCTCTCCAAGGTAGAAGCGGGCAAGCTGGATGTGGTTAATGAGGAGCTTAATGTCAGTGAGATTCCAGAATTGCTCGCACTTCAGTTTACAGTAGCAGCCAGACAGAAGGGATTGGAATTCAATATTACACTCAGCGAGAACGTGCCGCAGGTGATTCATTCGGATCCTCAGCGGGTACAGCAGATTCTCCGCAATCTGTTGTCCAATGCGTTTAAATTTACGGTGGACGGCTTTGTATCGCTGAATATTCGGCTGGTAGAGCGCTTAGAAGGACCTGTACTGAAACGCTGGGTGGTCTTTGATGTGCAGGACAGCGGGATTGGAATTGCCGCCGAGAAGCATATGATCATTTTTGAGGCTTTTCAGCAGGCGGACAGCAGCATCAGCCGGAAGTATGGAGGGACTGGCCTCGGACTATCCATCAGCAGTGATCTGGCCAAGCTCCTGGGCGGATTCATTACACTATCCAGCAGGGAAGAACATGGAAGCTTATTTTCCCTATATTTACCACTATAATTGTCAGGATAGGAAAGTTCATGGGAATCCAATTTTATTTGTGATTTTGGCGTATTGACAGGAGCTTGATGCAGAGTAGAATGAAGCAAAAGCCGCATCAAAGGAGTGTAATTCCCCCCATGAACATCATGAGAAACAGGCTTGGCGGTTCGAGTTCAAAACCTCTCCGCAAAGCCTCGGTACATCGTAAGAATCTGCAGATCGCTACGTTTGAGGGGGTACCATCAACGATATTTCAGGTACTGCTCCAAGGGCAGTTCCTGACAGGCTTTCTGTTATATCTTGGAGCAAGCTCCAGTCAGATCGGTTTTGTGATTGCACTTACTACATTGGTGAATGTAGCGCAGATAGGTGTAGCTTTTCTGATTCAAAAGCTGCCAAGCCGCAAATGGGCCATGGTGACTTTTATCGGCTTGCACAGGCTGCTCTGGGGCTCAACCGGGCTGGTCCCGTTTATTTTTCCGCAAGAGTATTGGGTCACCGCATTTATCGTTTTATATACGATTGCCTTCATTGCCAATACAGCAGGTGGTGTATTGTGGAGTTCTGTAATCAGCGACCTGGTTCCTGCACGCGTAAGGGGCCGTTATTTTGGAATCCGCAATACGGTTCTGAATGCCTTGGGAAGTCTGGTAATGTATGGCGGCGGTCTTATACTTGACCGTTATCCCGGAGGACACGGGTTTCTGATTCTGTATATTGTGGTCTGGATTTTTTCCATCTCCAATATCATCGTGTTCTTTTTCTATCCGGACGTGCCGTTTGAGAAATCGGAGGAAAAGGATTTTCTGCCGATGCTGAAGAAGCCTCTGCATGATACGCTGTTCATGAAATCTACATTGTTCTTGTCCGCATGGCTGTTGCTGCAGAACCTGACGGTTCCGCTTTATTCCTATGTCATGCTGCAACTGCTGGATATCAATTATGAGACCTTGTCCCTGCTGAACGTATCGCAGACGATCTTCATGATGGCGAGCTTCTATGTATGGGGAAATCTGAATGCCAGGTACAGCAATAAGCGGCTGCTGCTCTGGACACTGCCGATTATCGCCATATCCTCGCTGCTCTGGGGACTGCTGTCTGTACTGCCGATGCTGCTTGTGCTCTTTGCCGCCCATATTGTGTTCGGTGTAGGTGTGGGGGGCTTTAACCAGCTGGCCTTCAACTTCATCATTGGCGATACGCCGAAGAAAGAACGGCCTATGTACATGGCAATGTATGCGGCGCTGACAGGACTTGCCGCATTTTTTGGACCGCTTATCGGAGGGCGGATCTATGAGTGGATACAGGAATGGCCGCAATGGATGCAGGTATACGGGATGCAGCTTATCGTTGGTCTGCTGATGCTTGTTCTGGCACTGCTGCTGGGCCGGCGTATTCTAAGGGACTAAATGCAAAGGAAGGCCCGGCCTTCCTCTGACTTCGCGTGATAGGAGATCATTCAATGACAAGAATTGCAGTAGTAATGGGGGCTACGGGCCTTGTAGGCAGGGCGTTAACGGAAGATCTGCTGAACGGCGATTGGGATGAGGTACGCGTGCTGGTGCGTCATCCATTGAAGCTAGAGCATCCCAAACTGAAGCAGGTGATCATTGATTGGGAGCAGCTCGCACAGTACAAGGAGCAATTTGCTGGTGCTTTTGCCGTCTTTTGCTGTCTTGGAACAACCATCAAAAAAGCCGGCTCGCAGAAACAGTTTGAACGTGTGGATCTGGAATATCCACTTGCCGCTGCGGCGCTGGCCAAAGCCTGCGGGGTGAAGCAGTTTCTGGCGGTTTCCTCGATGGGGGCAAATGCCAAATCGCGCAATTTCTATTCCCGAACCAAAGGGAGAGTGGAGGAAGGGTTGATAGCTGCAGGTTTTCCGGGACTCCATCTGTTCCGCCCTTCTCTCCTGTTGGGAGAACGCGAAGAATTCAGGTTTGGCGAGCGGGCAGCGGCCGTTGTGATGAAAGCGCTGGACTTCGCCATGGTGGGAAATGCGGCCAAGTACCGGGCAATACCCGCAGCGAAGGTGGCAAGAACAATGATGAACATTGCCCTTGCCGATACGCACGGTGTGCATGTCTATACCAACGAAGTGATTCATGTGATTGGCAAAGTGAAGGCTTGAGGTTTGCAATAAGCTTGGCCCAGGTCGTACAATGGGACATAATCATACGTACATAGCGTGATCACTGCCTTTGTACAGCAAACAGGAGGAGAACATGAGCAAAAAACAGGTAGCAACCGAAAAAGCTCCAGGTGCAATCGGCCCTTACAGTCAGGCGATCATTGCCGGGAACTGGGTATACACATCAGGTCAACTGGGTCTGAATCCGGAGACAGGAGCTTTGGCAGAAGGCGTTGAAGAGCAGGCACGTCAATCGCTAAGCAATGTGAAGGCGATTCTTGAAGAGGCCGGCGCATCCATGGAGCATGTAGTGAAGACAACCGTGTACCTGAAGGACATGAATGATTTTGCGGCTGTGAACGAGATATACAGTACATTCTTCACAGAGCCATATCCGGCACGCAGTGCTGTCGAGGTTGCGCGTCTGCCCAAAGATGGACTTGTAGAGATTGAAGCGGTAGCTCGTAAGAAATAAGCTTGGTAAACAAGAAAATCCCTGAGTGTTTTCCGTAGGAAGGAAGCGCTCAGGGATTTTTGACGTCTAAATAGAGGAATAAACCTTTAATATTTGCTCCGGCGAGGTGTCAGCAGCAGCCATATGGAGTAGAGCAGAAGTAAGCCGGCAGTGACTAGGCCGGTAATAAATACGCTGCCGGTATCTTTGTGCTCCAAGGCAATGGCGATGAAGGCCCAGACGAAGACCAGTGGATAGATACTGTCCCGGTAAGGGAAACTGACAATAACCGCAAGCAAGGTGCCGACACAGAGCATAATTACGGCCCAGGTAGGATCACTTAATCCGAAGCCGTCCCAATGGTTCTTTTCCAGAACAACGCTGACATTAACAATCGTGGCAACGGAGATCCAGCCCAGATATAGACTGAACGGCAGCTTGACCAGCCATTTCTCGCCCGTAGTGGGGTCAGAGATGCTGCGCGTTTTGCGGTAGATGACAATCAGTGTAATCAGCATAAGTACCATAACTCCGAGCGACAGCTCAATATAAAGATAATGCCAGAGAAACAGCCAGCCCATGTTGAAAATACAGCTGAGCACAAACCAGATGCCGATCGAGCGTACGGATTCCCGTGAACCGGTATCCTGCCTAAATTGATACACGATGAAGCCCGCGAGCAGCAGATAGATCAGCGACCAGATGGAAAAAGCGTAGCCGGCGGGTGTAAGTAATGTATGGTACCTGTCCGAAATTTCACCGGTGCTGTTCCCGCCAAGCGGCAGAGCCACCGATAGTGTGTTTACGAGGAGCACGCCAAGGAAAAACAGCAGATTCCACCATTTATAAGGATTATTTTGTCTCATGTTATTCACTCCCTAAACCTGATTATTTGGTACTGAAGCCGACGTCTATATAGAATATACCCGCATTCACTGCAAATCAGACCGTTTTTGGCAAAAAAATGACCTGGGGGTCATAAAGTTTGCGGATAGCAGTCCGGTCCCCCTGGGTAATATGTATTAAAAGTAGAAGCTGTGACAGCTGAAGGGGGAAAGCAAGCATGGAGAGCAGTGAAGCCATTCGTCCCGAGAAAATGGGTCCGCTGGTTATGAAGGAGACCTGGAATACACCCGGAAGCTTTGTATCCTGGGAACGCGCTGAGAACATATATATTGTCCGGGGAGAACGCGGAGGAATTGTCTTTGTATTTTTGAATGATGACATATTCAGGATGAAGGTGTTTCGGGACAAGGTGCCTGATCTGACGACGACGCCGGCCGTGCTGGCTGAGAGATGTATCCCGCACTTGTTCCCTGTGGAGGAGAGTGACGATCAGCTGACCTTTACGACCAGTGCCATCAAGCTGATCATCGAGAAAACCTCCCTACTGCTGCGTGTGGAGAACACGGAAGGAAAGGTTGTTATGCAGCAGAATCTGACGAGCTGGAATCCGCGCGGTGCGAGTCATGCTGAATATGATATGCAGCCGGATTCCCACTTTTACGGACTGGGGGAGAAGGCAAGCTTCCTGGACAAACGCGGGGAACGCTATACCAACTGGAACACCGATGTATTTGCCCCCCATCTACCGGAAATTGAAGCGCTATACGAGTCTATCCCACTGCTTATCCATATGCACGGCGAGCTGTCCTATGGCCTCTTTCTGGACAATACGGGCAGGAGCGATTTTGATATGCGCTCCCACGGGGTGGCGTTTACCATTGGCTGCTCTACGGGCGCCTATGATGTGTATTTTATCAACGGCCCCGAAATGAAGGATGTGGTCAAAAGATACACCTCCCTGACCGGAAGGATTGCACTTCCGCCCAAATGGGCTATTGGTTATCACCAGTCACGCTATAGTTATATGAATCAGCAGGAAGTACTTCAGCTTGCCAGGACCTTCCGTGAGAAGAATATTCCGTGCGATGTTATTTATCTGGATATTCACTATATGGATGAATATCGGGTGTTCACCTTCGATCCGGTCAATTTCCCCGAGCCTGAGAAGATGATTGCCGAGCTGGGTGAGCTAGGGGTGCGGATTGTGCCGATTGTAGATCCCGGTGTCAAAAAAGACCCTAACTATGAAGTGTACAAGCAAGGAGTGTTAGAGAAACACTTTTGCCGTTTCCTAGAGGGCGATATCTTCTTCGGTGAAGTCTGGCCGGGAATTAGTGCGTTCCCTGATTTCAGTGATGTCCGGACTGCCGAGTGGTGGGGAGATCTGCACAAATACTATACCGACCTTGGCATTCAAGGCATCTGGAATGATATGAACGAGCCTGCAGTGTTCAATGAGTCGAAGACCATGGACCTCGATGTGATGCATTTCAACAACGGCCGCCCAGTCACGCATGAGGAATACCACAATCTCTACGGAATGATGATGTCCAAGGCGACCTATGAAGGGCTGGCGGAGCATATGGGCGGCGAGCGCCCTTTTGTATTGACACGGGCCGGGTATGCGGGAATTCAGCGTTACGCCGCCGTGTGGACCGGGGATAACCGGAGCTTCTGGGAGCATATGGCGATGGCTATGCCGATGGTGCTCAATATGGGGATGTCCGGTCTCGCTTTCGCTGGACCGGACATCGGAGGGTTCGCCCACCACACTTCTGCCCAATTGCTGGTACGATGGACGCAGATGGGTGTGTTTTTCCCGTATTGCCGCAATCATTCTTCCATTGGCACGCTGCGCCAGGAGCCCTGGTCGTTCGGGGAAGAGGTGGAAGGAATTCTGCGGGAGTTCATCGGACTGCGGTATCGCTGGATGCCTCATATCTATAATCTTTTCCATGAAGCTGAAATGACGGGCATGCCCGTCATCCGCCCGCTGATTCTGGAATACCCGCGTGATCCGCATGTTACGAATCTGTGTGATCAGTTCCTGTTGGGGGAGAATGTGCTGATTGCTCCTGTGTACCGCCCGGATACAGACCACCGTTCCGTTTATCTGCCGGAAGGGCTGTGGATCGACTATTGGGATGGGGAGGTTCATGAAGGCGGACGGTATATTCTGGCTTCTGCCCCGCTGCGGATTATGCCGATGTACATCAAGGCGGGGACTTTTGTGGCCGAAGGCCCGCTTAAACAGTATGCGCTGGAGGATACGGCGGAGACGATGATCTTTCACCTGTATGGTGCCAGGGCACAGAACGGGTTCTTGGCCTCCTTTTCCCTCTATGAGGACGATGGACATAGCTTCAGCTATAAGAAAGGGCATTACTCGGAGATCAGCGTACATGCGGAGGGGGAAGAGGGTGAGCTGCGCCTGGGCTGGACCTATACGGTCCGTGAGTATGCGCCGCGCAGGGAAATGCTTCGCTTTGCGCTCTGTTACCCGGAATTCGCTGCCGCTTCAGTAGACGGGCTTGCTGAGATCAGTCTGGAGCAGCTGGAAGAGGGCCGTACAGGCTGGGCACGCAACGGCGGAAATGGCGCACTCCTTATCCAGGTGAATGATGATCCTGATGGCGGGGAGCTGCGTATTCTGGCCTCGGAGGAATAGGTTCAAAGAAGCAATGCCAACTTAACCGCTAAATGGCGGTTTTTTTGGCATGAATTGGACTAGAAGAGAGGTATTCTACCGAAGAAGAGCGGATAAATGGGCAAAAAGCAGATAAATCTGCAGAAAAAATGCAGAAGGGTTTTTAAATATCGTCTTTTTCGTATAAGATGAAGGGATGAAGAAAAAAACAGCTGGCAATCCGGGAGCCGTTCCTTCAGACTCACCGGTTTACCTGTAACTATATTTCTTGCGGAGAAGGATTCAGTTTCGTTGTCCTTAGGGAGACGGGCTGGCTCTTTCTGTTTGCTCAAAAAGAATGGAGATCATCAATGATTAAGCATCTGTATGCAATATGGTTAGGGGACGTATTTTTCTGCTTCTCCGGCGAAACCTCGGAGCCCAAGGTAGACGCATGGACGCGTGTGGTCAAACGGCTGGAGCTCCGGAGCGGCTGGCGTCCTTTTGCGGGTGCTGCGCTGAGGCTCACGGAAGTGAAATATCCCGTTGCCGCCTCTGTGGAAGGGAAAACGGGACGGCGCGGTTTACCGGGCCGGACGCTCGAGGGGCTCTCCCTCGCGCCCAAAGACGCGTTCGAGCTGCTGCTCGCCTGGGACGAGCAACTTTGCCGCAGCCAGGGCCTGGAACCTGGCGGTGAGCTGCGCTACTGGGCCGCCGCAGCCAGGTTCGCGCTGGAACTGATGGGCACAGGCGGTATTGTGCCGGGTGCGCTGCCGCCGCGGCCCATAGGCTCGCGCCGCCGGGGAGGAGAGCAAGCAGCATCGGCTGCCTGGTCTCCGGCATTCCGGCAGGAAGCAGACAAGGAACTGTTCCTGCAAATGGCGGCGTCCATGCCGGTGCTGGCACTCGGAACGCATGTGGCAGAGGAGGGCGACCTGTCTTCCCGTGAAGATGCCGGAGCGTACGTGCTCTATTCCTTCCTGCAGTCTGTAATGACTGCCGAGATCAAGCGGGTTGTTGCGCAGAACGAAGGGAAGCTTGCACCGTACAAAGCGAACTACCGGCGTGGCTATTCCCCTTTGACAGAGCTGTGGTGGAACAGCCTGCTCACAGGCAGCCGGGATATTCCGGTACAGGGCACACAGGCCGAAGTGAAGGAGCTTCTGGCTGCAGTGAATGGGACTGCCGGCAATGAAGTTCCGCACGCAGAGACGGAGGAAGCGCGCAGCGGACAGCTGAGTCTGGGGCTTCGTCTGGAACCGCCTGCAGACGAGAATGAAGAGTGGCGCCTGTCCTTCTGGGTGGAAAACCGCGAGGAAGGCGATTTCTGGCTTCCGGCCGCGGCTATCTGGGGCAGCCGTGAACGTGAATTCACCCTCTGGGGCAAGCGGTACCGCAATATTCAGCAGCAGCTGCTGTCTGCGCTAGGCCGGGCAGGCAAGTTGTCCCCGGATATTCAGAGGGCCTTGGCTACACCTGCCCCGGATAGTGTGGGGCTTACGCCGGAACAGCTCTATTTGTTCTTGAAGGAAAGTGTACAGCCGCTGCGGGAGCGGGGAATTACTGTGCAAATGCCATCCCGCTGGAGCCGTGAGGGCCGGCGGCGGATTGGAATGAAGATGAAGATGCAGCCTCCGGCTGGCGGAAACGACGGACCCGCCCAGGCAGCGCTGGGTATGGAGCAGCTGATTTCCTTCCGGATCGAAGCTTCGCTGGGAGATTCGGATGTCAGCGAGGATGAGCTGAACGCATTGGTGGAAGCGGGAATACCTTTTGTTCGCTTCCGCGGAGAATGGATTGAGATCGATCCGAAGGAGCTCCGCCAGGTGCTCAGGTATATGAAGCGTAATGAGAGCGGAGAGATGTCGGCGGCGGACTGGATGCGTCTGGAAGCCGAAGCCGGCGAGGAACGACTGTGGAAGGGGATGTCGGTGACCGGAATGGAAACTTCCGGCCTGCTGGCTTCGCTTATGCAGGGAGACATGCTGCGGCATCTCCCGCTGCGTCCGGTCCCTCCTGCCTTACACGGAACGCTCAGACCGTATCAGGAACGCGGGTTTCAGTGGCTGACCTCGCTAAGCGGGCTGGGGTTCGGTGTCTGTCTTGCGGATGACATGGGTCTGGGGAAGACGGTGCAGGTCATTACCTGTTTGCTGGACCGTGCGCTCACAGCGCAGCCTGAACAAAAACATGAGCCTGTGCTGATTCTGTGCCCGACCTCACTGCTGGGGAACTGGCAGCGGGAACTTCAGCGCTTCGCGCCTTCCCTGCGGGTGCACATTCATCATGGGGGTCGCCGGATTCGCGGTGAAGGTTTTGCAGAGCTTGCATACAGTCACGAAATCGTCCTGACCACTTATCATCTCGCGGGACGGGATAGCGAGGATCTGGCAGGTGTGAGGTGGTCGACGGTTGTCCTGGACGAGGCGCAGTACATCAAAAATCATCGTACCAAGCAGGCGCAGAGTGTAATGAAGCTGTCGGCGCCGCACCGCATTGCCATGACGGGCACACCGGTGGAGAACAGGCTGGGTGAGCTGTGGTCCATCTTTCATTTCCTGAATCCAGGATACCTGGGGACATATCATTCGTTCCGCCAGCGTTATGTTTCCGCTGAAGGCGGGGACCGGCTGCGTGAGCTTCACCGTCTCGTATCGCCTTTCCTGCTGCGGCGCCTGAAGAGCGATCCGGATATCTCCAAGGATCTGCCGGAGAAGCTGGAGCTGAAGCAGTATTGCACGCTCACGGAAACTCAGGCAGCCCTGTATCAGGGAGTCGTCAATGAGATGCTTGGCGTAATCGGAGAACGCTCGGGCATGGCCCGCCGGGGGCTGGTGCTGTCTTCCCTGACCAAGCTGAAGCAGATCTGTGATCATCCGCAGCTGTTCCGCAAGGATGAGGGGCGGGGACAACGCAGTGAGGCATCCGGGAAGATGGATATCATGTTCGAGGTGCTGGACAGTATCGCCGAGCTAGGAGAATCTGCGCTTATCTTTACCCAATATGTGGCGATGGGCGAACTTCTGGTCAGCAGGCTGGCGAGAAGGTATGGTAAAGCTCCGCTCTTTCTGCATGGCGGGGTTCCCAAGCGGGAGCGCGATGAAATGGTGCATGCTTTTCAAGAGGGGGAAGGCCCTGCCTTCTTCGTCCTCTCGCTCAAAGCCGGAGGTGTAGGGCTTAATCTGACCCGGGCCAACCACGTGCTGCATTATGACCGCTGGTGGAATCCGGCAGTGGAGAATCAGGCAACCGACCGGGCTTTTCGGATAGGACAGCACAAGAATGTGCAGGTGCATAAGCTGATCTGCCAGGGAACGCTTGAAGAGAGAATTGATGAGCTGATTGAACGCAAAAAAAGCCTTTCAGAGCAGGTCGTCGGCTCAGGCGAGAACTGGCTGACCGAGATGTCGAATCATGAGCTTAAAGAACTCATCGAGCTGCAGGGACAGGACTGGATGTAGAGGGAAGGACGGAATGAAGGAGGAATGAGCAATGAGCGGAGGACTTGAACTGCGGCTGGACGTTCAGCCTGGTATGGTAAAGGCAAGAAGTCTTCAAAAGTCCGGGACAACACCAGAAGTGAAAAGTATGCGAAAAGCGGCGGCGGCCGTTCAGGAGCCGGAAGCCGCAGCAGTTCTTTCTTTGGAAGTTCCGCCATGGACGGCTGAACAGAAAAGGGCGGTTCTGCAAGAACTGGCGGAGCATCCGGGAGAGCTGTACGGGCTTCTGCAAGGAGAGCTTGGCGTAAGACTTGCCGGGCTGGGTCTGCTTCCGGCAGAGGATGAGCTTGCCTCTGCAGTCTTCGAGCAAGAGCCCGGGGCTGCAGACAGAGCGCAGCTGCAGACCCTGCTGACACAGCGGCTGAGCGAAGAACCGCTGCTGGCTTTGTCGCTGCGAGGCCTGGGTAAGGAAGAGCTGCTGGCAGGCGTATTTGCCTTGTGGGCCGAAGCAGGCACTGAAGATGAAGAAGCGGCTCTGCCTGACGCTTCTGGTACGCTGGCGGCGGAGCTTGCCCGGCTGGAGCGCAAAGGTCCTGCGGTCACCTCAGGAGAATGGCTGGCCGAAGCTGCCGCCGAGGGCTCGCTTCACCAGCCGGGGCCGCTGTTTCACGAAATCGCCGCCCGCCCGTTTCCGGTATCCCCGGTGGTAGCCGTACCTACGGAGGATTGGAAGTCTCTTCTTCCACAGACCCCCAGAGCGACCGAAGGGCTGGCGCTGATCATGCGGGAAGTGGCTGACGCCGCAGCCCGCCGGGCAGCCGGTCTAAGCAAGATGTAACAGTGATGCTGAAATGAATGAAAGGCAGCATATGAACAGGTTACCCGCTGTTCATATGCTGCCTTTTTTTAGAAGAGATAAGAGCGTATTGTGTGTAAACAGAGAGTTTAATTCGTGGAGGGGCCTTCCGCCAGCTCCAGAATCTCCCTGCGGAGGCGGAGCATTTTCTGGTCCAGTTCATCGGCGGCGCGGGCCGCTTCCTTCAATTCTTCAGCAACATGCGGAGGGAGCTGCTTGTCGAATTTATAATATAGGATATGCTCCATGCTGGCCCAGAAATCCATGGCAAGTGTGCGCAGCTGTATTTCGGCCTTCACCCAGCGGGTACCATCCAGCAGCACCAGCGGCATAGCCACAATGAGATGCAGGCTTTGATAACCATTGGGTTTGGGCTGGGCAATATAATCCTTGATCTCCAGCACCCGCATATCTTCGCGCGCACACAGATGATCGACCAGACGGTAGATATCCTTCACGAAGGCGCAGACAATCCGCATGCCGGCAATATCATGAATGTGCTGTTCCATGTTGTCCAGCGTGAATTCATGCCCTTTGCGCTCCATCTTCTGCAGGATGCTCTTAGGCTCCTTGATCCGGCACTTAATATGCTCGATCGGACTGAAGCCGTCGCGCACCTGCCATTCTGTCTTAATGATATCAATTTTATTCTCAAGCTCATTCAGTGCATGGCGGTAGAGTGCCGGCAGTGCTTTGAAACTTTCCATCTGCTTGGCGAAATCTTCACTCGTCTGCCACTTCTTCAAATCCTTGACATGTACCTGCAACTGATTCAGCGTAACCTGTGTACTATCATTTTCTTCCACTGAGACTCTCCCGGTTTATATTATTTGTGACTGGTTTCTGATTATATTTTAACTCATATAGAGCCCTTGAAGCAAAAAAAAAGACACGGTCCCTCTGGCAGAATGCCGGAGAATCCCTGTCCTGAAATTGTAGAATAGCAGCCCGTGGCCAGTTATGCAGAAACATTTTGGCGTCATCCGCGTATTAGCACACATAAAGTTTTAGGCGGGCGCGTAGTTATTTGTTGGTAGGCGAGCCTCCGCCATAGCCTTTATCCTCATAGCCGGTATTGTCAAGCTTCGGCAGAACATGCAGCTGTTCTATCGTCTGACGGGTCTCTGCAGTGCCGTAACGGTGAAGGTACTGGAATACCCGGATGGTCTGATCGTCGAACTGGTTAATGGCTTCATCGTGATCTGCGGATTTATAGGGTACGAAAGCACGCCGGAAGGCATACTCATCCTCCTTGGCCAGCCCGTTAAGGATGTCCTGAAGCCCTGTCAGCTCTTCTGCGGTAAGCAGAACTTCATATTCACCAGAGTCATTGCGCACATCCTGAATGAGGCCGTGAGTCACGGACACGAAATAGCATTTCTTGTCATCGCCATTCAAGTATAATCCCTCCATCATAAGGTAAGGTTCGACACGGTAAAGGACAGATAAGCTATTTTCACTTAGTATTATACACAGGATGACAAATAATGAATCTGGCCGGGACATTTGGTATGATAGAAGGACAATTCCGCTTCTGCAAGGAGCGTAAAGGGTTAACTACACTATACGAGGCTGCAATCAGCCCTGTTCTCACTCTGGAGAAGGAGGAACTTATAATGAATTTTTTGCAACGGATTAAGGACGGTGCCAGCCGGGTGAGCGAAAAAGCGCAAAGCTCGGTGGAGATCGGTAAGCTGAATGGTCAAATATCGGATATCGAACGCGAGATGGAAATGGAATTCATGAAAATGGGCAAGCTTTTCTACGATGGCTTCCGTTCAAGGGATATGTCAGTGGCAGAAGGCAAAATGGTGGAACTCTCGCGGGGCTGCTTCAAGTATCAGGAGCAGATCGACGAGCTGCGTGCACGGATTGCCGAGCTGAAGAATGAACGGCTCTGCGCCTGCGGCCATGTAGTCGCCCTGGATGCTAATTTCTGCCCGCACTGCGGACGCAAGCTGGAGGAACCCTCCCCTCGAAAAGAAGCGGCGGCAGTGAACGTACATACCGTTCATGAGCACGAAGAGGAAGAGGATGAATACTACGGCGAGGATGAATTGACGGAAGAAGAGAAAGAACTCGCGATGAGACACGAACAACGCGCTGTGTATACGGAGGTGCTTCATGAAGAGGAAGAGCTCCCTCTGGAGAACTATGCCGGAAATGTCCAGAATGAGGAACGCAGCCGCCGTGAAGCCGATGAACTAGAGCGTGAACGAGAACGGCAGCTTGAGCTGGACCGCCGAATCCGGGACTGGAAGGCGAGTGAACCGGAAGAAGCGGCGGTCAGCGAAGACAGTGGTGTGCGTGACATCGTGAAATGCCAGATTTGCCGGGCCGATCTGCCCAAGGGTTCCATGTGGTGCCCGCGCTGCGGTTCAGAGCAAATATAGACAGGAGTCACAGACAGCTTAGGGGGACAACATAGATGGAACAGTTGCTGCTGCATCTGCGCAATTTGGGTTTCACGGAGATGGAGTCCAAGATCATGATCGAGCTGGCCACCAAAGGCCAGGCTTCGGGTTACGAAGTCGCCAAACAACTCGGAGTATCCAGATCCAACGTATATGCGGCGCTGCAGCGCCTGACTCAGCAAGGATATGTAAGATGCGGTGAAGGGGAACCGGCACGCTACAGCGTACTGGACCCAGAGGAGCTGGCGACAATGATTTCCGGCCGGGTACAGGCATCGCTGGCTTATATGGAAAGTGAAATGCCCCGCGGCGGGCCGGTAAGCCCGTCCTTTTACAATGTCGAGGGAGACCGCAATGTGATGGGAGCCCTGATCCGCCAGCTGAATCTCGCCCGGCAGGAGATCGTAGTCGATGTATGGCGCGAGGAGGCTTCGCTGCTGCGCAAGGAGCTTGAGCAGGCGGAACTGCGCGGAGTGAAGCTGCTGTGGGCTTTTGACGGCGGTAATTCGGTTCCTGCTCCCTATCCGGCCTGGCCCCCGCTTGGCGGGAAGCTGCCGGGAAGCGGAGGACGCAAGTTTTCTTTTGTGATCGACAGGGGCTGGTGCATGCTGGGCATGCGCTATGAGGATGGGTCCGCGCAAGCGGTGGTCACAGAGCATCCGGTGCTGGTGGAGCTTCTGCTGAACCACTTTACACAGGAAATGGTGCTATTTGAACTGGAAGAAGATATGGGGACGGAACTGACCAGACGTTATGGTGAACGTTACAGCCGCATTTTCGGTAAATATGTACTGCATGACCAGGATGGTGAAGAAGAAATGGATTTGCCTGCAGAGCAGGTAGCGGGGGAAATACGGTCGGAGGATGATTCCGATTAGCAGACCCTGCGGAGATATTAGCTTAGGGAGGTGAAAAGCATGGAGTGTATCGTTCATTTTGAGGTAAATCATGCGGAAGGTCCCAAGTCGCTGCGAGGCCTTCTATTTCTGGACGAGGGACAGATCCCCGGAGAGAAAGAGCTGGTAGACATGTTCAAGGACATGAAATTTGATGTGCGGCTGGATGACCGTGAGAAGCTGATCTTCAAGCCTGTAAATCCCGGAGAAACCTACTCGGAGATCCGTATCACCAGCTTTGATAATGGACAGACGGACAGCAAAGAGGATCATGATCTGAAGTCGATTGTTGGGAACCTGCTGCCGCAGAAGCCTACGGGGCTGTAAGTCATAAGAATGCGGGTCCAAGGGATGAGAGAAGGAGGAGCACAGATGAAGTTGTTGAGGCAAAAGGTTATCAGTGAAGGAATTGTTCTCGGACAGGGTGTGCTCAAGGTGGATTCTTTTCTGAATCACCAGATGGACCCGTTTCTGATGCGGGAGGTTGGCCGCGAGTTTACCCGCCTTTTCGCAGGGGAAGAGGTGACGAAGGTGCTGACCATCGAATCCTCCGGGATTGCGCCTGGCATTATGACTGCACTGGAGCTTGAAGTTCCGCTGATTTTTGCCCGCAAGCAGAAGTCCCTGACCCTGACTGAAGATATATTCGTGGAAAAAGTATATTCGTTTACGAAAAAAGAAAGTAATGAAATCACGGTTTCCAAAAAATTCATCGCTCCAGGTGAGCGGGTACTCATCGTAGATGATTTTCTGGCCAATGGTGAGGCTGCCTTCGGGCTGGCCCGGATCGTTGAGCAGGCAGGCGGAACCGTGGCCGGAATCGGCATCGTGATCGAAAAAGCATTTCAGCCCGGCAACCGGCTGCTTAAGGAAGCCGGCTACCGCGTGGAATCGCTTGTGCGCATTGCTTCGCTGGATGATGGTGTCATCACTTTTGTGGAAGAGGATGCGGAGCTCTCGGACTGAGGGATTTGGTGATGATCAAACCATACCAATACTGCATGAATAGCAACAAACCAAAACGAACCCTATCGCCACTTTACCGTGGAATAGGGTTCGTTTTGTTTGTTAAGCATAGAAGCTGCAATGCTACGGAGCACCCGCGGTTCGTAGCGCTATCCGTTTGACGGGTGCGGCTGGAAAGCGCCGCACAGCCGTAACCGCTTAGCCGCTCGCGGTGCAGGAGCTAGCTTCGCCATCGGCGGCCTGCGCTGCGGCCAGCGGCGAGAGCACGCGCAGCGCGCCCGGCTCACAGCGCACGGCGAGCGGCGCCGTGCCCAGACCCTCGCCGTCGCCGATAGCCTCGCGAGGCTCGTCAAAGCGGACGGCTACGCTGCGTCCGCGCAGCATGGTCACGTAGGGCAGCGCAGTATGCTTGCCCTTCGTGACCGTCGGGAACAGCCGCAGCAATTGCCCGCGGCTGATCCCGTGTACGACGCAGACGTCGAGCAGGCCGTCATCGGCCTTCGCCTGCGGGCAGATCAGGAGCCCGCCGCCGTAGCTGGGCAGGTTGCAGATCGAGACAAGCCACGCTGTCTCGAAGGCCTGCTCTTTACCGTCGCAGGTCACGCTGACGCGGCAGGGCTTGAAGGTCATCAGCGTATGCACAATGCCGATGAGATAAGCCAGTTGGCCGGCTCCGATGGCGTTGCACAGCCGCTTGTAGCGGCTGCGGTTCACATTGACGGCCACCTGGGCGTCAAACCCGCTGGCCATGGCGGTCAGCGTCAGGCCGTCCTCGCCTGACAGTAGGTCCGCTGTCAGGCAGCGGTCCTGCAGCGCGGCGTCCAGCGCGGCCTCTGGGGTCAGCGGGATGCCGAAGCCCCTGGCCGTGTCGTTGCCGGAGCCGGCGGGGATCACCGCCAGTGCCACACCTCTGCGCCGCAGTGCGCCCAGCACGCTGTGAATCGTGCCGTCGCCGCCGATCACGATAGCGGCGCGCCAGTCCTCGCGGTGCACGAGCGCGTGCAGAACCTGGGATTCCGCACTGTCCGCGCTTTGCGTGAACAGTGCTTCGTAAGCGGTTCCGCGAGCCTGAAGCATAGCCTCCACGGCATGCCAGGTCCGTCGTCCTGCCCCTCCTCCGGAGCGGGGATTTATAATGAATAAATACATGAATGTTCCTCCAGCCTGCAGATTCCTGTATGTCCTGATTCCATTGTAGGGAGGAGTGGAGCAAAAGGGAATCTTTTTAGCGGAGATCAGCAAAGACACGCTGGCGTTAAGGCAAGCAGCCTGGGACGCCGCTTATAGCTGGCGAAGCTGATTTTCTGCAATAACCCCAACCCAGGGAAGCCGGTACCATCTTCCACCCAGTGCGTGGTAGATCATCAGCAGCCATACCGCGAACGAGCATAGGGAGATAAGGGCGGCGAGGAAGGAACCCAGCAGCGGAATAAACCCGCATAGCACATGGGCAATCATCAGTGCACCGAAGGCGAACAGCGACTGCAACGCATGGAACAGCACGTAGCGGCTGCGTTTTTCAAGAGCGAGAAAAATAATCCCGCCAAGGAATGGACAAAAGTAACAGAGGGCAGCAGCGATATGATCCGGTAATCCGGTGGAGGATTTGATAGGGGACAAGAGTTCACTCTCCTCAGGCTTGGTGGAATAAGGCAATTGCCCTATTCCTGCTTCCTTACAAGCTTATGAGGGGTTCGTACAAAGTATGTAGATGCCAGCCTGGAATAGCTAAGAGGATTGCCGGTTAACACCGATATAACTAATATAGCTAAACGCCTGTGCATACCAGTCAATGCCTGAGAATCATGATTTAGTCCAATAATCTACCCCCCCCATTCTGCATGGGAAGGTAAAATTAATAAAAAAAATCCATTTGTACATTTTACATGGAAAGGTGGAACTTGGACTGGAATATGATACAATATAACGATAAGGCCCGAAAGGAGTGATTCAGCAAGTGGCTCTTCGGGTAACTAAAGTGTCTAAGGGGTCCCTTTTGTTGGGCAATCCTTATTCTCAGCCCAAATCACGACGAACCTGCTTCACCGGCAAGACGGAGTTCCTATTTTGGAATGATGGTATTGGCGGATAATGCAAGCCACGTATGTGTATGGTTTCTGAACTTGCATTCAAGGTTACGGCGAACTTTTCATCATGCATTCTCTACTATCGGAGCATTCATTTTCAATGTTTTGGGAGGGAACTGATCATGGCAAGTAAAGGTCATAACGAAGTTAAGGAAAGTCTGCGGGAAATGACACGAATTTTCCGGCCCAAAGATCCCAAGAAATTTGTGAAGGAGTACGTCCGGAAGTATCGGATTACGGGAGGCTATGAAGAAGAGCTGACTATGGTCGTGGAGCATGAACTGGTGAGAATGAACTCATCCGTCTCTTGAACTTCGGACAGTGGTTCTAAGCTTGCTGCTACTCGAAAGACATCGAATTAAGCAATACATCCATGAGGATTCTCATAAACCGTGCCCGGGCGGCTTGCTGCCGCAGGAATCGGTTTTTTTTGTATGTCCAATTACAGGTAGCGTCACAATTCTTCTAAAATAGTCAAATGAATTAATAGACACAATTAGATATGAATGCGCTTTATTTATTATATCAGATATATATCAATTTGTGAAAGCGCTTTTAAAATCAATAAGGACAACACTTCCCGATGATTTATTGAATATGTGAATTTGTTGTGAACGATTGACAAAACAATCCTTCAAACTTATATTAATAGTGATTGTTATAATTGACAGGATAATACTCTAAACTACGAATTCGGGAAAAGCGGGGTAGATCAATGATGAAAACGTGGCAGGCTGGAAAGCGGCTTCTCCCCATGACCGCAGCGCTTGGACTCATTCTTGCCGGATGTGGGCGGGAGGACCTGTCGGTGCTTCGTCCGCAGGGACCGGCGGCGGAAAGCTCGTTCGATCTGATGAAGCTGTCGATCACCATCATGATCGTTGTGCTGCTGATCGTCTTCTCTATAGCGGCCTACGTACTGATCCGTTTCCGCCGTAAACCGGAACAGAGGGAAATGCCCGAGCAGGTGGAAGGCAACTTCAAGCTCGAAGTGCTCTGGACAGTCATTCCACTGATTCTCGTAGTTGTGCTGGCCGTCCCTACGGTGAAAGCGGTGTTTGCCGCCGGGAATGATCATTCGGACGACAAAAATGCGATACATGTTAAGGTGACAGGACACCAGTACTGGTGGGAATTCGAGTATACCGATTACGGTGTAACCACAGCGCAGGATCTGGTGATTCCTTCCGGGAAGGATATCGCTTTTGAACTCAGCACGAAGGATGTGCTGCATTCCTTCTGGGTACCCTCACTCGCCGGCAAAATGGACACTAACCCTGACGGATCGACGAACCGCTTCAGCTTCAGTGCTCCAAATGAAGGCGTTTACCGGGGCAAGTGTGCGGAGCTGTGCGGTCCTTCCCATGGATTCATGGAGTTCAAGGTGAAATCGGTCAGCGAAGCGGCGTTTAAGGAATGGGTCAATTCCATGAAAGCTCCATCGGTGCTGCCGGAAGATCCTGCCCTTGCGAAGACGTTCAAGTCCCAGTGTCTAACCTGCCATGCAGTAGGGGATATGCCGGACCTGTCGAGTGCCCCGAACCTGACCGGGATTGGTTCCCGCGAATCAGTGGCCGGGATATTGCTGAATGACGATACAGGTGTGGACGGCGCACCGGTGCTGGAGAATCTCAAGACCTGGCTGCATGATACCAAGGGTGTTAAGCCGGGCAACAGGATGCCTGACCCCAAGAAGGATATGGGCCTGAGCGATGAAGAGATAGACGGAATTGCGGAGTATTTGGCCGGCTATACGCTGGACTAGAGCTTACAACCTGCAATCGAAGCAGCATATCTGAAAAGGGGGTACGAACCTTGGCTCAAGCAGCGCAGTCCCTGAATCCATCACCACCTTTGAGACATGGCCACAGCGTGAAGCGTCATACTGGACTGATGGACTGGATTACTACCGTCGATCATAAAAAAATAGCGATTCTGTACCTGTGGGCCGGAGGCTTATTTTTTGGAATCGGCGGACTTGAGGCCATTCTGATCCGTATCCAGCTCATCAAGCCGATGAATACCTTTCTGGATGCCCAGACCTTCAATGAACTGATTACCATGCATGGCACAACCATGATCTTCCTGGGCGTCATGCCTGTGATTTTCGCACTGATGAATGCAGTGATTCCGCTGCAGATCGGTGCCCGCGATGTAGCCTTTCCCTTTTTGAATTCACTCGGCTTCTGGACCTTCCTGTTCGGCGGCGTCCTGCTTAACCTGAGCTGGATCATGGGTGGGGCGCCTGATGCAGGCTGGACCGCGTATACCCCGTTATCCACTATTCAGTACAGTGGAACGCATGGCGTTGATTTTTACACCATCGGGCTGCAGATTGCCGGTCTTGGAACACTGATCGGGGGTATTAACTTTCTGGCTACCATCATTACAATGCGCGCACCGGGCATGTCCTTCATGCGGATGCCGATGTTCGTCTGGGCCAGCTTCATCACCTCAGCGATTATCCTGTTTGCATTTCCCGCTATTACAGTAGGGCTGGTGCTGCTGACGTTCGACCGGATTCTCGGTGCCAATTTCTTCGAGACCTCGGCTGGCGGCAACCCGGTACTCTGGCAGCATATCTTCTGGATCTTCGGTCATCCTGAAGTGTATATTCTGATTCTTCCTGCCTTCGGGATTATTTCGGAGGTTATTCCGACCTTTGCGCGCAAGCGGCTGTTCGGTTACAGCTCCATGGTTTTCGCTACAATTCTGATCGCCTTCCTGGGCTTCATGGTCTGGGCGCATCACATGTTCACAACAGGCCTTGGCCCGGTAGCGAACGCGCTGTTCTCGGTATCAACGATGCTGATTGCCGTGCCGACCGGGATCAAAATCTTCAACTGGCTATTCACCATATGGGGTGGTCAGGTTCGTTTTACGAGTCCTAATCTGTTCGCTGTCGGCTTTATTCCAACCTTTACGATGGGCGGCGTAACCGGGGTTATGCTGGCCTCTGCGCCTGCAGATTTCCAGTTCCATGATACGTATTTTGTCGTTGCACATTTCCATTATGTTATTGTCGGAGGTCTGGTATCCGGATTGTTCGCGGGACTACACTATTGGTGGCCGAAGATGTTCGGACGGATGCTGAGTGAAACCTTGGGTAAATGGACCTTCTGGACCTTCATTATCGGCTTCCATCTTACCTTCTTTGTACAGCATTTCTTGGGACTTATGGGGATGCAGCGGCGTGTATTCACCTATCTGCCGAACCAGCAGTTTGACCTGCTGAATCTAATCAGTACAATCGGTGCGGGACTGATGGGTGTGGGAATGCTTATTTTCCTCACGAATATCTTCCTTACTTCCCGAAGACCGGCGGATGCGCCGGACGATCCATGGGAAGACGGCCGCACGCTGGAATGGACGATTTCCTCGCCGCCGCCGGAATACAATTTCAAGCAAACACCGCTGGTACGCGGTCTGGATGCCTTCTGGAAGGAAAAAACCTCTGGACATACAGCGATGACACCTGCCGAACCAGTCGGTCCGATTCATATGCCATCGGCGACGATCCTGCCGTTCCTGATGTCGGTCGGCATCTTTATTGCCGGATTTGGCTTCATGTTCAGCCGTGATGACTTCGGGAATGCATTCATGAGCTTTATATTCAATAATTATCTGGTTACGGGCTTAGGGCTGCTAATTACCTTCGGGTCGATGCTGGTGCGGTCCCTCTATGATGATCACGGCTGGCATATCGAGCCTGAAGAGCTGGAAGGAAGGTGAGCACATATGACAACAGCACATGCTGAATCAGCGGCAGGGACACTTCCGCACGAACCTGAAAAAGCAACGTTGGAAGGACGTAACAAGGTGCTGGCCTTCTGGCTGTTCCTGGGCGGAGAGTCCGTACTGTTCGGCACATTATTTGCCACATTCCTGGCGCTGCGCAATCAGACCAATGACGGCCCTTCGGCGAATGAACTGTTCCACCTGCCGCTGGTCGCGGCTGCAACCTTCCTTCTGCTGGTGAGCAGTCTGACCAGTGTGTTTGCCATCCAGGCCATGCACAGCAATAAACCGGCGCTGCTGCGCAATTGGCTGCTGGTTACCGTGCTTCTGGGACTATGCTTTCTGGTACTGGAAATCTACGAATTCAGCGCATATATAAGGCATGAGGAGTTCGGCATGACGACGAGCGCCTTCAGCTCCGCATTTTATACATTGGTTGGCTTCCATGGTGCCCACGTGGCTTTTGGTATCCTCTGGATTTCTGTACTGATTGGACAGCTGGCGCGCAAGGGGCTTACGGTCGTAACCGCACCCAAAATCTATGTGTCCGCCATGTACTGGCATTTCATAGATGTTGTGTGGGTGTTTATCTTTACCGTCGTATACCTGCTCGGAAAGGTGGGGTAAGCATGACGACAGAACAGCATTCGACTTCGGATGGTGCGGTGAAGCACCGTCACCGGCAGGAAGGGCCGCAGCGGCATATCGTAGTATTTATCCTCTCTGTGGTCCTGACGCTAATCGCCTTTGCGGCTGTAGCCGCCGGGGGGATCAATGCCACATTTGCCGTGATCCTGCTGCTGGTGATGGCCGTATTTCAGGTTATTCTGCAGATGGGCTTCTGGATGCATCTCAAGGATAAAGGGCATCTGCTGCCGATTATATTCATGCTGGGCGGCTTTTTTATTGCCGGAACCTGCATCGTGATGGCGCTGTACTGGGTATGGTGGGATTAACGGAACAGGGCGGCGCTGCCGCCTTTTTTTGCTATAAGGAGAGCGGGCGTTGCTGAATAACAAAAATCCTGTACGAGGAGGCTGAGACATGCCGGGATTATCCTTTTTCAGCTTTGCGGAACTGTGGAGTCCGCTATTTTTTGCGGTCATGCTGCTTCTGTCGGCGGGCTACTTTGTAGGGATAGGTCCCCTTGCCGTGCGCTTTCCGGGTTCATCCACAGTTCCGCTATGGCGGCGGAGCTCATTCGTCATCGGTATGCTTGCGCTGTATCTGGCTCAGGGGGGGCCGCTCAGTCTGCTGGGGCATATTTTGTTCTCTTTTCACATGGTGAGCATGGCCTTGTCCTATCTGGTGGCGGTACCGCTGATCATGCTGGGCATTCCAGACTGGGCCTGGCGGGCTCTGCTTAAGGCATTACCATTCCCGCTGCGGCGTCTATCCTTTTTGGCTCAGCCCGTGGTGTCGGCACTGTTGTTCAACGGCCTGTTCTCGCTCTATCATATTCCTGTAATCCATGACTATGTTATGCTGCATTTTGCTGTGCATCGGATTTACTATGCGGTACTGTTCCTGACTTCTGCACTCATGTGGTGGAACCTGATCAATCCGCTGCCGGAGCTGCGGGGCCTGAACGGACTGGGGCAGATCGGGTTTATTTTTCTGAACATGGTGCTGCTGACCCCGGCTTGCGGACTGATTATTTTTGCGGGAGCACCGCTATATGCCACTTACAGTGATCCGCAGACCTGGGCGCGGGCGATGGGGTACTGTGTGTCTGGAAGTCCTGCGGCACTGCTGCAGACTTTTGGCGGTCCGGCCTTCTTCGGCTGGCTCTCACCCAAGGTAGATCAGCAGGTGGGCGGGATCGCTATGAAGTTCATCCAGGAATTTATTTTTGCCTCGATGCTTGCTTATGTGTTCTATCATTGGTATAAAAAAGAGAACGGGCAAGACGATGCGGAACTCTCCGCCCCTTCTTCCGAGCTGGAGGAGCGTGTTTTGACCCGGGTATAGCAGGTAGAGCGCCGAGGAGGATAATCATGGATATTTTCACAGTGTTTCCGACGATCAGCACATCATTCATCGTAATCAGTGCGGTGCTGGTAGCGATTGGCTGGAGACTAATTATTAAAGGAAGACGCGAAGCGCACAAGAAGACGATGATTGCCGCCGCTGTCGCAGCAACGCTGTTTTTCATCGTATATATGTCAAGAACGGTATTTGTAGGCAATACTTCGTGGGGCGGTCCGGATAGTCTGTCGCTTTTGTATCACGTTTTTCTGATTTTTCATATTGTGCTCGCAACGGTGGCGGCTGTATTTGGGATTACCACGCTTACTCTGGGCTTCAAGGCTCAATATGCCAAGCACCGGAAATGGGGCAGAGTGACCGCGGTGATCTGGTTCATTACAGCCATTACAGGAGTAGCGGTATATGTGCTGCTGTACATATTTTATCCGGGCGGACATACGAGACCTGTCTGGGAAGCGATTTGGGGTTTTAATTGAAACAAGATATCGGCCTGTGCCGCTGCATCCTTCGTAAGGGTGCAGGGCACAGGCCTTTTTTTGCTATACACAGTCTCTGCGGAGAAAAAAGAAAGGATAATTTTGGGTTGACACTGGAAAATAGAGGGCATATACTGTGTATATAGATATACACAGTAAGCACACAATAAGCACACTCAAATGATGAGTGATGCACACCACGTTATAGACCATAAAGTGAGGTTGAAGAGATGACAACGATAAAAGATGCCTTAGTTATTGTCCGGGGGGATTTCCGGGCTGATAAGCTAAAGCTGCTGTGGACTCTGGTCTTCTCCATTGTATTTATGGGCTATATGTCCGTATTTGGCGGAATGATTCTGGATGATGTACTGAATTCGGGAGATGGGAAGGTGGTGGCTGATATCCTGCTGCTGACAATCACTCCAACGCTTGGCTTCACCTTCTCCCGCCGTACGATGAAGTATTTCAGTGAGGACTCGTATACCCGGATGCTCGCTTATATGCGGAGTCTCCCGGTCCCGGCTGCTGTGATTCTGTGTAAGAGGAAGCTGCATGCTGTGTTCTCGTTGTCACTGAACGGTATGCTCTTCTTCGGTCTCATTTATGCCACTAGCAGCCAGATTCGAAGCGAGCTGACTATAACCGCTTATCTCACCTTTGCACTCATTTGGACGGGGTTCGCGCTTTTGATGTCGGGACTGTACATTTTTATTGAATTGCTGGTTAGCGGTAAAATCTATTTCTTTCTACTCATGCTCATTACGTTGCTATCCATGGGTGTGGCTCTCCTGATCGGGGAATTCGGAGGGAACCTGTTCCTCTACACCTTACAATCTGCAGAGGATTGGGGTTTTGCCTCCCCGCTGATGTGGGCGACTTTGCTGCTGGGAACTGTATCTGTTCAGCTATTTTCCAAATGGACCTTATACCGGCTAAAGAGCCGTGATCTCGTATGAAGGGACTGAAGCACAAGGAGGATCTCCGGGTGGCCGGAGTGTGGAAAGCGGGTGTGAATCATGTGGATACCGATACAAATTAATGAGAATAGCGCGGAGCCGTTGTACCACCAGATCGAAACCCAGCTCAAATCACTGATTATCAGCGGAGTCATCACCGAGGGTACACTTCTTCCTTCGATCCGGGAATTTGCCGGTGATCTGAAATGCAGTGTAATCACCGTTCGCCGTGTCTACCAGGATCTGGAGAACGAGGGTCTGCTGCGGACCAGGCAGGGCACAGGTACCTTTGTCTCCCATGTGGGTGAAGGGGCGATGGAGGGATACAAGAAGGAGGCTATCCGTAAGTCGCTGGAAAGTGCTGTGGATGTCGGCCTGTCGGTGCAATGCTCTGAAGCGGAGCTAATGGAACTGTTCAGAGAAATTGTGAAGCATAAATATGGATCACAGGATTGAAAGGTGGGGTTGTTCAATGCTACAGCAGGCCATAGAGCTTCGTAATGTAAGCAAGAAGCGACGGAAGGGCAAGACGATTGGACCGCTTGATCTGAATCTCCCGCAAGGTTATATTACCGCACTGGTGGGCCAGAATGGATCCGGCAAAAGCACCCTGCTGCAAATGCTTCTGCAGCTGACATTCCCCGATGAGGGGGAGATTCGCTGGTTCGAGCAACCTTACGCGGACGGCCTGCCGCTTGCACTTCGCCAGCGCATGGCCTACGTGCCCGAAACCACGGAGGTGGAAGAGAGATATTGGACTGCCGGAGAGGCTGCTGAATTCCGCCGCCACTGGTATCCGGATTGGGACCAGGAGTATTTCGAGGAGCTGCTGGCGAAGTTAGAAGTACCGCTGGGTGCAAAGCTGGGTAAGATGTCCAAGGGAGAGCGCCGCAAGTTCGAAATTGCCGCTGCACTGGCACCCCGCCCGCAGTTGCTGCTGCTGGATGAGCCCTCTTCGGGGCTGGACCCTTTCGCCTGGAAGGTCATGATCGAGACGCTGCGCAAGTACATGGACGTTACCGGTGCTACCGTTGTGATCTCTACTCATATTGTGGAAGAAGTGCGGCGGCTTGCGGATTATATTGTGCTGATGCATCAAGGCAGCCTGCTCGGAATGGCTGAAAAGGACAGCTTGTTCGGCTCCTGGAGCGAAATTTGGGTTCAGGTGGAGACTGAAGAGGAACTGGCTGAGCTTGCGCAGGAGCTGCCGGGAGCACTGCACTTTGAAATGCAGACACCGGGTGTAGCATCACTTATTACCCCGCAAGTACAGCAAAATGAGAAACGCATCCAGGATTTGGGCGTAAAGGTTATCAAGAGCCGGATGCTTGAGCTGGATGAGATCTTAGGCTTATGGACACAGGGGCATCGCCCCGTTCTGATTGACCAGGAGAGAGGAGAATAGAAGAATGGAAGCTTTGATGCTGGAACAGGTAGTGAAGCAGTATGGAGAGAAGACCGCAGTAAACGGAATCAGCCTGAAGGTAGAGCAAGGCGAAATTTATGGACTGCTTGGTGCCAACGGTGCCGGCAAAACAACGACGATGCGCATGGTGCTTGGACTCATCTACCCCGATGATGGAAAGATCCTCTACAACGGTAAAACGTTCAGTGATGAGCTGCAGCATCTGATGGGATACCTCCCGGAGGAACGCGGACTCTACCCGAAGGTCAAAGTGAGTGATCAGATTATCTATCTGGCCCGGCTGCGCGGTATGTCGGCCAGTGATGCGGATAAGAGCCTCCGCTTCTGGCTGGACCGTTTCGAGGTTCCGGATTATTACAATAAGAAGATTGAAGAGCTCTCCAAGGGCAATCAGCAAAAAATGGGCTTTATCGCCGCAGTAGTCCACAAACCGCAAATTCTCGTCCTTGACGAAGCCTTCAGCGGTCTGGACCCTGTCAATGTAGAGCTGCTTAAGGATACCGTAAAAGAATTGCGTGACCAAGGTACGAGCATTCTGTTCTCCACCCACCGGATGGAGCATGTTGAGGAGCTGTGCCGAAATATCACGATTCTTGACCGCTCCAATACAGTAGTGCAAGGTGACATTCGTGAGATTAAGAAGGGGTACCCGCGCGAAGAGGTTGTCCTGCGGACGGTGGGAGAAGTGAACGGACTGGATGAGATTCCTGGGGTTAACGCAGTGCAGAAGCAGGAGCGGGGTTATGTGCTCTCCATCGGCGATATTGGTGCAGCACAGCGTATTCTCCAGCATGCGATGGCAGTAAGTGAAATTGAGCATTTTGAAATCAAGGAACCAACCTTGAACCAAATCTTTATCAGAGCGGTGGGTGAATCTCATGAATAAGATGGGGACAATTATCAGCTTTACGTTTAAGAACAAAGTCAGAACCAAATCCTTCATGATTACTACATTGATTCTGGTGCTCTTGCTCAGCATCGGTATGAACGTGCCATATCTCATCAAGGTATTCCAAGGGGATGATGGGGCCAAGAACACACAGATCGGTGTTGTGGCTGAACAGGGGAACCGTGCCGCTGAGCTCTTGCTGGCATATGCGCCGCCTGTGAATCCGGATGCGGATGCAGATAAAGATAAAGATAAGGACACCGTGGCTTTCACGGCCTTTACCTCGGCGGATGATGCTGCCCTGAAGAAGGGACTTGATGACAATACCATCGAAGGCTACCTTACCTTTGATGCCAAAGGCGGGGAAGGCGTGCCTCCAGTCACCTATCACAGCAAGGACGGGGAACTGGATGGAGATGTGCAGACTTACCTTCAGAGTGCACTGCAGCAGATCAATACACAGCTGATCGCCGGTGATAAGCTGACTCAGGAACAGGTAGCGGCGATGTTCGCGCCGGTGTCCATCGGCACCCAGCAGCTTAGTACGGATGGAACAGACGGTGGGGCGGCAGCAGATAAATCGAAGCCAGCTATCAATTATGTTATCGTCTATGTGCTGCTGATCCTCTTCTTTATGTCGATTACCATGACTGGAAATATGATTTCGGCAGAAGTAACCTCAGAGAAAAGCTCCCGCATCATGGAAATTCTGATTACCAGCGCTTCGCCGCTCACGCAAATGTTCGGCAAGGTGATCGGGATCTTCCTGGTCGGCCTGATGCAGATTGCCATTATCTCGGCAAGTATTGCCATCAATCTGATGCTTCCGCATAACGCCAGCATATTGACTGATTTTGACCTGGATCTTGGACAATTGAATTATGGCATCCTGGTATACGGTTTTATCCTGTATATTCTTGGATTCTTCCTGTATGCACTGATGTATGCTGCTGTAGGCTCCATTGTGAGCCGCACGGAGGATCTGGGCCAGGCCGTTATGCCGGTAATGATGTGTACCTTTTTGGCCTTCTACATTCCGTTGTTTAGCATCTCAGCTCCTAATACTATGCTTATCAAAGTGGCGAGCTTTGTGCCCATCACCTCACCGCTCAGCATGCTGCTGCGCATCGGTATAGGGGAAGTAGCGTTCTGGGAGATTGCCGTATCACTCATCATCTTGCTCGTGACCACCTTCGGACTGGGCTGGCTCGCCGCCAAGATCTACCGCACAGGCGTTCTGATGTACGGCAAACGCCCAAGCATCAAGGAGATCAGAAAAGCGATGAAGGCTTACAAGATTTGAGTGGAACCCACTAACTGTGTGAGGAGAGTTCAGGATGGACAAAAAGAAACAATCATTCGCGTTATTGATGTTTGCAGGTATGCTGCTCAATTCCGGAAGTTTGCTGATTTCTTCCGACGGATCGAATCTGCGCGATTTTGTACAGGGAGTAATGGCGGGAGCTGGGATAGCTATAATGCTGCTGTCCATCTGGACGTTTGCTAAGAACAAGGGCTTTAAAGACGCGAAATAAGCCAGACATCCGTTATCCGTTCATCTGGCGAAATCATGCTGTATAGTGTACCTTAGTAAGTAAGGAGTGGTAATGTTGATGAAAAAAAGACAAACGCCCTTACTGGTTGCGGCTTCGATTCTGCTGATTATCATCAGTAGTCTAATTCATTCAGAAGGCTCAACCTGGCTGGGTGCGCTGCAGACGTTATTGCTTGGTTTAGGATTATTAGGATGCTGCATGGCATTCCTGAGATTTGCCAAGGGCGGCAATGGTGCAAAAGACAAAAGAAGCAAAAAGGGCAAAAAAGAATAAGAACGAATCAGAAGCCGCGGCAGGTTGCCGCGGCTTTTTTGAATGATATCTATTCACTATGCTGCATGCTATTCGATCTTATCCGGCAGATAAATTTGATGTGGGCAGTGTAGCTTCATGTGCCGCCAGCAGTTCACGCATTTGCCGGAGCTGCGCCTTAAGCTCAGGCAGGCTCTTCATGAGGATCTCGCTGATCTCCGTCAAGGGGAGCCGCATGCCATACCGTAGCGCATGCACAACCTGATCCTCCCAGGGCAGGCAAGCTGCAAGGCAGGCTTTGCGGTCTTGTGCAATCCGGGAGCAATGCCGAATGCATGCGCGGTAGGCCAGAATGGAGAAGCTCTGCGGGCAGCAGCCTTTTCGCAGATAAGGCACATACAGCTCCGTGAAGCTCTTCACGGCAGCCGTCTCCGCTTCAGAACCCTGTCCCAGCAGCAGACTGCAGAGCGTAAGGATATTTTCGCTGTACTTTTCAACATATTCCGCAAATTCGGATGCGGAAGCCGCCGTGCGCGATTCCATTCCAGTTTCCTCCTCGGATTAGATACACCAGTTCGCCCAGCTTCCAGCCGCTCCCCCGGCGAAGCCCCGTTCCCCAAATATGTTGCGCAAAAAAGCCGCAGCAGAGGAGGACCTCTGCTGCGGCTTCCGTACAGGTTCAAATAAACCTGGCGCAAAAGCGTGGCGGATCAAGTTCTCTCTCTATACGCTTACGGGGTTAGCTGTCGGATTCGGGCGGTGAGAGTCGCCCTGCCTTGTGAGGCCGCATCTCTGCAGTCTCCTTTGGATTCACCCCATGTAGGCTTTTGGCCTGGTGGTTCCCCCGTTTCCCGTATGACGGGAATTCAGCGTTGATTGGTTTCCATGAATAAGTTCAAAACGAATCATACTCTTTCAGGAATATCTTTGTAAAAAGGAAAAAGGGAGTGGTTCCGTCAATTTCACATTGAAATCGGAAAGTTCAAAGGAAATAAACAGGTAAAACCATATATCTTGCCACTTATCGGCTCATTATCTCATTCGCACGCCAGTTTTTATATTTGGGGGATAATAAGGATTGGAATCGCTGATATGAATGCGTATTCATTCATGCACCAGACAAAAAGATATCCGGGAGACTACTCCTCCCGGATATCTTGCTGCTCTAATTAGCCCAATGAATCTGATCTATTTGGCTGCTGCAATAAGCTTGTTCAGCTCGGGCAGATTGAATCCTTTGACGACATGTGCTCCAGATACAGTAACAGGAACGCCCATGAAGCCCAGCTTCTCAACCTCTTCCTGATAAACGGTACTGGTCATTACATCCCGTACTTCAAAAGGAATGTCCTGCTCCTTCATCAGCTGCTTCACCTGATTGCAGTCACTGCAGTTGGCTGTAGAATAAATGATCACAGGCTGGCTCATTGGCTCACAGCTTCCTTGAGGGCATCGCGGGTGATTTTCCAGTGGGAGGTGTTCCAGCGGACCTCACCATCTTCCAGCAGGAAGATTTGCGGAGACTCATGCTTGATCCCGAAGTCTTCGGCAATCTGGTTGGAGACCGGGCGGTCTTCAATCACATGAACCACAGCAGCGGTAGTGCCGGAGCTCTGGACATAAGCCTGGAATTCTTCATTCGCCTTGGCGCTGATCGGGCAGGTGGTGCTGTGCTTGAAGAGCAGTTTTTTACCGGGCTGGGCAATGTATTCATGCAATTCATCAAGACTGTGGATTTGTTGTATAGACATTTAGGTCACGCTCCTGGCAGTTTATTTTGCTAACAATTCGGTTGCTAGCAATGATATTCCTGATTGTAACATAGTTCAAAATTAAATCAAAAAGAAGAATCAGCAGGCCCTGAATAGCCCGATAGTCCAACAGAGGACGTTGTAAAATGACAATTGTCATGCTAAGGTGGAAGGGAATTGGCGATTTCTGTATACTGATGTCAAATAAAAGGGAGTGACCCATTCCATGAAAAAGGTCGCTTGTGTTACCGGTGCTGACCGGGGACTCGGGTTTTTCCTTGTGCGCTGGCTGCTGGAGAATCACTATAAGGTGTTTGCAGGGAGGTACATGGAGGAGTCGGAAGCACTGGAAGCACTCGCAGTTAAGTACAAGGGGCAGTTAATTCTGGTTCCGATGGATGTCGGCAGCAGTGACAGTGTAAAGCGTGCAGCACGAACCATTGCAGGATGCACAGGGCATCTGGATATGATTATTAACAATGCTGGAATTATTGATCGTGCGGATGATGCCACCATGCTGGTAGACATGAATGACACCGCGATGGCACGCATTTATAATGTGAATACGCTTGGCGCTCTTAGGGTCAGCAATTCGCTGATGGGGCTCCTGCTGCAGGGCAAGCACAAACTGATTGTGAACATCTCCTCCGAAGCTGGCAGCATTGGCCGTAATCAGCGGATTAATATGTACGGTTATTGTATGTCCAAGGCGGCGCTTAATATGCAGTCTTCTCTGCTGCACAATCATTTGCGGGTCATGGGCGGTCAGGTGATGGTCTTCCATCCAGGCTGGCTCCAGTCCTGTATGAACTGTGACAAGAATAAGGCCGCTCCTGTTACCCCTGAAGAATCTGCCCGCAAAATCATGGGAATTGTGCAGGAGCATAAGGCGCATATGGGCATGGAACCGGCTTTTCTTGATCAGGACGGCAATCCCTGGCCCTGGTAGGAACAACTTGCTAAGAGAAAGGCGTGGATGACAAATGACAGAATGGAAGGCACTTGCACTGGGAAGTTATTCAGCGGTTAAATATCATCCATTCTCCGGCGTTGACCGTGTATTTGAGGAGCTGTTTGCCGGAAAGCTGGAGGTGAAATCTACGGAAGATTATTCATTGCTGAATTCGGTCAGCCTATCAGATTACAAGCTTGTGATAGCGTATATAGAATTTTCTGACGACAAAATAGCTCCTGAACAAAGCGGGGCTTTGCTCTCCTACGTAGCAAACGGCGGCGGACTGCTGGTGGTGCATAACGGGATTTCACTGCAGCGTAACCAGGAGCTGGGTGTGATGCTGGGAGCGCATTTCACACATCATCCGGCCTACACCGAGCTTCATATGACCGTTCCGGCAACGGGGCATCCGATCATGCAGGGCATTACTGACTTTGTGATCGAGGACGAGCCGTATTATTTTGATATGCAGCCCCATTTTGACACAACGGTTCTGGCCGAGTATTCCCATGAGGGGACCAATCATGCGGCAGCCTGGTGCCATGAATTTGGGATGGGACGTGTAGTCTATCTGATGCCGGGTCATCATCTTCCTTCCTTTTCGGTAGAGCCGTTCCGGCAGATGATTACAAGAGGCGGTCTATGGGCGGCAGGGTTGCTGTAGTGCTTGATTTTACTTAAAGGAACTCATAGGGAATTATAGTGTGAAAACCAGCGGAGGCTTCTGTTGGTTTTTTCTTTTTGGGTGTTTGGCGACTTACCGGTAATAAAAGCCTTGACCCTGACACTAGTGTCAGGGTTTATACTAAGGTCAGACCATTTCTCATGAACCCCGGGGAGAACATACCATGAAAATAGGTGAGCTTGCAGCGCGGACGGGTGTCAGCATCCGTTCTCTGCGATATTATGAACGCCAGGGCTTGATCACTCCGCTCCGCCAGGCCAATGGATACCGCGAGTATTCGATCTTGGCCGTGGAGACCGTGGAGACGATCAAACTGTATTTGAATCTGGGCTTGTCGACCGAGGAAATCGCCGGCTTCTTGAATTGTGTACTGAAGAAAAAAGAAGCTTTCTGTGCAGAAGTAATGCCGCTGTACCGCAGCAAGCTGGAAGATATTGAACGCCAGCTCCTGCAGCTGAACCAGATCAAGATGAATCTGGAGGAGCGGATGGCTTCCATACAGCAGGAGCAGCAGGAATCAGAGTGACCTGAAAGGATTCACAGGCTGACAAGGAGGAGTGAACTATGACGATTATTCATGCAGGGCAAGCCGATACTGTGCGGAGACAACTTCAGGAAGGCGGAACCATACTGGTAGATTACGGAGCGCCGTGGTGCGCACCATGCCGGGGTCTTTTGCCGATCCTGGAGGAGCTGGATGAGGAATATGGCGGCAATATCACGATTCTCAAAGTGGATTGCGATGAATTGCCCGAGCTGGCTGCAGAGGCGGGAGTTATGGGCCTGCCAACTGTGATCGTATATAACGACGGGCAGCCTATGGAAAAGTTGGTGGGACTGCGTCCGAAATCGGTCTATCAGGGTGTGCTGGACAAATTTACCGCAGCGAATGCGAATAGACGATAAATAAGGAAAGGCAGGAAGCCGTATGATACATGGCTTCCTGCCTTTTTGATAGGGGACGGGATTATGAATGCAAAGAAGAACAGTTATTTCGAGTTCAACGGAAACGGAACTACTTCATTATGATGCAGCGCTTCGAGCACTTCAGCACTCAGGTTGTCCGTGAATTCAGTCCATACTTTACGGCCAACCTTCAGCTCATCACGGCCAATGGATTGGATCACTTCCAGCCAGCCCCGTTTATCGTTGATAGCGCCGAGCTGCTCCTGGATTTCTTTGTAGATTTCCTCATGGGCGTGAAATTTCTGGTTAAGCGCAAAGGAAGCCGCATCAGCGGTATAACGCAATTCCTTGGCGGCAATCCGCAGCTCGTGCAGCGCATCGAAAGCCTCCTTGGATTCGGCCTCAGGACCCTTAAACAAGGTTTTGCAGGTTTTTTTCTTCTGCTCGAAGGCGACCTCAAGCTCACGCATGACGACATTCGGATCTCTTTTGGCCGCCAGTGCTTCAAGATCGCTGCTAAGGAATGCCTCCCACTCGGCGTCCAGTGTTATGCCGCTAAGCTTGGGCAGTGTTCGGGCCAGCTTCTTGCGGTATTTCTTACGTTCCGTGTTCTGGTACAGGATCACTGCCTTGAGCAGCTTGGCTGTTTTGGTTGCTCCGGCTTCCTTAGCCTGCTTCCGTCTATCCTTGAAGGATTCAATCAGCACGTCGGCGTCTCTAACCTTGCCTAGCCTTTTTTGCGACTTCTTGAAGGTGCTGTACAGATTCTCTGTAACCCCATGCTCCGGGTCCAGAATGGACAATAGCGTCAGCAGTTTGCGGCAGTTCACTCTGGCCTGATGGATATCTTCATCATCGAACTTCTTCAGTGCATCTTTGCTATAGTCACGGAAATTGATATACAGCTTGTTCAATGCCAGCTCCCATTGCCTGGCTTTACTGATGGGCCGATCCTTCACTGTTAGCAGGTCAGTCATGCGGCTTCACTCCTTAAGGGTTGTGTGTAGCATGAGCTTGGTGCGGGACGATTGTTCTTCTATATCCTAAGGATAACGCTATCATCCTGCTTTTTCAAATTCAGGCTACAGCCCATAGTTTCGCTCCTGCACTTCAGATCGGTTACAATGGGAATATTGCCAGTATCATAAAAAGGTACAGGAAAACGGATGGTTCGACGGCAGCCTGCAGGAAGCCAGTGTACGTAGATGTTGTAATTACGCAAAAGAGCAAAGCGATGGTCAGCGGAGGGATTATGAATGAGCGGGGAATACAACAAGCAAACGCATGGGCAAGTACTTGGGCAATTAGAGGAGCAAGGGCAAGTGGAGGAGCAGGCACTTGGGCAAGAGCAGTCCCGTAAGTCTCAGCCCGGACAAATTCAGAAGCAAGTGAAACAAGATCGGGGTCCAGTGCCGTTACAGGAGCCATCTTCCGGACAAGCGGCTGAGGGTTTACTTCCGCCGGTTATGGCACTCTTTGAGCACTTGGCGGGAGGGGAAGCATCGCCGGATATCGCAGCATCCGGAAGGATAGCAGATGCAGAAGAAACTAAGGCGATGCAGGCGACGGCTGAGGCGGTTGCCGGTGATATGCTGCTCCCGTTTGCGTTCGAGGAGACGCTCTGCCGGGATGTGGGGGCAGGCCTCGTTCCGCCGTCTGTTCATCTCTGGAGCCATCCAGGCGGAGTGGCACTTGGCCTGCGGGACAGCAGGTTGCCCCGGGCAACTGAAGCTATGGCCGCGCTGGAACGTCAGGGCTTCCGCACAGCGGTCCGCCACTCCGGCGGCGCGGCTGTGCCGCTGGATGCCGGCATCGTCAACGTATCGCTGCTGCTTCGCAAACGTCCGGGCAAGCTGGACTTTCATGATGATTTCCGGCTGTTGGCATCGCTGATCACAGAAGCCGTCGCAGTCAGCCATCCGCAGGCAGCGGCTCAGATCCGGGCAGGGGAAGTCACCGGGTCGTATTGCCCCGGTGACTTCGATCTGGCCATCGGCGGCCGCAAATTCTGCGGCATCGCCCAGCGGAGGCAGAGCAGCGCGTACTTCGTGCACGCGTTCGTGATCGTCTCCGGCTCCGGGCGGGAGCGCGGGCAGTGGATCCGCGGCTTCTATGAGACCGCCGCGGATGGCGATGACGCGCTGGACTATCCGCGCGTCATCCCGCAGACCCTGGCCGCGCTCGCCGAGCTTGGCGGACCGGCTTCGGCGGACGTGTTCGCCGAAGGGTTCCGCCAGGCCCTGGCCCGCCGCGGCGTCAAGCTTCAGCCTGCCGCCGGGCTGGCGGCGGCAGGGTATAACCTCCAGTACACAGATACCCGTGTACTGGAGGCGGCGCGGGTGCTGCGTGAACGCTACACCCGCTAAGCTGTACCCTAGCCGGGCCAGGCGAACCGGCCCGGACCATAACCGGTGTGCTGGAGCATCACCGGCAAACCCATAAGTGCCGCAGCTACTGATAGATTCAGCAGCTGCGGCACTTTTTTGGCAATATATGAACGTGTCGTAATAGATGGCCAGCCACATTCTTGGATTACCGGTACAGCTCAGGCCTCCGGTCTGTGAAGATCGGAATCTGCGCCCGAATCTCCTGCACCCTGTGCAAATCGATCTTTCCCCTCAGAATTTCCTCGCCTTCCGAGGCTTCGCAGACGATATCGCCCCAGGGATCAATGATCAGCGAATGGCCCGCAAAGGTGTTCGCGGGGTCTTTTCCTGTGCGGTTGCAGGCAACGACATAACATTGATTCTCAATCGCCCGGCTGATCAGGAGCGCCCGCCAGTGTGCAAGCCTCGGCAGCGGCCATTCGGCACAGATGAACAGCACTTCGGCACCAAGCGCTGTATGGGTACGGACCCATTCGGGGAAGCGGATATCGTAGCAGATCAGGCCGGCACAGCGGGTTCCGTCCAGGGTGAACAGACCCTTGGCTTCTCCGGGATGAAGATATAAGTGCTCGTCCATAAGGCGGAACAGATGAAGTTTGCTGTATTCCCCGGCGAGCGCTCCGGTCCGGTTGAACACATACATGGTGTTGGTAATGCCGCTGCTGTTCTTGCTGGCGACGGAGCCGGCTACAATATGGATGCCGAGCTCGCGGGCCAGTCCTGACATCAAAGCCTTTGTCGCATTCCCCTCAGGATCGGCAATTTCTGCAAGCCGGTTCAGATCATAGCCGGTCGTCCATAATTCGGGAAGAATCACAACATCCGTCCCCAGAGCTGCGGCTTCACGGATTTTACGTTCTGCGGCAGCATAATTTACCTGGGGTTTGCCAAATGCTATATCCAGCTGAAGCAGGGAGATGATCATGAAGTTGGCCTCCTTCTTTGTGGAGCGGTACACTTTTGATTCTACGGGTAAGCGGTCGCCGGGGCAAGGTAGATAGACATTTTAAAATATTAGTTGACGGGTCAATGATAAAGGTGTAAAGTGATGAATGTCAAAAAGGTTTTGCGCAATCTATTTGTGTTAGGGGGTTAATCTTGACTGGACATCTGCCAGAGGAAGACCGCATCTTTGAACGATTGCAGGCGCTGAACAAAGCCATTACACCTACCTTTGAACGCTGTGCGGGCATTAGTCCCACCCGTCTCCGTTTGCTCCATGAGCTGTTTCAGGTTACTGAGATCAGCCAGATTTCACTGCAAAAACAAGTGGATATCGATGCTGCGGCCGTCACCCGCCACCTTAAGGGGCTGGAGGAGAACGGCATGATCTCCCGCCGGAACAATCCCGATGACAACAGAGTGACGCTGGTCTCGCTGACTGCGCAGGGAAGAGACAAAATCCGTACTTACAAGGAAGAGAGAAGCCGCTTCATTGGCAGTCTGCTCTCCGGTTTTGATGAACAAGAGCGCGCTTTGCTCGCAGATATGCTTATCCGGCTCCAGTATAATATCAGTTTGCTGTAGCTGTATCCTATAATCCAATCCAACTATCAAAGGAGTTTATTATTCATGAACACAACCAGAACTAATGATTTCACAAGTATTATTTCAGGCCGCCGCTCCATCCGTAAATACGACACCTCTGTCAAAATTTCCAAAGAAGAAATGACCGAAATCCTAACTGAAGCTACGCTGGCACCTTCCTCGGTGAACATGCAGCCTTGGCGGTTTCTTGTCATCGAAAGTGCGGAAGGCAAAGCTAAGCTCGCGCCGATCGCTAAGTTCAACCAGCTTCAGGTAGAGACCTCGGCAGCCATGATTGCTGTGTTCGGGGATATGAACAATTTCGATTATGCCGAAGAAATTTATGGCACTGCTGTAGAGCGCGGACTGATGCCTGCTGAAGTAAAAGAAAGACAGCTTGCTGCACTGGGAGCGCATTTCGCGAAGCTGCCTGCAGATATCAACAGAGAGACCATTATGATTGACGGGGGCCTTGTCTCCATGCAGCTGATGCTGGCAGCACGTGCGCACGGCTATGACACCAACGCCATTGGCGGCTTCGAGAAAGACCAGATTGCCGAAGTCTTCGGTATGGACAAAGAGCGCTATGTTCCAGTCATGCTCATCTCCATCGGCAAAGCCGCGGAAGAAGGTTATGCTTCCGTCCGTCTGCCTATCGACACTATTGCCCAGTGGAAATAAGAGCGTAAGCTCACAAAACTTTTAGGAGGACTAACCAATGATTATTATTCATGCTGTAATGCAAGTAAATCCCGCTTTTAAGGAAAAGTTCCTGGCTGAGGCGAAACAGCTGTTAGCTGCAACTCATACAGAAGAAGGCAACCTTTCGTATGAGCTGTACAATCATATCGAACAGGATAATACCTATATCATGGTGGAAACCTGGCGTGATATGGAAGCTGTAGCCAGCCATAATACAAGTGCTCACTTCACAGGGTTTGCAGCGAAAGCGCCTGAGTTCCTGACCGCTCCGCTGGACGTTAAGGTGTTCACCGGAGAACCTGCAGGTAAATAATCCGCAACCGGAGGGTTCTGCCGCTGGATGAAGCGCATGTGGTGTTGGCGCCCGGAACCGGTTGATTCTAATTCCTAAGAAGCAAGGGGACGTATCAAGAGCCGCACGGCTATTGATACGTCCCTGTTTGTTTATTTCCGGAGAAAAGGAAAAGTGAATCTTCAAGCGCGTGAGGTTTATAGACGGGCCATCCGGGGTATCTAACCTTAGCCTGATTAGGCCTGACAACGGTTTGGGAGGACATGCCAATGAAGAAAGTACATAGCAATTCCAGAATATCTCTCAGCGAATGGGATCAAGAGCTTCAGCAGGATGTTATAGATTTTGTGAATTATTATATCTCGGGCGGATCACTGAAGGCTGTTGCTGACCCGTCGGAACGGGTATCGTCCCTAATTGCTGCAGCTCTGGAAGGAGGCGCTGCCCGCGCATACCGCCAGGCCATTGGTGGTGTCATCACAGAGCTCCGGCAGCTTACTGAATTGCCGGGCTTCAGTAAGGAGCTGCTTGAACAGCTGGCTGCAGAGATCAGCCGGCTGGATTCTGGCAAGCTCAGGGCACTGGCTCCGCGGACTACCCGTAATAACCAGGTAGATGCTTATGTGAATGGCCCGCAGTGTCTGGAAATGCTTCTTGAAGAGATCGCCCAAGCCCGGCGTTATATTCATCTGTCCGTAATGCTGTTTTTTAATGATGATTCGGGCAACCGGATTGCGGATGAGCTGCAGCGTGCGCTGGAGCGCGGGGTTCAGGTCCGGATCATGGTGAATTACACCGTCACCGCACTTGGGTATGGACATAACCTGGAGGTGGGACGGTTCCAGGAAATCTCCGACAGGCTGGAGAATGCGGGAGCGAAGCTGAAGGATACCTTCCACTCCTATTATTCGGCTATAGAGTGGAGCAGAAGACGGGCCGAATTGAAGGCTCAGGGTGTACCCGAGAGTATCCTTTTCCTGCAGGATAAAGTACAGGAGGACGTTGAGGTTACGGGGCTGAATGTGATTGACCACCGCAAATTCATGATTATCGACGGAATTACCTCTATTGTGGGCAGTCTGAATATTGGAGATCAGTATACGTTTGCTACACCGATTGAGGCTTCAGCCTCTGTTCAGGTAGACGGGCGTCCGATGGGGGTTCCGGTCCGGGAGGAGGAATGGCATGACGGTTGTTTTCGCATTCGGGGAGCTGCTGCCTTGCCGCTGAATGACGTGTTCCGGTCCAGATGGCTTCTGCTCAGAGGAGATTTTTTTGATCCCGGGGAAACCTTTTATCTTCCTGAGGGAAACACGGATTTCGGCTCAGAGGAATGTACGCTGTTTGTAAGTTTTCCAGGAAACCCGGTCAATCTGATTCAGCAATATTATCTGGATCTGATCACGTACGCCGCTGATGAGACAGTCATTGTGAACCCGTATCTGATTGACCAGGCCTTCTGGGACCGGCTGAACGAGCTCGGACCGGAGTGCTCCTGCCATCTTGCGATCTGCAATCCGCTGGAAGTCAATGATCATCCCACCAACCGTGCGGCTGTGCGCAGCAATATGTTTGTGCCTTTTTGCAACGGGGTGTCTTTTTATGACTACAGTGCCACAGAACGCTTTTCCCATTGGAAAATCACCTATGACCACAGATCACACGCGGTCTTCCACGGCTCGTATAATATCAATGAAAGAAGCGCCTGCCACGATTTTGAGCTGGGTCTTCTAGTGAAGGGGGAGGCCTTTGCTGCAAAAGTAAAAGCTATGATCGATTATGACCTCGGTGTATCACGCAAGATCACTGACAAGAAGGAATTCTTCAAGCACCCGTGGATGCACCCCAGTACTTATGTGAATAAAGCAACCCGGAATTATACCTGATCGCGCAGCCATGCAGATGTCATGTATAATATGCAGTAAATCCTAGCAAATGGAGCCATTGCGATGAATATCAAAATACAGAAGACTGGGCTGAAGAAGGACGAGGTTTATTTTGAGGCGGATGCCGGAGAGGGTAGGGGGATCTGGTGCGGGACTCCGGTGAAACCGGGTGACATGGCTGTGGTGGAATTCGAACTTCCGGAACTGCTTATGCGCTGGGTGGACATCGTTCCGGCAGAGGGAGGAGAGCAGGGCATCCGTCTGGAAGGCGATGTGGTGGTACTCACCGGTGTGCTGGACAATATCGAGGAGGACGGGACCGGCTGCCTGAAGCTGGATGGGGATCTGGTGATGTTCGAAAGCCTCGGCGAGCCGATGGCGCTGGGCAGCCTGGTGGAGGTTAGAACGCGGGAGATTCGCTTGTATCCGTTCTTTCTGTGAATATGGATTATCAAATTCTCCCATCGGCATAGCCACTCTTGGCTAAATAGGCTAAGATAAATAATAAACAAGAAGTAAGCTATGAGGAGCAGAGGTTCAATGAACAGCGAAATTCAGCAATTCAAGACGGAATTTTTTAAGGCGCTGGCTCATCCGATGCGGATTCGTATTCTGGAGCTGCTAAGCGAAGGCGAGAAGAACGTGAACGAGCTCCAGGCCATTCTAGGGTCCGAAGGATCAGCCGTATCCCAGCAGCTTGCCGTGCTCCGCGCCAAGAATGTGGTAGCCAGTGTAAAAGAAGGTACAACGGTGATTTACTCCCTCCGTGATCCCTTGATCAAAGACCTTCTGGCCGTAGCCAAACAAATATTCGACAATCATCTGGTGAATGCGATCTCCCTCCTGGAAGGGATCCGCAGCGAATAACCCATAGGCCTCCTGGGCGGATTTCCCGTTGACAAGAGAGGCATGCAGGAGTAATGTTGCTCTTATATTCAAATAATCAGATATTTAGAGAAAAGAAGGTTATAGGATGACTGGGTGGGGCCGTTTTAAAGGCTATACTATTGCTTCGCTGCGTAAGGATCTCCTTTCAGGGGTTATTGTTGGTGTCATTGCTATCCCTCTGGGGATGGCATTTGCTATTGCCTCGGGTGTAAAGCCAGAGTACGGAATCTATACAACTATTGTGGCAGGGATTTTAATCTCTTTGTTCGGTGGTTCAAAGTTTCAGATCGGCGGGCCTACGGGTGCGTTTATTCCTATTTTATTCGCCATTGCCATGCAGTATGGCTATGAGAACCTGCTGCTTGCCGGAATGATGGCCGGAGTCATACTAGTCCTCATGGGCCTGTTGCGGCTGGGGGTACTGATCAAGTTCATCCCCAAGCCTGTAACGATCGGATTCACTGCAGGAATCGCCGTCATTATCTTCACGGGTCAGATCGCGAGCTTCCTGGGTCTGAAGGATATGAAGCGGCATGAGAGCTTTGTGGACAACATGAAGGAGATCGGCCTGCATATTTCCACGATTAATCTGTACAGTATTCTTACGGCGGCCATTTGTCTGGCTGTGCTTGTGCTGGGCATGCGGTTTGCGCCTAAAGTGCCAGGGGCACTGGTCGGACTGCTCTGTGCAACTATCATAGCCGCGCTGTTCTTCAGCGGCAAAGTGACTACAATCGGCTCTGCTTACGGGGACATACCGAATACGCTGCCGAGCTTCCACTTCCCGGTCATAACCTGGGAGCGGATTAGGCTTCTGCTTCGGCCGGCCTTTGTCATTGCTATGCTCGGCGCTATTGAGTCTCTGTTGTCCGCAGTGGTGGCAGACGGCATGTCGGGCAGCCGCCACAACAGCAACCGCGAACTGATCGGGCAAGGGGTTGCCAATATTGCCGCGCCTCTATTCGGCGGGATTCCGGCTACCGGCGCGATTGCCCGGACTGCTACCAATATCAAGAGCGGCGCCGCTTCCCCCTTGTCAGGTGTGATCCATGGTGTAGTGGTATTCCTCATTCTGCTGCTGTTTGCTCCCTATGCATCGAGTATTCCGCTGGCCGCGATGGCACCGATCCTGATGGTCGTTGCCTGGAATATGAGCGAACGCAAAGAATTCCTTCATCTGCTTAAGCTGAAGACCGGAGACTCGCTGGTGTTGTTCATTACATTTCTGTTGACCGTCTTTGCCGACTTGACCGTCGCGGTTGAGGTTGGACTGGTGCTGGCTGTGGTCTTGTTCGTCAAACGGATGGGCGAGGTCCATCTGGTGTCCAAGGTACTGCCTGACCCGGACTCCGTGAAGGTCGGAGCACATATGGTCACGGACAGCCACGATTGTCCGCAGATCGGTATTTATAATGTGGAAGGGCCGCTGTTCTTCGGAGCAGCTTACCGGTTCGAGAATACGATGCCGGGCTTCGGACCCGATAAGCCAAAAGTGATTTTGCTGAGGATGGGCAAAGTGCCGTTTATTGACACCACCGGTGAAGCCAATCTTGCTGAACTGGTGAAGGAACTACACGAGGATGGCGGCTGCCTGATGATCTCAGGCATTCAATCTCAGCCGCTGGAGCTGCTTAAGAAGACCGGGCTGTATGACAGAATCGGAGCCACGCAGTTCTATGAGCATACCGGAGAGGCAATCAATGATGCCCTTAAGGTCATTAATTATAATAAATGTCTGGGCTGCCGGCATGCTGCATTCCGGGAATGCGCCGCTTTTGCCGGACTGGACGAAGCTACTGGGCGCAGTGCCTTCAAAGGGCGCGTGCCAGCTGTAGCGCGCAAATTGAGCGGTGAATTGTAGCCCGCTTCTGCAACATTCATAAGCCAGCATAAATAGCGCTTCTCCGGTCATTTGGAGAAGCGCTATTTATGTTTAGTTCTGCCTTTGAATGCGCCCACCGCCTAGATTTGTACAATACCTAGAAATATTTGTACAATTACAGATAGACGGTTAGCGAATTTCATACGGATAAGGAGATTACCCGCTCATGAAGGAATTGAATTATATCAAGGTGTTTCTGCTTTTGGCAGGACTGTCCCTTGCCACCCTGGCGGTCTACGGCGTAGTATCGCAGCGTACAGATACCTTCTACAAGTTTCTAATCTGGAATTTGTTTCTGGCTTGGCTTCCATTCGTGTTCTCTATGGCAGCACATGAGCTGGACAAAAGGAAAATCGGCGGATTGCTGGTGCTTCCGCTCGGCATTGCCTGGCTGCTGTTTTTTCCGAACGCGCCATATATCATGACGGATCTGGTGCATTTGACGGTCCGCAAGAATTTGTATTTCATCGGTGGGACGATCCAGAGCCGCTACTGGTATGATCTGATTACACTGCTTCTGTTCACTTGGAGCGGCTGGCTGACCGGTTTCTTCTCTCTGTACCAATTCCAGGCCGTGATTTACCGGAAAAGCAATCTGCTGCTTTCCTGGGTTTTTGTGGTGTTTGCCTGTGCGCTTGGTGGTTATGGCGTCCTGCTTGGACGGGTGTATCGTCTGAACAGCTGGGATGTGCTCACTGATCGGCATCAGCTATACCAGCTTGTTGTCGATAGCCTGAACAGGCAGTCGGTCTTTTTCAGCTTGTTCATTGCCTGTGTGCTGCTGGCTATTTATGCAACAATGTATTGCCTGCTGAATGTGCTGGGCAGAGGAAGTGACCGGCCTTATTCCAATGGCGGCAGAAGATCATCCTCAGACTTCGGGTGATACTGGTAACGCTGAAGGTCGATCAATCCCTTTGCATCAAAAATAATACCTTCTCCCTGCAAATATAGCCGCTGCAGAGAGCCTGACTCGTCATCAGTCAGGGCGATTTCCCCTTTGACATTGACTACTCTGTGCCAGGGAAGCTTATACTTGCGGCTCATAGAATGAAGGATGCGGACGACCTGTCTGGCCCCTCTCGGGCTACCGGCAGCCCTTGCGATCTCCCCGTAGGTCATAACATACCCTTCGGGAATGGAGCGGATAACGGTAATAACCTTTTGTGTGAATGGTGTCATGCAGGAACTCCTTTTTGTACAAACGGTAGAGTGGATTCACTTAAATTATAGCAGAACAATGAGGCCCGTGATGCTCCTAAAGAGCATTGCGGGTTTTGTTGTAAAGCTAAGAGGTCTATTTCCTGGACAGTATAATTATGGCGAATAGGAGAACCAAAGTCGGGGGATAATCTGATCAAAACAATTGTGACAGGAGTGACTGCTGTGAGGAATACAGACGCTGCCCTGGGAAATAGACAGGCTGCCTCCAAAATAGACTCCAACCAGCCGCTTAGTCCCTCGCTGGACAGCAATGTGGCTCTGTTCCGGCAGGTATTCAACAATGATGGGACGCTTCGGGTACGGGTTATCGAGAATAATCATGGAGCTCCTGTGAGGTGCGGACTGATCTATCTAGATGGAATGACCGACAGGGATCTAATACAGAATGGGATTACGAAGCCTGTAATGGCTTATCCGTTCAAGGAAGAAGACCATGGGAATCCGGCTGAGCTGATCGAGAAAATCCGCACGGAGATTATAAATATCAGTGACATTATGGTTTCTACGGAGCTAGATGAACTAACAGGAGCTGTTGTCGGAGGCAAAACAGTATTTCTTCTGGACGGGTATACCGGTGCGCTGATTATTAATGCCCAAGGCTGGCAGACACGTGCAATAGAAGAGCCTGTGACAGAAAAGGCGGTTCGGGGTCCAAGAGAAGGCTTCACAGAGTCGCTGATTGTTAATTTAACTCTAATTCGCCGGAGAGTCCAGAATTCGGATCTGAAGTTTGTTTTTAGTCACATCGGGACAAGGTCCAAGACACAGATTTGCATCTGCTATATGGAGAGCCTGGCTTCCCCGGATATTCTGGAGGAACTGCAGGGAAGGCTTGCTCGGGTAGAAATTGACCATGTCCTGGATACTGGTTATCTAGCTGAACTGATTCGTGACGAGCCCTATTCTCCATTCGAGACGATGGGCAGCACAGAACGACCGGATGCGGTTGTGAGCAAGATTATGGAGGGCCGTATTGCCGTGCTGATTGAAGGCAGCCCCTTTGCCTTGACGCTGCCCTATGTTTTTGTGGAGAATTTCCAGGCCAGTGAGGACTATTACATCAATTATTATTTTGCCTCCTTCAACCGGTTATTAAGGGTCGTGGGAGCTTTCATGTCCATCAGTATTCCGGCAGTATATGTCGCTCTGGTTACCTACGCACAGGAAATGGTTCCCACCCTGCTTTTGCTCAGCATTGCTGCTGCCAGACTGTCCGTTCCTTTTCCTACGATTATCGAGGCCTTTATAATGCTGACAATATTTGAAATTCTGCGTGAGGCAGGCGCTAGAATTCCAACCGCTATTGGCCAGGCGGTAAGCATTGTGGGGGCGCTGGTGCTGGGGCAAGCGGCTGTTGATGCACGGATTGTGAGTGCGCCCATGGTGATTGTGGTAGGTCTTACCGGAATTACGACCTTGCTCAACCCCAGGCTTACCGGACCCCTGATTATCGTGCGTCTGATTCTATTGATAGCAGCATTCTTCCTTGGAATCTATGGGTACTTCTTTGGACTGCTGGGCCTGGTAATTCATCTGATGAGTCTCCGCTCTTTCGGCGTTCCCTATATGTTGGGTGTGGGATCCATCCGTCCGCAGGATATCAAAGATACTGCGATCCGCGTGCCTTGGTGGGATATGTACCTTCGGCCAGCAGTAATTGGCGTGCGCAATAGGAAGCGGAAGGCACCCCGGAAGAAGCCGGGTAGCCGATGAGAACAGCCCGTGGATTGCTGTCGCTGCTGCTCTGTGTATTCCTGGTGCTGTGCCTTAGCGGCTGTTGGAATTATACCGAGGTCGATGATATGTCCATTGTGGCGGGAGTAGCCATCGACAAGGATGCTGCTAACGGTAAAATCCAGCTGACGGCGGAGATGGTGGACATTAAAGGAGGGCTGGACCAGAATCAGGCCGGATTCAAAATGCTCACTCTTACGGGAAATACGATGTTTGAAATTGTACGCAATATGATATCCATAACCGGTAAAAAGCTGTTTTGGAGCCATGCCAAGGCGATTATTTACAGCGAAGAAGTTGCCCGTGAGGGGCTAATCAAGACCATGGATTGGTACAGCAGGGACACCGAAACAAGATCTGATGTGTTCATCTTTGTGTCCACTGAGTCAACCGCTCGGGAGATCCTGAACCTGAACAATACCACAAAAGCGATTATGTCATTTGAACTGGCGCAAATGATGCGTGATGAGAAGTTCACCAGCACTGCGCCAACCGTAGAAATATGGGATTTCATCGACAAAATGGAAACCTCGGGAAATCACGCGGTGGCACCATTGGTCCGCGTTCATGAGCAGAACGGACAGAAGAATGGGCGTGTTGACGGGTGTGCTATTTTTTCAAAGGACAAAATGATCGGCAAGCTGAATGGGAAAGAGACCAAGCATATGCTGTTTGCCAAAGACGGTATTAAGGGGGGTGTACTTGCAGTGAATGATATACACGGGGTTCCCACCTACTCTTTGGAGATATTATCGAGCAGAACAAAGGTGGTGCCAAAGCTGGAGAACGGTAAACTGACCCTACAGGTCCGAACGCTCACACGTACCGGCCTCGATGAGGTCATGACTACAGAAGGCCTCTCGGGCAGCGGTGGCATTAGTAGCATTGAAGAGCGTGCGGGTAGGGACCTTCAGCAGAACATCGAGTCCGTCATACGAAAAATGCAGCAGGAGTACCATGCCGATATTTTTGGGTACGGGGAAATTATTCATGAACATCTTCCAAAGGTCTGGACCAAGCTTCGTGACCAATGGGATAACGAATTCGCAAAACTGGATATTTCAGTAGAATCCAAGGTGAGGATAGAGAACAGTGCCAAAACTTCGCGTTCTATTAAGCTGGGAGATTAACCAATATGATTATATACTTGCTGCTCATCTATGCCATTGTCGTGGTAACCGACCCTTACGCTCTCTGGAAGCAAGGGATGAAACGGGACTTCTATGTATGCTCGGTACTGTGCCTGGTGTCATTCTCTCTGGCCTTTGCCCTGTCCATGCATTGGGACCTCCCCAGCCCTTCCCCTCCGATTGTTAATATGATAAAGAAATTATTTTAGGATCAGACTTTATAAGGGGGAGGAAAGATGGGCAAGGAAATCATACCGGCAGGACAGTCTATAAGTATAGCGGTCCTATTTATTATCGGTAGTTCTCTTTTTATGGGGGCTTCAGGGCAGTCCGGCAACAGCAGCTGGATCGCAATAATTCTTGCCCTTCTGCTGGCCGTTCCACTCATGCTTATCTATGCGCGGCTGCATGTTTTATTTCCCGGCAAGGATCTGTTCGACATGCTGATTTGTGTATTCGGAGCAGTAACCGGAAGAATATTCTCCTGTTTGTATATCTGGTATGCGCTGCATCTAGGGGTGCTGGTGTTGCGGAATTTCGGGGAGTTCTGTAAGTCCGTGGCCCTGACTTCAACCCCGATGCTGGTCCCCATGCTCGTCATTGGACTGCTGTGTGTGTGGGTTGTAAAAGAGGGGATAGAGGTGGTGGGGAGAAGTGCCAAATTCCTGATGTTATTTTCCTTCATGGTGATTATTGTGGTGCAGTTGCTCTCCATTCCCAAATTTCATTTTCATCATTTATTTCCAGTCTTGGATAGTGGGTGGAAGTCTGTATTTTCTGATACGCTGGGTACCTTCACCTTTCCGTTTGCCGAAATTGTGGTGTTCCTGGGGGCCTTTCATGCATTGCCTCCAAAGGGTTCTGCGGTAAAGATTCTGCTCAGCGGCACGTTGATTGCCGGGGTTATTATTCTGCTCATCACGATTCGTAATCTGCTCGTATTGGGCCCGGATATCTTATCCAGCCTATACTTCCCTTCGTATGTGGCGGTTAGCAGAATCAATATTGGTGATTTCCTGACCCGGATTGAAGGTTCATCAGCTATTGTTTTTGTCACTACGCTGTTTGTGAAGGTGAGCCTGTGTCTGTATACCGCCTGCAATGGGGTGGCTAAGCTGTTCAAGCTGAGCAGCTACCGTTCGGTAGTGCTTCAAATGGGGCTGATCATGGTCTATATGGCAGATTTTATCTATAAGGATATTATGCAAATGGATTATTTTGCCCACCATATCTACAAGATTTATGCCCTGCCGTTCCAGGTGTTCATTCCAGTGATCTTATGGATTACTGCTGAAATCCTGGCCCGGCGAAAAAGCCGTAAGCAGAAAGCCGCTTAGTAGCAAGGAAAGGTTCGGCTATTGTGCTCCCTGTGCTTGTGCCAGGGCTTATTTATATTTCCATCCATCGGAGAAGATAGCTATAATGGGAGGCAGAGAGCTAATTTCTGGCGTAGGAGGAAGTACAGGTGAGTGTATCCAGTATCGTCATGCCCTCCCATTGGGGCAGAGAAGTCAGACATAAATATATTTCACAGGAATCGAAGTCGCTTGCGGTAATATTTCCGGGCAGGAACTACTCTGCTGAACGTTCGCTGCTGGATTATGCTGCCAAGCTGGCCCGGGAATATGGCTGTGATATCCTGCTGCTTGAATATGGCTATCAGAGTGCACGGGCAGAACTTAAACGTGAGGAAATCGATATCGTTACCGGGGAGTGCAAAGCGGCCCTGGCTTCACTTCCAGACTATGAACAGTTGCTCTTCATCAGCAAAAGCATGGGGTGTGTCATTGCCGGAAGCGTGGCGTCAGAGATGAACCTTCAGCAGATCACTTCACATTTATATATAACGCCAGTTGCAGACTCGATCCCGCTGCTGAAACAGAGCCGGGGCAGTATTATCTACGGTGGCAGCGACCCCTTATTCACCGAGGAGCATGCTGCAGGGCTTAGCGGACAGAAGAATCTTCGGGTGTACCGGATTGACGATGCCAATCATGCGCTCGAAGTAGGGAGTGTCAACGAATCGCTGGCGGTGCTGCTTGTCATTATTAATTTCTATCACGAGTTTTTCCGGGATGCGCTCACAGATTGAGATCATGAAGACTATGCTAAGGGGATGATTGTGTTGATTCTGGAAGCAGCTATGCTTCAGGTAAAGCCGGGACTCACCAGCCAGTTCGAACAGAGCTTCAAGGCGGCGTCCGCACTGATTTCTTCAATAGAAGGGTATATGGGCCATGAGCTGCAGCGCTGTCTGGAGGATGATCATAAATATCTGCTGCTCGTGAAATGGCGTAATCTTGAGGATCACACCATCGGTTTCAGGGAGTCTAGCCAATATCAGGAGTGGAAAGCACTTCTCCATCATTATTACAGCCCCTTCCCGGTAGTGGAGCATTTCAATACGGTTAATCTGGAGTAGCTTGGAGGAAACAGCATGCAGGGAAAGCAGATTGGGGAAGGAAGAACCGCAGAGGTCCGCGAACATGAAGCAGGGAGGATTCTGAAGCTCTATCATGAGGATTTTCCCGCTTGGCATGCGGAGCACGAATATGAGTTCAGTAAATATGTCTATGAGCATAACGTTCCTACCCCGCAGCCTATGGAGATTGCCGCCTTCGAAGGGCGCATGGGTATTGTGTTTCAACAAATTGAAGGACGATCCATGCTTAGGCTGATCGGTGAGAAGCCGTGGAAGCTCCCCGGGTATGCAAGGCAAATGGCTGAACTCCATCATAATCTGCATAAGCTCCAGGGTGCAGAGGCCTTCGGGAATCAGAAGGAGAACCTGAAGGGCAGTATTATCTCTGCACCCATGCTCGCACTGGAAGAGAAATCGGCCATATTGGCCAAGCTGGAGCGGCTGCCGGAGGGAGACCGGCTCCTGCACGGGGATTTCCATCCGGACAATGTGCTGCTGGATGGGCAGCCGTGGATTATCGACTGGATGACCGGGGGTTCCGGCCATCCGGCCGGGGATGCGGCCAGGTCTGTGATTATTCTCAGTATGGGGGCCCTGCCGCCGGGAGCGTCACTCACCACCAGATTCATTACTGCTTTTATAAGAAAGAGGCTCACGAAAGAGTATATCAGGGAATATCTCAGATTATCGGGACTTACTTACGCCGAAGTGAATGCATGGGTGCTGCCGGTAGCAGCAGCCCGGCTATCGGAAGGCGTTCCGCTGGCGGAGAAAGAGCAGCTAGCCCGTGAAATCCGCAGACGTCTAAGATCTAATTCCCCCGTTAGGGACAATCATCAGGAACATTAAGGAAAGAAGGTGTGCTGTGAATACATATATTGCACTTTTGCGCGGCATTAATGTAGGCGGCAACAAAATCATCAAAATGCAGGCTTTGAAAGCAATGTTTGAGTCGCTTGGATATGAACGGGTGCGGACCTATATCCAGAGTGGAAATGTTGTTTTTGAAAGCGGGGATTCGACTGGCGCCAAGCTTGAGGCTGTGATCGGCGCAGCGCTCCAGGATACCTTTGGGTTCGAGGTTCCCGTGATTATCCGTACACTTGCGGAATTGGAGGCGGCTATAGCTGCTAACCCTTTTCAGAACCTGTCACAAGAGGATTATAAGCGGCTGTATGTTACTTTCCTCCGTGAGGCTCCCTCGGAGGAGGCTCTGGACAAGCTGATCCCCTATGCAGATGGCGCGGATAAGCTGCGCGTCGTCGGCAAAGAGATGTACACTCTCTATGAGGTAAGTGTCAGTCAATCTCCACTGTTCAAGGTTCCGTTCGACAAATGGCTTGGCACAACCATCACCGCACGGAATTGGAATACGGTGAATAAGCTGGCGGCAATCGGGCGGGGTGAATAGCAGGACGGATGGCATACTTGTACGTTGAAACAGAACGATTGCAATTTTGCTTCAACGTACACAGGCTGCCTTTACCCTTCAAACAATGCCTTATGCTTATTAAAAAATTGATAGAAAAATTGCACATTGTCCAGCTCGTACCATTCTGCTGTTTGAAGAGGCGCCGCATCCAGATTATAAATTTTTGCATGCAGCGTGCCTAGAACAAATGGAGAATGAGTGGCAATAATAAATTGACTGTCGAAATACCTTGCCAGCTCGTTGATCTGCTCTGCCATTCTGATTTGATTAGCAGGAGAAAGTGACGTTTCCGGCTCGTCCAATAAATATAATTGCCCAGGCAGCAGATGTTCCTCAAAAAACTGCATGGACGTTTCCCCATTGGAGTATTTTTCCTGAGAAAATTGAATGTCCTCCAGCTTTTTCTTAAACGCATAAGTAGCTTCATATTCTGCCGCCTGTGCCTCGCTCATCCCCTTGTTCATCTGCTCCTTTATGATTCCCTCACGCAGCACAGAGGATTGCTGGATCTTCTTGATCTCATATAAAATGTCCTCAGACTTCATATACCGGCTTCCTATTGGCAGCTGCCTGATTTCACGTTCTTTCTCATCCTGTCCAAACTGATAGCTGCTCCTATCAAGGAAACGCTGAGCATAAGGACTATGCCCATAGCTTGTCATTCTTTCCGCCCCAGGGATGCCCAGCTTGTTGGAAATTACATTGAGTAAAGTGGATTTTCCGCTACCGTTATTACCATACAACACCGTAATCCGATCAAACAAAAGCACCTCCCCAGCCAAATGCTTAAATACATGATCAGGATATATGTTGGGATTTCGATCCGTATAATCAGAAAGCTTAAAGCTTCTTAAATAGATCATTGCCTTGCTCCTTTATCTAATCTTATCGTTTGAATGTTATTTTACCAGATAAATACAATAAGTTCCTGGGTATAGACGTATTTCTCTCCCTTCCAATTACTAATCATTAATATTGTAAGCATGAATTCATACCCCACGTTGTGGGGCTATTTCCCGTTCCGTTTCCCGTTCCGGCATTCAGCAAACATTCAGCCTGATTTCATTATCAGTTAAGGTAGGGATGCCATAATACACCTAAGCAAGCTGTACCGGGGGAGAGCAGTGCCGGAATAGTGTATCGATCGATGGGAGTGGAGAGAAATGAAATGGATAAAAAAAATGGGTTCCGATGTCGTTCTGCTGGGTATTCTGCTCCTTGCGGCTTTTTTATACGGCTATGGTATCTGGAATGACCAATACGCAAATACGTACTATACCACAGCAGTGGGAAGCATGCTTCAGAGCTTCCACAACTTTTTCTTCGCCTCGCTGGACTCGGCGGGCTCGGTAACGGTCGATAAGCCGCCTGTGACATTTTGGATTCAGACGCTCAGCGCGCTGATCTTCGGACTGCACGGCTGGAGTGTGATCCTGCCGCAGGTGCTGTGCGGAGTAGGTTCTGTCCTGCTGGTATATCTGCTGGTGAAACCAACCTTTGGCCTTACAGCAGCGCGGCTCGCGGCTCTGGCAATGGCTACTACACCTGTAGCTGCTGCTGTCAGCAGAACGAATAATATTGACGCCATGCTGGTGTTCACACTTTTGCTGGCGGCATGGTTTCTATTCAAGGGTACCAAGCACAATAAATGGAGCAGCCTCCTCGCAGCATTTGCCGTGATTGGTGTAGGCTTCAACGAAAAAATGCTGCAGGCGTACATGGTGCTTCCGGCATTCTACCTCTTCTATGTGCTGGCAGCGAAAGGAAATTGGAAGAAAAAAACCGGAGTGCTGGCAGCCTGCACCGCAGTACTACTGGTGGTTTCGCTATCGTGGGCGGTTATCGTGGATTCGATCCCGGCAAGCAAAAGGCCTTACATGGGCAGCAGCGGGACGAACTCTGTGCTGAATCTGGCTTTTGGCTATAACGGGGTGTCACGCTTGACCGGTGACCGCAGTACCGGAGGCAGCGGCGGCGGATTTCCTGGCGGCGGAATGTTCGGCGGCGAAATGCCGTCCTGGAATGGCGGAGAGATGCCGGGCATGAACGGATCCGGTGCCCAGGACGGTCAAAGAAGGTTGAACGGAACAGACGGGCAGGCTCAGGGACAGCCACCGGGCGGCACAAGAGGCGAACAGGCTACAGGAGGTCCGGATGGCCGCGGCCAGGCCGCAGATGACGGCGGCTCACCGGGACAGGCGCCAGGCGGAAGAATGGACGGTAGAGGCCAGTTTGACTTCGGGCAAGGCGGCCGCGGCGGGATGAACGGCGGAGCAGGCGGAATGTTCAACACAGGTACTGCCGGTCCGCTCCGCTTGTTCCAATCAGCATTGTCCGGTCAGGCCAGCTGGCTGCTTCCGTTCCTGTTGTTCGGCTGCATCGGAATCTTTGCCAGCCTGCGCAGACGGAACTTCACATGGCGGCATAAAGAAGCCTTATTCTGGCTTGCCTGGCTGGTGCCGGCTATGGGATTTTTCAGTATTGCCGGATTTTTCCATCAATATTACCTGATTATGATGGCTCCGCCGATTGCGGCACTGGCCGGCGCAGGCTGGCTGCAGCTGTGGAGCTATTACAAGGAACGTTCCACCTGGCTGTCCTGGTTGCTCCCGGCGGCAACGCTCGTCACTGCAATCTTCCAATGGTACATCATTCATCCTTATGACGATACGATTGGAAGCGGCTGGTCTATAGGCGTACTGGCTGGAGGGATTGCTGTTACTGTGCTGCTGCTCGTACTGCGGGTATTGAAGGGGCAGAAAAAGTCATTCGTACATGGGGCAGCGCTGCTTGGTTTGCTGGTGCTGCTGGTCGGACCCGTCTACTGGGCATTGACACCTATCACTTACGGCTCAAACAGCATGACCCCGGCGGCTGGACCGGACAGCAGCAGCGGTTTTGGCGGCATGGGTGGTATGGGAGAAATGGGAGGAATGGGCGGCAGAAACGGTACAGCGGGAGTCAACAACAATCTGCTGACCTATTTGAAAGAGCATAACACCGGTGAGAAATATCTGTTCGCAGCAATGGATTACGGAACGGCTGGCCCTTATATTATCGATAACCATGAGTCAGTCGTCATTCTGAACGGATTCAACAACTCGGATGTGCCTTACACTACCGATACCCTGAAGGCGCTCGTGGCGAGCGGTAAAGTGAAATACTTCCTTGTCACTACCGGAGGCATGGGCGGCGGCCGCGGGGGCAACTCCGAAATTAACACCTGGATCACTGAGAACGGGACTGTAGTTCCAACAGCAGATTGGCAGGGAACCGAGACAGGCGTTAATGGCGGAACCTTATATGAGGTGAGTGTTAAGTAGGATATCAATACCAATTAAGGAGGAGCTGCTCATGAGTACGCACGTGCGCTATTCCATAATCATACCGATGTACAACGAAGAGGCGGTCATTCAGGAAACCTACCGGCGGATCAAAAAGGTAATGGGAACGACAGGAGAGGTCTACGAGCTGCTGTTCGTCAATGACGGAAGCACGGATAACTGTGCGCAGATGATTGAGGAATACAGCTATTGGGATGAGAGCGTGAAGCTGATTGATCTCTCCCGTAATTTTGGTCATCAGATTGCCATTACCGCGGGTATGGATTATGCGCTGGGAGACGCAGTAGTCATCATTGACGCTGATCTGCAGGACCCGCCGGAGCTGATTCTGGATATGATCCGGGAATGGAAAAACGGCTATGAGGTGGTATATGCCAAACGGGTTAAGCGGAACGGCGAGTCTCTATTTAAAAAGTGGACGGCAAGCCTCTTTTACCGGGTGCTGCGTTATTCTACAGACATCTCTATCCCGGTGGACACTGGTGATTTCCGGCTGATTGACCGCAAGGTGTGCGAGGAACTGAAACGGCTGCCGGAGAAAAACCGTTTTGTCCGCGGCCTGGTCAGCTGGGTAGGCTTCCGCCAGAAGGCTATCGAATATGAGCGTGATGAACGGCTGGCCGGTGAAACCAAATACCCGCTGAAGCGGATGATTAAGTTGTCACTGGACGGGATCACCTCTTTTTCCTACAAACCGCTGAAGCTGGCGGGTTATCTGGGAGGGCTGCTGTCCGCAGCCGGATTTATATATCTTATGTATGTGCTGTACCTGGCGCTGTTTACGGACGCAGCCGTTAAGGGCTGGGCATCGATGATCGGCATTACCTTGACGTTCAACGGATTTGTACTAATTATGCTGGGTATCCTGGGCGAGTATGTCGGCCGGATCTATGATGAAACGAAGAGACGCCCGCTATACATCGTCCAGGAATTCTACAGCGGCAAGCAGCAGCAGAGTACACGGGAGCAGAGGGTAGCACAGCTTCATAAATAAAAGGCAAGGGAGTGGGTCCCACGTGAAAATCCGCAAAGCGGTTATACCCGCAGCAGGTCTGGGCACACGGTTTCTGCCGGCTACCAAGGCCCAGCCCAAGGAAATGCTGCCCATTGTAGACAAACCGGCGATTCAATATATTGTTGAGGAAGCGGTGCGCTCCGGCATTGAGAGTATCATTATCGTGACTGGCCGCAATAAGAAGTCCATTGAGGATCATTTTGACAAGTCGGTAGAACTGGAGCAGACTCTCCTGGAAAAAGGCAAGCTGGACCTGCTTCGCGATGTGCAGGCGATCAGCGGGCTTGCCAGCATTCATTACATCCGGCAAAAAGAGCCGCTTGGCCTGGGGCATGCCATTCTGTGTGCAGAACAATTCATCGGCGGTGAGCCGTTCGCTGTGCTGCTGGGTGATGACATTATGGTCTCCGATCCCCCTGCACTGTCACAGATGATGAAGCTGTACGAGCAGTCCGAGCAGACTGTTGTAGGTGTTCAGCCGGTACCGGCATCTGAGGTGAACAAGTACGGAATCATTGCTTCCGGCGGTGCTGTCAGGGGTGTGCATGTAGTAAAGGGTCTGGTGGAAAAGCCTTCGCCGCAAGCTGCGCCTTCGACGAATGCCATTATGGGACGCTACATTCTCCAGCCCTCCATCTTCCCGGTACTAAGCAAGTTGGAGCGCGGAGCCGGGGGCGAATATCAGCTGACGGATGCGCTGCATGAGATATGCCGGGATGAAGGGCTGCTTGCCCTGGATCTGCAAGGTATGCGCTATGATATCGGCGACAAATTCGGTTATATTCAGGCTACGCTGGAGATGGGTCTGCAGCGGGAAGAGCTGCGCCCGCAGCTTATCCCGTATCTGAAGCAGCTGCTGGGCAGTCTGTGCGAGGGTGCAGAGGCAAACGGCCGGAATCGCTGATAGCAAGGCTTAATCCAGTGAATCAAACACCGATGACCGAAAAGGCCAGCCAGAATGAATCTCTGGCTGGCCTTACACATCTGAAGCTCTTTTGTACGAATAGTAACGTTAAGCTTTCATCAGATCATGATCCACATATCTAGCGCCGTTCAGTTCGCTAATGATATTAATGGCAACCTTCGCACCGTCTCCGGCAGTGATAATGGCATGAACACTTACTCCGGCTACCGTACCTGCTGCCCAAATCCCATCGACATTGGTTTTACCTTCCGCATTTACGGCTACAACGGTCTTGATTCTTGGCTCTGTACCGTCCTTCGTTTCCACACCAGCTTTGGCAGCCAGATCCGTCAGCACACCTGTTGCCAGGATTACGTGCTTTGCTTCATAAGTAGCTCCGCTCTCACTCTCAATGACGAAGCCTTCACCGGCTGCAGTAAGATTCACCGCTTGATCTGCCACTAATTCCGCTCCGAATTTTACAGCCTGCTTATGTCCGGTTTCCACGAGCTCGGGCCCGCCAATCTCAGCAATTCCATAATAATTCTCGTACCAGCCTCTGCGTGTCATCCCTTTATCGTTGTCGATCAACAGCGTTTTTTTGCCCGCCTTGGCGGCGAGCAGGGCTGCACTTGCACCGGCAGGGCCGGCCCCAATGATGGCAATTTCATACATAGTATAACCTCCTAAAAGTTTTGTGAGCCTATGCCTCTCCGAACCGCTTCGTACAAAACTTGCTTCGGAAGCATGGACTTAAGTTTTGTGAGCTTCCCACTTACTATTATAACGTTAATGATTCTTCATTAGCTATTCCGTCAGGCAGGGGAGGGTAACCTTGAAGGCGGTTCCTTCACCGGGGCGGCTGTCCACACAGATATCACCGTGATGTGCGTCTACAATGGATTTGGTTATGGAGAGGCCGAGTCCTGAGCCGCCGTATTTACGGGTGCGTGAAGAATCACTTCGGTAGAATCTTTCAAATACATGAGGGATATGCTCTGCCGCAATCCCGGAGCCGTTATCCCTTACAAGGAGATCGGCTTCAGTGCCCCTGGGAATCAGGCCAACATGTATGATTCCCTTGCCGGGATCGGTATGTTGCACAGCATTTTGGAATAGATTAAGAATTACCTGCTTCAGCTTGTCGGGATCATACATGCCGCTGATGCCGTGGGGGATCTCAAAGGTAACCCTGCGGTCCCCGGCAAGCATGAGGAGCTGAGGCTGCATCTCGGTGATCACGTCCCCCAGCATCATGTTTCGGATGTTTAGCTGCGGTGCTCCATCCATGCGGGCCAGGAGAAGCAGATCCTCTACCAGCTTATTGATCCGTTTCGATTCCCCGTGCATGCTGGTCAGCGCACTCATGAGTTGCTCCTTGTTATCAGCAGCTCCCCGCAGCAGTACCTCCAGAAATCCATGGATGGATGTCAGCGGGGTTCTAAGCTCATGGGAGGCATCGGCGGCAAAACGCCGCATCTGCTCTTTGGCTTCACGCTCACTATGAAAGGAAATCTCCAGCCGCTCCAGCATTCCGTTGAATGAGCGGGACAGCTTGTCAATCTCCGTCTGTCCCTGGTTCACGGGGAACCGCTCGTTCAGATTGCCTGCATCGATAATCTGTGCAGTTTCCCCCATGTTGGATAAGGGAACCAGCGTTTTGCGCAGGGCCGGAAGATACAGGAGAAGCCCTCCCAGCAGAGCCGCAAAAGATAAGGCTGCAAAAATCAGCAGCTGCTGCAGGATGACATCCTTAAGCGGCCCTGTGCTTACACTCATCTGCAGCAGCATTCTGGCTTCCTTCGGCTTGCCGAGGTTCATAAAGACAGCCAGCTGCTCGCTGCCGTCCGCTGCGGTAATGAGCTGGTAGTTGCCGGTAGCCTTGTCGGTAGTATGCTTTAGCAGGTTGTTGTATTCCGCATCGGATAATCTCGGAGCAGGGGAAACGGACAGTGTCTCTTCCTGGAAGTCCTTGAATCCTCCGTTTGCACTGTAAATAGCGAGGGTCGTATGCGCATCCAGCAGAAGCGGCCGCCGGCTGGAGGGGTTAGGCATATTACCGGGAGTGATTGGGCTACTGCCTTCAGGGATTCCGTTGCCGCCAATCGTGCCGTCTACAAGCGGCAGCCTAGGCGTTGCCGTACCAGTACTTCCATTTCCTTGTTCTCCACTGCTTGTTATGGCTGCCTTCTCGCTATTGTTATTGAAGGCCAGTGAGTTGAAAAAAATCTCACGCGGTACGGAGCGGATCTGGGTCTGCATGGATTCCGCGCGGTTGGTGTAGATAAAATCACGCATGAGTACATACTGGAGTACACCGATTAAGAGCAGCAGGCCGGAGAGAATCAGCAGTGAGATGATCAGCAGCTGCTTACGCAAGGAGCGCGGCGCGGGGAGCCTGCCGAACAGGCCTATGGCACGGCCAATCATACCAGGTCCACCCGGTATCCTGCACCCCGGAGCGTCCGGATGATCCGGTGTTCTTTATCTCCCAGCTTCTCACGGAGGGAACGGATGTAGACCTCCACAATATTTTCTTCGCCGCCGAAGTCATAGCCCCATACCTTGTCCAGAATCATAGGCTTACTCAGCACAAGCCCATGATTGATGACCAGGTATTGTAACAGCTCATATTCGGTAGGAGATAACTCCAGCACCTCGTCCTTGTGGCGGATTTCCTTACGCCGGCCGTCAATCCGGAACGGTCCGCAGCGCACCTCGCCGAGCAGTCCAGGGAACTGGTTGCGCAGGCGCGCCTGAATCCGGGCCAGCAGTTCTTCGAAGCTGAATGGCTTGACCATATAGTCGTCAGCTCCAATGGACAGACCCTTAACCCGGTCATCCACTTCATCCTTGGCCGTAAGCATAATCACGGCAAGTTCTGATTCTTCCGAACGGAGGTAGCGGCAGAGCTCGAATCCGTCCATCCCAGGCATCATCACATCCAGAATGGCCACATGGGGCTTAAAGTCCGCAGCAACGGCAATTGCGCTGGCCCCGTCCGGAGCGGTTCTTACTTCAAAACCCTCATTGTTCAGACCCAGCTCCAGGAACTGGAGAATATGAGGCTCGTCATCTACGAGCAGTAATTTTACACCTTGGGCAGCCTTCATATAGGGTTCCTCCACATTGCTATAGTTAGCTCCATTATGACATATCAGTATGAAATTTAGCTGAAGATGGAAACATTAATTAGAACGGATTCGAAAATAGCCTTTCAGGGTTAATCATAATGGTTAATCTAATTATACGGAGATTTTAATGCTATTAATAAGAAATTCAGTCAGAATTTAAAAGTTTTAGAACGGGACGATAAATGGTTTTGACGGCGGCTATAGAACACTTTACAATAAGGATACTACCCGGCCTGAGGCTTCCTCTCGGGTCCGGAAATAAGTCCCAATTCTATGTGTTTCCCCCCGTTTCTGACCTTATCACTTTCCTGTCATGCAAGTCTCTTTCGCTACGCTACTTTCTGAAATTTCTATTTCTACACTGGGTTAAATCTACGCTGCACTAATCACTATCCAACCTAATTGATCACATGCTTCACTACCCATAAGTCAAGGGAGGCTCATCCATGAAGAAAAAAGAAATGGTAGCTATGCTATTGGCGGGAGGCCAAGGGAAAAGGTTGAAGGGTTTGACCAAATCGCTCGCAAAACCCGCTGTATACTTTGGGGGAACCTACCGGATTATTGATTTTCCCTTGAGCAACTGCTCCAATTCGGGAATTGATACGGTCGGTGTGCTGACGCAGTATGAACCGCTTGTGCTTCATTCATACATCGGAGTAGGCAGCGACTGGGATTTGAACCGCAAGGACGGCGGGGTGTTTGTCTTGCCGCCGCATGAACGGGAGAACGGAAGCAGCTGGTACCGTGGCACAGCAGACGCCATTTACCGCAATCTGAAGTTTGTGGATCAGTTCGATCCGGAGCATGTGCTGATTCTGTCGGGTGACCATATCTACAAGATGGACTATCATGCGATGCTGCAGTATCACAAAGCCAGAAATGCCGACTGCACCATATCGGTGATCGATGTGCCGCTGGAGGAAGCCAGCCGGTTTGGCATACTGAATACCGATGAAGATCTTAAAATTTATGAATTTGACGAGAAGCCGGCCAAGCCGAAGAGTACACTGGCTTCTATGGGTGTCTATATTTTCAAATGGGAGGTGCTCCGCAAGCATCTCCTGGAGGACGGAGAGAACGCCAGCTCGTCCCATGACTTTGGCAAGGATATCATTCCGCTTATGCTGGCCGATGGCCAATCCCTCTTTGCTTATCCTTTTGAAGGATACTGGAGAGATGTAGGTACTGTAACCAGTCTATGGGAAGCGAACATGGATTTGCTGAGTGATACACCGCCGCTGAATCTGAACGATCCATACTGGCGCATCTTCACCCGCAACCCCAACCAGCCGGCACAATATGTGGCTCCGGGAGCCAAGGTATCAGGTTGCATCATTAACGAAGGCTGCATTGTCCATGGGGAAGTGAAGCATTCGGTGCTCTTTTACGGCGTGGAGGTAGGGGAAGGCAGTGTGATTACGGACTCTGTCCTCATGCCAAAGGTCAAGATTGGAAAGAATGTAAGGATTCACAAAGCTATCATCAGTGAGAATACGGTCATTGAAGATTACATGGAGATCGGGATCGAGCGTGAGCGGGAGGAAGAAATTCTGCTGATCGACAATCGGAGCAAAAAACGCAAGTCCGTTGCAGCCAAAACCATATAATCAGCAGAGGACAGGGGGATTTCGATGAAAGAACTCATGGGTGTTATCAATCTGGACCATGAACTGGACCAATTAAACGAACTGACCTATTTCCGCTGCGGTGCAGCGGTACCTTTTGCCAGCCGGTACCGGCTGATCGACTTTGTTCTCTCCAACATGATGCGTGCAGAACTGGAGAGTGTGGGGCTGTTTGTCCGCCGCAAATACCGTTCTCTGATGGATCATCTCGGCGACGGCAAGTCGTGGGACATGAACCGCAAGCACGGAGGACTCTTCATTTTGCCGCCTGACTGGAATGATCCGACAGATACTTCTCTGGGAGATTTGCAGCATTATCACAACAATCTCGATTTCTTCAAACGGGCTTCAGCCAAATATATTGTGTTCTCCGGCAGCCAGCATATCAATACCGTGGATCTACAGGATGTATACCAGTATCACTTGGAAAAAGGTGCGGACGTAACGCTGGTCTACAAGAAAATTGACCATCTCCAGCCGGAGCATGATCCCTGCCTGCGGGTTGAACTGGATGAGGACGGCAATGTGACCGAGATTCATCAGGAGAAGGATCATCACAATGTATATCTGGATATTTTCATTATGGAGAAGAGGATGTTCCTGGAGCAGGTGGAATACTGCATAGCTCATGGAGAGAGCTTCTTTTTCCGTGATGCCATTCAGAAAAACCGCCACAAGTTCAAGATCGCCGCTTACGAATATACAGGCTATCATGCGGTAATTAACTCGCTGGAGAGCTATTACAAGAACAGTCTGGATCTGCTGCAGCAGGATAATTATTTTGGACTCTTCAAAGAAAACCCGGTTCAGACGAAAATAAAATATGAAGCGCCTACCCGTTATCTGGACAGCGCGGAGGTCAGTAATTCGCTGATAGCCAATGGCTGCATTATTGCAGGAACCGTGGAGAACAGCGTGATTTTCCGGGGGGTACAGATCCGTAAAGGGGCGCGCATCGTCAATTCGGTGATTATGCAGAAATGTGTCATCGAGGAGAATGCCGTGATTGAGAATGTCATTATGGATAAAGATGTGCAGCTGAGCAAGGATCGGATACTCGTCGGGGACAGCAAACGTCCATTTGTGATTGCCAAGAGCAGCAAAATTTAACCGTGAGGCGATTTTCTAAAAAAAGCATGTGTCAGGAGGAACCAGCTGTTGTTCAACGATAAAGAGACTTTTAAACAAGTGTTCCGCGAGACACTCATCGGGAAATTGGGCAAGCCGCTGGAGGAAGCATCGAACGCCGATATCTATAATATTCTCGGCAACATGATCCGTGAGAATGCGGGTAAGGATTGGGCGGATACCAACCAGAAGTTCAAAGCCGATAAGGATAAGCAGGTATACTATTTTTCCATGGAGTTTCTAATCGGCAGACTTCTAGGCAATAACCTCCTTAACATGGGTGTGCTTGAGGTTGTACGTGACGGACTGGCGGATCTGGGGATCTCCCTTCGGGATGTGGAAGAGGAGGAAGCGGATGCGGGTCTCGGCAATGGAGGTCTGGGCCGTCTGGCGGCCTGCTTCCTTGATTCGCTGGCTTCCCTGCAATATGCTGGGCACGGCTGCGGAATACGATATAAATACGGGCTATTCGAGCAAAAGATCGTTGACGGATATCAGGTGGAGCTGCCAGACTATTGGCTGCAGAATGATAACGTATGGGAAGTGCGGCGGGAAGACAAGCAGGTAGAGGTGCGGTTCTGGGGGTATATCGAGACTCGTGAGGAGAACGGTGAACTGGCCTTCGAGCATAAAGATTATGAAGCAGTGCGCGCGGTTCCTTATGATGTACCTGTCATTGGGGCAGACCGCAGGCATGTGAACACACTGCGCAATTGGAGCGCAGAGTCCATCAACCAGCCTTCACGGATGTTCGGTTCCTTGGCCGGAAGTGATTACCACAAGTTTCTGGAATACAAGCGTTCGGTAGAATCGATCTCGGAGTTCCTGTACCCGGATGATTCGCGGTACGAAGGCAAGCTGCTTCGGTTGAAGCAGCAGTACTTCCTGTGCAGCGCCGGGCTGCAGAGTATTCTGCGGACCTACAGCAAGACTGGGCTTGGCATAGAATCGCTGCCGGATAAGGTGGCCCTGCATATCAATGACACGCATCCTACACTGGTTATCCCAGAGCTGATGCGGATTCTGATGGATGTGCATGGACTCGGCTGGGATGAGGCCTGGAGCATGACTACTCGCATGGTCTCCTACACCAACCACACCATTCTCAGTGAAGCACTGGAGAAATGGCCGATTGGAATGGTGCGGGAGCTGTTGCCGCGCATCTTCCTCATTATTGAAGAGATCAACGCCCGATTCTGCGGAGAGCTGATGAGCAAATATCCGGGGGATCAGGACCGGATCAATCAAATGGCGATCATTCATGATGACCAGGTTCGTATGGCCCATCTGGCGATCGTAGCGAGCCATAGCGTCAACGGTGTGGCGGCTCTGCATACAGAGATTCTTCAGAAGCGCGAGATGCGTCTGTTCAATGAAATGTATCCTCACCGCTTCAATAACAAGACAAACGGAATCACCCACCGGCGCTGGCTGCTTCACGCGAACCCGGAGCTTGCCGGATTGATTACGGAATCCATCGGTTCGCGCTGGGTTCATCATCCGCAGGAGATGATCGGCCTGATCAAATATAGTGAGGATGCTTCCTTCCAGGAACAGGTGGCCGGCATCAAGCGCCGCAATAAGCTGCGCCTCTCCGAATATATTTTTGGCAAGCATGGGGTTCAGGTGGATCCGGATTCGATCTTCGATGTGCAGGTTAAACGTCTGCATGCGTACAAGCGCCAATTGCTGAATGTGCTCCATATTATGCATCTGTACAATCAGCTTAAGGATAACCCTTCCATGGATATGGTACCGCGCACCTTTATCTTCGGTGCCAAAGCAGCGCCAAGCTATCACCTGGCGAAGCGGATCATCAAGCTGATCAACACCGTTGCCGATGTCGTTAATAAGGACCCGCAGATCAAGGGTAAGATTCGTATTTTCTTCCTCGAAAATTATTCGGTGTCCCTGGCGGAGAAGATTATCCCGGCGGCGGATGTCAGTGAACAGATCTCCACTGCCAGCAAAGAAGCGTCCGGCACCGGGAACATGAAGTTCATGATGAACGGGGCGCTGACCATCGGCACGATGGATGGGGCAAACGTAGAGATGCATGAAATGGTCGGGGATAACAACATGTTCCTGTTCGGCCTTCGTGCGGAGCAGGTTATGGATTACTACCAATTCGGCGGCTACCATTCCCGTGATATTTATAACGGTGACAGCCGGGTGAAGGAAGTGTTGGATCAGCTGGTGACTCCTGGCCCGATTTGCTGCAATACCCAGGAATTCGATACGCTGTACCAGTCGTTACTCGACAATAATGATGAATTCTTCGTGCTTAAAGATTTTGCCTCTTATGTGGAGACCCATGTCAATATTGACTTGGCTTACCGCAACCAGAAGGAGTGGCTGAAGAAATCCATTATCAATATTGGCCATTCCGGCAAGTTCTCCAGCGACAATACTATTGCCCGCTACGCATCCGAGATTTGGAATATCAGTCCGGTACGCCTGTAGACAGGGCCTGACGGAAGAAGCTGGAATACTGGAAGATTGGTTTTTCCTCTCCGGCAACCAAGTGGCCCAAAAAAGACCTTCACCAGCGCAGATTATTCTGCGGCGGTGAAGGTCTTTTGTCTGATCATGGAGGTGGATCAGATCACCTCGGCAACTAGTAGGGCAAACCGTTCCAGAAAACGGCGCTCCTCGTCATCAAAACGGTGCTTGATGGGGCTGTCAATATCAAGTACCCCCAGCAGGCGGTCGCCTTGAACGAGCGGAACAACAATTTCGCTATTCGAAGCTTCGTCACAGGCGATATGCCCAGGGAAAGCATGCACATCGCCAACAACCAGCGTACGGCGCTCACTTGCTGCTGTACCACATACCCCTTTGCCAAGCGGGATGCGGAGGCAGGCAGGTAATCCCTGGAACGGCCCAAGTACCAGTTCCTTGCCGTCGAATAAATAGAAGCCGGCCCAATTGGTATCCGGCAGAGAGTACTTAAGCAGTGCAGAAGCGTTGGCCAGATTGGCAATGGCACTCGGCTCGCCTTCCATCAGTGCACTGAGCTGGCTTAGAACCGATTCAAACCGCTCGCTGCGTGTGCCGTCATAGGGCATGGCTTGAAACATGAAGCATCACCTTCCTGTACGATAAATCAGCATATTCCTTAACTGTAACTAACAACATAGTACAGTGCGGCGGGCTACGTCAAGCATTCCGGTGATTTTGGCCAAAGGTTTGAATTTTACATCGCGGGGATGTGGGATAGATTACCTGGTTACCATATCTGGTTTATGTTTCCGAATTCTCTCCTCAGGGTAATGCAGTTATAAATACAGAAGGCTTCTGGCCGGAAGGAGTGGAATATGCGCGCCGATGTACAGAACTTGTTCATAGGAATCCATATGTTGTATTGTGCACATGAGAAGGACCTTACACTGACGGAGATGTTGCCGGAGCTCGAGAACCTGGGGTACCGTGTAGCAGAACGTGAGGTGAAGCAGGAGCTGGAGCGGCTCTCACAGGAGAATTTCCTGACGGCCCATGGTGAGGCTTACAGTCTTACCGGAACGGGAATTGAGGAGTTCAAGGCCATTCAGAAGAAGCTTCAGGTGCTGTGCGATGAAGTACTTAAGCCAGTCAAAGCGGCAGGTGCGTCTGGATAACTTCCGGCGGCTGCTACATTTAGAATAACAACAGCGTCTGTAACGGGTGGCGGTCAAGAAGCCCACGACAGGCGCTATTTTTATGGGGCCGGGGGATGTAGGCAACCCCTCCAATTCAGAGAAGACTTGTATCTGATGTATACTAATGAAGTTGAAGGGAGACGATCGTTGTGTATATATGTGGTGGAGAAGTTCCTGCCCTGCCCGGCAAAAAAGTAGAACTGCGTGCAATGGATACGGGGCACGCTGCAGACCTGTTCGCTGTCTGGTCGCATCCTCAGGTTGTCTCCTGGCTAGCTGCACCGCCGCTGTCTTCTCCTGAGGAGGCAGAACAGCTGATATCGATTCTCCTGCAAATGTCCCGTGAGGAAGAAAGTCTGCGCTGGAGCATCCTTGGGCATGACGGGAAGGTCATCGGCAGCTGCGGTTATAACAGCTGGCAGCTGCAGGGAGCGTACCGGGGAGAAATCGGCTGTGAGCTGCTGCCTGAATATTGGGGGCAAGGCTACATGCGGGAGTCACTGGAGCTGATGCTGGACTATGGCTTTGCAGTAATGGGGCTCAACCGGATCGAAGCATTATGCCACCCGGGCAATATCCGGGCACAGCGGCTGTTTCAATCGATCGGGTTTCAAAGGGAAGGCCTGTTGCATGAATATCGGCATACGGCAGCCGGATTTCAGGATGTAGTCCTGTATGCCCTTTTGCAGGGCCGGCGCATCTGAAGCCGTTTCAGATACATATAGAGAGAGGATTGGGAGTAATTGATGTCACCGGGTATAAGAGAACGTAAGCTTATTTTGACGGGGGTGCTGCTGGCAACTTTTCTGGCAGCGATTGAAGGGACAGTGACCGGGCCAGCCGGTCCGGCTATTGTTGGTGACTTTCAGGGGATACAGTGGCTAAGCTGGATCTTTACCGCTTATTTGCTGGCTATGGCCGTTACAACACCGATCTTCGGCAAGCTCAGTGATCTGATTGGCCGGAAGCCGGTGTTTATTGGCGGGACGGTTATTTTTCTCCTGGGCTCGCTGCTGTGCGGGGTTTCTCAGAACATGGCACAGCTGATTATGTTTCGCGGTCTGCAGGGGATTGGAGCGGGAGCGCTGATTCCGATGACTTTTACCATCATAGGAGATATTTACAGCCTTCAGGAACGTGCCAAGACCCAGGGGCTATTAAGCTCCGTCTGGGGGATATCCTCGCTGGTGGGCCCTTTGCTGGGCGGTTATGTGGTGGATTACCTGAGCTGGCGCTGGGTATTTGTGTTCAATCTGCCTTTTGGCTTGTTGTCGATTATATTTATCTCCCGGTTCCTGAAGGAAGAGAGAGTACGGCGCAAGGCGAAGATGGATCTGCCGGGTGTGCTGCTGTTCGCAGCGGGTATGGGTGCACTGCTCTTTGGGTTGACTACAGGAGGACAGAATCTGCCGTGGACCTCTCCGCTGCTCCTGTTGCTGTTCGCCGCATCTGCGGCACTTCTGATAATCTTCTGGTTCGTGGAGCGCCGAGCGCCAGAGCCGATGCTTCCGCTGGGGCTATTCTCTATCCGCGATATTGCGGTATCTTCCGCTGCCAACTTGTTCGTCAGCACATTGATTATCGGATTAAGCACTTACGTACCCCTGTGGGTGCAGGGAGTATCCGGTGAGAGCGCTGCCCTCTCTGGGCTGCTGCTGGCCCCGATGTCTGTGGGGTGGATGCTTGGCTCGATTGCCGGCGGAAGAATGATTCTGCGCTCCGGGTCCCGCCGGACAGGGATGCTGGGTCTATCATTAATCGCCCTTGGGGCTGTAGGTCTGGTGTATGTGACGGCGGATTCATCGCAGCTGCTCCTGTTGATGCTGATGTTCGCCTGTGGAGTGGGATTTGGTTATGCCTCGATCGTATTCACCATAATCGCCCAGTCCTCCGTGGAGCACAGCCAGCGGGGAGCTTCTACGGCACTGAATTCCTTCACCCGTTCGCTCGGACAGACCGTAGGTGTGGCTGTATTTGGTTCGTGGCTTAACTATAGCATTGACAGGCAGCTGGCCCACGAACCAGTCTCGTCCGCAGCCGGCGCGGATATGAATCAGCTGCTTCATCCGGAGGGCGGCAGTATACTCTCAAGTGAGGCCTGGAGCAGCTTGAAGGATGCGCTGGAGGGCGGGCTGCATTCGCTTTTCATGCTGATGGCAGTCTTGGCTGTATTATCGCTTGTGATCACATCAGGGCTGCGCAAAGGACTACCTTCAGTAAGTAAGGCACCCGGCGTACAGAAGAAAGTCTGAGCCTGATTCTCGAAGCTTAAAAAGGACAAAAAAACCGGATGCACTCTCCTGAACAGGAGGATGCATCCGGTTTCTGATGTTTAGCAATTACAGACGGATAGAACGTGAATTCATTCACAACCATTGAGGCTTAAACCCTATTTGCGGGGAAGCGGTGAGAGTTTCTCAGCCTGCAGGCCCATCTTCTTAAGCAGTGTAATCATTTGTTCCTTCTCTTCATCACTCAGGCCGCTAAATGCAAGGTGCAGACGCTCGGAGTATTTCGGATACATTTCATTCATGAGACGTTCGCCTTCTGCAGTCAACTCGGCAAAAATCACCCGGCGGTCGCTTGGGCAGGGTTTGCGCTGCAGATAGCCCCGTTCTTCCAGCTTGTCGATTACATAGGTAACGTTGCCGCTCTGCAGCAGCAGCTTGGCGCCGATCTGTTGGATAGGCTGTGGTCCCTTGTAGTAGAGGACCTCCATGACAGCAAAAGCCGTAGGATTGAAGCCTTCGATCTTGCTGCCGGTTACGGCATGCTCATTAATGCTCTTGAAGGACTTGGCAAAAACCCGGTACAAATGCAGCGTCAGTTGAGTGTCGCGTTCATAGGATTGTATCATGCTTCTCCACCTCTATTGTTAATCGTGAGGGCTTGCCCGCACGGTTTGGAATCCTGCTTCTTACATCTAGCTTTACAATACGTCAAAGAATAGATGTTGAACATGTGATTTGTCACAATGAGCACACTTTTAATTATTAAAAATCAAACAATTTTTTGCCGGTGCACAAAAGTTGTGAAAATTTTGGAGATTACCGTAAATCCGCCTCTGGAAGGAGGGGGAAATCAGCCTCGGGCGCAGCAGAAAATTACAACCAGGGTTCGATGAACCTTTCTGTTCAATTCCTTATTATGGTTATAGCAGATAACCAATTGTACGGGAGAGTGGATAAGGATGAAAGAAAATCAGGGTAATACGGCATCGGCAGTGAAACTGACGGCGAACAAGCCGTTTGTGCTGCTAATCACGGCACAGCTAGTATCCAATATAGGGGACTGGCTGCATATTCTGGCCTTGCTCACTATGGTCGGGCTGAAATGGGAGGCTTCGCCTTGGGAGATTACAGCCGTCTCCTTATGCATGGCAGTGCCTATGCTGCTCGGAGGTCCGTTCGCAGGATACTTAAGTGATATGCTGGACCGTAAAGCGATTATGATCGGATCAGATGTGGTGCGTGCCGGGATTGTGGCTTGCCTGGTATTTGCGGGCTCCCTATGGCAAGTCTATATTCTGCTGCTGGCGAAGGGAGTGCTGGATGTGATGTTTTCCCCGGCTAAAAGCGGCAAGCTCAAGGAGCTTGTGCCCTCTGAACAAATGGACCAGGCTGTGGCGCTCAGCTCTTCCATAGAGCAGATCACCAAAATTATCGGTCCTGCGATTGGCGGCTTGCTCGTTGCGGCCGTCGGAATTTCCGCCTGCTATATCATTGACTCTGTGAGCTACATCATTTCGGCCGTCATCCTGCTTGCGCTGCCGCGCGTGGGGGCGTTCAAGACGGACAGAGGGAATGAGGGGTCTGACACGTCAAAGCTCCGCCATTCTTTTCGCAAGGAAGCTGGTGCAGGACTCAAGCTGATTGCCGGTATGCCGGTGGTGCTCAGCGGAGTCGTGATGATCGTAGCAGCCCTGCTGGTGCTGCAAATTGCTGATTCCCAGATCGTTACCCTATTCCGGGAAATACCCGGGGCGGGCGCTGATGTGCTGGGCTGGTGTGTAGCTGCCAGCGGTTTCGGCACTCTATTCTCGGCCCTTGTAGTGGGACGGATGGGAAGCAGCAGATACCCGCTTGTGTTCATGGCCGCCGGTACAATTCTTATGGGCTCTGTATTTGCGAGTGCGGGTCTTGTGACTGCTTACGGTCAGGCAGGTCTTTGGATGAATATGATGATGTTCGGTTCGTTTGTTCTCGCCGGTGTCGGTGCAGGGTTTGTTATCATTCCGTTCAACTCCATGCTGCAGCGCCGGACGCCTGAGGCCTATACGGGGCGTGTATTCGGAATCGTGGGCAGTCTGACCAGTGCCGCAGTCATTCTGGGGCCGATAGCCGGCGGGGCGCTGGTTACAGCCTCTGGTCCGGTTTCGGCGTTCATTGTTTCGGGTGTGCTGGCAGCCCTGCTTGGAGCATCGCTGCTCTTCCTGCGGCCGGGAATCGAAAAAAGAGACGGGATGACGCCAAGCCTTGAGCAAACAGTGGCCTAAAGGGGCTCTCCACGAACTAAGCTGGTACAGGCTGGCTGAGGGTGATATGATCGGTTTACCGGAGTGTCCGGCAGGCGGATGATTCGCCAGCTATTATGGTTTAGGAGATGGAGAGTACTATGGGAGAAACGGAAGCACCACAGATACAGGAACTTGAATCTGGCGGAGAGCATGAACAGGAGAGTACGGAACGGGACATTGTACTGGATGTCTATATTGAAGAAGCGGGTTATGAAGCAGGCGATAAGAGAATATCCAATATCGCTTTTCAGGTACAGCAAGGCCAGCTGCTGGGCTTGATTGGTCCTAACGGAGCGGGGAAAAGTACTACAATCAAGACTCTTCTGGGGCTGCTGAAGCATGCCAAGGCCCAGGTGAAGCTCGGCGGAGAGAACAGGTCGTATGCTTACGTGCCGGAGCAACCCGTATTTTATGAGGATCTGACGCTATGGGAGCATCTGGACCTGGCTGCAGCCGCTTATGGCTTATCCTACGAAACTTTTGAGGCCACAGCTGAAAAGCTGCTGTCCCAGTTCGGCATGGATCATGTGCGCAATGATCTTCCGGCCGGCTTCTCCAAAGGGATGAAACAAAAAATGATGCTGATGCTGGGATTTCTGGTTCAGCCTGATGTCTATATTGTAGATGAGCCGTTCATCGGGCTTGATCCGCGTGCGACCAAGGATTTCCTTCGTCTCCTGGAAGCTGAGCGCAAGCGCGGAGCCGGGGTACTGATGTCAACGCATGTGCTGGACACGGCTGAGAAAATCTGTGACAGCTTCGTGCTGGTCTCCGGAGGGAGAATGACAGCAACAGGGACACTGGAAGATATCCGCTCCCAGGCGGGACTAGCGGAGGCGTCGTTGTTTGATTGCTTCGACGAGCTGACATGAGCAGAAGCGCATTTGCTTTTCCGACAGCGCAGAAGCTGTTTCGGCGGCGGCTGTTCTCCCATTTCCGTGAACAATCGGCGATCATCCGTACAGCTGCGGACTGGACTGTACTGTTGTATATAATCATTCCAGGCGGTTTGCTGGGCGGACGGTTCTACTATGGTTTCTGGAATAATGAGCTGCCTTCATGGACATCGCATTTACCCTTTGGAATCATTCTCACGCTGCTGGCAATCCTGGCGGTCACTGGAGGGATAGTCCTGCTGTTGCAGGAAGGGGATCTGTTGTTCCTCAGGCAGCGGGAGGACTGGATCCGGACGATTGTGCTGCGGGGAACGCTTTACAGTCTTGTAGTCACGGCCCTGAAGATGGCTTCTCTGTATGCCATTCTACTGCCCTTCATCGTCCACGGCTACAACATCAGTCCGGCTGCAGCCTGGGCACTGCTTGTGATGACGCTTGCCTGCAGCTGGTGTGTCAAGCTGCTAGGGCATATCGTCAAGGTCCAGCGCCAGGGCTTCCGCCGCTGGTTATGGCTGATTCCTGCGGTTACCGTACCCTGTGCCATCTATATCCGAGCCGGACTGTACTTCAAGGGCAGCCCGCTGCTTCTGGTGCTGGTTACCGCTGGGTTTGTAGCCGTGACGGCCTGGGCTGTCCACTATCGCTTGCGCTTACGCGGCACCTTCATGAATGATGTTCGCGAAGACTATAAGCAGCGGATGAGAATCGCTGCGCTGATGCTGCGCGGAGTGCTCGATAAACCGCGGCCAACGCGGTACAAGCCATGGATCTTCCGCAAGTCGCAGCCTCTGCTGAAGTCTACGCTGCCTGAGAGCCGGTTCACCGCAGCCGCCATCAAGGCATTGGTGCGGAACCCATCCCATTTGAAGCTGTATTTGTCTTTTACCGGAGTGGGTATGATAGCGGTCTTCATCGTTCCTTCCCTATTAAAGTGGCTGATCTTCGCGCTGCTTATCGCGTTAATGTCCTACTGGTTGTCTTCCTTCTGGCTGTTGTTTGCAGGAGATGACTACATTGGGATTTTGCCTTTCACCAAAGAACAAAAAGCTGATGCGGGAACCAAGGCACTGCCGCTCATGCTGATGCCGTTTGCCCTGCTGTGCTCGGCAGTCATCTGTCTGCCTCTGTATGGCTGGCTTGGGCTGTTGCTGTTTGTTCCTATTGGCGGCGCAGCCGGTTATCTGATCGCGAGTATGTTTAGCGCCTTCCGTTTTGCCAAATAACAACAGCTGTTAACCAGATTTTTTTACGAAAAAAAGTAATCCTCTTCAAAGTTTCCCGCGAAGGTTAATATAGAGGGAGATTAATGAGAGGGGTTCCCTTATGACAGAAGCTCTGGATGACAGAGAGTTGATGAAACGCATTGGAGACAAGGAACCTGCGGCGCTGGAAGACCTCTATGACCGTTATGAAAAGGTGATATACTCCTTTGCTTACAGGATGGTACAGGACGCCATGGCCGCCGAGGAGGTTGTCCAGGAGCTGTTTTTGCGTGTATGGACGCATAGTGAACGGTTCGATCAATCCCAGGGTAAGCTGACGACCTGGATGTTCGCGCTGACGCGTAATATAGCGGTGGATATGCTGCGGCGCAAATCGGTCAGGGACCGGGGTATCCCTGTGGAAGACGCTGCGCTGCATGCTGTGGCGGACGAGTCCTCCGAGCCTGCGGTTGTGGTTGAAATGAGAACTGAAGGCCAGCGCATGCGTGAAGTACTGGCCGCGCTTAGCCGCGATCAATTGCAGGTCATAGACTCCATTTATTATGGAGGCATGACACAGCAGGAGGTTGCGGCAAGGTATAACATTCCGCTGGGAACGGTCAAAAGCCGCGTGCGGCTGGCCCTGAAACAGCTGAAGAAGCATTTTAAAGCTCAGGAAAGGAGGGAAGGCTACCATGGATGAAGCGGACGATCATATCTGCGATTGGGCAGAGCTGTATGTGCTGGGCGGTCTGGACGAAGCTCAGCAGCAGGAGTATGAAACGCATTTGGCGGACTGCGCAGATTGCCGGGAACAGGTGGATGAGCTGAGGGAGATTATAGATGTGCTACCTCTCGCATCGGTGGAAGTGCTGCCGCCTGAAGGGATGAGAGCGCGGGTACTCGGACGGGTATTGCCAATTGAAGGAATGAAGAAGACAACCTTTGCGGAAGCTGAAGAACAGAACGCCGTACAGGCTGTTCATGAAACCATCATGCCACCGGTTGCTGCTCCGGAAACCCCTTTCTCTCCATCTGCTGCCAAAATGCATACAGTCCCTGTGAGGCGCAGCCGCTTGCTGCGCAGTGTATGTGCAGCCCTGGCTGTAACGGCTGCGGCACTTGCCATCTATTCGTTTTCCCTGCAGCGGGATGTAAGCGGGCTGAAGAAGCAGCTTGCGCTGACCGGAGCTCCTTCCACGGAGCTAAAGGTTAATGAGGTAGTCCAGCTTGGTCCTGCGGCACAGGACATTGTGGCCAAGGGTCTTGCTACAATCGTCATTGATGCCAAAGGTACCCATCTGCTGGTACAGGCAGAGAAGCTGCCTGAGCTCAGCGGAAGCGAAGCGTTCCAGGTCTGGCTGATCAAGGGCGATGTGAAGAAGAGCGCCGGAACCTTTGTATCATCCGGGGGAACGGGTGCGATGTACTATACCTTTGACCCCCAGGGCTATGACACTGTGGCGATTACACTTGAGCCGGATGGACAAGGTGAGCAGCCCAGAGGGCGGCCTATACTCGTCGCCAAGATTGAAGGGTAGCAGCGGCCACAGCTAAGCAAATCATCTGCGCACTTACCAGGAAGCGCAGGATGTCAAACCCAAGAAGCCAGCCTCCTAAACATACGGAGGCTGGCTTTTTTAGATGCAAGACAAAGGCCCGGAAAAGAGCGGCAAAATCCATTGTCAGAACATCGGGGTTTATGTTTTAATCAAATGGAACAGGATGATTTGTCCAATTTGGGGAGTGATTGCAATTATTTACGCGGTAAAGGATATTTTATTGCAAATAACATCTGCTTGCTCCTTTCTGTTCCTGTTCCAGTGGTGGCTCGATCAGAGCCATATGGTTCGCAGGAACGGCAAATTCCCGGATGACCAATCCTTTTTGATTATCAGTTGTGCACTAAGCATTGTATTCTGCATGGTTTTGTCCACCACACTGTTTGGTGTGATCTATCTGAATTTGGCTATTATACCGGCTTATATCGGTATTCTATACGCCAGCTCCCGTTCGGGGGTCAGTCTGGCTGTATTTTTTGTACTCTGCACTCTATTATTCTCGGAGCCTCCTGGTATCAGTAATCTGGTGCTGAACACAGGAGTGCTGCTGTATCCGCTGTTGTTCGGCATGGCGAAGCCGTTCAAGCTCGGGGGGCTGCTGAGCAAAATCTCCATTTTATGGGGTACTCTTTTTCCGAGCATGCTGTTTATTGTTCTTGTTCCCCATATGCACGGGCACAGCCAGTATGATATCCATTCCAAAGAAATGGTTGTGGCAATGCTCTATTTGTTTGTCTCGGTAACCTTGGGGTGCAGTTTTATTTACTTCATCGAAACCGCTTGGGACCGGCTGCAGATCCAGAAGCAGATGAAAGGAATATCAGAAAAGTTCGAAAGGGATTCGGTCAGGCTTCAGCAGATTACTGATGTTGTGCCGGTCAGTATTATATCTCTGGATGACATGGGCTGTGTAACTGAACTTAATGAATGTATGCTGAGCCTCCTCCGGCAGCATGATCCCCTCATGACAAGAGAGGCCATTTTAGGCCAGCGGGTAGAGCGGCTGCTCTCCAAAGAGATGGATCCCCAGATCTTAAAGCGTATGATGGATAATGCATTGCACAAACAGCGCTACAACGAGAAATTCCAGTACGATGCCAGGACTTATCAAGTATTCTCAGTGCCTCTGCAGCAAGGGGGAGCGGGCATATCCGGAGGGAGGGTTGTGATTGTCCAGGACCTGACCGAGGAGGAGAAATTCCGCAGCGAGCTGGATCATGTGGAGCGGCTAACCCTGGTTGGGCAGATGGCGGCGGGAATTACCCATGAAATCCGCAATCCTATGGCAGTAGTACGTGGATTCCTGCAGCTCATGCGGGAAAAAAGCCCCGGTGAGATGGATTCGTATTATCAGATTGTTATGGAAGAGCTGGACCGGGCCAATGGCATCATTAATGACTTTCTCTCTCTTGCCCAGAGCCGGATATCGAACAAAGAGACGGTTCAGCTGCATCATATTATAGAAGAGCTTTCCCCGCTTCTCTGGGCTGATGCTAATCTCCGCGGCCAGAGTGTAGAACTGAGATTATGTCCCTCCCTCCCCCTACTTCAACTCAATCCCAGGGAAATCAAGCAGCTTATCCTTAATCTGGCCCGCAACGGAATGGAAGCGATGGAGCCTAAGGGAGTACTGTATCTGGAGACGCATCTCAATGAGGATTCGGTAGAGCTAATTATACAGGATACAGGAAGCGGGATTCCGCAGAGTCAGCTGGATAAGTTGTTCATCCCATTTTTCACAACAAAAAGCCAGGGGACAGGCCTTGGCCTGCCGCTGTGCCTAAGCATTGCCGAGCGGCATCACGGCAGTATCAGAGTGAATTCCCAAGAGGGAAAAGGTACGGCTTTTATCGTTTCTTTTCCATACATTCATGAGGCCAGCGAGGAAGTTGCCGCCACCCGGGAGACCTCAGATTTCCCCTCCGGCGATATCCCCACCGGTCATGGACAATAAGGCTGGTTTGCTTGCTTTCACAGAGTATGTATGTATAATAAAGTTAGTAAATCCTGCTGCAATGCGGTTTCACAAATATTTAAGGATAAAGGAGAGTGCATTGAATGTCCATGTCATTTAATCAATATATGAAGGATTCCATCCAGCCCATGCGCGATGATCTGACAAGCATCGGGTTTCAGGAGCTGTTGACTCCGGAAGAGGTGGAAGCAGCTCTTCCTGCCTCCAAAGGTACCTCACTAATTGTGGTTAACTCGGTCTGCGGATGTGCCGCCGGTCAATGCCGTCCGGGTGTAGCGCAGGCGCTGCAGAATGAGATCCTGCCGGATCATCTGTTCACTGTATTTGCCGGACAGGAGAAAGAGGCCACAGCCAAAGCGCGTGAGTATTTTGCACCGTATCCGCCTTCTTCGCCTTCTATCGCACTGATGAAGGATGGGGAGCTTGTTCACTTCATCGAACGTCATGGTGTTGAGGACCGTTCGGCTGCCGAAATCGCTGCTGAGCTGAAGGATGTATTTAACCGTCTGTGCCAGTAAAATAAAGAATTCACCAGGGTCTCGCAGGCTGCCGGAAGTCCGGCTGTCTGCGGGACTTTTTGAAAATAATAGGGTTTATATGTTTCACGCTATAATGTATCTTTATACTTTTCGTTGAAACGGGGTGTTGTACTTGAGTATGCAGGAAGAGATTATTGCCGCCCTCGGTGTTAAGCCATCCATTGATGTCGAGGCAGAAGTCCGGAAACGGGTGGATTTTTTGAAAACGTATATATTAGAAGCAGGGGCAAAAGGGCTGTTGATCGCGATCAGCGGCGGGGTAGACAGTGCGGTAGCAGCAGGTCTGTGCAAACGGGCGACGGACGAGCTTACAGCCGCTGAGGGTACAGAATATATCACACTTGGCGTGTTTCAGCCTTATGGCGAACAAGAGGATATTGCGCACAGTTATGCGGTAGCAGAGGCTTTTGAGTTGACGCATAAGGTAGAGACCAACATCGAGGAAACGGTCAACGAAATTGCACTAGAGGTCGAACACAGCCTGAAATCTCTTGGGCAGCACCGCCACATCACCCATCAGGGCAAAGGCAATGTCAAGGCAAGAACACGCATGGTGATGCAGTATGCGCTGGCTTTTGAGAACAATCTGCTGGTAGTGGGAACAGACCACGCTTCAGAAGCTATAACCGGTTTCTACACCAAATGGGGCGATGGTGCGGTTGATATTACACCGTTATCGTCCCTGAACAAGCGTCAGGTGCGCCAGTTGGCTACTTATCTCGGAGTTCCTGCCGATATTGTCACCAAAGCGCCGACAGCAGGGCTGTGGCCGGGACAGACGGATGAAGCTGAGCTGGGCATCACCTATGATGAGAACAGCGACTACCTGGAAGGCAAACCGGTCAGCTCTGAAGCAGCGAAGAAGCTTGAGAGCATGTACCGGAGAACTGCGCATAAGCGCAATGTGATTCCGGGGATCTGAACAAGAGGGCATATGAAGAACCGCCGGAGCCGCTACCTTCAATCGCAGCCGCTCGGCGGTTCTTCCTGTGATTATCTACTCAGCCAAAACACGGCTGATGAACGCCTTGGAAGCAGCAATCGCCTGCTCCAGCCCAGGAGTAGTTCCGGCAAAAGGATGTACAGTCCCCAGGGTGTGGTTACCTCCGGGGATTTGGAACCATTCAATATCCGGACGTATACGGGTCAATTGTTCGGAACCGCGGCGCAGCCGCTCGCCATCCTCGCTACCCTGGATCAGGATGACCGGAAAACTGGACTGCTTCATCCGTTCCAGGATATTGTAGCGCTCGGCTTGCTGCTCCAGATCATCTAGAATTACAGCATCCAGCGGCATCTGCTGACCAGTACGTCCATTGAGCACATAGGTTCGTCCCTTTGCTCTCATTTCGTGTTTTTGGTCTTCTGTTAACAAATCGAGATTGGTAACCCCGTTCCAGGACAGCACACCGGTAATGGCCTCAGGATGTTCAAGCGCGTAGAGCAGACATATTCCGCCTCCAAGGCTGTGTCCGAGCAGAAAGACGGGCAGACCTCCAAACTTGTGATGCTGGGAGAGATAGGAGAGCAGAATTTCCAAATCCCTGATCTCACGTTGACCCGTGTTGCGGGCGAATTTCTCCAGCTCGGTGAAGGTTTGCAGGTCTTCGCCAATTCCGGCATGCGAAAAGTTGAAAGTGACAACCTCATGTTCATCACAAAGAGCCTTGGCAGCATAAGGGAACATTCCCCAATCTTTGAAGCCTTTGTATCCATGGGCAATGACAATCAGGCTTCTTGCTGTGCCTTGGGCCTGAAAATGAGAACAACGCAGGACAGCATCTTCACCTGCGGGCAATTCGAAGTTACGGGGCATAAGGCAATCTCCCTTTCCTTGCGAAAATAGACTTTAGCGGCTTTTTCTTTTAAGATAGCAGAAAAGCAATCCATAGGAAGATCATACCATTAGCAACACGGTTATGGATAGAAGACAATATGAGGCAGTTAATGACCGCAAGAGCACAAGGGGCGTGGAATTTTGATCTATGGAATCGGGCATGATGTGCTGGAAATCCAGCGAGTTGTAAAAATAGCAGCCGGTAGCTCGGGCACCCGGTTTATCCGCCGGATTCTTACCGGGCAGGAACTGGTGCTGGCCAGAAGCAGGGGCGGGAAGGCTGCGGAGTTCATAGCCGGACGATTCTCGGCCAAAGAAGCGGTAGTCAAAGCACTGGGATGTGGAATCGGGAAAACTGTGGGTTTTCAGGATATTGAGATTCTGCCGGATGCCCAGGGCAAGCCGGTGGTCTCGCTCTCTGCTGAGGCATGGGGCCGGCTCCTGCTGACGGAGCATGAGTATACCATCCATCTCACCATTACGCACAGCCGCGAGTTGGCTTCGGCGTTCGTGGTAGTGGAGCAGTTGAAAAAATAGATTATGGCTTATATGTACCAGCTACATGGCTATATGAGCGGCAAGGAGAATAACAATGACGACACATGAACAACCAGGTAAAGCGCAGCAGGAAGCCAAGTTATTCTTCAGCCGGTTTCTGCTGGAATGGTACAAAGATCAAAAACGTGATTTGCCATGGCGGCGCCACCGGAATCCTTATTATATCTGGATATCGGAGATCATGCTGCAGCAGACTCGGGTAGATACGGTCATTCCTTATTTCAACCGTTTTATTGAGCGTTTTCCTACGGTGGAGTCGCTGGCCGACGCCCCTGAAGAAGATGTGCTGAAGTGCTGGGAGGGACTTGGCTACTATTCACGTGCCCGGAATCTGCAGCATGCGGCCAGGCAGGTTAAAGAGCAGTATGGCGGACAGGTTCCGAATGACCGTGATGCTGTATTTGGCCTCAAAGGCGTAGGCCCTTACACAGCAGGTGCTATCCTCAGCATCGCCTTCAACCGGCCCGAGCCAGCGGTGGACGGTAATGTAATGCGGGTATTGTCCCGGTATTTCCTCATTGAAGATGATATCGCTAAAGGACCTACCCGCGTTGCCATGGAGCGCCTGGCGGCAGAACTGATCCCTGAAGGCGAAGCCTCGCATTTCAACCAGGCGCTGATGGAGCTTGGCGCGCTGGTGTGCACGCCGAAATCACCGCGCTGCCTTCTGTGCCCGGTGATGGAGCACTGCGCTGCGCGGCTGGCGGGCTGCGAGACATCGCTGCCCGTCAAGACCAAGGCCAAGCCGCCGCGCCCCGAAGAGCGGCTGGCTGCCCTGGTGGAGGGCCGCGGCGCGCACGCGGGCCGGGTGCTCATCCGGCAGCGGCCATCCAGCGGGCTTTTGGCCCGCATGTGGGAGCTGCCGCACTGGCCGGCGCCGCCTGCGGGGGGCGGCGCGAATGGAGCGCTGCTGCCGGAGGCCGCGGCGCTGGACCGGCTGCGCCGGTCCCTGAGGCAGGCCGGGATTCCCGCCCGGCCTGAAGAGCACTGGATGGCTGCGGAACATACGTTCAGCCATATTGTGTGGACCCTGCAGGTATACCGCTGCAGGGAGGAGGACATCCGCGCGCTGCCGCAGACTGCGGAAGGGCGGGCGGCGTATGCCGGCGGGTACACTCCCGCTTCCCCAGGTCTGTTCGCTGAAGACGTCATAGCCGCAGAGCCATTCGCCGACGGCAGCGGAAGTCCTGAGGATGGCGGAGCGGTACGTTGGATCAACCGTGAGGATATGGCCAATTACGCCTTTCCGAATGTTTTTTTGAAGCTGCTGAATAGTTATTTTGATGAGCAAGACTCCGATCAGGGGACTGGTTGAATGCGGCGAATCACGTGATATATAGCAAAAAACGGGTACCCTCCGTAAGAAGAGGGTACCCGTTTTCATATGTTCAGGTGCAGCACAATGTGCCGCGTTTACTTATTTAGCGCTGTCGTAACGTTTGCCGACTTCTTCCCAGTTGACTACATTCCAGAAGGCTTTGATATAGTCAGGACGTTTGTTTTGATAGTTCAGGTAGTAAGCATGCTCCCATACATCCAGTCCGAGGATTGGAGTAGCACCTTCGCTGATCGGGTTGTCCTGGTTCGGTGTGCTGGTAACTGCCAGCTTGCCGTCTTTCACTACGAGCCAGGCCCAGCCGCTGCCGAAACGGGTAGTTGCCGCAGTAGCGAAGTCTTCTTTGAATTTATCGAAACCGCCAAGCTCGCTGTCAATTGCAGCAGCAAGTGCGCCGGTTGGTGCGCCGCCGCCGTTCGGTCCGATAACTTCCCAGAACAGGGTGTGGTTGGCATGACCGCCGCCGTTGTTGCGGACAGCCGTGCGGATCGCTTCAGGTACGGCGTTCAGGTCGGTAAGAAGCTCATCAATGCTCTTGCTTTGCAGTTCAGGTGCCTTTTCCAGAGCGGCGTTCAGATTCGTCACGTATGTGTTATGGTGCCTGTCATGGTGAATCTCCATCGTCAATGCGTCGATGTGCGGTTCGAGAGCGTTGTTCGGATAAGGAAGTGCCGGTAATTGAAATGCCATGGAAAAATCCCTCCTGAGTGTTATTAGAATTTTGTATAGATAAAGAATTTTGGCGGTCTTGACGTCAAAACCCCTTATTTCCGACGAATCTTATAGGTTTGTATCCGATAAGATACTATTATTAAACCGTATCTGGAACAATAATGCAACATTAAACAAACATTAATGTTTGTTAAGTGGAGGCCTTTGAAAATCTACCCACATGTGTTAACGCTGTGTTAAAATCGTAAAGGGCCACCAAGGCATTCGTTTACATAGTCTTAATGGTAGTATTTAACGAAATTCTGTAACAATAATCGATGTAAACGCTTTATATCAAGCGCTTTCAAAAGAAAAGTGATGATATCAGCAGGAAAATATGCTTTAATAGACTTAAAAGCAGGTATTCCTCGTTTTTTGAAGTTTAAAGAAGCAATAATCTGTTTAACAATAGGTTAATACTTCTTTAGTCGCACGAAAAGCTGCTCCCTATTACAGATTCGGCGACTTCTTCGAAAGGCATTTTTTGCTTTTCTTTTTTTCCTCTCCACGCTGTTACGGGAACTCCTTCTTTTTGTTAAATTCTAAGCCATAGAAAAGGGAGATTTAAAGAATGCACGTTCGTTCCTTTCAATTAAGCGACGTTACCCCTGTGACTGAACTGCTGCAGACCGCATTATCGGAAGAATGTTTCGAGAGCACTATCGAGCCTTTCTCCAGGCAGCTATCATGGGATTCCGATCTCATTGTTGTTGCCGAGGTTGAAGGAGAGATTGTTGGTGCGTTGATTGGTACAATCGAGAAGAATCACGGCTGTTATTTCCGCATTGCCGTTCATCCCGATTACCGCCGCAGAGGAATTGGCAGAGGTCTTGTCACGGCGATGGAACACAAGTTTCAGGCCCGCAAGGTCAGTGGTATTTTTGTAGCGATTGACGAACATAATTCATTTGCACTGCCGCTGTATGAGGCCATGGGTTATGGCGAGGATCAAATCTTCAAGTCAGTACGGAAGCTTAGCATTGTCGGATAGAGAACCTTAATTCCGGTGCTGCGTAAGCGGAAACATTTTCTAGAGTAGAGAACTATAGCGATGATTACGTCTTCAATAGTTATTGAGAGCGTGCTTGCATAGTCTGATTCCTTATACTGAAGCATATCTTCCCACGGTCCATTGCAAATGGCCGGAAGATATGCTTTTCTATTGTTATGGACATGTATGACCAATGAGAAGCAAGAAGGTGGCCTATGAACCAGGAGCTTGAAGAAGATATCATGCGGAGCCGCCGGCAGAGATACCGGTCCGTTACCCATGGCAAACCCGGCTCTATACCGGGAAGACACTGGGTCCGCGATCTGCGGGATTGGCTTGTTACTGCCGCAGTTATTTTCGCATTAATGTCGCTGCTCAATATTTTTGTGTTCAATGTCTCCACGGTTATCGGCCAGTCCATGCAGCCAACGCTGCTGGAAGGCGAGAAATTAATTATTAGCAAGATATCACTAGTCTTTGCCAGCCCGAGACGGGGGGATGTGATTGTTCTTCATGACCCCAGCACGGGACCGGACCGCAAGGAGTATCTGGTAAAAAGGGTCATCGGGTTGCCTGGCGACAGGATTGAAGTACGGAATCATAAGCTGTATGTGAACGGCAAACTTACGGAAGAGCCCTATGTGGATACAGAAATACAAGACCCGGACTTTGCCCGGATTACCGTAGATAAGGGAGCCTATTTCGTGATGGGGGACAACCGGCATGCGGGAGCCAGTAAGGACAGCCGGTATTTCGGTGCTGTTCCGCAAGATCTACTGGTTGGCAAGGCAGCGTATATTTGGTGGCCCCTTGGCAAAGCAAGTGCATTATAAGTGAAGGAGAAGGCGGTAATGAACAATAAAATACAGACATCCTATGCCCCACCGCCTTCGAAATGGGAAGGTCTCAAAGCTGAGATTAAGGCTGCCGCACCGGAACTTGGGATTGATGATATCGGGTTTGCGGGTGCGGAGCCGTTTTTATATTTGAAAAATATTCTCCAGGAGCACCGTGACAACGGGTATGATTCGGGCTTCGAGGAGCCGGATCTTGATAAGCGTACTCTCCCGGCACTACAGTCCGGTGAGCAGCCGATGTCCATTATCGCCATAGCTGTAGCTTACCCCTCCAAAATGGAGAATCCGCCCCAGTCGGAGCCGGGTGCACGCCGTGGTATACTTGCCCGCGCCTCCTGGGGACGGGATTATCATCATGTCCTGCGCGAGGCTCTGGGCAAGCTGGAGGGTTTCATCCGGGAGCGGGTACCTGGAGCGGTGCTGGAGAGTATGGTGGATACCGGGGTATTGGTTGATCGGGCCGTCGCTGAACGGGCGGGCATCGGCTTCAGTGCCAAGAACTGCAGTATCATCTCTCCCAAATGGGGCTCATGGATATATCTCGGTGAGATGGTGACGAATATCCCCTTTCCTCCGGATACACAGGTGGAGGAAGGTTGCGGAGATTGCACGAAGTGTATCGATGCCTGTCCTACAGGGGCTCTTGTGGGTCCCGGACAGCTGAATGCCCAGGCTTGCATTTCTTATTTGACGCAGACGAAGGGCTTTCTGAGTGAGGAATATATGACCAAAATCGGCAACCGGCTGTATGGCTGCGATACATGTCAGATCGTCTGCCCTAAGAACCGGGGAAAACATTGGGACCATCGTCCAGAGCTTCTGCCTGATCCCGAGATTGTCAAACCGCTGCTTCTGCCGATTCTGGAACTCAGCAACCGCGAGTTCAAGGAGCAGTTCGGCAGCAGTTCTGCAGCCTGGAGGGGGAAGAAGCCGATTCAGCGTAATGCGGTAATCGCGCTCGGCAATTTCAAGGATGCTGCGGCTGTGCCGAAGCTGACAGAGATTATGCTGAAGGAAACCCGCCCGGAGATGCGAGGGAGTGCCGCTTGGGCGCTCGGACGTATCGGAGGTGAAGAAGCACTTGCGGCGGTACAGCTGGCGCTGCAAGCGGAAGAAGACCATACGGTCCGGGAGATGCTTGAGCGCTCTCGGGACAGCCTCCTGCTAGCGCAGGAGGCTCAGAAGCAAGACTGAGATAATGGATGCTCCAATCCTCAGTAGCCGTTTCTGATAGACACAGTTATTAGTATTTGCAGTGACCTGTTTCATTGTATTTACCAATTGCTGTCGAGTTGTTGAAATGCTATGATAGATTCGCGTGCCTATAGCGGGCATTGCAGACATTAGAGTAAGAGGTGGACTTTGGATGAATATTGCATTGCCTATTATTACGCTTGTCGTAGGTCTGATCGGCGGATTTTTCATCGGGGTATATTATCTGCGCAGACAAATGACAACGATGCAGAATGATCCGGAAATGCTGCAGAAGGTTGCCAAGCAGATGGGGTATAACTTGAACGGAAAGCAGATGCAGCGTGCCCAGCAGATGATGAAGAACGGTAACCCGCCGGGACGTATGCCAGCTGCTGGAAAAAGACAAGGCCGCAAAGGCAAGTAACCGGTCGCGGATATAGCCGAATTAGATACGGGTACGGAAGGGGGAGGCTTCATGGGGGGCACCAAAGATTACATGAATGACAAGGTTGCTGCAAACCGTGAGCAGATCGAGTACCACGTTGAGAAAATACTGGAGCTGATTGGCGAAGACACAGGCCGCGAAGGACTGCTGGAAACGCCGGCCAGAGTTACACGGATGTATGAGGAGATATTTGGCGGTTATTCGATTGATCCCCGTGAGGCGCTCGGTGTAACCTTCGATGAGTCTCATGAAGAATTGGTGATCGTAAAGGATATCGTCTACTATAGCCAGTGTGAGCATCACATGGCTCCGTTCTTCGGAAAAGTGCATATCGGGTATGTTCCAAGCGGACGGATTGCAGGGCTCAGCAAGCTGGCCCGCCTCGTGGAGGCTGTAAGCCGGCGCCTGCAGGTGCAGGAACGTATTACGGCGCAGATTGCCGACATTATGACAGAGGTTCTGAATCCTCATGGGGTGATGGTCGTTGTGGAAGGAGAGCATCTCTGCATGTGTGCCCGCGGGGTCAAAAAGCCCGGCAGCAAGACGGTAACCATGTCAACACGGGGTACTTTCCGGGAGGACGCTGCCGCTCGGGCAGAATTTCTGGCTTTAATCAAGGAATAGAATACAGGGGAATACCCCGTTGCTTCATAAGATTAAGAGCCCTTCCATCACTGTGAAGTGACGAAAGGGCTCTATTTCTATGCCTGGGAGAATGAGACTGCTCTCCTTAGTAGGGCTGCCAGACAAGCTTGCGGGCGGCTGTGAACCTTTCGGATACATAAGGCCAATTCACAACCTTCCACCAGTCTTTGATATATTCGGCACGGTAATTCTGATGCTTGAGATAATAAGCGTGCTCCCATACATCTAGGGTTAGCAGAGGAACCACATCCCATTGGGAGAGATTCTGGTGTTTCTCCGCTGTCAGAATTTCCAGCCTGCGGCTGCGCGGACTCCAGACCAGGATGGCCCAGCCTCCGCCTTCAACCTTATTCCCAGCTTCTGTGAACTGCTCCTTGAAGGCATCGTAGCTGCCGAAGCTATGTTCTATGGCGTCTAGCAAGGTCCCGGTCGGTCGGCCTCCGCCTTGAGGAGACATGATGTTCCAGAAGATCGTATGGAGGTAATGGCCGGCACCGTTGAAGGCAAGCTCGCGCTCCCAATGCTTCACTAGATCGTAATCCTTGGTTTTCCGGGCTTCAGACAGTTTATTCTCTGCCTTATTAAGCCCGTCTACATAGCTTTGATGATGTTTGTCATGATGGATTCTCATGGTTTTTTCGTCGATATACGGCTCCAGCGCGTTATAGGCATAGGGAAGAGGCGGCAGGGTGTGGCCCCCTACCGGAACAGAACCCGTTTCCCGGTTCTCGGAAATTGGCAGAGTCAGAGGTGACTCCCGCTTAAGTGCATCAAGAGTATTCACGAAATACTCTGATTCCCGGATGATATGCGGCAGAACGATTCCGGCCAGCGGCTGATCTTTCACAGCGGTGCTTCCCTCCATTAAGGCATACAGCTGTCGGATTAATTCCCGGGATTGGGAACGCGCCACCTGGAGGAGCGGTTCTGTTCCGGCAGCCAGTTCTGCCGGACTGTTGCCTGGAGCAGACTCGAGCAACTGACGTGCCGCATGTCCGGTGGACTCAAAGACCACGGCCCATTCATCCAGCAGCTGCACATACGGCTTCTCAAGATGAGGGACAATCGCCTTGATGACCGCCATGTGCTCCTGCTCTTGCTTTTTCCAGAAAATAATTTCTTCAAGAATCTGTGCGGGCAGCTGCGGCCCGTATAACCCTACCATTGCATGCAGTCCTCCCATCCTAAGTCTTCAACAGTTCATTCTATGTATGGGGTCAGCAGCTTAGTATGCTTCTCTCCAAAAAAATAGCGTGCAAGGACATAATACTAACATCCTTGCACACTACAATTGCGAAGCAGGCGGGTTGAATTCCAGGCTGGGTATTATTTGATGGCGGAAAGCGTCTGTTTGTTCTGCTCGGCCTTAGCCAACTGAACATTGCCCAGAAAAGCGGACACACGCCGCAGATACTCACGAGGGTGTTCACGGAACAGCAGCTCATGGTGGCTGTCCTGCACAATCCAGGAATCGGAGTAAGGGTTGCTTTGGTTCGCTGCAAGTTCTTCAGCAATCGGATAAGGCGCTTTGTCATCATTGGTGCCGTGCAGGAAGAGTGTAGGGAACGGGTAATCCTCTGCTTTGACCTTGGAATATGGAATCTGGTTCAATCCTGTACCGTTCAGCACTGGAAAGAGCAGCTCCATTATCTCCAGGGAGGGTTGGCGCGGGAGGTTGATATTCTGCTTGATGTTATGGTACAGCGTATCCGGTTCAAGCAGGAAAGTGCTGTCCAGAATCATGGCATCGACATCCTTGGTGACAAGCCCTGCCTGAAGGGCGGTGCCTGCCCCCATCGAGAAGCCCCAGACAACGATTTCTTTGGCTCCATGCTCCTTGGCGTACTTTATAGCTCCGAGGAGCTGCTGCGATTCTTTTTTGCCTCCGGTGGCGATATCCTTGTTGGTCTTGGAGGCGAAGCCGTAATCGAACATGATCACATTGAAGTTCAGGCTATGCGCATAGTGGGCAAGATCGTACATGGGTACCCAGGTTTCCTCGCGGTTGGCACCATAACCGTGACTGAACACGATAGTCTTGGCTGAGCCTTTAGACGGGATGTACCAACCCTGCATCATGCGGCTGCCATCCAGCGCGGGAAAGGTGATGTCCTCATAACTCAACCCCTTGGCTACTTGAGGCGTGGAATAGAGCGGAGCCACTGTTGGATTGGACAGTACCCAGGCGATATAGCCATGCAGTGCGATGAAGCAAAAGACAAAAAAGAAAAACACCGACAAAAGCAAAGAAACTATAATATGTTTAACGCGAATCATCCGCAATGAAAGCTTAGGTGCTGTACCTGGTTTGTGCTCACCTGGCATTCGGGAGACCGGCGTGCCGGTATGCGTGGTTGCTAAGTCCATAAGGTCCCCTCCTATAATGGTCCATAATTAGCAAGTTGTGTTGTGGTATAGAAACATAACCTTTTAAAATAAAAAAATAAAGTGTGAACGTTAGAAATATGGCTTTTCATTCTCTGTTACAGGCTATATAATTCATATATTTAATCGTATGATGATGGCCTTACAAAGTCAATGAATTCGCCGCTTTTGTAATCTAACTGTAAAGTGCCGCCCAGTCTTTTCCGCTCACTGAAACTGCTGGACTTACCCGGGGCATATGCTCTAAGATAGAATGGATATCTTAAATAATGTAACCGGGTTTCATTTAGTGAAACAGTTGAAAGGGAGATTGTTGTGGAGGACCGAAAACTGACTGTACGTGCGGTAGAACGTGCACTGGATATATTGCTGTGCTTCACTCAGGAAAGTGAGCTGAGCCTGACGGAAATCGCCTCCAAAATCAGCCTGCACAAAAGCACAGTGCATCGGCTGCTGACTACGCTTGAGGAGAAGGGGTTTCTTCTGCGCATGGAAGCCACGGAGAAGTACCGCCTGGGGATCCGAATCTGGGAGTTGTCCACACATCTGCCCACGCTGGATGAACCGGCTGCACTGCTGCTTCCAGCCATGGAGAAGCTGCGTGACTCATTGGGAGAGACGGTCAGCCTGTATCTGCGCGACGATCTGGAACGTGTACGCATTCAGGCTGTTCAGAGCAGGCAGGCGATCCGCCGGGTCGCACAGATTGGGGCCAGACTCCCGCTCTCGGTTGGTGCGTCGAGCAAGGTGCTTGCCGCCTACGCTCCGCCTGAGGTGCAGTCCCGCCTGCTGGCTGATCCGAATTGGCCGGAGGCTGTAGATAGGAGCGTGTATTTGGAGCAACTGAATGAAATTTCACAACGGGGCTATGCAACAAGCTTCGAGGAACGGGAGCCGGGTGCGGCAGCGGTAGCGGTTCCTATAACCGGAAGGGCAGGCAATGTAGTCGCTGCCCTCTCGCTGTCAGGACCCGTCAGCCGCCTTTCCCGTGAGACGCTGGAGCAATATGCCGTGATTCTGGCGGAGAAAGCTGCAGAAATGGGTCTGATGATGGGTTAATACCTTTGAATTCCGTTATATAGTCGATTTAGGGGGTAATTAGTAAGTGGAGGCAATTTTGAAGTCATTAGCTATAGGAAATTGTGGTTAAATCCGGGGCATGGGGTGATAGGATGGTAACGGTAGTACCTGATTCATTAATAGAGGAGATGGAGCAGCTCCAGGAAACATTCAACATGGTTACTGGGCAGGCTATCGTGCTGACGGATCAAGAGGGGAATGTCTTCACACGTCCGGCAGTATCAGGAATGTTTTATGAGATAATATTGACCTCACTTCAGGATATAGACAGCCCTTTCAAGCCGACTATTCGTAAATTGGGCCCTTTGTCGCATCCTGTGGTTCTGGAGCAATGGATCCCCGGATTGAAATATAACATCATTCCATTGTTTCCAGGTTATGGACAGGTCTATTATTTATGGTGGGGCATCTATATGGAAGAGGGCAGCAAAGCGCTGGTAATGCCTGCTTTTGAAGCGAAAATGAAGAATCATCCAGTATATGACCATTTGTCTAAGGCGCTGCTTGCCCTGCCTGAGCTAAGCCGGGAGCGTGTTGATGAAGTGCGGGAAAAGATCACTGTGCTTGGACGTGTCCTTAGCAAGTTGTTGGCCAGTTACGCGGGAGCTTCTGCCAAGCATGGTTTCGGAGATATGATCCCAGGGCTCTTAACAAATCTGGAGAAGGGTTATCTCAAGATTGAAGAGGTGCTGCAGCAACTAGCGGCTACTCCTTCGGCCGGGGATTTGTATGCTTTTGCCAAAGAGAATGAAGCTGGAGAGTTTCAGGTGAAGTATGCCGCTGGCAAAGGAGCGGGTATGTTAATGAATGCCGCTTTCCAGCAAGGTGACGGATTCCTGGGACAGGCAGCCCTAGGTAGGGAGCCAAGGCACTGGAGAACGAGCGCAATGGACCCGAGATCCCTGTTCTTCACACAGCGAGGACTTCCTCAACCAGAATATTTATCCTGTTATCCGGTCACGATCTATGGTGGCAGAAGAGCGCTTTTGCTGACGGTTGGCTTCGGTAAAAGTGAACATATAGAGAACTATGATCCTCAGGAACAGTGCGTAGCCTCATTGCTGGGGATTTCCGACAGAGGCCAGAATCTGGTGCAGCGGGAAGAACTGCGGAAAGAAGGAACCCAGGTTCTCAAAGAAGCGGTGCGGCTGTTGCCGCTGGCGGCATCCTATAAGGAACTTGGCGACAAATTGATGGATACCGTAATGAGCATGCCTTTTTCGCCATCGTCTGTTTTTGTCTTTTTTCAGAACCCGCAAGCCGATCAGAGTACATATTATGCCAGGGGCTGGGGGCAGGAGGAAGAATCCCTTTATGTGATGGAACTTGAGAAGCGATATTCTTCCCAATCCTTTGTCATCGCATCAATCACTACTGAGACCCCAGGCGGACAATTTTTGCTGGAATGCCCGTTAATCGCAGAAAATATATACAAAGGGATGTTGTCTGTCGGATTCCGCCAGCGGAATGATGTACAGGAATGGCGGACTTTCGTAGAGTGTTTTGCTACGCTGGCTATAACGGTCATCCGTCTTCTGGAGAAGGACAGTAGATATGCTAAACATGCGGAGACTTTTTTGAACAATCTCCTCCACCATCTGCAGAACAGTAATCCGGTACTGCAGCGCATGTCGCTGGATGCCTCGAATCTGGCTTATGATTTTGCCCGTTACGCAGGACTGTCGGAGAGCGAGTCCGAGCGGTTGAAGCGTACTTGTATACTGGCGCCTTTTCCGCTGGAGGTGCTGGAAGAGTATGATTACTACACTGAAGAAGTTTTGCTGCTGAATCAGGTGGATCAATTGTCAGCCTTTTATTTTGAGATAGAGAAACCCGTTCTGTCCTTTGAAGCCCAGCTGCTGGCGCTTGTGCTGCATCATACAGGCCAACAGGAGCAGTCAGAGACGCTGAAAGACAACAATGGGAAATGGATCGATTCTTCAAGATTTCATATGGACTTTAATCCGAAGGCTGTAATGGATGCCGAGCCGCGGGTGGCGTTTCAGTCTTTCTTGCTCAGCAGGGCCGGGGAACAGCGCAACAATAATCAACCAGTCTCGCCCGTTAAACTCCTAAATAATACAGCCCTTAAGTCACCGAAGGAAGAGTGGGGAATCTCGCCCCGTGAAGAAGAGGTGCTAGAGCTGATCATCCTTGGCAAGACGAATAAGGATATAGCTGCGGCGTTGTTCATTAGTGAACATACCGTTAAGAACCATTTGAGCCGTATCTTTGATAAAATGAACGTAACTGACCGCTCGCAGATTATTGCCCTTGTCTATAATAGAATTCTGAACTCGGAGCGGATTGAGATTTAGGGCTTGAAGTTTCCCTCCAACCGGGTGTGCCTATTCAAAATATAAACAGCCTCCAATCCTCCCGCAGGGAGAGATTGGAGGCTGTTTGTGATAGAAAAAGACCGGCAGCCTAGGGATACAGGCTGCCGGTCTTCTATGAATAGTCTATTCCACCGGAAGCGCGGAATCTGAAGCTGCGGCATCGGCTAGCATCTGGCGGAGCACGGTCTGCAGAATCCCGCCATTGCGGTAGTAGTCAATGTCTACAGTGCTATCGAGACGGGCAATGACCGGGAACTCGAACTGGGTGCCGTCTTCACGGGTAGCTGTGACGGTCAATTCTTGACCAGGCGTTACATCGTTGCCGAGTCCGGTAATATTGAAGGTCTCACGTCCGGTGAGCCCCATGCTGCTCCAGCCATGGCCCTCCTGGAACTGCAGCGGCAGCACGCCCATGCCGACAAGATTGCTGCGGTGAATCCGCTCGAAGCTCTCGGCGATGACGGCTTTGACGCCCAGTAGGAGTGTGCCCTTGGCTGCCCAGTCGCGGGAGCTGCCGGTACCGTATTCCTTGCCTGCGATGACAATCAGGTTCTGTCCTGCGGACTGATATAGCATGGACGCATCATAGATCGACATCACTTCTTCGCTCGGCAGGAAGGTGGTCACTCCGCCTTCCGTTCCCGGAGCAACTGCGTTGCGGATACGGATATTTGCGAATGTGCCGCGCATCATCACTTCATGGTTCCCGCGGCGCGAGCCGTAGGAGTTGAAGTCAGCGCGTTCCACGCCATGGCTCCGCAGATATTCACCGGCAGGACCTGAGTTGGAAATATTACCTGCAGGTGAGATATGGTCAGTGGTTACAGAATCGCCAAGCAGTGCAAGCACGCGGGCATTGCGGATATTCTCGATATCGCCGACACCGTCTGCCAAATGCTCAAAGAATGGCGGGTTCTGGATGTACGTGGAGTTGTCGTCCCATTCATACAGTTCGCCTTCCGGTACCGGAATCGAATTCCAGCGTTCATTCGCCGTGAATACATTCTCGTATTTGCGGCGGAACATTTCCGGACTCAGGGAGAGGCCGATGGCTTCGCGGATTTCGGCGGACGTTGGCCAGATATCAGCCAGGAAGACCGGCTCGCCTTGAGGATCATAACCCAGCGGCTCGGTTTTCAGATCAATGTTGACCGTGCCTGCCAGTGCATAGGCTACCACAAGCGGAGGGGAGGCCAGATAATTGGCTTTGACCTGGGCATGCACGCGGCCTTCAAAGTTCCGGTTACCGGATATAACGGCAGCAACCGTCATGTCATGGTCTGCGATGGCCTGGCTGACTTCATCCGGCAACGGGCCGGAGTTACCGATACAGGTGGCGCAGCCGTAACCGGCCAGATAGAAGCCCAGTGCTTCCAGCGGCTTCAGCAGATCGGCCTTTTCCAGGTATTCGGTAACAACCAGCGAACCTGGCGTAAGGCTGCTTTTTACATAACCCGGTTTGGTCAATCCGCGTTCTACCGCTTTCTTGGCAAGCAGGCCTGCTCCCAGCATTACACTCGGGTTGGAGGTGTTGGTACAGCTTGTAATGGCTGCGATCACAACTGCTCCTGTGCTTAGCTTGCTGCTCGTGCCGTTCTTGTGCTGCACTTCGACTACTTCGTTTATTTTCTCGTCACTGAGGCCATAGCCACCTTTGTCGACCGGAGTGCGGATAATACCTTCGAAGTTTTCTTTCATATGTGTGAGCTCAACACGGTCCTGCGGACGTTTCGGTCCGGCAAGACTTGGAACCACAGAAGCAAGGTCTAACTCAATGGTGTCGCTGAACTGCGGATCTGGAGTGCCTGCGGTACGGAACATACCTTGAGCCTTATAATAATCTCCAACCAGCTCCACAAGCTCATCCGGACGGCCGGTGCTGCGCAGGTAGGCCAGCGTCTCATCGTCCACAGGGAAGAAACCGATGGTTGCGCCATATTCCGGTGCCATATTGGCTACCGTTGCGCGGTCCGCCAGGCTGATGTTGGCCAGGCCCGGTCCATAGAATTCAACGAATTTGCCGACTACGCCTTTTTTGCGCAGCATTTGGGTGACGGTCAGCGCCAGATCGGTTGCTGTAGCTCCTTCTACCAGACTGCCGGTAAGCTTGAAGCCCACTACATCCGGTGTCACAAAATAAAGCGGCTGACCCAGCATGCCGGCTTCTGCCTCGATGCCGCCTACACCCCAGCCTACAACGCCGAGTCCATTGATCATCGTTGTATGGGAGTCGGTGCCAACCAGGGAATCCGGGTAGACGAAGGTTTCTCCATCCACAGTCTTAGTGGTTGCCACAGAAGCCAGATACTCCAAGTTAACTTGATGCACAATACCTGTTGCCGGTGGAACCGCACGGAAGTTATTGAAGGCTGTCTGCGCCCAGCGCAGGAACCGGTAGCGCTCCTCATTGCGTTCGAACTCTACGTTCATATTGTATTCAAGCGCGTCTGCGGTGCCAAAGGCATCGACCATAACTGAGTGGTCAATGACCAGGTCAACCGGTACGAGCGGATTGATCTTTTTCGGGTCACCGCCGGCTTTCTTAACGGTATCGCGCATAGCGGCCAGATCGACAACCACCGGTACACCGGTGAAATCCTGTAGTACGATCCGGGCAGGAATGAAGGGGATTTCCTTGTTGCGGTCGATACCGCCAGACCAATCCGCCAACTGCTTCACATGTTCTTCTGTAATCGCCCGTCCGTCATATTGGCGGACAGCGGCCTCCAGCAATACTTTGATGGAAAACGGCAGAGAAGAGATGTTCCCTGCACCTTGTTCTTCCAGGGAGTTAAGATGATAGTAGCGATAGCTTTTGCCGCCTGACTCCAGGGTACGGGCCAGCGAAAAATGGTCCTTGCTTGGCATATATGCGCCTCCTTGTTTCATCTGGTGAAACTACATTTCAATATTTCGTGTACCTTAAGTATAACGGTTACAAAGGGGCGAGTAAAGTTTTTTTTGCCGCAGAAACGCCCGGATTGTTCAATGGGATGTGAGGTTTGGCACCTGGGGAATAAAGGGATTGCTGTAACATAATCCTCTATCTATTAATGGAGATATTCTAAAGCGTTTCTTCTTTTTGCTATCTGTATAGCTGCGAGGTTTTCCTCATATACATAGAACAGCAGCCAATCAGGGGTGAAGGGCGGGGAATAGAATGGAACAGCAGTGGAAAAAAAGTCTCTACGTATACGTAGATCAAGTGAATAAGGGCCGTGTGGCGCCGGGAGCTGATCAGCAGCGCAGAAGTGCTGTCAAGGACCCGCGGTTCCTCGTGGAGCAGGGCGAGCGTTCCCGCCGTCTGGCGCAGTGGTACCAGCGGCGAGGCATTACTCCGCTTCGTTCCGAGACAGGCGTCCGTACATTGCGGACCGTTCGGCAGAACCCGTTCGAGGTGGTCGCAGATGTAGCGCTGCACAGTGCGCTCTACTACGAGAAGGGTGGTATCACCCACCGAGAGGATGTCATTGAATCGGAGCGTCTGACTTTTGTGCACGAGGGGGATAACTGGGAAATTACGTCTGTGGAACGCAGCGTACCGGAGCGGAAATCAGCACGCAAAGTAGTTGAGGCAGAACCTCTGCTCCGGCTGTCCAAATGGGGCGAGGTGCTCCCCGTTCCGCAGCCGTCACAGCCGCTGCTTAATAATCGTATTCTCCGCAGCATTACCACCGGTAAAGAAGTGCGCTACCGCCGGGAGGAGGCAGCAGCATATGCTGACCGGTGGTGGAAGGACGGCAATCCGGAGTTCGAGGTATTTGATGTGGATTGCACCAATTATGTGTCCCAATGTCTCTTTGCAGGGGGGGCGCCTATCAACTATACTGGTAAAAGAGAAACGGGTTGGTGGTATAAAGGCTACAATGGCGCACAGGAATGGTGGAGCTTCAGCTGGGCTGTATCGGATAGTCTGCAGCGCTATTTAAGCGCAGACCGAAGCAGCGGACTACGGGCTGAAGCGGTGGAACGGGCGGATCAGTTGATGCTTGGGGATGTCATCCAGTACGATTGGGACGGCAACGGCCATTATCAGCACAGCACGATTGTTACTGCTTTTGATGCAGCGGGACAGCCGCTGGTGAATGCACGAACTGTCAGCAGCAAGCACCGCTTTTGGGATTATCGTGATTCCTACGCATGGACTGACAGAACGGCATACCGTTTTTTTCATATTAATGACTACTTATAATTCAGAAAGAGGTTAGGGCATGAGTGATGCAAAATTAACCGTAGGACTGGTGTACGGCGGCAAATCCGGGGAGCATGAGGTATCGCTGCAGACGGCGTTTGCGGTTATGAACGCTTTTGACTACGCTAAATATGAGATTATTCCTTTTTACATTTCGAAGAAGGGGCTCTGGAAGGTTGGTACTGTACTGGACGCTCCTTTTGGTAATATAGAGCAACTGAAGCTGGGTGGTGAAGCCGGTGATATGGGCACGGCACTAACTGCAGTATTTAGCGGCCTGACCGGCGGAGACCAGGTGATAGATGTAATGTTCCCGCTGCTGCATGGTACTAACGGGGAAGATGGAACGATTCAAGGTTTGTTCGAAATGGCTAATATCCCGTATATCGGCGCTGGCGTACTGGCATCATCCGCAGGTATGGACAAAGTCGTAATGAAGAAGCTGTTCGGGGAAGCCGGGCTGGATCAGTGTGAGTACTGCTATTTCAATATCAGTTCATGGAAACGCAAAAGTCATGAGCTGATCGTTGGCCTGGAGGATAAGCTGGGGTATCCGGTATTCGTCAAGCCGGCCAATCTGGGCTCCAGTGTGGGCATATCCAAAGCCGTCGACAAGGAAAGCCTGATCAAGGCAGTTGAGCTTGCCTTCCGTTACGATACGAAGGTCATTATTGAAGAATTCGTGGATGCGCGCGAGGTTGAGGTCAGTGTGCTTGGCAATGAGGAGCCTGAAGCTTCGGTTCCGGGTGAAATCGTCTCTTCTGGTGAATATTATGATTATGCGGCCAAATATACCGACGGCAAATCGCAGATGATGATTCCGGCACCAGTGGACCCTGAGGTTGCAGACCGCCTGCGGGAAGCGGCCATTCAGGCCTTCCGGGCCATTGAAGGCAGTGGTATAACCCGGGCCGACTTTTTCCTGCGCAAGTCAGACGGGAAAATTCTCATCAATGAAGTGAACACGATGCCCGGATTCACGCCGTTCAGTATGTATCCGCTGCTGTGGCGTGAGACAGGGTTATCCTATCAGGCACTGCTGGACCGGATGATCGAACTGGCACTTGAGCGATATCAATTCAAACAGAATCTGAAGTACGACAACGAATAACATTTTGCGAGCGGCGGGATCATTCCGGCCGGGAAGGAGAGAGGAACCATGGGATTTCAATCCGAATTCAATTCCGTCTGCAAGTTTAAGAATGAGCAGGAGCTGTATGAACTGCTGGAATACGGCCGCACCAAAATGGTAAAGCAGGGCTTCCGCGTGTATCCGACCGGCCAGAAGGTCATCGCCTATACACCTGAGAACGTGGCTGTGGCCATCGTCAAAATTTCGGCGTCCATCGCAGAAATCAATTTTCAGGGCAATGAGGTTACCGCTGTAGAGATGGATCTGGTACGCAAGCTGAATGAAGAAGAATCACGGGTGCAGACTGCACTGGCGTATGAGATGTTTTTTGGAGAAGAAGGATGATTGTCCGGTTTGGCTATGTAGCCATGTCCACTGTCATTCCAGACTGCTCTCCTTCCAAGACTATGACTATGGCAAGCTTCAACAAGCTGAATGACCGGGAGGCCGGACTTCGGCGGCTGGAGGCTATCACCCGCGGGAACCTCCATAATACACTGCGTCTGCTGAAACATAATGTTGGATCGGAGATCCGGGTATACCGCCTGACCTCCAAACTGATTCCGCTGGCCACACATCCGGATATGCAGGACTGGGATCCTTTTGCCGCCCTCGCTCCTGATTTTGCCGAAGTAGGTAACTATGTAAAAAAACACGGACTGCGTGTTTCTTTTCACCCTGACCACTTTACAGTTCTGAGCACTCCGCGGCCCGAGGTGCTGGCAAGCTCTATCCGTGATCTGCAGCATCATGTGGATATGCTGAATGCCATGGGCCTTCCCGCAACCGCAAAGAATAATATTCATATCGGCGGTGCTTACGGGAACAAGCCCGTGGCGGCTTCACGCTTTGTAGAACACTTTGCGCAATTGCCGCCGGCCATTCAGGAACGGATAACACTGGAGAATGATGACAAGACATTCACCGCGCCGGAGACTCTTGAAGTCAGCCGGAGGCTGGGCCTGCCGATGGTTCTCGATATCCATCATCAGTGGGTGAATAACGAAGGTGAGCTTCCCTGGGAGCTATGGCCGGAGATCTTGAAGACCTGGCAGACCCCCCTTGCGCTGAAGGACACGCTCCCGGGCGAAGGGCTTCCCCCGAAGATCCATGTCTCCAGCCCGCGCAGCCCCTCGGATCCTAGAAGCCATGCAGAGGGTGTTGAGCCCGCGCCGCTATTAGCTTTTCTTAAGCGAATCGCAGCGGACACCCCTGCCGTGGATGCGATGATAGAAGCGAAAGCCAAGGACGGGGCGCTATTTGGTCTGATGGAAGCCATGAAGGAGCTCGCTGAAGCGGGAAACGGAATTACGGTATTAGATGGAGCCAGCGTGAATATTGAACCCTAAACCCCGGATAAGCCGGCATTAGTGGCAGGATACGGGCCAAGGTATGACTTGATAAGTCTCCTAAAATAGGGTACGTTGAATGAAACTTTAGCAAAAGCCAGGCCAGCGCCCAGAACATCTGGCCTGGCCGAATGGCGGATGCAAGTCTGACCCCTAAGAGCGCACCTTGTCTTTACATATGAGAACGATTATGTTCAAGAAAGCGGAGTGAAGCTATGAATTCTACAAATCCAGATAACCGGAATGACCGCGAGCCTTACGTTGTTACGAGTAAGGGGCATACGGCCGCAGCCATCAATGCCGCTGCCAAAGCGGGGGAATGGATCAAGAACAGACAGGGTACTGTGAAGGAACTGGGCAGCAAGACTTCGGCCCAGGATCTGGTTACAGAAGTTGACAAAGGCGTGGAGCAGATGATACGCCGGCTGATCCTGACCTATTATCCCGACCATGCCATTCTCGGGGAAGAAAGCGTTCAGCCTGGGGCAGATGCTTTGACCGCTGCCCTTGAAGAAGGGCGGAAGCATGAGTATCTATGGATTGTTGATCCCATTGACGGGACGACTAACTTTGTACACGGCTTTCCTTTTTATTGCGTCTCCATAGCCTTGGTGGTTAAGGGCGAGCTGACCGTGGGGGTTATCTATGACCCCATCCGGGACGAAATGTTCGTCGCCGAGAAGGGGAAAGGCGCATATATGCACGGGATTCCTACCTCGGTTTCCGCTGAAGCAGACCCGGGAAGCAGTCTGATAGCGATGGGATTCCCTCCTGACCGTATCTTTGCCCAGCCTGCCAATATGGCCGGACTGCAGCAGATTCTGCCGCAGATCCGCGGCGTACGTGCCGGCGGTTCTGCTGCTCTGCACCTGGCGTATGTGGCTGCCGGACGGGTGGACGGTTATTGGGAAGTCGGCCTAAGTCCGTGGGACTGTGCTGCCGGCGTGCTGCTGGTACTGGAGTCCGGAGGCAAAGTGACGGATACGCTGGGCAATCCCTATGACATTGGTACCCGTCATGTGGTAGCGAGTAACGGACGAATCCATGATTTCCTGTTAGGTTCGCTGGAAGAAGCTAAGGCAACAGGATATACGAAGTAGGAGGCCGCGGGAAGCATGAGCGAGAAGGACGATCTGGAGCGCAAGCTGAGTGAGCTGCTGGAGGATGGCGAGATGGAGGAGATAGACCGGGCCGCCAAGGAAATCCGTCAGATCTCACCCAAGTATGAGATTCGTATTCAGACCAGACTGGATCCGATTGTGGAAGAAACGCTGCGTTACCGCAAATTCGGCCATGAGCTGGATGACAGATATGATAAATATCTGAAGCGTACGGATAAGAACAACGCCGCCAATGATACCGACGAAACGAAGCGATAATAGATTCAGGCCAGAGCAGTTTCCGAATATCCGGAAGCTGCTCTTTTGCATAGGCGGGCTGGATGATAGAATGGAATTATACCAATTTGGGAGGGATACGATGCTGAGCGCATGGAAAAAAATGTACGTAGCTGGCACGAGCGGCCTGCTGTTGCTCACGTTATTAGTCAGTGCGGGAACGGGCACTGCTAATGCAGCTGAAGCTGCAGCAGTTACACAAGGTTCGGAGCCGAATGTTTTTCGCATCGTAGCTTTGGGGGATTCCATTACAGCCGGTTATGAACCGGGAATGACCGATCCGAATGTGAAGCCTTACGGCTATGCGGAAAGACTGCTGGAGCAAGGCTGGTATCACGGCAGAAGTGCTCTAAGCAACTACGGTATCCTAGGACTTACTACTACGGGATTGCTGAATTATACTGCAGCCATTAAGAACGGCGCCGTTACAACTGCAGACGGGATTCAGCCGGGACTTCCGGATCCGCGGATTCAACAATTTGCTGCACTTACCCCTCAGATCAGAACAGAGCTTGGCGAGGCAGATCTGATCACGCTGACGATCGGCGGCAATGATGTCAGCAGCCTGCTGGTAACGGCCAAGGATCTAACAGAAGAGGCATTCAAGACCCAATTAGACCAGCTACTGGCAAGCTACAGCAGCAATGTTAAGACAGCACTTGAGAATATCCGGACGGTTAATCCTCAGGCTACCATACTGTTAGCCGATCAGTATCAGCCCGCACCCAAGATTGCTGTGAGCAGCTCCTACCTGAAGCTGATGAGTGCTGCCCAGCAGTTCACTGCGACAGCAGATAGCGTGGCAGCCAGCTTGAACCAGCCGGATGCTCCAGTAAAAGTGGCTCATGTAGCGGAGAAGTTTGCAGGTGTGGAAGCTTCACTGACTCATATCATTGGTGCGGGGGCGGCAGATTTTCATCCTACCCAGCTGGGGTATGAGACGATTGCCCGGGTCTTCGCCGAAGCCTATTGGGGAGAGTATCGTACGCCATCCGTCCCTGCTTGGACAGCTGCATCGGCACCTATGGCGATTGTGGTGAAGGGAGTGGAGCTGAATACGCCGAATAAGCCCATTCTGAAGAATGGACAGAACTTCCTGGCGCTGAAGGACATTCTGAACGCGGTAGGCGCCGCCGGCAAATGGGACAATAAAACCCGGAGTGCGACTATTGTATACGGCGGAAGAACCGTTGTGATTACCATCGGCTCTAAGACGATCAAGGTGGATGGTACAGCGGTAGCTATTGATACGCCGGCGTTTCTGCAAAAAAACGGTAAAGAGGATAAAACCTATCTGCCGCTTGCCGCACTCGCCACCGGCCTTGGCTTTGATGTGAATTACAGCAGCAAGCTGCGGACGGCTTTCATAAATCCATAAAAGCGCATTAACCAGAAAATATAAATTCAGCCCGTACGGCATAAAAGGTGGATGAATGTTGTTGTCTAGTGCTAAATATAATGCCGAGTATATGATTACCATGGATGATATTCTGCGGGAGGGGGAGCCCGTGCTGCGCACGGTAGCGGAACCTGTGCAGCTGCCCTTGCAGGCTGAGGATCGGGAGGCGCTGCAGTGCATGATGCAGTTTTTGAAGAACAGCCAGGATCCTGTGATATCCGCCAAATATAAGCTGCGTTCAGGTGTCGGGTTGTCGGCCAACCAGATCGGACTGCTGAAGCGGATGTTCGTAATGTATCTGAGGGATGATAAGGGCAATATGGTGGAGCAGGCCTGGGTAAATCCCAAGATCATCAGCCATTCAGTCGCGATGGTCTATCTGCCGGAGAGCGAAGGCTGCCTGTCCGTTGACCGCCCGGTGCATGGCTTTGTGCCGAGATACGACTCTGTGAAGCTAAAGGGATATGATATGAACGGCAAGGAAGTCGTAATGAGACTCAGGGGCTACCAGGCCATTGTAGTTCAGCATGAAATTGATCATTTGGACGGGATTATGTTCTACGACCGGATCAATGAGGAGAATCCGTTCAAGCTTCCCCAAGGCGTGAACATCCGCAGTCTTTACGATCAGAAGAGCAACAGATAAGTATGTATGTTTACACCGCTTTCCTACGGGGAAGTGGTTTTTTTATGTGTCCGCGGATTAGATTTATCTTAAATCTGGAAAAATATGCTATGATTGTAGAGGTGTTGAGATTATAGCAACAAGCAGAATGAGATAGGAAAAGGGAGTTTATATGGACAGAAACACAGACATGCTTACCATTATTTTTACCATACTGGCGCTCGTGATTATCGCAGTGTTCCTGTACAGGATCCGAAACGGCACATTCAAAAAGCATCTCACGGCGGAGGCAGCTATTGTTGTCAGCTATTTCATTGCCTCAGCAGCGGCATTTGATATGGCTTTTCTCCTACGGCTGGCAATAACCTTATCCATTGCGGGAGTGTTTGTGTACGGCCGCAGGAAGAGGGATTAAAGCGGCAGGACTCAAATTCAGAATTCGCAAAAAAACAGACCCACTGCGCAGTGGGTCTGTTTGTATTGAAGAAGCCTCAGTGCAGCAGAGGCTGTTGCCTGCAAGAATTGTATTATTTCTCCGCCGCCATAGCCTGGAATGAGGCTTCTGCCGCTTCCAATGTAGCGTCAATATCGGCATCGGTATGCGCTGTGGTCAGGAACCAGGCTTCATACTTGGAAGGAGCCAGGTTGATGCCTCGGTTCAGCATGTGGCGGAAGAAGCTGGCGAACAGCTCGCCGTCTGTATCCTGTGCTTCATCGTAATTAGTTATTGGATGGCTGCAGAAATGAGTAGAGAATGCGCCGCGGATCCGGTTGATGGTCAGCGGGATCCCGTGGCGGTCAGCGGATACCTGAAGCCCTTCGGTCAGGCGGATGGCCAGCCGTTCCATCTCGTCATATACGCCTTCTGCTGCGAGTACTTCCAGGCAGGCAATGCCTGCGGAGATGGAAGCCGGATTGCCGGCCATGGTTCCTGCCTGGTAGGCCGGACCGAGCGGGGCAACCTGTTCCATGACATGCTTGCGGCCGCCGTAAGCACCGATCGGGAGGCCGCCTCCGATGATTTTGCCCAGAGCGGTCAGGTCGGGGATGATGTCCTCATGATTAGCGAGTCCGGCATAGGTTTGGGTAGAACCGTAATGGAACCGGAAAGCAGTGATAACTTCGTCGTAAATCACGAGTGAGCCATTGTCGTGAGCCTGCTTGCAGAGCCCTTCGAGGAAGCCCGGCTGCGGCATAACCATGCCGAAATTGCCGACAATCGGTTCGACCATGACCGCTGCAACATCCTTGCCCCATTTGTCCAGCGCCTCACGCAGTGCGTCCAGATCATTGAAGGGAACAGTAATGACCTCTTGGGCGATGCTTGCAGGGACTCCGGCACTGTCTGGAATGCCCAGGGTGGATGGACCCGAACCCGCGGCTACCAGAACAAGATCGGAATGGCCGTGGTAACAGCCGGCGAATTTGATAATCTTACTGCGCTTGGTGTACGCACGGGCTACACGGATTGTGGTCATGACGGCCTCAGTGCCGGAGTTGACGAAGCGGACTTTATCCATCGAAGGGATAGCTTCTTTGAGCATTTTGGCCAGCTTGATCTCGAGTTGAGTTGGTGTTCCGTACAACAACCCGTTTTCAGCAGCTTTTGTAATAGCCGCTGTAATATGGGGATGGGCATGCCCGGTAATAATCGGTCCGTAGGCGGCCAGATAATCTATGTATTCATTGCCGTCTTCATCCCAGAACTTGGAGCCGCCGGCACGTTTCATGAAGACGGGGGCGCCGCCGCCCACGGCTTTGAAGGAACGGGAGGGACTGTTGACGCCTCCGACAATATGCTGCAGGGCTTCCTCATACAAATGTTCAGATGTGGTACGATTCATGGTTAATCATCCTTTCAATAGTAGTGGCACATGGGAAAGGGCGAACCGCCGGATAGATCCGCTGTTCGCCCGCCCTAATGCCAAGCATAGGTTTACTTACGAATTATTACGCTGACATGGAGTGCTTTATTTGCTCCCGGAGCTTGCAGAAGGACTGGTGTCCGGTGAAGCAGACGGCGATGGAGAAGGCTCAGGACCAGCCAGTGTGTCTTGAACGAACTGCTTCAGCTCATCTTCGCTGCTGATGCCGATTACTGCAGAACCGCCGCGGGTTGTTTCTTCGGTGAGCAGTTCCATCGGAGGGATTTGCTCACTGCCGCCCATGGAGCTCTTATAGCCCACGGTGGCCAGCTTCCACATATCATTCACATCCAGGTTAGTATCAATGAAAGGGGTAACCTGGGATAGGATATTGGGAAGATTAATAATGGAAGTGGTGCTGATCACTTTGTCGGCAACAGCCTTCAGGAAGCCGCGCTGGCGTTCCGTACGGGTGAAGTCCGAGGTAGCATCGTGCCGGAAACGCACATATTGCAGCGCCATGCTGCCGTCGAGATGCTGGAAGCCCTTTTTGAGATCAATGTCGTATTCCGGCCCGTCGGCCGCGGTCTTGTAGACCATGTCCTTCTCGACCTCGTAATCGATCCCGCCGACGGCATCCACGAGTTTGATGAAGCCCTGGAAGTCGGTATAGACATAATATTGAATCGGGATGCCCAGCAGGTCGCTGACCGTCTGCATCGCCGTGTTGGGTCCATGGGTAATCGCTGTGTTGATACGTTCTTTGCCATGCTCAGGGATAGAAACATAAGTATCACGGAGGATAGAGAACACATAAAACTTCTTCTTGACCGGGTCAAGCGAAGCGACCAGCATCGTATCGGAGCGTGGAACTTCACCCTTCTTCACTCCACGTGCATCGACACCCATAAGTAGGATGTTGACCGGCTCTGTACCTTCCCATTGAGGAGGTTGAACTACTTCAGCCGAAGGAGAGGGGATTGCTGCAAACGGTGAATCTTCACCGGTCTTATGCAGATTGTCCATTTGATTGTAGATCTCGGCAAAATAATAAACTGCCCCGCCAATAATCAGGAGAAGTATGATTGCCAGAGTCCAGAGCAGGGGTTTCTTTTTTGATTTACCGGCTTTTGCGTGCCGTTTCTTTCTTGGTGGCATTTCGTTCTTCCTTTCGCATTCACATTCTCTACATTATAATTTCTTTTAGGTATACAAGCAATTTCGGAATATCCATCCATATAATTAAGGAGCGAAACTTAAAATGAACGAACTAAAGGTTGGACAAGAAGTGCCGGACTTTACTCTTCCCGCTTCAACAGGACAGAACATCAGCCTAAGGGATTACCGGGGAAGCAAGGTAGTGCTGTACTTTTATCCGAAAAATATGACGCCCGCCTGTACCCAGGAGGCTTGCGAATTTCGTGATGCCGAGGACCCGATTGCCCGGGGGAATGCTGTTCTGCTGGGAATTAGTCCGGACAGTCTGGCTTCCCACGCGAAGTTTGCTGCGAAGAACAGCTTACCCTTTCCGCTGCTTTCCGATGAGGAGCATACCGTGAGCCAATTATTCGGAGTGTGGCAGCTCAAGAAGCTGTACGGCAAAGAATTCATGGGTATTGTTCGCTCCACCTTTCTCATTGATGAGCAGGGTATCCTGGTCAAAGAATGGAGGAAAGTCCGGGTCAAAGGACATGTTGAAGCGGTATTGGGAGAAATCATGAATAAATAAGTATGCTGGTAGTTAATTGTAAATGTCTGTAACATTTCTAACAGCTTCTATAAGGCGCTCTCATGATATAGTTGCCTCATATTACTTCAAATTTGGAGCAAGGCATGGTGATGATGCATGATGATGCTGCGCATTGGGCTGGACGTCGGATCAACTACGGCCAAATTGGTTGTTATGGAACGTGATGCGATTATATATGAGGATTATGTGAGACATTTTAGCGATATAAAAAAAGCCGCCCTTTCCCTCCTGTCGGATGTTCGGGACAGGTTCCCGGATCGCGAGGCAGCACTTACTGTAAGCGGTTCCTCGGGTTTGTCTCTTTCAAAGCTTGGTGAAATTCCTTTCGTTCAGGAGGTCATTGCCTGCACGAAGGCGATCAGCGAGCTGATCCCGCAGTGCGATACAGCGATTGAGCTTGGCGGAGAGGATGCTAAGATCATCTATCTCAGCGGCGGTATTGAGCAGCGGATGAACACGGCCTGTGCGGGCGGCACGGGGGCGTTCATTGATCAGATGGCTTCTCTGCTGCAGACAGACCCGGCGGGCCTGAATGTTCTGGCCGAGCAGCATGAGCGGATCTATCCGATCGCATCGCGCTGCGGTGTATTTGCCAAAAGCGATGTGCAGCCGCTGCTTAATGAAGGCGCCCGCCGCGAGGATGTGGCGGCTTCTATTTTTCAGAGCATCGTCAACCAGACGATCAGCGGCCTGGCCTGTGGCCGTCCGATCCGCGGACGGGTAGCCTTCCTGGGCGGACCGCTGACCTTCCTGCCAGCGCTGCGGCAACGTTTTGCAGAGACACTCAGCCTGAACGAAGGAGATGTGCTGTTCCCGGAGCGTTCACAGTATTTTGTCGCTATCGGTTCAGCCCTGTCGCAGAACGATCCGCTGGTTCTGCCGCTGTCCGGTTGGCTGGCCCGGCTGGAAGCCGTGGACTTCTCAGCAGACCGTGCAGAGGATGCCAAGCTGCAGCCGCTGTTTGCGGCGCCGGAAGATCTGGCGCAGTTCCGTCTTCGTCATGGCCGGGCGGCAGCTCCGCGCTCTGAACTGGATACATATCGAGGACCTTGTTATCTTGGTATTGATGCTGGGTCTACCACAACCAAGCTGGTGATCACCGGCTCGGCGGATGAGATTCTCTATACCTTTTATGGAAGCAACAAAGGCAATCCCCTGCAGTCTGTCAGCGACGCCCTGAAGGAGATTTACCGGATACTTCCGGAGGGCTGTCATATTGCCGGTGCCTATGCAACGGGCTATGGTGAAGGTCTGGTCAAGGCGGCGCTTCGGACAGATGGCGGTGAAGTGGAGACGGTAGCCCACTACAAGGCAGCTTCCAAGTTTATGCCGGAGGTAGATTTCATTCTCGATATCGGCGGACAGGATATGAAGTGTATCAAGATCCGCGGAGGCGCTATCGACAGCCTCATGCTGAACGAAGCTTGCTCCGCAGGCTGCGGCTCTTTCCTGGAGAGCTTTGCATCCGCCCTGGAGCTGGGCATCGGTGAATTCGCTGCAGCCGCATTGGAATCCAGGGAGCCGGTCAACCTGGGTTCACGCTGCACGGTCTTTATGAACTCCAAAGTGAAGCAGGTGCAGAAGGAGGGGGCCTCTCTCGCCGATCTTTCGGCAGGACTTGCGTATTCCGTGATCAAGAATGCGCTGCAAAAGGTAATCAAAATCCGCAACCCCGAGGATCTGGGACGCAATATCATCGTGCAGGGCGGTACCTTTTATAATGAGGCGGTGCTTCGGGCATTTGAACTTCTCACTGGAAGAACAGTGGTCAGACCGGATATTGCCGGTGTAATGGGCGCCTATGGCTGTGCGCTGATTGCCAGAGAGCATGCCGGACTTGACGGATTCAGTACTCTTCTGGGACCGGAGGAGCTGGAAGCCTTCAAATATGAAGTGTCACCGGGACGCTGCGGACGCTGTGCCAATAACTGCGCACTGACAATCAGCCGCTTCCCCGACAAGAGCTTCCATGTGACAGGCAACCGCTGTGAGCGCGGGGCCGGAGGCAAGAAAGAGAAGAACAATCTGCCTAACCTGATGCAATATAAATATGAACGGTTTTTTGATTATGAAGGACTGCCTGAGGAGCAGGCGCAGCGGGGGACGGTCGGCATTCCGCGGACCATGAACATGTTCGAGAACTATCCGTTCTGGCATACCTTTTTTACCAAGCTGCGCTACCGGACTGTGCTGTCCCCGAAGTCCAGCAAGAAGCTCTATGAGAGCGGAATGGATACCATCCCTTCGGAATCCATCTGCTATCCGGCGAAGATGGCTCATGGACATGTACAGAGCCTGTTGGGTAAGGGTGTGGATTTCATCTTTTATCCGGCCGTCGTGTATGAGAAGAAGGAAGATGATGCGGCGCAGAACCATTTTAACTGTCCTGTGGTGGCCTCGTATCCTGAAGTGATCCGCAACAACATGGATGGGTTGAAAGAGAGAGGTATACCGCTTGTAAGCCCGTTTCTGACCTTCGACGATATCCCGGCGCTGACACGGGTTCTGGTGAAGACTTTTATAGATATCCCCAAAGAAGAAGTTGCCGCTGCTGTGCAGGCAGGACTTGCTGAAGCTGACCGCGCCAAAGATGATCTGCGGAACAAAGGCGAAGAAACGCTTGAATTCCTCACGCATAGCGATACCAAGGGGATTCTGCTCTGCGGGCATCCCTATCATGCAGACCCTGAGATCAATCATGGCATCGCCGAGATGATTACGGGAATGGGGCTGGCTGTGCTGACCGAGGATTCGATCTGCCATCTGGACAGAAGTGAAGGAGAGGTAGGGGTAGTCAACCAGTGGACTTATCATGCCCGGATGTACCGTGCGGCCCGTCTGGCCGCCAGCAGGAACGATCTGGAGCTTGTACAGTTGACCTCCTTCGGCTGCGGCATTGATGCCATTACCTGTGATGCAGTTCAGGAAATTATGGAGCAGAGCAACAAGGTATACACTTTGATCAAAATAGATGAGATCAGCAATCTGGGTGCCGCACGTATCCGTCTGCGTTCACTCCTCGCAGCCATGCGCGAACGGGAGAGGGGCGATGTTCAGCCTCAGCTTCTGTATAAGACTCAGGCCAACATACCGTTTACGAAGGAAATGAAAGAGACCTATACCATTCTGGCCCCGCAAATGTCACCGATTCATTTCGAACTGTTCGAACGTGTCTTCCGTGACGCCGGATACCGGCTCAAAATTCTGGAGAGCACCGGACCGAAGGAGACAGAGGAAGGTCTCAGATATGTTAATAATGATGCCTGCTATCCGGCAATAGTCACTATTGGACAGATGCTGTCGGCGCTGAAGAGCGGAGACTATGATCCGGACCGGACCGCAGTAATTATGTCACAGACCGGGGGAGGCTGCCGGGCAACCAATTATATTTCACTGCTGCGCAAGGCACTGAAGGATTCCGGTCTGGGCCAGATTCCGGTAATTTCGCTGAATGCCTCCGGAATGGAGAACCAGCCGGGCTTCCGCATTAGCCTGAAGCTGGCGAACCGTCTGATAGCAGCCGCATGCTATGGCGACCTAATGATGCGTCTGCTGCACCGCTTCAGACCGTATGAGGTGATTCCGGGAAGCGCACAGGCCTTGTTCCGCAAAGGGATGGACCGCTGCAAGTCAAGCCTGTCAACCTTTTCGTTCCGGGAATACAAGCGCCTGACCCGGGAGATCGTGGCTGAATTCAGCCAGCTCCCCGTGATTAAAGCCGTTAAGCCGCGAGTGGGAATCGTGGGCGAAATCCTAATCAAATTCCATCCCGATGCCAACAACCACATCATTGAGATGATTGAAGCTGAGGGCGGCGAAGCGGTCATGCCGGATTTCCTGGATTTCATTTTCTATTGCGTCTACAATCCCATTTACAAAGCCGAGCAGTTTGGCAAAAGCAAAAAGCTGGGCTACATTAACCCGATGCTGATCTCCTATCTGGAAATTTACCGTAAACCGGTTAAGGTGGCGCTGGAAGCGGCCGGGCTGGCAAAAGGGCGTGAGAATATTTACGGCCTGGCCGAAAAGGCCAGCCGCCTGGTGTCTGTGGGCAACCAAATGGGAGAGGGCTGGTTCCTGACTGCGGAAATGATGGATCTGCTGGATAATGGGGTGAATAATATTGCTTGTATCCAGCCTTTCGCCTGTCTGCCGAATCATATTACCGGACGGGGAATGATTAAGGGGCTGAAGGATCTATATCCTGGGGCCAACATTGCTGCTATTGATTATGATGCGGGTGTCAGTGTCGTGAACCAGGCGAACCGGATCAAGCTTATGATGTCAATCGCCAGCGGGCTGGAGAGCAGTGCTCCCCGCACTACGGCCAAGGTGAAAACAAGCAGCAAAGTTAAGCCAGTAATGGTAGGCAGCATTAGAAGCGATCTATAATAAGTTGGATAATTTATAAAGAGCGTACCCTTTGCAAGACGGGTGCGCTCTTTATTTATTTTGGATGCCAGGTTCAATGAGCTTAGTATTCCAGTTACTTTTGCAGCTTCAGCTTGACCCGCATGGCTTTATTCAAATGAACGAAGTTATGCCTGGTAGCAGGCATAAGCACCAGGCCCGCAACGGTCTTACTCCCCCAGTAATCTATCAGCCACTGTTCCGATTCTTTCACGGCGCCTTCTCCGGAAATTCTGCTAATCTGCGCGGGACCGGGCTTTGACCGGAACTGCCCTGGCTGTAGGGCAGCAATGATTGACCTAGTCCGGGCAGCTACAGCCTGACGGTATACCATAAGAGCCTCAATATCGATTGCCTTACTGAAATCGGCGATTTCCTCTGCGCTCATTCCGTTTCCGGAATGAATAAAAGGGATGTTAAGCTTGTGCGCAAAATGAGCGGAATGAAGAATCTGCTCACCGTTGGCAGTTAGAATATTCATGGTGATGTCCTCAATACGGGCGCTATGCCAAATATGCCACACGATCGAATTGTTGCTGTTCGTCGTATGTACCGGATAACTGCGCATGGTTTGCTCACGGAGATCTTTCAGGAGTTCATCTTCATAAGTTGGCTGTTCTGGATTCGTGCCGTCCGAGGCATACAGGTAGGTATGCAACTCCAGGAAGAGGGCAACTGCATTAGCATGCTCCTCCGGCTTTGTAATGATTTCAGTCAATTGCTTGTGTTTGGTACTCCAGATTTTCCGCGCTTCAAGATTCAAGGGGCTCACCTCTTTCGATGGAATATAGGCCGTTATTCAAAAGTATATATTAAATCCCTTAACTGGTCTTTTTTATAAATATAAGAATTTTATAAGTTGCACACTATAAATTATCCTTCTATTTCCCGCTGACCACACAAAAGATATACTCCAACATCCCGAGATGAAAATTTCAGAAATTTTCAGTAAGTGGTTGACGAACAAATAGATAAATAGTAAAATATTTCGCATGCGAAGTATTATTGGGTTAAAGGATTTCATGGAGGCGATGAATCTTGGAGGATAAAGAGCAGCAATTGGATGAGATCGTTTCTTCATTCCGCTGCATTATTCATAATTTTCAACAGCTCATGTGGAAGGATGCAGAAGAGCTGGGCATCACATCCACTCAGTTAATGGTCTTGCGCAAATTGACAACTCACCCTGATGTAGGGATCACAGAGCTTGCGGATTTGCTGCATTTGGGAAACAGCGCCGCGAGCGGTGTGGTGGACCGGATGGTGAAGGCAGGACTGATAACCAGACAACGCTCAGAGAGCGACAAACGCATCTTTAAGCTGGCAATCACCGATAAAGGGCAGGGAATCAGGGAGCAAAGCAAAAAGTCGCTTAGAAGCCACTTGGAGCCATTGTCACACATCCCAGCCGAAGATGCCAAAGAATTGCTGCGCCTGCATGGTGAAATTATTAAAATTTTAGGACAAGGGAGAGAAAATAAGAAGCTATGAGTACAATAACTGCTAACGCTGGCGCACCGTCGAAGACGATACGCAGAGGCCCGATCATTGCGGCCCTTCTAATCGGCGCATTCGTGGCACTGCTGAATCAGACACTGATGAATGTGGCGCTGCCTAAAATGATGGAGGACCTCAACATTGCCGCCAATACAGCGCAATGGTTGACTACAGGATTTATGCTGGTGAACGGGGTGCTGATTCCGATCAGTGCCTATCTGGTGGAGAAGTTTACCACCCGTCAACTATTTACTACGGCAATGATCCTTTTTTCTATAGGAACGCTGGTCTGTGCCGTAGGATCCGGGTTTGAGATGATTATGGTCGGCAGAGTGATTCAGGCTGTCGGCGCTGGTATTCTAATGCCGCTGATGAACATCGTATTCCTGCGGATCTTCCCGATTGAAGAACGCGGTAAAGCGATGGGACTGATGGCGGTCGCTATGATTTTTGCCCCGGCTGTAGGACCTACGCTGTCCGGTTGGGTGGTCCAGAACTATTCTTGGCGGGTGCTGTTCTACATTGTGCTTCCGCTGGCTATTTTCTCCACGCTGCTGGGGATGAAGACGATGCAGAATGTCGGAAAGCTGACTTCGCCCAGACTGGACAAATTGGGTGTAGTCCTGTCTACGCTTGGTTTTGGCGGATTGCTGTATGGTTTCAGTGATGCCGGTACAGATGGCTGGAATAGCGCGACAGTATATGCATGCCTGATTCTTGGCGTTGTATCTTTGGCTTTGTTTGTATGGCGTGAGCTCACTACCGACAAGCCGCTGCTCGAATTCCGTATTTTCCGCTACAACATGTACTCATTGACCACAGTTATTAACATTATTGTTACGATGGCACTGTATTCCGGTATGATTCTGCTGCCGATCTATCTGCAGACGATTCGTGGCTTTACACCTATGGAGTCGGGGCTGATGCTTCTTCCGGGCGCGATTCTGATGGGCGTAATGTCTCCGATCACAGGAATTATTTTTGATAAAATCGGTGCCAGATGGCTGTCCGTTATCGGTCTGATTATTACTACGGTCACCACTTGGGAATTCAGCCAGATTACTCATACAACTACCTACACTCACCTGATTCTGACGTATACGGCCCGGATGTTCGGGATGTCCATGCTGATGATGCCGATCGTAACCGCTGGTCTGAACCAGCTACCGCAACGTCTGGCTTCACACGGAACCGCAATGTCGAATACGCTGCGGACGGTAGGCGGAGCACTGGGGATGGCGCTGTTCGTCAGCCTGATGACCAACCGTACGAAGAGCAACATTACGGACGCTGTGATGAGCGGGGCTGTATCTCAGACCGACAAAGCGGCAATGCTCAAACTTACACAGGATGCCACGATCAACGGGATTACCCATGCGTTTACTGTAGCGACCTGGGTGACCGTTGTGGCCCTGGTGCTGGCCTTGTTCATTAAGAAAACCTCTCCGCAGCCTGACTTCCTCAAAACGGATGAAGCAGAACCTGTGCAGACACCGAAGGTAAAGTCACAGCAGGCATAAGATGATTCCTAACTGAATTCCGTACTCATATCTATGAACAAAAGGACTATCCGGCGCGGATAGTCCTTTTATTTATACTATTGTCCATTGTTTATAGGGGCGTCTGGACCTCTGCTCCTGGACTCCAGCGTTTCAAGCGCGGCAGGCTGTCTGCCAGAATACTTCGTGCTTCCGCTTCATCCATACCCTCCTCTACCATGTATCCGGCGCACACATCAGCCATCTCCTCCATAGTAGTCTCCGGTTGCTTGAATTCTCCATTCTCGTAGCAGTATACACAGTACTCTTCCGTCTTGTTGCCTTCATGATCTGTGCCCTTCAGCCCTGCCTCAGGCATAGGCATTCCGCAGCTTTGGCAGATGGGGGTTCCGCTCTCATGGGATGCTGTCATGTCCACTATTCACACGCTCCTTGGATTTGGGTCAGGCTTCCTCAGCCCGTATTCCTCCACAGTATAAAATACCTAACCTGACAGCATCACTTCAGGTTTATATACTGCCTTTATATTTGGCGGCAATTTCTGCTGCCAGCCCAGCCAGTCTGCGGCGGACCGGTTCCGGCTCCATTACCTCTACAACTGTTCCGAAGCTGAGCAGGAATCCGTACAGCCAGTTGTTCTCTGCATAGGACACCTTAACCGTATATCCGCCTTTTCCATCCGGTTCAAGCTCCTCCGTATCGAAGTAGTCTTCCGCCAGATGTCTGCCCTCTGCCGAAAAATGCAAGACAATGGCTTGTGTATTCAATGGTTCTTTCCAGCCGTCTGTCCAGGGCAGATCCTTGAGCGGGATATCCAGACGCTCGTAGCTTCGTGTTTCCTTGACCAATGCCTTCATTCGCAACAGCTTGAATAATCTGAAGTCCTGGCGTTCCGTGCAGAATCCGTATAGATACCACCCGGAGCCTTTATGTACAAGTGTGTAAGGCTCCACAGACCGGTGACTGACTTCTCCGTCTGCATTGACATAATCAAAAGCTATGGCAGTACTCTCCTCCAGCGCTTCTTTTAGAAGAGTCAGGCGCTCTTCCAACAGACCCTGCATTCCCCAGGGAGAAAAGTCGACAATCAGCTGGTTGGTTTTGTTACGGAAAGCATGCGACTTGGAGGGAGGAATCACACTGCTGATTTTTTCCATAAGCAGGTTGTGACCGCCGCCGCCGTAAGAGGATACACTTTGCAGAGCCGTGAAAATATCAGCCAGCTCACGTTCAGTGAGCACATTGCGGTCGAGCCGGTATCCTTCCATAAGGCCAATGCCGCCATTGGCACCCTGGTAGGTGACGACGGGGATACCGGCGCCGTTAATACTGTCGATATCACGGTAGATGGTCCGTACAGACACCTCGAACATATCAGCCAAGTCTTTGGCCTGGACTAGGGGCCGGTTCATCAGCAGAATGACGATGGAGAGCAAACGGTCTATTTTCACACAAGCTTCCTTCTTTCCGGGAATATTCGTATTTCCATTATCCTTGTATTCTTGCGTGGAATCAAAATAAATAAAACTTGTAATCCCATATACATTAGAATAATATCTAATTAGATAATTGTTTAATGATGAATGTGAGGGTATGCGTTGTGAATATGAATCTATTGAAGGATAGCTCATCGGCAGTACTGAAAAGGAACAAGGGAGGATATTCCAGGCTGTTTGCCGCTGGTCTTGTCAATGGCGTCGGTGACCGGTTCAGCAGTATCGCCATGCTTGCGCTGCTTCTGAAGGTGACCGGATCGGGAATGGCGGTAGGGATTGCACTGGGGATAAGAGTGATTCCCTTTCTGTTCATGGCCCCGCTTGCCGGGATCCTTGTGGGGAGGATGCCGCGCCGAACCCTTATGATGGCCGTCGATATATTGCGGATACCGGTTGCACTGTCCTTTTTGCTGGTAGATGGGGAGCACAGGCTTTGGCTGCTGTATGCAGGGAGCTTTATTATGGCGGCTGGAGAGGCTGTTTATAGTCCGGTGCGCAAATCTTCGATTCCGCTGCTGGTAAGTCCTGATGCTTTGCTAAAGATCAATAGTCTGGAGCAGCTGATGACAGGGTGTGTACTCATACTCGGAGCCTTTACAGGTGGAGTTGTGTCACTGTGGTGGGGTCCGCAAATGGGTTTTGTCCTCAATGCAGCTTCTTTTCTGCTGGCAGCACTTCTGATCCGGGGCATAAAGTTTCCGGAGACTGCGGTCAGCGAGGCGGAACAGATGGCAGCTACCGGTGCAGCAGAGAAGGTTGTATCGCAGGGTTTCCGGAGACAAGCGGGCCGCTGGCAGACTCTTAAGCTTCTGATTGGCGGCAGCCGGGTGCTGCAGATTATTATGGCCTACGAGCTGCTGGTACCCATAATCAATGGGTGGGACAATGTACTGATCAGCGTGTATGCTGTGCAGGTATTCCATATGGGGGATGTGGGAGTCGGAGCTTTTTATGGCGCACTGGGCATCGGGCTCAGCCTTAGTTTTTTTGCCGGACGGCTGCTGAAGCAGAGGCTGTTATCCATAGCGCTTACCGGACTGCTGCTGGAGGGGATTCTGCTGATGAGTATCAGTGGGAGCAGCCATTTTGGAGTTGCCTTTGTCCTGTATATTCTGCTGTCGCTGTGCGGAGGGATTGGTAATGCCTGTCTAGACACACTGGTAATGAGGGAGACGCCTCCGGCCCAGCAGCCGGTTCTTTTTGGTATATTGGCAGCGATAAGCGGCTCCCTGATTGGAGTGTCTATGTTCGGCGCAGGCTGGCTGCTGGATATCGTGGGGCCAAGAACACTGGGATTCTCAGGGGGGGCCGGTTTTGCAGGGGTGGCCTTGCTGCTTGGAGGTTTGTCTTTGCTGCGGCGGCGCAGGGAGAAGAGGTGAAGTCGGCTGTTTCTGTCACGACTAGGGGACACACCTTTATTTGGAGGGTTCTTTAACCTTGACGTTCACTTTTGAATCCAGATTCATGCCTCTTTTACGCCGGAGAAGACGGGCGCTGATGCTATGCCGGCAACGATAGAGGATAATCAGTGCTGCAAGGCCGGCAATACCGCAGGCAATCCAGACCGCATTCTGTTCAATGAGGTGAAAGATGCCCATCCACTGCGGACCGAACAATTTTCCGATTCCCAGAAAAAGCACTACCCATAGCAGGGCACCACTGTATGCATAAAGAGCAAACTTTCGGAAGGGCAGAGCGGTAATTCCGGAAAAGTATCCGGTAAAGTGCCGGACTCCGGGGATGAAGTAGCCGATGGAAACCAGTATGCTGCCATAGCGGTCGAACCAGTGCTGCGTCTTCTCCAGCTTAGTCTCTGAGAAGAGAAACCACTTTCCATAACGGCGGATAAAAGGAAGCCCGGCCTTAAGTCCGATGAAATAGGTTACAGTCATGCCAATGGTCGTTCCGGCAAAAGCTACAGCAATCAGCACAAAGAAGTCAAGTCTGCCGGTATAGGACAGGAATCCCGCAAAAGCCATAGTAGTCTCTCCGGGAAAAGGTAGAGCTACAAACTCCAGCAGAAGCCCGAAGAATAATACACTATATCCATAACTCGCGAACAATTCCTGTATCCATTTCAACATTTCCATAAGGTTGTCACTCTCCAAGGGCATCATGCCTAAGTCTATTTCGGAGCGTGTCTTCATACAATCTACCAAACGGCGCGAAAAGCGCAATAGAATGCTGGAGGTAGAGAAGATGAAAGACAGCCGGAAAAATCATATCCGCCCGATGATTCTCAGCGGGCTGCTTGCTATGGCGGTTCTAATATTTGCAGTAGGGGGTTGGGCTGTACTCTATAAGAATAATCTTCCGGCTTCCGTGACGCAAGATTTGACCTCGGTGGCGCCGGTTCCCGGCCAGCTTCAGCCGCAGCCAAGTTCCTCTCGGACTGCAGCGGCGCTTTCGCTAAATAGCAGACCCTCACAGACCGCTGGGAAATCTGCAGCGCTTAATGCGGTAAAAGCACCGGTGAAAGCTGTTGTTAAGCCAGAATCTGCTGTGTCGAAGGTTTCTGTATCTGCGCCGGACAAGCACAAGACGGTCTACTTAACATTTGACGACGGCCCCAGCAATATCACTTCGAAGGTGCTGGAGATCCTGCGCCAGCAGGGGGTCAAGGCGACTTTTTTCGTGCTAGGGGAGCAGGCCAAACAGCGGCCGGAGCTGATCAATGCTATATGGGAACAGGGCCATGCGATCGGCAATCATACCTATAATCACAATTACCATGATTTATATAGCGGGTTTACGGAGTTTTGGTCTCAAATCAAGCAGACCGAGGAGATAGTCCGCAAGATCACAGGGGTGCGCCCGCAGCTTATACGTGCGCCAGGCGGCACGTTTGGGCATTTCGACGGGACCTATTTCTACCTGCTGAAGCAAGCGGGCTATGCTGTTATGGACTGGACGGTGGATAGCGGGGATTCCAAGCGCAAAGGGGTGCCTGCAGCGGATATTTTGAAGGAATCGGTTGCAGATATGACCGCTTCCCGGGTGATTCTGCTGCTGCATGACGGGGGAGGCCATGAGCAGAGTGCGAAGGCTCTGCCGGGAATTATCGAGCGTTATAAGGCTGCCGGATATGCTTTTGGTGTATTGGATGGACAGATGCAGCCCGTCCAGTTCAGAGTATCCCGCGCCAAAGCCAAAGCGGGTCACACGGGGCCCTCCAAAGACTGGATTGCTGCCAATATAGTGCCTAACCGTGAACTGTTCGTACCAGGCAAAGCGCTGGCACTGGAAGTGGGGATGCTTGAAACCAAATTGCTGCCCGGAGAATACAGCATCCGTGAAGGACAGTATCGGGTCCCGCTGCGTGCAGCAGTGGAGCGGCTGGGTGGACAGGTCAGCTGGGATTCATCCAGCCGCAGCGGAAAGATTATCTGGAATGGACGGACCATCATAGCGGATGCTGAGCACAAACAACTGACCCTAACGGATGCGGATGGAATACAGCACATTAGTAGTGCTGATGTACAGATGATCGGTGCTTCACTCTGGGTTTCGCTCCGGGGATTGCTGGAGGCTGCCGGTCATAAGCCGCTGACAGCATCAGTGACAGTGGAAGAACGTAGGGTAAAAGCACTTTGAAATGGAGCCGTCCAGGAGGTCTAGGCACTCTTTTTCGTGGGAACAATAGACCGTATCAGGCTTCGCACCGTCATCTCAGTTAACCGGGATGGCAGCGGGGCTAGTCTATGACCAAAGGAAGGGTAGTCCATTGTCCTCTTCATCCTTAATGGAACAGAACACACTTGAACGGAAAGATCAAAATAGCAGTAATCCGACCAGGATCCAGGCTGCCCATTATGGCCGCAATGCCTGGGGAGAGTGGTTAAGAATGGTTGCTGTGGCGGGTGTTACCCTATCCCTGTATCTCTGGAGGGGAGGCGAGACGCTGTTGTTTCTCTTGACGGCCTGCGGATTGCTTATGACAGGCGGGCTGCTGCTGAAGATCTTTGGCCCGCGACAAGTGACGGTTACGCGTAGTCTGTCCCGTGTCAGTCTGGCAGCCGGGGATACTCTGGCTGTAGAAGTGCGGGTCAGCTTCAGATCAAGCATTCCGCTGCCGTGGATGGTTGTAGCCGACCAGTGGAGCAGCGGTCAACACCAGGAACTGCTTTTTCCGGGATTCCGGCGCTCCCTGACTTACAGCTATCCGCTGGTAGAAGTGCAGAGGGGTGTACACCAGCTTCAGGGATGCAGTGTAAGCTGGGGAGATATGCTCGGCTTATTCACTGGCGGCGCTCAGGCAGGGGGCGGCTACAGCTTTAAGGTCCGTCCGAGGCCTTTGTATGTAGGCGGAGCAACGCTCCATAGCAGTGCATACCCGGGGGACGTAGCGCTCAGCAGCCGTACCCGGAACTACAGCACGGAAGCAGGGGATATCCGTGAGTATGCACCAGGCGATCCGCTTAGCCGTATTCACTGGAAGAATAGTGCCCGTAAGGGGACGCTGCAGAGCCGTGTGCCCGAGAGGGAAGAGGGGCGCATGTCCTGCATCGTTCTTGCTAATACTCCCGGAGAATATCAGATTCCATACGGGGCTTTGGCGCCCCGGGGACAACGCGGTGCCGCACCTGATGCCTTTGAGCTGGCTGTTTCAGCCGGCATGGGTCTTTTACTCGCTGCTGAGCAGTCCGGTTCCTATGTGCAGCTATTCAGCGGCGGATGGCCTGAGGGCATGGCAAGACATGAAGGACTCGGACAAATTCCGTCCAGAGTGCAGGACATGCTCACCGAGATTGCCCCTGATGGCCGACGTTCTCTAAGCACTCTGCTGGAGGATGCCTCGAGGGGCTGGATTCCCGGGATGACTGTTGCAGTCATTACCGGCCGGCTGGAGGAAGAATCCGCCCGTACCCTTGCCCGTTTTCTGGTACAAGGTGTGAAGGTTGAACTCTATTATGTATGGGATCAACCCGCTCCGGAGCAGTCAGGGGGTACAGCGAAGAATCCATGGAGCCCTGCAGCAACGATTGGCGCCAGCCTGACCAGACTCGGAGCCTGTGTATACTGCCTCAGCGACAGTCGCCCGTCAAATGGATACAAGGGGGTGGGCCATCATGGGTTCCAGGAGAAGTCAACGCTTTGGTAGCGTCCAACCAGCTGCTGAGGGGGTGTCTGCAGGGAATTTAGCCATGTGGAAGATACGCCGGGAGAAAAGGAACAGTACGATTACTGCCCCGGCCGTCCGGGACCATTCGGAGAACAGTCAGGCTGATTACAGGGACAGCAGTCCTCTGCATTATCGGCTACTGTTCTCTTTGGCCATTATGGGCTTGTTCATGGAATGGCTGCTTCCGCTACTCCGGTCTGCTGTGGAGCCTGATGCGCAGCGGCTGCTGCACACGCTCATGTTCTCCGCGGCAGTATTGCTGCTGTGGGGAAGTCTTCGGCTTGCTAACTTACTACTGTACGCAGTCCAATTCATCATAATGCTCTTGACCTGGTTCTATATATGTGGCGCCAAAGAAGGAGAACGCTGGCTGAGCCTATATGCTGCCGGGTTTCCGGATGATATAGTGTTACTTTTTTCAGGACATCTCTCTGCCCTTAGCGGAAATAGCCGCCTGCTGATTCTGGTGCTGGGCTGGGGACTGCTGGTCTGCTCCGTACAACAGCTGGCCTTATATAGAGGCAGCACGCTGCTTTTTACTCTAGTAACCCTGGTTTACCTTCTAGCACTCGATATGGCCTTTACCGTGAGAACAACCGGCAATATTATTGTTGCCCTATGGCTGATTCTATGGATCCAGGCCTTGAACAGCCTGCTGCGGTTACGAGAGCGTACCGGGAGTGCTTCTCTTCCTTATACACGCTGGGGAGTGCTGGCCCTGGGAGCTGCGTTAATGTTAACATCGGCAGCCTGGACAGGGGGGCAGTTGTACGGAGCGCGTCCAGGGGGACCCGTCATGCTCCAGCCGGTCATGACCCTGCTGCAGAACTGGGCATCCGGACAGATGAAGGAGTCCTCCCGAATACATCAGAACCAATCAGGATACACAGGTTACAGTTCAGGAGAGGCAGAGCTTGGGGCTTCGTTGTCATCCAGTACTGAAGCTGTTTTTAGTGTGTTTGCCTCTCAGCCTTCTTACTGGCGCGGCGAGAGTATAGCCTACTATGACGGACGCCGCTGGATCAGGGACGGAACGGGATTTCTGCCAATTAGTCTGACCGGACTGCCTGTATTCAAGCAGGAGCTGTCCGGAAATGCCAGGGAGAGCCGCAGACTTGTTCAGCGCGTTCGATTCGCGGTTCCTTCTGCTGGCGGACTGCCGCTCTTCAGTGCTGGAACGGTGGAGGATATCCCGAATGTAATCCTGGAAGACGGGAGCCAGCTGGGTTATGTGCTTACGAATCTGGAGAAAACCAGCTTTCGGCTCCCGGAGGCGGGCGGAACCGTCCGGGTTGCAGAATACACCGTAGACTCTGTGCTTCCTGAGAGTGATCCGGCTGTGCTCGCGGCCTCATCCGGAACGGATTCTCTGTCTGTCCGCAATGAGTATCTTCAGCTTCCCGCACTGCTGCCTGAACGTGTAAGCAAGCTGGCCGCACAGCTCACAGCTTCAACAGGTAACCGCTACGGTGCTGTCACTGCTGTGCGGGATTACCTGCAAAACGGCTTCACCTATACACTGAAGACCCGGGTGCCACCCCTCGGATCTGACTTCGTGGATGATTTCCTCTTTGTCACGAAGCAGGGCTACTGCGTACATTTCGCCACAGCGATGACCATATTGCTTCGGAGCTCGGGCATTCCGGCCCGCTACGTCCAGGGCTACGGGCCGGGCACGCTGGCGCGGGAATCCGTGCCGCCGCGCTATGACGTCACACAGGGCGATGCTCACGCCTGGGTAGAGGTCTACTTCCCTGGCACGGGCTGGGTCCCGTTCGACCCCACCCCCGTTGCCGCTCCCGCCGCTGCCGGAGGCCTTGCGGCGGCGAACCCCCCGGGGGGTGCATCCTCACCGCCGGGAAACCCCGCGTCCGCTGCGCGCGGCGCGGACGTCCTGCCCGCCCTGCCGCAGGCGGGCGGGAACCCACCAGCGCCTGCGGCAGCGGCGCTGGCGGGGCTGGCCGCCGCCTGGCGCTGGCGGCGATGCCTGGCCCTGTTGCCGGCGGCGCGGCGCGGCGGCAGGGTAAGCCGCGAGCGGCAGCTGCGCGCAGCCGCGCTGGCCTGGCGAGGGCTGGCGGCGCGGTACGGCCCGCCGCCGCCAGGGGTGACGGCGAGGGAGTACGCCGTCTCCCTGGCCATTGAGGATGCGCGGCTGCGCGCCGCGCTCCGGCAGTTCATACGCCAGTGGGAAGCCCTGGCGTACAGCCGTCCCGCTGCGTCAACGCAGCCGCAGCGGCAGCCTTCCGCCATGCCGCCCCGTGCAGCGGCGCAGAATCCGTCCTTCCTGCCGCTCTGTGAAGCGGCGCTTGTCTCGTCCGCCCAGCCGCCCAGCCCAGCGACTGCCCGTACGTTCCAGCGCCAACGCAGAACTGGGACCGTAGCCGCCAGCAACAAAGCCCCCGCCGAAGGCGCCAGCTTTGTCGGCAGCTGTCTGGCAATAATCCTCCGCCTGACTTAATGACAATTTGGCGTAACCTTCAGATTGTGAACAACTGCCATATTGTTGATATTTGCTTGCTGCACAAGGGCTGAACCATTGAATAAACGTGCCTTCCTTTCCTTGACGGTAAGAATTAACCATGAGTATAATGAATCCAATAATCAAGGGAGGCACGTAATGAACAAGCCAAATGAAATTATCGTCGTTCTCGATTTCGGGGGACAATACAATCAACTTATCGCGCGCAGAATCCGGGACCTGGGAGTATACAGCGAGCTTCTGCCGTATAATACGCCAATTGAGAAGATCCAAGCACTATCGCCGAAGGGGATTGTCTTCTCCGGTGGACCAAGCAGTGTGTATGCCGAGGATGCACCTCACGTAGATCCGGCTATTTATGACTTGGGCCTTCCGATTTTCGGTATCTGCTATGGTATGCAGCTTATGGCTCACCAGCAAGGCGGAAAGGTAGAACGTGCGGACAAGCGGGAATATGGCAAGGCCAACGTTGACTTTGAGATGGACGCTGTACTTGCTACCGGTCTTGAGAGCGGTCAGACGGTATGGATGAGCCACGGCGATCATGTGGTGGAGCTGCCGACCGGATTCAAGCTGGATGCCGGCACGGAGAGTGCACCGATTGCGGCAATGAGTCATGCAGACCGCAAATTCTTCGCTGTTCAATTCCATCCTGAGGTGCGCCACTCCGTTAACGGGAATGAGATGATCTCGAACTTCTTGTACGAGGTTTGCGGCTGTGAAGGCAAGTGGACGATGGAATCATTTATCGAGGATGCCATCAAGGATATCCAGGATAAAGTCGGCGACAAAAAAGTACTCTGTGCCCTCAGCGGTGGTGTGGACTCTTCGGTTGTTGCGATGCTGATTCACCGGGCAATCGGCGATCAGTTGACCTGTATGTTTATCGACCATGGCCTCCTGCGCAAAGGTGAAGCAGAGAGTGTAATGGAAACCTTTGTCGGCAAATTCGACATCCATGTGGTGAAGATCGATGCACGCGACCGTTTCCTGGGCAAGCTGGCCGGTGTCTCCGATCCCGAACAGAAACGCAAAATCATCGGCAACGAATTCATCTACTGCTTCGACGAAGAATCGGCCAAGCTGGGTGACTTCTCTTTCCTTGCCCAAGGTACGCTGTACACCGATATTGTAGAGAGTGGAACGGCAACGGCGCAGACCATCAAATCGCATCACAATGTCGGCGGACTGCCGGAAGATATGAAATTCAGCCTGATCGAGCCATTGAACACCTTGTTCAAGGATGAAGTGCGCAAGCTGGGCGAAGAGCTCGGGATGCCGCATGCCATTGTCTGGCGCCAGCCTTTCCCGGGACCGGGACTTGCGATCCGTGTGCTTGGCGAAGTTACCGAGGAGAAGCTGACCATCGTGCGAGATTCTGATTACATCCTGCGCGAGGAGATTGCCAAGGCCGGACTCGACCGCGAAATCTGGCAGTATTTCACCGCATTGCCTAACATGAAGAGTGTGGGCGTTATGGGTGACGAACGTACTTATTCCTACACCGTAGGCATCCGCGCCGTGACCTCTATCGACGGCATGACCGCCGACTGGGCACGTATCCCTTGGGAGGTGCTGGAGAAAATCTCCGTTCGCATCGTTAACGAAGTGGACAACGTCAACCGCATCGTGTATGACATTACCTCGAAACCGCCAGCAACGATTGAGTGGGAGTAGATTTATATTGCTGCACTGCACAGGAACCTTCAAATCCACGTTTACCGTGGGATTGAAGGTTTTTTGTGGTCGTAAGGCTGCTGGAGTTGTTTGGTCATATGCATTTTTTGTGTAATTAGTTAGATAATACTTTTGAAGCGTGTATTAGAGGAGGCAAAGCAATGAAAGCCATTGTCATCGATCGTTATGGAGGCAAGGAAGAACTTCAAGAAAGAGAAGTACAGAACCCTAATCCGCAAGCACATCAGGTCGTAGTCAAAGTGGCCGCTACTTCGATCAATCCAATTGACTGGAAGCTGCGTGAAGGCTACTTGAAACAAATGATGGATTGGGAGTTTCCGATTATTTTGGGGTGGGATGTCGCCGGGACGATCTCAGAAATCGGCAGCGGGGTAACGGATTGGAAAGTGGGGGATGAAGTGTTTGCACGCCCTGAAACCACCCGCTTGGGTACGTATGCTGAATATACTTTGGTGGATGATCACCTGCTGGCACGCAAGCCTGACAACATTTCATGGGAAGAAGCTGCATCGGTTCCGCTTGCAGGCCTGACCGCTTGGCAGGCACTTTTTATCCATGGCGGACTTAGTGCGGGAGAGAAGGTATTAATTCACGCAGGCGCAGGTGGCGTGGGTATGTTCGCGATCCAGTTTGCCAAACAAGCCGGAGCCTACGTGATTACAACAGCCAGCGAGCGTAATCATGAACTGCTTGCTTCTCTCGGAGCGGACCAGATAATTGATTACCGCACAACCCAGTTTGAAGATGTTTTATCCGATGTAGATGTTGTGTTTGATACAATGGGCGGGGACGTTCAGAAGAACAGCTTCAAAGTACTCAAAAAGCATACCGGGCGGATCATATCGATTGTCAGCAATTTTGATGAAGAGCTGGTAAGGGAGTTTGACGTAACTGCTAAAAATATATGGCTGGAACCTAATGGCCAGCAGCTTCAGGAAATCGCCGGTCTCTTGGAGCAGGGGAAAGTAAAGTCAGTAGTCGGTGCTACATTTCCTTTTTCGCAAAAAGGGTTGTATGACGCCCATGCATTAAGTGAAACTCACCATGCAGTTGGTAAAATAGCTATCTCGTTCCCCTGATGCTTGCCGGTTTATCTCAATCCGTTAAAATATAAGAGCATCCCTACCCAGGGTGCTCTTTTTATCATGACTACAAGGAGCGTGGGGCAGTATGGAGGATCGGGAAACGTTATTTACACACATTGCATCAGCCTCTCTGAGCAAGAGAGTGAGCACCTTAAGCAGCAAGCTGGCCCGTAAAATGTCACCTAAAAGCGCAGCAGACATGGAGGCGCTGTCGGATCTGGCCCTTCTGCTGTATATCAACGGCGATATCGGTTCGGCTCGGCAGGTATGTGACCTGACGGATGGACTGGTATTCGATAATAACTATAATATCTGGACCTTTATACATATCATCCGGGCTTTAAAGGCAAGGATTTTACGGGAGACAGGCGAGAAGGAGCAGGCTGAGACCCTCATCGCACAGATTGAAGCGGATCATCTGACACCGGGCAAGCTGATGGACCGTGAAGCGAAGCTGGAGCTTAGGCAGCGTATCAAAAACCGTACAACCTATCAAGAACTTACCAACCAGGACAAAATTGAGCAAGCCTCGTCACCGGCCAGTGCGGCAGCTTACCGGTTCGCGGCTCTGAAGGGCATGATACAATGCCGCGAAATGGAGGGATACCCTCTCATTGACAAGGACAAGCTAGAAGAAGGGATTAAGAATTACACCGCTGAGCTGCTACAACTGCCTAATTACAGCTACGTATAGTGTACATCCTGATAAATGTCTGAATTACGAACAATAACAAATAATCTGAGTTGAATGTTCGTATTTACCATTGACAAGTGATGTCATGTACGCCTAAAATAATAAAGCGTTAAAGCAGCATAAATATTCGTATAATTCCGGGGATAGGCCTGGAAGTCTCTACGAGGTCACCGTAATGACCTGGCTACGATTAAGAAGAGCAAGGCTCCACAATCCTTCGGGTTTTGTGGTGCGAAGCTGCTCTTTTTTCGGGCCGGTGTCTCCCAAGATGCCGGCTTTTCTGTTGCTTTCGGACAACATACACCTTAGGGGGAGAACAATTTGAACCGTTTTTTCAAGTTGAAAGAAAACGGCACCACAGTACGCACAGAGATTATGGCCGGTCTGACCACTTTTATGGCAATGGCGTATATTTTGTCGGTTAATCCAGGCACACTTACCGCCTTTGGCCGTATTGACATGGGCTGGTATTCCGTATTCCTGGCAACCGCTCTTGCAGCAGGGATCTTCACCATCGCCATGGGACTGTTCATTAATTTTCCGGTAGCGCTGGCACCTGGTATGGGCCTTAATGCATATTTTGCATCCGTAGTTTTATCCTCGGCAACCACTGACCATGAGTTTACCTGGCAAATGGGTCTGACCGCTGTATTTATCTCCGGTATTATCTTTATCCTGCTTACGATCACTCAGATCCGGCAGATCTTGCTTACCGCCATTCCTGACAGCTTGAAGCATGCTATTACCGTCGGTATCGGTATGTTCATCACCATTATTGGTCTGAAGAACAGCGGACTGATGACCATCGGCGTAGAAGCCGGCAAAGACATCGCCGCGAATAAGTTCACTGATGTACTTTCCTTTGAGACAGTTATCCATATGGGCAGCCTGGAGAACACCAATGTTCAACTGGTGATCATCGGTCTGCTGCTGATCTCCATCCTGATGGTGCTTCGGGTACGTGGTGCCATCCTGTTCGGGATTCTGGGAACTACGGTTGCGGCTATTCTCATGGGCGCAGTTGATTTTAGTTCTCTGTCGAATCCGCAGACTCCATGGGTACCTGATTTCTCACAGCTGAACTTCTGGGAATTTGACTGGAAGGGCATCATGCACACGGGTATCGTATCCGCGATTGCCACATTTACATTCGTTGAATTGTTTGACACCTTTGGNGAATTTGACTGGAAGGGCATCATGCACACGGGTATCGTATCCGCGATTGCCACATTTACATTCGTTGAATTGTTTGACACCTTTGGTACGCTTGTTGGTACGGCTGAACGTGCCGGAATTATGAAAGACCCTGAAGAAGGCAAGAAGCGTGTCGGAAAAGCTATGTTCGTTGATGCAGTAGCTGTTGCCGGCGGTGCAATGCTCGGTACTTCCACCACTACTGCTTATGTTGAGAGTGCTGCTGGTGTTGCTGAAGGCGGACGTACAGGTCTGACTGCTGTCACTACCGGTGTCTGCTTCCTGCTTGCGCTGTTCCTGGCTCCAATCGCTGCTCTGATTCCAGGCTCTGCCACTGCTGCTGCGCTGATTATTGTCGGTGTGCTGATGGCACAATCGATCCGCGAGATTGATTTTCAGGATATGGTCCTGGCGATTCCAGCCTTCCTGACCTTCGTCATTATGCCTTTCACTTACAATATTGCGAACGGGATTTCGTTCGGGATTGTGACATATGTTATTCTGGCCTGTGTAGCCAACCTGGCGGGCAAAAAGAAATACGACATCCACTGGATGATGTGGGTGCTCGCTGTTCTGATCGTCCTGCGCTATCTTCTGATCGGCAGCCAGGGCTAAGTATATTAAGCGATCTAGATATACCTGAACGTACAGGTTTTTATTTGAGCGGTCTCTTCTATTTAGGAAGGGGCCGTTTTCTTATTCTGGGGAGCCTATAGGCGACTTCGGGAAAACCGCTGCAGCGGTCTTTTCTTGGGCGGGCATTTCGATTATATTGTTGAAGGGGTGATCCTATTGTCCGGCTTTTTCCAAAAAACATATCGAACCTGCAAAGACAACCCGTGGCCGCTCGTACTGTTTGTACTGGGTGCCATAGTAAGAACAGCATATCTCGGCTCCATTCCTTCAGGACTTAATCAGGATGAGGCATCCATTGGATATGATGCTTATGCGATCCTTCATTACGGGATTGACCGCAACGGCGTTCATCTCCCCATTCACCTCATCGCTTGGGGCAGCGGGCAGAATGCACTGTATGCTTATTTATCGATGCCCTTCATCTGGCTGTTTGGATTGACTCCGCTGTCTGTAAGGGCGCTTAGTCTGTTGATGGGCCTGCTTGGCATGGTTTTTTTCTATTTAATTATGAAGAGGCTGTTTCCATCCAGGGCAGCGGGTATATTCGCCATGTTTATTATCGCCATTAATCCCTGGCATATCATGATGTCCAGATGGGCGCTTGAATCCAATTTGTTCCCCACATTGATTCTGATCGCCTTCTATTTTCTGCTTAGATCCTTTCAGAATCCTAGATGGTCTTATGGCTTCTCGGTTATCCTGGCAATCTCACTGTATGCGTATGGTACAGCCTACTTTTTTGTGCCTCTATTTGCTATCAGTACAGCATTTCTTCTATTGTATAGTAGGGCCTTGAAATTCCGGACGTTTGGCTGGAACGCGCTATTATTTGTGCTCCTTGCTGTGCCTATACTATTATTTATAATTATTAATCATTTTGGCTACTCACAGATTGCGGCGGGGCTCTTCACGATCCCCAAATTAACGATGCCCCGGGTAGAGCAGATTTCTTCTGTATTCGGCGGGGAGCTTTTCAAGACAGCATCTGGAAACTTCAGTTCATTTGTCCAGCTCATGCTTAGCGGGAGTGACGGACTTCCATGGAATTCTATATCACCATACGGCTATGCTTATCCGATTGCGCTACCCTTTGCTCTGCTCGGGCTTATCATCATGATGTATGAGTTCTATCAGCGCGGACGCGAAGGGCTTGTACATATCGCCGTGCTGCTCTGGCTTGGCATCGCCATACTAATGGCTTTGATTACAGATGTGAATATCAACCGGATCAATATTATTTTTTACCCGCTAATTATGCTGGTTGCCGCAGGGGGATTCTGGCTGTATCAGCAACTTAAGCTTGCCGGTATCCTATCGGTGCTGGCATTTGCTGTGATGTTCGGCTTTTTTACAAATGCTTATTTTCGTGAGTTCCCCAAGGACATTGGCCCAGCCTTTTATGACTCATTGGGGGAGGCTATCCAGTATGCTTCAGGAGCAACCAGCGGTAACATCTATGTTACGGATAAGGTCAATATGCCCTATATCTATGTCCTCTTTTATGAACAAATCAATCCGCATGACTTCATGGATTCTGTTCGATACATCAATCCTGGAGATGCTTTTCAAAGGGTTGCTTCATTTGGCCGGTACAAATTCGGCACTCCGGATACTCAGTCTGGACCGAAGGCATATGTCTACGGAAATAATGAACCTTTACCTGCTGTAAATGGAGGCTATACGATTACTCGTTTCACGAATTACAGTGTGCTTATTTATAACCCTGCAGAAGGTATGAATGCTGTTGATGTAGAAGGAGTGCAAGCCGAGGTGCCTAATGGAGAGCTTGAAGCCAGGGCCACAAGCTGGATTAACAATGACGAGGTGAGGTTGGAACGATGATCAAGAGTACACGCGCGGCCGTAATGATGCTTTTAATGCTGTTATTGTTCATTCTCCCTGCAACAAGCAGTAGTGCGGCGGGCAATTTATTGCAGAATCCGGGCTTTGAGGATGGGGAAGAGGGAGCTCCTTCGGGCTGGACCAAAGATATGTGGATCGCAGGAGACGGCTCCGGGCTGCTCTCTGTGCAGTCTGAGGATGTCCATTCCGGGAGCAAGGCAGCGGTTATTGAGAATCTGGAGCCCAATCACCTCAAATGGGTGCAGACGATTGCCGTTTCGCCGAACAGCTACTATAAGATTTCCGGCTATATCAAAGTCGTAAGCACGGCAGGTGAAGGCCTGGGTGCAAATATTTTGCCTGTTGGCATAGGGAGCGGTTATCCCGATACCAAAAATACGGCTGGGGATTGGCAGTACCTTGAATTCTACGGTCAAACCGGCCCCGAGCAAAAAGAGCTGGGCATTGGTGCAGCCCTCGGAGGCTATGCCAGCCTGATTCAAGGCAAAGCCTATTTTGATGACCTGTCGGTTGAACAGGTGGATGCCGCTCCTGGCGGAGCCAGTGTCATCTCGCTGGATAGTGGAGCGGCAGCGGCCCAGAACGGAAGCGGCAAGGCTGCAGAGACACCACACAAAGTATCGCCTGCCAAACTGCTTCTGCTGTCAGCGCTATTCAGTATCTTTTTCGCTTTCTTTTATAATAGGGCATTCCGCAGTGACCGGCTTCTAAAACAGCCGGATGTGATCTATACCCGATGGCTTTATGTAGTCTTCGGTGCAGCTTTAATCCTGCGGATTTGGATCGGCTTGACCGCGCAAGGGTATCAGAATGATATGAATACCTTCATCGCCTGGGGCCAGCGTCTTGTGGACCTGGGGCCCGGGAAATTCTATGAAGAGGGATATTTTGCCGATTACCCTCCGGGATATTTGTATGTTTTATACGTGCTGAGTTTAATTCGCGGACTGTTCGGGTTTGCGCACGGCTCTGGAGGAGAGACACTGCTGTTTAAGCTGCCAGCGATTATTTCCGATCTGGTACTGGGCTGGCTGATCTACCGCGCAGGCCGCAAGAAGCTCGGCTCCGGCATGGCGATCGGCCTGATGCTGCTGTTCCTGTTCAATCCGGCTGTCTTGATGGATTCGGCCGCTTGGGGGCAAGCGGACTCGTTCTTTTTAGTGTTCCTGCTGCTTAGTATTCTGGGTGCTTCCGAACAAGGCTTTGTGCGTGCAGCTATCTTTTTTGCCCTAGCTACGCTTATTAAGCCACAGGCGCTAATTTTCACTCCTGTGCTGCTGTTTGCCTTTTATCATCACCGTGCGTGGAAGCAGCTGGCAGTCGGCGCTCTTTACAGTCTTGGTATCTTTGCCGTACTGGCGGCGCCATTCTTCTGGAACAACGGCGGATTAGGAGGACTTATAGATCTTTACAAAGGGACTTTGTCCTCCTACCCGTATTCCACGGTGAATGCTTTTAATCTATATGCGCTAACCGACCCGATGTGGGCTTCGATTGATACGATGTGGCTGGGAATTGCTTACCGTACCTGGGGGTTTATTTTCATCCTGGTGGCGGTTGCCCTTGCAGCTTATTACTCATTCAAAAAAGACCGCAACGATCTCTCAAAGTCCTTCTTCATTGGCATGGTCCTGATCGTGGTCGTATTCGTGTTCGGTACAAAAATGCATGAACGTTACATGTACCCGGCTTTGATCCTGTGCCTGTTCACCTATATGGGGAGCCGGGACCGGCGGTTCCTGAGCCTGTTCCTTGGCTTTACTTTGACACAGTACCTTAACGTAGGGTATACACTGGCCCATCTGAATGCCGGCAATAATCCGCCTTCGGACGGGATTGTGCTGGTGACTGCGATTGCTAATATCATTTTGGCGGTATATATGCTGTACGTAGGCTATTCCGTATATGTCCTTAACAACATTAAGGAGCTCGCACCACCCGTAACTCCGTCTGAGAAGTATGATGCGGATGTTGAACTCGCTGAGGGAATCCGCCCGCTGGTGAAGAGTGTCCGAGCCGGCAGGTTCAAGCTGCAGCGTAAAGACTGGATTTGGATGCTGGGCATTACTGCCGTATATGCGGCGCTGGCGTTATTTCATCTGGGCTCTACCAAAGCACCGGAAACCTTGTGGGAACCGGCAGCCAGCGGTGAGAGCTTCTATGTAGATCTGGGTCAGAGCAGACAGCTGGAACGTGTAAATATTTTTGGTGGTGTCGGGACCGGCAAATTCAAGCTGGAGTTCAGTGAGTCGCCGGATGCCTGGAATAGTCCCCTGGACATCAATGAAGATGTCGGCAATGTGTTCATTTGGAAAAGCCAGCCTTTGAACGTAGCGGCAAGATATGTGAAGCTGACCGTCACCTCTCCGAGCTTCACCCTGAATGAGATGGCTTTTTATGAACAAGGGGGAGGCAAAACTCCGCTGCCGGTCGTCAGTGTTACACCTGATGGTACAGTTGCCAAAAGAGGCCTGCCGTCTAACCTGTTTGACGAACAGTCCGTTATTCCAGAAAACTCCGGGTTCATGAACAGCACCTACTTTGATGAAATCTACCATGCCCGTACGGCCTATGAATATACCCATGGTATTGTTCCATATGAGAATACCCATCCGCCTCTCGGCAAGCTGCTAATCTCGGTTGGTATGGAACTGTTCGGCGTCAATCCGTTCGGCTGGCGGGTGATAGGTACCCTTTTTGGGATTGCAATGCTGCCGCTGATTTATATCATGGCCCTTAGACTATTCCGAAAGAGTCTTTACGCAGCCCTGGCTACCGGATTGTTCGCACTCGATTTCATGCACTTCACCCAGACGCGCATTTCGACCATCGACGTCTACGGGGTATTCTTTATCATGCTGATGTTCTATTTCATGCAGCGGTATTTCACAATGAATTTCTATCGTGTACCGCTGCGGCAGACGCTGGCGCCTCTATTCTGGTCGGGTCTGTTCTTCGGAATCGGCGTAGCCTCTAAATGGATTGTAATCTATGGAGGAGCCGGGCTTGCTATTATGCTGGCACTGGCCTTGTTTGAACGTTACAAAGAATACAAAGCAGCGGGACGTTTGCTGTCTGAGGGTAGAGTGGGGGATCAGGAGCTCGCAGCAGCCTGCCGTACCGCAACCGGATCATTCTGGAAGAATACTATTCTAACCCTGCTCAGCTGTCTGTTGTTCTTTGTAATCATTCCAGGCATCATCTATAGCCTGTCCTTTATCCCCGTGCTGTCTGTCTCGGCAGATGGCTACACGTTCAAAGGTCTGATTGAAGCGCAAAAGAACATGTACGATTATCACAGCCAGCTTGTTGCCACCCATCCGTTCGCTTCTTCCTGGTGGGAATGGCCGTTCATGAAACGGCCGGTGTGGTTCTTCAGCGGCGGCGAAGGCCTGCCGGAAGGACAGGTGAGCAGCATTGTCACGATGGGCAATCCGCTGATCTGGTGGACCGGCATCTTTGCGATGCTGGCCGCGGTCTGGTTTACAGTGAAACGCAAGGACAAGAACCTGTACATGATCTGGATCGGGTTCTTCTCACAGTATGTACCGTGGATGCTGGTGCCGCGTGAGACATTCCTATACCACTATTTTGCGATGGTTCCGTTCATGATTCTTGCCATTGTATATATCCTGAAGCTGCTCGACAGCAAATATCCTGAAGCCCGCTACATGCGTTATGTCTACGTAGCCGGAGCTGCACTTCTCTTTGTATTGTTTTATCCCGTACTTTCAGGTATGCAGGTCAGTAAAGACTATGTGGACGTTATGCTGCGCTGGTTCCCCTCCTGGGTATTCTGATCTGCTGACGTATGCTTACGGAGCAGGTGCATGTCTTTTGAAGAGTATAAAATACAACCAGGTATATGCTTTCGAAGTGAGTCTTGATCGAAGTCAAATCTTGAAGCATATGCTGACAAAATATTAGGAGGAACAAAGGTGAAAGCCAGATACAGTGTAATTGTCCCCATGTTCAATGAGGAGGAAGTCATTCAGCATACGTATGAGCGTCTCACAAAGGTAATGGACGGATGCGGAGAACCCTACGAGCTGGTCTTCGTCAACGATGGAAGCCGGGACCGTACCGCCGAGATTATGCGCAGGGTCAGCAATCAGGATGAGCATGTCAAGCTGATCGATTTCTCGCGCAACTTTGGCCATCAGGTAGCGATTACGGCGGGGATGGATTATGCAGAAGGCGAGGCGGTCGTAGTTATTGATGCGGACCTGCAGGACCCGCCGGAGGTTATTTTGCAGATGATCGCGAAGTGGAAAGAGGGTTATGAGGTTGTTTATGCCAAGCGGCTCAAACGCCACGGGGAGACCTTTTTCAAAAAAGTAACCGCGAAGATCTTCTATCGTCTGCTCAGCAGCATGACAAGTGTAGATATTCCTACTGATACTGGAGATTTTCGTTTGATCGACCGTAAAGTATGCGATGTCCTGCGCGGCCTGAAGGAGAAGAACCGTTATGTGCGCGGACTGGTAAGCTGGGTGGGTTTCCGGCAGACCATGGTTGAATACGTGCGTGAAGAGCGTTTTGCCGGTGAGACCAAATATCCGCTCAAGAAAATGATCCGGTTTGCGCTTGACGGCATTACCTCCTTTTCCCATAAGCCGTTGAAAATAGCTTCGTACATCGGATTTTTCCTATCCTTCTCGAGCTTTCTTTACTTATTCTTTGTTTTGTTCCAAAAGGTTTTCACCTCATGGACCGTGCCGGGCTGGGCTTCTATTGTTGGCGTCAATCTGCTGTTTAACGGTATTGTGCTGATGCTGTTAGGTGTAATTGGTGAATACATCGGCCGTATATATGATGAGTCCAAGGATAGACCGCTGTATATCGTGCGCGAGACCAAGGGCTATAGGGACGTTAATGATTCCGTACGTGCGGACATGCGGAAGGGAAATAATGATGTCCAATAAGCAGCTGAATGCAGGATTTATCCAGTTTTTAAAATTCAATGCCATAGGCCTGCTGAATACATTGATTGATTTTGCCGTATTTACCTTGCTGCACTCGCTAGGAATGATGAATACACCGGCCCAGATTATTTCTTACAGTGCAGGGACAGCCAATAGCTTTATCTGGAATAAAAAAGTGACTTTTAAGGATCAGAACCGGGGGAGACAGGACGGCTTTGACCGGATGCAGCTGGTAAGGTTTATAGTACTGAATCTCGTTGTGCTGGGCATATCGGTATTGCTTATGCATTTGCTGACAGACCGCTTCGGATTTCAAGTGCTTATTGCCAAAGTGCTGGTTACAGGTGTGACCGTGGTTATCAACTTTTTTGGAAGCCGGAAGTGGGTATTCTGAAAAGGGTTCATCAAAGGACGAGGAGCTTTAGAGCTTGGGTCTGCACCAACTAACTTACGGAGGTGATGTTCATGCGCAAGTTCTCTTATTTTATTATTCTTGCCGGAATTCTTATTATGCTGTACCCCAAAGCAAATGAATGGTACAACGATTGGCAGCAGCAAAAGCTATTGGAAGAAGCCGAACAAGTATACAGCGAAAGTGCGCCTTCAACGTCTCCGCAGTCTGACCTGAGCAAGCAATACGCTGAAGTCACCCAGCTTCTCACAGAGGAGTCCTCAGAGAGTCAGGTGGAGGCAACAGAACCGCCATCTGCCGAAATTCAGCTGGGCGGGAAGATTACGGGCATCATCCGGATCGACAAAATCAATCTGAAGCTTCCTATCCTGGAGGGTGCCACCAAAGCCAATATGAAACATGCTGCCGCCCATATGAAAGAGACTGCTGCCATTGGGCAGGTTGGGAATGCTGCGATTGCTGCCCATAGATCAAGAACGGCCGGGAGGCTTTTTAACAGACTGAATGAAGTGGAGATCGGCGATACCATATCCGTACAGACGAGTGAGCAGGATTACAGGTACGTGGTGTATGATATTTCGATTGTTGAACCTACGGATATTTCTGTTTTGAATGGGCAGGGGAAAGACAAAATCCTCACTCTGATTACCTGTGATCCATTGGTGAACCCAACACATCGCCTGATCATCCACGCTAAGTTATCCTAAACTCGACAAACTGTGACTTAAAGTCCAGTACACTAAAGATTTTATCGATAAATAGTCGGAATCTAGTGATTTTGATCTTGTTTATAGAGATGAATATGGTAGTATATAACTATAAAAGCTAAGCACGATAACGGCAAACCTATCGAAAGGTAGGGACGCAAAGCTAAAGGGCCTTCCCTCTATAGGATGGCAGCCAGCTCCCGAATGAAGAGGCTTTTTTTGTTTGTTCCTTATATGAATCTAGCAATCACTATAGAAGCAAGAACAGATAAAGCTTATACGATAACGGCAAACCTATCGAAAGATAGGGACGCAAAGCTAAAGGGCCTTCCCTCATGGATGGCAGCCAGCTACCGAAAGGGGTTTTATCCTTGAAAAAGATCTATTTTATGTTGTTGACACTGTTCGTAGTCGCTACTTCCGTTCAAGCAGGTTCGGCTGAAGCTGCCAGCACGGATACAGGATGGTTAAATAGATCGAAGCTGGACCAAGGGGTAATTGCAGTCTCTTATGATGTACCCAAGGACAAACGTATTAAGCTAATGGTCACTAAGGACAACAACAGCTATACTTACAATCTTTACGCATCTAAGCCGACTGAAACGTTCCCATTGCAGCAAGGGAATGGCTCTTACAAGATTTCGGTTCTGGAGAATACTACCGGCAACAAATACAAAGTGCTTTCCTCCGAAACGGTAGATTTAAGACTAGATAATGTTAACACCGTATATTTGAGCTCTGTGCAGAATGTGAAATGGAGTTCTTCTGATAAATCAGTTCTCAAAGCCGCTCAGCTGACACAGGGATTGACCACCGATGAGCAGAAGGTAAAAGCCATTTATAACTTCATTGTATCTAATGTGAAGTATGACTATACTCTGGCCTCTACGGTTACGACGGATTATATTCCGAACAATGACAATACACTGCTCACCAAGAAGGGCATTTGCTACGATTATGCTTCATTGTTTGCAACCATGCTTCGCAGTCAAGGTATACCGGCTAAGCTGGTAATGGGGAATACAAGTTATGTAACTTCCTATCATGCTTGGAATGAAGTATTGCTTAATGGCAAATGGGTAACGGTTGATACTACAGTTGATGCTGGGCTGGGAAAGAGTACCCAGGCTGCAGCATTGATCAAAGTAGCGAGCAAATACACGGCAGCAAAGTTCTACTAATAGGAGTAGAAGTGTAATTAAATAATAAATGCGATTTGAAGATAACCCTCTTTGATGATTAAGTGGGTTATCTTTCTTTTTTTAAAGGGGTTGCTTTTTCATAGGACTATAGGGTATTATAAATAAGCGTTGTTGGAGCATTGCTAAGTAATCGAGAGTGACTGAGTAAATCATTCGAGAAAAAAGAACTTGCATTGCTCGAACGAATGTGATATATTATAAGAGTTGCTGGTGACGAGATAATCGAAGCCGACAACGAGCTTGATCTTTGAAAACTGAACAACGAGTGAGTGGGATTTCACGCAAGTGAGATCCAAAAATAGAGAATGCAAATTCTCGTCAGATGTTTCAAAATGAGCAATCGCTCTTTCTAAATACCAATTTGGAGAGTTTGATCCTGG
>NZ_JBGJZN010000005.1:0-441599 GCF_042610465.1 Paenibacillus diazotrophicus
AACCGTGGTGTAGTTGGCCTAACATGCCTGCCTGTCACGCAGGAGATCGCGGGTTCGAATCCCGTCGGTTCCGCCATTATCATGGATAAACTTATATGGCTCGGTAGCTCAGTCGGTAGAGCAAAGGACTGAAAATCCTTGTGTCGGGGGTTCGATTCCCTCCCGCGCCACCATTTAATACAACTTAATACGCCGGTGTAGCTCAATTGGTAGAGCAACTGACTTGTAATCAGTAGGTTGGGGGTTCAAGTCCTCTCGCCGGCACCATCCTCGGAGGCTTAGCGAAGTGGCCAAACGCATCAGACTGTAAATCTGCTCACGTACGTGTTCGGTGGTTCGAATCCATCAGCCTCCACCATTTTTAGGGGCATAGTTTAAAGGTAGAACAACGGTCTCCAAAACCGTTGGTGTGGGTTCAATTCCTGCTGCCCCTGCCAAACTAATTTCATAAGCTTAATATGGCGGCCGTGGCGAAGGGGTTAACGCACCGGATTGTGGTTCCGGCATTCGTGGGTTCGAGACCCATCGGCCGCCCCATTTCTTTTGAAATTGTTAATTGATCTGAGATCTACTAACTTCATATGGCGACTGTGGCGAAGGGGTTAACGCACCGGATTGTGGTTCCGGCATTCGTGGGTTCGAGACCCATCAGTCGCCCCATTTCTTTAAACTTAATATTGGGGATTAGCCAAGCGGTAAGGCAACGGACTTTGACTCCGTCATTCATAGGTTCGATTCCTATATCCCCAGCCATTAATGCGGACGTGGCTCAGCGGTAGAGCATCGCCTTGCCAAGGCGAGGGTCGCGGGTTCGATTCCCGTCGTCCGCTCCATTTACATGGCGCCATAGCCAAGTGGTAAGGCAAAGCTCTGCAAAAGCTTTATCCCCAGTTCGAGTCTGGGTGGCGCCTCCATTTTTATTAAGAACTAATTCATATGTATGTGCCGGCGTGGCGGAATGGCAGACGCGCTCGACTCAAAATCGAGTGGGAAACCGTGGAGGTTCGAGTCCTCTCGCCGGTATACTTAAAGGGTTTATAAATTTGCTGATCAGCAGATTTATAAACCCTTTTTTATGATTTTAATATAATTTTGAATAAATTATTAGTGATATTATTATATGATTATGGAGGAACATTTGGACAGGATCTTTTATTGCAAAAGCACCGGAACTTTAAGAGTCCTATTGGGAGTCATAGGGAGTTCCTTAGGATTGATGGAGTTTTATGAACTTTACACGTCTCAAAAAACCCGTAAAAACCTTGAGTCTAAAGGTCTTTACGGGTTTAGTATTTAGTAGCGTCTTTATGGAAGCTTGTTGCCGGCCGCGCGGTAAATTTCATACCATTCTTCTCTGGATAGGGTAATGTCCGAAGCCTTTGCAATATCCAGCAGGCGCTGAGTATTGGTAGTTCCTACAATCGGTTGCATCTTGGCAGGATGTCTTAAGAGCCAGGCGATAGCGATGGCGGTATCGGCAACGCCTTTTTCGTCAGCTAAACGGTCAATGACCTGGTTCAGTTCTGGGAACTTGTCATTGCCCAAGAATACGCCTTCAAAGAATCCGTATTGGAATGGTGACCAAGGCTGAATGGTCATGTCGTGCAGACGGCTGTATTCCAGAATACCTCCATCATGAACCACTGAAGCGGAGTTGGTCATATTGACGTTGAAGCCGGAATCTATCATGCCGGAAACCATGATGCTTAGCTGCAGCTGATTAAATAGCAGTTTTTGTTTTACATTTTTTTTGAGCAGCTCAATTTGTAGGGGGTTCAGGTTGCTGACACCGAAGTGTTTAACCAAGCCTTTTTGCTCCAGATAATCGAAGGCTTCCGCCACTTCTTCCGGCTCCATTAAGGTGTCAGGACGATGCAGGAGTAGTACATCCACATAATCGGTTTTAAGGCGTTTCAGGCTGTTCTCAACGGATGAGACAATATGCTCCTTGGAGAAGTCAAAAAAACCATTGCGGATGCCGCATTTGGTCTGAATCATCAGCTTTTCGCGCATGCCTGGGCTGTTCGCTACAACTTCACCAAATACCTCTTCGGCCTTGCCGGCGGCATAAATGTCTGCATGGTCAAAAAAATCAATGCCTGCTTCAAGGGCACTGTGAATATGGACGTCAGCTTCTTTGGGAGACAATTCGGCAATCCGCATACATCCTAATGAGATTTGGGCAACCTCGAGTGTACCGTTACCCACGTTAATTGTTTTTACCATTAATTATTCACTCCTTAAAATGTAAGGTACAGTATAGTATAAAGTGTAGACCTTAGAGCTAGGTGTAAGTCAACAGTTTTGTTAGCGCTCTTTTCATAGATTCATATTGGTGGTAATTTAGAAATAGATCAACTTGCCGGGCTGAGTCGGCGGAATGGGGCAGAGATATGGGTTACAGCATCAAAACAATAGCACAAAAAAGCGGACTAAGCCAATATACGCTGCGTTATTACGAAAGAGAGGGTGTCCTGCCTGTTGTAGCGCGGGATGAGCACGGTAACCGTTGCTTTCAGGACGAAGATTTGGAGCTGATCTCGCTGATCTGCTGTTTGAAGGACACAGGGATGCCGATTGCCGATATTAAGCAGTTTATTGCATTATCCCAAGAAGGGACAGGAGCACTGCCAGACCAACGGAAGCTGCTCCAGGCGCATAAGCTGCAGATTGATGAGAAAATCAAGTTTTTTCAAAGCTTTGCGCAAAAGGTTGAACATAAAATCGCTTATTTTGCCTCGTTGGAGAAGGAAGCGGAAAAGCAGGGAGCCGGGAAGTAGGCGTGATTACTGGAGTATCTAGTCTAGACTAGACTATTTTACATTTACCCAGGTTATAAGAGGTATGAATAGGGGGTATTGTTCACCATGCAGTGTTGGCGGACGAATGCTCTCTGTCAAATCCCTTTTGTGATCCTGGGCTTTTTGGCGTACGCGGAAATCAGGCTCAAAAATAATGAAGCATAATGTAGATTGTAAATTAATGTGCTTAGTATGGGGGTTCAACCGAAAGCTTCCAGCTTAAAAGATTTAAGCATGGTACGGTCCGTTAGCCCGGTGAAATGTATCCGTAGAGAAAATAGGGCAAGTCTGCTTTTATCCAATTACTATCCGTTTATCATGTTATAACCGGAAAGCTACAGCACAGAGAGACGTTAATAGTCCGGCTACTTCATGATTCAGCAGCTTGCAGATTATAGAGATCATTACTGCTGTTAATACATCACTGTATAAAGCAGTCAAGAGAAGCGCTGGCGGTATTGGCGCGGAGAAAGGCCTTCCAGCTTCATAAAGCTGGCGCTGAAATAAGGCGCCTGGTTGAAGCCGACCTCTTCGGCAATCCGTGCAATGGGGAAGCTGGTCTGCATCAGCAGCAGCTTGCTCTGCTCAATGCGGTAGCGGATTAGATACTCAATGGGTGAGCAGCCGTATTCCCTGTTCATGCACCGGGCGATGTAGACCGGATGGAAGTTAAGGCTCTCTCCGAGTCTTGCGGTGGTGATCTCCTCACGGTAATGTGTCCGGAGGAAGGAGGCAGCCTGTTCAGCACAAGCGGTAGACTGGGAGCCGGTACGGTCTTGCTCATTGGAAGCTGCAAGTTGCTGAAGGATTTCCTGAAAAAGGATTTGCTGTCTGAAGCGGACAGCGGTTAGATGGGCATTGCTTTTGAGCTGCTCCAGCTGGAGCAGCAGCTCCTCTATTCTGGCAGGCTGGAGTAGGGTGATGAACTGGGAGAGACGCAGGGTGAACGGACCGATCCCGAAGTAGGCTGCAGGAAGGGGCTCTGTGGACGCAAGCAATCCGCCAGGCTCGTGGAGCGCGGGAGATGAACCGGCCTGGGCAGGCTCACTGGATTTACGAGGCATAACCTTTGCAGCGTGTTTGCTCAATACATTGGAATCATCCATTAGAGCAAGTCCCTCTGTGGCAGATTCGTTCATAAGAGAGGGAGATGAGCTGTTCAGTATACGCCAATAGCCGGAGGTCTGGAAATGCAGCCAATAATAGGCCGTATCTTCACGGCAGCCCTTACTCCCATAGTGATGACTATCCGGACGCAGGAGCAGCGCCTCGCCTGCATTCACTGTAAAGCTGCGATCCTCCTCACCAATGTACAGGCAGCCCTGGCGGACGATCAGCAGATCGAACACCTGAATATGCTGACGGTTCGGATGAAGATAGCCGGGCTGGCATTGATTAAGTCCGCTGATAATGTAATGCGGTAATGGCGGCACGGTAAATTCTAGAACATCCATAGCTTGTCTCTCCCCAATAAAGGTTTAGATATTGAAAGTTTAGGTTTCGTATGTGGTACATTTTTCAGAGTATATCACCTATAATTTACTTCTGACAAGATGAATGGTACCAAAGTAGGCGAATAATTCAAGTGAGTAGGTACATCATGGGAGGGTTGATTTCGTGAAATCTATAACCGGGAAATCCGGTCTGTGGATGCTGGCCTGGCCGATCTTCATCGAGATATTTCTGCAGACACTGCTGGGAACCGTGGACACGATTATGGTCAGCCGGATTTCGGATAATGCGGTTGCGGTTGTAGGTATTTCCAATCAGCTGTTCGGTGCATTGACCACACTCTTCACCACCTTGGCCGGTGGGGCGGGAATTCTGATTGCCCAGCGTCTGGGTTCGGGGCGCTCAGAGGAAGCTCGTACGATTGCTATTATGGGGGTGACTTCCAGCAGTATCCTGGGCCTCGGCGTTAGCCTCCTATTGTTCCTATACTCTGGTCCCACAGCCCGGCTGCTGCATATCTCCGGTGAGCTGCTGCCTCTTGCCCATGTCTATCTTACTTATGTGGGGGGCGGGTTGTTCATGGTCGGGATGACCGTTGCCCTGGGTTCGGCGATCCGCAACACCGGAAATACTCGGGGGCCGATGTATACAGGAGTAGCTGTAAATATTATTCATATTGTTCTTAACTATCTGCTGATCTTTGGAGTGTTCGGGCTGCCGGAGCTGGGCCTGGCTGGCATCGCAGTGTCCAATATAATCAGCCGGATGCTGGGTGTCTTAATTCTGCTGTATATGTTCAGCCAATCTTTTGAACGAACGATCCGGCTGCGGGATTTCCGGATTTTCAATCAGAAGCTGTTCGGAGAGATCGTCCGGATCAGCTGGCCCCTGGGTCTCAATTCATCCGCATGGGTGTTGTCACAACTGGTGATTTATTCTTTTATGGCGATACTGGGAGCAAAAGAACTGGCTGCCCGCACCTATCTGAATACGCTGGAATCCTTCTGCTTCACCTTGGGTTATGCCGTAGCAATGGCCGGGCAGATTCAGCTTGCACATCTCTTCGGGGCAAAACAGACGCAGGAGGTATATAGAGGGGCTTACCGCACGCTATATATTGGGCTGGCCATTGTAAGTGCCAACGTGCTGCTGCTGTTTGTGTTCGGGCGGACGCTGCTGGGATTCTTCACCAGTGATGAGGCGATTATCTCGATTGGAGTATCGCTACTGTCCCTTAATCTGCTGCTTCAGCCCTGCAAAATGTTGAATATGGCCATGGGTAATTCCCTGAATGCGATTGGGGACACCCGCTATACCATGTATGTCTCCATCTGCTCCATGTCGCTCATTGGCGTGGGTTGCTCCTACTTACTGGGGATCAATGCCGGCTGGGGTCTTACAGGCATCTACTGCTGTATGATTGCCGATGAAGCGGCAAGAGGGTTGCTGGTGCTGCGGCGCTGGCGGAAGCGGAAGGTGCTGAGCGAGGCAGAACGTCGAATGGATGAGGAAACGCCGGGGCTGGCGGCGAAGCGAGGCCGTACTCTTTTCGTGGAATCCTAGATTAGTTATGCAGTTGGTCTTCTATACCAAGCTCCGAAACTGTCCTGAATAGGAGAGTTTACGGGGCTTTTTGCTGTTCTAGCTTCGATTCCTCCACATAAGTCAGAAATGTTCACTAGGCGGTAGTTCACATTATACAGGAATACCCTTAAGCTGCACTGTTCACCCTTCAAGGTGTCTTCTATACTCAAAACATACATTGGATGGAGCTGCTGAACACAGCTTAAGGCGTCCAAGCGGAGGTGGAGGCTATGTACCGCCGCAAATTATTTTATATAGGGGTATAGGAGGGTGAAGGCTTTGAGATACCGCAAACGTAAGAGCGGAATACCGCTCGCCATTGAGCTTCCTATTAAAGGGGCAGGGTTACCGTCCGAGAGGGGAGCTTGGACTGAGAATAAGAAAAAGAAAGGTTTTCTGCATGAGCTGGTCCATAACCGGGTTCTTTTTCTGATGCTGCTGCCTACACTGCTGTTCTTTCTGGTCAATTCGTATTTTCCGATGGTGGGTGTGTATTACGCGTTTACTCAGTTTGACTTCAATTCCGGCCTGTTCGATGCGCCCTTTGTGGGTCTCAAAAACTTCGAATTTCTCTGGAAGTCCGGTACACTGGTGAAGCTTACACTCAATACAATCGGTTATAATCTGGCGTTTATCCTGCTGGGGAATGTGCTGGCCATTGTGTGTGCGATTCTGCTCAGTGAGCTGCGTGTGAAATGGTTCAAAAAAGTGACTCAATCCATCATGTTCCTGCCGTATTTTGTCTCTTTCGTTATTCTGAGTGTTATCGTATACAACGTGTTCAATTATGATAACGGTTTCTTAAATACGCTGCTGGCTCAGTTCGGAGCGGGACCTGTCGATGTCTACAACAAACCGACGGTCTGGATCTTCCTGATCATTCTATTTTACCTCTGGAAAAATCTTGGTTACAGCATGGTCATTTACCTCGCTTCCATTACAGGGATCAGTGAAGAGTATTATGAAGCAGCCAAAATTGACGGTGCTCATATTTTTCAGCGGATCTGGTATATCACGGTGCCGATGCTGAAATCGACCTTTGTGGTGCTGCTGTTGTTCTCGCTGGGAAGTATTATGAAAGGGCAGTTTGACCTCTTTTATCAGCTGATCGGTAATAACGGGGTGCTCTATAATACTACGGACATTCTGGATACGTATGTGTTCCGCTCGCTCAAGGTTACCTTTGACATCGGAATGGCGACGGCTGCAGGGCTGTACCAATCGCTGTTCGGCTTCATTCTGATCATGACGGTCAACTACATTATCCGAAAAATAAACGATGATTACGCTCTGTTCTAGGATGTGCTGAACACGATACGGAAGGAGAAATAGAGTATGCATATCAAGGACGATCCATACACAAGGATGCTGCAGGGCCTAGCCTACACAGTTATTATTCTCGGCTCGCTGGCCTGTCTGATTCCATTCCTGCTGATTATTTCGGCATCCTTGACGGCCAATGATTCGATCATTAAGGATGGTTATCATCTGATACCGGCGCAGTTCTCGCTGGAGGGCTATAAAACGGTGTTTACCTTCCCTGACGAGGTGCTGCGTGCATATGGGGTAACATTGTTCACTACGGTGACGGGTACGACACTTGGGCTGTTTTTTATGACTATGGCCGGATATGTGCTGGCCCGCAAGGATTTCAAGTACCGTAATACTTTTTCATTCTACATTTACTTCACCACCCTGTTCGGCGGGGGGCTGGTACCCTGGTACATTATGATGACTAAATATCTGCATCTTACCGATTCATATGGGGCGCTGATTTTTCCGGGGCTGATGACGCCCTTCCTGATCATTCTGATGAAGAACTTCATCCGTTCGGCCGTTCCTGAGGAGCTGTTCGAATCCGCCAAGATTGACGGAGCGGGTGATTTCAAAATCTATTGGAGGATTGTGCTCCAGCTATCGATGCCCGGCATCGCCACAGTCGGCCTGTTTCTCGCATTGGCTTACTGGAACGACTGGTTCTCGTCTTCGCTGTTCATCAATGATCCGCATAAATATCAGCTGCAGTTCCATCTGTACAATGTAATCAACTCGGCCGCTTTCATTGCCAATATGGGTGCGGGTACCGGCGTTAGCTTGGGCAGCGATTTGCCCACCGAATCGACCAAGATGGCGATGGCCATCGTCGTTACCGGACCCATTCTGTTTCTGTACCCGTTCATTCAGCGTTATTTTGTAAAGGGCTTGACCATTGGGGCTGTAAAAGGTTAGAACCGTATGGCAGAAAGCACCATTACCATGCATCTGTTATTCGGCTAACATAGAGTCATACCATTTAGGAGGGTTCATATGAAAAAGAAAGCAGGCAGAAAAACTCTGGTAACGCTTACAACGACTGCGCTGGCCCTATCACTTCTTGCGGGATGCGGCGGCAACAACGGCAACAGTAACAGTAATGCTAACAAAGACAGCGCGGGTACGGAGGGCAAGAGCAATACTGCCGTCACAACAGATGGCAACACGGCCGCAGCTGAACCCGGAATCGACACCTCGAAGAAGGTGGAACTGCAGTTCTACATGCTTGGCGACGCTCCGAAGGATCTGCCGGCCATCCAGGCCGAAGTCAATAAAATGGCTCAGGAAGATTTGAATGCTACCGTGAAGTTCAATTATACAAGCTGGACGGACTGGGATCAGAAATATAAGCTGCTGCTGTCATCCGGCCAGGCGATTGATCTGATTTTTACAGCGGACTGGACTCAATATCAGTCATATGCCAAACGCGGTGCGTTCCTGGCAATTGATGATCTCCTGCCCAAGGCTGCACCGGAGCTGCAAAAATTCGTTCCTGAATCGATGTGGGAGGATGTTAAGGTAGACGGTAAAATCTATACGGTTCCTGCCACGTTTAAAGAATACGTAACTAACGGTTTTGTATACCGTGAGGATCTGCGCAAGAAATATAATCTTCCCGTCCCGGCAGATCTGACCAGCTATGAGGCCTATATGGACGGTATCGTTAAAAATGAACCTGATATGATGCCTATGTCCCTGAACAGTGATGTAGGAAATAATCTGCATTACATTTATACGGAGCTGAACAAAATGGTGGGTGCTCTGCCTTACGGTATGGGCGTGAAGTATGAAACTCCTACCACCGTCTACTCCTACTGGGGCTCCGATGAGCAAAAAGAAGAGCTGAAGACCATGAAGCGCTGGGCGGACAAAGGCTTCATTCCTAAGAACGTGCTGAACATCAAGGATACGATGCAAGACCCGGTTACTTCCGGTAAAGCGGCCAGCATGTTCGGTGACAACCCTAACCGTTTTAACGATATGAAGATGAAGATCAGTACAACACATCCTGACTGGGAGCTTGCCTATTCTCCTTTCGGAAGAACAACAGGCTATGCTACACCGGTACATCCGATACACAATGGGTTTGCGATTCCGAAGAGCAGCAAAAATCCGGAAAGAGCACTCGCCTTCTATCAGAAGATGGTCCTGGACAAACGGTATAACCAGCTGACTCAATACGGTATTGAAGGCAAGAATTACACTGTAGAAGACGGTTATTACAAACTGGTGGGCACGAGTACCTCCAATGGCTTCTCCCGTGAGGGTATGAACGGCTGGGCATGGAGAAATCCAGAATTCATGCTGTTCGACAAAGGATTTGACGGGGTAAAGGCGATTTTCGACGAACTCGACAAAATTCAGAAGCCGGACTTATTCCTGGGATTTGCGGAGGACTACACGTCGTATCAGGCAGAGAAAGCGGCACTGGAGCAAGTAGAGAAGCAGTACCTGTATCCATTGGAAGCGGGACTGGTAGCGGATGTAGACAAAGGTCTGGAAACCTTCATGCAGAAGGCCAAACAGGCCGGTCTGGAAAAGATTCAGACGGAATGGACGAAGCAGTGGAATGCTTATACTGCTGAAAAAGGCATTAAATAGAGGAGGGCCCCGCAAGCCTGTTGGCTGCGGGGCTTTTTTTTGCTGTTTGGAGGTTAGAGGAATTGGGGGAACATAATCGGTTCTGGCCGTAACTGCGGGGAATGTTTGGACTTCCGGCCGCTGTTAGGTTTGGATTTCCTCATTCATACCGCGCTTGCGGTAGAAATCCAAACCTAAAGGCGGACGCTATCGCTCCTACAGTTCCAAACTTCCCCTTCGTTACTCTAACCTTAATGGTTTCGCCAAGTTCATCTAACCAGAGCGGGAAGTCCTTTGTCATCTTTCGGGACAAAAGGAGGAGTAAGTAAAGAGCCTGTCTCCGGGAATTGGAGACAGGCTGATATAGAAAGGCGGGAGACTCATATCCTTTATTTCATCTTCCTAGTCATACCCACCGTCTTAGCAGGTGGGTATGACTATTGGACTGCAAAAGCCTCCAGGGTTGCTGCCAAATCTTTGAACTCATCGTCTATTGGATTTACATGTTTCTCCATAAACCTTAAAGCTAGTAGACGGCAGGTTTGCTTGTGCTCTGAAGTCAGGATTCCTGCGAAATACAGAGCTTCCACATAATAATTAACTAGTAAATAATCTTCGGAAGTCCAGTCGTTTCGGTTAGTCAGCAATAGCAGACGCTGAAGGGCTTCATCTGCTAAAGCACTTCCTAAGTACTCCATCTGAAGGAAGATATCGTAGGGGGAGCGGAAAAGCGTATATGGAAATACCGAGCTATACCCATCTTGTACCGCATCCAGCCAATAATCCAGGTATTGAGCTGCCGTCATACCCACATTTTTATTGACCTTTTCCTCAAATAGTTTGTCTTTTTCCTGCATGTCTGGAAACACGTTGTAGAATAGTTCCAGATTGATCGTTTTGCGCATAATTAAGCTGTAGTCGAGGCTGTAATCTCCAATTGAAGAGAAGGCTATAAACTGATTCGTACGATTCAGCGTGGCAAAGGCATCTTCGGCAATCAACTGCTGCATGGCTTTTAAGAAAAGAACATAATATCCATCCTCAATAATTCCTGCCTCAAAAGCGATTAAAGGGCGGTCGCTTACATCCAGGGGTGTTACTTCATCCACGAACGAAGGATAATCACTCAGATTTCGGAAGTGGGTCAGAATCTCACCCGCGGGTCCCATCTCTTCGGGCCAGAAGGAGAAGCTGAAGTCTCCCAAATTATACTTCAAGGAATTATTTTCTTTATAGTTAGGATATTTCGATTGATAATCCTTAAAGGTTTGTCCATATGCAGAAATTGTATTCATATACACATGAACTCCCTTATACTCGTCGGTGCTTAGGGCGAAGGCATATACATCCTGGTTGTCGGGCCCCTCCGCAAAAGTACGGATGACTTTTCTACAGCTCTCAACCAGAGCAATTATAAATCTATCAGCATCAATGATTATTGTATTTACAGGTCTCTCCCTGCTGAATCTAACGTTGTCATCTTCGCAAATCAAATAGTAGCCAGGCTTGTTAATCGGAGTCCGCTCCTCCAGAATTCTGCCGAGTTTGGAACAGTAGGTATTCAATCTTATTTTCCTCTCTGTTATATGTTGGAATATCAAATAAATATTTCTTCGTTATATGGGTATTACCTCTTTTTGGTACAAAATAGTCAGGTAGTCCCGCTCTGTATTTGCTTAAGTCTCTTACGCATTCTTGGAGCGGCGGTAGTCGGTTGGGGTGGTGCCGAAGCTGCGCTTGAACATCCGGTGCAGGTAGGAGCTGCTGGTGAAGCCGCAGCGTTCGGCGATGGTGGTCACAGGCAGGTCGGTATTCTCCAGCAGGCTGCAGACTTCGCTCATCCGCACTTCCAGAATGACATCCACGATGCTGGTTAATGTCTGCTGCTTATATAAGCGGCTGATATAAATCGGTGACATATCCAGTTCGTCTGCAATCTGGTTGAGGCTTAGGCTGGGCTCCATATAGTTCTCCTTAATTTTTTGATTGATCAGGAGGACAAGGTCATGCTGCTTAGAGCTTTTTTTCTCGGCCAGCTGTTCATGCATTTCACTAAAAAGAGCGAAAAAAGCCTGTTCCAGCTCATCGACTGTTTCAACCAAATCCAAAGTGGGCAGTTCAATGGTCCCTTCATTTTGTAAACGGTTACGTTTCTGGACGGTGATGATAATCTCTTTGATGGTCACACTGAGTCTGGATACGGTCAGCTGTACCGATGAGAACGGATAAGCTGATAACTCACGGAGAATGCTGCTGAAATGTTCCCGGGCCTCTTCTATTTTGCCGCTCATCAGTGCATCGACGAGTCTTTTCTCTTTTTCGGTAGGATAGTGATAAAGGTTAGCTTGCAGGGCATTGATGGATTGTGCACTGATGATACAGCCATGACCATAGAACAGCCGGTGATTTGATGCTTCCCTAACCTGCTTATAGAGCTGGTGCAGCTGTTGGGGATTATGGTCAATATGACTGTAGGTAAGGGTCAGACTAATCTTCAAATAGTCGGAGCAAGCCTGCTGAATCTGGCGGAGCAGCGTCTCAATCAGCTCTGTGTCCGAATATTCCTTGGGATCCACAATATTCAATAGCAACAGAATACCGTCATCGTTCATATCCACGGTCTCAACCCGATAGGTCTGGCCGCAAACTTCTGAAGCGATATTCATAATGGCGAACTTGTAGGCTAGCAAATAGGAAGAACGGGATTCTCTGAACGCCTGATAATGGTCAATCCGCAGCAGAATCAAACGGTAATCATCATTAAAGGTAAAGTGGATGCCAAGCTGGCGCAGCTTCTCGACCTGCTGGATGGATTGCAGGGGCTTGAGGCCAAGGATCAAATCGCGCAGCGTATTTTGCCGGATCGTGAACATGCTATCCCGTTTTTCAGATTCCAGAATATTCATCTCTCGGACAATCCGGTCGATCGGCAGATACAGCCTGCGCGACATGAGCCAGGAGAAGGCGATGCCTCCTACGAAAATCAGCGCGGCAATCAGCAGTGTGGCGTTGCGGATGCTGTTGGTCTGCTTGGTGATGATATCATATGGCGTGATGCGCACGTACTGCCAGCTTAGAGCATCCTGCGAGGTATAAGAGATCAGTGAGTTGACCCCGCCGAATTTACCGATAAAAGAGCCGGATGACTGGCCCTGGATCCGGTGCTGAACCCAATTTGCTTCTATTGGAGACAATTCCTGCGGCTCGAGGCTACCTACGGACAGGAACTTTCCTTGATCAGCAAGAATAAAGGTGGCGCTCCTGGAGTCTATGGGACTGGTGATTTCTTTATTAATCCATGGCGCTGAAATGTTAACAATAACGGCTGAATTGATGGCCCGGTCCCAGCCAATGGCATCGTAGCACAGGAAGGTGTAGGCCCGGACCTGGTCATTCTCCGCAGCGCCATTAGAATACACGCGTGGAATGGGTGTGAACGGCTTATATTCCTGATAGTGATTCAGAATATCCAGAATGCTCGTATCCACTAATTCCTGCTCGGTAAATACACCGTTCTGGCCGTGAGACGAGGCGATATACAACTTTGCACTTTTGGGATTATAGACATAGATGGACTCGATATAGGGCATGGAGCTAAGGTAATTACCCAACTCGGACATGGCTGCCGTAACGTCATAGATATCCGGCTTGTCATAAAATACGATTTTGGAGACAGTGCTGTTGCGGTAGATTTGAAATGAAAGCGATTGCGCCGCATCGGTCATGTTGACTACCTCTTTGCTCGTTTGCGTGAGGTTGCTGAGGTCGGAGCGGAACGCCTGGTTTTTTTCTACGCCAATATAATAGTTGTAATAGATGATGGTGGAGACAAGGAAAGTTAAGGATACACATAACGTCATACTGACCAATATTTTGCTGTACAGCGCTCTTTTGTTGCCGATCTTGTTCAGTCTCATAAGCATCCCCCTGATTCACTGTGTATGGGTGTGATGATCACGCCTTCTCTCTACTGTTCACAGTATCAGTATAAGCTTCACACCGTGAACAGACCAGTGGAGCAAGAGGAGAATAGTGCACAAGTTGAAGATCAAGAGAGTGAACAAATCTAATATTGATGTACAAAAGCTACCTACTGCGCGGAAATATTGGCGGGTACACAATATTAACCAATTGTGCTAGGCTAATTAATGATTATTTGGCAGATATCACTCTATTATTCAGGATATGGAAGGGAGCGAGAAGATTGCTGAAGGTCATGCTGGTGGATGATGAGCCATGGGTGCTCGAAGGCTTAAGGACAATGGTGGACTGGGATAAATATGGGTTTGAAGTGTGCGGGGAATCTCTGAACGGCCCGGATGCGTTCCGGATGATTCAAGAGCTTCGGCCAGACTTGGTGCTGACAGATATTAATATTCCTGTGATGAACGGCCTGGAGCTGATCACGAGGCTGAATGAAAGGATGGCCAAGGCGCCGCGGTTTGTAATACTGAGCGGATACGACGACTTCAATTATGCCAAGACCGCCTTACGCCAACGGGTTGAACAATATTTGCTGAAGCCGATTGATGATGAGGAGATCGGAATTCTCCTGGATAAGCTTAGCCGAACGATCCGAAATGAAACCGCTTCCGAGATAGAACGGAGGAAGGAGCAGGCCTGCATCGCAAGTCATTTGCTCGGACGCTTCATTCAGGGGGAGTACAGCGAAGAATTGCGCAGACTCGCCCGGGATGTGCTACAGCTTGAAGAGGATACTGAATTGGTATGCATTCTGATTACAGCCGCTGCTTCCACGATCAATGCAGAACGGCGGCTGGAGCGAGGATTTCCCTGGGAAGGCAGTCATACGTTTCAGGATGGGTCGGGCCGGGCAGGACTGATCGTACAGTCCGCTGCCTTGTCTTCCGATGCGCTGGAAGGAGCTGTCAGTCTGCTGCAAAAGGAACTGGCAGAAGAACTTCAGGAGCCTGTTATCGTAATGGCCAGCGATCGGCTGACCGGTATTGCCGGAATCCGGCAGGGCTATCTGCAGACTCTTGAAGTGTGGAAGCTCAAGTACCAGAAAGAGCGCAGCGGGATTTTCCATTACAGGGATCTGAAGAAATGCTGGCCGGAGATAAGGAATCATGAAGAAGGCTTCGCAGCACTTGTGAACAAGGTAAAGGCGGGTGAAGCAGCGAAGCTGCAGGTTTCTGTCAAGGAGGCTTTTGCAGGGTTTGCCGGTAAGCTGTTCACGGTTGAAGAGGTACAGGCAGAAGTAGCCCATCTGGAAATGACTCTATGCCGCTACCTCAAGGAGATGAATGGTGATCCTGACATGGTGATGGGCCATCTTCAGATGGAATTCGGAAATCTCGGGGAGCTTGGTGACTATTTCCTGCTGAGCAGTTATGTGCACCGGTTGTGTACGGAGAGTGTTGCCTATCTGGCAGAATTGAAGCAGGCCAATGAAGGAAACACCATATTTAACGTCATACAGTATGTAGATCTTGAGTTCAGGGGGAAGCTGCAGCTTCAGGATCTGGCCAGGCAGTTTCACATGAATTCTACCTACCTGGGCCAATTGTTCCGTAAGGAGACCGGGCGCAGCTTCAGTGAATATGTGAATGAAAAGCGGATTGAAGCAGCCAAGGGCCTCCTCAAGCGGACACAGCTCAAAATATCGGATATCGCTCTGCAGGTTGGTTTTTCGAATACGGATTATTTTATAGAGAAATTCAAGGGAATGGTGGGAGTTCCGCCTTCCATATACAAACAGTCGGGTAAGCACAAGCAGCCCTAGGAAAGCCGGTGTATGCCATGGAGAAAAAAAGATTCCGATTTGCTCATTTCGTGAACGATATTCCGCTGAACTATAAATTTTTCCTGATTTACTTCGTGGGTGTGCTGTTGCCCATTATGATCATCAATCTGGTCTTTCTGGACCGGATCACGGATCTGATCCGATCCAGGGAACAGCAGAATCTGGAGATCTCACTGGAACGGGCACGGAAGGATATTCATGATTATATCGAGGGCGGGGTCGCAGTGGGCTACACTCTGTCCACGGACAAGAATCTGTATGAAATGCTGGACCAGAAGTACAAGGATCCCATCGATTTTTACAGTGCTTATGATGAACAGTTAAGGGACCGTTTGAACAGCTATATGCCGGTGAACAACCAGATTGAACGGATCACTGTATTTACGGACAACCGCACAATCGCATCCGGGGGTAACTATCAGATCATGAACAGCCAGGTCTTGACCAGTGACTGGTACAAGCAGCTACGGACTTCGCATAACCAGGTTATTGTGACTGCTTACCGTACGGGGGTGACTGGTAATGCATCCGCTTCCATTCCTGCTCTCAGTGTGGTTAAGACGATGAATAGCTTCCGCAATTACAATACATACCAGAAGCTGGTACGGATCGATCTGGACCTTACTGAAATCTATGATGTGATAGCTCGGGAAAAAGGTTATCTCAATCTGTATCTGGTCAACGAGCAGAATCAGATTGTCATGTCGGCGGACAGCGGCTACCAGAGGGTAACCGACGAGCCTTATCCGCTATTTAAACAGCTGGATGAAGGACCTAATGAGGATGTTCATATCGCGCCATTAGGCACAGCTAATTACCTGAAGGGCTGGAGGATTGTCGGCATCACCCAGGGGGAGCGGATTACGCAGGCAGTGCTGGATATGCGGCTATATGCTGCTTTTCTGGCGACCACGATTACACTGCTGACTAGCGGATTTATCTATGTGATGCTGAGATCTTATAACTACAGGGTCAAGCGTCTGTCCAGACATATGCAAAAGGTGACAAATGAGAAATTTGAGCTGATCCGCATCGACGAAGGACGCGACGAGATTGGAGGACTTATTCATAATTTCAACCGGATGACCACCCGGATTAATTCGCTGATCAATGACGTGTACAAGCTGGAAATCCAGAAAAAAAATCTGGAGATGGAACGTGTCCGGGCTGAACTTAATTTCCTCCAGAGTCAGATGAATCCTCATTTTCTGTTCAATACGCTGAATGCGATTTTGGTGGTCTGCACCAAAAACAATTACTCCGATGTGACGGATATTGTGAAAAGCTTGTCCAAGCTGCTCCGGAGGCTGCTTAGCTGGAAGGAGGACCTGGTGTCACTGGAGGAAGAATTAACGTTCATTGAGATGTATCTGAAGATCGAAAAGTTCAGGTTCAGAGATAAATTCGACTATGTGTTCGAAATCGATGAGCAGTCCAAAAGGTATAAAATTCCCAAGCTGAGCATGCAGCCACTGGTAGAGAATTCCTGCAAGCACGGGCTGCAGACCATTGAGGGTCTGGGGATCATCACGGTGAAAACGGCAGTAGAGGATAACCGCCTGCAAATTTCAGTCTCCGATAACGGCAAAGGTATAGAGGCCGGGCGACTCAAGGAGTTGTTAGATGCGATCAGGAACGAGGATTCTTCGGGTGTAAATGTCGGGCTGCGGAATGTGTACCGCAGACTGGAGCTGTATTACGAGGATCAGGTCCGATTCGAGATCATCAGCGCACCGGACCAGGGAACGGTCGTGACCTTCGGGATTCCGCTCCGGCTGCTGGAAAGATTGTACCCGTTTGAAGGTGAGGGAGGCGCATGAGGTATAAAGTGCTATTGATTGATGACGAACCCAGCAGTCTTGAGGGGCTGATGCTGTGGATTGACTGGGGGGCGCTGGGCTTCGAAATCTGCGGAACCTGCAGCAATGGCCGGGAAGGAATAGAGCAGATGCGGAAGCTGCAGCCGGATCTGGTGATAACGGATGTGAACATGCCTGTGATGAACGGCCTGGAGATGGTTGCCGCCTGGCGCCTGGAAGAACCAGTGAAGATCAGATTCGTCATATTAAGCGGGTACAGTGAGTTCGAGTATGCGCAGACGGCCATCCGGTATGGCATCCATCATTATTTGCTGAAACCGATATTTCCGGAAGAGACCGTGGAAGAGCTGATAGAAATTCATCAGGAGTTGGAACGGGAAAATCGCCAGCTTCTGCTGAATCAACTGGCTTCTTCCGAGACGGTAACAGCGGGAATGAAGAGGATGCTGCTAAATAAGCCGGATGACCTGCAGGTGCAGGCGCTTCCGGCGGGACTGCCTGAGGGGATGGAATGGTGGAACGTGCTGCTGCTTCAGACCATACCGGAGCTGTATCCCGAGCTGAGGGGCAGAGTGGCAGCTCTTGTCGCTGAACAACAAGCAATGTATTTAGTGGACCTGGAAGCAGGCAGCTTGGCTGTTGTATTCGGCTATGGAAACCGCTACCCGCACACTGCAGAGGATGTGTTAGCCCCGCTGCAGCAGGAATACACGGGCAAGCCCGTGTTCATCTCAATCGGAGCCGCAGGCAAATCTCCGAGGCACTTGGCAGACAGCTACCGGACAGCGAAAGAAGCGGGGCAGCATTTCTTTTACCGGACATTACCCGTCGGTTATATATCCTATCAGGAGATTAACGACAATCCGTTTAGCTATCACTATGACCATATCCAGCTGATGGATGCTATTCTGGCTCCGGTCAATACGCTGGATCTAGAGGGATTCAGGCAAGCGGTTAATTCGGCGGCCCATAGTTTTCGTGAACAGCATGTGGCGCCCGATGTCGTAAAAAAGCTGGTCATTCATCTGATGTACCAGATGGTCGGGCTCACCCCGGAAGGCGGAGAAGTGCGAAGGCCGCTCTTGCCGGTAAGCCTTGATGCTGCTGAAATACCGCATACTATGCTTAACTTAACCCGGTTAATGAAGCTGTTGTCTACCTGCGGGGAAGCCTGCATTGAACAGCTGATGCAGGCGCAGCGTCAGGGCTCCCATGGAATTGTTCAGGAGATTAATCACTATATCGGGGAGCATTACCGCGAAAGCCTGACGATACAGAAGCTGGCGGAGATTTTTTATCTGCATCCGGTATATCTTGGACAGCTTCTTCGCAAAAAGAACGGTATTCCTTTCAATGAGCAGCTGCACAATCTGCGGATTGAAAAGGCGGCGGTTCTGCTCCGGCAGAGTTCGCTGAAGCTCTCCGAAATTGCCGATCTGGTGGGATATGCGAATTATGGGCAGTTTCTGAAACAGTTTGAAAAGAAAATGGGCACCGGCCCCGGACAGTACCGTAATCCAAAGTCCTAAACTTTTTGGGGGGTATACCTTTAGTTCAGTCGTATTTTCGATCATGCAGCACCTCTATAATTTAGAAATGTAAGTGCTTACAAAATGGATATACCAAACCAAGTATGGAGGTGCTTTATGGGGGGCAAGTCGAAAAATATGTTCAAGCTATCCCTGATTGTCCTGTTATCCCTGAGCTTCACACTGGCAGGCTGCGGTGGCAACAACAGCAACAATGGCAAGGATGCAGCGAAGAATGGCGGGGCTACTGCAACAGAAACGGCAGCTAGCACGGATGGCAAGGTTGAGCCGTTTGACATTAGTGTCTTCATCGGTGAAGCGGGCCAGCCGCCGACACCGGACAACAAAATCTTCAAGAAGATCAAGGACGAAACAGGGGCCAATTTTAATTTCGAATATTTAGCCGGGGATATCAATCAGAAGCTCGGCGTTATGATCGCAGGGCAGGATTACCCGGATATGATGACAGGGAATACGAAGCTTACAGCGGCAGGAGCTTATATTCCGCTGGAAGATCTCATCGAGAAATACGCTCCTAATCTGAAAGCGCATTACGCAGATTATTGGAACATGATGAAGGACCCGAATGACGGACATATCTACATTCTGCCTAACTATGGTGTATATAACGGTGAAGTAAAAAGCTCATGGTATTCAGGACCGGCCTTTTGGATTCAAAAAGCCGTGCTCAAGGAATTCGGTTATCCAAAAGTTAAAACACTGGATGAATATTTCGACCTGATTGCCAAATACAAAGAAAAATATCCGAAGATTGATGGAAGCCCGACCATTGGCTTCGAAATACTTAACTATGACTGGAAAAACTGGGGTCTGCTCAACGCACCTCAACATTTGATCGGCCATCCGAACGATGGCGGTGTTGTTGTAACTGATGGAGTAGCGGAGATTTTTGCAGACAAGGATTATGCCAAGAAATATTATCAGAAGCTGAACGAAATGAACCAGCAAGGACTGATCGACAAAGAAACCTTCGTTCAGAACTATGACCAGTATATGGCGAAGCTGTCCAGCGGAACGGTTCTCGGAATGTTCGACCAACACTGGAACTTTAGTGCGGCGGAAGATTCCTTAACCACACAAGGGAAGATCGAGCGGACCTATGTGGGGCTTCCTCTGGTGTATGACGCATCCACCAAAGATTACTACCGGGATCTTGCAGTGCTGAACCTGAACAACGGACTCGGAATCAGCATTAATGCCAAGGACCCTGTGAAGATTATCAAGCTGCTCGAAACGCTGATCAGCGAGGATTGGCAGAAGACCTTCTCCTGGGGTATTGAGGGTGAGGATTATATAGTTGAAAACGGAAGATTTATGAAAACCCAGGAACAACGGGACAACGCCGCTGATCCGACCTGGCAAATGGCTAATAAAGCAAAAACTCTCTACGGCTATCTCCCTAAGCTTGAGGGCAGCTACAGTGACGGTAACTCCACGGATGCGTCAGCACAGCCTGAAGAATATGCAGCCAGTGTAAAGCCTTACGACAAGGAAGTCCTTGCTGCATACGGATTTAACAGCTATGTGGACTTCTTCAGTACACCGCCAGCGAACCCAATCTATTACCCAGCCTGGTCCATTGACCTCGTGGAAGGCTCGGATGCGAAAATTGCCAACACCAAGCTGAATGAACTGTCCACCAAATACTTGCCGAAGGCCATTTTAGCGGATCCGGGTAAATTCGATGCCGTCTGGAGCGATTATGTAGGTGACATCAAGAAGGCCAATGTGAAGGCTTATGAAGATAAGATCAATGAGCAGATTAAATGGAGAATTGATACCTGGAGTAAATAGGCTGCGGCGTTAAGAGGTTAGAATCACCAGGAGGTGCAGAGCCGTCAAGAGGGCTAATGCACCTCCTGAAATAAATGATTGTGTGGGGAGATAAACCTATATGGATGAGACCTTAGGGAAAGAAACCGTCGCCTTGCATCCAAAGAAAAGAAAGAAGCAGCCCATTACGTGGTCGCTGATCAAAAATCAGAATCAGCTGATTTGGATGTCTGTTCCCTTATTGCTGTATATTGTGCTTTTTGCGTATGTCCCTGTATGGGGCTGGACCATGGCTTTCCAGAACTACCGGCCGGGTCGTTCCCTCAGTGAGCAGGAATGGGTGGGCTTTAAGCAATTCAAATTCCTGTTTACAGATGATAATTTTCTCCGGGTGCTGCGCAATACGCTGGCGATGGGAATTATCAACCTCGTTCTCGGATTTGTGACTGCGATTGCCCTCGCCTTGCTGCTGAATGAAATTCGCAAGGTATTCTGGAAAAGAATAGTACAAACGATCTCCTATCTACCTCATTTCCTGTCCTGGATTATCGTAACTGGTATTGTAGCTACGTCGCTCTCTATCAATGACGGGATCGTTAATATTGTCCTGATGAAGCTGCATATCATCAAGGACCCGATTCTATGGCTCAGTGAGGGCAAATATTTCTGGGGAATCGTCGGGGCTTCGCATGTGTGGAAGGAGGTCGGCTGGAATACGATTATTTATTTGGCCGCCATTGCCTCCATTGATCCCGCATTATATGAAGCAGCTGAAATCGACGGTGCCAGCCGATACAAAAAAATGAGATTTGTGACTCTGCCGGGGATCAAAGCCACGATTGTTATCCTGCTAATCATGTCTATTGGACATGTACTCGAAGCAGGCTTTGAAGTACAGTATTTGCTCGGCAACGGGCTTGTAATGGATTGGTCGGAGACGATCGATATTTTCGTACTCAAATATGGGCTTGCCCAAGGCAACTATTCACTGGCCACTGCAGGCGGGATCTTCAAGACAGTCGTTAGTGTCACTTTGTTGCTGATGGCAAACTGGACAGCGAAACGGCTCGGGGAAGAGAGGTTGTTATAGCATGGCGAACCAGCAAATAAGCCGAGGCACTACGCCAGGCCTATCCGTGAAAAAAAGCTTGAGACCCAGCGGACTGGAACCGGTTCTCTTCCATAGTATTAATACGATCTTCATGATCTGTCTGGTGCTCGTTACTTTATATCCTTTTATTAATACGATTGCCGTCTCGTTCAATGCGGGAAATGATACTATACGCGGGGGCATCTATCTGTGGCCGAGAGTGTGGACCACGCAGAATTACAAGGCGATCTTTGCTTCCGGCACCATCTATGATGCGTTCTGGATCTCGGTAGCGCGGACTGTAATTTCAACGATCCTGAATATTTTTCTGACCACCATGCTTGCGTATACGCTCAGCCGAAAAGATTATGTGTTCCGCAAGCCGATCACTATTATCTTTGTGCTAACGATGTATTTCAGCGCTGGTCTGATTCCCAATTACTTTCTGATTAAAGACCTGAACCTGCTGGGCAGCTTCTGGGTCTATATTTTCCCTTCGATGATCAGTGCATTTAATATGATCGTCATCCGCACTTATATCGGCACGATCCCGGAAAGTCTGCTGGAATCGGCCAAAATTGACGGTGCAGGCGATTTCAAAATTTTCATGCGTGTGGTATTTCCCCTGTGCAAGCCGGTGCTGGCGACCATCGCACTGTTTGTGGCAGTGGGAGCCTGGAACTCATGGTTCGACGCCTTTATCTACACCTCTTCCAAGCAGAGTCTGAGTACGCTACAGTATGAGCTGATGAAGCTGCTGTCGACCACGATGAACTCCAACAGCAACCCGAACGTTGCTGCAGGTGTAGGAATGGATAAGGATTCCGCCAAAGCGATGGTGACCCCACTGTCTATCCGGGCGGCGATAACCATAGTGGCTTCCGTGCCGATCCTGGTCGTATATCCGTTCATGCAGAAGTATTTTGTAGTGGGCTTGAACGTCGGCAGTGTAAAAGAATAATTCGCCGCTAGCTGCAGGCAGCGGCGGATGATTATACCGGCTGGCCAGCTTGAATAGGCTGAGCTATAAGCTTCATGGAGACATCGCTGACCGAGGTCAGCGGTGTTTTTTGCATGCGTAGCTGTAGGACTGTGAGCACCAGGTTGCCAGAGACGGCTTCACCTCATGTATGCAAAGAGACTGCTTAGTGAATCATTGGAGACAGGAGGACACCCTCCTTAATGGGGCCATGCTTACATGACCTTGATATAGCATTTTCAGATAAATGATGACACAGCGAAGAAAATACCTTATTATTTAAAGAGATTTTTAATAAAACAGTTTTTAAATAATAGTAATACACTTATTGGGAACAAGGGCTTAAGTCCGGGCAGCCTGAAAGGAGGGCTTCATATTCTATCTCTGAGCGGAGTAAGCAAAAGCTTTGAGCTGAAGGAAGGACGCTACCTTGCAGTGGATAAGGTCTCGCTCGAAGTGCGGGCGGGGGCCATCCACGGCATTATTGGAGCCAGCGGGGCAGGGAAATCTACACTGCTACGGCTCATTAATCTGCTGGAGCGTCCGGATGAAGGTACTGTGTCTGTAGAAGGCAGACTGCTGACAGAAATGCCGGAAAAGCTGCTGCGTCAGGAACGGCAGAAGATCGGCATGATCTTCCAGCAGTATAATCTAGTGGGCAATGCCACCGTCAGCCGGAACGTTGCCATTCCGCTGGCGCTGGCTGGAACGCCCCGGAGCGGGCGGATGGATCGGGTGCAGGAATGCCTGAAGTTCGTGGGGCTTGCGGACAAAGCAGACCAGTACCCTGCCCAGCTGAGCGGAGGACAACGGCAGCGGGTGGCCATCGCCCGGGCGCTAGCGAACAGCCCGAAGCTCCTGCTCTGTGACGAGCCAACCTCAGCACTGGACCCCGGGACAACAGCAGATATTCTGGGCGTGCTCCAGCATATCAATGACGTGATGGGGGTAACTATAATCATCGTTACGCATGAGCTGGATGTCGTCCGGAGAATCTGCACCGATGTATCCGTCATGGAAGGCGGACGCATCGTCGATACCTTCTCCCGGGAAGACGGCAAGTTCCTTGCACCGGAAGACCACACGGGAAGTTACCGTGAACGGATTACGGGAAAAGCGGGGGAAGCGCATGCTTGAGAATATGCTGAAATACCAGGATCAGATGTGGCAGTCCATCGGGGAAACGTTTGTGATGGTCGGGATTTCGGTAGGTGCGGCAGTGCTGCTGGGGCTTCCGCTGGGTACTGTTCTATATTTTTGCCGCAAGGGCCAGCTCTATGAGAACAAGACGCTGTCGCTTATCCTGAATAGCATCGTTAATGTGGTCCGTTCCTTTCCGTTCCTGCTGCTGGTGGTGGCGTTGATTCCTTTCACCCGCTTATTAGTGGGTACGGCCATCGGTACTATGGCGGCAACCGTACCGCTGTCTATCGTCGCTATCGCCTATTATTCACGGCTGGTGGAGCAGTCTTTGCTGGAGGTTCCCAAGGGCACAATTGAGGCCGCATTGTCTATGGGGGCATCGAAGCCGGGTCTGATCTTCAGGTTCCTGTATATGGAAGCCCGTTCGGGGCTCGTGCTGGGACTGACGGTTTCGACGATCAGCTTCATTTCCTTTTCAACAGTGATGGGAGTAGTCGGCGGAGGAGGGGTTGGCGATTTCGCCATCCGCTACGGGTACCAGCGTTTTGAGACGGCGGTAATGGTCTATGCGATTCTGGTGATGATACTGCTGGTGCAGATCATCCAGTATGCAGGAAGTACACTGGCAAGGCTGCTGGATAAACGCTGAGAGACCGGGAAGTCGCTGAAGTAAGATAATAACAAATATAAACATGGGGGTTCACTGCACAAATGAAAAAAACATTGAAATATACGCTTATGCTGCTCGTACTGGTCATGATTGCCGCAGGCTGCGGAAACAACAAGGAGGCCGGAAATACACCGGCAGCAACCACACCGGCAGCAACCACACCGGCAACAGCTAACGCCGAGCCTGTGAAAATTAAAGTAGCCTCGCTCATCCCGCCGATGACTGATATTCTTGACATCGTGAAGCCGCTGCTGAAGGAAGACGGAGTGGATATGGAGATCGTCATCCTATCTGACAATGTGCAGCCAAATGAGGCATTGGCAAATAAGGAAGTGGACGCGAACTTCTTCCAGCACGTACCCTACATGGAGCAGTTCAATGCGAGCAAAGGTTCCAAGCTAGTTCCGGTTCAACCGGTATATGATGCGATCTACGGCGGTTACTCCAAGCGCTACAAAGCTATTGCCGACCTGCCGGAAGGTGCGACGCTGGTTATGGCGAATGACCCCTCCAACATTGGGCGTTCACTGCAAATGTTCGCTAAGGCGGGACTGATCAAGCTGAAGGAAGGCGTGGGCATTCAAGCCACCCAGGCCGACATCACCGAGAACACCAAAAAATTCAAGTTCGAGGAAGTTGACCTGCTGATGCTGGCCCGCATGCTGGATGATGCCGATCTGGTGGCCATGACTCCTGCTTATGCCAGTCCGCTTGGACTGACACCTAAGAAAGATGCGCTGATCACCGAAGGTGAAGATTCCGAGTTCACCATTACACTGGTCGCACGTGAGGATAACAAAGACTCTGACGCTATTCAAAAGCTGGCGAAACGCATTAGCGGTCCGGAAGTGAAGAAGTTCCTGGAGGACAAGTACGCAGATATCGCGTTGCCTGCTTTTTGATGTAGTTAGCGCAACTAGCTGGGCACCGCAGTGCGTTGGTCCGGCTCGGAGAGTCGGAAACAACGGCAGAAGTATCGCCACTGTATTCCATAAGCAAAGCAGCGTTCTCCATGGATGGGAGAACGCTGCTTTTTGTTATTATAGTTCGTTGAGGCAAACCTTCTGTTCTTACAAAAGAGAGTCCATGCCTAGTCAAGTAAATCTACACCAACAAAGGTGTCAACCCAATACACTTGCTAACGTAGCAACCTCATACTGCGCCGATTCAATCCAGCTGCCCGTGGTGAAATCCCGTCCTTTTACAAGTACTTTGTCAGTGTAGACTTCTACGTAGAAGCCTTGGCTGCCGGTCTTGTGCTCATCCGCATTCGTCCAGAGATAGGCTACAGAAGCGCTATTGAACATGGTGGCTGTCTCCCCGTTGCCGGAATACATCGTATTGTCTACTTCCAGCTCCCAGTGGGTATGCCCGGTAAAGAGCAGGGTCTGCGGATATTTGGACAGGATGGAGCGCAGCTCCTTGTCCTGAGTGACGCCGTACCAATCCTGTGATTCCAAAGTTCCGGCTACCGTGTCCTTGAGCGGCTGATGCAGGAAGAGAAAAACAGGTTGTTCAGGCTTATCTGTCCCACTCATCACTGGGTCTTTCAACAACTCGCCAGCAGGCGCTTGCCCACTTGAGGGTTGCCCGATCATTGGCAAGTTCTTCTGGGACGGTTCATCGGGTAACTTTTCCCTGAGCTTCTGTTCCAGCCACTGGAGCTGCTTGTCGGATAGACTGCAGAATGTTGGGAGACCTTCCTCTGTTCCCATGAAAATAAAATGATACCCGCCGACCCAATGGTCGTGGTAGGGGCCGGGCATTTCCATGCGGGAGGTGTACAGTGCCAGGCGCGATTCCCAGTGGCCGAGGCCGACGTCATGATTCCCCAGCGTGTAGCGGATCTCAGGGAGCGCTGCCTGGTGGCGCTGCAGGATACGGTGCACTTCGTCGTACTCTTCCGGGAAGCCATGATCTGTTATGTCTCCGATATGCATAATCCCGCTGCTGCCTTGAGCATGCTCCGCCAAGTCTTGCAGTGCCCGCTCGAAATTCTGATTGTACTCATGGGAGGGATCAGCCGTAACATGGGTATCCGTGATGATCTGAAAGGTAAGCAATGGCTGTTTGCCGCCCGATAGGTTTGTACTCATTGATAAGAGCGCCTCCTTAAATGTTGCATGACTGCAAGCGGGTTCAGGTGGTTAAGAATGAAATGACTTTAGTTCTCTCGCCGCTGGTCTCCCTAGTGTCCCTTAGTGCTTATGTTCAAGCCCACAATGCCGGCCACAATAACGGTCACCCATAAGAGGGAGGACAGGGTCAGCCGCTCTTCAAAATATACCGCCCCCACCACCGAAATCAGGATGATTCCCGCCCCCGACCACACGGCATAAGCTACCCCGACCTTTATGGAGGTGAGCGCCACATTGAGCGAGGTGAAGCTGATTCCGTAGAAGAGGAACATCAGCACAGACGGCCAGGGCCGGGTGAAGCCGTGGGATATCTTCATGGAGATGGTTCCGGAGAGCTCGAACAGAATTGCCATCGCGAGAAAAAACCACGCCCATGCCCCCTCGGCCCTCACTTTGTTATCCTTCTAATACTGAGCTCCGCGTAGGTCTGAACCATTACATCGGCATCCGGCAAAATAACGCCCACATCTGCATCGCCATCCGCCCTGGCTGCGTCCGCTTCGCCAGTAATCCCGATGGCTACGGCCACGCCAGCAGCCTTAGCCATCCTCATATCCCCGTTTGTATCGCCGATGACAGCAGCCCCGGCAGGCAGAACTCCAAGCTGCCCGCAGGCGAGCAGCACCATATCAGGGAACGGCTTGCCCCGTTCCACTTGATCCGTGCCGACCACAGCGGAGAAATATTCGCGGATGCCGAGCCAGCGGAGATGATTCTCTGCAGCTGCCGTTTCATCTGCAGTAACTACGGCCAGAGGAATCCCTTGAGCTGCACACTCGTCAAGAAAGCACAGCAGGCCGGGGAGCGGAAGCACAGGTTTGTTCTGTTCCATTCCCGCATCTGCTGCCTGACGGCAGTAATCCACCAGCTCCATGGATTCGGCCCAGGACAAGCCAAGCAGATAGCCCTGCCAGCACAGAATGGCATACAGGTCGCTCATCGTTCCCATAGCCAGCGGGCCATTGCGGTCATAACCAGTAATTCTGCCTTCTGCATCGTGAATCGTCCCCAGCAGGGACGGCAGGTGCTGTGCCGGGAATTCAAGACCGCGCTGCTGCAGCTGACGGGTGAACTGTTCCAGGAAGCATTGGCTCCAGCTTCCCCAGAGGGAGACGAACTGCAGAAGGGTGCCATCCTTATCGAACAGGATCGCCGATATAGAATGATTCCCTTGCGGAGTAATGAGCTCTGGCATACTGCCGCCCCCTTGATTAATAGTGTAGGTTCTGAATGTTGGATGAATCACTAATCACTACCGTATTATTTCAGTTTATCCAGTGCCGCTTGGGCAGTCTGCTGTGCTTCCTTCAGAGCCTCAGCCGCTGGAATATTTTCAATCTGTACTTTGTCCGCAGCGATGGTCAGCGCATCGTTGATCTTGCCGCCGGTAGGGTCCTGGAAGGGAGCGGAGGCGTGCGAAGCCTGCATCAATGGGATTTTGATCTGCGGATGGGTCTCGCTGAATGAGACGAAAGCCGGATCTTTGAGCGCAGACTGGCGGACAGAGATATATCCGGTGTTAATCGACCAGAAGGCTGTATTCTCGGAGTTCGAGAAGTAGGTCAGCCACTTCATAGCAGCCTGCTTCTCGGCATCTTCTGCCTTGGCAGGAATTCCAGCCATGATCGCCTGTGCGACTGGCTTGCCTTCGCCGGCCCCGGCCCAGCCAGGTTGCTCCATAGCCGAGACGATGCTGAAGTCGAGATCGCCCTGATCGCCGCTGGAGCCGGTGTATCCGGCCGCTTGGCCTTTCATCACATCGTCGATCGTCTTGTACCAGTACTCCCAGCCTTGGCCGCCGGAGTGAATGCGCATGATCTTGTCCTCATGAATCCATTTACGGAAGAGGTCCCAGGTTGCGATCCACTCAGGAGAATCGATCGTTACTGTCTTACCGTCTTCGCTAAGAATGCTTCCGCCCTTGCTGAGTACGGCATCGATCATATTGCCGGAGCCCCACATGGGTTCCCAGCCGAAGAAGGTAGTTTTGCCGCCTTCTTTGACGGTCATTTTCTCAGCGGCTGCGGCGAGGTCTTCCCAGGTTTTCAACTGGCTGGCATCAATCCCGCTTTTCTCAAAAGCATCCTTGCGGTAGTACATAATCTGGGTTGTTCCGTACATGGGAAGGAAGTATTGCTTGCCGTCAACCTGCCCCTGGTTCAGGAAGGTCTGGACAAAATCCTCTTTATTGAAATCCGGCTGCTGGGTGATCAGCTCATCCATTGGTGCAAAATAGCCTTTGCGGGCCCAATCTATATTAGAGGAGAGCACAGCCGCAGGGACCTCACCGGTAGCAATAGCCGCCTGGAGCTTCTGCTCGGTTTCTGTGTAGTCTGCCTGTACAATACCTTTGACAATGACCTCTTGCTGCGAGGCGTTGAATTTCTGAATGAGCGATTGCATATTGTCGCCGAGCTTGCCGCCGAGTCCATACCAGAATTCGATGGTTACAGGTTTGCTCGGGGCTGGAGCGGCTACTGCGGCCGGGGCTGCGGATGCTCCGCTTGCCTCCGTAACATTATCCGAAGCGGAATTCCCGCTGCAAGCCGTGAGTAAAGAGATACCTGCAATCATGGACACTAGCGGCAACCTTTTGAATACGTTCATCATCATTCTCCTCTTTGTTTGGAAATGTGGGGGGTTAACCTTTACTTGCGCCTGCCGTCATATTGACACTTTGCATAATCGTTTTTTGCGCCAGCAGGAAGACAAGCAGCAGCGGGGCGATGGTGAAGGCGCTGGCGGCCATGATCAGTGGCCATTGTAATCCGTATGCACCCCCTTCCACAAAAAAGCTGCGCAGACCGGCCGAGACGAGCTGGAGGTCAGGGTCTTTGGTAATCAGCATCGGCCAGAAATAATTGTTGTATTGTTCAATGAAGGTAATCAGCGCCAGCACGGCAAAGGAAGATCTCGTAACCGGCACAAGCACCGTCCACAGAATCCGCATATGCGAGGCGCCATCCACTTCACCAGCCTCCACCAGCTCATGGGATACCTGCAGGAATGCCTGCCTAATCAGAAAGATCGAGAAGATACTTACACAGTTGGAGAGAATGAGACCGGCATACGAATTCAGCAGATGCAGTTCGGACAGCACAAGATACCCGGGCAGGTAGACTGCTGTAGCCGGCACCATATAACCGAATAGAATCACACCGGCAAAAAGCCCCTTCAGGCGGAACTTCATATGTGTCAGCGCGTAAGCCATCATGCCGGAATTGATAATCTGCAGAATGACGATGGAAGTGGCGACAACCATACTGTTACCCATATATCGTGAGAACGGCGCTTCATTCCAGGCTGCGGCAAAATTACCCCATAGCGGCACTTCAGGCCAGAGCGTAGGCGGGGAGCGCCAGATTTCGTCATTTGTTTTCAGCGCGCTGGTAACCATCCAGTAGAACGGGAAAGCCATCAGCAAGGCAAGCGCGGCAAAAAAAAGATGGCGGGCCGTTCCTCCCAGCCGTGTGAGCATACGCAAGCGGTGGACCTCCTTTTCGGATACACTTGGATTATTGGTAATGCGTAGTCCGCTTACTGACGCCGAAAGAGAATACGGACAGCAGCATGCAGATGACGACAAGAACGACAGCTACAGACGAGGCCTCTCCGATCTGGAAGGATTCGAAGGCGGACTGATAATACAGATACAGCAGGGTGCGTGTGGAACCGGAAGGGCCGCCCTGGGTCAGCACATTGATCTGATCATAGGCCTGAAGCGCCTGAATTAGCTGGACCACGAACAGAAACAGGGTGGTTGGCGAGATCAGCGGCAGCGTGATACGAAAGAACTTCTGCGCTGCGCTTGCGCCATCTAGCTCACTGGCTTCAAGCAGGTCTGAAGGCACATTCCTAAGCGCCACCAGATAAAAGATCATCGCCCAGCCTACCGATTTCCAGATGGTTACCAGCAGCACGCCGATCAGCGCCCATTTGGGGTCCTGCAACCAGCCGATGGGTTCAAGCCCGAGGACATCAAGTACCCTATTGGCAAGCCCGACCTCCGGTTCATAGATCCAGGACCAGACGATGGATACGGCAACGGTTGGTGTGACCCATGGCGAGAACAGCAGCACCTGATAGAGGGCGGAGCCTTTCAGCTTGCGGTTCATCAGCAGAGCAAGTCCAAGTCCCAGCAGGATGATCGGCAGCACACTGCCTGCACAGAACAGCACGGTAACTCTCAGCGTTTTGTAAAAGGCCGGGTTGTTAAAGAGGTCGATGTAATTTTGCAGTCCGACAAAGGTTTTCTCGGGGCTCATAAAGTCCCATTCCGTGAAGCTGAGATACAGCACATACAGCAGCGGCGCCAGCCAGAACAGAACGAAGGGGACCATCGCCGGCAGCGTGAACAGCACGGGCTTCAAACCGTTAATAACCTTTGAGCGTGTCATTTTTGTTCCAATACCCCATTCCATCACTTGTGTTTTGCGGTATAATCCAGAGAAAAGCTTCTCTGTTCAAAAAAAATTGTACACTCAGAAGCGGAGCTTGTGGTCAAGCAGAAGTAAAGGTCGTTCGGAAATTGTGTAAAATTTGTAGAAACCCTGCCGTAAAGCTCCGGTTTTGTGTAATGTAGAGAGGACAATTCTAATTAGAGTGAAGGTGCAGCGAGATGAAGCAGGCCGCATTTGGCGAGAATAATCCGCATTTATCTCCACGGGAGCAACTGCTACGCGGAGTAATCGATGCGATTGCGCAGACGATGGATTTGTATGGAGCGAATTATTCCTTCGGGCAGCTCTACGGGATTATGTTCTTTGAGGACAAGCCGATGACGCTGGAGGAAATGAAGCAGGTTATGAATATGAGCAAAAGCAACATGAGCTACGGCGTACGTTCCCTGATCGCTTCCCGGATGGTAACCAAGCTGGACGAGAAACGCGAGCGGAAGGATCTGTATGCCGCCGAGACCGATTTTTTTCAGGCATTCAAAAACTTCTTTACCCTGAAGCTCCAGCGGGAGATTGATGTGATGCAGGAGGCAATGGGTACGGCAATGCCTGAGCTTCAGGCGCTAATTGACTCGGCGGATACCCCGGAAGAGGAGCGGCAGGCCTGCCTGAGGGATCTTGATAAGCTCCAGCACGCAGTAGAGTATTATGTCTGGCTGCAGCGGTTTGTGACGGGCCTGGAGGAAGGGGAGTTCTTTGGCATGAATGGACTGCCCGGCAGGGAGTAGTGGCTGAGGGAGTATGTGTTTAAAATGCTCCTTTTGCGTAAACATAGTCCTAAGAATCGAATGTCCCATGAAGAGATTGGCAAGCCGGCTGCTTGATGAAATGGTTAGCTTGTTTGGTAATAGAAGAAAGGATTCAGATCTATGAAGAGAGGATGGTGGGCATGAAGCAGACTGGAGTAAATTCGTTGTATGTGACTATGATTGCGTTGTTGTCTGTTTATTTGTTTTGGGGAGGCACATACGTCGGCATGAAGATTGCGATTGAGACCATGCCACCTTTCCTTATGGCGGGTGTACGTTTCTGCGCTGCCGGAATTGTTCTATACATAGTCGCCAGATTGAGCGGTGCCAAACGTCCAGCGGGTCGAGAATGGAGGTCTTCGGCAATGGTCGGCGCACTGCTGCTGCTTGGCGGCAATGGACTGGTGGCGTGGTCGGAGCAAAGGGTCGCCTCATCCATTGCTTCCCTGATCGTTGCCGCTGTTCCAGTCTGGATGATGCTGTTCGGTTGGTTTGGCCGCAGCGGTAAACGTCCTAGTCTCGGCGTTATCGCCGGAATTGTGCTTGGGCTGCTTGGTATTGCTGTGCTGGTCTTCCAACCGGGACAGGAGGCGAAGAGTACGGCTACTGATGTGACGGGCATCATTACCTTGCTTGTAGCCTCCCTAAGCTGGGCTGCAGGGTCTATGTACTCAAGAAGTGCCGGGTTGCCGGATTCCCCGGTGATGTCGACAGCTGCACAGATGCTGACCGGAGGGGTGCTCCTGATCGCATTTTCCTATTTCACCGGCGACTGGTCCAAGCTGGATGTCACAGCAATTTCCCTTCGTTCTTATGCTGCTGTGGGTTATCTGATTGTCTTCGGCTCGATTGTCGGGTACACGTCCTACATCTGGCTGCTCCAGAATGCCGATGCCACCTTGGTTTCGACCTATGCGTTCGTGAACCCGGTAGTCGCGGTATTCTTAGGCTGGCTGCTTGCAGGTGAGCAGCTTACGGTCAACACGTTGACCGCCGCCGTAATCATTATTGCTGCCGTGGTGCTGGTTACCCTCTTTCGCAGCCGGACGGTACCGGTCAGGAAGAAGCAAGGAACAGGAAACAGGGGGGCTGAACGTTAAGAGGTGAAAGTCCGCTGCACATCCCTTCGCCGAAATATACGAATCCCATAAAGTGCACACTTTCCATAGTTTAATGCGTTAGCAGTTTTGAAGATGACGGGTTACCCCTACAACTATAAAATGTACTTGAAGCTGTGTGGTTTTTGAAGATTTATCTTCTGGATAAGCTGATTCCTGGAAGTAAATAATGGTGATAGATTGACAAACATCATTATTTTGGAGGAGGAACATCATGTCTGCATTGAAAATTGGAATTATTCTGGGCAGCACGCGGCAAGGCCGTTTAAGCCCGCAGGTGGGTGAATGGGTGAAGGGGATTGCCGACCAGCGCGGCGACGCCAATTATGAAATTGTGGATATCGCAGATTTCAAGCTGCCATTACTAGGCGAAGCGGATGCTTCGGAACAAGCCGGGCGCTGGAATGAAAAGCTGAATTCACTGGACGGTTTCGTCTTTATCGTAGCGGAGTACAATCACAGTATTACAGCTGCGCTCAAGAATGCTCTAGATTATGCCCGCGAAGCATGGAACAATAAAGCTGCAGGGATTGTTAGCTATGGCTCCGTCGGAGGAGCACGTGCAGCCGAGCATCTGCGCGGCATTCTGGGCGAGTTGTCCATTGCGGATGTCCGTGTGCATCCGGCGTTATCCCTTTTCACTGACTTCGAGAACGGCCAGACCTTCAAACCGGCGGATCTCCATCTTACGAACGTGAACGGTATGTTGGATCAAGTGATCGCCTGGAGCGGTGCGCTGAAGACGCTGCGCTGAAAAATCCTAAGTGGAAGACGCTATGCTGAAAAAAGTTAGACTGAAAATGTTACGTTAAAGACTTTACGTTATACCTTGCATTAAATACCTTGCGCTTAAGTTGTTGTCGCATAAAAACAAACATCCCTCACCTCCAGGACTTCCTGGGGCGAGGGATGCTTGTTTATTACTATACTTTCTATTGTTCTACAGCAACAAAGTGGAGCAGCTTGCTCTGAAAGTCCCCGTGCAGCTCCGGCAGGAGCAGACCGGCGTACATCAGCCGATCCCCGCCATATACCGCTCCGGTTTCCTTGAGGACGTAGTCCTTCTCCGGGTCCAGCCCCTGAAGACGGAGACGCGGGCGTTTCGTGTTCGGACTGGCCAGTACGCGGAAGTATCCCGCCAGTGCCTCAGTCCGGCCTTCATTTACGAACATCCAGGCCGTTTCATTGCCTTCAAACGGCGATAGGAGCCGGTACATATCGCCCTGCTGAACGAGAGAACGGATTTCCTTGTAGAAGGCTACCTGAGCAGCCGCTTCTGCCTGCTCTTCGGGTGTGAAGCGGGTCAGGTCCAGCTCATACCCGAAGTTGCCGGACATGGCCACGTCGCCACGCATCGAGAGCGAGGTGTTGCGGTGCACCTGATGGTTCGGCACAGCCGAGATATGGGAGCCCATGCTGCTTGCAGGGTAGACGATGCTGGTACCGTACTGAATCTTGAGACGTTCAACAGCATCTGTATCATCGCTGGTCCAGGTCTGTGGCATGTAATGAAGAATGCCCGGATCAAATCTGCCGCCGCCGCCGGAACAGCTTTCGAACAGCACATGCGGGAATTTGGAGGTGATCTCTTCCATTACCCGGTACAGACCCAGCATATAGCGGTGAGCCGTTTCTCCCTGACGCTCAGTCGGCAGGGCAGCGGAGCCGATCTCGGTCATATGCCGGTTCATATCCCATTTGACATAGGTGATCGGGGCCGATGCCAGCACGCTGCTGACCGACTCGATAATATAATCACATACCTCCTGGCGCGACAGATCCAGAATCAGCTGATTGCGGGCCTGACTGCGTCTGCGGCCTTGCACATGCAGACACCAGTCCGGATGAGCGCGGTACAGTTCGCTCTCCGGTGATACCATCTCCGGCTCGAACCAGAGGCCGAACTGCATCCCGAGACTCCGGACCCGCTCCACCAGATCGGGCAGACCCTGTGGCAGCTTGCGGGTATCCACGAACCAGTCGCCCAGCGAAGTTGTATCGTCATCGCGGCGGCCGAACCAGCCGTCATCCAGCACGAACAGCTCGATCCCCAGCGCCTTGCCGGCACGGGCGATATCTTCGATTTTGTCGGCATCGAAGTCGAAGTAGGTGGCTTCCCAGTTGTTGATCAGCACCGGACGGGGCTCGTCGCGGTATAACCCCCGCGCCAGGCGGGTCCGGTACAGCTTGTGGTAGGTCCGGGACATCCCGCCGATGCCTTGGTCGGAATAGACGAGCACCGCTTCGGGCGTCTGGAAGCTCTCGCCGGGAGCGAGCAGCCAGCGGAAGCCGAACGGGTTGATGCCCAGCGTTACGCGTGTAGTTCCGTATTGATCCACATCGGCATTAGCACTGAAGCTGCCGCTGTAGACCAGGCTGAAACCATAAGCCTCTCCGCTGTCTTCCACAGTTTGAGGAGACAGGAGGGCCAGGAACGGATTTTGCTGATGGCTGCTGGCACCACGTTTGCTGTCAATGCCCTGTCGTCCATTGTGCAGAGGAGAACGAACGAGGTGGCGTTCGCGGGCCCAGGACCCGGACAGCTGGATCAGCTCGTAATTGTCATGCGGAAAATCGAGCGCTGCCGATAAAGCACGGTTCAGCTTCAGAGGTCCGCTGCCGATATTTGTTAGCTGTGCAGAGCGGATTATGGCATCGAAGCCCTTCATTAAAGTATAAGACAGCACAGCTCGCAGGCCTGTTGTGGTATCCTCCAGTACAAGCTGCAGCGTTTCTGCTTCATCGCCGCTTTCAGCATAGACAGCTGGCAGTCCCTCCAGTGCCAGTTTACCCTTGAGAATGCTATGGGATACATAGGTAAGCTCCGTTACAGAAGTGCCGTTCAGCAGCTCCGCCTCATAGGCAGGCTCCCGGAAGTCTCCCGAGCCATAGCCGGGGTATTCCTGGGGGAGCATGTCCAGAGAGAAAGCATTATCCTTGGGATCAACCGTGCTGCTGAAGCCCATGAGCTCGGGGCTATAGAGATCAGATATAGCAGCGCCGCGGATTTTCCGGCCCCAGTGCAGATGCACCGGATAGGAGCCGCGGGCAAGGCCGAAGACATAGCTGGTGTTAGCGGTTTGCAGATGAAAGATTTGATGCTCGGCATCGAAAATAATGGACAAGGTAACAACCTCCTGGGATGTCTGCAGATTTAGAGTGGCGGATGCAGGAAAGCATGGTATTCGAATCAAAAATCAGATCATAATGTAAGGATGCCCACTGTACGTCTTAAACTGTCATTGCTGCTCGCGGACAGTGGAGAGTCAGCCTCAGTATAAGTCTGTTCTGCACCTAAATCTATGGAGAAAAGCAGAGTCCATATGGACGAATGTCGTTTATTTTGGGATATGAAACTTTATATGCCGGACGTCATAAAGTATCCTTCTATTTCTCGCTGAAACGAATACCGCCTATTATTGAGGATGGCGATGTCATTTTTACTTAAAAGAAACACCTGCTAGTCTGTTTGCCGCAGTCTTTCGACAACCGTGGCCTTGCTCAGCATTCTATAGGAGGATAAGGTAACGGTATATGCAATCGCAGCCAGGACCGGAACAAACAGAACAAAAGGAAGCCAGCCCATATGGAAGACGGTGAACGCCATGTTATCCGTTATGTTTTTGGAAATACGGTAAGTCAGAAATACGCCTAAGGTCGAGGTGACCGATACGGCTAATAGGACATTGAACATCCCTTCATACACCAGAACTTTTTTCAGCTGCCGCTTGGTCATGCCGATGCTCTCCAGCAGAGCGAATTCATTCTTTCGCGCAATCACTCCCGTAATTACCGTGTTGATATAATTAAGAACGCCAATCAGGGCAATGACGAAGCTGAGGCCGTAGCCGACCGTCTGGAAAATGCGGATAAACCCGCCAAGCTCCTGCCTGTAATCCTCTCTGGATTTGTAGGCCAGCTCATCACTTGAAGCTGCAAGAGCTTTGGCGGTCTGCATGGCACTTACCAGCTTGGCCGGGTTGACATGAAGCGTTGCCGACAGAGCCTTAGGCGGATCGCTTCCCGCAGGTAGCTCTTTAGTCAATTCTGAGGAAGGAAAGAAAGCATTATAACCGTAAGCTGAGAAAGCTTGGGTAGTTGCGGCATAAAGAGCATCATAATTTAGAATGGCCATGACCTCATAGCTTTTGCCCAGACCCTCATACTTCACCTGGTCACCGGGATGGTAATAAGTTTTATAAGTATCCTCACCCATGATGGTTTCGGTCACCAGCACATAGTTTCCGGAGGCGAATTTCTGCGGATCAAAGCTGCCTTCAATGACGTTCTTTTGCACCAGGTCGTACCAGCCGGTATCCACACCGTATAGATCAAGCTGAATGAGGTTATTCTTAAGAACCCATGCAAGAGCCGGGTCAGATGGACCAGTCTCTACCTGAGGCTTCAGTGCTGCACGTATTGTTTCATCCATAATGTAGTTTTCAAATTTAAAATAGACCCTGTCCACACGTTCAACTCCGTCAATCTTCCCTAGTTCACTTATCAATGGCCCCGAAAGCTTGTAAGGATCACCGGACGGCCCGCCCAAAGCGTGCATTACAGCACTGTTACGGATCACAACGTCCCCGTTGATAAATGTGCTCAGGTACTTATTGACATCCAGCGATGAGATGACGGTAAATATAATACTGAACAAGATCATGCTTAAGGAGAGCGAGGTCAGCATAAGGAACAGTTTCTTTTTGTTGCGGAACAGATTGGCGAAGGCCATGGTGTGCAGCCGTGCCCCGCGTTTCGAACGTTTGTTCATCTTACGCTTGGCGCTAACGCCTGCGAACCGTACGGCCTCAACAGGGGCAATCCGTGCGGCCATCCGGCCCGGCTTGCTTGCGGCGATCCATACCGTCAGGTAGGCGAACACAGCGGCTCCGATAAAGATCCACGGACTGGATGAATAAGCAGTTTCGCTTGGTTCACTTGAAAAGGTACTCAGCAGCGGAGACAACCACCGGCCAATTCCGTAACCGGAAGCCAACCCGAAGGGCAGACCGATCAGATACAGCAGCTGGGACTGGATCGTGATGATTCGCTTTAGCTGTCTCGGCGTAGTTCCGATTGCTTTCAGCAGGCCGTAAAATTTGACATCCCGTACAACCGAGATGTAAAAGATATTATAAATCAGCAAATATCCGCTCAGCATGATGATCAGGATGACTGCCAGATAAGGGACCAGATTGATGATGTTTTCCGAGAGAGATGAAGCCGTGTAGGCCCAATTGATCCCAATCGGTACATCCAGACCGGTATCCGCGAGTACTTTGTTCAGTTTTTTTTCGATATCTACGGCATTGCTGAACATAACGCTCAGCTCTTCGGTGTTCACATAAGAGCCGCTGGCCTTTGATTTTACCGGATCAATAGAGGACAGGTGCTTCTGCACCCAAGCATCGGAGACGAATGTCAGACCTGCCATCGACAAATTTTTATCCGCCTCATAATAACCCGATACGATAAAATCCTGATGTATCACATGCGCCCCGATATCAATATCCAGAGTAACCTTCTGGTCCAGTGCATGCTTGATGCCGAGCTTATCCATCACCCAGGTATTCAGTACAACTTCATTCTCAGCAGCAGGCAGTCCGCCTTCGATAAAGTTAATAAAACCGTGCCTGGCGTAAGCTTCATCGATCCGCATAACCTCTACCGGGTTGTTCTTGAAAACTTCATTCCCCAGATTCCCTGCATGCAGGGAAACGCCGTATTCCCGTATGGAGGGATGTTTCTTCAGGATCACCACCTGAGTCGGAGTAAGATATTTGAAGCCTCCGTGAAAATCAGAACCAACGGTCTTCATCTGGGTCAATTCCATGGATTTGTTGATGCTAAGGACCATTGTAAAAATAGAAGTGATGAGTAAGGTCGTCAGGAGGACCGCGCAGATTACAGCCAAATTGCGCATCGGACTGGCTTTGAGGCTCTTAAGGGAGAGGCGGGTTACAATTCTGCGGTTGTTGGTGCTGATCATAACGGGCTTACTCCGCTGGAGGCATGGCCCGAAACAATGCGCCCGTCTTCAATGCGGATAATGCGGTCAGCGGTCTGCGCGATAGATTCGTTGTGGGTAATCATGACAATGGTCTGGTTGTATTTTTCGCTCATCTGCTTGAGCAGAATCAGTACCTCCTGGCTGGTTTTGCTGTCAAGGTTGCCTGTAGGCTCGTCCGCCAGAATGATAGAAGGCTTGGTAGCCAAAGCTCTGGCAATAGCCACCCGCTGCTGCTGGCCGCCGGAGAGGTTGGAAGGCAGATTGTGGATTTTTTCCTGCAGGCCCAATGCCCGGATCACCTCGTCCAGATACGCCTGATCGATTCTACCGCCGTCGAGCTCTAGGGGAAGCAGAATGTTTTCGAGCACATTTAGGATCGGTACCAGATTGTAGCTCTGAAAGACGAATCCGACCGACCGCCGTCGGAAAATTGTCAATTTCTCATCACTCATCGCAAAAATATCATTTCCATCCACAAAAACCTTGCCTGACGTCGCCCGGTCCAGACCGCCCAGCATATGCAGCAAGGTACTTTTTCCGCTGCCGCTGGTGCCCACAATGGCCAGAAACTCACCTTTCTCCACGGTTAGGGATACATCGTCCAGCGCTTTTACAGTCGTCTGCGGATCTTTTCCATAATATTTCTTCAGATGTTCGATTCTCAGAATAGGCATGGGCAAAATCATTCCTCCATCATCTTGGGTTATTCCTTAAGATATCAGACCAATCTAACCGGGCAGTGTCTGAAATCTGTCAGGATTGACACCATTAGACCTGGGGGAGGAAGATCGAGAGCTTCGTTCCTGTGCCGATCTCCGATGCCGCCGTAATAAAACCTCCTTGGAGGCTGATGATTTTCTGCGTCAAATAGAGCCCAATCCCGATGCCTTCGTATTCCCTGGCGCTGTGTCCCCGGTAAAACCGTTTGAAGATATGCTCGAGCTCATCCCCCGGAATCCCCATGCCTGTATCGGAGATATCAATCCGTGTAAACATTTCATTGCCTTCGGCTGTAATCCGGATAATGCCCCCTGTTTCTGAATACTTCACCGCATTCTCAAGCAGGTTGAACAGCGCTTCGCTGGTCCATTTGTGATCGTGACGGGCTATCGTCAGCGGATCACATTCAATCTGGATGTTGATTCCTTTATTTTCTGCGCGGGTGTAGACGTGTGTCACAGCGTTGGTAATTGTTGCAATAACAGGTGTGAGCTCGCTGTGCAGGGTAATCATGCCCGTTTCCAGTCTGGATAATTTGATTAGTGAGGTGATCAGCCATTCGAGCTTTTCCGATTGAGTCTCGATCTGGTTCTGCAGAAGCCGTGTATCCCCGCCAAGCCCCGGAGTTTCAGCAAGCAGCTGGCTGTAGAGCAGAATATTGGAGAGAGGGGTCTTAGTCTGATGGGAGATATCCGAGATGAGTTCCTTGATAATGTTTTTTTCGGTTTCCAGATTCTGCTCATTCGCTTTGTTAATCTCAATGTAGCGCAACAATTTGTGCTCCAGGGAAGAAAGGCTGGTCTCGTCAAAATCGGTCAGCTTCTCCCGTCCATGAATCGCCCTGTCCACCATTTCATCTACTAAATTCATAAAGGCTGTAACCTGCCGCCGCAGCGTCCAATTCCATAAGGCTCCCAGAATCAGCATGCAGGAGACGAAGAGGACCGTCAGTTCCGTGAGTGCAGGCTGCTCCCCCTCCAGAAAGAAGACCCTTCCGGCGTAGCCCAATACCAGAAGCACCAAGATTGCCGAAAAAACATGGTTGCTCCGTTTGGAGTTCTGTACTCGATTGCGGCTAGTCATGGATTCGGTCTCTCCGCCCACATATACCCCAGGCCGTAGACGGTTTTGATGTATTTTGGAGCCGCAGGCTCGTCCTCAATTTTGGCGCGCAGCCGTTTGACGGCTACCGTCAGGGCATTCTCATCCACAAACGCGGCTTCCTGCGACCAGATCTTATCAATTAACTGTTCCCGGTTCAGAATCATACCAGGGTTCGCGACTAGTATTTTCAGCAACTTCAGTTCGGTTTTGCTAAGGATTAAGGGTTCCGAATTTTTATAAAATTCCATCCGTCCAAAATCAAAGCGCAAAGCACCAAGTGTGAGCTTATCCTCACCGCGGGAGGAAGCCCGTTTGAGAACGGCCATGACTCTGGCCCGAAGGATCATCAGGCTGAAAGGCTTAGTAATATAGTCATCGCCTCCAAGCTCAAATCCTGTAACGATATCCGGCTCCAGGTCATTTGCGGTCAAAAAGATAATCGGCACCTGAGAGGTTCCCCGGATTTTCTCACAGTAGTCCAATCCGCTTCCGTCAGGGAGATTAATGTCCAGAATGATCAGATCTATCTTAATAGAAGAGAGGATGTGTTCTGCTGAGGCAATATCGTAGGCTTGCTGTATCGCAAACTCATTCTGGGCAAGAGTTAAGGCGATGCCTTTGTTCAGGCTCCGGTCATCTTCAACGATGAGTAGTGTCTTCATGGTTATGCTCCTTTGTTCTGACACTTCTATACAGCAGCCAGATTAAGGATGACTTCAGGCTGCGGGCTATGTACTTCCATATTATGTACAACGCAACAGGATTACGCAATCCGAATTTAACCACACCAGCGAAGACTCACCCTCCGTCCAGGCATCCTGCAGTCGCATAGCCTCCCCGACTAAGGTCCAGTACACAAAACCGTCCACGGTCTGTTTTGAAAGTCTGCGGTTTGCCCTAGAATAAGGCTATAAGGTTCAAGGTTAACGAAAGGCGGTGAGAAAAAATGCAAAGAAGACAAGGTAACGGACTTGCGATTGTCCTGATCGTGCTTGGAGCGATTATGCTGATGGGGATTGCCCTTCCACTGATCCACGGAATGTTCAGACTTCTGTTCCCGGTATTGCTGGTTGTTCTCGGATACTATGGAATTAAAAGCGGACGCAAGGTTATCGGCTGGGTGGTACTGTTCATTGGTGTCATGTCCCTGATCGCCAAGCTTTCCTGGATCATCGGACCACTACTCGGTATCGCGCTGGTGGTATGGGGTATCTCGGTACTGAAAGGTAGAAGAAACGGAACATATTAAGCATTCCAGGGTTACTTAATAAGAAGCAGGGAGGGAGCCAAGAATCATGAGTGTTTTTCGCCGCATGAGGGATATTACCGTAGCTAACTTGAATGAACGACTGGAACAGAGCCAGGATCCGGTGAAGCTGATCGATCAATTTCTACATTCAACACGTGAGGAAATCGCCGAAGCCGAGAGGCTGTACCAGCAATACGCAGCCCATACGAAGCAGCTGCAGCAGCAGGTGAATCAGGCGACGGCTATGAGGAACAAACGTGAAGAGCAGGCTTTGCTTGCACTCAAGGCTGGCGAGGATAACCTGGCTAAGCTGGCACTGCAAGAGAAGATCATTCACGAGGAAAAGCTGGAGCAGTACAGCGGTCTGCTGGAGCAGAGCCAACAATCACTCTTTGAGCTTGAAGGTCAGCTGAACGAGCTGAAAATGGAGTACCAGACGGTATACAGCAAACGCCAGTATTATGCAGCACGGATGGAGTCGCTGCGGTTGCAGCAGCGCATGAACCAGAGAGCTACAGCTTTTGGCAATGGCAGTGACGTTCCCAAGATGTTCGGCCGGCTGGAAGACCGGATGAGCGATTGGGAGCTGGAAGCGAAGAGTCTGCGCGATCTGCGCCGCATGGGCCAGGAATACGCCATTCAGGCTGGAGAAACCGTGGCGACTGTACTCGAAAGAGAGATGGCCCGCCTGAAGGAGAAACTGAACAATGATGGAAAGGAGTAGTTCTATGACGCGATTGTATCGTTCAACCCGTGACAAGGTGATGACAGGGCTGGCAGGTGGATTGTCCGAGACGCTCGGCATCGACTCCACCCTGTTCCGGATTTTGCTGGTGGTCAGTATTCCTTTTACCGGCGGAGCAACTATTCTTGCTTATTTTGTCGCAGCGCTTATTATACCCAAAGAGCCGACCCAGTATAATCCTTTCGGTCCTGGACCGGGCGGCCCTTATGGCGGTCCTTACTCAGGAAGACCTGAACATGGACGCGGACCTCAGGGTCCTCACGGACAGGGTGGATACGGCCCTTACGGCAGCCAGCCGGGTTACAACCCCGGTTATGATAAAGCGGGTGCCTATTCTGCACAAGACTCTGGTATTGATGCCATGATGAAGGATATTGAGAAGAAAGCTCTGCAAAAAGAAGTCGAAGAGCTCAAACAAAAACTTGCTAAATACGAGAAGGGAGAAGTGTAAATTATGGGAGTATTTCAACGGATTAAAGATATGACAAAAGCGTCGGTAAATGACTTGCTGGATAAGGTAGAGGACCCAATCGTAATGCTGAACCAATATCTGCGCGATATGGAGGCTGAAATTCACGAAGCTGAGGTAACTGTAGCGAAGCAAATGGCTAATGAGCGCCGCATGAAGCAGCGTGTTGAGGAAGCCGCCAAGGTATCCGGACAACGTGCAGCCCAGGCTGAACTGGCACTGAAGAATGGCCAGGAGGAAGTTACCCGTAAGCTGCTGGAAGAAAAAATCTACTTCGACCAGAAGCAAGCCGAATACAGCGAGCTTCACACTCAGGCAGAATTGCAGGCTAAGGAACTGGTACAGCAACTGCATGACATGAAGGATGAATTCTACAAGCTGCGCAACAAACGTAATGAACTGGTCTCCCGTGCCCAAATGGCCAAGGCCAAGAAACAGATGTCGCAAATCAGCAGTGTTCATGCCATCGAGAGCGGCAGTGCATCCCTCGGCTTCCACCGGATGGAAGAAAAAATCATGCAGCTTGAAGCAGAAGCAGATGTGATGCGTGCACCTTACAGCCCTTCGGCAACAGCATACAGCAAACCGGTTGATGCCGAAAAACAGCTGAAGGTGGAAGAACAGCTCGCCGCATTGAAGAGCAAGCTGAACACCCCTACATCATCCCCTTCTTTGGATAAAAAAGAAGAATAAAGCCTGTTCCATAATTACAGGCGAATATGATATGCTGATCAAGGTAAAGCCATACGGTATGGATCTTCCATACCGGTATGGCTTTTGTAGCGGGATGCAGGAAACTTACGAATACTATTTATAAGAAGAACTTTATATTTTAAAAAGGGGTTGAAGTGACGAAGGAGAAGTTTGGAACTGGAGGAGCGGCAGCGTCCGCCTTTGTCTGGCAGATTTCCACTGCTAACAGCAGTATTAATTGAAGAAATCTGCAGACAACAGCGGCCGGAAGTCCAAACATTCTTCGTAGTTACGTCCGTAACCCCAATATTAATATCTTAAGTTCAACTTATATACTGCTTACAAAGTCAGTTTTGCTCCGCAAAACTTATAGGAGGTGCGAAATGGATAAACGGAACCGTATGATTGCCATAGGACTGATCGGCGTCGGCTGCTTGATGATATTTGGCAGATGGCTCGGCTTTTTTTCCATTGTCGCGCTTCTGTTCCTGCTGCTCGGAATCTACCGGACAACGTCGGGCAACGTCAAGCAGGGCTATAAGCTGCTCGGGGTTGGTGCAGTACTGCTGCTATTGGATCACCTGCTGCTGGTACTGGGGATTTGCCTGATCTCCCTGGGGATGTTTTTTGTCAAATCCAGACGGATGCAGCGCAGGGGCGGGTTTATGCAGAAGCAAAGCTTCTCCTCCAGATTTGACTGGGATCTGTCACCGTGGGTGATGCGCAGCCTAAGTGCCTGGCATGTGCTGGGTGAGGTTGATATTGATCTGTCGCTGGCGATGGCGGAGGACCGGGAGACGGTGATGCTGTTCCAGGGGATTTTTGGGGATACGGATATTCATCTGTCCGAGAATTATGGGGTGGAGATCGAGGCATTCGTGCTGTTTGGTTCGATTGAATTCGGCAGCCACCGCGATACGGGCATGCTGAACCGTTTGAACTGGAAGTCGGCTAACTACGACAGCTGTGAGCAGAAAGTGAAGTTTAATATTTCTTATATTATGGGTGACCTGGATGTGCGGGCAGATTGAGTAGTCTGACACAGAACCATGAAGGAGGGCTTCCCGGCATGGGCAAAAAAAGCAGCAATATGGTTACGCGCAGCATGGGTGAGGGGGCTCTTTTCTCATTGGTCATGCTGCTCGTGATCCTGTACATCATGTATACATATGGATATCTACAGCCGTTCGAGGATTGGGAAATCGGTGTGAGGACAGCGGTATCGCTGATTCTGCTGCCGGTGGTATTCGGTATCGTCTTCGGCTTCTACCAAGGATTCCGGACCAAGCGGAAGCTGGAGCTCCTGCGGGCTACACTCGTAGCTTGGGAGAAAGGCAATCTCACTCCGGCGATGCCGGAGCTGGGTAATGATGAGCTGGGCCGGCTCAGCGAGCAGCTCAGCCGGATCAGCGGCAAATGGGAGAATCAGGTGAATACGCTACAGCGGCTCTCGACGAACAACGCCAAGCTGGCCGAGCAGGCCCGCGTCACAGCGATTATGGAAGAACGGCAGCGACTGGCGCGGGAACTGCACGATGCCGTATCGCAGCAGCTGTTCGCGATTTCCATGACAGCAACGGCAGTAGGGCGAACGCTGGAGAAGGACTTTGACAAAGCGCAGCGGCAAATTGCGCTGATTGAGGAAATGTCTGCCGTCGCCCAGTCTGAGATGCGGGCGCTCCTGCTGCATTTGCGCCCGGTCTATCTGGAGGGCAAAGGGCTGCGGCAGGGGCTGCAGGAGCTGATCAAGGAGCTGGAGATCAAGGTTCCGATCAATATTGTGTTCGAGATGGATCCGGATGTGCAGCTGATGAAGGGCATTGAGAATCACTTGTTCCGCATCGTGCAAGAAGCTATATCCAACACCTTGCGCCATGCCAAGGCGGAGAAGATGGAGATTCGGCTTCACCGCCGGGGCGATACCGTCCGGCTGACCCTGCGCGACGACGGGATCGGGTTCGAGATGGATGAGAGCAAGCAGACATCCTACGGGTTGTCGAACATGCAGGAGCGGATTATTGAGACCGGAGGCTCGATCCAGTTCATTACCGCACCGGGCAAAGGCATGCGGATAGAGATTACCGTACCATTAGTCAATGAATAGGAGGCAAGGGTACCATGGAGATGGAGGAAGCGGAAGCGATCAAAGTACTGCTTGTGGACGATCACGAAATGGTCCGGATTGGACTTGCTGCGGTGCTTGGCACCGAGGATGGGATCGAAGTGGTAGGTGAGGCAGGAAGTGGGGAAGAAGGCATACGGCTGGCCCAGGAATACAATCCGGATGTGGTCCTGATGGATCTGGTTATGGATGGCATGGATGGGATTGAAACAACGAGACAGCTTCTGAAGCTGTACCCGGATTGTAAAGTAATTGTGCTTACAAGCTATCTGGATGATGAGAAAATGTATCCGGTGATTGAAGCCGGCGCATTCAGCTATCTGCTGAAAACCTCGCGGGCCAGCGAAGTGGCAGATGCCATCCGCGCTGCTGCAAGAGGCCAATCGGTACTGGAGTCGCAGGTCGCATCCAAGATGATGAACCGGTTCCGGTCCAATGCCAAAGGCGGAGAAGCCCCTGCCTATAAGGAACTTACGGAACGCGAGATGGAAGTGCTGAAGCTGCTGGCTCAGGGCAAATCCAACCAGGATATCGCGGATCAGCTTATTATTGGGATTAAGACTGTGAAATTTCATGTGACGAATATTCTTGCCAAGCTGGGTGTGGAGGACCGTACCCAAGCGGCCATTTATGCTTATAAGAACGGACTTGCGGAATAACCGCAGGTATAGAATCTCTTTTCCTGGATATCCTGTTTAGTAGATTACTAGACCGGATAGAGAGGGAGATTGATGATGAGGAACAGAGGAACAGGCAGAGGTGCAGGCAAAGGGATACTGCTGATGATCGGGTTATGTGTGGCGGCCGGTCTTATGGCTGGATTCCGCAGTGCTGACGCTACCGTAGATGCAATCTCGGCTGAGGTCGTAACTTCTGCTGAAGACACTGTGTCATCCTATCAGTCTACTTCCTCAGCAGCTATACATGCACCTTCACCAAAGGACGCTTCCTTCGTCCCAACCAGGGTTTCATCTCAAACTGCAGCAGACTCGGGTACTGGCAATCTTGCGGATTCCATCGAGCGTATGGCTAGTCTTGGCACTGCAGTTACGTTGCCGGATTCACCGCTCCGGTTTGTCTTGAAGTGGCAAGGCGAATATAGCAGCGACACATCCGGCGTACTTGCTGATGAAGCTGCGCAGAACCTGGCAGTGAAGCTTGGGCTTGGAGTGGTCAGCCGATCTGACGAAGACGGGCATATGACCTCCCGCGCAGCTGCGGAGTTGGCCGGAGCGAATGTCTCACTCTTCTGGAGTGAGCTGGGAGGCGGACGCAGCTATGTGATCGTGACCTTCGAGACGGCGGATCTGCTGGATACGCCGGAGCTCCCGGCCGCTGCGGAAGCGGCTGGGCAGAAGCTGCTCCAGGTGGGCATAACGGCCGAGTGGAATGCCTCGCTGCAAGGTACCGCGAGGGATCAGAGCGGGCCGGAAGCCGCATTATTTTCAATAGAACAATCCATCGAAGAACAGCTCCCCGGAATGAATCCGGAAGAGAGCTACGAAGACGACACTACATACAGCCGCACTTACAGTGTTCCCGGCCTGAAGCGAACGGTCACTAGCGGCAGTCATTCGATTGCACTGCAGTTGGCCGTCCATAAGAACGGCAACAATCATACTAACCGGGTAACGCTTGGAATGCCTTTAATTACTATTGAATACTGAGCAGGGGATTTCTATACTCCATGCTATACTATATATCCTGAAAAGCCGTTACACGGACCTTATATCCTGTGGCGGCTTTTTGTTATACGGGAAGGCTGACGTCCAGAACTTCCGCATGTGGGCTCCGTGTTTGCGGAGCTTTTGGCATAACGGTATAATAGGTTTGTGAATGCTGGACTGTGTTGTCCTATAAGCAGTTGTCCATAAACAGATAAGAAAGAGTAATGGAAATTTGCGAAATCCCGAGAAAAACTGTCAGGAATGTGATAGCATACTTCCGGCGGATATGATAAAATGACATCACGCCGTCGATGTATTCTATGAACTATCCGGCGCTGAGAATGATTGTCAACTATATTACATACAGAGAGATGAGGAGCCATGGCTGAAAATCAAACCCTTGATGCACTGCATACACCCGGTGCTGTATTCTTTATCTTTGGGGCAACCGGAGATCTAGCCCGCCGCAAGCTTTTCCCGGCGATTTACAGTTTGTACCGTGAAGGCAAGCTGACCCATGATTTCGCGGTCATTGGCGTGGCTCGGCGTCCCCGTACCCAAGAGGAATTCCGTGAAGATGTGAAGGAATCCATTCATGAATTCTGCCGCTACCAGGCTGGAGATGCAGCCGAATGGAATGAATTCGTACAGCATTTTGAATACAAGTCTTTGGACATCAATAATATTGACGGCTTCCGTGAGCTGAATGCGCAGACCGAAGCATTGGAAGAGAAGTTCCATATTCCAGGCAACCGTATGTTCTATCTCGCCCTCGCTCCCGAGCTGTTCGGCAGTGTCTCGTTCAACCTTAAGGCTGGCGGCATGCTGCAGACACGGGGCTGGAACCGTCTAGTGATTGAGAAGCCGTTCGGCTACAATCTGGAATCCGCAGAACAGCTAAACGAGCAGATCCGCCAGGTGTTCAAGGAAGAAGAGATCTACCGGATCGATCATTACCTGGGCAAGGAAATGGTGCAGAACATTGAAGTGATCCGTTTTGCCAATGCCTTCTTCGAGCCGCTCTGGAACAACAAGCACATTGCCAATATTCAGATTACGCTTGGTGAAACCGTTGGGGTAGAAGAACGCGGCGGATACTATGATCATGCCGGTGCGCTGCGTGATATGGGCCAGAATCATATTCTGCAGCTGCTGACGATGATTGCAATGGAACCGCCAAGCCGTCTTCTGGCTGAAGATATCCGTGATGAGAAGGTTAAAGTATTGCGCTCGCTGCGGCCTTACGCTTCCTCAGAGGAAGTTCATGAGAATGTGGTGCGTGGACAGTATACACAAGGACTCTACAAAGGCAAGACCCTTCCGGCTTACCGCCAGGAAGATAAGGTGGATCCGGAGTCGAACACGGAGACTTATTTTGCGGCCCGTATTTTTGTAGACAATTTCCGCTGGGCAGGGGTACCGTTCTATATCCGTACGGGTAAACGTCTGCCTGTGAAAACAACGGAAGTAGTGGTGGAGTTCAAGGGTATGCCGACCAACGTGTATTTGGGTCAAAAGCATAAACTCGAGCCGAACCTGCTCGTCATCCGTGTCAATCCGATGGAAGGCATCTACGTGAAGATCAATGCCAAGAAGCCGGGCTCGGAATCGGAGATTCAGCCGCTCGCTATGGACTTCTGCCAGAGCTGCATGGTTGGGATCAACTCACCTGAGGCTTACGAGCGTCTGCTGCATGATGCCGCGCGCGGAGATTCAACCTACTTCACCCGCTGGGATGAAGTCTCGTCGGCCTGGTCCTTCGTGGACCGCATTGCAAAGGCCTGGAAGGAAGGCACAGGTGATCTGGCGTCCTATCCGGCAGGCTCCTGGGGTCCGATCGAAGCCGATCAGCTGCTGGCCCGTGAAGGCTTCCACTGGTGGCCGGTTAACGGACAGGATGAAGACAACGTGGTGTGGCAGGCTAACAGCTAGTTCATCGCGTAATTGATATGTGGTGTGAAGAGAATCGCCCTTGCAGTCGCCTTTGATGGCTGTAGGGCGATTCTTTTGCGTTGTCTCCACTTCATGCAGGTTAACTATTCCCCAGATAATTTACCAACATCTTTGCCATCCGCCGCTTTTATGTAGATAATCTTCACCGGATTTTGTTATACTGAAAAGGATGCTTTCACCAGAAGCGGAAATGTAACGGTAACGGTACTGTGGCAATGGCAAATTCACCAATAAAGGGGTTTGTACAAATGAGCAGAGCACCGATTTGATGGGTACCCGGTAATTGAAGCAGAAGCATGAATTTATATGTGAAGGGATAAGTGCAAACCATATGGCACCGGATCAGAAGCTGCAAAAGGAAGTGGACAAACGCAGAACATTTGCGATCATTTCCCACCCGGATGCGGGGAAAACAACATTAACGGAGAAGCTGCTGCTGTTCGGCGGCGCGATCCGATTGGCGGGTTCGGTTAAGGCCCGTAAAGCTAGCAAACATGCGACCAGTGACTGGATGGAAATTGAGAAGCAGCGCGGGATCTCTGTAACTTCCTCCGTGATGCAATTTGACTATCTGGACCACCGGGTGAATATTCTGGATACCCCAGGTCACCAGGATTTCAGTGAGGACACCTACCGTACCTTGACGGCTGCGGATAGTGCGGTCATGTTGATTGACGTAGCTAAGGGTGTGGAAGCACAGACAATCAAGCTGTTCCAGGTCTGCGCCAAACGGGGCATTCCGATCTTTACATTCATCAACAAGCTGGACCGTGAAGGCCAGAGTCCGTTCGAGCTGATGGAAGAGCTGGAGAATGTACTGGGCATCCGCTCCGTACCGATGAACTGGCCGATTGGCGGAGGGCGTGAGCTCTGCGGCGTATACGACCGGATGAAGAATCAGGTGGAGCTGTTTCAGGGCGACGATCATTCTGTAATTAAGGTGCAAAAGGTAGACAGCTACCAGGATCCGATCATCCGTGAGATGGCCGGGGATTACCTGCATGACCAGCTGTGCCAGGATTTGGAGCTGCTTGACGTGGCGGGGGATCCCTTTGATTATGAAAAAGTACTACGCGGTGAGCTAACACCGGTATTCTTCGGCAGTGCGATTAATAATTTCGGCGTGCAGACCTTCCTGGACAACTTCCTGGAGCTGGCACCGAAGCCAGAGCCGCGCCGGAGTACGGTAGGTTCCATTGAGCCGACGAACGATAAATTTACCGGCTATGTCTTCAAAATCCAGGCGAACATGAACCCGGCCCACCGTGACCGGATCGCCTTCCTGCGGATCGTATCCGGCAAGTTCGAGCGCGGGATGAGTGTTAAGCATGTTCGTGCGGGTAAGGACATTAAGCTGTCCCAGCCGCAGCAGTTCCTGGCGCAGGACCGCGATATTGTCGAGGAGGCTTTTCCGGGGGATATTATCGGGCTGTTCGATCCCGGAATCTTCCGCATTGGAGATACGCTTAGCCAGGCCGGAGATATTGAATTTGACGAGCTGCCGACGTTCTCGCCGGAGATTTTCTCTAAAGTAAGCATCAAGAACGCACTGAAATCGAAACAGTTCCAGAAGGGAATCGACCAGCTGACCGAGGAGGGCATGATCCAGGTGTTCCGCACGGTCAACTTTGACGATATTCTGCTGGGAGTTGTCGGGCAGCTGCAATTCGAGGTGTTCGAATACCGCATGAAAGGCGAGTATGGCGTAGACGTTCAGCTGCAGCGGATGAGCTATCAGTTCGCGCGCTGGATTGTAGATGAGAATAAGCCGGATGCAAGCAAGTTCCGCATCAACTCCACGCTGGTCACCGACAAAAAAGGCAACTATGTTGTGCTCTTCGAGAACGAATACGCGATGCGTACAGCCATGGAGAAGAACCCGACCGCGAAGTTCCTGGAGACGGCTCCTTGATGGATCGACCTGTGCAGCAAGTTAAGACCGAGTACCGCTGATCTGGAATAACGACGAGGCAACTATGGGGCTACACATAGCACCAAAGAGATGCTCTTTGTCAAAAAACCTCCGCCTCCACATGTGCAGCTGCAATGTGGAACGCGGAGGTTTTTTGTTGAACTAGCATTCCTGCTAGGAGGTGATGGATCCTGGGGTGATCTTCTCCAAATGATTGTGCAGCATCGAGACTAGAGCATCCTGTTTGGCATGGTCCAGGTCTTTCCACATCATTTCGAATACAGCACCCAGTCCGGGTAACGCCGTTTCCGGCCCATCCACAGAGCCTTCAATCATCTGCCGAAGGTCGGCTTCAGACTGTCCGTGCACTTTATGGATAATCGCCTGTCGCAAATCAATGGTAACCGGCATAGAGAGCCTCCTTAAGTTTTGTGGGTATTCCAAAGTTCAGCTTGTACGGCCTCGTTATAAGATGCCCTGAATGTGCGGTGAAAATTCAAGTTTGGGGCTCCTTATGCTATACTGTGTGAGATGCAAATTGCTACGGGAGGTACAGAAATGGCTGCAAAAAAACAATATGCCGTAATCGGCATGGGACGTTTCGGCTCAAGTGTCGCCAAGGCGCTCAGCGGCATGGGATTCGATGTGCTGGCGATCGATGCCGACGAGCAGCGCACACAAGAAATCTCCAGCATTGTAACTCATGCGGTATCTGCGGATTCCACAGATGAAGAGGCACTGCGCGCACTGGGCATCCGCAATTTCGATGTGGTGGTAGTGGCGATTGGGGAAAATATTCAGGCTAGCATTCTGACGACGTTAATCCTGAAGGACCTTGGCGTTCCGGCGATTCTGGTCAAGGCCAAAAGTGAGCTGCACGGCAAAGTGCTCAGCAAGATTGGCGCAGATAAAGTGATCTATCCCGAACGCGATATGGGCATGCGGGTAGCGCATCATTTGGCTTCCCCCAATATTCTTGACTACATCGAGCTGTCACCCGATTACAGTATTCTTGACATGAAGGTCTCCGGACCGATGCTCGGCAAGAACCTGCAAGAGCTGAACATCCGGGCCAAATACGGCTGCAACGTTATGGCCATCCGAAGGGGCGAGGAGATGAACATTTCCCCCAGAGCCGAGGATCGGCTGGTCGAAGGTGACGTACTTGTTATCGTTGGCCGGAAGGACAATCTGACGAAAATGGAAATGGCATATCAATAGTCGCAACACGGAATAGAAAGGTAGGACCCCATGGAAATTATGTCCCCCCAAAATACACGGGTGAAGGAATGGGCTGGTCTTCAGGAGAAGAAGCACCGTGACAGAGCCGGTAAATTTATTGTAGAAGGTATCCATTTGGTGCAGGAGGCGCTGCTTGCTGAAGCTGATGTGGAATGCCTGGCCTTTGACCTGGATAAAGGCATGCCTGCCGAGCTGAAGCCCTTGCTCCAGTCGGTGCAGGGTATGGAGGTGATTGGCGTATCGGCAGCGGTTATCGCCAAGTGCAGCAGCACCGGGACACCGCAGCCGGTGTTTGCCATTGTGCGGAAGGAACAGCAGGGACTGGATGTCATCCTCGCGAAGCAGGACAGCTGGGTTATGGTGCTGGACGGGGTTCAGGATCCCGGCAACGTGGGGACGATCATCCGCAGTGCCGATGCCGCAGGTGCGGACGGTGTGATCCTCGGCAAAGGGTGCGCCGATCTGTACAATCCGAAGACCATCCGTTCCACCATGGGCTCAATGTTCCATCTCCCGGTTGTGGAGGGGGACCTAAGCGCCATTCTGCCGCAGGCCCGTGACCGCGGGTCGCTGCTGGTCAGCACCTCGCTGACGGGAACGGATTCCTGCTACACCCATGATTTTCACGGAAGTCAGTGGCTGCTGATCGGCAGCGAAGGTCAGGGCATCTCCCCACAGACGGCAGCCCTCGTTGACAAAAGCATCATCATCCCGATGGCCGGCCGGGCCGAATCGCTCAATGCGGCGATGGCCGCGACGATCCTGCTGTTTGAGGGGATGCGGCAGCGGGGTTTAACAAATAAATAATTCCTGTGAGTCCTGATGATCAAGACAACTTGATCCATCAGGACTTTTTGTGTAAACAAAGAAGCTGCGGTAACTCTCAAGACGAGTCAAGGCAGCTTCTTTACGAATATCATTTATGCTCTAACCAGAATTGTATATTGATACGGATTCAGATGAATCTTTATCTGACCTTCTTCCACTACGGCTGCTTCTCCGGTGAATGCATTTTTCCAATTGCCCTCAAGCACCTGGGACAGCGTTACCAGCTCCTCTGAAGGATTCATCCAAATGGTAAAGTGGCTATGCTCGTCATAACGTTCATAGATCAGGGAGCGTTCGTGCTCAGTGCTCTTTAGAAAGCGAAACTGCCCGGTCTGAAGAACAGGATATTTTTTGCGCATTTCAATCAGCTGCTTATAGCTTTGATGAAGATCCAGATCCTGTTTATCTTCCTCCCAGATCATACATTTCCGGCAATCCGGATCATCTCCGCCTTCCAATCCGATTTCATCGCCATAAAAAATGCAAGGGGTTCCCGTAAAGGTAAGCAGGAAGGCGATAGCCAGCTTCAGCTTTCGTGTATCGCCACCAAGCTGGGTGAGTACACGCGGGGTATCATGGCTTGCCATCAGGTTGAACAGGACCTCATTAGCTTGCTGCGGATACCGCATCAGGAGACCGCCGATATGTGCTGCGAAGGTACTGGCATCCATCTCCGCAGTCTGCAAAAATTCAATTAACCGTTCCGATAACGGATAGTTCATTACGGAATCAAATTGATCACCTTCCAGCCAGCGCATAGATTCATTCCAATTCTCACCAATGATATAAGCTTCCGGGTTGATGGCTTTGATCCGGCTGCGGAACTCCTTCCAGAAGGCATGATCAATTTCATTAGCCACATCGAGTCGCCAGCCGTCTATACCTGCTTCCTTGAGCCAATATTCAGCAATATCCAGCAGATACTCGCGGGTTTCCGGATTGGCCGTATTCAGTTTAGGCATTTGTGCAAAGAAACCAAAGGCATCGTAATTAGGTTTTCCTTCTTTGACCTGGACCGGAAACTCGTTGATATGAAACCAATTCACATATCTGGAGCTTTCTCCATGCTCAATCACATCTTTGAATTGCGGAGAATTGGCGCTGATATGGTTAAAGACCGCATCCAGCACAATGCGTATTCCCCTGGCATGGGCTTCCTTCACCAGTTCCTGCAGGAGCTTCAAATCGCCAAAATGCGGGTCAACTTTTTTATAGTCCGTTGTATCATATTTATGGTTGGTTGGAGCTTCAAAGATCGGAGTCAGATAAATTGCGTTAATCCCCAGATCCTCCAAATAATCCAGACGCTCTATAATACCTTGAAGATCACCGCCAAAAAAGCTCTCTACAGTGGGTGTATCTCCCCAAGGTGATAGGTCTTCCGGGTCATTGCCGGAATCACCGTTCGCAAAACGGTCAGGCATGATCTGATAAAATACCGCCGACTTTGCCCATTCCGGTGCTTCAAATAAGTCGATCTTATGAATATAGGGCCGGTCAAAAAAGCCGTTTGGAGCTTCAGGTTCTTCTGTGAAAATCCCTTTTTCGGTCATCCATACGTTATCTTCTCCAGAATGAAAGCGAAAGGCGTAAGAGAAACGGCGGTGCTCCGGCCGTACAGCCGTCTGCCAATAATCGAAGAAACGGTCGGTCGCCACCTTTTGCATTTCGTGTTCGTGATGATAGGTTTCCCAGTCATATTTATCCCCTGTCAGAGCAAAGACATGATCCACGTCCTGCTTCTTAGTTCTTACGCGTAAGTGAAAGGTATCTTTATCATAAAGATACGCCCAATTGCTATGAGGAACATGATGAAGACATTCCATATGAATGTTTGTAGTATACTCATCAGAGTTATTAGCTTGTTTATTGGGGCTCATCTAGGTCCCTCCTGTATAGGTTTGGTTGTATCTTAGGTACGTTATTGTTGATGAACTTTGAATTTCTAAGGCAAAGTTAATTCTGTAGCCACTTGTATATGCGCCTCCATTTTGTGTAAAAATTTATATAAATTTTTACACCAGCTCCTCTGGAAGTAAACATTTTTGCAAAAAAAGTTTCACCGGTATGGTTGTTTGGAGTGGATCTGCTGATTGCACCAGAAAGAGGCGGCCAGACTCTCCGGGCTAATGTCTATGGAAGCAACCTCTATGCCTGTTTCCTGCTCTTTTCTGTACAGATTAACTGTTTCATCCTTCAGGCACCGGGTAAAGTAAGAGTGCAACAAAATACTCAAAACCCGAAAAGGAGAGATTTCGAAATGGCACAGAATCAGAATAATGATAAGATGAGCCGTGAAGAAGCAGGACGTAAGGGTGGAGAAGCGACATCAAAGAATCATGACCGTGAATTCTATCAAGAGATTGGTGAAAAAGGCGGAGAAGCCCGGGGTCAGCGTAATAATTCTGACAGTGATGACGGCAAAATGAGTCGTGAAGAGGCGGGCCGCAAAGGTGGAGAAGCCCGTGCCAAACAGAGAGACAACTAAGTAAATAAGCAATCCTCGATGGATGAAAATAATGAAAACAAGGCCAAGATCTCTTCGGAGGTCTTGGCCTTTTGCTCTGGCAGCTAGATGGTCCATAGGCGGATAGGGACAAAGTGTTTTTTTATTTCATATTAAATTTTAACTTTGACTTTCAAAGAAATCCCATATAATATAGCTAATATGATTAAAAATGATAATCATTATCAACCAAGCGATAACGATTATCAAGGAAGTAGATTATACATACAGGGGGATTTGCAAAGTGAACAAAAGATTATTGAGCTTAATTATGCTTATGGTTGTCGTACTGATTGCAGCAGGCTGTGGATCTAACAACGCAAATAACTCAGCAACGAACGGAGGAACGGCAAACAATGTTGCCGCAACAAATGCTGCTGCTACAGATGCACCCGCGGCAGATGCTTCAAGTGAAGCTGTTACTGGCCCTATTGTTGTGAAGGATGCCAAAGGCGAGATTACGCTGGACAAACCTGCACAAAAGGTTGTAGTACTGGAATGGACATTCACAGAAGATGTTATTGCGCTCGGTGTCCAGCCGGCGGGCAATGCAGATAATGAAAACTATAAATTGTATGTAACCTCAGAAGCACCGCTCGATGCGGGTGTGATGGATGTAGGTACCCGTTCCGAGCCGAATCTGGAGACGATTGCATCCTTGAAGCCGGACCTGATTATCGCAAATACGGATAGCCACGATGCCATCTATGAACAATTGAAGGGAATTGCGCCAACTCTGATTTTTAGTCTGTATCCGCCTGAAGGGCAGGGCGATCAATATACGCAGATGGAAGATATCTTCAAAAACATCGCAGCAGCTCTCGGTAAAACAGCAGAAGGTGAGAAGGTGCTTGCTGATTTGGATGCACATTATTCAGAAGCCAAGACCAAACTGGCTGCAGCAGGCAAGGAAGGCCTGAACTATGTGCTGACCCAGGCATACAGCTATCAGAATGCAGCGACGATGCGTCTTTTTACAGACAACTCCCTAGCAGTACAAACATTGGACCGGATTGGCCTGAAGAACGATTGGAAATCTGATAAATTCGAGGCTTACGGATTCAGCACATCGACGGTTGAAGCTTTGCCTGCGGTCAAAGACACGAATCTGCTCTATATCGTCCAGAAGGATGATGATATCTTCTCGAATGAACTGAAGGACAATTCAGTCTGGAATGGCCTGGATTTTGTAAAAGAAAAACGCACCTTCGGATTGGCCAGCACAACTTGGGTATTCGGCGGTCCTGTCTCCTCCAAAGTGCTCGTGGATGAAGTAGTAAATACATTAACGAAATGAGCACCCTGATGAATAACACAACGGGCAAAAGAACCTCGACCGGGATGACCTGGCGGCTGATTGGGATATTTGGGGGCGGCATTGCCGCCCTCTTCGTTGTATTTATACTTAGCCTCTGCTTTGGGGAGGCCAAGCTTCCGGCAGCAACCGTATGGAATGGCCTGTTGCACCGCCAGGATCGGATGGAGCACAATCTGCTCTGGGATATCCGGATGCCGCGTACAGTCATTGGCATTCTGGCCGGGGCCGCGCTTGCAGCGGCTGGTGCTGTGCTTCAGACCATAACGAAAAACCCGCTCGCCTCCTCAGATACCCTAGGGATCAATGCCGGAGCTTATTTTATGGTTGTTCTGGGGCTGGTTACTTTTCCAGCTTTGCAGCAACAATATCCGTTACTGCTTGCGGCAGCAGGAGGATTACTGGCGGCACTCGCTGCCTACGTCTTGAGTGGCGGCCGTAAGGCCACACCTGTACGCCTAGCCTTGTCAGGCATGATTGTATCCATGGTGCTCGGAGCGTTCACATCGGCCCTTCATATTTTCTTTCAAACAAAAACGCAAAATCTGTTTTTGTGGGGTTCAGGCTCTTTGGTTCAGCTGGACTGGGACGGGGTTCGGTATGCCTGGCCATTTGTTATTGCGCTGCTCGGCATTTCGGTGCTCGCAGCAAGGCAGTTCGATGCCCTTGAGCTGGATGAGTCTACCGCCCGTTCACTCGGGCAGCGTGTAGGCTTAACCCGTGCGGTGGGGCTGGGCATATCAGTGCTCATGGCAGCGATTGTGGTCAGCGTGGTAGGACCTATTGGCTTCGTCGGATTGGTCGCTCCCCATTTGGTCCGGCTTAGCGGGATCCGCAAGCATCGTCTGCTTATTCCTGCTAGCGCACTCTGGGGAGCCCTGCTCATTACAACAGCAGACACGCTGGCCCGTATGGTGCGGAGCAATCTGGGAGAAATGCCTGTCGGTGCGGTGATGGCGATAATTGGCGCGCCGTGGCTCATTTGGCTGGTGCTCACCAAGATGAAAAATATATCCGGCCCAGCCGCCGGGCAGTCATCGATGAATATAGGAGGGGCCGCACTGCGTATGCGTTTTGCCCCGACTGCCATATTCATGACCTTGCTGCTCATCGTAACTATCCTTGTGAGCTTGTCGCTTGGGGGAACTAGAATCCCGGTTTCCGGGTTGCTGGAAAGTCTGGTTGGCGGGAGTGATCAATCGTATTCCGTCCTGCTCCATTTACGGCTTCCCCGCACACTTGTGGCCGCTTGCGGCGGTATTCTACTTGCCATCAGCGGTGTGTTGATCCAAAGTGCTGTGCGTAACCCGCTTGCCGATGCATCCATTATCGGTGTAACCTCTGGTGCCGGGTTCGGTGCGCTAACCGTGCTGGTGGTGTGGCCGGGGCTCCCGATATTTGCCCTTCCGATTGCCGCCATAGCGGGTGGGGTTATCGCGGCAGCTCTTGTATTTATGCTCGCATGGCACAAATCCTTGAATCCTTCTGTCCTGATCCTGCTTGGAATCGCAATCTCAGCCGTCGGCTCGGCAGGCATACAGGCCATGATTGTCAAAGCCAGTCTTTGGAACAGTACAGCGTTTATTTGGCTGACGGGTTCAACCTATGGCCGGAGCTGGGATCAATTCTATAGTCTGTTTGCATTTTTGCTTATTCTTGTTCCGATTGCTTATTATTTGGGACGGAAATTTGATCTGCTGGCATTTGGTGATGAGAGTTCAACGGGCTTTGGCCTGCCGGTTCGCGGAACGAGGCTGTGGGCGATGATTATCGGTGTTTTGCTTGCTGCAGGAGCTGTTGCAAGTGTTGGGACGATCGGTTTTCTGGGACTCATGGCGCCGCATGCGGTCCGGATGATGATCGGGCATCACACAAGACGCTCCATTATTTTGTCAGGACTGCTAGGCGGACTGTTGCTTGTCATTGCTGATACGGTTGGGAGAACGATAATAGCGCCTACAGAAATTCCGTCCGGGCTGATTATTATGCTGATTGGAGCACCGTATTTCTTGTTCCTGATGTACCGCTCGCTTATTCCTGTCAAGAAATAGCGCTAACTTAGAGCGTAATGGAATACGGAATTCTTAATAGAAGATAATCTTATACATGAGCCGCTTCAGTTAATATTACTTGCTGAAGCGGCTTATTTATCATTGACACCAAAGTGTATAATAAGGAACTGAGATTATTATTTATGTTCAAGGGTAATATAACTTTAAAAAAGTGACGGGTGAGGCTGATGATGTCTTCGGTAAAAAGATTTCTAATTGGGCGGCCGCTGAAATCGGAACAGCTCGGCGAACAGAAGCTGAACAAAACCAAAGCGCTGGCGATTCTTTCATCAGATGCTTTATCCTCGGTTGCCTATGGTCCTGAACAAATTTTGCTGGTGCTGGTTACCCTAAGTGCTGCGGCATTCTGGTATTCCATTCCGATCGCGGCTGGGGTTCTCGTATTGCTGCTGGCTCTCATTTTATCTTACAGGCAGATTATATTTGCGTATCCCCATGGCGGAGGAGCTTATGTAGTGTCCAAAGAAAATCTCGGGAAGTATCCGGGACTTGTGGCCGGCGGCTCGCTCCTTGTGGACTATATATTGACGGTAGCTGTAAGCGTGTCGGCAGGAACGGATGCGATTACGTCGGCGTTCCCTAGCCTTCATCCGTACAATGTAGTGATTGCCATTGTTTTTGTACTGCTGATTACCACGCTGAATCTGCGCGGAGTTACCGAATCGGCGTCCTTCCTGGCCTATCCGGTATATTTATTCGTGCTTGCCTTATTTATCCTGATCGGTCTGGGCGTATTCCATATTGTAACCGGAAGCGTACCTGCCAATCTGCATACGCCTCTGGGTACGCCAATTGCCGGGATTAGTCTATTCTTGCTGCTGAAGGCTTTTTCTTCAGGAAGCTCGGCACTTACCGGGGTGGAGGCCATTTCGAATGCCATTCCTAACTTCAAGGCGCCTGCACCAAATAATGCGGCCAAAACTCTGGCCGCTATGGGTACACTGCTCGGGGTGTTATTTACAGGGATCGTATTCTTGGCGTATTACTACGGAATTACTCCGCAAGAGGATGCGACGGTAGTCTCGATTATTGCTGAACAGGTTTTTGGCCGGAACTTTATGTACTACTTTGTCCAGGGGACGACTGCTCTGATTCTGGTTCTGGCGGCCAATACCGGATATTCCGCCTTTCCGCTGCTCGCAGTGAATTTGGCCAAGGATAAGTTCATTCCCCGCATGTTCACGGTTCGCGGAGACCGATTGGGTTATTCTAACGGTATTCTTATATTGGGACTGCTGTCGATCCTGCTGATCATTGCTTTTGAAGGCCGGACCGAGCATCTGATTCCGCTGTATGCGGTGGGTGTGTTCATTCCGTTCACCCTTTCCCAGAGCGGAATGATGGTCAAATGGATCAGACAGAAGCCTCCGGGCTGGATGACCAAGTTCATTATTAACACAACCGGTGCGCTGATCAGCTTCATCGTTACAATGATGTTCTTCCTGACCAAATTTACGCAGGTCTGGCCTGTTCTGGTCTTTTTACCGTTGATTATTCTGCTGTTCTACCGGATTCACAAGCATTATGAGGCTGTAGCGGACCAGCTCCGGATCTCTACCTGTGAGGCAGAGCCGCTGGCGATTGAAGGGAATATCATCATCCTGCCGGTTGCAGGAATCACCCATGTAGTGGAGAATTCGCTCCGGTATGCCCAATCGCTTGGTGCCGAACAGATTATTGCGGTACATGTGCCGTTCGAACGGGAAGATGATGCGATATTCGAAGAAAAGTGGAAAAAATTCCATCCTGAAATCCGCTTGGTGACGCTATATTCGCCATACCGCAGTATCATTCATCCGCTGACCAAGTTCATAGACACTGTCCAGCGCAAGGCGAGCGAATCGAAATATCAGGTGACCGTAATCGTGCCCCAGTTCATTCCGAAGAAAGGCTGGCACAATATCCTGCATAACCAGTCCAGCTTGCTGCTCCGGGCGCATCTGCTGTACCGGCGGGATGTAATTATTACTACCGTGCCTTATCATTTGAAGAAATGACAGGAGTTCTATGGCTCAGAATATAGAGCAATTACAATGCCCCCTGCCACCGGAATCATAACCGGGAGCAGGGGGCATTGCTGTGAATAAGTTTAGCGCAGGATTATCGGAAATGTTGACGGTGTGTGGGAATGTCCGGATTTGTTCCCGCTGCACGTGCACGGAGACACATCGGATATCAAATGGGTGATGCTAGTAAATTATCATTGCTTTAAATAGAAATACCGAACATATTGAAAGTTTAGTGCAGAGGATAATGAATTTTATCATCGGGCATGTTTGATAATATTCAGTTGTAAGCGCAGACAGCAGATGAAAGGGGAGGGCATTATTGAACAGTAAGAGTAAAGTGGTACTAAGCGTGATGTTGGCATGCGGACTGCTCGCCGGATGTGGAAGCAAAGGGGATAACGCGCAGCCGGAGGCGGGAGCTTCATCAACACCCAAAGAAGAGAAGGTGTCTCTCACATTCTGGAGAAACTCGGGGAATGATTCCGAAAATTCAGCCTATGACAAGCTGGTGGCCTCGTTTAATGAAGCGCATCCAAATATCAAGGTTGAGATGAGTCCGATTCCGTATGCCGATTACGACACCAAGCTGAGAACATCCATTGCTTCGGGCAATCCGCCTGATATTATGGCCATCGACGGCCCAAATATGGCTTCCTACGCCCAGGCGGGTGCCTTACAGCCGCTGACCGCCTATTTCAAGAAGGACGGTAACCTGGAGGATATTCCGGAATCGACCATTGCCACGTACACCTATAATAAAGAAATTTATATGGCTCCGCTCACCGAATCCTCTATTGCTCTTTTCTATAATAAAAAAATGTTTGAAGCGAAGGGAATTCCTCTTCCCTCCAAGAACCCGGAAGAGCCTTGGACTTGGGATCAGGTGCTGGATGCAGCTAAAAAGCTTAACGACCCGGCCAAAGGCGTGTACGGCATTGATCCGGCGCAAGGCTTCGGTAATGCAGGAGCAACAGCATACTTTAAATATCCGATTATTTGGCAGTTTGGCGGCGAGATCATGAGTCCGGATGGAACAACCTCCAAAGGCTACCTGGATAAGCCAGAGACCAAAAAGGCGTTGCAATTCTTCTCCGACCTGTATAATAAAGATAAAGTGTCGTCCCTGGAATATCCGCCAGATCCGTTTCCGAACAACCAGCTGGCGATGACGGTTGACGGCTCCTGGTCACTGGGCAATTATGCCGACAAGTTCCCTAATTTCAAATTAGGCGAAGATTATGATATCGCGCCACTTCCGAAGGAAACCCAGCAGGCTGTCGCGAACGGGAGCTGGTCGCTGGCCATTTCCTCGAAGAGTAAAAATGCCGAAGCTGCCTGGCAGTTTGTAAACTGGGTGACTGGTACTGACGGGGCTAAGACCTATTGCTCTATCACAAAAGATATTCCGGCCCGCTATTCAGTAGCCAAGGAATTCCCTGAGCTAGGTCAATATCCGAAGAATATCTTTGTCGTACAGAATCAGAAATTCGGCAGACCGCGTCCGATTACACCGATCTTCCCGCAAATGTCTGAAGCGGTAAACAAGATGATTGAGGAAGTGACCATCGCCGGACGCAACGTGGATGCAGCCGTTGCTGACGCCATTAAAAAGATTGACAAGGCGTATGGAGATCTGCCGCAAAAATAATAAAATCACCAAATAATGTAGAAACGGCAGCCGCCCTTTATAAAAAGGGCGGTAAAGCTGTTTCTTCTTTCCGCTTAAAGAAGCTTCAAGATTTAGCTCCACGTTGTGGGGTTATTTTGAATTTTTGGACCATAATGATAGCAAGGAGCGCGGTTGCCATGTTCTACTCGTTACGCAGCAGATTGATGTTGGCTTTTTCGATTCTGCTGATCCTTCCGATTACGGCGGTTGTCTTTATCCTCAGCAAGGAATCGGCGGAGCAGATCCGAAAATCTACCCAGACTTCCACTCTGCAAACCATAGACCAATTTGCCTCCCATGTCAGCACGCTGCTGACGCAAATTGATGATATGGGCAACCAGGTGCTGAGCAGCGACATCACACAGGATTGGATAACCGCCGACCTGAACGATGAGAGCACTATGGGTGAACAGTATCTGGCTAAGCAAAAGCTGCGTGAGCTATTATCCTCCTATGCGATCAATAATTCGAATGTGATTTCCATTTCCACCTTTGCGAAGGGAGAGGGCGGGTTATGGACACAGGACCTGAGCTATTTGAAGAGCCGCTGGTACAGTCAGTTTAAGGAGCAGGACGTGCGCTGGACACAGGCTCACCAGGACAGGGATCAGGCCGACGATAGCATGCGTTCGCGCGAGATCAATAGCCTTGTGCTCCCTTTGGTGCAGCTCCAGTCCCTTAAGGATGTCGGAGTGATCAAAATCAATTATCCAACGGAACTGCTGCGCCAGGATATGGATAAAATCAGTTTCGGCAAAAGCGGCAAAGCCTTTTTACTGACGGCTGAAGGCCTCAGTGTACTCAATCAGGATCTGACAGGAGCTGAGCAGGTGCTTAGCGGCGGACTTGCTGCTTTGCAGAAACATAGTGGAGGTCAGACCAGCGGCATTTTTCCGCTTCGCCAAGGGGGGACCGACTATCTGTTCTTTTACCGCAGGCTGCCTGCACAGAACTGGCTGATCGTTGGCGAGGTGCCGGAGGCGGAGCTGTATGCCACCATCACAAAGCTCAAAGAAACGCTGCTCCTTGCCAGCTTTGTTCTACTGATTCTTGTGATTATTGTCGCGCTGTGGCTCTCCACCGACATAACGAAGCCACTAAGTGCCATGGCCCGGGCCATGCGGCATGTCAAAAACGGGCAGTTCGAGCTGGCGATGAAGGATATGCCAAAGGTTAGATCGCGGCAGAGCGAAGTGGACTATGTGGCCGGTGTATTTGAGCAGATGACTCATCAGCTGAAGTATCTGATCGAGACGGAATTCGAGACCAATCTACGCCGGAAAAACGCCGAATACAAAGCGCTCCTGCTGCAGATCAATCCACATTTTTACAACAATACGCTAGAGATTATCAGTGGTCTGGCGGCGATGAAACGAGAGGATCTGGTCATGGACGCCACCGAAGCGCTGGGTAAAATGATGCGTTATTCGCTGAGTCTCGATACGGATCTGGTGCAAGTCAGCGAGGAACTTGGCTATATCCGTGACTATCTGTTCCTCCTAAAGCTGCGGCATGAGGATCATCTGATGGTGGCGATCCGGCAGGATTCCGCCGCAGATCAGTTGCTGATCGCCAAGTTTATTCTGCAGCCGCTGGTGGAGAATGCCGTGAAGTACAGCCTGGAAAAGGGGGGGATCGCCGAGGTGGCGATCACCTCCAGGGTGTGTGGAGAGCGCCTGCACTTGCAGATACAGGATAACGGTTCAGGAATGACACCGGAACTGATCGCCAGCATTCTTGCCGATACGGAGCTGAGGGATAGTGTGGGAATCTTAAATCATAAAGGGGACAGCATTGGATTGCGCAATGTGCTCTCCCGCTGCCGCCTATATTACGGCGAACAGTTCGAAGCCGTGCTTGATTCGAAGCTAGATACAGGAACAACGATTACTCTGAGACTGCCGCTGATAGAGAGGTGATTATCATGTATGAGATTATGCTGGTGGATGATGAGAAGGGGGTTCGCAACAGTATCAAAGCCAAAATCGATTGGGAAGCCGCCGGCTTCCGGATTGTCTCGGAGGCTTCAAGCGGCAATGAAGCGCTGCAGCTGCTGGAGCAGGGGCCGCTGCCGCAACTGGTCATCTCCGATATCCGTATGCCGCAGATGGACGGCATTGAATTTATCCGCATCTGCAAAAAGAAGTATCCGCTGCTGAGGACGGTTGTACTGTCGGGATACTCCGACTTTGAATATCTGAAATCGGCCATACAGCTTGGAGTGAAGGATTATTTGCTGAAGCCGGTAGCCCGCGCAGAACTGAATGAGCTGCTTGGCAAGCTGGGTGAAGAAATTGAACAGGAGCAAAAAAACCTGCAGGCCTCACGGCAGGATCTGCTGCGAAAGAATGAGCAGCTGCGGATGCTCCAGGAGAATTTTTTGCTGCAAATGGTCAAAGACGAGTGGTACAGCTTGGCGGCTATCAAGGAACGGCTGCAGCAGCTCCAGCTAACCCCGCTCACGGCAGATGATCTGAAGCTGCAATTTGTCGCTGTGGAGATGAGAGTACCAGCGGGGCGGATGGCGGACCGGCAGGAGCGCCGGGATCTGCTCAATTTGGCTTTTCAGATGCTATGCCGGGAGACGGCTGCTAAGTGGAAAGGAATCTATCCATTTAGCGATGTCGCCAATTCTGCGATGATGTATTTTCTGGTTATTATGAAGTCGGGGCCGGAGCATGCGGGTCAAACGGACCGGTTCGTAGAAGAACTGAAACGGAACATCGCCAGTTACCTGAGGCTGGAATGTGTGACGGGGATTGGCGAGGAAGTGAAGGGACTCCAGCGGCTGAAGAACGGTTATGCTTCGTGCATGCTGTCCTGGAGCCAAAGCACCGTGTATAAAGATGGAGAGGGCGAACAGAGCCGGGTGATGGAGCTTACGCAGGCTTTTACCCCGGAGATGGAGCGGAAGCTGGTGCAGGCGATTGAAAATTTGGACATGAGCACCTTCCGCCAGCAGCTTGACACCATTTTCAGCAGCGAAAGAGATACGCCGATGTTTGCTTTTACCTTTCTGGCCCTTCGGATGCTGTTGATGTTCAGCTCCATCGCCAAAAAGTTCGAGCTCGGCGGCTCCGCCCTGCAGAAGTATTTGTGGAACTGTCAGATGACTATTGCCGATTACCAGTCGCGTGAAGGCGTGCGGGGGCAGATAGATGAATTGGCGCAGCTTGTCATGGACGAAGTGAAGAAGCTCCGCTTCTCCAGCGGACAGCATATGGTCGAAGCGGTCAGAAAATATGTGGAGGAGAATTTCTCCTACGAATTGACGCTTTCTTCCCTCGCCGAAATGTTTCATCTGAATGAGACCTATTTATCAGGGCTGTTCAAGCAGCATGTAGGCATTACGTTCAGCGACTATGTCACCAAGCTGAGAATGACCAAGGCGGAGCAGCTCTTGCAGGAGAACGAACTGAAGCTGACCGATATCGCCATGCTTGTCGGCTATTCCAGTTCCAGCTATTTCAGCACCTCTTTCAAGAAAAACAGCGGCAAAAGCCCCAAAGATTACCGTGAATGGTATTTGAAGAATCACCCGCACGGGTAACTGACTGTGGGGGGGAGTATAACCGGCTCTATGCAAAGTCTATGGATGTTAAACAACGGCGGTAGTTTGTTACTGTAAGGCAAACCCCGGGACATGTAAAAGACATGTTTTGGGTTTTGCCTTTTTTCTGTTACTCAGCCAGTTTTTCAGTCTTCTGCAGCATTTCTCGTAAAACGTGAGCGACCTGGCTAATCTCACCAAACCTACTTGCGGACTCCAGAGCCGTTAATGCGTCAATAAAGAATACTTTAGCCTTCCGTGCGGACTCAGATGACGTTATTTCAACGATACAGCGAGGAAATAGCCCACTTTTCTAAGAATAACTGCACTGGAGTCCACAAAGGGAAAAAAGTACCGCGTTTCTACATATAAGGGCTTTGGAGTCCGCTTAGTTCTTGTGATTGAGATTTTAGACTTATAGGTGTTCCCGCTCTACCTGTTAGCACTGTAAGCAGGCGATTTTCTGGAGCCGACTCAGAAGACAAGAGGTGTGCCCCAGTGAAGCTGATGAGGAAGTTCAGCGAGCCAGGAGGTTCCCCACTCTGGGGAATGGGATAAAGGAATGGAGTGGAATTTTGGAACTGGAGGAGCGGTAGCGACCGCCTTTGTCTGCAGATTTCAACCGCGATCAGCTGTCCAATTGAAGAAATCTGCAGACAACAGCGGCCGGAAGTCCAAAACTTCCACGGAGTGACGGCGATCCCACTCATAAGCTACTATGATCTATACCATGCAACCACCTATGCCAATGCTTCTACCCTTCCCTTCAAGACAACGGCTGCATCCCATCCCCCCTGAAAACATCACAACTTCCCAACCGATCATATTGAAATGATTTCTCTAACCGTTCAGCTACAATAGGGTCAACTAAACAAGGAATAGGAGCATGCAGCATGAATGTTTCGGGAGAGAAGCAAGCACATAAAGAGAGCATACGGCTGGCCGAGGAAGCAGTGGCTGCACAGGCGGAGATTGCGGCACGGGATGACTATCGGCTGCAGTACCACATGCTGCCACTGGCCGGCTGGATGAACGATCCGAATGGCCTGATCTATTTTAAGGAGGAATACCATCTGTTCTATCAGCATCACCCCTATAGTGATAAGTGGGGACCGATGCACTGGGGACATGCTGTAAGCAAGGATCTGGTGCACTGGAAACACCTGCCCATAGCTTTGGCACCTACGGAGCCTTATGAGCTTGGACAGGAGGGCGGTTACGGCTGCTGGTCCGGCAGTGCTGTGGAGAATGATGGCAGGCTGACCTTGATCTACACCGGGCATGTCGACGGCCGCGTACCCATGGAAGTGCAGTGCGCGGCGAGCAGCACGGACGGTGTTGTTTTTGACAAGCATTCCGGCAATCCTCTGATTCCAGGTTCGCCCGATACGGACAATTTCGGCTTTCGTGATCCCAAGGTATGGCGTCATGAAGATTTGTGGTATATGGTGCTGGGTTCCGGGAAAGACGGCAAAGGGAAGGCGCTGCTCTACCAATCGGAAGATCTGGAGCGGTGGGAATACATGGGGACGGCTGCGGAGAGCGATGGTACTCAAGGGGACATGTGGGAATGCCCCGATTTATTCCCGATGGGAGATAAGTATGTGCTTGTGCTGTCACCGATGAATATGCAGGATGCCAAAAATTTATATATGACCGGTGAAATGGATTACGCCAGCGGAAAGTTTACACCGGTGACTCAAGCGAAGCTTGATCATGGTCCTGATTTTTATGCCGCACAGACTTTGCTGGACGGCAAGGGCAGAAGAATTATGATCGCCTGGATGGATCACTGGGGTTCAGAGATGGCCCGCGAGGACCGCGGGTGGTATGGGGCAATGACATTGCCGCGGGAGTTAGTGCTCCTGCCGGGAGGCAAACTGGCTTCGCGGCCGGTTCCCGAGCTCGAGCTCCTGCGGGAGGCTGGAATAACAGCTTCTGGGGTTAGCCTCTCTATGGGGACTTATGCAGCATGGAGCGTTAGAGATGGACAGGGTTTTGAATGGATTGCTGAATTTGCGATGAATGATACACAAGCTGAGCGTCTGGAGATTACTCTGCTTGCGGCAGAGGGAAGCGGGGAATCGACGGTCATCCGCTATTTGCTCCGGGAAGACAAGCTGATCCTGGATTGCAGCGCTTCCGGCCGTGGCGATGCATCGATAAGTGAAGTTTCAGTAAGCACGGAAGCATTAGATGCTAATGGAGGATCGCTTAAACTGCAGGTATTTATCGACCGTTCTTCCATTGAAGTGTTTGTAAATGATGGCCGCTATGTATTGACAAGCCGGGTGTATCCGTCTGCTCTAACCGGCGGAATAACGATGAGGGCTGAGGGTGGAAGTATAACGCTGGAGTCGTTGCATATGTGGAATCTCAAATCTATCTGGAGTTAGTCTGGAGGAGCTATGATCAAAACTACAAGCAAATTGGCAGGTGTGGCTGTAGTACTGCTGGTTATCGCAGGGTGCAATATTGGCGGCAACAGCAATCATACCAGTAATACCAGTAATACCAGTAATACTTCTGATTCTAAAACTCCGTCCAATACCATCTCTAATACTACACCTGCGGACTTTCAGTTTTCTGCGATTCCCAATTACTACACGGAGCTGTACCGCCCGCAGTATCATCTGTCGCCGGAAAGCGGGAATATGAGCGATCCGAATGGAATGGTTTATTTTGAAGGTGAATATCACCAGTTCTACCAGAACAGCGGCCAGTGGGGTCACGCCGTCAGTACGGATCTGATCCATTGGCAGCACCTGCCGGTAGCGCTCCTGCGCGATTCGCTCGGGGAAATTTGGTCAGGCAGCGCCGTGGTGGACTGGAAGGATACGAGCGGTTTTTTTGGCGGGAAAGCGGGATTGGTTGCGATCTTCACCCATTTCAAAGGAGGAATGCAGTCGCAGAGCCTGGCTTACAGTTCTGATAAAGGACGCACCTGGACCAAATATGAGGGCAATCCCGTGATTCCGAATCCCGGACTAAAGGATTTTAGAGATCCCAAGGTGTTCTGGCATGAGCCCTCGCACGCTTGGGTGATGGTTGTCTCGGTGGACAACCGGGTGAGATTCTATACCTCACCGGACCTGAAGACCTGGCAGATGGCCAGCGAATTCGGCGCCGATCAGGGCTCGCATGCCGCCGTCTGGGAATGTCCGGATTTCTTCGAGCTTCCCGTGGAAGGCAGCAAGGAGACAAGGTGGGTGCTGGCGCTCAGTATCGGCAATAACCGCTCAACCCGTGGCTCAACAGCGCAATATTTTATCGGTAGCTTTGACGGCAGGACGTTCAAGAATGAGAATGAGCCCTCCAAAGTGCTGTGGACCGATTATGGAAAAGACTTCTATGCTGCAGTGTCCTACTCGGATATTCCGGAGACGGACGGCCGCCGGATCTATGTTGGCTGGATGTCCAACTGGCGCTATCCGTTCTCCATGCCAAGCGCTCCGTGGAAAGGGAATATGTCGTTGCCGCGGGAGCTGAAGCTGCGCGATATTCCCGGTGAGGGATTGCGCCTCGTCCAGCAGCCGGTGCAAGAGCTGGAAGCCTTGCGCGGCCAAGCGGTCAAGGTGGGGATCCAGCGACTGGAGCCGGGTAAAAATCTCCTGGCCAGCCTGCGTGGAACTTCCTATGAACTCGATTCCGAGTTCACTGTGCAGGGAGAAGCGGAATTCGGCTTCAAACTGAGAAAGGGCGGAGAGCAGGAGACAATTATATCTTATAACAACATGAATTCAACACTAACGGTGGATCGAACTAAATCCGGCGACAGTTCTTTTGAAGCCGGGTTTGCCGAAACGGTTCAGGCTCCCTTAAGAGCGGTAAACGGTAAAATCAGGCTGCATATCTATGTGGATGAATCGACGCTGGAGGTGTTCGGAGCAGACGGCGAGACTGTGGTTTCCACTATTCTGTTCCCGGGGGCTACCAGTAACGGGCTGGAGCTGTATGTGAAAAAGGGAAACGTGACGCTGGACCAGGCCGTCTTTTATCCGATGGCCAGTGTATGGCGGAATGAGGATCCGGGCAGCTCGAAACCGCTTCGCGTCCTGCTTAGCCAATCCAGCGTGGATGTTCCACTTGGTGGCACTGTGGAAGCGGCAGCGGCGGTCGTTCCGCTAACAGCTCCCCAGGATCTTACTTGGGTATCGGGTGATGAGACAGTTGCACAGGTGGATAGCCGCAACGGAACATCCGCTGTCGTAAAGGGGCTGAAGGAAGGCCAGGCAGAGATTAAAGCCCTTGCTCCAGGTGGGCAAATTTATGCAGTAATGAACGTGTACGTCTATAAACCGGATTGAAATGGAGTGAAAAGATCATGACAAGCGTTACAACGGCAGCTGAGTCTGCCTCCAAAACTGCCCCACCCGGTAAAAAGCCCCGCCGGTTTCTGCGGGGAGAAGAAATGACCGCCTGGTGGTTCGTACTCCCTTCTTTTGCTTTGCTGCTCATCTTTGTGTTCTATCCGATGCTGCAAGCCTTTGTGATCAGCTTTCAGAATTATAACCTGGTGGCATCGAGCCGCAGCTTTATCGGGCTCAGCAATTACAAGTCTCTAGTGACAGACAGGGACTTCCTGGCCAGTCTCAGGCATTCGTTTCATTTTGCCGTCATCGTTATTCCGATTCAGACCGGGATTTCACTGGGATTGGCACTGTTAATCCAGAAAAGGTTCAAGCTCACCGGTCTGTTCCGCACACTCTATTTCATTCCGGTTGTCATTTCTACGGCAGTGGCCGCAACGGTGTTCAAACTGATCTACAATAAGGAATTCGGGATTCTGAACAATGTGCTGAAGACGTTTCATCTGCCCACTACCAATTTCCTGTCCAACCCGGATACGGCGATGAATGGCGTGATCATGCTGGGAATATGGAAAGGCGTAGGCTTTTTCATGATTATCTTCCTGGCCGGACTAAACAACATTCCCCAAGATTTGTACGAGGCGGCCCGGGTAGACGGTGCTACAAAAATACAGCAGTTCTTCCGTATTACGCTTCCTTTGCTGAACCGTACCACGGCCTTCGTTGTGATTATGACGACAATTGATGCAATCAAGCTGTCCGGCCTTGTTTTTGTATTGACCAGTGGAGGCCCCAACGGGGCTACAGAAACCGCTGTCTATTATATTTATAGAATGGCCTTCCAGCAGATGCAGATGGGCTACGGTACCGCAGCCGCTTTTATTCTGTTCGCTATTGTTCTCGCCATCTCGCTTGTGCAAATGAGACTGTTCCGGAACGCGGAATATTAATGGAGACACTTCTGTAGCCGATTTTGCTGCAGAGGAGTATTAAGGAAGCGGCTGTTTCGTAAAACTACTAGGAGGAATCCACATGAACCGCTTTGCAAGCATTGCCAAATATACGGTTATGACCGTCCTGGCTGTCATTTCAATTATCCCGATCCTCTGGATGATCTCGGGTTCACTACGTCCTTATGAGGAATTGTTCAAGTACTCCACCAGCCTGAATATTCATTTGTTCGTTCCTGTTAAGCCAACGCTGGCTAACTTCAAAGACGTTATCTTCAGTGAGGGCAACCCTTTTCTCCGCTATATCGCGAATACACTGTTTGTTGCAGGGATTGTAACCTTGCTGGTGCTGCTAGTGAATTCGATGTCGGCGTTTGCTTTTGCCAAGCTGCGTTTCCGTGGAAAAGCGGTTGTCTTCGCACTGTTCATGTCGGCAATGATTATTCCCGGTGAAGTAACGCTGGTCCCAAACTATCTGCTGATGAATTATTTCGGCTGGCTTAACTCCTATAAAGCGTTGGTGATTCCTTCGATGCTGTCTGTGTTCGGAATCTTTCTGCTGCGGCAGTTCTTCGCGGAAATTCCAGATGAGATTCTGGAGGCGGCCAAAATCGACGGAGCCTCAATGCCGCGAACCTTTTCCCGCATTGTCTTGCCTGCGGCTGTCCCGCCGATGATCACCCTTGCGCTGATGACCTTTCTCGGCAACTGGGATTCATATCTGTGGCCTCTGATCGTTATCAATGACGAAAAGAAACAGATGATTCAGGTAGCCATTGCCGCGTTCTCCTCGGTCGAAGGAACAGATTGGTCTAAGATTCTTGCCGCAAGCACCATTTCCACGGTTCCGATCCTGATCCTATTTCTGTTCCTGCAGCGTTATTACATTCAGGGCATTACGATGTCCGGTGTGAAAGGATAATGAAGGGAATGGGAATAACGATGAAATACGATACAGTGGCGCTCGGTGAGCTACTTATAGATTTTACTCCGGCAGGGCTGTCGCCCACGGGTAATCCCTGCTTCGAACGCAATGCTGGTGGCGCTCCGGTGAATGTGCTGGCCGCATTGTCACGGCTAGGCAGGCAAACGGCTTTTATTGGAAAAGTAGGTGATGATCCGTTCGGTCAGTATCTGAGGGAAGCATTGGTGGCAGAAAAGATCGATGACATTGGGCTGGTCGAGACGAAAGAGGCCCATACAACCATGGCGTTCGTGCATTTGGATGCTGGTGGGGAGCGGAGCTTTCATTTCTGCCGACATCCGGGTGCGGATGCTGAGCTGACTTTCAACGAGGTGAATCGTGAACTGCTTAGCAGCACACGGATCTTTCATTTCGGGTCGATCTCCATGACCACTGAGCCTGCTTACAGCGCTACAGTTCAGGCTGTCCGGCTGGCCAAATCGCATGGGGCACTTATCACCTATGATCCTAACTGGCGGCCTGCGTTATGGAAGGGTGATACCCATAGCAGGGCTGCGATGGAAGAAGGGCTGCATCTGGCAGACATCGCAAAAGTATCTGAAGAAGAACTGGTCTTCCTGACAGGAAGTCAGGATTTGGCGAATGGAGCAGGGCAGCTCTTGAGTAGCTATCCTATCGCGCTATTACTCGTCACGAGGGGAGCAGAAGGGACTTATTATACCACCCGGACAGTGTCTGGCAGTGTGGGCTCCTATCCGGTAATCCCAGTAGATACCACAGCAGCGGGTGACGGCTTTATGGGCGCTTTTATTTACCGGCTGCTGGAGCTGGGCAAACCGGTGTCGGAGTGGGAAAGAATTGAACTGGAAGAGGCGGTAGCGTTCGCCAACGCGGCAGGTGCCATAGCGGCCACGCGGAAAGGGGCAATCGCCTCTCTGGCAGGATTGGATGAGATTGGTGCGCTGCAGCATCGTGGCGGAGGAAACGCAGTTTCGATCTGATCTGGAGCTCGGATACTGCTGGTTGCCGGGGTCCTGTGCCGAGGACTGACCCCATAACGTGAGACAAATTAAAAACACCTTCAAGAGAACGGAACCCGGTCGTAAGATAGGGAGATAACCTTGGAGGTGTTTTTGCGTTGGCAGCCAGATTGAGCTACACCGTAGAAATAAAGATAAAAGCTATAATTTTGGATCTGTACAACGGAGAGATTGTCGCTTACAGTAGAGCGGACAAGTATGCTGCTCCATAGTGACCAGGGCGAGAATCTACATAATATTCCGAATGAGATAACGTAAGTATTTATAAAGGTGAGGTGCTTAACAATGGGGGGATTAGTAGATAATTCTTTGAGTTTTACAAAGCAGTGTTTTGTGTATTTTCTTATTTGTTTGGTTGTATTTAATTTTAAAGTGTTTTCTTATCAAAACGAGCAAGTTAATATTGCTGGAGGCATAGGACCTAATCCAGTAAAGACAAACCATGACTTACAACTTCAACGCGCCTTTGGGACGACACATGTCACGGTGAAGAAGAACGGAGGCATGGATATTGCATTCAGCCTCAAGCTGGATTCGCGTGTGGAGCTGCTGGCGGGCGGTACCATTGAGGATATGCTTCGCAGCAGACTTCAGGCGGCGGGGATTGAACTGCACAAAACAAAAGTTGGCAAATCCACGGAATATCAATTTCTGAAATCCTACGCCTCCATACAGGATGTGAAGCTGAATGCGGGAAGCCTCGATATTGTGGACACGCAAGTAGACACCGAAAACAAGTGGCTGTACACCCGGTATGACGTGGTGGCCCAGCCCAAGCTGAATGCTTACTCGGATAAGATTCTAGACGCGCTTGGAACGCTGAGCATACCCAAGTCGCTGGTCCGGCTGTTCATGCAGAGCCAAGCACTGGAGTTCAAATTAACGCTGCCATACAATCTCTATGGTCCTAACAATGCTGACGAGCAGGATGGGAATACACTAACTTGGCACATCACGATGGCTGATTCTGAGCCAGTGCGTCTGGTGGTGTATGTGCCGGACATCAAGAATATTGGGCTTGCCGGAGGTGCAGTTATTGTGCTGCTGGCGGCTGGGGTCCTTCTTTTCATCCGAAGAAGAAAATTGCGCAAGCCTAAAGCTTAAACATCCGCCAACACCCAAAAAGCCGTGGTCCCAAGGAGCCTTCTCCTTCTGGGCTGCGGCTTTTTGAGAATAGGATGCCGGAATTCATAGGCGTTACCCTTTACATTCTCCCATCAATAATCATCCGGCACCACCCGCTGTCTTGCGCCCGCATTCTCGCGGTACTGGCCTGGGGTCATTCCCTCCTGCTTACGGAAAGAGCGGATGAAATTCTGAGAATTATTGTAGCGGAGCCGGGCAGCGATATCCTTGATCGGCATGTCGGTCTCCTCCAGCCATTTCTTCGCCATCTTGAACCGGTACATGGCGAGATATTCGCTGAAGTAATACTGTGTCTCCTTGCGGAACACGCTGCTGATATAGTTCGCATTATAGTGCAGCCGGGAAGCACATTCCTCCAGGGTAAGGTCCTTGTCATAATCATGCTGGACGATATCGATCAGCTTCTCCGAGATATTATGGTACTGGGCATTCTGCCTGCTGCCAAAAATACGGATCATCGGCTGGATGACCACTGTCCAGAACCAGTCTTCAATCTCAGCGACAATATGGATATCTGTTAACTCCTCGAATAAGGAGCCATTTACCGGATGAATCTGGTTCAGGCTGATCCCTGACTCCTGCATCATAATCAGTAAATTGTTCAATAGGCGTGTGAGCGGGATCTGACATTCCTGCGGGGACAGGCCCGGTGTGAAAATGCAGCTGAATACCTTGTGCAGCAGGTCTTTTGCCTTTTCAGTATCCGCCAGCTTAATCGCGTCCATCAGATCATTTTCTTTATGGGTAGGATAGCTCAAATTGAGATAGTGATTACCGGAGTTGATATTTTCATATTGAATAATGATACCTTTACCCAGCGTGATCCGGTGCTTCAGAGCTTCGAGGCCTTCCTTGTACGCAATTGACATTTTATCGAAGGCATGAAAGGGCAGGCTCAGCCCGATGCTGGCCTCCAGCTTCAGGTAGTTGTTGATCTTCTGCTGTAGCGATTCGGTCAGTGAATAGAGTGTTTTGTCAAAAGACTCCGCATTGCCGTCGGCGCTCCCGATCAGCGTCACCACCGTATGATCCATGATGACTGGAGCCAGACGGTTGCTGGAGGGAATCAGCTCCTCGATCATATTATGCACAGCGAACAGCAGCAGGCTGAGATCTTTTTTCTGATAGCTGTTCTCCTCGGAGAAGTCGATACTGGTTGTAATTACGGCCATGGTCTGCCATTCCTCCAGCTGGGTATGATAGCCGAATTGTTCCAGCTCCTCAAGCAGCTCCCGCTTCTTAAGATTCCCCTGAAAAGCCTTGATCAGGACAAAGGTACGCACCTGCTGGATATGCTGGGCAACCTCCTTCTCCAGCTGGGATTTGGACTGGAATAAATGATGCACCTGCTCGCCTATGATCTGGAACTCGTTGGTATGCCGTTTGCGGATATCGGGCCTGCGCTGGCCCATCTGGTTAAGCAGACGCTCAATAGGTGAGTACATTTTGCGAGAGCCCAGCCAGGCCAGCAGAACCGACAGCAGCAGCATAAGGGTGCATACATATACGGTGTAGGTCCCGATTTTGTTAGATTCTTTGGTCAGACTCGCGATTGAAGTTACCGAAAGATAGATCCAGCCGTTTTGCTGGGAACGCGTATAGGCGATGGAATAATCCTTGTTGTCCATTACGGTCTCGAATTGCCCCGATGGACTGGCGGCGCTGGATATTCTGGCGAAATCCTTGAAGCCGCTGGCTGCAGCGGGCTGGCCGATCAGACTGCGGTCCGGGTGCAGCAGAATCCGTCCGGTGTTGTCCAGAACGATGATGCTGTCCAGTGGCGGCAGGTCGGAATTAATGAAATCCTGCAGGCTGCAGGCCGGAATATTGGCGATCGCCAGCCCGTATTTTTGCAGCTTGGTAGTGGGCAGCTTCTTGATCAGGCTGATGCTGTATTCGCAACCCGTAACGTTAATGCTCTCCTCACTGTAGAACAGGGAAGCGGGATTCAGCACCCAGGAGGTCTCATCAGGCAGATTAATCAGGTTGGTCAGCTGCTCGTAATTCTCATATTCATTCAGACGGTAGAGCCCGGAATTTTTGATCATCCAGTTCTGCCGCTGGTTCAGCAGGATCACATCCTCCAGCTTTGTATCGAAAGATTGCATGTTGCGGATTTCCGTACGTATGTCATTATATAAAATGAAATCGGTTACATTTAGCGGGTTGTTCAGCGCTTTTTTCAGTACGGAGGAGTTCACAACCTGATTCAAGGTTTGATTGACAGTAGCCAGCTTATGCTCTACATTGGATGTAATTTGTAAAATAAGTTCCATTTTATTCCGATTAACATTTTTTTGAATTTCGCTGGAGGATGTGAAGTAAGAAAAAGAACCAATGAACAGCACAGGCAATGTGCTGAGGACAAAGGCGAAAATCGTTAATTTATTCAGGAAGCTTAAAGATTTCAATGGATTCAGCACCTTTACTTTAGGTAGAAGCAGTGGCCTGTCTTCAGTGTATGCATCACGAAGGATAATAACAATAATCATCTGGTGCCGCAATAATCATTTTCTCTATTTATCACTATCAAATGCAATTTGTACATTTATTAGGAGTGAAATGTAATAATTCATAAGCCAGGAGGATATATGGATGTTCAGACAAGACTTCGGCCGCAAGACTGCCCGGTATAGCTTTGGGCTTGTTTTGCTTGTGATGTTTATAATGTTAAGCGCTTGCAGCGGGGAGGAGGATGCTGGCAGCGGTTCCGGTGTAGAGGTTCCGCAGATCTCCATCCTGGCACCACTCCATTTTCCCCAGACCCCTGCCAAGGATATCGTAGCAGAGATTGAGAAGCTCGCTGGAGTACGACTGCAGATCACATGGGTTCCGGAGGGTGTCTATACTGACAAAATGAATACGGCAATGGCGACCGGTTCCCTCGGTGATGTCACTTTTGTGAAGGTTACGGATTATAATTTGGTCAAAAATGCGATCCGTTCAGGGGCCTTCTGGGAGATTGGACCCTATCTTAAGGATTTCCCGAATCTGAAGCAGCTGGACCCGTCGATTCTGAACCAGACGGCTGTGGACGGCAAATTCTACGGCTTGTACACGGAGCGTCCATCCTCCAGACAAGGCATTATCATCCGCAAGGACTGGCTTGATCGTCTCCATTTGAACAAACCGCAGACGCTGGAGGAACTCTATAACGTTATCAAGCAATTCACCTACAATGATCCTGACGGCAACGGCAAACCGGATACGCTGGGCCTGGTTGACCGCAATGACCTGGTGTATGGGGTATTCAAAACTCTTAGCTCCTACTTCGGCACCCCAAATAACTGGAAGCTGGTGAACGGCCAGTTCATTCCTGAATTTGAGACGCCTGAGTATATGGATACGATGAACTTCATGAAGCAATTATACAATGAAAAGATGATGAATCAGGATTTTGCCCTGACCAGCAAGGAGGTGCAGCGGGACAAGTTCATTCGCGGCAGCGCCGGCATGTTCATAGGAAGCATGACCGATGCGCAGCGCCTCTCCATTGAGACTCAGGCTATCAATCCTGCAGCCGAGCTGACCTTGATTAACCGGATCAAAGGGCCGGATGGCTATAAGGTATGGTCCATTCCCAACTACAACGGGCTCTATCTCTTTTCCAAAAAGGCTATTGCCACAGAGAAGGAGCTCAGGGAAGTGCTCGGATTTTTTGACCGCACGATGGATAAAGATATCGCCAATCTGATGAAGTACGGTTTTGAAGGGCGGCATTATAAGCTTGAAGACAGCAAAGTGATTCTCCCGGAGGAAACCTCGCAGCTGCGTGTGAATGAGGTGAGTCCGCTCTACTCCCTGATGATCGCCGATATCGGCAACAAGAACATTATGGAGGTAGCACAAAAAGAGCAGCTGACCGCCCTCGCCGACCAGCTTAGCGAAGACAATGAGCAGTTCCTGGTTGATGATCCGACTATCAGCCTTAGCTCGCCAACCTTTGACGAAAAGAACACTGAGTTGTCTGCCATCATCGTGGATGCCACCTACAATTATATCCTGGGAAATATCACTGCCGAAGGCTTCCACCAGGAGGTAGAGAAGTGGAAGGCAAGCGGCGGCGACTTGATTATTCAGGAGTATGGGGCTGCGGAGCGGGCGGCAGCGGGGAAGTGATTGGATGCACATCGACAGATTGCCATGTTGCGGTCAGAGTGGCGATGGATCTTAGAAGCGTCTGCTAGCTTGTGAACCCATACGGACAGAGATTACATGAATTGCTCTAGTATCTATAGTTTTGGGATCAATATAATGAAATAACGTCATCTGAGTCCGAAAAGCCGGAATGCCAGTGTGTTGTCAAAAGAAAATAAGGTTCTATACTGAAAAATAAAGTGTTAGACTCAGCAAATAAAGTTGTAGACTGAGAAAATAAAGTATTAGACTCACAATGCTTCATTAAGCTAACGGGCAGATTAGTTCAATTGTAAAATGGAATACATAATAATGAACAGGGTGATTCACATGGACGTCTTGAGAAATGGTGAGATTGTACCTGGGGAAAGAATAGGAGCATTTAAGCTTGGTTGGTCCTTGAAGAGCTGGAAAATGTAATGGGTAATAAATATGAAGTTGAGAAAAGAGCCAATAGCGATGTAATAAAAACAGATACAATCTGTTTCTGGATTAATAAGAAGAACTTAGTGTTTCAAATAACAGTTTTTAAAGGCTTTGATGGTCAGTTTAAAGGCAAAATAGGTATTGGCAATACAATTTCAGATATTGAGAAATATTTTGAGAAATGTAATTATGAACTGTATGTTTACATATTTCCTAGTATCGATGGAATCTGTTTTGAACTAGAGGATGTCGAAGATATTGAAAAAGAATGGGATGCAACGACCGCACCAATTTCCTCTATTAGCGTATTCGCTCAACAGAAACTTGGGTTACACTAACGAGAAACTATAGCTCAATAATACAAAGGAAGCAGCCAATCATTATGATCGGCTGCTTTGTTAAGCTAAAGGGCAGGATAGGTTAATCGTTTAGCGAATTACTATTATGAGAAGGAATATGTACAATATCGTGAGTATCACGTTAGATGAAATTACTGCGAAGTATTAAACGGCTTAATAATAAACAACTGTGGGAGAGGTATAAATATGTTTGAAAACCTTGATTTCAGACCAGGAGTTGTTAAATGGAACTCTTATAATTTAAGTCCGGAAGATATGACTGATATTAAATGGTTAAGTGAAGATATGTTTATGGTCGAATATCCCAAGGGATACTTAATTGATGTCGGGTGGTATGGCAGATTTTCAACTCTTAACGGCGTTTTTATTATATATATTATCAAGAACACAGAATGGAGCAACCCAGTATTCAAAGAAGAATATCGGTCAGTAACAGAATTGTATGAAGGAATGAATATAGCAATCCATAAAATAAACCAGTTAATAGTGTGAAATTTGATTGAAAGTAAATTGATTCTGGCAGTAACATCATATAACACTTGAGCACTGGGCATACACTCCTCGGTCCAGCAATGATTCCGGATTTAACTAACGAGAAACGATAGTTGAATAACACAAGGAGCAGTACTGCCACGGCAGATGTTCCTTTTTTATTAAGCTATTGAGCAGATAGTTCATCGGAGATAACGAAGGAATATGTATGAAAGGTAGAAAAAATGATGGTCATTTACGAGAGAGTATATACAATGAATGATTGGTGGGATGGCCCTAAAACAGGGGTGGCTGATTATAAGGGAGCCCCACATATTTTCAACAAAAATTTCAATGAGTCGTTGGATGATTATGATGAGTATTACTTGCTCACTCCAATTACACAAGAACAGTGTCAGCTTATTATCGAAGGATATGAAATATGGAAACGATATCGGGATGCTTCTTCTGAACAACAATCACCGAGTATTTATGGTGCGTTACCAGGTGAGCATGAGCGTTACGTTGAAATTAATTCATTAACCAATTATTTATTTGAACCCTTAAGATTTACATTCAAAGTAAAAGCTTCATTCCGTCCACTCCCGACTAAATCTAGTTTGCCGTTCGGACTTATTAACTATCATGAATTTGATGTGAACTGGCTTGATTAGCAGTCTGTTGAGCCAACAGGCAGGTTAATTTATACCCGAGGATTGAACTAACGGAGAACTATTGTTCAATAGCGCAGGGGCTCCAAGTGTTAGCTTATACTCCATAAAACTTGCAATAAGTTGATATAAGAGGTTCTTAGAAACACGAATAGTTAGCAAGTTCACAAAAAAATTACGTGTTAACGAAAGGCAGCGTATGAAAACCAGTTTAGTTAATAATATGTTCAAGCAAAAATACTGGATACGATTTGAACTTGGACCAGTTGCTCTTGAGGAAAAAGCATACTTTAATGAGGTAATGCAACGCTCGAACAGCATATGTAACTTTCTCTTTTCAAAAAATGACGAAGTTCATGTGATCAATCGCATTAGCTACTTGAAAGAAAAAAGTAAGCACGAAAAACTTGATATGCACCGTTTTTTTAAAACAAAACAAACAGTAAAAAACCTAGAACACCAAGTGATTCCCTATGAATATGAAGATGATGAACAAATGGTAACCAGCGAGTATCGAGTTCGAGTGAAGTTCGAAGACATAAAAATGTCATACCTGCTAACTGCTATTGCTAATCAAGATTTTGGCAGGAAACCGCGCGTACACGGCAATGTAATGCTATTTAATTCAACCAAACAAATCTTGTTGTATATTTACGATGACCGTGGTTGTGATGTATATGGTGTGAGTAAAGAAAGCTTACTGCCATTGTATTACCAGTACCGCAGTTGGATCCTTGATTATGATCGTATACATATTGACAATGTTTTTGAAGAAGGGCTCGCAGGTGTTTTCGAGACAGAGACAGAGCGGTCAGCACGTCAATATGCCAATGAGCTAAAAGTGAAATCAACTGACATTAATCTATATAGTAATAACACTTGTCATATTTCGCACATGCTTGAGATTCCAAATGATCAGAGCAAACAGTTCGAAGAGGAAGTCGGGGGAACGGGATTCACGTTGAGGCTTCAAAGCAAAGATCAGGATACTTCCGTTTACCAAGTTACAAAGACAGAGGCGCTGGCACTTATTAATTATCAGAGTGAGCTTATGAACCTATACTCTAAAAAATATGGAGGAGTATATTGCAGCTGGGAAATAGCAGGAGCGTTCTAACTGAGCGGAATCTACAATCATTGAGCTAACGGGAAACGTTAGTTGAACGACAACAGCGGCAGTCTAAGACTTTATTTATCAAGTCTTGGTCCGCCGCTGCTTCTTTTAATTGATCAGTCTATAACTTACTTTTCAAAAGCTGACGATTCTTCAATTCAAAAACCGCGTTAAATCAACGACTCCAGTCTATTACTTTATTTTCACCGAACATGTGTTTCACAAAATAACGTCTCCTGTGTCCGCTTCACATCATGGTTCTGCTGATACCACTTGTTATTCGAGTATCAAAAGATCGTTGATTATTTTCTGTTTCTGCCAGGAATAAGCTTGCTTCTTGCCCCGTTGCAGATTCATGCGGCGGGTTTTTTCTGCTCTTCCTCCCTGCAGTGAACTGAAAACCACCCGTAAGGGAGGTGGGAGTGGTGGAGGGGAAGTTTGGAACTGTAGGAGCGTCAGCGTCCGCCTTTATGTTTGGATTTCTACCGCTAGCAACGGTCTATAATTAGAGAAATCCAAACATAACAGCGGCCGAAAGACCAAACATTCCCCGCAGCCACGCCCGCCACCTCCCAGACACTTTTTCCTTTCCCATGCCCTCGTTATCACGATAATCATTTCCCCAGAACGCCCGCAGCAAGGCCCTTTTATGAGTAAATGATTGTATTCGTAACCCTGCGGACGCTGTATTGTGAGGCTTGTAACCAATACAAGTTAAACGGAGGTCAAATTGGCATGAACAAAAAATCCTTCACCCTGCTGCTGTCCGCCCTGCTCACATTCAGCATGTTGACAGCGTGTTCAGGCAACAACAACAAGAATAATGAAGCATCCCCGAGCAATGCGGGAACCAGCGGCGGAACAGACACCGCAACTAAGGCACCGGAGCCGGAGAAACCGACAGAGATCAAGATTATGCTGCCACTGAACACATCAGAGACTCCACCGGATACGATTAAGACGGAAGTGGAGAAGTTAACGAATACGAAGCTCACTTATCAGTTCTACCCGGCGGATACGTATGAAGAGAAGCTGAACTCCTCGTTCGCTACAGGCTCTCTGCCGCAGGTTACCTATTTGAAGAATCAGACAACCTTCCTCCAGATGAAAGAATCCATCAAAGACGGACAGTTCTGGGAGATCGGGCCTTACCTGAGCGAGTTCCCTAATCTCAATAAGCTGAAGCCGGAAATCCTGAATAACACCAAAGTGGAAGGCAAGCTGTATACCCTGTATATTGGACGCCCGCTGGCACGCCAAGGCATCATTTACCGCAAAGACTGGGCGGATAAGCTGGGCCTGAAGCCACCGGCCAATGTAGATGAGCTGTTTGCTATGGCGAAGGCGTTCACTGAGCAGGATCCGGACGGCAACGGCAAAAAAGATACCACAGGTATTGTTGACCGTAACGAACTGGTCTATGGTGCATTCAAAACCGTATCCTCCTGGTTCGGCACACCGAACAACTGGGGAGAGAAGGATGGACAGCTGCAGCCAGAATTCACGTTCCCGCAATACTACGATACGATGGATTTCTTCAAAAAAGCCCGCGATGGCGGCTACATGAACCAGGATTTCGCGGCCACCAGTAAGACTGATGCTGTGAAAATGTTCGTCAGCGGTAAAGCGGGGATGTACATTGGCGGCTCGATGCAGGATATCGATACCCTGAACAAAGACCTGATTAAGAATTTCCCTAATGCCGTGCTGGATACGCACAGTATGGTTGCCGGACCGGACGGGAAGTTTGCACAATGGATGATTCCGGGCTACAACAACGTCGTGCTGTTCCCGAAATCAGCAGTCAAGGATGAGGCTGAACTGAAGAAGATTCTGGCGTTCTATGACAAGATGATGACTCCTGAGGTCGCCAACCTGATGTATTGGGGTATTGAAGGCACCCACTATACTGTCGTAGACGGCAAAGCCAAACCGGCGGATGACAAAGAATTGATCGAACGCGAGGTTAAAGGCTACAAGGACAGCGTAATTGGTGAAGCGGAGACGAATGGCATGTACCAGAGCTTGAATGTACTGCCGGGCAGACTCCACGCCGAAGAATTGCTGCTGGAGAATGTGAAGGTGGGTGTGGCGGATCCTACGGCTGCACTGGATTCACCTACGTATACTTCCAAGGGCGTTGAACTCCAACAGATTATTACAGATGCGACCTACAAATATATCTACGGACAAATTGACAAAGCCGGATTTGAAAAAGAAGTGCAGGCCTGGAAAGACCGCGGAGGCCAGAAAATTATTGATGAGTACAATGCCGTGTATAAGAAATAGGCAGTGGTTTTTTTGAGTAACTGACTACAAATGAAGCCGAAAAGGCTGCTAACAACAGGAATACAGCAGTCTTTTCGGACTCTCTTGGCGCACCGGCAGTCAGGTAACAATTATGAAGCAGAAAGGAAGAGTATTATGCAGGAAGTCTCCGCTCAGCCTGGTGTGGTTCCCGAGCTGAAGCCCAAGAGCTATAAGAGCAGCAGTGAGCTCAAAAAACGTCTGTGGAGAAACAAATTGCTCTACGTCATGCTGATCCCGGGTGTACTGTACTTTGTGATATTTAAATATTTGCCGATGTACGGGCTGATCATCTCGTTTCAGGATTACAAGCCTTACCAGGGGATAACAGGCAGTGAATGGGTGGGGCTGAAGCATTTCCACCGGTTATTTTCAGAGCCGGATTTCCTCAATATCCTGGGGAACACCTTGATTTTGTTCGGAATGAATATTTTATTTTACTTTCCGGTTCCGATTATTCTGGCGCTTATGCTGAATGAGCTGAGAGGCAGCTTTTTCAAAAGAACCTTTCAGACGCTCATCTATTTGCCCCATTTCATGTCTTGGGTTATCGTTGTTTCGATTTCATTTGTCATGGTCACGATGGACGGCGGGATTATCAACGAGCTGCTGGCTTATTTCGGCTTCGAAAAGATTAATTTCCTGCTGAGTCCCGGCTGGTTCAGGCCGATGTATATCATTCAAGTGATCTGGCGGGAAGCAGGCTGGGGGACAATTATTTATCTGGCTTCGATTGCGGCCATCGACCCCGGACTCTATGAAGCTGCACGCATGGACGGTGCCGGACGGCTCAGACAAATCTGGCATATCACCCTCCCGGCGATCCGCGGCGTTATTATTACATTGCTTATTCTGAAAATTGGTTCCGTGCTTGATCTTGGATTTGAACATGTGTATCTGTTGCTTAACTCCATGAATCGAGAAGTTGCGGAAATTATTGATACGTATGTGTACACGGCAGGACTCCGGCAAGGCCAGTTCAGCTACAGTACAGCTATCGGATTCTTCAAATCAGTGATCGGCCTGATCATGGTCATGTCGGTTAACAAATTGTCCAAGAAAATGGGCGAAGAAGGCGTTTATTGAGAACCTGCGGGAGGAATTGAAATGGTAGAAGATCGCACGATCGGCGGCAGAATTTTTTCTATTGTGAACTTTACACTGCTTGCCCTCATTACCTTGATTACCGTACTGCCGTTTGTGCACGTGGTTGCCGGCTCCTTCACCACAAGTGCTGAGATTGCGGCCAACAAGTTTGTGCTGATCCCCAAGGTGTGGAGCTTTGAGGCGTACAAATTTATTTTCTCGACTGACACCATATTTAGAGCTATGGGTGTGTCGATTGGCGTTACGCTCGTTGGTACGCTGTTCAGTATGTTCATCACTGCGCTGATGGCCTATGGCTTATCCAGAAGGGATCTGGACGGGCGCAATGTTTTTAACTTTCTTGTGGTGTTCACTATGCTGTTCCATGGCGGGATGATCCCCACCTTCCTGGTGGTGAAGGAGCTGGGCCTGATTGACTCGTATGCGGCCCTGATTCTGCCTTCGGCCATTAGTGCATTCAATATGATTATCCTGAAAAACTTTTTTCAAAATATCCCTGAAGGCCTTGAGGAATCGGCCAAAATCGACGGCTGCAACGACTTCGGCATCCTGTTCCGGATTGTACTGCCCCTGTCCTTGCCTGCGATTGCAACGATCTCCCTGTTCTACGCAGTAACCTACTGGAACACTTACATGACGGCGATCTTATATCTGGATAACAGTGCGAAATGGCCTATCCAGGTGCTGCTCCGGCAAATCGTGGTACTCGCAAGCGGAATGGACTACAGTTCCTCCCTGGATGCGACCAATCCGCCGCCGGATCAGACGATTAAGATGGCGGTTATCGTGGTAGCCACGTTACCAATTCTGATGGTCTATCCGTTCCTGCAGAAGCATTTTGCCAAGGGAGCCATGCTGGGATCAATGAAGGGCTAGCGTAGAGATAACATATATATAGTGGAAGGGGAATGGAGATGATAGGCAATCTGCCGGCAACACCTATGGAATGGGCAAAACAAGCCTGTGATTCTTTAATGGATACTTATAAAGCGGGAGAATTACCTCCAGCCCATCGCTGGCATTATCATCAGGGTGTGTTTCTATGCGGTATGGAACGATTATGGGAATCCGTCCAGGAGGACCGTTATATTGAATATATTCAGCAGTATGTGGATGATCTGGTGGATGAGAACGGCAATTTGTATTTTGCCAGAGATGAGCTGGATGCGGTTCAGGCAGGACTGCTGCTGTTCACGCTGCATGAGCGGACGGGCAAGGAGAAGTACCGGATTGCTGCCGATAAGCTGCGCAACCTGCTGCTAACGCTGAACCGGACCTCGGAAGGCGGGTACTGGCACAAGGATAAATATCCGAACCAAATGTGGCTGGATGGGCTTTATATGGCCGGAGTATTCTCTCTCAAATATGCCAATGCCTATGGGGAGACCGGTCTGCGAGAAACCGTACTGCATCAGGAGCGGCTGATGCGGAAGTATATGAAGGATGAGACCACAGGGCTCCTGTATCATGCCTGGGATGAGAGCAAGCGGATGCCCTGGGCGAACCCGCAAACCGGCTGCTCTCCAGAGTTCTGGAGCCGTTCGCTGGGCTGGTATGGCCTCGCCGTCTCGCAGTTTCTGGATCTGCTTCCTGCCGGCGATCCGGGTAGAGCGGAGCTCGGTGCCGAACTGGGCAGCTTCGTCGAAGCGCTTATCCGGTATCAGGATGGGGAGAGCGGGCTGTGGTATCAGGTGGTCGACAAAGGCGACCAGCCGGATAACTGGCTGGAGACCTCAGGCTCCTGCCTGTTCGTCTACACGATTGCCAAGGCTGTGAAGCACGGCATCGTTCCTCCCGGTGCATTGGCCGCTGCCCGCAAAGGGTATGAAGGTTTGATACGGGTGCTGCAGCAGGATGAGCAGGGCAGGCTGATTCTGCCCGACATCTGTATCGGCACATCGGCGGGGGATTACGAGAACTACGTCACCCGCCCGAAGGTCAGCAATGATCTGCACGGCGTCGGTGCACTGGTCATGGCTTGTGTGGAGATGCAGTCATTGTATGACGAGTCTGGGGCCGAGAGCTGAATGGGGGAAGGACCGAGAGCTTAGTGAGACAGAGGTAATGGGCTGAGGTATCTCTGGTCGTAACAACGGCAGAAATGCCGTTGATTGTATGGAAGGAGTGTAGCTGGTGTTTAATATTGTTGATTATGGAGCCCTGCCGGACAGTGGCGAACCCGCCACAAACGCAATTGCGGCTGCGATAGCGGCGGCGGGTGAGGCGGGCGGCGGGACGGTGCATGTTCCGGCAGGCACTTTTTTGACGGGTGCAATCCAGCTCCGGAGTCATATTGAATTGCACTTAAGTCCAGGGGCTGTGCTGTCATTTAGTACCTTGCCGCAGGACTATCCGGTGGTGGAGTCCAGATGGGAGGGCGTGAAGCGGGAGGTGCATTGCCCTTGTATTTTCGGTAAGGATTTGGTTAACATCTCCATTACCGGGAGTGGGACCATTAACGGCAACGGTGCCCCATGGTGGGAGCTTCACCGCAGTCACCCGGAGCAGCTTGACCTTCCGCGCCCGACATTAATCGGCTTCAGCGGCTGTCGTAGGGTTACCATCAAGGATGTGTCACTGACGAATTCACCGAGCTGGACCGTGAATCCAATTGGCTGCAGCAATGTGACGATTGACAATGTATCCATACTGAACCCTGCAGATTCGCCGAATACAGATGGAATTAATCCCGAATCCTGCTCGGGTGTCCATATCAGCAACTGCCACATTGATGTGGGCGATGACTGTATCGCGATCAAAGCGGGCACTGAAGACACACTGGAGCGTATACCCTGCGAGAATATCACTATCACGAACTGCACGATGGTCCACGGCCACGGGGCGGTCGTGCTCGGCAGTGAGATGAGCGGCGACATCCGTAATGTGACGATTAGCAACTGTGTGTTCAAGCAGACGGACCGTGGAATCCGCATGAAATCCAGACGCGGCCGCGGCGGGATCATCGAAGACATCCGCATCAGCAACATTGTAATGGAGGATGTCATCTGCCCTTTTACCCTTAACCTGTATTATTTCTGCGGACCGCGGGGTAAGGAGAAGTACGTCTGGGACAAAAATCCCTACCCCATCACCGCTGAAACGCCCTGTTTCCGCCGGATTCATTATGCCAATATCACAGCCCGGAATGTCCACGCCGCGGCGGGGTTCCTGTATGGACTTGCGGAGCAGCATGTCTCGGAGATTACATTCACGAACGTGGATATCTCGATGGCGAAGAATCCGGTGCCGGGAGCTCCCGATATGATGACAGGACTTGAACCGATGAAAGGCCGGGGTTTTTATCTTGGATATGTCCGGGATGTGCAATTCCATCAGGTGACGATTGAGAATCACGAAGGCCCTGCGTTCTACATTGAGAATGGGGAAGAGGTCGAGCTCATGAACTGCCGGTCCAAAAACACCGTCAAACCGGAAAAGCTGGTCGAGCGGGTTACTATCGAACCGGTCAACAGCTAAGTGGGTTGCAAGGACATGCCTTTTTCACAGCTTGGGTAAATAGAAGAGGTTTGGTTGAAAGGAACTGTGGCCCGTTTGGGGGCTACGGTTCTTTTTGTTGGGTTCTTGTTATTGGAATAAAAGGTTTCGGTGGAGAATAAAGGAAGGGTGCAGTGCAAAACCATGCTTAAGTTCAAAGGAAAAAGGTAATAGATTATAGAAGGCTTTGCAATACAGGAGAATTGAAGATATAATTAGTATCAAGTACTAATACCAGATACTAAAATATGAGGTGATCTTCTTGACAGGTGCTAAAATCACCGCAATCGGAGCTTATGTTCCGGCCCGGAGACTTACGAACAGCGATCTGGAGCAGATGGTGGATACCAATGATGAGTGGATTGTCCAGCGCACAGGAATCCGTGAACGCCGAATTAGCCGTGAGGACGAATATACCAGTGATTTATGTACAGCCGCTGTGCTGGATCTGATGAATCGTTATGGCAAAAGCATGCAGGATGTCGATATGATTCTGGTGGCTACAAGCACGCCTGACTTCCCTTTTCCTTCAGTTGCCTCCATTCTACAGAACCGTCTAGGGATTCCGTCTACTGCCGGAGCGATGGACATGAGCGCTGCATGCGCCGGATTTGTCTATGCGCTGCATACGGCCCATGCCTATGTGGCTTCCGGTCTGCACCGTAAGGTGCTGGTCTTAGGCGCGGATGCCTTGTCCAAAATCACGGACTATACCGACCGGAGCACCTGCATCCTTTTTGGTGATGGGGCTGGGGCTGTGCTGGTGGAGCGAGATGAAGAAGGGGATGACTTTGCCGGGTTCCATCTGGGCAGCGACGGCAGCGGGGCGCATCATGTGTACCGAACAGGTCTGTCGCAAAGGGTGAATGAGGTGGATCTTATCGATACTGGCAAGCTGGTGCAAAATGGCCGCGAAGTGTTCCGGTGGGCGGTACGTACTGTGCCTCAGGGTGTGCAGCATGTGTTGAACAATGCCGGACTTGGCCTGGACCAGGTAGACTGGTTCATACCGCACAGCGCGAACTTGCGGATGATTGAACCGATCTGTGAACGGTTGAATTATCCTTTTGAGCAGGCTCTGTATAGTCTTGAATATTTCGGGAATACCTCTGCCGCCAGCATTCCGCTTGCCCTGGACCTCGGGATCCGCGAAGGTAAGGTAGTGAATGGCCAGCAGATTCTGCTGTACGGTTTCGGAGCGGGACTAACGCATGCCGGTCAATTGGTAAAGCTGGCACTGGCCCCCGAAGTCTCGCCACCCACTCCTCTCTAACCGAAAAATGGCGCCCAAAATCAGAAAAACAGTGCCTTGAACCCCCACAACAAATGAGGGATTATATTATCGAAAGTATTTCGATTCGAGTTGGCTGCTTATAAGAGCAAAGTTTCGCCGGAAGGAGGCTGCTGAAAACACTAAAAGATGCTAGTTGATCGCAAGGTTTTTTGGAGGTAGCTTAGATTGAGGTTTCTTGAAGCTCCCGGATTAGCCGCTCAACCGGCTGCCGCAGGATTCGCGGACGATGAGAGCCGGTTCGACGACAAAGGAGCCGCCGCCGGATTGATTGTTGATGAGGTCGAAGAGCATATGTGCTGCGAGAATCCCCAGACGTTCTTTGTTCTGGCGGATTGTAGTTAGGGTGGGGCTGGTGTATTTGCAGGCTTCGATATCATCACAGCCAATGATAGCAACATCCTCAGGGATGCGCAGTCCATGTTCCTTCAAGGCGCGGATCGCGCCGAGGGCGAGCAGATCGGAGGCGGCGAAGACCGCTTTTGGCATGCTGCCAGTCGTGAGTAGCTGCTGCATAGCCGAGTAGCCGCTGGATTCGAAGAAGTCGTCCCCATGCACGAACCACTTACGGTTCAGGGTCAGACCGAAGCTTTCAATCGCCTTCGCATACCCGGCCTCCCTCAGATTGGAAATATCAGAGTCGGCTGTACTGCCGATGAACCCAAGCTCCCTGTGGCCAAGCAGATAGAAGTGCTCCACCACCTTGGAGGCGATCTGGAAATTGTCCGACATTACGAATCCGGACTTTGCACCTTTCAACTCCAGGTCTACTCCGATGCAGGGAATACTGCTCATATCAAGATCGCGTATCGCCGGTTCCATCTTTTGCCCGGAGATAATAACGCAGCCGTCGACATTAAAATGCAGGCAACGGGAGTAATAATCCCCGCTGCTGATGAACTTTTCGTTGGAAAAGAAGATCAGGTCGTAGCCCAGCACCCCCATCTGCTTTTTGAAGGAATTCAGCACCTCCACAAAAAAGGGATGCGTAAATTCCACATTAAGCTCACCCGCAAAAATGACCCCGATCAGATTGGACTTTTTGGTGGCCAGTGTCTTGGCGGAGTTGGAGGGGGAGTATCCGGTCTGCTCGATAATTTCCATAACCCGTTTTTTTGTTTTTTCGGAAACATCGCTGTAATTATTCATGATTTTCGAAACTGTGGAGACGGAGACACCCGCCATTTCAGCGATCTTTTTAATATTCATTTGCATGTAAATCTACCCTCCGCTTATCCGTACATTCAGCTCAAAAGACTGCTGCGCCGCGCTTATTCATGAATTTAAGTCTATTCAACTTCCCGGAGCAAGTCAAACGGTTGTTGTAAGAGAAGTGCGGGGGATGGGGCGGGTTCGATGAGGAAAAGTGTGATGGCGCGGATATTTTCGAAACCGATTTCGATTCAATGCAGGAATGATTAGCAGGAAGTTCGAGGAGGAATGAACAGGATGAAGAAAAAGGTATCCGGTCTGCTTGCTGCCATGACACTGATCTCAGGGCTTTTGTCACCGCTGGGCAGCAGCGGGAGTTATGCAGAGGCTGCTTCCGGGCATGCGGCAATGAATGAATCAGCTTTACAGACAAACAGCGTAACAACAACAGCGGGGAATTCATCCGGCTACGGCAAATTGAAAGCGTTTACTGATGTGCCGGCGGGTAGCTGGGCAGCCCGTGCGGTACAGCGCTGGAGTGAGAACGGAATTATCAGCGGGTATGGAGATAGTACTTTCCGGCCGAATGCTCCGGTGACAAAGGCGGAATTCGCCGTGATGATCAACCGCATGTTTAACTACAGCGCGGAGGCTACTGTCCTCCCTGCCGATGTGCCTGCATCTGCATGGTTCAAGAGCGATATGGCCAAAGCCTTAGCCGCAGGCTATTTGAGCGTGGGCCAAGGCAACCGCCTGGCTCCTACGGCTCCATTGACGCGTGCAGAGGCGGCCGTAGCACTGCAGAGGATTTTTGAGCTGGAAGCGGGAGGCGAAACGGCTTACAGCGACTTGACCGTGGTGGACAGCGAAGTAAGGGAAGCAATATCGGCACTCTCGGCTGGGGGATATATTCAGGGCTATCCAGGCCGCTTGTTCAAACCGGAGGGAAGAATATCCCGTGCAGAGCTCGCTGTCATTGCAGATCGGATGGTTCCAGGACTGCTGCGCTCTGAAGGAGAAGTCACACTTGGAAAGGTGCAAGGAAATATGGTACTGAGTAAGGCTGGCATCACACTGAAAGATACCGTGATTGAAGGCAACCTCTATCTGACGGAGGGAATCGGTGAAGGCAATGCACTGCTTGAAGGGGTAAAAGTGACGGGCACAACTTATATCCGCGGTGGAGGTGAGCATAGTGTGGGCCTCCAGAACAGTGAGCTAGGCAGAATTCAGGTTGCCAAGCCTGATGGGACAGTCCGCATATATGCCAGCGGAACCACTTCGGTTGGAACGGTTCAGCTGAATTCAGGAGCTGTGCTTGAGGAGAGCGGACTGACAGGAGCGGGCTTCACAGAGGTGGAAATCTCCGCTGGTGTAAAGGCTGCAATGCTAAAAGGAAGCTTCACCGCGGTCACCTCAGCCGCATCTGCTACAGGTGGCCTTAGCCTTACGCTTTCCGGCAAGGTATCCAAGCTGACTCTGGGCAGTCCGAGCCAGGTTATGCTGGCAGATGATGCCCGGATCGCAGAGTTGTTGCTTGCTGTGACTGCCAAGGGGACTGCCTTTCAGGGCAGCGGCAGCTTCGGCGCTATCCTGAACAACGCCGAAGGTGTCACTGTCGGTGGCGTTCCGCTGAAGCGAGGCACCAGCGGTGCAGTCGCCGTAACGCCAGCTGTGCCGCAGGCACCAGCCGGTTCATCCGGCGTTGCCGCGCCAGCCACGGCTGCACCGAGCGCCACAGCAACGCCGGCCGCAACGACAACGCCGGCCGCAACGGCAACGCCGGCTGCCACGGCAACGCCGGTCGCAACAGCCACACCGACCGCAACGCCTACCCCGACTCCTTCGGCTGATCCGTGGACGCTGGTGTGGAATGACGAGTTCAATGACAATACCATAGACCCGGCGAAGTGGACCTATGACCTGGGAGACGGCACGGCAGTCGGCAATCCGGGCTGGGGCAACAATGAGCTGGAATGGTATACCAATGAGGCGAAAAATGTGCAGGAAGCGGATGGGAAGCTGATCATTACCGCTCGTAAAGAAGCACAGGGCGGCAAGGAATACACCTCCTCCCGGATCAAAACCAAGGGTTTGTTCAGCAAAAAATACGGAAAATTCGAAATCCGGGCCAAAGCGCCTGCAGGCAAAGGCTTTTGGCCTGCGATCTGGATGTTGCCGGAGAATTACGTCTACGGTTCCTGGGCAGCCTCCGGAGAAATCGATATTATGGAGAGCTGGGGCAGCCGTCCGGGTACGGTTGCCGGTACGATCCATTACGGTGCCCAGTGGCCGGACAACGTCTATTCAGGCAAGGAATATGTGCTGCCGGGTAACTCAACAATCGAACAATTCCATACCTATTCCATCGAATGGGAGCCGGGGGAAATCCGCTGGTATGTGGATGGTGTGCTGTATTCGACCAAAAATGACTGGTACAGCCTAAGCAGCGGCCAGCCAGCCAATAACGCTTACCCAGCGCCGTTCAACCAGGAGTTCCATCTGCTGATGAACCTTGCGGTAGGCGGTAATTTTGACGGCAACCCGACGGCGGAGACCGTGTTTCCGCAATCGATGGAAATCGATTATGTCAGAGTCTATGAGCTGACAGGCCGGCCTTACCGCGAACCAGCACCTGTAACCCTTACGAAAGAGCCTTATCTTGAAGGTTCACTGCCACCGCTTGCGGATGGCAACCTGATTCACAACAACGGTTTTACCGAGCAAAGGGAAGGCGATGCCGGCATGGGCATTCCGAATACAGCACATTGGGTGCTATATAAGGAAGCTGGAGCGGATGCGGCGGTGTCGCTTGAACCCATTGGCGGGCAGAATTACCTCAAGGTGAATATCAGCAGCCCTGGCGGTAATTCATATTCCATTCAGCCGCAGGCCATTGTTCCGCTGGCCAAAGGGAGATACTACAAGCTTAGCTTCGATGCTAAGACGGATGCTTCGCGGAATATCAGTGCCCGGCTGACGGGCGGTGAATCCCGTGGATATCAGGCGTACTCACCATCGCTCAAGGCCGAGCTGACTTCATCGCTGAAGCATTTCGAAACTATGTTTCAGATGAAAGAGAGCTCAGACATTGCCGCCAGGGTAGAGTTCAACTTGGGCACAAATGCTTCACCGGTGTGGCTCGGCAATGCGCGGCTGGAAGAGATCGACAGCATCCCATTCGACCATGACAGTGCCAAAACACCGCTGGGCAGCGGCAACCATCTGTACAACGGCACCTTTGATCTGGGTGAGCCAAACCGGCTAAGCTACTGGCATACCGAAGCCGCCGGAGGGGCGGCGGTCAGCCCGAAGGTGGATGATGCAGGCCGGTTAAACCTGCAGATCAGCGGCTCTGGCAGCGGAGACTCCGATGTCCGTCTGCTGCAGAAAGGGATATTCCTGGTACAGGGTCAGGATTATAAGCTCACCTTTGACGTGAATGTGCCTTCCCCGCGTACAGCGGTAATTGAGCTGCAAGGCAGGGACGGTAGCGTCTATGCTTCAGAGAAGATCCTGCTACAGACCGGATCACAGCAGGTGGAGGCTACATTCCCTGATTTGGCCGGAGCTACCGACATATTGGGGCAATTTGTACTCCATCTCGGCGGAGCCGGAGGCACCGTTCAATTGGATAACTTCCTGCTGGTGCGGACCAGCTTCTACTATGATCCTTCGCTGGTGTATTATCCGCTGGTGAACGGGGACTTCAGCTTTGGATTTAACAGCTGGGAGCGGCTGCTGACAGAGCAGGGCGGAGCGAGTACCGCTGCGGTTACGAACGGGGCGGCAACTTTTAGTATTGCCAATACTGGTAACCAGGCCTATTCAGTGATGTTGTTCCAGAATGGGCTGAAGGTTGCCAGTGGCCAGGACTATGTCATAGAATTCGATGCGAGTTCAAGTGTTGCCCGCAGCATCAGCATCAATGCGGAGAATGCTTCGTACCAGCCTTCTTTTGCCCATATCGTCAAGATTACCCCGGAAAAGGCCCATTACCGGTTCGAATTCCGCCAAGGGGTCAACGATACCCTGTCACTGAAATTCCTGCTGGGCAAGGTAGATGGTGTGAGTATTGCCCAGGCGCATGAGCTGGTGATCGACAATGTGAAATTTGAGATCAAGAATGCGCCGGCCAAGCCGCAGGAGCTGCTCGGAGACAGCACGAATAATCGGGTATCCCAGCCGATAGAGCTGACTTTTACCGAGAATGCAGCTTGGCGTAACAGCATCAAGACAGTGAAGGTGAACGGCACTGCGCTTGCTGAAGGGCAGTACACCGTAGAAGCAGGCACAATCACGATAAACGCAGCCGCCTTCCCGGCTGAAGGCAGCTACAGCATTACGGTGGAAGCCGAAGGGTATGTCAGCGCTGCCGTATCCCAAACCATTTTGGCGAATGACAACAATCTGGTCGTGAACGGTTCATTTACCAGCGGCAAAACCGGGTGGTCTACCTGGTCGGGGGAAGGCGGGGTATCTTCTTTTAACGTGAATGAGGGTGTGGCGGAGATAGGGATTGCCGTTGCCGGAACAGCCACCTGGCATACGCAGTTTTTCCAGGAAGGCATTCCGCTTGAGGCGGGGAAGACCTATGAGCTGAGCTTCAAAGCCAAATCGACCGTTCCGAGACAGATTATTGTAGAGTACAGCGGTACCTCTGCCGCAGCAGCACAGGCGAAGTTCGAGATTTCAGCCACCTGGGCGACGTATAGCACACAATTTACCGTGGAAAACAATAATCCGCTGAAGCTGAATTACCTGATCGGTGCGACCATGGGAGACGACAAGACGGCGAATGGCATGCCGCATACGCTCTCTTTTGACGACATTAGGGTTACAGAGGTAGGCGGTGGCGGAGCACCAGTGGAACCGGCCAGCGGTACGCTCGATAATGGAACCTTCGAAGCGCCAAAAGGACTCACCGGCTGGACGCAATATTTCGATGGTACAGGATCTGCCGCTGCGCTAAATGGAGAGCTATCCATGGCACTGACGGGTACCGGGACAGCCAATTACAGTGCACAGGTGGATTATGCCAATTTGAAGCTGGTGCAGGGCAAGACATATACGCTGACTTTTGACGCCCGGTCCGATATTGACCGTTGGATTGAAGTGGCTGTAGAGCATAAAGGCGGGGATTACACGAAATATTTACCGGCACAAACTGTTGCCCTAACGGGCAGTATGAATACTTACACCTACACCTTTACTATGAATGGTGGGACGGATGCGGGAGCACATCTGGTCTTCCTCATGGGTCTGATTGCAGGCAACAGTGAAGGCACGAACAGCGCGATTCAGGCAGGCAATCATATTTTCATAGATAATGTAAGTTTGGCAGAGACTCCGTAAGGGAAATTAGCATGCCATGAACGTCAAACAGCCGAAATCCTGTGATTCAGGGTCTCGGCTGTTTTGTATGCTGGGGTACGAAATGAATTCATCGAGTGCATTAGGATTCTTTAGGAATTAGGTCAAAGATTTTGCCGGTTTCGAGTGCTTCGATCAGCTTCAGCAGCCAGCGGTAGTATTTAATCGCTTCTTCAATTTTCACTTCATCGGTACGGAGCAGCTGCTCAATGGCGGGTTCATCCGTATATTCGCTTATCATAAGTTGGATTTCGTTCAGGGATTTGCCGAGTGCGGTCATGTTTCCTTCGACGGCTTTTCTCCATTTAATAGAGAAGTAATCACTGAAGTTCTGATGCCAATCAGGCACAACCTCGAACAGATCCTTACGGGTGCCTTTTCCCCATACCTTGTCGATCATCTTGAGATCCAGCAGGGTGCGTACTCCTGTACTCATGGAGGTTTTGCTCATTCCCATCGTCCGGCTCAGTTCGTCCAGCGTTACGGGACCCTGATTGAAGTACATATAACCGTATAAATGCCCAATGGACAATGTGATTCCGTACAAATCCATATTTTTGCCGATGGAATCAATCACGCGTTCCCTGGCTTTGCTGATTCTCTCCGCTTGTTCGGGTGCAAGCCCCTCTAAATCATTCATAATGGTCCCTCCTGAGGTGTAGGCTAATGACTGCAAACCTCTAATGTGTATTGTAATCAAATCCCTGTCCATAAGTAAAGAATTCATCCGGAACGGAATTTGCCGTTAAACAGAGTATTCTTTATATAAAGTGTGTAAAGTTAAAACTGTACACTAAATTTTAAGCGTATATGAACTTTGCGTGTCTTTTCACATGTCAGGTACACTTGTTCGAGTGAAGCAAGTCGAAATTAGCTAGCCGGAAGAAGGAGGTCACCATGGCAATTATTGAGGTGAAACAGTTAACCAAGGTATTTGGTCATGATGCGGGACGGGCTCTTCCATTATTAGAACAAGGATGGTCTAAAGAGAAAATCGCCCAGGAAGCCAAGCTGACGGTTGGTGTCAACAAGGCAGATTTCCGCATCGAAGAAGGAGAAATATTTGTCATTATGGGATTGTCGGGCAGCGGTAAGTCCACGCTCGTCCGGTTATTGAACCGTTTGATCGAGCCTACAGGAGGGCAGGTCCTTTTTAAGGATAAGGATGTTGTCAAAATGAATCCTGAACAACTGCGCCAGTTCCGCCGCAAGAATATCGGAATGGTGTTCCAGAAGTTCGCATTGTTCCCGCACCGCAGTGTGCTGGCGAATGCTGAATACGGTCTTGAAGTGCAGGGGGTAGAGAAACAGCAAAGAACCCGGCTTGCCATGGAGGCTCTGGAGCTCGTAGGCCTTAAAGGCTGGGAGCATCACCGCCCCGATCAGCTCAGCGGAGGGATGCAGCAGCGGGTGGGTCTTGCACGCGGGCTAGCGAATGATCCTGATATTCTGCTGATGGATGAAGCCTTCAGTGCGCTGGACCCGCTGATCCGTAAGGATATGCAGCAAGAGCTGCTGGAGCTGCAGACCAAGATGAAGAAGACGATTATATTCATTACGCATGATCTGGATGAGGCTCTGCGCATCGGCGACCGCATCGCCTTGATGAAGGATGGGGTGATTGTGCAGATCGGTACGCCGGAAGAGATTCTGATCCAGCCTGCCAATAAATATGTGGAACGGTTTGTAGAGGATGTCGACTTGTCCAAGGTGCTGACCGCAGCCCATGTGATGCGTCAGCCGGAAATGATCCGGCCGGAGCGCGGTCCGCGTGTTGCGCTGCAACTCATGCGGGACAGCGGCGTGTCCAGCCTGTATGTGGCGGATAAAGAAATGAAGCTCCAGGGTGTAGTTACGGCGGAGGATGCAGCGCAGGCGCTCAAGGAGAACAAATCCATCCTTGAGGTGATGCGCCGGGAGATTCCGCGTGTCTCTCCGGATACACTCTTGAACGATCTGTTTGAACTGATGTCAGAGACGCATCTGCCGGTGGCAGTCGTTGACGAGGGCAACAAGCTCAAGGGCATTGTTATCAAGGGGGCTGTATTGTCCGCTCTGGCAGGCAATGCGGTTCCGGAAGGAGATGGAATCAGATGAATATTCCTAAGTTGCCTCTGGGCAAAGCAGTCGAATGGCTGGAGAACTGGCTGACCACTTATCTGGGTCCCTTGTTTGATTTGATTCATTTGGTTATAGGCGGAATGGTGAACGGCATCGAGACTGCGCTCACTATTCTTCCGGCCCTGGTTCTAATTGTGATCATTACGGCTCTGGCCTATTGGATTGGCAAATGGCGTATGGCACTCTTTGCACTTGTAGGACTGCTGCTGATTGAGAATCTCGGCCTTTGGGGTCCATCCATGCAGTCCCTTGCGCTTGTACTGACAGCCTCGGCGCTGGCTGTGCTGATCGGCGTTCCGCTTGGTGTGCTCTGTGCGCAGAGCAACGGGGTGCAGAATACAGTGACTCCGGTTCTGGACTTTATGCAGACCATGCCGGCATTTGTCTATCTATTGCCTGCGGTATCTTTCTTTTCACTCGGGGTAGTTCCCGGTGTGATTGCTTCCATTATTTTTGCTATACCGCCTACCATCCGTCTGACCAATCTGGGCATCCGTCAGGTTTCCCCGGAACTGGTGGAAGCTGCAGATGCGTTCGGCTCCACGGCGGGCCAGAAGCTGTTCAAGCTGCAGCTTCCGATTGCGCTGCCGACGATTATGGCCGGCATTAACCAGACCATTATGCTCTCGCTGTCGATGGTCGTGATCTCGTCGATGATCGGGGCTCAGGGGGTAGGCGCTTACGTATACCGGGCCGTGTCGCAAGCCAAGACCGGCGCAGGCTTTGAAGCAGGGATTGCTATCGTTATTATCGCGATTCTGCTTGACCGCCTGACACAAAAACTGGTAAAACCTAAAAACGGATAGGAGTGTTTTTATATGAAGAAAAAAACATGGGGTATACTAATGCTGATCTTGCTGGTGGCGGTCGCCGCCGGTTGTTCGTCCAATTCGTCCAAGGGGAATCCAAAGGTAAAACTGGCCTATGTGGCCTGGGATTCAGAAATCGCCAGCACGAATGTAGTCAAAGAAGTGCTGGAGTCCAAACTGGGAGCCACAGTGGAGATGCTACAGGTCGATGCCGGACCGATGTGGGCGGGGATTGCCGACGGCAGTGCTGATGGTATGGTAGCCGCCTGGCTGCCGGGTACGCACGCCTCTTATCTAGAGAAATACGGGAAGGATATCGAGGATTTGGGCCCGAATCTTGAGGGTACCAAAACCGGGCTTGCCGTTCCAGCCTATATGGACATACAGTCTATCGAGGATCTGAAGAATGCCGATGTGGCGAAGTCGCTGAATAACCAAATCATTGGAATTGAACCCGGTGCCGGTATCATGACTACGAGTCAAAAAGCAGTGGATGCCTATGGACTAAGCGAATATACCCTGCTGGAGAGTTCTTCGGCGGCGATGGCACAGGAGCTGCAAAAGGCTTATGCGGACAATCAGCCGATTGTCGTTACCGCATGGACGCCCCACTGGATGTTCGCCAATATGGACCTGAAGTACCTGGAAGATCCGAAGGGCATCTATGGCGGAGCTGAGCAGATCCATACGATGGTCCGTAAAGGCCTGAAGGATGATATGCCGGGTGTCTACCAATTCCTGGATCAGTTCCAGTGGACAGCGGAGGATATGGCACAGGTAATGGTGGATATCCAGGGAGGTATGTCACCAGAGGACGCTGCAAAAGCCTGGGTTTCGGAACATGAGGAGCAAGTAAACGGCTGGATTACCGGAATTGAATAACTGATCTTTTAAATTTGCGGTATTTTGCAGCGGCTAAAAATGTATGCTATGATGTATGGAACATAAGGCTACAATTTTGTAATATGTATGCAAAGAGTCTGTTCCTACATATACATGCAATAAGCAGATTCATTTATTAGACACCCCGTAAGGGGTGTTTTTCTTGGAAATATAAGATTTAAAAGGTTTCCCGCTGATCCAAGGATGCAAGAAAGGAGGCTGCTCCATGACAGATACCATTAATGCCTGGATCGATTGGCTGCTGCAATCACTCGGACTCAGCGGACCGTATATTCTGTTCGTCACCATTCCACTAGCGGTACTACAGAGCCTGTTCGGTTTTTTCCCCCTGGCGATCCTGATTGTCCTTCATGTGTCCGTATTTAATGTAATCGGAGGAATGATCATTAGTTGGCTGGCCTGCAATTTGGGGGCAATCCTCTCCTACTTCTTCTTCCGGCGGTTTCTCTTCGACTGGTTCGACCGCAAATGGCGCGCCAAGCTGAAGCGGTATGACAAGTGGCAGCGATATCTGGACCGCTACGGTATCTGGACACTGGTGCTGCTGCGGACAGTTCCAGTCGTGCCCAGCAATATCATTAACTTTATGTCGGCGGTCTCCCCGATTAAGGTCCCGGCTTTTATCTGGGGCACGGTTCTCGGCAATCTTTCTTATATTTGGCTTTTTGGAACGATTAGTTCAACTCTTGTTGTCCCTAGAGAGGAATGGAACGGATTCTTGACCTGGTACGGAGTATTTGTCGTTGTTCTTCTCGCCATCTTTATCCGCCGCCATTGGGGGCATCTTCAAGAGGATAAACGGAGCCGGATGGAATAACGAATGCGGCAAAATAAAGAGGAATGTTTCTTCCGGGAGGTACCTGGGGGAACATTCTTCTTTTTTTTACCCTTCCCGAATAGCCTATAGTAACGGAGGCGGCTTGACCTCCGGAAGAGCGGGAGGGACAAAGGGACATGGGCAGAATCAAAAAGTGGGGGAGCCGAAGCGCAAGAGTCCCAAGTCTGCGGCGGCTGAGGCTTCCGAAGCTCAGCTGGGACGGCATTCCGAGAGCCGCAGGACGGAGCACGGCATTCAAGGCCAGGCCGGCAAGGGAAGGAATGCCAAGACTTGCGGGGCGGAGCCCTACGTTCAGGGCCAAACCATCCAAAACGGGCAACCGGCTATCCGCACAGAAGATACGGCATGGAGAGCCGAAGCGCAGAGGTTTTTTTCGACTACCGGACCGGATTGAGAGTAATAATACGGTCTATGTCTCGAAGGGACAGAGCCAGAAACCACATAACCGGAGCCGATTTTGGATTATTTTCAGTCTGCTACTTATTCTGTCGATCATGCAGAGCCTACGTTATGTAGAAAAGCATCTGCGGCCACCCATTCTTCATTTGGCACAAATCCGTGTGAAGCAGATTGCCACGGAATCGATCAATAAGGCGATATCATCGCAAGTGGCTGATAAGGGAAATGCTGAAGCGCTGATTGACTGGAAAACGGACAAGAACGGTAAAATATCAGGCTTCATGCTTAATTATAAGGAGCATATGCGCATTACCTCACAAGCGGCAGAGGTGATACAAACCACCTTGAAGGAGCTGCACAATCAGACGGAGCATATTCCGCTTGGCCAGGCACTGGGAAGCTCACTAATTGCTTCCTACGGTCCGAATGTGCCGGTCAAGATTGAACCGCAAGGAGCGGTCAAGGTGGAGCTGAATACCCGCCAGCAGGATGCAGGCATTAATATGATCCTGGTGGAGGTCTATATTCATATCGTCACAGAAGTGGCAGTCATTATCCCGTTCGATGTGGAACCGCAGGTGGTGGATACGGAAATCCCCGTTTCCTATCTGATGGTGGTGGGCGATGTCCCGATGTATTACTACGATAACCAGGGTCAGCCTGTCGGAGAGAACGGCAGCAGCGCGCCTGGAATCGCCATCCCCGCTCCGTCTCCAGGAGGAGTCCAGACAGGACCGTCAGTGCCAAGCAGCAGCAGCGGCAATCCGGACAATAACAGTTCTACAGGCGGAACTGAAGATTCTGCGAATTCCAGTACACCGAATGCCAGTACACCGAATGCCAGTCATGCTACAGATGCAGCTGGCGGCGGATCATCGGACAGTCCATGAGTGCTCTGCTTATACCTGCTGCCTTTTGACGCAGATTAGATACTCGATGGAGGCCCACCCTTTCCCAGAGCCCATCTTGACGGATGGAGGTTTTAGGGTTATTTTTCTTAAAATAGGGTAAACATGGGAATTCTGCTTACCAGGCTAAGAATAAATAACTCTGACGAAAAGAGGGTGCATATGGAACGCTGCTTATTCATACACGGCTTCACGGGAGGCGAATATGAAATCTCTCCGCTCGCGCAATTTCTGGATCAACATCAATATCAGACACGAACCTTTACACTAAAAGGACATGGGGGGAGCCGGAACGACCTGCTTCAGTCTGACCGGCAGGCTTGGCGGCAGAGCGCTGAAGACCAGCTGCAAGATTTGATGAATGACGGCGAGGGGGTACATCTGATCGGCTTTTCTACTGGAGCGCTTATTGCTTCTCACCTGTCTGTACAGTACCGGGAACAGATCAAGTCGCTTACGCTGTTGTCAGCACCTGTATTTCCGCTGAATCTGCTCGAGATTCTGCGAACCCTCGGCAGCCCGGTCATGATCCGGAATTACCTGAGCAAGTTCGGCTCCACCCCGGCGAAGGCCACAAGGGAATTTCAGCGTCTGGTACGAGAGAGCTTTGAGATTTATCCGCAGATTGAGACCCCAACCTTGATCGTACAGGGCGGCAGGGATCATCTGGTAAGGGCAAAAAGCGCGGCCTATCTGCACCGCACCATCCCCTCTGCAAGCAAGCGGGTAGTAATGGTGGAACGAAGCGGCCACATGCTGTGCCACTGCGGAGATAGCGGGCGAATGATGAATGAGGTGCTGCAATTCCTGCAGGACTCTGGCAGAGAACAAAATGTACTATAGTAAAATAACAAAACCTCCCTCACGGCAAACGTGAAGGAGGTTTTGTTCAATTCAGGGACGTGCCTTATTCCGTTGACTTCTATAGACGGGTGTGATAGTTTCTATTCAGGGAAACCGGTTTCCTTATCCTTTCGAACAGTGGACTCCCGGGGAATCAATTCCGGACTCAGCAGCAGACCGCGGCCAGCTTCCTGATTGCCATCGATCCTTTCCATTAACAACTCTCCGGCGGAGACACCCAGATGGAAGGTATCCAGATTCAGCGAGGTCAGCGCCGGTGAGGTATAGCGGGATAAAGGATATTCATCAAAGGTAGCAATTCCAAGCTCAGCGGGAACTTGTACCCCAAGCTCTCTTGCAGCCTGCAAGGCTCCAAATGCAGCAAAATTGCTCATACAGATCATGGAGTCCGGCGGTGTTTCGCTAAGCAGCAGCTGTTTGGCAGCCTGGTATCCTGCAGACTCTTCTGCTGCGCTGTTCACAATCCATTTTGAGGGGAGTGAAAGTCCGGCTTGCTGAAGCTCCTCCACGCAGCCTTCCAGACGGCGGATGAACAGAGGATCTCCCTCCTCCCCGCCGATAAAAGCAACCGCAGAGTATCCCTCCTCCAGCAGATGCCGGGTAAGCATTCTTCCGCCAGCTTCGTTATCGAAATCGGCCCAGCATGCGGAGCCGGGAACTTCCCCCAGCGAAATATATGGGAACTGTAGACGGTTGAGTTCCATACACAGTTCCTCTGTAAGTACTGAAGTGTTGGCGATAAGGCCATCGATCCGTTTGCTTCTTACGAGTCTGTGCAGGAAATGGCCTTCAGGATAATTATGCTCTACATTGGCGATGGTCAGCTCGTATTTCAAGGAGCCGATTACACTTTCAATGCCGCCGATAATGCTGTAGAAGAACTGGTTCAGGAATTCACTGGATTTAGACATGTCGATTAGCAGACCGATATTGCTGCTGCTCTGACGGGCTAAACCTGTAGCGATGCTGCTGGGAGTGTAATTCATTTGTTTCATGATTTCTCTGACTTTGTGTTTGGTTTGCTGCGAAATTTTCGGTGAATCATTCAATACCTTAGAAACAGTGGACTTGGCTACACCTGCCGCTAAGGCGATATCCGTAATCGTTACCTTCATAGTTTCCCCTCACGATCCAGCCGGATTTTTATTTGAAAATATAAGAATTATAGGTTTCAAACGGCATTTGCCGTTCCTTCTTCATAACCAAGTTATAAACCCATCATACAATAAAAGGAGCTTGTATCATATGACCCGTTGGTTTCTATACCATACAGCTGAAGATCCCTTTGCTTTTCCGGTTGGCCCCGGCAGCCTGAAGCTGCGGCTTTTTGTGCAGAATGGGCAGCATTTGACCTGCACCGTCATTCATTCTGACCGCTATGACTCACCGGGAAGCGAAATTCCGCTTCCGATGGAAAGAGTCGGGTCTGCAGGAGTTTACGAAATTCATGAAGCTGTTCTTCCGTCGGCAACCGGTAAATGCAGATACTTATTCCATGTCATGAACCCTGCCGGGGATTATCTGTGGTATGGAGAGAGAGGGGGGGCCGTGAACAGGGAGCATGCGGGTTCTTTTCAATATGCCTACATGCACCAGCCGGAAGCGGTCAAGCTCCCTTCCTGGAGCCAGGATGCGGTAGTCTATCAGATTTATCCCAGCAGCTATAACGGCGGAACCCTGAAAGGTATCATGGACAAAATACCCTACCTCCAGCAGCTGGGCATTACAGCTATATACATGACGCCCATTTTTGAGTCGCCTTCCGAGCACAAATACAATACCTCTGACTACTATAAGGTTGACCCGGCTTTCGGAACTACAGCAGATTTGAAGGCTTTGGTGGATCAGGCTCACTCCCATGGGATCAGAGTATTGCTGGATGCAGTATTTAACCATGCCGGCGATACGTTTTTTGCCTTCAAGGATGTGCTCGAGCATGGGGAGAATTCCCGGTACAAGGATTGGTTTGTAATCCATTCCTATCCGGTGGTGCAGACTCCGTCTCCGAACTATGAGACCTTCGCCAAAGCGGAGGCGCATATGCCCAAGCTGAATATGGAGAATCCGGAAGCAGCAGATTATATGATGGAGGTTGCCAAACATTGGGTTCGTGAGGCGGGGATTGATGGCTGGCGCCTGGATGTGGCGAACGAGGTGTCACCTAAGTTTTGGACGCGGTTTCGCCGTGAACTCAAAGCAGAGTTTCCCGAGCTGCTGCTGATTGGTGAGATCATGCATGGATCCGGGCCTTGGCTCAGAGGCGACCAGTTCGATGGCGGGATGAATTATGTCCTGCGGGATGCAGTGCTTGAGTTTTTTGCAGAGCAGTCAGCTGGGCCAGTGCGATTTATGGAGCAGGTGCTCCACCAGGAAGCACTTTGCAACGATCAGGCCAATTCCGCCATGTTCCAGCTGCTAGGCAGCCATGACACGCTGCGTTTTTTGACGGCATGCAAAGAGGGGGGACGGGGCTGGAACCATAAGGATACTGCAGAGTACCGGATGAGACTGGCTGTGTTTTTTCAAATGACTTATATCGGTATGCCCATGATTTACTATGGAGATGAGATCGGGATGGAGGGGGCAACGGATCCGCACTGCAGACGGCCGATGGTATGGCGTGAGCAAGAGCAGAACAGCGCACTCCATGCTTGGTATTCGCGGCTGATCGATCTAAGGAAGAACTATGAGGTGCTGCGAAAAGGTGCCTTCCGTCCCTGGTTCACGGATGAAACCCGCAATATTCTGGGTTATATTCGGTCCAGCGGGCAGGACAAAATAGGGCTGGTCATCAACAATTCCCCTAACCGTTGTCAGCTGGAGCTGGACAGTTTTCTGCCCGACACTCCGGAGCTGACTGATCTGCTTACCGGGACAACCGTTTGTAATAGTGGACGTTTAGTTGTGGAGCTTGAACCCTTCGGCTGTTTGATGCTCCATTAGCGCCCCCTCTGAGTACACTGCATCCCTTCTATATTTAAATGGGGATTGTTCTATGATTGTAGATAGGGCAACGGTTATTTGCGTTTTTTCAAAGCTTTGTATTCCGCATTCTCCCACTGCTTCAGCAATGAATAAGGATCGAAGGCCCATTCTGTAATTCCACGGTCTCGGTAGATCCCATAATGCAGATGAGGCGGGAATTTGCCCTGAGTTCCGGGTTTGCCGTAGCCTGAGCTGCCAACCCAGCCGATCGTCTGGCCGGGAGTCACAATATCTCCTCGGGAGATGGATTTATCATATCCGGCCAGATGGGCGTAATAATGGTAGCGGTTCTCGATATCGCGGATACCGATCCGCCAGCCGCCGTAGCGGTTCCAGCCCTTGGTCTCCACGATTCCAAAGCAGGTACTGCGCACAGTCATGCCGTGAGGGGTGAACAGATCCGTCCCTTCGTGGATACGCGCTCCACCCCAGCTTCTACCAGTTCCCCAGGTGCTGCGGTAGGAATATAGAGAACCTACCGGTAAAGGAAAAGCACTGCCTGACAAATCAAGCCGTCCAAAATGCTCGTACAACTTGGCAAACTGCGCCACCCGCTGCGCAGCTCTGCCGTTATGGTAATATTCCCACACACCAATATTGAAGTCGCTGGCAGAATCACCGTATTTCATCAGATGCCTTGCCAGACTGTAGAGCACATCAGCATCATTTTCTGGATCGGCTACCCCGTCGCCGGACCCGTCCTTTCCGAATCCTCCAAAAAAACTGATAGACCGCGGCGCCTGGTCCGCTTGATCCGGGTTCAATGGTCCGCACCATACCGGTGCGGGGATGTTGATTCCGGTAAGGCGGGGCTTGGCCGGCTCAGCGTTGCCGCTTTTCTTTTTGGCAATAGTTCTTTCATATTGGTCGATAGCGGCGAAACGGAACCAGGCAACCCCTGTAGCAGCGCTTAGCTGATCATACAGCTCCTTACGGCGGGCATAGAGAGCATCTTTGTCAGATACAGCATCTATGCGCACAGGTGGATGTCCGACGCCTGCAGCTGCTACCGTCCCAGGACGGCTTGTACCCCATAGCATGGCGGCGGCTGACAGGCAGAGAACTGTTTTCCGTATTGTAGCGATTCTGAATAGAGCCGGCATGTTCACAACCTCCTTGTTCCGGTGCAAATGGATTACGTACTCTGATCGAGAGCACCCCTGGGGTGCTTTTCTTATAGAGTGAAGCAAAGGGGCTAATTTTATCCGTTCTTGCCCAAAGGTTCACAAAAACAGGCAATTGGCCCTTTCACATGCTATAATATGAGGCAGTAAACTTTTAAAGGTGCCACTAAATATTCAGGCGAAAGCGGGGTTCTTCACTTTGACTAATCGATCAGCCAAACAGCCCAAGCCAGACTGGATCAAAATCAAGTTAACGACGGGTGAACATTATCAGGAAATTAAAGGCATGATGCGTTCCAAAACTCTACATACCGTATGTGAGGAAGCGCGCTGCCCGAATATCTATGAATGCTGGGCTAACCGCACTGCTACTTTTATGATTCTGGGCGACATTTGTACCCGGGCCTGCCGGTTCTGCGCTGTAAATACCGGCCTGCCGACCGAGCTGGATCTTTTGGAGCCGGAACGTGTGGCTGAGGCTGCCGAGAGTATGATGCTGAAGCATTGTGTGGTCACCAGTGTGGCCCGCGACGATCTGAAAGATGGCGGTGCAGGGATTTTTGCCGAGACCGTAGCTGCAATCCGTAAGCGCCTTCCGCTCTGCAGTGTAGAGGTACTGATACCGGATTTTCTGGGCGACCGCGACAGTCTGGAGATTGTTATGAACAGCCGACCGGATATACTGAACCACAATATTGAGACGGTTGAACGGATGTCCGACCGTGTACGGGCCCGGGCCAAATACCGCCGTTCCCTGGAACTGCTGGGCAGAGCCAAGGAGATGAAGCCGGACATTCCGACCAAATCCAGTATTATGCTTGGCGTTGGCGAGGAGTGGGATGAGATTCTGCAGGCGATGGATGACCTGCGGTCGGTGGATTGTGATATATTGACATTAGGCCAATACCTGCAGCCTTCACCTAAGCACTTGGACGTGGAGAAATATTATACCCCTGAGGAATTTGCCCTGCTCAAGGAGGAGGGAATGAAGCGTGGCTTCAGCCATGTAGAGTCCGGCCCTCTGGTGCGCAGCTCCTATCATGCGCATGAGCAGGTGAAGTCTGCTACCGCTGCCCGTGAAGAGCGTTCCGTTTCCTTATAGTCTTAAGCCAAATTTGAGTTGCAAATTTGGCTTCGTGACGGAGTCACAGTTAATGTTTATGTTTTAGTCTTTAATCTTTAGTCTTTAGTCTTTATGGTTGTTGGAGCGCAGCAATCAACTTGCTCTTGACGTTTTTTGCTGCCACCTCCCGCGTTGAGGGAGTCATGGAGAGGGATTTTGGAATTGGAGGAGCGTCAGCGTCCGCCTTTGTCTGCAGATTTCAACCGCTTATAGCGGTTCAAATCAGAGAAATCTGCAGACAACAGCGGCCGGAAATCCAAAAACCCGCGGAATGACGTCCTATCAACGCCCTCCGACTTTAATTTGAAAGGCAGGCGACAAACGCTTGATCGTTATAGGTGGAAAGGGCTACGAGCTCGTATTGGATCATAAGGACGGCTGGAACCCGGAGGCATTTCGGGGAAGATACAGCGAAGTACTCGACCGGTATGATTACATTATCGGAGACTGGGGCTACAGCCAATTGCGTCTCAAAGGCTTTTACCGGGATAATCACCCTAAGGTGAACCGGGATACCGCAATTTCAGGTATGGTGGATTACATTAACGAGTACTGCAATTTTGGATGCGCCTATTTTGTGCTCCATAAGCTGAAAGAAACACCGAAAGAAGGCACATATAAGGATATTCTGATCAAAGAAATTCCTGAGCCCGGAGCGGAGGAGGATCTTGAGCAGACTGTGCTTGAACCGCCTGTACCGGCAAAAGTGCTGCGGGAGCATGTCTCCAAACCATCTAATTCTAATAACGCAGCCCGTGACAAGAACATGGGTGGAGCACCCAAAGAAAACGGTGCGAAAGACAGACCTGTCCGGGAGCATCAAAGCCGGAATCACCGCAATAAAGAAAATCAGAACAGAAGAAACAACAAAGATTCCCAGGGCAGACCACCGCAGAATCAGCCGCAGAATCAGCCACAGAATCAGCCACAGAATCCTTCAACCTAAGGATCAATAAAAAGAACGGAAATACTCAAAAGGTGCCTCAGCAGCCAGCTCTGAACTGGTTTCCTGGGCACCTTTTTTAATGAAAATGTAGAGGACGACCACTTGGGATTATGCCCATAGACGGAAGCGGCCAGGTAGCGGCAATCAAAACGGCTGTGCTATCCAGTTAAGGAAGGCACAGCCGTTCTGTTCTTCAGTGGTTTACTTTACAGTTAACTTTAATTGTTTCTGCGCTGCATTGTAGCTCCATGCCAGGGACGGGTACTTTTTCTGAAAAGCTTTTACGTCAATAAAGGTTTCGTTGTCCTGCGACAGCGCCTCTTTGGAGACCAGGGAGAATCCGGATACTTTACCGGCGCCGTTTGTCACGAGAACTTTCTTGTTCTTGGCATCCCAGGATACTTCACTCTCCACCAGGGCAGCCAGGACGCGTGAGGAAGCGTAGATCGTATTTCCCTGCTTGATCAATCCGACATTTCCGGCAAACGGTACGCCGTTCACATCGAGGATATGATTGTCTCCTGAAGCGGTAATAGTGGTCATGCCGGCAATTTGCAGGGCAGTGATCAACTGTGCCGTCTTACCCTGGACCTCAATATCAGGGGATAACCCGATATGGTTGAAGTCCTCTTTGTTCGGAGTCAGATATTTCTGTGTGGTCAGCTTCAGTTCGGCTCCATTGGATACGGGAAGCAGACTCTGAATCCGCGCTTTACCGAAAGAACGTGTACCTACGACAGTAGCCAGTTTGTTGTCTCTCAAAGCACCGGTCAGTGCTTCAGAAGCGCTGGCGCTGTATTCGTTCGTTAACACTACAACTGGTACACCAATTTTACTGCCATCTGTAATGGTAACCGGTGTTAAGGCTCCGCTTTGGTCCGAGGTGTACATCATAATGCCCTTGTCCATAAATTTGGAGGCAATATTATAGGCTGAATCCATGTAGCCGCCTGGATTGTCCCGCAGATCAAGCACCATGGATTTCATGCCTGCGGCACGCATTTTGTCTAGAACAACAGCGAACTCTTCATCGGCGGTTTGTGTGAAGCCATCAATGGAAATGTAGGCTACCTTATTTGCGAGCATTTTGGATTTAACTGAGGTTGAGGCGATTTCACTGCGGACGACGATGTAGGATTTCACAATGCCGTTTCTGCTCACGAGCAGAGTTACCTTAGAACCTGCTGTACCGCTCAGTTCGTCGCCTTCGGTATCTTCAATTTTGACACCGTCAATTTTGAGGATAGAGTCTCCGCGCTTAAGCCCGGCTTTCTCTGCTGGTGAACCCGCCATAACTTCTTCAATATACAGTTCTTTGGCGGTGTACATCATTCTGACGCCGATACCGACATATTCGAGATCGACCTGCTGTCCGAATGCGGCAGCCTCATCTTTGTCGAAGTACTGGCTGTATGGATCATCCAGCGTGTTTACCATACCATCAATAGCTCCGCGGATCAGTGTATCCTGGTCCACTCCCTCAATATTATAATTCTCAAGATACTGCATGATTTCATTAATAAGATCTGTGCTGGTTGCCGCTTGCTTACTATCTGTGCCCGCAACGGCCTGAGTGCTGTCCGCCGCAAAAGCAGCGGGAGCAAGAAGAAGAGATACAGCCAGACAGCTGCTGAGGACTGAAGTCATTAACTTGCCTGATTTCATGATTGCATACACCCTTTTTTATATGATTTGTTTTGTAGTGTTACTGTCCATCAGATTGCGAAACCAGATACGAGTCATCAATCGTCCATTGGCCGCCGCCGGATTTGGAGTAAACATAAACAGAAGATTGGGCATGGCTTTCAGCTGAATCAGCTTCCTTAACCGTGTACTCCACATATACGGCAGCCTCATCCGCAGAGTAATAGAAGACATTTGAGTTATTTAGCGTGTAGACCAGATTGTAGCCTTTAAAATATTCAGTCAGATTCTCCTTGATTGCAGCTTCATGATCTTTCCCGTAATAAGTGGTCTGTGCAATGATGCCATCGATATCCTTGGCGTTTCTTGCCGCATAATATTTGCTTAGGCTGTCCTTGATGGCAGCAGCATCGCTATCCGGAAGTACCGCAGCCGTTTTCCCTTGTTCAGGAGTAAGCAGAACGGTACTGTCTTGGGACTCGGAGCTTTCAATCTTCCAGACACCATTCTTACGGATAAGCGTGTTCAAGTAGTCAACTTGCGCATCCGGCAGATAGCGGCCACCCTTGCGCTCAGATTTTTCTACAGTATGCACGATGGCTTCACTGCCCTGAATGCTTAAGATATCCAAACTTTCAATGGTGTTGACGATATCATACGATTTGAAGTATTCCTTCATATCGGCAATCGCTTCGGTACGGTCTGAATTGTACACTACGAGTGAATAGTATCCTGCCGCATTTTTAGAATTAAGATACTCATTGGACATATAGATAACGTCTTTAATTTCCTGCTCAGCCTTTGAAGTGTCTTCAGGAGTAAGGATCGTCACACTTCTGCTGGCTGCATCCCAGATAGCTGAACCGCCGGTAGCTTCCGCGACAAAACGCAAGGGTATGTATGTAGTGCCTTGGCTGGAGAGCGGGGCGGTGGCCAGCTTCTTGACTATGCCATTTACTGTTGCCCGGCTGCTGCCGATTTTGAGGGTGATTTCCAGGCTGCTGTTTTTTCCGGTTACCGTTCCGGTCTTAGCATCCCAGAGCACCGTCAGTCCCAGTTCTTCAAATATGACACGAAAAGGAACAAGTACAGAATTGTTCTTCAGATAAGGAGAACCAGCGGTGAAAGCAACATAGCTTCCATTAATGTTAACCTTAATTGGTTTTTCTGCGGCAAAAGCAGGTACCGCGAGCATCAAGGCCAGCAGGCTTATGCCCATGAGCGATAATAATTTCTTCAACAATGGTTCTCTCCTTTAAATAGCAACTCTTTGTAAAATAGGTTCATTATACCATTCGGAAAATCTTGCTGTCTATCCAATCGTGTAAGCTTAGATCAAGAGATTTATAATTGCATTCTAAGGCATGACAAAGCCGGAGATGCAGTGTCATCTCCGGCTTACCGCTTATGGGAAGTCTGTTCTCTCAGAGCAGAATGTATCCCACTTTACCACTGGATTTTGCTAGATTAGGAAGGCTTCACGAACCCGGTTCCAGAATGGAAAGGGGCGGTATCTGGCAAAGCTGATTTTTTTGTCGGATACTTGGCAGCGCACGGAGATCAGGTCATCAACGGGGATGTTGTTATGATCGATCGTCAGCAGCAGCCGCTGCTCCTTGCGTGAGAAAATATCGCAGTGATGATGCTTCGGCAACAGCAGGGGAGAGCCCATCGTACGGAAGACACGGTTATTAATGGAGGCAATCTCCGCAATCTGCAGGGCTTCAATGCTCGGATGCACCATCGCGCCTCCAAGGCTTTTGTTGTAAGCAGTGCTGCCAGACGGTGTAGACACGCACAGGCCGTCCCCGCGGAACATCTCGAACGTCACATCATTGATATCAATCTGAATGACAACCGTTCCGTCCACACCCTTCAGGGTGAACTCATTCAAGGCAATATGAGAGGTGGTGCCGGATTTTTTGTGGACCTCCAGTTCTAGCAACGGATATTTGACAATACGCGGCTTCTGGAGCTCAGTGGTGCCCATCCCACACATGTAATCAATCAGGTCAGGCAGTTCGTCAGCCTTCCAGTCCGCATAGAATCCTAAATGTCCCGTATGGACACCTACAAAGGCCAGATTGGGGATCTGATCGATAAATGTGTGAAAAGCATGCAGCATCGTGCCATCCCCGCCAATCGAGATAACGATTTCCGGAGACTTGGCATCCAGCTCCAAATTCCGATCCGCTGCCAGCTTGTGAAATTGCTCCGCAAGTTTGATGGACAGTTCGTCTCCGCGGTCCAGAACATAATATCTCAAGATGTATAGGCTCCTTTATATGTTTCAGTCATACACCGATCATAATCAATCTGGACCCGGAACACAATATTTGATGCGGTAAAAGTCACAGCCGCCGTCCAAACCGTGAAATGCGGCGCAGGAGGAGCATCAGCATGGAGAGCAGCAAGGCTGTGCCAAGCATTACTCCAAGCAAGCTTATGCTGCTGGCCAAACCGGATAGCGGAGAGGCGAAGCCGGCAGCGGCAGGAGTTGCCCTGTTGTCTGTGAAAAGGCCTGAGCGGATCACAGGGCTCCAGAGCAGAAGTACAAGTCCTGCAGACAGGAACGCATGCACTAGCCTGGCAGTCATAAAGGGCAGATAACGAAGTCCTGTTCCATTCAGGATGCTGGCTACCTGGGCGTGTACGGATAAACCGCCCCAGGAGAGAACGCACGCGGCTGCGGCGGCCTTATATTGCAGCGGGATGGAGACGGCAGCTGCGCCGGCTGAGCGGGCACCCAGCGTTACTTCGAAGAGGCCGCTGACGAGCGCTGTGGACAGATCCGCCGGGAATCCGGCTTGCGCCAACATTCCCCCCGTAACACTTATGAGTACGGACATGATTCCGGCACGGGACATTAGCTCCATCAGCACATTGAAGAATACCACCAGGCCGCCTACCACAATAATAAGCTGCAGCGAAGATTGAACCGCTCCCCTCAGTAGTTCACCAAGGCTTCGTCCGTCCCTGCGCCTTGCTTCAGCCATGGAGCGAAGGGCCAGACGAATTCTTCCGGTGTCTCTGTCGTCTGAGGCTCCCTCATGGGCTGGTGCAAGGGGAGCTAAAGGATTGGCTGAATCCTCCTTCCGTCCGTGGAAAGACATCAGAAGGCCTACAATGATGCCGCCCCCGTAATGGGCAAGCGCAAGAATTAGCCCAAGAGAGGCATCGTGAAAGAAACCTACCGACACTGCACCCAGCAGAAAAATCGGGTCGGAGGAAGTGGTGAAGGCTACGAGCCGTTCACCTTCAATACGGCTCAGCAGTGCTTGTTCACGCAGCTTTGCGGTTAATCTGGCGCCTACAGGGTATCCTGATACATATCCCATAGCGGCGACAAAACCACCGCTGCCGGGGATATTGAAGAGTGGACGCATGAGCGGGTCAAGTAATGCGCCGAATAGATGAACTACACCGAATCCCAGCATCATTTCAGAGATCACGAAGAAGGGGAAGAGCGAGGGGAACAGCACGTCCCACCAGACGGTAAGCCCCCGCAGGGCTGCATCTAGAGAGCTTGCCGGATTCAGGAGCAGAAGCATCATACATCCGGCAAGAAGGACTCCCAATAGCAGGCTGTAGTTTTTTTTAAGAATCATCGGCAACGCCTCCATGTATATGGATAAATGTATGCAAAAATAGGGACAAACAGCACAAAAAAAATCAGAAAGCGGTTACAAAGGGCGGTGCTTTTTGACTGGAATTATGGTAATATAAAATTAATTAATGCACACCTTATAAGGGATGGAGTGATGGTGATGAGTGTAGTTGCCGGAGTTCTGGTTTGTGCTTTTGTATATGTGATCCGGGTCTCTCTCGTCCCACCTGGTGATGAGGAATTTCGGACCTATTAAATACTCAAGGCGCTAAACGATTGTTTAGCGCCTTTTTTCTATGGGCAAACTTCAAAATATGTTACTTGCGGCAGGTTAACCGAGCTGCACATATTTTGGTATAATAAAAAAGCCGTTACATTAATACGGAAGAAAGCTGGTACCTGCCGATGAATTCAAATGACACAATATATGACAACCTGGGAGGTGCAGAGGGCTTGCACCGGCTGGTAGAGGCCTTTTATGCCAAGGTGCAGCTTCATCCGCAGCTCGGTCCTCTGTTCCCGGCAGATATTACTCCTGTCCTGGAGAAACAGTATCAATTCCTGAGTCAATTTTTTGGCGGACCCACACTCTATTCCGAGCTGCATGGACATCCGATGATGAGGGCAAGGCATATGCATGTCCCGATTACACCGGAACGCGCGGATGAGTGGTTGGATTGCATGAAAGAGGCGCTGGAGGAAACGGGTGTGGAGGAGCCGCTGCGTTCATTTGTGTTAAGCCGGCTTGCGGGTCCTGCACATCATTTTGTCAACATGCCCCAGGAGTAACGCGTAGTTGATCGTGAAAGGATGAGGGCATTGCCGGAATTAATACCTCTTTACACTATTAAAGTTATCTGCTGCAATTGCGAAAAAGAATTTACCACCTCCAGAGTTCGTCCTAGCCTGAAAAAGGCAGTTCGCCGTGATGCGGATTTCTGCTGTTACTATAAGAATGAGAATCCGGATTATTACGTTGTGCGTGTCTGCCCGGCATGCGGTTTTGCCTCCACAGAGAATTCTGCGGACAAGCTCGCTGACTGGCAGCGTAAGTCTTTCAGCGAACAGGTGGGGAAACGTTGGATTACCCGTGATTTCGGAGATCAGCGCAACTGGGAGGTTGCGCTTGAGACTTACAAGCTTGCGCTGATTTGTGCCCAGAGTATTAAGGATAAGGACCGGATTATCGCCAGTCTCCTGCATCATATTGCCTGGATGTACCGGTATCAGGGAGATACCGCGCAGGAGCAGCGCTTTTTGCGTTATTCGCTCGACATGTATATTAAGGTCTATGAAAATGATGGCATTGGCGGGAACGATGCCCGTCTGATGTTCCTGATTGGTGAGCTGAACCGCCGTATCGGCGAATTTGCAAATGCAGTGAAATGGTTCTCGCGACTGATCAATGACCAGAAGATTATGGATGCCGCGATGATCCGGGCGGCACGGGAACAGTGGGCTCTTTTGCGTGAACAGATGAACGGGGGAGCACCGGGGGCGGGCGGTTTGCCATCAGGTACATAAGGTGAGGAATTTCTGCTGGACTTCATGTGAGATTCTCCAACCTGTCTCTGGAATACACCAAAAAAAGGCACAGGAGGCTTCCCCTGTGCGCATGCTGAGCTATAGTAACGAAATGAGTGATGAGTGATGCAAGTCTGAGCTGAACGATCAGCGGACAGACCTGTCAAAGAGCAGGTAATCGGCATCATTGTCGATTACGGTGAGGCTGGTTTTGCAGCAGGGGAAGACCAGCAGCTTTTTTTTGCCGTCCCGGACGAGCTTAAGCTCGTCCGGTTTCATGGGCAGGAGCACGTTCTCCTTATCGCAGAACGGACAGTACTGCACATACATGTCTCCTAAAACGATGTCATAAGGCCAGGTATGGCTGAAGGGTATCATTCTTCGCCCTTCTCGGACGGCTGGGAACCGGCATCACTGCCGGCGGTGTCTTCACTCTGCTTCTTTGAGAGTTCCGCAATCTTTTGCAGCAAGATATGTTGTGGCATATGCATCAGGTGTTCGATTGGAACACCGAGTTGTTTAGATAGAGTTATCGCTGTTTCAGGCGAAATCTGCAGCGGCTTCATGGGGATGTCCTCCTTGTAAATGTTGTTGGCGATCATTCGGGGTATCGGCCCGTATTGTAATTCACTTTACCATGGCTGTAGGCCAAATACAAAGAAAACCAATTGTTAGTAGAGGAAGGGGAAACCAAATGAAACAACCTTTATCATTGACCTGGGAACTGGATTCTATATTTCCGGGGGGCTCAGCCTCACCGCAGTTTGAAAGCTTTCTAAAAAAGCTGGAGACAGATATCCAGGTTCTGGGACAGCAGGTTACAGTGGCCGCTTCACCAACAAATATCGAATCCACCCGTGCTCTGGATGAAGTCATAGCTTTGCTGCAGAGTTGTTCCGGCCGTCTGGTTCAGGCTTCGGAATTTGCCGGATGCCTGGGCGCGCAGAATCAGCAGGACAAAGGTGCCGTACGGCTGTCCTCCAAGGTTACTGGCCTTCGTGCAAGATTCGAAGGGATCAGTTCCAAATTCGATAATGTACTGCGTCAAACCCCTGATCATGTATGGAGCGAGTGGATGGAACGTCCGGAAATTGCTCCATTGGAATTTGTTCTCAGTGAAAGCCGTAATTTGGCCCGTGAGAAAATGAGCCCAGAACTGGAAGGGCTCGCGCTCACGCTGGCTGTTGACGGTTATCATGGGTGGAGCGAGCATTATGAAACGATTGTAAGCTCCATACAGATCCCTTACGAGGATGAAGAGGGAAGCAAGCTGCTGTCGGCCGGACAAGCCTTTAACAAATTGGATGATCCCGATCCTAAGGTGCGTGAGGTCATGTTCCGCAAATGGGAAAAAGCATGGGCTGATGCAGCTGACTATTGTGCTGATACTCTTAATCATTTGGCGGGCTTCCGGCTCAATCTGTATCAAGGCCGCGGCTGGGAAGATGTACTGAAGGAGCCGCTGGGCATCAACCGTATGTCGAGAGCCTCACTGGATACGATGTGGGATGTGATTACCAAAGCCAAGCCGGCACTGGTCTCTTACCTAAGCCGCAAAGCCAAGCTGCTCGGGATGGAATCCCTGGCCTGGGTAGATGTAGATGCACCGGTAGGCAAGTCTTCCGGCAAAATCCCCTACGATCAGGCAGCAAAAGACATTGTTACGCAGTTCCGCAAATTTAGTCCAAAACTGGCCGATTTTGCCGAACATGCCTTCGACAACAACTGGATTGAAGTGGAAGACCGTCCAGGCAAACGTCCCGGCGGATTCTGTGTATCCTTTCCAGAGAGTAAGGAATCCCGCATTTTTATGACCTACAGCGGCACTCCCTCCAATGTATCGACGCTAGCTCATGAACTTGGGCATGCTTATCATTCCTATCTGCTGGATGATCTTCCTCTGTTCAATCAGAACTATGCCATGAATGTGGCAGAGACGGCTTCAACCTTTGCTGAGGTTATTGTGTCCGATGCCCAAGTAAAAGCTGCGGCAAGCAGCGAGGAGAAAATTGCCTTGCTGGAAGCGAAAATTCAGAACAGTGTGGCCTTCTTTATGAATATCCACGCCCGCTTTTTGTTTGAAACCCGTTTTTATGAGAAGCGCAAGCAGGGGCTGTTGAATGCTGAAGAACTGTCGGAAATGATGGTAGAGGCACAGAAGGAAGCCTATTGCGGAATTTTATCTGAGTATCATCCGCATTTCTGGGCGGCGAAGCTGCATTTCTATATATCGGATGTACCTTTCTACAACTTCCCATACACTGTTGGATATATGTTCAGTACAGGATTGTATCGGCTTGCCCTCCAGGAAGGTGCATCTTTCGCCGATAAATACGATAGCTTGCTGCGTGATACCGGTGTCATGACACTGGAGGATTTGGTGTCGAAACATCTGGGTGTGGACTTGACGAAGCCGGATTTCTGGCAAGGTGCAACAGATTTAATTACTGAAGATATTAACGAATTTTTGAGAATGACAGAACATTCAGCTTAAAAGTTTGTCAGATCAAAGGCAATTCGTGTTTTTGCAGATAGCGACAGAGGGATGAATAATTTGTATTAACGCGCAAGGCCCCCTTACTAGGGGGCTTTTTTTTGTGGAAATACTGTCGAAACAAGACGATTGTTAGAAGGAAATATACAAAAAACATTGAAATTTGCGCATTTATAGGGATAAACACCCAATTATGTTGAATATTGTTGAATGCATGTACTTGGTGACATATAATGAGTCTAAAGCCTTATATAAGGGCTTCTAAGAAGCAAATTAATATGAATAAGCTAGGGAGTTTAGACTCACACAACAAAGTATATGCTTACGAAGCTGGTTAGGTACGATTCGCTGACGCATACGCTTACACAACCTTTAGGAGGAGACACATGCTTAGAATGGAACAATTATCACTAGCGAGACAAATCGACTTGGTGTTTAAGGAATTGCAGGAGGAGTTATCAGGATTGTCTTCCGGAACGGTCTTTGTGCAGATTAGAAATAACACCATTGGGAAGTTCGGAATCCGTCATGATCCGCTTGCAGGGCGCAGTGGGGCTTTTGAGGAAGAACTGGAGGGGCTGACTGTGGAACAACAATCCTCCTTCCGGCTTATGGCTCTGGAGAGCTTGAAATATAAGCGGCGCTGGACGCATGGTGAGATCAGCTACGAATTCGCCGTCCGTCAGGGGATGGTGGTTGTTGATGCTACACTCGAATCTAATTATAATATGGCCAATCTGATGATCCGCTATCCACGCAATGTCCATGCCGATAAATCTGATCAATTCTACGGCTAAGAAATACATAGATATGCACATGCAAAAGCCCTCTTGCGTCTCGGCAAGAGGCGCAGGAGGGCTGTAAAGCAGTTCCGCCGAGGCATTCAGCCTGACGGGATACTTATGATAAGGCTGTTACTACGAACGACCGGACAATTGTTGCTCTGCCAGCTGCACTAGACGTTTGGTGATGTATCCTCCCAAAGAACCGGTTTCGCGGGAAGTGTAGTTCCCATAATAACCGTCAGCTGGGATAGTTACTCCAAGCTCCTGTGCTGCTTCATATTTCAACTGCTGCAGGGCTGCATTTGCTTGAGGAACGACCAGGTTATTGGAACGGCTACTACGACCTTGTTGACCTGCTTGACCCATGTTTGTTCACCTCCTTCGCCCGTTGTGAAGATAGTATGAGCGCTGGGAGAGGAATTCATGCACGGTTCAGGAAGGTTTCGAGGATGGTAATTATATGAAAATTAGAGTTCGGGATAGATGACTTCAAGATGGCTTGATACGGTAAGGGTTTGGCCGGGTTCAAAGGTAATTAAGCCTGTGAAAGAAGCTTCTTTGTCCAGGTTAGGCGCATCTGGAAGCCAGGTATAAGGTTCAATACAGAGAAACGGGTCTGCGGTCCCTTGGGTGTATATCACCCAGTGGCGGAAGAATTCCTTGTCGGTTGTATAGCGAAGCCCATAGCCGTCATCACGCATCAGCAGAGCTTCAGAAGGCTGCTCCTCTCCAATCCGAAGTATAGTATCCAGGTTCTTGCCCTGCAGTCCCATGCCTTGGTTCAGGGCTTCAAGCTCTCCAAGAGGCAGCAGATTGCCGCTGGTCAGCAGTTCATCGTTCAATTCATAGATGTTTTGGACGGGCAGCCGAAGCATCCAGCGTTCCGGTTCGCCATCTATCATGAACCAGGTGTGATATCCCATTCCAAAGGGGATATTCTTGTCTCCCAGATGAGAGACCTTCAGCGTTTGCTTGAAACGGGCATCCTGCAAGTAAAAGGTCATCTCGAACTTCAAAGGGACAGGGAATTGTTCCATCCAGCTTGGATCATCCGCCGTATTGAATTCGGTAGTCACTGCGCAGCCGTCCTCGTCTTCTTCAATATCGCTTACACACCAGGACTGTACACGGTGCAGGCCATGAATATGATGACCTCCTGCTGAATTCGGCTCGAACTGATAGGATGTGCCTTCGAAATTGAATTGACCCTCACGGATACGTCCGGGAGGAATCAGCAGGGGCATGCCAAAATGATAAGGCTTCTGCAGGTAAACGGATAGATCGCTCTCCTCGGGCCTGCGCAGAATTTCACGGTTTTCCTTACGGTCCCACAACGAAATGACGTTGTTGCCCAGTTTCGGCAAAAGTGTGACTTCCAGCTCGCGGCTATGCAATATATAAGTATCGTAGCCGTTCCACTGCCCCTTGGTCACCTGTTTCATGAAATGTATGCTCCTTTAATGTAACTGTAATCGAATGACACGAATACCCTTATCATACCAGATTAATATACCTGGGTTAAGTCATTTGACAACTTCTCCAGTTCGCTCTATGATGAATGCATTCATGAACATGACAATGCGATGACAGGGATAAGTAGGCGGAAGCTGCACCTTCAGAAAGCCGGTGGTTGATGCGAACCGGTGGGGCACCTCAGGCTGAATGGACCCTGGAGCGCCGCGTTCGAACAGGTTTGAGACCTAAGTAGACCGGCCGGCTTCTTCCCCGTTAACGGAAGTTAAGGTTGCCTTTGCACCTCTTTTAGAAGAGACTGCAGGCAGCGAATAAGGGTGGCACCACGGTCTCACGTCCCTTGCGGATGTGGGGCCTTTTTGTGCGCTGCTGGAAGAATAACATAATCGGAGGGAATAGGATGGCTAAAAAAGTATTGTCCGGCATTCAGCCGAGTGGTTCACTGACTCTGGGGAACTACATTGGTGCGATTAAAAATTTCGTTAAGCTGCAAGAACAGCATGAGTGCTTCTTTATGGTGGTGGATCTTCATGCCATTACGGTGGCCCAGGACCCTGCCGCGCTGCGGGAGAATTCAGAATCTGTAGCGGCTCTGTACCTTGCGGCAGGGATTGATCCCAAGATTGCCAATGTCTACATGCAATCCCATGTACAGCAGCATGCAGAGCTGGGCTGGATTATAACAACATTAACCGCTATGGGTGAGCTGGAGCGCATGACACAGTTCAAGGACAAGTCTTCCGGCAAAGACTCTGTAGGTGCAGGCTTGTTCGTATACCCGTCCCTGATGGCGGCTGACATTCTGATTTACAATGCTGACTTGGTACCCGTCGGGGAAGACCAGAAGCAGCATCTGGAGCTGACACGCGATTTGGCGGGACGCTTCAACCACCGTTTTGGTGATTTCTTTACGATTCCAGAGCCTTATATTCCTGAAGTTGGCGCACGAATTATGTCACTGGATGACGGCAGCAAAAAAATGAGCAAAAGTAATCCGAATCCGGGTAGCTATATCGCGCTTCTGGATCCGCCGGATGTTATCCGCAAAAAAATAAGCCGTGCCACAACCGACTCCGGCCGTGAGGTTATCTTTGATCCGGCGGCCAAGCCTGAGATCAGCAACCTGATGAGTATCTATGCCGAATGTTCCGGAATGACCCTGCAGCAGATTGCTGACCGTTACGAGGGCCAGATGTATGGAGGCTTCAAAAAAGATCTGGGCGAAGTTCTGGTGGCTACGCTTGAGCCAATGCAGCAGAAGTACCGGGAGATCCGCAGCTCAGGCGCCTTGACTGATATTCTCGCTGAAGGCGCGGAACGTGCACGTGAAGTTGCCGCACAGACACTTGCTGGTGTTAAAGAACGGATGGGCTTCCTGCCGTTGCGCTAGGAGGGCTGCTGCGCTTTAGCTTCTGCCTTGCGTCTCAGCCTTGCTTTGAGAATAAAGCCCCAGCCAATATTCACTATGCATAATACACCCAGAAGCAGGGCCAGCCAGATATTTGAGCTGATAGAGATGGATGCTGCGGTAAGAAGAAGAATGGAAGAGCATGAAAACCAGAGTGATAAGCCTTTACCCATATAACGTTGACCTTCTTTCTGATGAAAGTTGTTAGAAGTATATGATGGACAGCAAGCTCATGAAAATCCCCCGCTGCGGAGTTCTGCGCAGCGGGGTTTTTACATGCCAATAGGTGTGAGAACGCTTTATCGTGATTGTGATAGTCTAAAGCTTCATGGAACCGGGGTCAATAGCAAAACGTTCATCGAGCTTTTCGCTGCTCAACCAGCCGACGTAGGTGTTAAGCGGATGGTACTCTTTGTCCATTACCAATACTGCGACGAACGGGAATTGCTTGCGGTGTAAATAACGTACATCTCCCCAGCGTACAATATATCCAGAGGCCACTTGCTCGACCTCGGCTACGGCGTAGGAGGTAAAATACAGGAAAGCCTGAATATCGGGATGGCTCTTGGAATGTTCAACGGCGGGATGGGTGGAGCACACCGCATGCTTGAACCATTCGAGCCGTCCGCTGTTCAGAAGTCCGATATTATAGCTGCCGTCTGGTTTGGCCTTGACAACATTCCATCGTGTCGGCGATATGGTCGGAATAACAAAATACCGTTCGCCTGGGCTATGATGGATGTCTTTGTTCTTCAAATTTCTGGTCAGCCGCGCATGCACCACCGTCCGCCAAATATAATAAAGCGCGATGAAAGCATACAGGGTAATAAACAATGGAGCCGGCGGCACAATCCCGCTGATCCAGAGGATAATGGCCGCTGTGTGGCTTCCAAAGATGAACGGATCAAAGATGTGGATAATGTTCCAGGCAATCCATTTCTCTGTAAAGGGACGTGCGGCCTGGGTGCCATAAGTGTTGAACAGGTCTGTAAATACATGAACAGCTACGCCAATGAAGCTCCACAGAGCGATATGGCTAAGGTTATGAGGATCTGTGAAACCAAAGATGGGTCCAATCACCAGTGTGATTAAAGCGGGCCAGAAGAGTAAAAACGGCAGTGAGTGTGTGATGCCCCGGTGGTTGCGGATATACAGCGCATTGTTCTTCAATCGCAGCGCAGTATCGGCATCTGGTGCCTGAGAGGCCAATACAGTGGCGATCATGACAGCACCGGCTAATGTTGGTTGGGATGCAACGACGGGGTCAACAAAGGACAGTCCGGCAAGTCCCAGGCCCATAACAAAATGTGTAGCGGTATCCATTGGTCAGATCTCCTTTGTACGGAAGTTCTCTATTAATAACTACCCAATTTGGCGTCCAGTTATTTAGGGGGTGCAAAATAAATATTGTCACGCAATTGTCGAAATGATGAACATCTCGGTCCATGATTGTCAAACTCTTTCTTCGTTTGTTATGATAAAGTTAACAGCAGAATGAATAATGTTCTCAACTAAGAACGTTGATTTTGGTATTTTTGCTCCAGTGGAACGTAGAAGTCCCTTAGAAGGAGGAACACCAGACGTGGACAATCAATTAAGATATCAAGCTTCATCGGATTCCGCAGCTTTGTCTGCCAAATCACCCAAGGAAGGCGCCAGCTGGCGCGATTTCATTACGGTGACGAAACCAGGTATTATCCGCTCCAACCTTATCGCTGCTTTTGCGGGATACTGGGTGGCTTCTGGCTGGGATGTGCAGTATGGCCGGCTCATTCTGACTTTACTCGGTACCATGCTGGTTATGGCTTCTGCCTGCGTGTTCAATAACTATTTCGACCGCGATCTGGATATGAAAATGGAAAGAACACGTGAACGCGGCCTGCCGACAGGAAGACTGAAGCCGGGAGTCGTGCTGGCTTATGCTATAGGGCTTGGCATAGCCGGTCTAGCGGTATTATTTGCTTTTTGCGGCGTGCTTGCCGGATTATTCGGTATCGTCGGCATGTTTGTGTATGTAGTAGTGTACACCCTTTGGCTCAAAAGAACATCTACATGGAGTACTTCGGTGGGTGCCATCTCAGGTGCAATGCCTCCGGTGATCGGATATGTTGCCGTAACCGGCACAGTGGATCTCGGGGCCTGGCTGCTGTTCGCCATGTTGTTTCTCTGGCAGCCCCCGCATTTTTGGGCGCTTGGCATACGCCGCAAGGAAGAATACAGGGCTGCAGGATTTCCGCTTCTGCCTGTAGTCAAAGGCACACGTCGCACCAAAATCCAGATGATTCCTTATGTAGCGCTGCTGCTGCCGGTTCCGGTACTGATGTATGTTTACGACTACGCGGGGATTTTTTACCTGATTATTTCTTCGGGTTTGTCACTGGCCTGGCTGTACCTCACGCTGAAAGGCTTTCGTGCGAAGGATGACGATGCGTGGGCGAAACAGAACTTCTTTTTCTCCATTAATTACCTGACAGTGAGTCTGATTGTGCTTGTTCTGAATACGATTCACGTGTAAGGGAGGAGAATGCCCTGTGCAAACCTTGAAACGCTACAAATGGACCTGGCTGCTGCTGATTCTGGCCGTGGGTTTGGCTATATATCTGGCAGCAGGCTCGTTGACCGGCGGAAAAGACAAGCTTCCGGTTATCGGTGAAGTGCAGGACTTCTCGCTTCAAAATGTGGATGGCAGACAAATCACCCTGGCAGATACGGAAGGGAAGCCGAGACTGGTCTATTTCTTTTTCACGGAATGCCCGGATGTTTGTCCCATCACCACCTATATGCTCTCACAGACTCAGGATTTGCTGATTAAGGAAGGCAGCTTTGGCAAGGATGTGGAATTCGTCTCCATTTCCTTCGATCCCAAGAATGATACACGTGAGGCGATCAAGACCTTTGCTGACCGTTTTCATGCGGATTACAACGGCTGGTATTTCCTTCGGGGTGATCAAGAGGAGGTTCGCACATTGGCTGCGGATTCTTTTAAAGTGCTGATTTATGGAGACAACAAGGATAACTTTGCACATGCCAATCTGATTGGTCTGGTGGATCGGAATAACCGGCTCCGGGGATTATACGATGCGGGAGATACGGATAACGTGACACCGGAATTTCTGGCAGGTAAGCTACAGGATTTGATTAAGGAAAAATAAAAACATTCATAACGCCTTGTTCGGCTTTTTGCGTAAGACGCATAGAGCGGACAAGGCGTTTTTTTTTTTTTGCCGTTAAGAAAATGATCCCAGACCATTCCTGGAATGAAAAATAAATTCACTTAAGGCTGGGATGCCAGCTTGTCCAATGCACTTATGTTTCCAAGTAAGGCAAAGGCTGCGGATAGATAATGAACTCTTCCAATCCGGCCTTTTCCAGCTGAGTGATGTTATATTCATCGGGAGTGCCCTCTACACCTGCATAACCCTTCCGGGTATAGATATGTCCGGCATCCGGAAAGGCATCACGTAGGATACCGCGGATTTTTTTGCCTGAGCTGTCATTGTCCATGTACAGGTATACTTCTCCGTCGCCTATCCGGCGCCGCAGGGTTTCCAGCTTCAAGGTGTTGAGGGTGCCGAACGTGCACTGGATATCAATCTCAGGTGCCAGCAGCCGCCGAAGTCTGCTCCGGTCGTTTTTGCCTTCGACGATGATGGTTATGGACATATGCGGTCATCCTCCCTGTGGTGATGTGTCTATGTCGATATTTTACCTAATATTCATCCTTTTTAAAAATAACTGCGATTTATATCTTTCTCTGCAGCAATTATGTATGTTCATTACCCGGGAAATGTCGTAAAAAGAAACAATCACCCGGAGGCAAAAGAACCGGGTGATCAGTGGGTTGTGATTTCGGCAAATGCGGACAAACTTAGAATATTCCGGCACTGAGGATGATGACCAGCAGAATGTAGAGCACCAGAATGGTGCCTGTAGAAGTCCAGAATACAGGAGTTACGGGAGCGGGGTTCGGGCCCGGACCGCAATGTTCACCCATGGAGGATTCACCACGCTTTCGACTGTGGGTTGATTACATTGTATATTATGTCAAAAGCACCAGATGGTTTGTATGTTTGCCTAACTGCATCATCAATGATTTCAAGTGATAAGGGATTACCGTCAAGCTGCTGGACTGTTCCATTCCGGCTGGTAGACCAGTTTGTCTGAGGTTCTGGGTGGGAGCAGCAGAAGGGCAGTCATCAGCAGAACAAAGGCTATGAAATAAGGAGAGACGTAGTCCCGCAGCTGCCCTGCTGCAACCGGACCTGCAAAGGCGCCAAGCGACATGGCAATGGATTGCAGCGAGAAGGTTCTTCCCATACGTCCGGCACCACCAAGACTGATGAATAGGGAGGCCATCGCTGGGAAGAGTACGCCCTTGGCTCCCCCAAGCAGAAAGAGAACCACACCGGCGGGGATGCCACGGAACGCAGCAAGCACGAAGAAGCAGAGCGCCATGACCAGCAGTGCTGCTGCGATTCTTATTCCTGGGGTAAGCCGATTCAGAAAGAATAGACTGAGCGTAACCAGTGCTCCCAAGCTAAGAAGTGACAGAAGGATTCCGGTGGATATCATTCCATCACTACCCTGTGACAGGGGCAGTTCAAAGAACAACACGCCTTGTGAGCAGGATACAAAAAAGGGCAGCAGATAATAACGCTTGGATACAGGGGATTCTGCCTGGGCCGGAGTTTGTGACGGCGAGTGCAAGGGAAGAGCCGGTGTGGCAACGGCCAAGCTCTGAACATGATTAGGCACACTGAATAAGGCCATGATACCTGTGAAGATCAGCAGCCAGCCCAGAGTGGTGAATGTACCGGAGTAGCCGGCCCTCGCTACGATAAAAGCTCCTGCGGCCGGTGACACGACGGACGCAAGCGTATGGACGATCCCGTGGCCGGACATATATTTCCCTTGGGTCGCGGGATCGGAAGAGAGCGAGGCCAGCAGTGTCATGCAGGCCGGCGAGAGGAAGGCCAGGGCGAACCCGCTCGCTGCGCGCAGCAGCAGCAGATGCCAGGGAAGCTGGGCGTGAGCCTGAAGCAGCAGAAGGGCTCCGGCTGCTGTCAGTGCGAATACAATGTAACGTCGGCTGCCGTTGCGGTCGACCAGCACGCCTGCCAGCAGATTTCCGGGAAGATGAGTCAGCGAATACATGCCCATCATCCAGCCAATGAAGGCCGGTCCAGCACCGAGTGAGATGGCAAAGGGGGTAAGAATAGGATACTGGGCATGCAAATCGAAGAAGGCCAGAAAGAGAAACAGATACAGCCACAGCGCGGTTTTCAGGGGGAACACCTCCACAGGGGCCTGTCTCTATGCCAAGGCACAGGCAGGCACTTTTTAATATAAATACAGGGTATTGACCATTGAAGCCAGCAGACATGTAATCAGTGGTTCTGATAATGGCCTACTTGTACTTTACGTGTAGTCAGGGAGGCTTATACCATCTAATTGGGAACTGCCTCCAGGAAGCTGCTCAGGCCATGAATTATTAAGGTCATTCATGTATAATAATTAGTAATAATGAAATGTCCCGGGGACATGCGCCCTGTAGTGACGAAATATAGCGATAGGGGTGTTGTGAAAGTGATGGATCCGGCAGTGTGGTCACAATTTATTAAAGAGAATTGGCTGGTTATCGTAATTGCGCTTGTTCTGCTCTTTGCGGTCATTAACCTGGTTAAAACGGTCCTGAAATGGGCGATAGTTATCGCTATTGTAGCTGGCTTATTCATCTACAGCGGGGTTACGCTGGACCAAATTGGTAACGCTGTGAATAAGGTGGCGGATGGAACGGTAAGTACGCTTAAGAGTGAAGCGCAGGATGTTATGCTTAAGGAAGCCAAAGATGCCAAGTATACTTCCGGAGGCGACGGCACTTTTACGATTACGACGCCTAATCTTGAAGTAAAAGGTGCGGCCGGTGAGGATAAGGTCGAGGTGGTTTTCCGCGGAGTTAGTCTCGGGAAATGGAGCATTACGGACACCACCCAAACCTTTATTGAAGAAGCCCGGAAAAATCAGTAGGTCCGTGGACATGCCTGCAGTTGATATGAATCTACAGAGAAAGGGAAAGGTGGACAAACATGCTTAAGGGATGGATAGACAGCCTTAGTGAAGCGAACATCATCTCCATCCTGCTGGTTGTGGTTGTCTTATTTTCACTGCTGCAGGGCTGGGGCAGAGGCTTCGCACGAGCAGCGGGAGGCTTGTTCGGTCTGCTCGGAAACGGGGTGCTTACCCTTCTGGCTATAGCCATGGCTATTCCTGCGGCGATGCATCTATCGCCTATTGCAGGAACCTGGGCGTCAGGAATAGTACTTCCGGACACTCAGCTCAGCGGATGGCAGCAGATCTACTACACGGCTGTATCTGTGCTGGCAGGATCACCTTTTGTCCGTTTTTTGCTGCTATTATTGATATCTTACAGCCTCATCCGTCTTCTGCTAGGACTGCTGTTCCTGCTGCTTCCTTTCCGCCTGCCACGTTTGCGGGCGAGGGAGTCGGACCGGAAGATTACAACGACCAGCCGTCTGAGCGGTGCCATCATCGGCGGTATTATTGGGCTTGTGCGCGGTCTTGTCCTGGTACTTGCACTGTATATTGGCGTTGGACTGAGTCCGGACAGCAGCTTCAGCCGTTATGTGGAATCCTCTCCTATCTACAGCGAGAGTGCGGCGGCGGTATTTGAACCGCTAGCCGGGGAGGATGTGCGCAGCAAGCTGCCGGTGCTGACCCAGGCGGTGGCTGATGAGATGAATGATATTCTGCGGCGGAAATATGAAGTAATTGATCATGAGATTTCGCCTGACATTACCGGGGCTGCTGCTGATATTGCAGGACAAGCCGAGGGGGCTGAGGACAAAGCCAAGCTGCTGTATGACTGGGTGGGCTCGCGCATTGCTTATGATTACGATAAGGCTGAGAATTATGAGCAACACCGCATCTGGCATGAGCAGACACCGCAGGACACCTTTGATACACGGCTTGGTGTTTGTATCGACTATGCCCGCCTCTACGCCGTAATGGCACGTTCACAGGGACTTCAGGTTCGTGTAGTCACAGGACAGGGATACGGTGGCCAAGGCGGATACGGCCCTCATGCCTGGAATGAAGTATATCTGCCGGATAGGCAAGCATGGATACCGCTCGACTCCACGTGGGCGCGCAGCGGGAACTGGTTCAACAGCAAGGATTTTGACAAAACCCATATTAAAGAAAGTGTGCTCTGAGAAGGAAGCAGCAGCCTTAAGATGTATGGTACAATAACAAGGCAGATCCGGCAGCCGTTCAGGTTTCGGCACTTTTTTTATATTTTGTGTCATCATTATTCGTCTTGCATCCCTACAGTTCGTTGAAGCGAAGGCTTTGACTGAAGTGGAAGAGAGTCAGGAGACCAAGACCATTCCTCTCTCTGCGGTCCGTGGGAATATCCATGCTGCAGGAGGAGAAAACATCGCGTATAATACATCCGTCCAGCCCCTGTACATCACGTTAACCAAAGACTATACAGAGACCTCTAAGAATAAGGATACTAACTGCCTCAATATTCATATAATCATTAGCTCCGGCACTTTCAGGCCGCCCCTGTAGCACGCCGGATATTTGATGCTTATGACTGGGAATACGGGCTGACTGGGGTACCCAAGAAGAACAAACCACCTGTAACGGAGTCAACGCCGGAATAAAGGTTTATTTTAAGATGTAGAGGAGTGAAAAACTGTGAGTGTTTTCCGTAAGCAGGCCTCTTCCCAGGACGAGAAGGACAGCAAGAGCTCGCTTGGCCTGCGGCTCAACGTGTTTTTCTTCAGCACGTTTGTTATTTTCTGTGTCATTATTATCCGTCTTGCTGTGGTTCAGTTCGTAGAAGGCCCTACCTTAACGGAGGTAGAGACCAGCCGTGATACCAAAAATGTACCGCTCGCAGCCATACGGGGATCGATTCGTGCTGCCGGGGGGGAGGAAATTGCTTATTCCACCTCTGTCCAGTCCCTGTATATCACGCTAACGAAAGAATATACTGCCAAATCTACAGACAAGAAAACAGGGATTACTTCGTTTACCCCGGAGGCCCGCGCAAATGTCTATTCCCTTGCTAACAAACTGGTAGAGTCTTTTAACAAGTATGGAGATCCTAACGGGGAAAAGCAGACGGTCAACGATGTCATTAATTCTCTGGATTTGAATTTCAAAAAATATTCCGGTTTCATGGCGCGGCGGATCAAAGCGGGTCTTACCTCCAGGGAGGTAGCTTATTTCATGGAACATAAAGCGGAATATCCGGGCGTTGAAGTGGTCGAGGAGAGCAACCGTCACTACGATAAGGATACGATTGCGGTACAGACAGTCGGTTATATTAAGCCTTTCAAATCCTCAAGCAGCCTGGATATTTACAAAAATATTCAAAATGCAATGAAACAGATCGATGCCGACCCGGGTCTAACCTACAAGGATGATGAGTTTGTCGGATTCGATGGTCTGGAGCTGCAATATCAAAGAGATCTTCGCGGGAAAAATGGTTATCAGGTCATCTCAGTCAATCCGCAGAATATGGCTGAAAAGGTCGAAGATGTTGTTCCGCCTGTTAAAGGAAATGACCTGTGGATGACCATTAACAAGAACATTCAGAAGAAGACGGAAGAGGCCATTACCGAGCAGATCAGCTGGCTGCATTCTCATTCGGTGCAGGGCAAAACACATCCTAACGCCATCACCGGCTATGCGGTAGCGATGGAAGTGGATACCGGTAATATTGTCGCCATGGCCAGCATGCCGGACTATGATACCAATGTATGGACTTCGGGATCATTGCCTACCGATGTCTGGAACAGTATTATCGACAACTATCAGAACGGAACCATTAATCCGATTTCTTCCGGCATTTCAGGCAATGGACTCCGCTCGGTGCTGCTGATGGGTTCAACCATCAAGCCGCTTAGCGTGCTCATAGGCCTGAATGAAGGATTTTTCAGTACCAGCACTACCTACACCGATACAGGCAGTACCTCTTTCGGTAAAGAGGGGCATGAAACCAAGGTTAGAAATGCTTCCGGCCACGTATACGGTCCTATGGACCCGGCCAAAGCGATCACGAAATCCTCTAACGTATTCATGGTCGATATGGTCGGCAAGAAATTGTATGACAAATATGGAAGCAAGGGCATTGGAGTCTGGGATAAATATATGAAGGAATTTGGCCTCGGTGTATCGACACAGAGCGGCCTTCCCAGAGAGTTCCTGGGTCAAATCAACTATACGGATACCAAAGCTGCGGGGAGTGCCCAAGCGGCGCTGGTCTATGCATCCTTCGGACAGCAGGGAAGCTACACTACACTGCAGCTTGCGCAGTACGCTTCCACTCTTGCCAATGAAGGCATCCGGATCAAACCGCAGCTGGTCAGCAGAATCACGGATTCCAACGGTAAGGTAGTCAAGACCTTTGGCCGTGAAGTGCTGGATCAGGTTACCACGTTTGACGATTCCTTTTGGAGAGAAATCAAAAAAGGGATGAGCAGTGAAGTGACTGCATTTAATGACTTTCCGTATGATTTTGCCCGTAAGACAGGAACATCCCAGCAGCAAGCCAAAGGTGAATTGCGCGATAACGGGGTCTTCATTGCCTTTGCTCCGCGGGATAAACCGAAGCTGGCTGTAGCTGTAGTTATTCCTGAAGGCGGATTTGGCTCCAACAGCGCCGCACCGGTTGCCCGCAAGATTTTCGATGCTTACGATTGGGAATATGGCCTGGATGGCGTGCCTAAGAAAAGCTTGAAAACTGAAAATGCCGTGCCCGGAAGTACACCAACTGCATCTCCCGAAAATACTCCGGCAACAAACAACTGATACGATGGACTGGAACAACGGAATGCAGAGATACCCAAATACACAGCTACTCTGACACCAGAGAGCATACAAGAATGGAGGGGTGGCAAATGATTGCCAAATACCGCCTGCTAGCATTGGATATGGATGGAACCCTGCTGAATGATGAACAACAGATTACCCCCAAAACGGTGGAGTGGATTAAAAAAGCGATGGATGCAGGCGTTCATGTCTGTCTGTCCACCGGACGCTCATCCCGCAGCGCAATGCCGTACGCAGAGCAGCTGGGGCTGGAGACTCCCATGATTATGGTGAACGGGAGTGAAGTATGGCGTGCGCCTCATGAGCTCTACCGCCGTTCCCTGATGGACGTGATGCTGGTCAAAAGGATGCATGAAATCGCCGAAAAATACGGAATCTGGTTCTGGGCGTATTCTGTGGACGAGGTCTACAACCGGGATAACTGGGATGGAGATATTGAAGGACGAGAATGGCTCAAGTTCGGTTATTCTACGGAAGATGATGAGATCCGCCACAATCTGCTGATGCAGCTTCAGGATATGGGCGGGCTCGAAATCACAAATTCTACACCGCATAATCTGGAGATTAATCCGCTGGGCGTGAATAAGGCTTCCGGTATCCGGGAGGTCTGCAAGCTGCTTGGGATAGAGATGTCCCAGGTGGTTGCAGTCGGAGACAGTCTGAACGATCTGGCCGCAATCCAGCAGTCCGGCTTTGGTGTAGCGATGGGCAATGCGCAAGATGTAGTGAAGCAGGAAGCGGATGCTGTGGTCGCCACGAATAACAATGACGGGATCGCAGAAGTGATTGAGAAGTATATTTTGACCGAAGTTGAGGCCTCCGCCGGAAGAGCGACTGGGGAATAATGATGCTTAGGAGCTGAAGGAATTGACGATTCTCGGATGGGTTTTGATTATTGCTTTATTCGCCGTAGGACTGGCCGGAGCGGTATATCCGATACTGCCGGGTGCGCTGGCGATTTATCTGGCCTTTTTTGTATACGGCTGGTTCTTTTCCTTCGATCCGTTCGGCCCGTGGTTCTGGATTATCCAGACGCTGATCGTGGTTGTCCTGTTTGTGGCGGATTATGTGGTCGGGGCCTGGGGAGTCAAGAAATTCGGCGGCTCCCGCGCCTCAGTTATCGGTAGCACGATCGGCCTCATCCTAGGGCCTATCCTCCTTTCGCCCTTTGGTCTGATTATTGGACCATTTGTCGGTGCATTTGCCGGTGAATTAATCGCCGGTTCGAAGCCAGGCAAGGCTGTAAAGGTCAGCTTCGGTTCATTGCTTGGCCTGTTCAGCAGCACAGTTGTCAAAATCGTGCTGCAAATTGCCATGGTCATCCTCTTCTTTATCTGGATTGGCCGGTATTAACTTTAACAGCGAAGAAGGCGAAACAGTTTGTCTACCAAGAAAGAGTCTTTTGTCAAAGGCACGCTTATTCTGGCCGCGGCAGCGCTCGTAGCCCGCGTGCTGGGTCTGGCCCAGCGGGTGCCGCTGGAGCATTTATTCAATGATATCGGTAATGCATCATTCACACAGGCGAACAATGTGTATCTGATGCTTCTGCCACTGGCCACAGCCGGCATTCCAAGTACGCTCAGCAAAATGGTGTCTGAGCGTTATGCGTTGAACCGCCCGCAGGAAGCGCAGCAGGTATACCGTGCAGCGCTTATTTTTGCCGCGGTTGTCGGTGTGCTGATGAGTACAATCCTGTACATAGCGGCTCCGTATTATGCGGAGTATACCAAGGTTCCCCAGAGTACGCTTGCGATCCGGGCGATTGCACCGGCGCTTCTGCTCTTTCCGATGATCGCGATGATGCGCGGTTATTTCCAGGGACGCAACAATATGATGGCCGGGGGCATCTCGCAGATTATTGAGCAGATTGCCCGTGTGTCGACGGCGATTCTGCTTGCATTTATTCTGCTGCGTCAGGGTTACAGCAATACCTGGATGGCGGCGGGTGCTTCCTTCGGCAGTGTGCTTGGAAGCATCGGGGCATTTGGCGTAATGCTGTATTATGCAAGAAAGCTCCGCCGCAGCGAGGAGCAAAAGGCTTTGTATGATTCAAGCGAAGCCCGGATTCCGCTGCTGAAGATCTACAAGGATATTTTCAAACTATCCATACCGATTGTGCTCTCTTCTGTAACAGTTCCGGTAGTGAACTTTATTGATACCTCATTCATCGTTCCTCTGCTCAGCGGGCAAATCGGTTTAAAGGAGGCTACCCAGGCTTTGGGGATCTACGGAAGCCGTGCACAGAGTGTAGCCGGTATTCCGCCGGTACTATCGATTGCGCTTAGCACCTCGCTGATTCCGATCATCTCTGCCGCCTATGCAAGGCGCGATGAAGCGCATCTGAAACGGCAGGTAACGCTGGCGCTGCGGATTTCGATTCTGACAGGAACACCGATTGTTCTGTCGCTCGTGGTTGCGGCGTATTCAGTGAATGGACTCTTGTTCAGCAGCCTCGACGGCAGCGGTATTGTGGCGATGCTGACACTCGGAACGATATTTCAGATTACCATGATGACCACCAACTCCATTCTACTCGGCATGGGAAAAGCACGGATCTCCATGTATTATGTAATGGCTGGCCTGCTCGTCAAGTTCGGTTCCAACTTCATCCTCAGCCGTATTTTCGGTATTTACGGGATTATTGCTGCCACAGCACTGTGTTTCATTGTTATTACACTGCTTAACCTGAGAATGCTAAAAACGATTATTCCCTTCGAGATTCTTGGCAGACGCTGGGGCGGTTTCGCGGTTGCTGTGTTGGCCTCCGGCGGCATCGGCTACGGACTGAATGAAGCGGGATTGATTCTAACCCATATGATGCCTGCACGTGTGGCTTTCCTGATCACCTGCCTTGTGGTAGGCGCAGCTGTGGTTGTAATCTACCTGGTGCTGCTGATTGTTCTGGGAGTGCTGAGTCGTCAGGAAATCGCCGGATATCCGCGTCCGCTGCAGAAGGTACTGGGCCCGCTCATGAAGCTGCAGCCCGAACGTATTCGTTCTGAGCAATAAATCTGTGATAATTGTCTTGATTTGTCTTTTTTATTTGACTTATTCTGTACAATTTGCTTCACTTAAAGAAAACATAATAGACGTTACTCTTAACTCAAGAAGGGACTGTTCAGATTATGGATAAAATTACTTCCCCTGCGGAATTCCAGGTGTCGATTCAATCGCCCCGTCTAACCATAGCCGTCTTCAAAGCCGATTGGTGCTCGGACTGCAAGTTCATTGATCCGTTTATGCCCGAAGTGGAACAGAAATATAGCGACCGCCTTACGCTGGTTGAAGTAGATGTGGACGCTGTAGGTGATGTCAGCCAGGAACAGAATATTCTTGGTATTCCCAGCTTTGTGGCCTACACCGATGGACGTGAGCTGGTAAGGTTTGTCAACAAACTGCGCAAGTCGCGTGAAGAGATTGAAGGCTTCCTGGACAGGGCACTTGAAGTTTATCTGACTATACACAAGTAATAACGATGCACCGCTTTCGCCCTACCCGAGCAGAAGCGGTGTTTTTATTAACGTGGACCTTTGTAGCAATTCAACAAGCACTTTTCCCTTTTATTCCTATAAAATTGCGGGTGATCTCATTGACGATGAATCCATTGAAATGGCTCAGCTACATCACTTGTCTGGTTATGTTTTTGGCGCTTCTCGGGGGTGCGGTAGTGACCAAAACAGGTTCCGGACTGGAATGTGGCAATGAATGGCCGCTCTGTCACGGAAAGCTGGTTCCTGCTTATACAATAGGCTCACTGATCGAATATACCCATCGTTTGTTCAGCGGGCTGGCAGGACTGTTATCCCTTGCCTCGGTGCTGGCATTTTGGCGTTATGCGCGTAAACGGAGAGAACTGATGGTGTATGCTCTTCTGACAATTTTATTTGTGGTGGTGCAGGGAGGAATGGGAGCGCTTGCGGTGGTTAAATCGCAGTCTGCTGCGGTGATGGCACTACATATGGGCTTCTCCCTGATCGCTTTTGCCAGCTCGCTAATGCTTGCACTTGGGACGAAAAGACGCTATACGCTTGGGGATAATCCTCCTCCGCCTGGACTCCGTGTCAGCAAAGGATTCCGCAACTTAACATGGGCTGCTGCGTTATATTCTTATATAGTGGTTTATATTGGGGCTTATGTCAGCCATACGGATTCTCAGGGAGGGTGCTCCGGGTGGCCGCTTTGTAACGGAGAATGGATACCCGAGTTGTCTGGCGGTGTGGCTATTGTGTTTATGCATAGAGTTGCGGCTGCACTGTTGTTTCTCCTGATTGCGTACCTCGGACATTTAGCCTTCTGGAAATATACAGCACTGACTGAGCTGAGGATACTTGGTGCTACTGCTGTAATTCTGTGTCTGCTTCAGGTATTCAGCGGTGCGGCTGTTGTCCATACCCTATATAATGAACGGCTGTACATATTTGCCGCACTGGCGCACATTCTCCTGATAGCCGGACTCTTCGGCGTTCTGTGTTACATGAGTGTACGCGTATGGCAGCTGGAAAGAGCGAATAAATAGTCTACGCTCATCAAACTTTTGCGGGATAGCGCCCGGTTTGAGGAGGAAGTATATAGTGGGATACGGTAATTTGCGTCAATGGATTGAACAGCTCCGCCGGGATAAGGACATTGCCGTGATTGAAGCGCCGGTAGATCCTTATTTGGAGCTTGCGGAGATTCATCGGCGTGTTGTACAAGAGGAAGGGCCGGCTTTGCTCTTCACGAATGTAATCGGAACACCGTTTCCAGTGGCGACCAATCTCTTCGGCACTGTACGCCGGGCCAATCAGGCATTCGGGACGCGTCCGGAGCAGTTGATGAAGTCGATGATGGGAGCGGTGGAAACCTTGCTGCCGCCAACAGTATCAGGGATTTGGAAGGAAAAACGGCTGTTCATGGACCTGCTTAAGGTGGGGACCCGAAATGTGCCGCAGGGAGAAGCCCCGGTGCTTGGCATCTGCCGCAGTACGGATCCTCTTAAAGAGTTGCCCCGAATTACCAGCTGGCAGGAGGAAGGAGGTCCCTCCATTCTTCTGCCTATAGTGTATACGGAGAGCATTACTAACCCGAATGACCATAACCTGGGGATATACCGGAATCAAGTTTATGATGACAGCAAAGTGGGATTACATTGGCAAAAGCATAAAGGGGGCAGCTTCCATCACCGGGAGGCAGAGCTGCTCGGAGAATCACTTCCGGTATCCGTTTTTTTAGGCGGCCCCCCGGCATTGATCGCCGCAGCTGCGGCTCCTGTTCAAGAACGGATACCCGAACTGATGCTAGCCTCTCTGGTGCTGGGGCGGAAGCTGCAGATGGTCAAGGACCCGATGGGCGGGCACCGGATTCCCGCAGAAGCGGAGTTCGCCATCCGGGGACTGGTAATGCCGCAAGAGCGCCACACAGATGGACCTTTTGGCGATTACTATGGTTATTATTCCAAACCCAGCGATTTTCCAGTCATGCACGTTCAGCGGATTTGGCATCGTAAGGATGCCATCTATCCGGCAACCATTGTCGGCAAGCCGCGCCAGGAGGACTACTATCTCAGGGAGTATATACAGCGGCTCTTAGCTCCGATGTACCCGCTGCTCATGCCTTCTGTCAAAGCACTGTGGGAGTATTCGGAATGCGGTCCGCATTCTCTGGTATCAGCTGTCGTGAGAGAGAGCTATCCTAATGAAGCGATGGTATCTGCCTTCCGGATTCTGGGAGAGGGCCAGCTATCCCGGACCAAATTCCTGCTGTTAACAGATAAACCGGTCGATTTGACTGATTTCCCCGGACTGCTGGAGAGTGTACTGGAACGCTTTGACCCCGCTTCAGGCCTCAGGATATACGGCAATGCCTCCCAGGAAGATCAGGCGCATTCAGCGAATCCGTCCAACAGCAGCAAGGCTATCATGCTGGGGGTGGGTAGTCCGGTTCGTGAGCTTCCTTATGAGTATTCAGAAGGTCTGCTGCCAGGAATCACAGAGGCAATTCCTTACTGCCGTGGATGTTTAGCCGTTTCCGGTGCATCCTATGAAGAAGATCCACAGCTTCCGTCCCGGCTAGTCGCGGCTCTGCGTGCGCAGGGAACAGCCTGGCCGCTCGTGATTGTGGTGGATAACGCCGCTGATACGGTGCGTTCCCAAACTTCTTTCCTCTGGACGGTGTTCACAAGGTTCGAACCGGCCAGCGATATCTACGCGGAATATGAGATCAAGCGCCATCATATTGGCTATAAGCTGCCCCTTGTGATCGATGCCAGGATGAAGCGGGGGTATCCGGAGGAGCTGGTTCCGCGTGAGGATATTGTTCAGCGGGTGGACCGCAACTGGAAAAGCTATTTCCCACACTGAGGAGGTTACAGGATGCTGCGGATATTACTCGGAGAGCCGCCCCGTGAGAACAGCGGTGTACTGGCTGATGCCATGGAGAATATGGCCAAGCTAGCGTCCACGCTGCGCAAGGACATGAACTTACATGAAGACCATGACCACGAATACCGCAAGCTTGAAATTTGGACACGCGGACTAATCTCCTCTCTGGATGAGCTGGAGCAAAGCTGGTTCGCAGCTGCCTTTTTCCGCAAATCTGTGGTAGCGGGTTACATGGATGATATGTCCCCTATGGAACAGGGCGAATATGCAAGATATGTTTACTTTTATAAAGATGGCTTCATTCGTGTGTTTTCGCTGCTGGACAAGCTGGGTACGGTGCTTAACAGTCTGTATGATCTGAACACCAGCAAGATCAAAGCCCATTTCTCTTATTTTACCGTACTTCGCCAGTTTCAATTACTTAAGCAGCACACAGAACTCGCTGATGAACTGGAAGCGATCAAGAACTCCTACCGGGAGCCACTGGAGAATCTGCGCAAACGACGTAACGCCGAGATCCACTATATGAATGCTGAAATGCAGGATGATCTGTGGCAGCGGCATCAGGGGCTTCATGACAAGATACATCTTGAGGATTTGGACAGCCATCTGGAGGATTTGAAGCAAAGCCTTGAGATGGTATGTAAAACCTTGGCAGCAGCATTCCGGTACAGCAATAAGCAGTGGCACAAGAGCAACATCGCTGCGAATCTAAAGCCCGGGGGTTCTTCATAAGTAAAAAGTTCCCTTTGACAAAAAACTTGAAACTTACTATACTTGAGCTTGCATTAGCATCTTACATGTTAGGGCAACTAATTGCATAACGAACTCTTATCGAGAGCGGCGGAGGGATAGGCCCGATGAAGCCCGGCAACCGATTTGTATGGGAAGCGACTAACCGTCACTCTTGTTCAAATGTCATGGTGCTAATTCCTACAATGCCGCGTGGTTTGCGGTCGTTGGCAGATGAGAAGGCATGGTTAACACAATCACAGGGCCTCTTGCGATCTGCATTCGATCGTAAGAGGTCTTTTTGGTTTTTATATGGGTTACTTGGGGAGGACAACTGTTTTGATAGAGCTGAAAGATTTGACGAAGGTATACGGAAAAGGCAGCAACGCTGCAACGGCGCTCTCCGGGCTGAACCTGTCGATTCAAAAAGGGGAGATTTTTGGAGTCATCGGCCATTCGGGTGCCGGCAAAAGTACGCTGATCCGTTGCATCAACCTGCTGGAGCGCCCGACAAATGGCGAGGTATGGGTGGACGGCGTGGAATTGACTTCCCTTAGTCAAAGACAACTGCAGGAGCAGCGCCGCAAGATCGGCATGATCTTTCAGCATTTCAATCTGCTGTCTTCTGCGACGGTCTACGACAACATTGCCTTTCCGCTGAGACTGGCGGGGACGCCAGCCAAACAGATTCAACCGAGGGTTAGGGATCTGCTTGCACTTGTAGGTCTTGAAGAGCATAGCCGCAAATATCCGGCACAACTATCCGGAGGGCAGAAGCAGCGGGTAGGCATTGCGCGGGCCTTGGCCAGTAATCCCGATGTGCTGCTCTGCGATGAAGCAACCTCAGCCCTTGACCCGCAGACGACCGACGCTATTCTGAGGCTTCTGCTGGACATTAACCGGAAGTTCAATCTGACTATTGTGTTGATTACTCATGAAATGCATGTGATCCAGAGCATCTGTGACCGGGTTGCAGTCATTCATGGCGGCGGGATTGTCGAGCAGGGGGAAGTAGCCGAGGTTTTCCTGAAGCCGCAGCATGAGGTAACGAAGGATTTCATTCGTAGTGAAAGTCAGCAGGACGGGCCACTTCGTGTAGCACTGGATGCCGTATATGAACAGTACAGCAAATCAGTCAAGATTACCTTCCTGGGACAAAAAACATACGAATCAACGCTTTCTCATGTGGTCCGGGGAACCGGTGTGGATTTTGCCATTCTGCAGGGAACGATTTCCACAATTAAGGATGTGCCTTACGGCCAGCTTGTGGTGCGGTTTGAGGGAAGTCTCGAAGCGGTTGAAGCGACTCTGGCCGAGCTGGCCGCACAAGGTCTTGATGTGGAGGTGTTTGCGTAATGGGCGGCTTGAATTTTAATGAGATTAACTGGGAAGAAATGCTGGATGCAGGCATCGCAACCCTTCGAATGTTGGCCTATTCCGGAATGTTCACAATTATTCTTGGTTTACCACTCGGAATTGTGTTATATTTATGGGGAAGATCGAATAACGTCATTATCAGGTCAATTTACTCGGTATTATCCTTCGTGGTGAATATCCTGCGTTCGGTGCCTTTCATTATCCTGATGGTCGCTTTGATTCCACTCAGCAAAAGTATTATGGGGACTTCGATAGGCGTACTGGGAACCATTCCGGCGCTGGTAATCGGCGCAGCTCCGTTTTTTGCCAGACTGGTGGAAACAGCTCTACGCGAGGTGGACCGGGGCGTGATCGAAGCCGCGCAAGGGATGGGGGCCTCGACAGGCCAAATCGTCTGGCGCGTGCTTTTGCCGGAAGCCCGTCCAGGTTTGTTAGCCGGAGTGACCATTACCATCGTAACACTGGTTTCATACACAGCGATGTCGGGAATGATTGGCGGCGGTGGTCTAGGTGACCTGGCAATCCGTTACGGTTATTACCGCTATCAGAAGGAAGTCATGATAATCTCGGTAGCGCTGATGGTAATTCTCGTGCAGCTGCTGCAAATGGCCGGTGACCGGCTGGTTCAACATTTTACCCGGAAATAAGGTACTTCCATATACAAGCCTTATTCTACACACATAATCATTAGAGGGGGATTTACAGATGAAAAAAGTACTGCTTACATTCTTCAGTTTGACCTTGGTATTGGTGCTGGCTGCTTGCGGCAACAATAATACCAATAATGCTGCGAACTCCGCTGCCACGAACGCTCCAGCTGCGGACGCTTCCGCAGAGCCAGCTGCAGAACCGGTAACCCTGGTGATTGGCGCTTCACCTCAGCCGCATGCGGAAATTCTGAACGCCATTGCTCCTCTTCTTGAAAAGCAAGGCATTAAGCTGGAGATCAAAGAATTCACAGATTATATTCTGCCTAATACCCAGCTTGCCGAAAAAGAACTCGATGCGAACTTCTTCCAGCACAAGCCTTACCTCGATGACCAGAACCAAAAGAACGGAACAGATCTGGTGTCCGTTACAGCAGTTCACGTAGAACCCTTTGGTGCCTACTCCAAAAAAATCAAATCGATCGACGAACTGGCGGATGGTGCAAAAGTAGCGATTCCGAACGATGCCACCAACGGTGGACGCGCCCTCATTCTGCTGGCCAAGAATGGTCTCATCACTTTGAAGGACGACACCAATATTACTTCCACTACAGCTGATATTACCGAGAACAAAAAGAACCTGAAAATCGTGGAACTGGAAGCCGCTATGCTGCCTCGCCAGCTGGATGAAGTAGATCTTGCCTTGATCAACACCAACTATGCCCTGGAAGCCGGCCTTGTTCCAACTAAAGATGCTTTGTTCATCGAAGGATCCGATTCTCCTTACGCCAACCTGCTGGTAGCCCGTCCTGACAACAAGGACTCTGATGCGATTCAGAAGCTGGCGGCTGCTCTGACTTCCCCGGAAGCCAAAGCCTTTATTGAAGAGAAATATCAAGGTGCGATCATTCCTGCTTTTTAAGCAGTATAACTGCATAGGTTGAATCATTCAGACCAGAGATTGCTAGGGAGCCCGAAATGGCTGCGCGAGCAGCCTCTGGTCTTTTTGGGTGCGATAGAAGTTGATCCCCTTTGTGAAATCCACTATAATAAAAAAAATCCCGGCCTTCTTCATCGGAAGGGCCGGGATCGTTATGATACGGGATTAGAATACTTGAACAACTTCTTCCACGCCTTCTACTTCTTCAAGGAGGGCGCGTTCGATCCCGGCTTTTAGCGTGATCGTGGAGCTTGGGCAACTGCCGCAGGCACCCATAAGTTTCAACTTCACAATGCCGTCTTCAACATCGATCAGTTCGACGTCGCCGCCATCGCGTTGCAGGAACGGACGAAGTTTATCGAGCACTTCCAGTACTTCATCATACATGGTGGCGCTTTGTACATTCTCACTCATTTCTCAATCACTCCTTTCGTATGCTTATTATAGTACAAAAAGTTAAAAAATAAAATGGTTTACACAGAATAAGGAGAACATCATGAGACCACTTATTGAATTTTGTGCCAGTAATATCGGTCATGGCACTGAACCGCTGAAGCGCAAGCTGGAACTCAATCCTGAATATGATGTCATCGAATATGGCTGCCTGAATAATTGCGGACAATGCTATCTGCAGCCCTTTGCCATGCTTGAAGGTGAAATTATTGAAGCGGAAACTCCGGAAGAGCTTGAAGCAGCCATCGAGGCAGCCATTAAGGAACAGGAAGCCTGGGACAACCTTGAAATTGACTAGTTCCGGGGTAATCTCTAACCGAAATGGCGTTTGGACATCCAAAGCACACCGCTTTTCAGCAAGCGGGGAACCCGCCCCATAACAGAGCGGCGGCCCATCAGGCCAAAGCCGGCATTTTTACCCAGAGAGCCAAGGGTGCCCTTCAGTTTGATTTTGTGCAGCTTCGGTGTTTCATTGCGCCAGAGGGCTTGAAGGATATGGGCCACCTGCTCCCCCTGCGCTCCTGCCGCCTGTGCGCTGGGCGCAAAGGGAAGACTTGCGCAGTCCCCAATCACATAAACCTCCGGATAATCAGCCACATTATAATACTGTTCTACAATAATCCGACCGCCCCGGTCCTTAGGAAGCTCAAGCTGCTGTACGACCTGAACCGGCTGGATGCCCGCTGTCCATACGGTTACATCTCCTGGAATGGCCTGTGTGCCATTGAAGATGGCATCTTTTTCAACATGGGATACGGAAATTCGGCCTAAGGTCTCCACGTGATGCTCACTGAACCATTCCTCTACATATTGCGACAGCTTCGCGGGAAAAGAGGACAGCACACGTTCCCCCCGGTCTAGAATGGCGATATTCAGATCCGGCCGGCTCTCCCGCAGTTCTGCAGCCATCTCCACTCCGCTAAGTCCGCCGCCAACAATGTTAACCGTTCCATATGGCTTCACATCATTCAACCGGCGGTAGGTTTCACGTGTCCCCGAAAAGCTCTGAATGCTGCAACTATGCTCTTCTGCTCCTGGAATATGGTGATAATTATCCGTGCAACCGAGAGCAATGGCCAAAATGTCGTAAGATACCGGTTCACCTGTATTCATCAATACCACGCGGCTCTCCAGATCAATGGAGCCCACTTCTCCGTAACGTACCGTAAGACGGGGATGCACCGGGAACTGGATGCGCAGATGGTAATCTGTGACGGTACCCGCAGCAAGTGCGTAGTATTCCGTCTTGATTCCCTGATAAGGCATCCGGTCAATCAAAACAATTTCCACATCATGGGGGAGATGATTGTCGAGTAGTTCTTGAATGAGGGCAAGGCCGCCGTAGCCGCCGCCCAAGACGAGTAAGGTTCTCATGACATCTTCCTTTCGACTATGGCTCAAGTAATGGTCATTGCAGCAGTTGCCGGCTGGATTCCGGCTTGCAGTTATTCGTATACCTTAATCTCGTTGTAGAAGGTATCCCGTTCAACCGGAATCTTGCCGGCGCCCTTCACCAGCCAGATCAGCTCTTCGCGGGTCAATCCCTCTGGAGTCAAGGCCCCAGCCGCGTGGCTGATACGTTCTTTCAGTATGGTACCGTGTACATCGGAAGCGCCAAAGCTGAGTGCAACCTGGGTTAGCTGTGCTCCAATATTAATGAAGTAAGCCTTAATATGGTCGAAATTGTCCAGCATTAGACGGCTGATTGCAATCGTCTTGAGGTCTTCGTAGGCCGAGTTGCGGCGCATGATTCCGGCGTTCTTGTTCTTGGGCTGCATCGACAGGGGAATGAACACCATGAAGCCGTTTGTTTCATCCTGTAAATCGCGGATCTGCAGCATATGCCGCACGCGATCCTCATGGGACTCGATAGAGCCGTACAGCATCGTAGTATGGGTCTTCATTCCGAGCTGGTGTGCTGTCCGGTGAACCTCCAGATATTCCTCTACATTGGCTTTGGTGACCCGCATTTTTTTACGGTATTGGTCAGAGAGAATTTCGGCTCCACCGCCTGTAAGTGACTGAAGTCCGGCTGCACGCAGCTCCTCCAGTACCTCTCGGATACTGAGTCCGCTGATGCGGGTGAAGAAATCGATCTCTGCCGCTGTGTAGGCCTTCAAAGTCACCTGCGGAAATGCCTCGTTCAAGGCCTTAAGCGAGTCCACGTAATATTGAAAAGGCACCTTATCATTATGGCCGCCGACAATATGGAACTCACGCACTCCGGGATGAATATGCTGTTCGACATATTGCACCATTTCCTGACCGGAAAGGGTATATGCACCTTCTTCACCGTCATCCTTGCGGAAATTGCAGAATGCACAGTGTGCTTCGCAGACATTGGTGAAATATAGGCTCATATTTTCGATAAAATATACCTTGTTACCGTTCTTGCGCTGATTGACTTCATTGGCCAATTGACCGATGGTAAGTAAATCGTTGCTTTCATATAAATAAACGCCATCTTCCAAATTTAATCTTTCTCCGCCGCGAACCTTCTCAATGATGTTCACCATTCTGGCGTCGGTGTGGGGTGTTATAAGAGTAGACATATGATTCCTCCTGAAGGTTTGGCGAGGCAAATGCATCGCAGAATGATTTCCTAAACAAAATTAGGGAGTGGCCGTCCATTACAAAAAGCTGCGATGTCAGCTGCCAGCGTGACAATTTTCCGAATTTTAACGCATATCACTTTTTCTATTATAAACCTCTCACAGGGGAGCGGGCAACCGCTGAGAAGAGTGGGGATAGGCAGGCTGTAGCATAAAAGGGCAGGTTCAGTTGGGACTTGAGGGCAGGGGGATAGTGGAGTATACTTAATTTTATATAAAAAATTACTTTTGGCCCTATAGGTCATTCGATACAGACTATGAATTCAGGAGGTTAGATACCATGATTACAATCAGTGAATCAGCAGCAGGACAACTCAAGACTATGCTGGCTGAACAGGAAACCCCGAATATGTTCCTTCGGCTTGGGGTAACTGAAGGCGGATGCAGCGGCTTCTCCTACGCCATGGGCTTCGACGACAACGAGAGTGAGCAGGACGTGTATCTGGATGTTCAGGGCATGAAGGTTGTTGTAAGCAAAGACGATATCCGTTACCTGAACGGCCTCGAGATCGACTTCGAGGAATCCGGTATGACTGGCGGCTTCACCATCAACAACCCGAACGCAACGGCTACATGCGGCTGTGGTTCGTCCTTCCGTACGAAGGATGATGCGGGCAAGCCAGCGGCTGAGCCTTGCTGAACTGAGTTAGGACCGTGCTGAAATAAGTGGAGAAATTCCACCTAAATCTAAATGGATGTCTATTACTTTTCTCGATGGATATAGCTTTAACAATAGTGAAGCCTTCAGGTGCATGTACCTGGGGGCTTTTTTGTACCTTCTACTGCGTTCTGGCGGAGCTATTTCCAGTATTTAGTTAGGCTGATATACTGAATGTAACGAATATATAATGTGGAAATTTGAGTGGAGCAATCATCGGCGACTGGTATTTTTCGGGAGTATGAGATTACATTAGTATATTTTAAGGGAGAGATCTTTAATAAGTATGGATAATACAATTTTGATCAGGCTCGCAACCCCGGACGATGCGCAAAGCCTTGTAAAGCTTAATTACGAGTTTAACGGAGTTCTAATGGACATGCATACCGTTAAGGAAACTCTGGGTTCATCCAATGAACTGGTCGCACTGGGCGTAAACGGAGATATCCCGGTAGGGTTTGCTTGCGGCCGGTATTCTACATCATTTTGTTATCAGGAGCTGGATGGAGAAATTACCGAAATGTATGTGAGCGAGCAGGCAAGAAGAAGAGGATGCGCCACAGCATTGCTTTCTTTTCTGGAAGCGGAACTTCGGGCCCGGGGAGTTAGGGAAGTTAAATTAATTACCGGTGTAGACAATGAGGCTGCCATCGCAACCTATACGAAAAGTGAATACAAAAGACAAGATGATGTAGTGATGTCTAAAAAATTATGAATACCCTAGATAGCTACAACTTAAGGTTTGTTAGTAAAGGATGGATCTAAATATGAATAGAGCATTTGGGATGAAATAAACTGAGGAGATACTCATATGAAAACCTTGTACCGGCCTGTCGGCCTTGCCGAAATGAAATTAATCCTTGATCTAAAGCTAAGCGGCTTTCCTCCCAGATTACCGGAACAACCCATCTTTTATCCTGTCCTTAATAAGCCGTATGCTGATCAAATCGCGAGCGAATGGAACACCAAGGACCGATTTTCCGGCTATGCCGGGTTTGTAACCGAATTTGACGTGGCCAGTCCATATATCGATAAGTATGAGGAACAAGTGGTAGGGGCCAGACAACATCTGGAACTATGGATATCTGCTGAGGAAATGGACGACTTCAATCATCATATTGTCGGCCCAATTCGAGTGGTTGATGCCTACTACGGTGATAATTACATAGGTTTGATCCCGGAGGCTTCTGTTTTTGAGAACCAAAGTGCAGCTCAACAGTTGGCTATGTGGAGAGATATTCTAGAGTACAATGCTATGGATTTTTACAGTGAGATCAGAGAGAATTGGCAGCATATATTCCTGAGCTATCCTTACTGGAGCCAAACGGATTTTTCGGGGGACGGATTATCTGAGGACACAAAAAACAATGTGCTTGGTACTATGAAAGAATATTGGAATGAGCATTTTCCGGATATGGTTTTGTTGGAGAAAAGACTGGGTGTTTGAGGAGTATCTAAATGAAGGGAAGCATTTCAGTCATTCCTATCGCCTTATCGAAAGGGAATTGAAAATAAGCTAAGAAGTGATATTCATGGAAATCCCAATAATCAATAATTCCTGTTCTAGATGCTTGTACATATGTTGAATGGAGGAGCGACGATGAGTAACCCGAATAAGAATCTCAATAAATGGTTTCCCAAAGATTCAACCACCCTCTCAGCGGAAGAAATTGTCGATTCGGTATGCAGCAACATCTATGAGCCGGAGTATGCGGCTACCCGGGAGGCTGTGCTGAAATCACCGGGATTTCTGCGGGAGATTATGCTGCTGATTGACTTGGATACGGAACTCACGATGAATGGTATCCTGGGCTTTCTGGAGAATTCATCCGGCCAATATTTGCTTGAGACCATTCAAGCTTTACAGCATATTGGCGCAGCCGAAGATGCGGAGATTTTAGAGCAGATCAAGCAGCAACTTGATACCACTCCAGCTCAGCGAAAAGCCTCTCCCTCCTTGTATGAAATCAGCAGTTTTCAAGACCGGTACACCTTGAATGCAGAAGTACTGGATGGAATACTGCACAAGGCCGAGGGATTGTATTTGAACACACCTGACCGCAATATTTTTGATAACCTGGTTGGATATCTTTCGGCGAACAGGCATCTGCTTGATGAAGAACTGAAGAATTATAGCTGGTAATTCCGTGTAGCTGTAGAGAAGCAAATAACTAATACAGGAGATGCGCAAAATGCCGGAAACGATTAAAAGCAATGAAGACTTACTCCACATGCTAGATTCGTTAATGAGGGAGCCCGCCCCGTTTTGGAACAATTTCTATGGTGACAGAACGAAGGGGGTTCCCTTTTTTGCAGATAAGCCGGATGAAAATTTGGTGTCATATGTGGAATCGGGGACATTACAGGGTGGACGTATGCTGGAATTGGGGTGTGGGCCTGGACGAAATGCGCTTTATGCCGCGCTTCATGGTTTTGATGTCGATGCGATAGATCTTTCGGAAAAAGCCATTGCCTGGGCGAAGGAACGTGCTGCTGAAAAGAATATTGAAGTGAACTTTATCTGCGGATCGGTCTTTGAACTTTCTCCGGAGTCTGAATATGATCTGGTCTATGATGCAGGCTGTCTTCATCATCTGTGGCCCCATCGGCGCATTGGATATATTGAGATGATTCATCAGGCGCTGAAGAACGGAGGATATTTTGGATTAACTTGCTTTGCTCCCGGGTTTGCGGAAATTGGTGGAGCTATCGAATTAAGTGACTGGGATGTATACCGGGATCGAAGCATGCATGGCGGGCAAGCATACAGCCCAGAGAAATTAAATGAAATCTTAGGCGGATATTTTGAGCTGGTGGAGTGCCGATTGATGAAGGAATCTGCGGAGAATGACGAGGTGTTCGGTGTTCCTTTTTTATGGACAAGCCTATGGAGGAAACACCCGAAGGAATAACGGTAGATGCAGGCAAAATTAAGGAGTGTGAAGAATGAAAAAGAAGCTTGGAATCGCGATTATTGCTAGTATTTTTTTAACAGGAAATGCTGTTGGAGTCTTTGCAGCGACACAGTATAAGGAGGTGAAAGCTTACTTCTATCCTTCCATGAAAGTTGAATTAAATGGACAGCCGGCAGATTCCGTAAAAGCCTTGAAGTATGACGGCGCACTTTATTTGTCGGTTAAAAGCATGACTGATTATTTTGGACTGGACTCAACTCTGAAATATGATAATGCGAATAATAAAGTAACTATTGGCGGTCCCCGTTACATAAATATCAGCAGTTTGGAGTCTCCGAACTTATATCAGGTCATAGTGAATGGGAATTGGAATTATTCGTACCTGACATCTTCACGGATAGTCGTAAGTAATTATTATATGGGGATTGATATGGATTTGGCTGTGCAGAACGGAATCTCCTTGGAAGACTATTCCAAGAGTCTATTGAAAGGTGAATATAACAACCTCACGGTTACCAGTGAAGTGGATGCTAAAATCAGCAATGTGGAAGCCAAGGTTATCAACTATAAAGATGAAGGAAATGTGGGCAGGCTGGCAATTCTTCATAAAGGTTCGGATTTTGTGACCATACATTTTTTTGTGGATAGAAGCAGATTTAAGGAAAGTGACTTCAATGTATATGACAAAATACTTAAAAGTTTAACTATTCAATAAGTTGTAATCTAACTACCGAAGGAAGGAAACCTCATGACTCTATTAGAAACCAAACGGCTTATCATTCGTGAATTTACCTTAGAAGATATGAAAGCAGTGCATGCCTACGCCTCAGATCCTCTGGTCGCGAAATATATGATATGGGGACCGAACTCGGAAGAGGACACTGGAAGTTATCTAAATCTGACCATGGAAATGCAACGTCAGAGTCTGCGGCGAGATTTTGAATTTGCCGTAGTTCTCAAACAGACACGTCAGCTGATCGGCGGCTGCGGTATTCACGTTAGTGAATCAAGACAAGGGGAAATTGGCTATTGCTTCAATCCGTTGTTTTGGAGAAAGGGATATACCACTGAGGCAGCTGAAGCTGTGCTTGATTTTGGTTTTCGGGAACTCGAACTTCACCGTATATACGCTACTTGCCGTCCGGAGAATGTGGGTTCGGCTAAAGTGATGCAGAAGCTTGGCATGGCGTACGAGGGACATTTGCGTGAACACATGTGGTACAAAGGCAAATGGCAAGACTCTTATCTCTATTCGATTTTGAAGCCGGAATATGATCGTAAGAGATGAGGCGGTTCATACCGGAAAATTAATCAGCGAATCAAGCTGTCCATCTGCACAATCCGTCCGTTCTTTTTTTCATAGAGTATAATAAAAACCCTGTACAGAAAATACTCTGTGACAGGGCGGAACAGGCAAGATCATGAACATAATAGAGTCCTTCAATCAAGCAGGAATTATGAATTTAAAATTAATCATAAAGATGACCAGCGCGGCGGAAGCCAGAGAAAAGGTAATACAGCCTGCGCCCAGGGCGCTGCGGCGGTCCTTGATAAATTTGAAGCCCAGTGCCCCGACCAGAATCGTGGTTCCCGCCAGAACGATTGTCATACCCACCATTGCCAGCCAGTACAGCACTTCAAAAAGCTCTGCCATGAAGAGTCCTCCCCTCCACGCCATAATACAATGAATTTTAAGGATATGCCAGCGGAAAATGTCTGGGTTCACAGGACTAATAACTCAAACTTGACCCGTATCTATTATTGCCTTCGCTTGGCAGACAAGCAAATACAGTTAACACAATGAAACCTACCATGGGAAGCAAGCCGAGCAGAACCCACCAGCCGCTCTTTCCGGAGTCATGAAGTCTTCGTAATAGAACGGCCAGGGACGGTAGAAACATGGCGAGTGAATAGAGCGGGGTCAGCAGGTGAATGATTCCAAGCATCTCTTGCAGGAACCCCAAACCGGTGAAGAAGATGACATTAATCAGAAAAAACATCCAATACTCTGTCCGGGTTGCCCTCCCTGTGAATCCTCTGTAATTTTTTATTGCTTTTATGTACCACTGCATTCGACCAACTCCCAATGTTGTTATGTATATGTATTCATTTTTTATCGGCACAGTATAATCAAGTTATTAGGCGGATACCCCATCCTTGCCAGATTATTCGACATTTTATGCATCCCTGATTACAATAGCGATTGCCGTCGATTGTCGTAAGCAGGCCTTGTCAAAATCTGCGGTATACGGCGCAGCCCGATAATGGATATACCAGGACATAAAGCCCCGCGGCTATATGCCCTTTTTTGCCGTGTGCACCTGCTTACACGGACAATCATACAGGAGGGCGGAAGCTTTTCTGAGTAAAGTATAGGGTAGGCTGGGAATGCGAAAGGAGTGGGAGAACAATGGCGGGAAGACAACTGGCCAGCAAGTGGCTGAAAACCGCGGCACTGCTCAGTGATCCGCGGATTGCCGGTTACATTCCGAGAACGATGGAATATAGCGCTGCTGGATTGTTAAGGATGCTGGGTAAATACGGTGCTGTCGTAATAAAACCCGTGGTCGGCGGTGGGGGCTACGGAGTGATCAAAGTGTTCCGGGGCAGCCGGGGATATGGCTTCACACATATGCACAACACACGAATGTATCGGGATTTCTCTTCAATGAAACGCGCACTCGACATATTTAAGGTCAAACGCAGATATTTAATACAGCAGTGCATCTCACTCGCCCGGATTGATGGACGGCCAATTGATTATCGGGTCAAGGTGGTGAAGAACGGAGAACATTGGGAGTATCGCGCTATGGTAGGCAGATTGGCCCGCCCTGGGCTATTCGTGACGAATCTTTGTAAAGGGGGCACAATGCTAAGCTGCCGTGAAGGATTAAGAAGATCCTTGCCGCGGGTTAGGACTTCTGCCAAAAAAGCAGAGATGCGCCGTCTGACTCTGATCTGTATTGAAGTGCTGGAACGCCATTTTCCTGGGATTGGCGAACTCGGCTTTGATTATGCCGTTGATCAGCGCGGAAAAATATGGATTCTGGAAGTGAATACCCGACCGAAATGATTAAGCAATTTTTAAGAATTGACGATAAATATAGTAATGCGATAGAATTGCGTTTAGTTGTGTGATTCTTGAGGTAATATATGATAAAAATTTCCACGGAATTATGAACATTGTAAAAAAATTTCAGATGAAATTCATGCGGTTGGGACCTGTGTATAACTCTTATCCCCAAAGTCCACTGTGCAGTGAATGACATCTGTGCCCTTACTCACATATTATACACAGGATTTCCACAGTCACTTGTGGATAGTGGGAACGCTTGTTCGAAAAATGATAGTTTGCTATGATAGATTCAGATCCAAATAAAGGAAAGGTAGGTGAACGTTATGGTTGAATTGTCGGATGAGATGCTCTTGGACTCGTACCATAGAGCAATAGAACTGCAATTAGAGCATGATTTCATCGCTCTGCTGCTCGCTGAAATTCGCAAACGGAACTTACACTCTCCAGTTCATGCGGTTCTTCACTAACGTTCAGAGCACACCTTTGCAGCTAATCTATCAATTAAACCGCAAGCAGCACAAAATAGGGTATCTTTTCATGTTGAAGTGCAATCAACCTGAAAGGATACCCTTTTATTTAGATCCATACTAAAGTGTTTGTTCAGTTACAGCTTGAGATTACTACTGTGTCCTGGCGACAGCTTGGCTTCCGGGTCAAGGTAGACCTTGGCATTGTTCACTGCGGTCGGTGCTTCTCCAAACCCTACAGCGATAAGCTTCAGCTTGCCGGGATAGGTGGTGATATCACCGGCAGCAAAGATCCCTGGAATGCTGGTCTCCATGCGGGAATCGACTACGATCGAATTGCTGTCAATGTCGATCCCCCACTCGGCAATCGGTCCCAGCGAGGAAACAAAGCCGAAATTGACGATTACGCTGTCTACTTCAAGTTCTTGTGTCTCTTTGGTTTTGATGTGGGACAAAGTAACTTTTGTAATGAATTCTTCCCCGTGCAGCTCGGTGATCTCAGAAGGAGTGATTACATTGACCTTAGAGGCCATGAGGTTCTCAACACTGTGCTCATGGGCGCGGAATTTATCCCGCCGGTGAATCAGGGTTACTTCTTCAGCGATCGGTTCCAGCATCAGCGCCCAATCCACAGCTGAGTCGCCGCCGCCGCTGATTAGCACCTTTTTCCCTTTGAACGCATTCAGATCGCTTATAAAATAGTGCAGGTTGGCTCTCTCAAAACGCGCGGCTTCCGGTAGTTCCAGACGGCGCGGTTCAAAGGCGCCAACTCCTGCGGTAATGATCACTGCTTTACTGTGATACTCTGCTTTGTCGGTAGTGATGATGAAATGGCGTTCATCCTGCTTAACAAGCGAAACGACCTTCTCCTCCAGCCGGATATCGGACTGAAACAGCTCCATTTGGCGGGAAAGGTTATCTACCAGCTCTTGCGCGGTGACTTTTGGAAAGCCGGCCACGTCATAAATATATTTTTCAGGATAAAGAGCAGCAAGCTGCCCCCCCAGTTGGGGCATACTTTCAATAAGGGTTACCGATGCCTGACGCATCCCGCCATAAAAAGCGGCAAACATTCCGGCCGGACCGCCTCCTATGATCAAAAGATCGCTCATAGGAACGGATTGCTCTTGTGTCACGAATATTACACCTCCGAGTTGATAGTTTCAAATTGCCACACTGGCTTAACTAACATTATAAACATTGTAACACCGACCTGCAAAGGCTTGATTTATGATGAAAAATGTGACATTTTGTTGCATGATTATATTTGATTAAAACGATACTAAGGTTTACAATGGATATGGTTATTTTAGAAATCCTTTAAGTTTAATTGGAAATTCTCCTGAATTTAAGTGTATAAATTCACAAAATAAACCGAATTTTTTTACAAAAAATAACACATAGACAGATTCACCTGTTGGAAGGAGCCGGAACATGAGCAGTATTCCCAAAATAGTTATCCTAGGCGCGGGGTATGGAGGTATTTTGACCGCGCAGCGGCTGCAGAAAGCTTTGAACTATAATGAAGCAGATGTAACACTGGTGAACCGCCATGAGTATCACTATTTCACTACCCATCTGCATATGCCTGCTGCGGGCACAGACAGCATTGAGCATACCCGGGTATCGATTTCCAAATTAATTGATGAATTCAAAATTGATCTCGTTAAATCTTCAGTACAGGAAATCCGTACCCAGCAAAAAAAGGTAATTCTGGAAGATGGTACGCTGTCCTATGACTACCTCGTAATCGCACTGGGAGGGGAACCTGAAACCTTCGGAATTCCGGGACTGGATAAATATGCACTGACCATCCGCAGCATCAATTCCGTGCGTTTGATCCGTGAACATATTGAATATCAATTTGCAAAATACAAGAATGAGAACAATGCACAGGAGCATATTAATTTCGTTGTGGGCGGTGCAGGCTTCAGTGGTATTGAATTTGTCGCTGAACTGGCAGACCGTATTCCGGCGCTGTGCAAGGAATATGATGTAGATCCAAGCATGGTCAATATCTATAATGTGGAGGCAGCTCCTACGGCATTGCCGGGCTTTGCGCCTGAATTGGTTGAGCATGCGATGACGGTGCTGACGAAGAAAGGCGTGACCTTCAAGATCGGTGTAGCTATCAAGGAGTGCCTGCCGGGCGGCGTTATTCTCGCCACTGGTGAAGAGATCAAAGCTTCGACCATTGTCTGGACTGGCGGCATCCGTGGTAACCGCCTGATTGAAGCGGCAGGATTTGAGGCCATGCGCGGACGGGTAAAGGTGGACGAGTATCTGCGCTCTCCAGGACATGAGAACATATTTATTATCGGCGATGGTTCCTTGATGATTAATCCGGAAGGACGTCCCTACCCTCCGACGGCACAGATTGCCATGCAGCAGGGGGAATGCTGCGCACATAATCTGGTTGCTGCAATTCGGGGCCAGCAGCCGAGAAAGTTTGCCTTCAGCAACAAAGGTACTGTAGCTTCTCTGGGCAAAGGCCAGGGGATCGCCGTTGTTGGCAACAAAACATATAAGGGCTGGACAGCAGCGCAACTGAAGAAGGTTGTGGATATGCGTTATCTGTTCATTATCGGCGGCATTCCGCTGGTCCTGAAAAAAGGAAGATTCCTCTAAGATGCGCCACTGCAGCGTGCAAGTTCGCGGACTGCTGACGCGTGAGGAGCTGGACCGGTACAATGGTCTAATCGAGGTGGGATCGTATCTGGAGGACCAGAGCCGTTACGATCTCGCTTACAATGTCCAGAAGGAAATCGACATCCTCATTCTCCCGGCGATTGAACGCCTTAAGGATAAAGGCCGGGCCCGCGACCGGGCTACGGCGGAATATCTGGAGAGTCTGCGTGAAGAGGACGAAGACGATGAAGAGGATAACGACAAAGATCTATCCTCATGATGTGCAATAGCCGCTTTTAAAAGCGGGAGTCCTCAACAAACAGGACACCACCGATAGACCGCATTCCTTTACCGAGGGGCGGTCTATTTGCGTTTCTTGCCACTATAGTAGAAAACCAAATAAAGGGAAGGTCGCCTCTCTGGGCAACCTTCCCTTTATGCACTCTCGTATATTCTCTGCTGCTACAGCTTCAGCATTTCTTCAAAGCTGTCCGGTGTCAGCAGATTGCCGACATAGAATGGGCCGAATTCGCCGTAGCGGGCACTGACCTCATCAAAGCGCATCTCATAGACCAGCTTCTTGAACTGCAGGGCATCGTCGGCAAACAGAGTGACTCCCCATTCCCAGTCGTCGAACCCGACGGAGCCGGTAATGATCTGCTTCACTTTGCCGGCATATCCACGGCCGATTAATCCGTGCGAATACATCAGCTCGCGGCGCTTCTCCATATCGAGCATATACCAGTTGTCGGCAAGCTCGCGTTTTTTGTTCATCGGGTAGAAGCAGATATGCTTCATTTGCGGCAGAACAGGCTTCAAGCGGGCGGCAACATGCGGATTCAGCATAGGATCACTGCCATCTCCGGCGCTTCCGCCAGCAGCATAATTGCTGAGCTCAACGATACTGACATAGGAATAGGACTTGCTGGTGTATTGGGCAAAGGCGATTTTGTTAAAAGCGGTCTCAAGCTGGTTCAGCGCTTCCAGGCTTTCCCGCAGGAACATCATCACGAAATCAGCCTTCTGGCCGACAATGGAGTACACTGTGGTGCTTCCTTCCTTGGCTTCCTCAACTGGACCCCACTCCTGCATAAAGGTATGCAGTTCTTCCAGGGCGACAGCCCGTTCTTCATCATCGGCAGCCGTCCAGGCCGTCCAGTTCAAAGTGCGGAAGTCATGAAGGGCATACCAGCCTTCCAGAGTCAACGCGGCTTCGTTCATGTATTCTCACTCCTTGGCATAAGTTTATATGTACATCCGCTTAATCTATTTGCATTGTATCGCATGCGGGCAGGCAGAGCAAACGCGCAACTTCTGGATTTGTCGTGTGAAGAGCCGAGATGAAGATAATGTTCATTGCTTCGCTACATTTTTTCTAGTAAACTTACTATTAATTAAGGTTTGCTGTGCGGTTCTTTATAGAGAGAGGGGATGGCGGTACGATGGGGTTTATTCCTGTATTTGTTCTGGCCGTTTTGTTCTTCGTGATGATGTTTGGCATTGGCTTTATTCTTAACATGTTAATGAAGACCACATGGTTCCCGGCCTATCTGTTTGTGATTGTGATCCTGCCTGTGGTCGTCTATTCGATCTGGGACCGGAGCGCGATGAGTCTGTGGGAACATCTGTCTACCTTCCATGTCGTGGATTACCTCACTGGCATTGCGGGTCTCGCCGGAGCAGTGCTCAGCGGCTGGACGATTCAGAAGCTCAGGCTCGGCGGCTACAAAATGTTCTAAAATGTTCTAATGAAGGGTTTTGCGCGCATACAGAGCGGCTACTGTCCTTACCCAAGGATGGAAAGGCCGTTTTTTCATGGATATAAGTGGGGAACAGAAGAGAATTTCCGTATTTTCCGCTAGCAGAAGCAATGGATAATAAGCTGTCGATATCAGGGGGATAAGCACTGAATTTGGACTTTTTTTTACATTTCCGGGCGGAAGTTTTGTGATAGAATAGAAATCTAAATGGATTCGTGTAGAAAAAGAGGGAGGTAATCCGCAGATGCGCATGAGTAACCTGCATCATTTCACCGAACATCATCGGTACTGCGTTTCCCGCGAATTCGGTCTAAGCAGTCTAGATGCACGTATGCTGGGCTCGGTATACCAGCCGATGGTTGGCGCTTTTGCCATCAGTCTGTACCGTCTGCTGTTTGAACATATTCCGGCTGAAGCAATCGGCTATTCTCCGGTAGAGCAGCAGCGTCGTCTGTTCATGACGCTGGGTGTGGAACCGAATGAGAAAGGCCGCAAATATTTAGTAGATCAGGCTTCCCGGCTGGAAGCGGTGGGACTGCTGCAAACCTGCCGGATCTTTGTCGCGGAAACTGATGATTATATGTACGAATACGAACTGATGCCGCCGCTGTCGCCGGCTGATTTTTTTGCGACCCAGCATTTAACACTGCTGCTCCGTGACAAGATCGGTAAATTTGCCGTGCTGTCACTGCGCGAACAGTTCTGGAACCGTGAACCCGAGGAATGGAGCCGCCGGTCGATCGGTAAAGAAAATATTTCCCTGCCCTTTTATGATATCTTTCAACTTAATACCCATGTGATCGATTATGAGCTGGAGCAGGCTTTGGCTGAGGTAGCATCGGTCAAGCAGCCCGGCATGCGTGAAACCGGAGAACCGGCTATCGGATATAGTGATATTATTCTGCGGTTTCCGCGCGAGTCGGTTAACCGGGTTCATGTCGAGAAGCTGCGTTTTGACCATACCCAGATGGGAATGATCAACTATGTGGCTCATAAGTATGAGCTTAGCCCGCAGGACTTATCCCGTCTGCTGGATGAAGACGGAGTATTCACGCCGGATGGTGAAGTAATTCTGGATGCACTGCAGTATAAGGCGAGCCAGCATTTCCGCCAGGATATGAAGCGGCAGGAGAAGCGGGAGATTGCCGCAGCGAAGGTAGTAGCTCTACGCTCTACGGCTGCCGTGGAAGGCGATGATTCTACCGCACCACTGGAGCAGTCGGTCGAAATGGAATATTATGTGGAGGTACCTCCGCAATTCTTGTCCAAATGCGACATTCACCAATATAATATGATGCTTCGCAATGAGCCTTATACACGTCTGCTACAGACTTTTTTCCCTGGCGCGGTGCCTACACAGCTAATGGATACTTTTGAGAAGATTGATCTGAATTATAAGCTGAGCGGTGAAGTGATTAATGTACTCATCCATTATCTGATGACCATGGTAGCCTCTGGAGGCGATCAGCGGATGAACCGCAACTTCGTGGAGGCAATTGCTTCGAATATGCTGGTCAAACAGGTGAACACCTATGAGAAAGCCGTCCGGTATATCCGTGACCAGACCAAGGTCAAAGGAAAAGGTGCCGCTGCAGGGTCCACGGCATCAGGCGGAACGCGCCAGCGCAGCTACAACAAAGCCGGAGGCCGTTCCGGCAAAGCGGAGATTCCGATTGTGCTGGATGATGGCAGCGCGGGGACTGTATCCGAAGAAGAGTTCGCGGCGATGATGAAGAAGGCGGCTGAGATCAAAGCCAGCAAGAAAAAAGGCGTATCCAAGACGCCATAATGAAAGCGAGGTGCGGCAATGGAGTCTATGGGCGAAGTGCTGCGTTCGATGAACAATTCCGCGCTCCGCCAGCGCTCCCGTGATCTTGAGCAGAACCTGCTGAACCATCCTTTGGTGAAGCAGCTTCAGGCCGAGCATCCCGAGCTGGACGAGTCGCGGCTGCGGCTTCACTTGAGCCGCTTGTACCAATATGTAGAAGAAAGCCGCCACTGTGCGAACTGTCCGGGTCTGGAGAAGTGTCCGAATGATTTTCAGGGTCATTACAGCAAACTTACCGTAGAGACGGTTAACGGTACGACAGATCTGTATGAACGGAAGACAGCCTGTAACCTGAAGATTGCACAGGATAATCAGGACAGCATCCGCAAGCGCATCCGCAGCTTTTATGTGGACGAACGCGTGCTCAACGGCGGATACGATGAGATTGACATTATGGGCAAGGACCCTCGACGGGTCTCTGCCGTAAGTAAGATATTCGATTATATTGCCAGTGCCAAAGAGAATGGTCTGACCTCACGGGGGATTTATCTGCAGGGCTCCTTTGGAACAGGCAAAACATTTCTGATGTGTTATATGCTGCATGAGCTGGCCATTGCCGGGTACAGCGGCGTGATCGTATATATGCCGGATTTCATCGAGGAGCTCAAACTGATTATGATGGACAATCAGAAGCTCAAAGAAATGGTGGATACAATGAAGAATTGTGATCTGCTGATCTTTGACGATATCGGGGCAGAGAACCTTAATCCCTGGGCTCGTGATCATGTGCTGGGTGCGATTCTGAACCACCGGATGAACCGCAAGCCAACCTTTTACACTTCAAACTATCCTCTGGACGGGCTGGAGAAGCATCTGAGCATCACAAGTAAAGATGGTGAAGAAACCTACAAAGGCCAGCGCCTGATGGACCGGATTGCTCCGTTTGTGGACGTAATTCCGCTTCACGGGGAGAATCAGCGGGGAACGAGCAGATAATGATGAATGGGTGCTAGCGGCAGCCATAGAAGTACAGCGGTGCTCCCGGATCTGTAGGTCCGGGAGCACCGCTGTTTATTTTATCAAGAAGATGTATGTGCAAACAAAAATCCGGCCCCCTCCCTAACTGGAAGGACATGCCGGATTGAGTGTCCGCTTACTCGGACAAAAACTTGATAATTACCATACCAAAGAAAACGACCGTCATAAATCCCGTCATTCCGAAGAAACCAGTCATCAAATCGCCCAGATCATTCCGTGGTTCCTCGTTCACATGCTCCCGCGGATCACGTGCTTGTGCGTTGACATCCATCTTTTTTCCTCCTTGCAGTTGCATGACTGCAATTAGTGGGTTACAGTTAGACGTGTGAGAGAAGTCATTGACAATTAATGCGCTTTCCTCAAGTATACGAAGTCCCTGGAATGTTGTAAAGCAAAGACTGCAGTGGAATATTTGATTTTATACAATTTAATTTTATGAAAGATTACACAAAATCACTATAAATATGTTATACTGTGGATGTGTCGGTAAATGGTAATCTGGAATCTGGTTATCATATTAAATGAAACATTTTATACGTTATAATTTCGGACTGAATTCGCCACACTAGGCTTATGAGTTATAGAAGCGGATGCAGCTTCGTACAACTTAAAGGAGGAACAATATCATGGCTATCGTGAACGTGTCTGACCAATCCTTTGTGAATGAAGTTGAAGGTCAAGGTACTGTAGTAGTAGATTTCTGGGCACCTTGGTGCGGCCCTTGCAAAATGCTTGCCCCAATTCTGGAGGAATTGTCCACCGAGCTGGGTGACGATGTGAAAATTGCCAAGCTGAACGTGGATGAAAATCCGGAAACGGCTTCCCGTTTTGGAGTCATGAGTATTCCTACCCTGATCTTCTTCAAAGACGGCCAACCAGTGGATAAAGTTGTGGGTCTGAACTCCAAGGATTCTCTTAAGAATATTGTAGCTAAACATCAGTAAGAATGATGATGTTGTAATCCCCGGGGCATCTGCCCTGCCGCCTAAGCGCCTTCGGTTTATCCGAAGGCGCTTTGTGCGTCGGATCGAAACATCTGCGCTTTTGAAATATACGGATGCTGTTGGGATCAGAAGTAAGCTGTATTCTTAGTTTGGGGTTGAACCCATAGTCGCTTATAATTTAAAATTAAGCCATCACGGTGTTGTACAGCTGGGGGAGAAATCATGGATTATATGGATAATATCCGTAACAAACTGGCACTATTGCCCGACCTGCCCGGGTGCTATCTAATGAAGAATGAAGAGGGCACTATTATTTATGTAGGCAAGGCCAAGGTGCTGAAGAACCGGGTCCGCTCTTATTTTACAGGCAGCCATAACGGCAAAACCCAGAGGCTCGTCGCCAATATTGTCGACTTTGAATATATCGTTACGTCCAGCAACATGGAGGCACTCATTCTGGAGTGCAATCTGATCAAGGAACATATGCCGCGCTATAATGTGCTTCTGAAGGACGACAAGACGTTCCCGTATTTGAAAATTACGAATGAAGCTCATCCGCGCCTGGAGGTTACGCGCCGGGTGATTAAGGATAAAGCTAAATATTTCGGCCCGTATCCGAATGCCTATGCAGCCCATCAGACCAAGAAGCTGCTCGACCGGATGTATCCGCTGCGTAAATGCGGTGTGATGCCCAAGGAAGTCTGCCTTTACTACCACATGGGTCAGTGTCTGGCGCCCTGTGAGAAGGAAGTGCCAAAATCTGCTTACGAGGAGATTACGCAGAGTATTGCCGGTTTCTTGGGAGGCGGTCATGACGAGGTCAAGAAGGATCTTCAGAAGAAGATGCAGGAAGCTGCAGAGGAACTTTATTTCGAACGGGCCAAGGAGCTTCGCGACCAGATCATCCACATTGATGCCCTGATGGAGAAGCAGAAGATCAACACGGCGGACACCAAAGACCGCGATGTATTCGGGTATGCTGTGGACAAGGGCTGGATGTGCGTGCAGATCCTGTACATGCGGCAGGGGAAAATGATCCAGCGCCACTCCTCCGTATTCCCATTCTATGGGGAAGCGTACAGTGATTTCATCTCCTATGTGACGCAGTATTATAGTGAGAACCCGGCACTGCCGCAGGAGATCCTGCTGCCGGATACTGTGCTTGAAGGCGCCGATAAGTCAGGCAAGCTGCAACTGGCTGTTAGCGGTGAGGCTGAAGAGGCAGACGCTGAAGATGCGCCGGATACTATGGCGGAGCTGGCTGCCGAAGATGCCATGGAGGCCGGGGCTGCCGGAGAGACTGCCGAAAGCATGTCAGTTGGAGAAGCCGTGGAATCCGATAAAGGTGATACTGTGGCAAAAGCAGCCTTGGACGCTGCAGAACATGAGTCTGAAGCGGCTGCGGAGGGAACTGTCGATGCGGCTGGCGGCGCAGCTGCGCTGCAGGAATGGCTCGGCGTCAAGGTGCTGGTGCCTCAGCGCGGCCTGAAGAAGCAAATGGTCGGGATGGCTTGCCAGAATGGCCGGGTGGCACTGGATGAGAAGTTCCGCCTGATCGAGCGGGATGAGGAACGTACTTCCGGCGCAGCCAGCAGTCTGGGCCAGAGCCTGGGACTGGATTCGCTTAGCCGGATTGAGGCTTTTGATAACTCGAATATTCAGGGAACCAACCCGGTATCCGCAATGGTTGTGTTTATAGACGGCAAACCGGCGCGTAAGGAATACCGCAAATACAAGGTCCGCTCAGTACAGGGACCGGATGATTACGAAACGATGCGTGAGGTGATCCGCCGCCGCTACGAACGCGTGCTGAAGGAGAACCTGCCGCAGCCGGATCTGATTGTGGTCGATGGAGGGAAAGGGCAGATCTCATCCGCCATTGATATTCTGCAGAATGAGCTGGGGCTGTACATCCCGGTCTGCGGTCTCGTGAAGGACGACAAACACAGAACAGCGCAGCTGCTGGTTGGAGATTCCGGCGAACCGGTGAGTCTCGCGCGGGACAGCCAGGAATTCTATCTGCTGCAGCGTATTCAGGATGAGGTTCATAGGTTTGCGATTACGTTCCACCGCGAACAGCGCGGCAAATCGATGGTGACCTCGAAGCTGGACTCCATTCCGGGCATCGGGGAGAAGCGGCGCAAGCTGCTCTTGAAGCATTTTGGCTCCCTCAAAAAAATCAAGGAGGCCACTATCGAGGACTTCCGCCCGCTGTCGATCGGCGACAAGCTGGCTGCACAGATCCTGGATGCGCTCAAGGATGAAGAACCGTCATTATAATGAACTATAATAATATTATGAAGCAGAAACGGCTGAGCTTTCCTTAACAAAGGAGGCTCAGCCGTTTCTTGTGCTTTTTGAGTTAGACTACTGGATTAACAGGCTCTGCATATTCCGCTTTGCGGGGCGGATTGAATCGGTACACGATATAACCCACGATGAAGGGCAGCACAATGGTGACAATACCAGCACTGATATTTACGGGTTCCTTCATGAAGATCAGGGTGGCGCCCATCAGGATGCTGTCAAACACTACATGGCTGAACATGGCCGCAATAAAGCCATAGCGCAGGAAAATGTAACTGAACAGCAGGCCGATTACAGTCAGCTCAATCGGCCGTGAGCTGATGGGATAGATCGGATACAGGGTATGTCCGAACGCCCAGACCAGTGTGGTGATCAGAGAGGCGAGAAAGGTGCTGCGGACGATTTTTTTAACCATGCGTATACCAAACAGGCGGTAGATGGCTTCTTCGGACAACCCGGCAAGCCAGGCTACAATGGGCAGCAGCCAGGCATATCTCATATTGTAAGGAGACTGGCTGGCATCTGTAGTTGACCAGTTATGCAGTGTATACGACAGAATAATGAACATGATCGTCTGCACACCAAGCAGGATAAAAGCCCAGACATAACCGGCACGCATACTGTCTAGCACATACCGGCCATACCCCGGTTCTTTGGCTCGCGGCCAGGGGTTCAGACTTTCTTCTTTTCGCCAGAGGCCATTTCCTCCGACCAGCGAGAAGTAGAGCATCAGAGACATAAGCAGACTATAGAAAATATAGAAGATGAGCGTAATAATCGCCGTTAAACGGCTCTGCAAGCTGTCTCCACTAGCCTCCGGAAGCATATTATAGGTGCTGACCAGCATGATTACAAAATGGGCGGAGCTGAGGAAAATCCCCCGCTTGAACGAAGTGTGCCCTCTGCGCAGAATGCTGTAGATCAAAGCCAGAATGCCTAGTGCCAGTGTGGGTACACCGTAGCCGAGCCCGGTCAGCCAAGTGGCCAGGGATGTTTGATCTTTGACATAGTTGATATGCCAGGCGGGAGCTGAAAATCCAGCCCGGAAATACGAGATTTGCTCCTGCTGGAATTTGAAGCGGTATTCCAGCTGCGATTCTCCAATCTTAACGGAGCTGTCGGTATAGATCAGGTCATAATTGTCACTGCCGGCTTGGATTTGCAGCTTGGAGGGATTAGCTCCCCAAGACTGAAGCCATGGGCTTGCGAGGTTCTCCTTCTGCTCGAGCGAAAGCTCCTGCTCGCTGGCTGTACTTACATTGCCGGAAAGAGCGGCAGCAACTGTCTTTTCCGTGTTCGTGCTGAAGCCGGAATCTTCTCCGCGTCCGAAGCCTACGACTTTGCCGGTATACATATTGAGATCCACCGACAAAATGGGAATGGCTTCGCCGGGGGCATACAGTACGGCATGAAAGACATCAAACGGATAACGCTGATCCAGCTTCTCTTTGGAGTATTGCTCCAAAAGCTTTTCCCGGGACATATAGCCGTAGAAGGAAGAGTCGGTCCGGTAGCTTACTGCCCACTCTTCCCCTGTGGATTCCTGGTGGCCAAGCTGCTTGGCTGCGAATACGGCGGCTTGCTCGCGGGCCTCATTCTTGCTGATGGGGGTGGTGTCAGACTCACCGTTCCCGAGGAGCTGGGGGGCGATCTGGAACATAATGAACACGATGAGACCGATAATACCTGCAAGAATGAGTCTGGTAGTAAGGGGCCGCTGCTGTAGGGGCTGGCCGACGGAATTCATGAAACGCCTCCTTGTGGATATAAATAATGCTGTTATTTTTCATTATAGTATTACTGGCAGGCCTTTTACAAAAAAATACTGTATTATCTTTTTACGTGAAGAGAGCCTAGCTTATGCTTGTTATGTCTGTAAGGCTTTCTTTTGGGGGCTTTAGAACTCCTGATATAAAATGAACCTTTGTGAAGTTGGGGAATAACGATTATAATTTGTATGTTTAAAACGTAAGTTGCGAAAGGATGAGAAGTTTGGCTTCACCAATTCCAAAAATTACAAATTTCAGATTTCTGAAGCTGTCTCCGCCGCAGATTCTGGTGTTCGGCTTTGCAGCCGTCATTCTGATCGGAACCTTGCTTCTGATGCTTCCCGTGTCGAGTACTTCTGGAGTATCGCTCAAATTTATTGATGCCTTGTTTACTGCAACTTCGGCAACCTGCGTAACCGGACTTGTGGTAGTGGATACAGGAACGTATTTCACTGTGTTTGGACAAATAGTCATTATATTGCTTATTCAGGTTGGCGGCTTGGGCTTCATGACGATGGCGACCCTGTTCGCACTGGTGCTGAAACGCAGAATCTCTCTTCGTGACCGGCTGATTCTTCAGGAAGCCATGAATCAGAGCTCAATGGAAGGCATTGTGCGGCTGATCCGCAAGGTGCTCATCTATTCACTCGTCATTGAAGCCGCGGCTGCCGCGATTCTCTCCCTGCGCTGGGCATTTGATATGCCGCTTGGTCGCGCTATCTATTTTGGTATTTTCCATGCGGTATCGATGTTCAATAATGCCGGGTTTGATATCTTTGGAGACTATCGCAGCTTGACTGGGTATGTACACGACCCTATCGTCAATATCGTGGTCATGTTCTTGATCATTTCCGGGGGGATCGGTTTCATCGTTATGTCCGATTTGGTGGAATTCCGGCGCACGCGCAGGCTGTCTCTCCACAGCAAGGTGGTTCTGTCGATGACAGCGGCGCTGATTGTACTCGGAGCAGTTGTTATTTTTGTTTTTGAATTTACGAATTCCCGGACTATGGGACCGCTGAGCTTTGGTGGTAAAGTCTGGGCGGCCTTCTTTCAATCCGTGACCCCGCGCACCGCCGGTGCGAATACAGTGGACATTGCCGGTCTTCGGCAGGCTTCACAATTTTTTATCGTCATTCTGATGTTCATCGGTGCTTCACCAGGCTCCACAGGCGGGGGGATCAAGACGACAACCTTCACCTTGATGATCGGTGCTGTAATCTCGATGCTGCGCGGACGCGAGGATATTGTCTTGTTCCGCTACCGTCTTGCACAAGAACGTGTATTCAAGGCGCTGACGATTACGCTGCTGGCGCTGCTGCTGGTTGTGTCCGTATCCATGATACTGTCTACCACAGAGGATAGGGCTTTTCTCATGATATTGTTCGAGACTACCTCGGCCTTCGCTACCGTTGGCCTCAGCATGGGGCTGACTCCGGAGCTGAGCCTATTCGGTAAAATCCTGATTTGTCTGACCATGTTCGCCGGACGGCTGGGGCTTTTGACACTGGCGTATGCAATTGGTCCAAAACAGGGTAAGCAATTATATAAATACCCGGAAGGCAAAATGATAATTGGATAAGGAGTTACGGATATTATGAAAGCACAGCAGTTTGTCATCATCGGCCTTGGCCGCTTTGGCTCAAGTCTTGCCCTGGAACTCATGGCCATGGGCTACGAGGTGCTCGGAATTGACCATTATGAGGAACGCGTAGAGGAAATGACCGGCCAGCTGACGCATGCGGTCGTAGCGGATGCCACGGATGAGGGGATCATGCGCTCACTGGGTGTACGCAACTTCGACTGCGGCATTGTAGCCATCGGGGATAACATGGAGCGCAGCATCCTGGCGGCGATTCTCCTGAAGGAGCTGGGTGTGAAGCAAGTGGTGGCCAAGGCGATTTCTATCCTTCACGGGCGGGCGCTGTCCAAACTTGGCGTAGACCGGGTGATTTTTCCGGAAAGGGATATGGGTATACGTGTCGCTCATCAGCTGACCACACCCAACCTGCTGGATTATATTGAACTCTCCAAGGATTACAAGGTGGTCGAGCTGACTGTTCCCGCCTGCATGGATGGCAAAAGCTTGTCAGAGCTCAACACGCGGGCTAAATATGGCTGCAGTATCATTGCCCTAAATAAGGAAGATGGCGTTATTGTCGCTCCTACAGCCCACGACCATGTGCATCAGGGCGATATTATGGTGGTCATCGGTTCCAACGCGAGCATCGTGGAATTTGAGGATGAAGCGGTGAATGTGGAGCATTGAGTCACTGCTAGTTACTTAATATAATTGAAACACAAACAAACGCCCTATTTGCTTCCGGGCGTTTTGTTTGTGTTTAGACCAAGATTGGAGTGTGACCTTGCTCAGTCCGTCCTTTATTCCCGCCCCGGTAGGAACACGGCCTCGGTTACCTGTACCAGGCAGCGTGCAGCCGTGCTGAGGCTCCCGTTGCTTGGGTAGATCAGGCAAGTCGTCCGCTGGGTCTGCTCCAGCTCCTTGATGTGCAGGGAGACCAGTCCGCCGCCGTTCAGCAGTTCAGAGCGCAGATATGACTTCGGCAACAGCGCTGCGGCCTTGATCGTTGGCAGCAGCCGGACGATCGCCTCGAAGGAGTCGATCTCCATACGCACATCGGGATCGGTACCGCTTCGCTGAAACAGCTCATCGGTCATGCGGCGGTACCAGGTGCCCTTGGAGAAGAGGATCATCGGCAGCCGGGAGAGATCGCTCATGGTGAGCTTCCCGGAGAGCGCTAGCGGGTGATGCTCGGAGACGACCAGACGGAGCTGATCCTCGAACAGGGGGATGCAGCGCAGACCCGGCTCTTGAGTAGCGGACGCGATAATTCCAAGATCTGACCTGCCCTCGCTGACCGAGGAGACAATTTCATGCGTCTTGCCGGTGATCAGCTTGAGCTCGGCCGCCGGGTATTTCTCCATGTAGGCATTCACCAGCGGCGGCAGTGTGGTCTGGAGTGTCGTGAGGCTGGCACCTAGCGTTACAAGCTGGGGTTCCCCTTCCTTGAACTTCGATAACGCTTCCAGAAATTTGGCGCGCTGCTGCCTTTGCTCCAGCGCATAGGTATAAGTAAGGCGCCCTACCTCAGTCAGCTCCAGCCGCTTGCCGAACCGGTTAAAGAGTGCAACGCCGAGCCGCTCCTCCAGCTTGGAGATTTTGCGGGAGAGGGCGGGCTGGGACAAATTCAGCTGGCGCGAGGCGCGATTCAGGCTGGAATGCTCCACGACGGCAGCAAAAATGTCCAAATCATCAAACATAAGCAATCCTCCCAGAAATCTATATGGAAAGTGATAAATGACATATCCGTTATAAGGAAGTAACCAGTACCAGCAACGGATATCAAGGATTTTCCGGAAATTATTACACTCTAAATGAGAATTATTATCACATTAAATCTATTCTTATGCGTTTATTGTATAACGTTTAATAATTAGATTGCAATTCCCTTATAAGAGAAAAAGGAGTAACATGAAAGTTGACACAAGATATTCACATATTGTGAAAGATGCAGCAATGTCCGGGAAAACAATGAATAGCGGTGAAAATAGACATTTTGCGGGCTCCCGAAGCCCCTGGTCCCCTGTTTCAACTGTACTCCCGGCGGTGTATGCTCATTAATGAAAACGCTGTTTTATATCGGAAAGGGGACACTTTGCATGAGAGGATTTTATTCCAGAAAGATTCATTCCTTGCTTGGCGTTATCCCGCTCGGGTTCTTTTTCCTGGAGCACATGCTGACGAATTTCTCAGCAGTTGAGGGAGGCGCTTCCGGTTTCACAGACAGCGTGTTGTGGCTGAACAGCCTGCCGCTCGTCTTCTTCCTGGAATTGTTCGGCATATGGCTGCCGCTGCTGTACCACGGGGTCTACGGACTGTATATTGCTTATCAGTCCAAGCCAAACCTGAACCGCTTCAACCTTGAACGGAACTGGCGGTATACCCTGCAGCGGATCACTGGAGTGATTACCTTCATCTTCATTGTCTGGCATCTGTACGAAACACGGTTTCAGGTGGCAGTCGGCAAAGTGGAGCACGAAGAGCTTGGCGGTGTCATGCATAATATCGTTACCCAGCCGCTGCTGCTTACCGTATATATCATCGGTATCCTGGCAGCCTGCTTCCACTTCTCGAACGGTCTTTGGTCGTTCCTAATCAGCTGGGGGGTTACCGTAGGTCCGCGTTCCCAAAGAGTATCCTCTGTTATCTGTCTTGGTCTTTTCGTGATTGTCAGCTTCATGTTCCTGTACTCCCTGGTCACTTTCCGGGATGATGAATTCCAGGCTACGGCTTCGGCGGTACAGTCGCTGCGCAGTCTGATCTAAGAAATGTAGAAACCGCGTCCAGCTACGGACGAACCTTAGGATACAATATACAAGTGGAAATTCTGCATAACAATTAGGAGGGAACAATCATGGCATCAGCCGATATCATTATCGTGGGCGGAGGGCTTGCTGGCCTGATGGCTACCATCAAGGCGGCGGAATCCGGCGCGCATGTGCATTTATTCTCCCTTGTTCCTGTCAAAAGATCGCATTCGGTCTGTGCGCAAGGCGGCATTAACGGTGCGGTGAATACCAAAGGCGAAGGCGACTCGCCTTGGGAGCATTTCGATGACACCGTATACGGCGGCGATTTTCTCGCCAACCAGCCTCCCGTCAAGGCCATGTGTGAAGCGGCGCCGGGTATCATCCATCTGATGGACCGGATGGGTGTGATGTTCAACCGCACGCCGGAGGGTCTGCTTGACTTCCGCCGGTTCGGCGGTACGAAGCGGCACCGGACAGCTTTTGCAGGTGCGACGACCGGCCAGCAGCTGCTGTATGCACTGGATGAGCAGGTTCGCCGCTGGGAAGCCGAAGGCATGGTTACCAAAAGCGAGAACTGGGAATTCCTCTCGGTAATCCTGGATGATGAGCGCGTATGCCGCGGCATCAGTGCCCAGAATCTCAAGACCATGGAGATTCATACCTTCCCGGCAGATGCGGTCATTCTGGCGAGCGGCGGTCCGGGGATTATTTTCGGCAAAACGACGAACTCCGTGATCAATACAGGAACAGCAGCCAGTGCTGTATACCAGCAGGGTGTGCATTACGCCAACGGCGAATTCATTCAGATCCATCCGACCGCCATTCCCGGGGACGACAAGCTGCGGCTGATGTCAGAATCGGCGCGCGGAGAGGGCGGACGCATCTGGACCTACAAGGACGGCAAGCCGTGGTACTTCCTGGAGGAGAAATATCCTTCTTACGGGAACCTGGTGCCGCGTGATATTGCAACCCGGGAGATTTTTAATGTATGTGTGGACCAGGGGCTGGGAATTAACGGCGAGAACATGGTGTATCTGGATCTCTCCCACAAAGACCCGAAGGAACTGGATGTGAAGCTGGGCGGTATTATCGAAATCTATGAGAAATTCATGGGCGATGACCCCCGCAAAATCCCAATGAAAATCTTCCCGGCTGTGCATTACTCCATGGGCGGCATGTGGGTCGACTATAACCAAATGACCAATATTCCCGGTCTGTTTGCGGCTGGGGAATGCGAATACCAATACCACGGTGCGAACCGGCTCGGCGCGAACTCGCTTGTATCTGCGATTTATGGCGGCATGGTCTCGGGACCGAAGGCTGTGGAATATATTAAAGGGCTCAAGAAATCGGTGCAGGATATTTCCTCTACTGTATTTGACAGCTTCCATAAGACGCAGACGAATAAATATGAGTCTCTGCTTGCGATGTCCGGCACAGAGAATGCCTATGTCATCCACAAAGAGCTGGGTGAGTGGATGACCGCCAATATGACGGTCGTGCGCGAGAACACCAAACTTACAGCCACCATCGGCAAAATCAAAGAGCTGAAGGAACGTTACCGTAACATCAACATGAACGATACGTCCCGCTGGAACAACCAGGGTGTTGCCTTCACCCGCCAGCTCTGGAACATGCTGGAGCTGTCGGAGGCCATGACCCTCGGAGCGCTGCTCCGCAATGAGAGCCGCGGTGCGCACTATAAGCCGGAATTCCCGGACCGCAATGATGAGGAGTTCCTGAAGACTACCAAAGCCAGCTGGACTGCGGAAGGTCCGCAAATCTCTTACGAAGCAGTGGATGTGTCACTGATTCCTCCGCGGGTACGCGATTACTCGAAGGACTGATTAGGGTCAGCAGGAAACAGATTTATTGAACATTCTGATGCTGCCCAGGCCGTAGCATTTTCTAAAATTTCAGGGAAGTAATGCACCACAATACTTTTAGGAGGTAACAGATATGGCGGAAACTGCTGCAGCTCCCAAAAACGTAAAGTTTATCATTACCCGCCAGGACGAACCGGAAACGGCACCGTATACGGAAGAGTTCGAGCTGGCATACCGTCCGGGGATGAATGTGATCAGCGCTCTGATGGAAATTCAGCGCAACCCGGTCAATGCCAAGGGCGACAACACAGTTCCGGTCTGCTGGGAATCCAACTGCCTGGAAGAAGTATGCGGCGCCTGCTCGATGGTGATCAACGGCAAGCCGCGCCAGGCTTGCGCAGCGCTTATAGATAATCTGGAACAGCCCGTGCGCATCGAGCCGATGAAGACGTTCCCTGTAGTACGCGATCTGGTGATCGACCGCAGCCGGATGTTTAACGCGCTCAAACGGGTCAAGGCATGGATTCCTATCGATGGAACCTATGACCTGGGTCCGGGACCGCGCATGCCGGAGAAGAAACGCCAGTGGGCTTATGAGCTGTCCAAGTGCATGACCTGCGGCGTCTGTCTGGAAGCTTGTCCGAATGTTAATGAGAAGACCAATTTCATCGGTCCGGCTGCCATTTCTCAGGTCCGTCTGTTCAACGCCCACCCTACAGGCGAGATGAATGCCGATGAACGTCTGGATGCCCTGATGGAAGACGGCGGCATCGACGGTTGCGGGAACTCGCAGAACTGCGTGCGGGCCTGTCCGAAAGGCATTCCGCTTACCACCTCGATTGCCGAGATCAACAAGCAGACCACCAAGCATATGTTCAAACGCTGGTTGGGTGTGTAAGATCTGGGAGCCCTTCATGCTTCATACTAAGCTCTAAAAAGCTAAAGACACAGCACTTCTCCGGTGATTGGAGATGTGCTGTGTTTTGTTTTTGGAAGGATTTAATTGTTTCTTTCCGGCCGCAAAACGGGTACATCTTTACACAGTCCTACAGGAATGAACCGATGGATACAGAATGGCATCAGGCTTCGGATTCCAATAAATATAGGTGGATATGTTATAATCTCCATAGTCGATACAACATTCAGACAGTGGATAAACCAGGGAGGTATGACAGTGATTTGTCGTGAACAGGACGGGGATTTGATAATGCTGAAGCAGCAGGAGCACGGTCTGCTGGCCGGTAAATTTGCAGAATGGTTCAAGGAACAGCATGTTCCGGCGGAAGGGCGCCGTGCGGAGGTGTTATGGGCAGTCAGCAATCATGACCGGGGCTGGATCGATCTTGATCACACCCCTTTTTGGAATGATACGGAGGGTGCGCCGTATACCTTTATCGATTTTCCGCTGGTACCGAAGCTAACCTTCTACAGACGGGGACTGGATGAGATTGAGGCGCATACTCCCTATGGTGCTTTGCTGTGCAGCTCGCACTATGAGCGGCTGATCGAGGTATCGGGTGAGGACAGTCCTGAGCTTACCGCCTACCTGAAGTACGAGGAGGAACGCCGGGCACGTATCCACCGTCTCCTGGAGAGCAGTAAACCACTCGCAGAAGGCGAATTGTATTATGATACGAGATTGCTGCAGTTCTGCGATGACCTCTCTCTTTATCTGGGTCTTAGTGAGCCGGGGAGCCTGAAATCGGAAGAGCATCCCTGGTTCCGTGACGGATTCTCCGGAAGTGAGGATTTCAGCTTCACGTCCGGACGGCTGATTTCGGCGGAGTGGCAGGACAAGACTACACTGTTGCTTGATCCTTTTCCATTCACAGAGAACGTCCATGTGAGTTTCAAGCTACGCCGGGTCTCCAAAAAGGATGTGAAGGACAAAGGTATCGCCCTTGCCTTCAGCAGCACGCCCGAAGAAGACTGCTGGATTACCGTAGCCAGCCGGCCGGAATAGCCGCGTTTGTGGCAGGGACGGAGAATAGGAGTGGTATGCCCATGGCTTGGTGGATGTGGACTCTCAATATAGCTGTAATGGTGATGATCTCATGGTGGGTATACCGGATGATGCTGAATAGGATGGGAAAAGGAGTGCTCGTGATCCCTATTCTGATCTATACGCTAATCTCGGTTCAGGATCTTCTGAACTGGATAGATCTTCGCTCCATTTTGCCTGGGGACCGGGGAATGCGTGCGCTTATTCTCATTTTCGCTCTTGCCTCCATGATCTTCTATGTGCTGTTTATTTTTCATGAAATTAAGGAATCAAACAGCAGAGAGGTCAGACTGCAGCAGACGCTCGTACGAATTAGCATTGCAGCCTTCACCTGCATTATTTTTTTCACTATCGTATATACATCCATATATAAGCTGTTCGGACAGTCCTCCTTTGATGGCAATGGGCTGGGCAAAGATTTGCTCAGCCAGCTGATTACCTTCCTCTATTTCAGTGTAGCCACCTTCACTACGGTCGGATACGGAGATGTGGCTCCGGTGGACAATACCTCACGTCTTGTGGTTGTCATGCAGATCAGCTTCAGCTTCATCACCGTAGCTTATGCGCTATCCATGCTGGGGTTGTTCCGCAAAATTCTGGGCCCCGGCTCGGAAGAGGAAATAGAGGCTGCGATTGATGTGAATATCGAAACAGAGGTTGAAGAAAAAGTAGACGAAGCAAAAGAGGAGATTCAAGAAGATGAGGCAGAGAACTCCTCTCCTTCATCCAACCCTGCCCCTTAGCGTTCATTCTTCGACAACCCTGCAAGAAAGGAGAACCTCCCTATGAATAATAGATCGTCTGGGGCTTCTCCGGGCCTCACGGCAGCTGGTGTAGAAGGCGGCCCTCCGCATAGTACTCCGCCCCCGCATACAGGCGGTGGCCGTACCCTTACCCGCCGCCAGTTCCTGGCCCGGGGAGCGGCTGCTGTATTCGGTGCAGGTCTGCTGACCAGCGGCTATGCCTGGCAGGGGGAGCCTAACTGGCTTGACATTACACGGCTGGAATTGTCTTTCAGGAATCTTCCATCCGCTTTTGCCGGAACGCGGCTGGTTCATTTCAGTGATGTGCATTTAGGATTCAACAAGGATGCGCATGATCTTAAGCGCCTGGCCGGACATATACAGGAGGCCCAGCCGGACATTATCTGCTTCACAGGAGATATCGTGGACAGCTATGCGGAAGATCTGGAGAAGTCTGTACCGATTCTCACAGAGCTGAGTGCACCGCTCGGTAAATATGCAATCCTGGGCAACCATGATTATAAGAACACAGAACTGCTTACCCATCTCCTGAATAACGCCGGGTTCCGGGTGCTGCGGAATCAGTCTTATCTGGTGAAGCGGGGCGGCGCAACCATTGCGGTTACCGGACTTGATGACATGCTGCACGGCAAACCTGATCCCCAGGCGGCGCTGAAGGGTGTCCCTGAGGAGATGTTCACACTGCTCATGATGCATGAGCCGGACTATGCAGATACGGCTGAAGCTTATCCCTTCCATCTCCAATTGTCCGGCCACAGTCATGGCGGGCAGATCCGCCTGCCCTTATTGGGTGCGGCTTACACACCTTATGGATCAAATAAGTACATAAGCGGCCTTTATTATACGGAGCAGAAGCAAATGCCAGTGTATGTAAACAGGGGGTTCGGCGAAACCTACATGCCATTCCGGTTCATGTGCAGGCCTGAGCTGACTATTTTCACCCTGCGGCGGACGTAGTACAAAGATCACGCTGTTGGCTGGGAACGGGGCAGAGGGAAAGGCTGGGATTCCATCACACGCACCTATGAAAAGGAGGAGCCTAATGAGCACTTTCGATACGGTATTATCCATGGGACGGCAAGGCGAAAAGGTTGAAATAAGAACAATGCCATCCACGGATGCCGGAGTGCTCAGTGCGCTGCTCAAACATCCGGAGGTGAATCCGCATATTCTGCTGCGTCAGGCTGACAATTCATCGCACACCTATTTGGAGAAGCTGGTGACCCGGATGCTGTATGCCTTTGATCCTTGCGCGCTTCATGCCGGGATTTATGTCAGAGGACGCCAGGAGCTGATTGGAACAGTATCCCTGCAGAACTGGAACCGCCATGAGAACAAGGCTCTACTAGGATATATGCTGAATCCGTTATGGTGGGGGCAGGGAATTGCCACAGAAGCCGTCAGACTGCTGCTGGATTACGCTGTTCAGGAGCTGGGACTTCTGAAGATCGAAGGACGCTGCCGTGGTGACAACCACAGGTCGGAGCGGGTCATGATCAAAAACGGGTTGACCCTGGAACGAATCCTCCCTATGCCAGGCAGTTCCGGGGATGTAATGAAAGTATTCACATTGTTACACAAATGAAATAATGCCGTTATGAAACTCTAACAGTGTCCGGTTAAACTAAGTACATGACCCCCTTTTGAAAATATAAATGCTGCTCGGACCCGATGATTCGGGTCCATTTTTTTTGTGCGGCGATCCTCCTTTGAAGCGTTTTGAAGAATAGAGGGAAGCTTGGCCAAGACTGGCGGCTTCCATGTCAATTAGGATATGATGGTCTTAATCATCCAGTAATAGACCAGGAGGTTAGTATCCATTGAACGAAGTGATCCGAACATTAATGAATCACCGCTCCTACCGGCAGTATCATCAGCAGCCCGTGGAGCCGGAGAAGCTAAAGACCATTATCGAAGCCGCTCAGGCAGCCCCGTCTTGGGTTCACGGTCAGCAGGTATCTATCATTGCCGTGCGGAGTGAAGAGCGCCGCAAGCAGCTTGCAGTGCTCAGCGGGAATCAGAAGCATGTGGCGGAAGCTCCGGTATTTTTAGTGTTTTGTATGGATTTCTACCGGACCAAGGTGGCAAGTGAACTGGAAGGACAACCTTTTGAGGCCGCCAAGGATGTGGATGCGCTGCTTGTCGGCGCTACGGATGTGGGGATTGCTTTATCCAATGCTATTGCTGCAGCGGAGTCGCTCGGTCTGGGCATCATCCCGATAGGCGGAGTCCGCCGTCATACAGCGGAGGTGATCGAGCTTCTGCAATTACCGGAGTATGTATTCCCGGTTGTCGGGCTGTGTGTCGGCTACCCTGCCGAGGAGCTGCCGCAGAAGCCAAGACTTCCCATGGAAGCTGTACTGCACGAGGAACAGTACAATCCGGATGCAAAGGGTTGGATTGAAGAATATAATCTGGCCCACCGAATGTTCCTGAAGGCACAGGGGTTGACGGAGAGGGATTGGAGCAGCACGATTGCCCACTTTTATACCCTTAATCCCCAGTATGGGGATGCGCAGTATACGCTGAAGCAGCAGGGCTTCACCTGCGAGAATCTGACAACATAACAAAATGCACCACAGCCGCTCACGGAAGGACAGCAATCGTCCATCACCGTTCAGGCTTGGTGCATTTTTTGTACTAGAGTGGCACTGAGATTTTTGTCATCTGCTTGTAGTATACCCAATGATCGAACCCGATCTCCTTAAGTCTGGTCACCACAGCTTCATGCTGATCGGCGACACGGGAAGGCTTATGCGCATCGGAGCCAAAGGTTACATCCACTCCGTAATGCAGCGCCCGAGCCAGAATGTCATCGGAAGGATACCATCCGCCGCATAGCTTGGTGCCTCCTGAGGTATTGATTTCGATAGCGATGCCGCATTCCCCGATCACGCGCAGACACTCATCAATCTCTGCTGCAGCGGGGATATCCGAGAATTGCGGGAAATTGCCCTTCATGGCATCAATGTGACCGAGAATCTGGAACATGCCGCTGCGTGCAGATGCGGTAATCAGCCGGTAGTACTCAGCCTTGCTGGCAATCTTCCCTTTCTGGCTGAGCCCTTTCCAGCGGCCTTTATTAAAAATGCTCACACCGCCCACACTATGTACCGAGCCGATGATGTAATCAAACGGATAAGCCGACAAGGTACGGCGGTACAGCTCCGCATGTTCGGGGAAATAGTCCGATTCGATGCCGAGCAGAACGTCAATGGTGCCTGCGTATTCTTGCTGCAGAGCCAATACTTCTTCTACATAATGGGCGAGCTCGGATTTGGCCATGGCAATATGGGGAAAAGCCTGCTCCGACGGACTGCCGAAGTAAGGGGTATGATCGGAAATGCCGATGACTTCAAGCCCCGCAGCAATTCCGGCTTCAATATAATCCCTGATCGTTCCGTCCGCGTGGCCGCAGCGGAAATGATGGGTATGCAGGTCGAACTTCATAGATAGAACATCTCCTTAGGCCAAAATGAACAGAAGTTAAGTTTTAGAATGGTTGTCTATTGTAGTCTTCACTTCGTGGGGGGATATTATCGGGTGTTACTTGCCCCCGCATAGTGTTCGGGACACCATTCACTTGGCGGGGCTCACTCTGAGCCGATGAATTGAGCTTCCGGCATCCCTTTGAGATCGCTCAGAAACTGCCGCATGGCAGAGTTGACGTATTTGCCTGATTTGGTAATGACCCCAACAGGATGTGTGACCTCAAGCTCAATAATCGGAACGATCTTAAGGGTGCCGCTGCGCACCTCGGCGGATACCGACTGTTTCGATATCACGGCCGCGCCAAGATCCAGCTCCACCATCCGTTTGACTTCCTCACTGCTGGTCAGCTCCATAATAACTTGAGGCTGGATGCCATGCCTGGCGAATACATCATCAGCAAATCTCCGGCCGACCGTGTCCGGCGAGAGCAGAATGAGCGGGGTGTTGCGCAGCGCTTCGATTCCGGCCGTTTTGACCTGTGCAAGAGGGTGGCGTGGAGAAACCACTAATTCAAAGGTGTCATAGTAGAGTACAGAGGTAGTCATTCCCGGGCTCCGGCCGATCAAGTATCCAATACCGACATCGACCAGGCCGTTCTCCACATGCTGATAAATTTGGGATGAGGACATGGACGAAATGGAAGTCTTGATATGCGGGAACTGGTCTTGAAAATAGGAAAGGATTCGCGGCAGAATCTGAATGGCGATCGAGGTAGTCGTACCGAGTATAATATGCCCCTGGGGATTCTCGTCCAAATCCGCAAGACGCTGCTTAAGCTCTTCGACGATGCTTACGATCTGTTCCGCATGCGACAGGAATACCTGTCCCCTGTCTGTTAAAGTTACCGGCTGGTTCCGGTCTACGAGCTGGGTTTTGAACTCTTCCTCAAGGCTTTTGATCTGCGCTGATACCGCCGGCTGGGTCAGGTTGAGCAGTTCACCCGCCTTGCGGAAGCTCATGGTTTTGGAGATGGTAATCAGCGTCTCTAGCTGGCTGATATTCATGGACGTACCCCCTTTTGGCCTGATGACGGATGCCGCCTTTTAATTGTAGGATGTTAAAATAATGCCTTCATAGGACTTAGGAGTCCTTTTGTTAAGTAGGGTTATGAATATGCTCACGTGTCCGTAAGTGTTCGGGATAAGCCGTGAAATAACGCTCCACGATGTGGGCACGGATGGTTATAGGGGGTCCTGCTTAAGACTGGAGTAGTTACCGCCACAAGCCCTTTTTGTGCTATGGACGATGCTGCCTTATTAATATCTATCTTACGCTGGATGTCGGCATTTGATTAAATTATAGGAGATAACCTCCGGCAGGGCAATGTTGCCCACAAAACTATCATATTAATTCCTTCGACAAGACCATTAATTTTTGGTGAATAATACCGATATATGAAGTATAATAATCAATATTACTTAGGACTTTTGGTACATGACTAAAGCCTGGTAGAGGGGAGACAGCACTTTCATGAGAGCAGAAGTAATTAATCCGTTTTTAGAATCTGCAAGAATTGTAATTGAACAGGTGATACAGGTCTCGCCATCCACCGGTAATCTGGGGATAAAAGACATTGAGCTGATTGATAATCATATATGGATACAGGTCGGAATGACAGGCCAATTGAGCGGGAATATTATTTTCGGAATCGCTGAAAAGGTAGCGCTCAAGATCGTATCAGCTATGATGGGCGGTTATGTGATTACTGAGATGGACGAGATGGGACAGAGTGCAATTTCGGAGCTGGGCAACATGATCAGCGGTAATGCCAGCACCATTTTATCGAATCAGGGGGTAAGCGTCGATATTACTCCTCCGAAGCTGATGAAGACAGCGGGGATGTCGGTAATGCCGCGCAAAGCGCTGAGCATCCCGCTTTTGATGGAAGGCATTGGTGAGCTTGATATTCAGGTAATGATCTCTTAGTCGGACAATTGGAGCTGAGACTTTATTCATGGAACTACAAGATAAAGTGGTTGTGATAACAGGAGCTTCGAGCGGGATTGGAGCGCTTACGGCCCAGATGCTCAGCAAGCGTGGGGCTGTGCCTATCCTGCTGGCCCGATCCGAAGACAAGCTGAAAGAAACAGCGGCCGGTATACCGGGCGTTTTTGGCCTGTATATCTGTGATGTTACCGATGAGGCCCAGGTCCATAAGACCTTTGCGGACATCCTTAGCGCCCATGGAAGAATTGATGTTCTGTTGAATAATGCCGGGTATGGCAAATTCGCTGGGTTTACGGAGATGGAGTCCCATGAATTCGATGACATGATGGATGTGAATTACATGGGCATCGTACGGTGTACCAAGGCTGTAGTCCCGCATATGCTGGAACGGGGAAGCGGTCAGATTGTCAATGTAGCATCCATGGCTGGCAAAATCGGCACAGCACGTTCCGTTGCTTATAGCGCAACCAAACACGCTGTGCTGGGCTTCACTAACGCACTGCGTCAGGAGCTGCGCACTCAGGGGATTACCGTCTCGGCGGTTAATCCGGGGCCGATTGCCACGGAATTCTTCCGAACTGCTGATCCTTCCGGCAGCTACGAGAAAAGTGTAGCCCGGATCATGATGACACCCGAGCATGTGGCCAAGAAGATCGTGAAGCTGATCGAGAAGGGGAAGGAAGAGATTGATCTTCCCGGCTTTGCGGCATGGGGTATCCGCTTGTATGGTCTATTTCCCCGTCTTGCGGACAAACTTACCTATAATATGATGAACCGGAAATAATAATGGCTTAGAATGGATCAAAAGGCCTTCCATTTGGTGGAGAGGCTTTTTTGGCATATAATGAACATATTATCTCACACGAAAAGGATGAATTACTAATATGAATAAAGCTTCTTTTGCGGCCATCGGGATTCAGGAAGACCTCGTTGCCCGATTGTCGGAATTCGGCATTCAAGATCCATCGCCTGTGCAGGAGCAGACGATTCCGCTGCTGCTGGCGGGAAGAGACGTGCTTGCCGCATCCCAGACCGGGACCGGTAAGACGCTGGCTTACCTGCTGCCGCTGCTCCAGGGGATTCATCCTGAGCAAAAATCACTACAGAAGCTGGTGCTGGCGCCTACTCAGGAGCTGGCGATGCAGATTCTCCGCGAGGCGGAGCGGTATGGAGCCCACCGCGGCATTAGGGTGATGGGGCTGATCGGAGGCGCAGCGATTAAGCGCCAGATCGATAAGCTGCGCGAGCATCCACACCTGGTTGTGGGTACGCCCGGCCGTATCCGGGAGCTGATCGGGCTCCGTAAGCTGAAGATGCATGAGGTGACCACGATTGTCATCGATGAAGCGGATCAGATGTTCCAGCTCAGCGGTGCAGGTGAGGTGGCGAAGATCGTCAGCAGTGCGCTGCGCACGCGTCAAATGGTTATGCTGTCGGCGACCATCGGTCCGGAGACGAAGGCGCTTGCAGCACGGGAGATGAAGAATCCCGCGGAGGTCGGTATTGAGCCGGGTGTCATGACTGCCCAGAGTCTGGAGCATCACTATGTGGTTAGCGAGGAGCGCAATAAGATAGATATGCTGCGCCGTGTGATCCGTCATTACAATCCGGATCGGGCGATTGTGTTCGTCAATGCCACCGACGATATCGCTGAGGTGACTGCGAAGCTTAACCATCTGGGGCTGACGGCAGCCGCACTCTACGGCGACGCGGATAAGGTGACGCGCAGCAATGTGCTTGCCCGCTTCCGTGACGGCAAATTCCGTGTGCTGGTGGCCAGCGACGTAGCTGCCCGGGGTCTGGATATCGAGAATCTGACGCTGGTCGTCAGCTTCGATCCGGCTTTCGACTCGGAGCACTATGTGCACCGGGCCGGGCGCACGGGCCGCATGGGACGCCGCGGCCTGTCTGTAACGATCGTCACGGAGCAGCAGACGTTCATCATGCGTAAGTTCGCCAAGGAGCTGGACATCCAGCTTGAGGAGAAGGAAATGGTAGGCGGCAAGGTACGAGCCGCCGATGAGGCCCGCAGCGAGTACCGCGGCGGGATGGATTCCGGACGCCGCGATGGCGGCAGCCCGCGCGCGGACGGATCTGCGGCGCGCAGCAGCAAGCCGCAGGTGCGGACTTCGGCAGCGGGAGGCCCAGCCTCCGCGGCCGGGGCCGCTGTTCCGCAGCCGGGAGCAGCTGCAGGTCTTGGTGCGCGGCGCGATCAGCAGCGCCGCAGCCCGGGTTCCGGCGCAGGAGCCGGAAGCGGCGCTCCTGCGAGCAAGGCGCGCAGCAGTGCGGAGCGCGAGAAGAACCGCAAGAACAAGGGAGCGCCCAAATGGCTGAAAGACAAAACCCCGAGAGGTGACGGTCAATGAATACTGCCCCCGTACTGCAAATTACGGGCTTAAGCGGAGGTTACAGCCTGAACAAGCCGGTGCTGCACGATATCGGCCTTCAGGTGCAGCCTGGAGAAATGGTCGGGCTGATTGGATTGAACGGAGCAGGCAAAAGTACAACAATGAAGCATATTCTGGGCCTGATGTCACCGCATAAAGGTGAGATCACCGTCCAGGGTAAGACCCGGATCAGCGACCCTGAGGCCTATCATGGTGCGCTGTCTTTTGTACCGGAGTCGCCCTTGCTCTATGAGGAAATGACAGTCCGTGAGCATGTGGAATTTACCGCCAGGGCATATGGTGTGGAGCGCAGTGATTATGAATCCCGCAGCAGCCAGCTGGCCGCACTCTTTAATATGGAGGACAAGATGGATACCCTGTCCTCGCATTTATCCAAAGGCATGAAGCAAAAGGTTATGATCATGTGTGCTTTTGTGGCGCGTCCGGCGCTGTATGTAATCGATGAGCCGTTTCTGGGGCTGGACCCGCTGGGCATCCGTTCCCTGCTCGATTTCATGCTGGATCTGAAGAAATCCGGGGCTTCGATTCTGCTAAGCTCCCATATCCTCTCCACCATCGAGAATTACTGCGACCGCTTCATTGTCCTGCACCGCGGCAAGGTGATCGCGGAAGGTACGCTGGCGGAAATGACCGCGGCTGCCGGGCTGCAGGGATTGAATCTGGAGCAGCTGTTCTACGAACTGGTTCAAGGGGGGAAATGATATGGATTTGAAGGAGCTGCGCCGGCAGCGGCGCGGCAGGTTCACCGGAAGCCTGATCCCCTATATGGGTTATATCATTCAGAGCGGCGTAGCCATGATGTTCCTGCTGGTCTTAATCATCTTCTCAGCCTGGTACACTTCACTGCTCCGCGATGTTCCGGCGGGTATTCCGATCCGCTGGATTATGCTGGTTCTCCTCCTGCCTGCTGCTGCACACAGCAGCTTCAGGACATATCTGCAGAGTCCTGATACCATCTTTCTATTGCCGCAGGGACACCGGATGAAGGAATATTTTGCTCCGGCCTGGGTTGCCGGGAATGTCTGGAAGATTCTGCGGCTGGCTTTTGTGCTGATTACCCTGTGGCCCCTCTACATACGCACGGATGAATCTCATCAAATGCTGCTGGCCACACTTGTTGTACTGATCCTGGTGAAGCTGCTGGCAAGCTTTGGCCTGTGGCGGGAGCTTACTATGCTGTCCCGTCCGGCTGCTCTGGGCTACAACCTGCTACGCTGGGCAGTCTCGGGATTGATGATTGCCGCATGGCTGTGGCAGCCCTCTCTGCGCGCAATAATCTTCATCGTGATTCTGGCAGCAGCCTATCTGGCTGCGCTTGCGGTTCCCGGACGGCACGCTGTTCCCTGGGAACGCCTCATTGCCACCGAACGCAATCAGGGAGCGATAGCGCTAATGATTCTAGGCTGGTTCGTGGATGTACCCGGTCGGGAGCAGCGGGTCTATACCCGCCGTTACCTGTCCAAATGGGGCCGGGGCATCCCGTGGCGGCGCCCTACCGCCTACCGCTATCTCCTCACCAAAAGCTTTGCCCGGGGTGACATCTTCGGCATTGTGCTGCGGATCGCTGTTCTGTCGCTACTGCTGGTCTGGTGGAACCGGGACAGCTATGTGGGCAGCGGTATTTATCTGTTTTTCCTGTTCATTATAGGCGTGCAGCTGTCGGCGCTGCGCAAGCTGCAAAGCGAGTCGTTCTGGCTGACTATCTATCCTCTACCGGAGGGCAGCAAAGCAAGCAGTACGATTCAGTTCATCTTCCGTGCACATTTACTGTTGGCGGTATTGACCGGTCTACCTTTCCTAGTCGCGGTAGCCGGGCGCCCACTGCCTGTAATCGGCACCTTTCTTGCCGGCGGCCTGCTGGCGTATCTCTTCAGGACCCGTGCTTCCCGCAAAGCTGCGCAGGAGGACGACGATATCTAGATGGAGTTAACTTGGGGATTTGATAAGAGGTCAATTATTCTAAGTGGATAAAGGCCCATTTAGTTCTACACTCACATCAGTTCCTAAGGAGCTTCAGGGTCTTCTCTATGCTTTCAAATCCTCAGCTCTTAGGGATCTCACAGTCTTATCAGTATCTGAAAAAAACGCCTTGGCTGGAGCATTGGCTCCCGTCAAGGCGTTTTTTGAGTTCATGATAGGTAAGGTTATCCAGGGAACATCTGGAATGGGGAATCCCATCTTTACTTCCGCAAGTGGCAGGGAATGGCGTACAACGCGGGTAGGACGGGAGAGAGCCGGGGCCCCCTCCCGGGATGGTTATTCCCGGTTAGACAAAGAGTGAACGGCTGATGATGACCAGCAGGATAAAGAGAACCAGAATTGCACCAGTGCTTGTAAATCCAGGGTATCCATATCCGCCTCTAACTTCTTCGCTCATGTTCATTCCCCTTTCGCGTGTGAGTTGTTGTACTTGAGTACACCGTATTGTATGTGCGGAGAGAACAACGTGTATAGGCCAATGCCATAACGGCCTGCAAAAAAAATACAGCCCCGGCATGGCCGAAGCTGAATTCTATGAACAAGGCTTGCTAGATCAGGATTTTTCCAGATCCTGTATTCCGGCATAGACCATATCGAATAGATCTTCGAGCTGATCTTCCTCAATACAGGAGAAGGCTACGCGCAGATCAGTCTCCCCTAGGGCAATCGTGCCCAGACCGTAGTTATGAATCAGGTGCTGGCGCAGATCGTCGGCGTGAACAGTGTGCAGCTTCAGGCACATGAAGTATCCGGAGTTGAAAGGATAATAGCTCCAGACCTCATTGCCGTATTTGCCGCCGTCCATCAGTGCCTTCACTTTGTTGGCACGGCCCTTCATGATCTGGAATTTCTCTTCCTTCTGCTCGGCGAACTCTGGCGACTTGAGTGCATCCAGGACAAAGGTCTGCGAAGGATGCGGTCCGCTGGAAATGGTGGCACGGATAATTCCCATCGTCTTCTGTTCCAGGGCAGAGAGTACTTCCTTGCTGTCTGAAGCATAAGTGATAAAGCCGACGCGGAAGCCCCAGACAAACTCTTCTTTGGTCGCACCGTCAATCTTCACGGCTAGTACACGCGGATGCAGATTGGCCAGACGGCCAAAGAGGGATTCCTTCAGTGAATCTTCAAAAAAGAGCCCGAAATAGGCGTCGTCGCTGACCACTACGACATTGATGCCCTCTTCTGCCGCACGCAGAATGGAAGCCACAATCGCTTCGCCTTCCTTGATTCCCGGAGTATAGCCTGTAGGGTTATTCGGAAAGTTAAGCAGCACAATCGCTTTGCCGCGGTCCTTCTGGGCTAGCAGTGCATCCAGTAGTCCCTCGCTGTTGAAGTTCATATCTTCAGTGAAAAGCGGATAGTTGACGGAATCTGTGAGACGGCGCACACCGAAGGTCAGCTCGTAGTTCTCCCAGTTTTTGTCCGGATAGATGACAGCATCACCTTGATCTGCGAACAGGTCGGCAACGATGCTGAGCCCGTGAGTCAGGGCATTGGTAACGATAGGGTTGCCGAAGGATTTGCCTTCAAGCGACGGCGTCTCGCGAAGCATTTTCTCACGCCACACGGTGCGCAGCTCAGGTTTGCCTGCTGGCGGAGCATAACCATACAAGTCCTTGGGGCTGTAAGCGGAGAGCTTATCCTGAATAACGCCAAGGTGCATAGGTACACCCTTTTCAGTGGCAATACCGATAGTTGCATTGTATTTCTTCGCATGAGCGGCCGCTTCAGCGGATTGGCTCAGAATTCCCTCTTTGGGATAATACAGCGCTTTGCCAAGATTGGAGAGCATATCGTATACATATTCATTGCCTGCCTTGATGCTGTCATTCAATTGTCCAGCCAGTGGATTCATCGGTTTCATCCTTCCGGGTATTCTTCTGGGATATACGTTAACATTGCCTAACATTATATCACCGTGATTCCCCGCCGTCACTGCTGAAAGAGGCAATTTCCATTACTTTTAAAATATTTGTGGTGGATCCTCCCAGACCTGAACCTCGATATAGCGCTCCGGCCCGCAGGTCCCCCTTGCATTCCATTCCTGAGGCCAGCCGAATTGCGAAATGATCTCCCGGAGCTCAGCAAGCAGATACACCTGACCCCGGTAAGGCTTGCCGTCCTGAACTCTCATTGTGGGGAACAAGTCACCATACGTGAAGCTGATACAGCTTGGAGAAAAGAGATCCATAGGAATCCGGAGCTCAGCTCCCCTGGGATACCATTCCAGCAGCCACGGACAGCTTCCTAGCGTCATATAGTGGGGCTGCTGGCGGACGGGACGGCCTCCTTTGGCGATAAAAGCTTCCCGGGCCTTGTGCTCCAGGCTGCGCCGGATATCGAGATAATCCGCTGAACGCTTGCTGGCAAAACCTTTGCCCTCCTGACGTATGCCCGCAAGAACATGCTCCGCTTCCTCCGGCGCCAGATCGGATAAATTCCGGAACGGCCCTGTAGATTGATCATAGTAGTGGTACAGATCCTCCAAATTCTATCCCGCCAATCTAACTTGATATTAGTGTGGTATCTATAGAGATATAGTTATATTTTACCACTCAGGAATGGTAGGGGCAGTATTTTTCCATCATGGCAATCGTCTCCGCATCACGTTCCCCGCGTCTCTCCTGAAGACCCTGAGTAACAGCATTCCGTGCATCATCCTTCAGATTCTGGCCGAATTTGAACTTGGCGGTTATTTCTTCGGGAACGATCCGTACAACGGCGACACCCTTCAGCGCTGAGCGGTATCTGGGATCTTCGGGATCTATCGGGGCGTAGCCTCCTTCCGGCTGAAGCTTGTGCATAAAATGAGCAAGTACGGCTGCTTTTTCGGCGAGGTCTTCAACAAGCTCCGCTGTTCCATAAGCGGTTACGCTTTTGAAATAGGCGGTGGCAGGACAGGCAAGCTCGGGATCGCTGAAATAGGAAGGAATGATGGCGTATTCGTCGGCAACCGTGAAGCATACCTGCTGATTGTGGCGGATGCTCTTCATTTTGCCTCCCGCGTGGCTACCGTGAAAATAGAAATTTCCTTCCATATATACAAAGTTGAGCGGTGTTACACGCGGCAGCCCTTTCTCATCACTGGTCCCGAGAAAACCAAAGCTCATTCCGTGTAGAAACCCGGCCAGCTCCTCTTCCTGCTCTACCTGAAATTCTTTTCTGCGCATAACGGCACATCCTTCTCTCATTAGTGGTGGAACCTTATGTTCCGGGTCAATAGGGTCTTCTAAGAATAGAAGAGGAATTGACAATAAAAAAGGACCGGTTTACATTAATTTTATTAGTCCACTTTGACGTGGAGAGGGTGGGGATATGAATTTCACGCTGCCTTACGACCAGTACCTGACGGTGCACCGCTACAAATATCTGGCCTTATACCACGCGCTCCGCGCGGCTATTCTTGGCGGGACTCTGCCGGGTGGAACCCGACTGCCGTCTACCCGGAAGCTGGCAGAGCTGTACCTGATCTCGCGCGGCTCGGCATCTCAGGTATACGACATGCTGCTGGCAGACGGCTACATCCGGACAGAGACTGGCCGGGGCACTTATGTGGCGGATGACAGCTTTTATCCCTTGGAGGGGGAACGCGAGAAGGCGGATCAGGAGATTTATGGTGATGTCGTGGTGGGAGCTGCCAGGGCAGAGTACTCAGGGGATGCGGATGTGGGTGCGGGTGTGGGTACACGAATGGATGAGAGTGTGAGTGCAGGTTCGGGTTCGGGTTCGGAAACGGATGCGCGTGCGGATGCAGGTGCCAGTGCAGGTATAGATATAGGTCCAGAAACAGATGTCGGAGTACCTTGTTGTGGAAGCGGAATCCCGCTCTCCCGCTGGGGACAACGCCTTATGGAGCGGAAAGTTCTCATATATGAGCGGGAGGAAGCAGATATCGTCAGCTTTCGCAGCCGCGGGATGCTGATGGAGCATTTTCCTTATGAAGAGTGGCGGAGTGCACTGAAATATGCCGGCGGTAAAAGCGGCGGGCGGCTGGAAGGCTATTGCCCTCCCCAGGGTGAAGAAAGCCTGCGGCGGTCGATTGCCGCCCATCTTCGGGTGACACGGGGCATCCGGGCGGAAGCGGAGCAAATTGTGTTGTTCAACGGCTCGATGCAGGGCATCGTCCTACTGACACAGCTCTTGCTGGAGCCGGGTAGCCCTGCCGTTGCCGAGGACCCTGGATTTCACGGCATCCGCAGGGCGGTGGAGATCACCGGCGGGAAGCTGCTGCTGGGCGAGGTGGACGGAAGCGGGCTGGTGCCGCAGGATTGGGCGGCCCGGCTGCTGTTCGTTACCCCAAGCCGCCAGTTCCCCACCGGCGCTGTTCTGCCGCTTGACCGGCGGCGCCGGCTGCTGGAATGGGCGCGGCGGCAGGATGCGCTGATTGTGGAGGATGATTACGACAGTGAATTCCGCTGGGGCGGGCGGCCCATCGAACCGCTGAAAGCACTCGACCGCGAAGAGCGTGTCGTCTACATGGGTTCGTTCTCGAACAGCATGTTCTCTGGCCTGCGGCTGGGTTATGCCGTGCTCCCGCCCTTGCTGATCCAGCCGGTGACCGCCGCCAAGGCGCTGTATGAGCCGCTTCCGGGAGGCCTATTGGAGCAGCGGGCCTTGGCGCGCTTCATGCAGACCGGCGGCTACAGCCGTCATCTGCGGCGGATGACGCGCCTCTATGGCGAGCGTGCCCGGCTTCTCCGCTCGCTGCTGTCCGGGCGGCTCGGTCTGCTGTTTGAGCCGCTGCCCGGCGATGCGGGGCTGCATATCTACGCGCGCTGGCGGCGCAGCAGTGCGGAATTCGCCGCCTTCCGGGCGGCGGCGCTAAGGCACGGGACGGACTTCAGGGACGCGGCGTTGTACCAGGCCGCAGCGGGTGCACCGGCGGCTTGTTTTTCTTTTGCCCATTTGAATGGCGAACAATTGGTAGACGGAGTCAACCGCCTGCTGCTGGCGTGGGCGGATGTGCAAAATCGGATCTGACAAGGTATGATGAGATTATGGAACGGTGTGTAGAATTCCGCAAAACTTTAGATTATGCTTCCGAAGCGAGTTTTGCTGCATAGCAATTTCAAGGAAGTAGAATTCCGCAAAACTTTTAGGAGGGAATATTATGCTGCATGCATCGCCGTCCTCTTTTGTAATCCTGCCGGCTCTGGCGAAGATTGTCTGTGAACCGGGCTGGAAATGGCAAAAAAGAGAGAAGCCGCTGCAAAATTATGATTTGTTCTATGTCTGGAGCGGGGAAGGCACAGTTGTGCGCAGAGGAATTCCCTATCAGGTGGGTAAGGGAAGCTGCTTCCTGTTCCGTCCGGGAGATCATACCAGTGCGAGCCATAATCCGCAGAAGCCGCTTGTGCTTACATATATTCATTTTGATGTGACTGAGGATGTGACCGATATTCCCGAGCCGTACCGGGAACTGACCGAGACAGTGGAATTCGAGCACTTGCTGGCGCGGTATGTCCGCCTCTTTCTCGTCAAGACCTTTGCGGCTGAGGAGGAAGGGCAGCTGATCCTGAAGCAGCTGATGATCCATCTGCTCCGTGAGGATCAGGTGATGCCGGTGGAACGTCATGTGAGCAACCAATTGGCGGAGGTTATTCATGAGGTCGCCAACTATGTCAGCCAGCATCCCGGAGCAGTGCACCGGGTGGAGGATTTGGCGGCGCGCGCCGGGCTGTCTCCGCGTTATTTTTCGATCAAATTCAAGGAGATTACGGGCTCTTCTGTCCAGTCCTATGTGATCCGCACCCGGATTGAGCGGGCACAGCATCTTCTGCTGTATGCCGGAATGAATGTAACCGAGGTGGCGGATGCGCTGGGGTACCGTGATATTTTCTTTTTCAGCCGCCAGTTCAAGCAGCATACCGGTAAAAGTCCGTCCGAGATCCGCTAATCCTCTGTTTGTTTCAGCTTTTTCCAGCTGGGGTAAATACCTTGCAACCTGGTTACATGCGATATACACTGCAGCCTGGAAGGGGAGAACGACGGAATGATTATGAGACGACGGATCTGCAACAACGACTGCAAAGGCGGGGGAAGCAGGATTGCCCGCAACCGCTGGAGACGATGGAAGAGCAGCAGCCTGGTGACTACGGATCATTGGTTTTGACCTAACTAAAAGGACAGATGGGTCCTGAAAAGATAGCTTATCCAGATCAACGAAGGGACCGGGGCCGGGTTAGGCATCCGGTCTTTTTTGACTTCAGGAGCAGAAATTCATCCGTGTATGAGAGCGCCTGGGCGGGGGGATAAGGATAAAGAGTGTGAGTCTTGAACAACCCGGTCAGCAGGCCTATGATGGGTAAGGATAGAACGATAAGAAACTACACAGGCCGGAGGAGAGAGAAAATGTACGAAATCGTGTTGATACGCCATGGCGAGAGCGAGTATAACCGCCAGAATCTGTTCACAGGCTGGAGCGACCCGGATCTGACGGAAAAGGGAGTAGAAGAAGCCAAAGCTGCCGGGAAGCTGCTGAAGGAGGCGGGCTACACTTTCGATCTGGCCTTTGCTTCTGTGCTGAAACGTTCGATCAAGACGCTCAATTACGTGCTGGATGAGATGGATCTCCTGTGGATTCCTGTGCAGAAGTCCTGGAAGCTGAATGAGCGGCATTACGGCGCGCTGCAAGGACTGAGCAAAAGTGAGACTGCGGTAAAATACGGCGAAGAGCAGCTGCATATCTGGCGGCGCAGCCTGTCGGTCCGTCCTCCGATGCTGGAGCCGGATGATCCACGGTATGCGCGGAACGATATCCGTTACAAGGAGGTTCGTCCCGGAGATATTCCACGCGGGGAGAGTCTGGAGGATACGGTGCACCGCGTCGGCGATTTCTGGGGCAAACGCATTGTGCCGCTGATCCGCAAGAAGGAGCGGGTACTGATCTCGGCGCATGGCAATACGCTGCGGGCTTTGATCAAATTCATGGAGGACATTGACGAGAAGGCGCTGCTGGATCTCAATGTGCCGACCGGAGTCCCTCTGGTCTACAAGCTGGATGATGATGTGAAGCCGATCAGCCGCTTTTATCTGGGGGAGCCGGAGGAAGTACAACAGAAGGCCCGCGAGGTAGCGAATCAGAGCAAGGTGACGGAATAGCCCGCCTGCTATTATTTTGTGTAACCCATACTGTAAAAATATCAGCTCTGCAGAGTAGCTCTGCAGGGTTTTTTGATGATTGTGTGACCGTATTATTTTATAAATGAAATGAAATGGGTATAAAGTTTCAAATGACTACAAACTTCTACGACTAAAAGCGTGCGTCTAAAGTACTAACTATCAAATTGCGTGTGAATTCGACAATAGATTACATAATAATACAAAATAAGCGGTTGTAGGGATTCCTTTATTAGATTATTCTTTCAAAGTGAAAATTTGGGGGAGAAATGTATTTATAGGAGGAAATATAGAAAAGGGAGTATGTAGATGAAAGTTTATGAATTAAACAACAGTCCACAGGCTATGACATTAACGGGCGAAAGAACTTACGGGATTTCGGGCCATCCAATAGCAACGGATTTTAGAGGGGACTCTAAAATTGATGATTGGGAGCCTATAAAGCTTGAGACTCTTTACAAAAATACTTATATTGATTTTCCTCATTATATAATTGGGAAGCCAATAGTATCTGAAAAGGTCAAACAAATACTAGAGCCCTATATAGAATCTGAGGTGGAAATCCTACCGTTAATTCATGATGAAATGGATTTATATATGCTGAATGTTACTAATATGTTGGACTGTGTAGATTGGAAACGCTCTGAGGTTGAGTGGTTTAAAGATAAATATTTCATGGGGTTTATAAAGCTTAAATTTGACCTTTCCAAAATACCAAATGACACATATTTATTTAAAATTAAAGAAACTGCAAAAACAACGGTATACGTGACAGAAGCTTTTAAGGAATTAGTCGAACAACATCAACTGAAAGGGCTCAATTTCTCACTAGTCGAAGACTCTGAATTCACAGAGGAAATGGAACTGGAACAGCAACGCAGATACGAATCGGCTTTGTTGGATATTGAGCGCAATAAAGGTCCGGAATTTACTTACGAAGAAGCTGAGGCGCGAGTCGATCAGAACAAGGCAGTTGCCAGTGGCAAATGGAAAATGCAATTGGACGATAAAGGGAGGTTCTGGCTGGGGACCTTGACTCTGGAGCTGGAGTATAACTGGGTTAGACCGAAATATATCCCGCCAATCCTGCTTGGCTACCAATGGCACGAAGTAGAAAAGTCTGAAATTAACCTGAAGAGCCACGAGGAATAATATGTACTCATTATAGCGGTCTTTCACATTAATCATAAGCTTGTCGGCCGATATTAACACTATTGAATATATTCATAGCACCAATTAAGAAATGCCTGCTCTGCGGGATTGAATGCCATTGAAGCTAAGAATACGGATACCTCCAAACAAGTATTTGAAAAACGAGGTGCATATTAATGAAGGTATATGAATTAAAAGTCAATCATTCTAAAACGACCACATTGGTCATGAAAAATCGTGAACAACTTTCATCTCATTCTATTCGTAGTGACTTTATGGGGCAAACGTTAGCTCAGGATTGGCAGCCTGTTGAAATGCAGACGCTTAGGAGCAAGATGTTTAATGATTTTTTTGATTTTGTGCCTGAGAAACCAATAGTATCTCAAAAAGCTATGCAGATACTTAAGCCTCATACAGTATCTGATGTCGAGTTCCTTCCACTAATACATACTGAGCTCGATATATTTATGATTAATGTAATCAATATTATAGATTGTGTGGATTGGCAGAATTCGAAGGCTAAATGGTTACTAGAAAAGTATTTTTCGGGTTTTGATAAGCTGGTATTTGACTTTGCTAAAATCCCGGAAAATACCTATATGTTCAAAATTAAAGAACAGGCAACAACTAAAGTATATGTTACTGAATTATTCAGAGAACTCATCGAAGAACATCAATTGCCGGGTCTGGATTTCTCGGTCGTATATGATTCGGAATTCACGGAGGAAATGGAACAGGAACGGAAACGTAAATATGAAGAGGCGCTACTCGCCATTGAGAATAACAAAGGTGTGGAGTTTTCTTATGCTGAGGCTGAGCTAAGGATAGATCAGGGCAAGGCCGTCCAAAGCGAGAAATGGAAAATGCAGTTCGATGAACAAGGAGAATTCTGGCTGGGACAATTAACACTCGATCTGGAGTATAAATGGGGTAGACCTGTCTATATCCCGCCAATCCTGCTGGGCTACTCTTGGCATGAAGTTGACTTAACTCCAATTAAATCGAAGTATTCGGAGGAATAATGAGAGTATATAAATTAAGATCTAATGACGACTCCATGGATTTAATGCTTGATTGTTCTGTCAGTTCAGAGCATCCCATAGAGTCGAAATTTAAAGGTGATTCCAAATTGCCGACATGGACGCCTCCGATTATGTACACGAATAATAAACGGAAATACAACGATTTTCCAAGATACTTATCTGGACATCCAATTGTATCAGAGAAGGTAAAAGATATTTTATTGCCAATTGTTGCAGAAGAAGTTGAGACACTTCCTTTGGCTCATCCTGATTTGAAGTTGTTTATGCTCAACATCACAAATGTCATTGATTGTGTTGATTATAGCCGTTCAGTTATTAAGCTAACTGGGAAAGGTAACTTTGCCCGATTTATAAAGCTCGTTTTTGATTTTTCTAAAATACCTGAAAACACTTATATGTTCAAAATCAAGGAAACAGCCATCGTTCAAGTTTTTGTAACGGATGCATTTAAAGAGCTTGTTGAACTCCATGGTCTTAAAGGCTTGGATTTCTCAGAAGTATACGATTCAGCTTTTACTCTAGAAAAAGAAGAAGAACAAGAACGTAATTATCAAGCAGCGCTTGATTCAATTGAGCGCAGTAAAGGGATTGAATATTCATACGATGAGGCTCGTATTCTCATGGAGCAGGGAAAAGCTGTTGCCAGCGGAAAATGGAGAATGCAACTGGATGAGAACGGTGAACTGTGGATAGCGGATTTATCACCAGCTTTGGTGTACGACTGGGGACAGCTGATTTATATTCCTCCTGTGTTCATGCTTTTACAATGGCACGAAGTAGTGAAGTCTGAAATCAACTAGTAAGTGCTGTAAATTATGAATCGGAATCTGCTGCCCAACTCCTCATATCAGGCACGCACAAGAACTCTCAACGAACAATTAGCACCACTAGAAGTCACGGCTATTTGGCCGCAAATATAAGGAGGAAGAATGAATTGGAAAATGAAGTGCAACACGAAATGAAAGTATATGCTCCACTTGGCCCTTCAGGGCTTGGGGGCTGGCTGGTGGTTGTGCAGATGGGCTTGATCGCAACGATGGTTATGTTGGGGTTACAGATTTTGAATTACAACTTGCCAAGCTTTCAACCGGAGTACTGGGACACGCTTACCTCTAAACAGGGAGAGTTATACCACCGGCTATGGGCTCCGGTGATTATTTTTGAAGCCGCTGCGAATGTGCTGTTGCTGCTGCTCTGCGTCTTTACACTGGTGTTGTTTTATCAGAAAAAAGCACTATTGCCCCGGATGATCATTCTGTTCTACTTCAGTAGCCTGGCGATGGGTATCATCGATTATATTTTTCTGCTGAATATACCGCTAGCAAGAGAAATGGGCCAAGGCGAAAACGTCCGTGATCTTGTCCGAGGGGTCTTCACCTGCATTATTTGGACATCCTATTTCCGGAAGTCGGAGCGGGTAGCCAACACATTTGTGCGGTAAAATGTAAAATATCCTGATTGCCGGGAGAAAGAGGAGATACATAATAAACCAATCAAAGCCCCGTCCAAGGCAGCACATATGTGCCTTTGTACGGGGCTTTGATTGGTACCAGACATATTAGTTAGGACGCTGCAGTTCACCCAGCAGTTCGCCCATCTTCACCTTGGTCCCGCTGACAAGCCCGGAACGGGGGGTGAAGCTGCCGTTCTCAAGGAGCAGCACCACGGTCGAGCCGAATTCGAAATAGGCCAGATCATCACCGATCTGCCAGGCATCGGTCTCTTCATCCGCATAATGGATACTGCTGACATTCATCGCGCCGACCTTCACCACGGCAGCTTCCCCGTTGGCTCCGGCGATATAAGTAATCAGCCGCTCATTGCGGCTCAGCACACCCTTCATATGCCGCATGCCGAAATCATTGACAGGATATGCCCTCCCGCGGATATGTTCACTCTCGACCTTGCGCCCGGTAAGGGGGGCGTGAATCCGGTGATAATCCGTGGGACTTAAGTACAGCACGAAGAAAAAGCCTTTTTTGTACAGCTCCAGGTGAGGGGAGTGATTCAAAAGCTCCTCCAGCTCATAATCCTGGCCTTTTACATTCATTATGGTTCCGGAATGAATCTCGCCCATGGCGGTAATCAGCGCATCTACGGGGCTGGCCACAGCATTCTCACCGATAGCGATCGGGCGCATGCCAGATTTGAGATGACGGCTGAAAAATTCATTAAGCGTAAGGTATTCCCCGAAAGGCTTCTCTGCTTCAGAAGCGGGAATATGATAAGTCCGAATAAATACCGGGATCAAAAAACGGCTGAGTCTGCTATGGGAAAAAGCCCCCATTAACCGGGAAAGCCATCTGTGCGAGGATAGCTCGGTCATCAGCCGCAGCAATTGTTTTACCATGAGTATCTCCCTTCCATCATGCAGCAGCACGGCCCTGGGTCCAGGACCGTCTTCGCTCTGCATTATATTGACATAGAATAAGAGACAAATCAATAACGGATGTGCCGTGAAGGATGGTCAAGCAGATATCGTGCATAGGCCATAGGCTTCCGGTAACTCTCCTTCCAGGCTCCGGTCAGTCCGGCTTTGCGGAAGCCGTAGCGCTGATCGCGGCCGTTGCATTCGATGAAATAGACCTGGCCTTTGTCCGTAACGCCCATGTCTAGCCCGATGTCTGCAAGCCCCGGAAGGCTCCGCTCCAGCTCACGTGCAATGCTGAGGCTGTAAGCCAGAACAGACATGCGGATGTTTGCTGCCGCTGCCCCGGAGAATACCTGCTCCAGTGCATATGAAGAGTCCAGTGCTTCTCCACCCCGGGCAATGTTGGAGACGAAGCCGCCTGGTGCCGCACGTTTGGCGAATAGTCCGGTGACCTGCCATTCCCCGCCCCAGCCGCGCTGCACCGTGACACGCAGATCAAACGGACGGCCCCCAATCTCGGCCAGCGAGATACGTTCCTGAACCAGGTAGGGGGTGGAAGCCAGACGCACCCGAAGTGCTCTGGGCAGTGCATCCTGATTCACCTGGAGGCTGATCCAGCTGCGGTAGCCGAGAGGCAGATAACTCCAGCGCCAGATTCCTGGGCTACTCCGCGTCAGGCGCATTACGCCTTGACCGATACTGCCGCGGCAAGGCTTGAGAATGAGGTCAGAATAGCTGTCCATCATCTCCTTCAGTCCGGATCTTCCAGCCGAGGTGGCGGGCAGAAGCCCGCGCAGTCCGGCATTCTGCTCCAGCAGTCCATGGATCTGATCTTTGCCATAGCGGTTGCATGTATTATATACCTGTATACCGCTGCCCAGCAGTCTATCGATTCCATGGCTGCCTGGATCGTAGATTGCCCGGTTATGGATAACGTCTGGCGTCGGGATGATCACTCTTCTATAGCCTCGGGTTTCTTTCATATATGCGATGCTGTATCCGGTATGCGTGTCAATGTCGGACAGTTTCAGGAAGCTGGGGGTCAATCCGTATGCGGCGGCGGCTTCCTCGTAGCTTTTCAGCGACTCCTGTCCCGTTTTTTGCCGGGGAACGCCCCGGTGCATAGCGGCATTTAGCAAGATTCCCACGAGCTTTTGCCCCATGTTCGTTCCTCCCGTTATCTTCTATAGTTCCGGCTGTTCCTCTATCTGTGTCATTGTATGTGTGTAGCCGCCCTTTAGGGTGGACGGATGTGCGGTAACAGATGCCCTTTTTTGTAAAAGTTCGGTTCCTCCGGGACGATTCAGATTTTACAGGCTTGGTGTAAACGGGTGTCATCCGCCCAGCGCCCTGCATATGATGCCTAGGAGAAACAATAGATGGAAGGAGGAGACTGCTTGTGAAGGGCTCCAGAAAAAATCAGCGCCGCAGTTCCAAAAAGCCGCTCTATGTTGTGGATAATCCGAATATGAAGGAACTCAGTATGCTGGGAAGCAGTCCCAAGGTACAGGAGGTTACAGATACCTCCGGCAGCGTAGCTCCGGATACCGGGAGTATAACTATGAAGGTTAGCGGGGTGGATATGCTTGAAGCAGCGGAATCCGTGCAATCTGCCGAACTTGATCAGCAAACACTTCAGGAACAAGTGGTGGAACATACCGTTTCGGCTGCGGAGTCTTTACCATTGAACCCTGAAGTCATACTGCCAGTGGCGGAAAAAGAACGTCTCCAGCCCGTATATACGGATGATTTGTCCGACGCTGCCGTTACGGGAAGCAAAATCGCCCCCCGCACCATCGACGGGTCCAAGCTGAAATTCGGCATCATCGGCACGCCTTGGCTGCAGGATTATGCTGTGCAGAGCATCAATATCGCGGACAAGGCAGTAACTTCCTCCAAGCTGGCCCCTGAATCGGTAACGGGTGAGCATTTGGCGGAGGGAAGTATCAGCGGCGGCAAGCTGCTCGACCATTCGATCGGCGGCGAAAAGCTCAAGAACGGCAGTATTGGACCGGATAAGCTGGCTGACCGGATTATCGGCGGAGGTCAGATTGCCGACCAGGCCATTACCAGCCGTCATCTTAGTGACTGCATCATCACCTCCGACCTGATCGAGGATGGAGCGGTGACCGGCGAGAAAATAGGGAGCAGCACCATTGTCAGCCGCCATCTGGCCAACGGGAGCATTGACCGTTCCAAGCTGGCGGACGAAGCGGTAACAAGCGACAAAATCGCTGACGGTGAGATCAGCGGCGACAAGCTCGGGGATGCTGTTATTGAGAGCCGGCATATCAGCCTTGGCGCCATTACAGCTAAGCATCTGGCTCCGGGAGCCATCGGGCCGGAGCAGCTTGCCAGCCGCCTGATCGGCAAAGAACAGCTTCAGTCCGGGGTCATCGACAGCGGCCATCTCGCTGATGGTGCGGTAGGTTCGCGCCAGATTGGCAAGGAAGCCGTAAGAGCCCAGCACTTAAGCCCGGAAAGTGTGAACGGCAGCCACATCGCTGACGGGGAGATTGCCGGCCGTCATTTGGCGGACCGCAGTATTTCTTTTGTGAAGTTGGCGGAAGGGGCGGTAGGAACCGCTCAGCTTGTGGAGCAGGCAGTTACTTCTTCCAAAATAGCGGACCAGAGCATTCTTGCCCACAAGCTGGCGGACGAAGCTGTGACGACACGGCACATTGCCAAATCTGCGGTAAGGGGACCTCAGATTGCCATGCAGGCTGTCGCATCCGTTCATCTGCAGCGCGAGTCAGTAGAGCATTCCCATCTGGCGGCGGACTCCGTCGGTTCAGAGCAACTGCAAGAACAGTCGATACTTACGGGCCATTTGGCAGACGGAGCAGTTACCGGGGATCAACTGGCTTTTGGATCGGTTGACGGAGAACATCTCCGTCCGCAAAGTATTACCCCGGACAAATTAGCGGATGGGAGTGTTATTACCGCCAAGCTGGCTCCGGGTGCGGTTGGCGGCAACGCAATCGCGCGGGAAGCTGTCAGCGGGGAACATATTGCTTTTTGTACAGTGGAGGAAAAGCATCTCGCAGATTCCAGTATCAGCGGCCGCGTATTACAGCGGGAGGCGGTGGATACCGAACATTTGGCACCGGGGGCTGTAGAGCGCAGACATTTGGGGGATAACAGTGTGACCTCCTCTGCCCTTCAGCCAGGTTCGGTAGTGGGTGAGAAACTGGCAAACGGGGCGGTAAAGGAAATCCATCTCTCTGCAGGTATAGTGCAGCCGCATCATTTGGCTGATCATGCTGTCACTTCATTGAAGCTGTCACCGGAAAGTGTATCGACCGATAAGTTGGGCGATCTGGCTGTTACAGCCATCAAGCTGGCAGATGGAAGCGTGGAGGCTTCTAAGCTGGCGGCATCTGCCGTTCAGGCAGAGCACCTGAATGCGGGGGCTGTGGGTTCTGGGGCAGTCAGTGACGGCGCTGTGCAGGGAAGACATCTGGCGCCGGGGAGTGTTGGCGGGGCGCATATCCGTCCGATGTCTATCGGGAACGGACATATCAGCCCGAGCTCCATCTCTTCCATTCAGATTCAAGATGGCAGCATCAGTGGAGCCAAGCTGATAGAAGGCGCAGTCTCATCCCGCCACCTTGCGCCGGAAAGTGTGGCAGGCAGCCATTTGGCGAAAGCTTCGGTGGAAGGGAAGCACATCGGGCAAGGTGGAATCACCTTAGCGCATCTGGCTGAAGAAGTCCGCAGTGTGCAGATTTTGCCGGATGGCAGTATTACCGGAGAGAAGCTGGCAACGGGTGCTGTGGGGTCAGACCATCTGGCCGCCGGAAGTGTAAGGGCAGGGCATTTGGCGGCGGAAGCGGTGGAAGGACAGCATATTCGTCCCGGAGAGATTACCCTGGCGCATCTGGCGGAAGAGACGCGTAGTGCAGACTTCCTGCCGGATGGAAGCATCGGCGGCTCCAAGCTGGCCGAGGGTTCGGTTGGTTCGTTCCATCTGGCTACAGGCAGTGTGTATGCGGATCATCTGACAACAGATGCGATAGACAGCCGCCATATCCGTTCCGGCAGCATTCTGCTTGAACATCTGGCCAAGGAAACGCTGACCTCTGAATGGCTGCCGGATGACAGTATTGGAAGCGGGAAGCTCACAGCCGGTGCGGTGAGTTCGCTGAATCTCCAGCAGGAAAGCATTTATGGTGAACATCTTGCAGACGGAATACTACAGGAGCGGCATCTGCGTCCAGGTCTGATCAAGCTTGAGCATCTTGCAGATGAGACGCGCAGTGCAGCACTGCTGCCGGATGGCAGTATTGGAGGCAGCAAGCTGGCTGCTGGCGCAGTGGGTTCTTCACAGCTGGCTTCCGGAAGCGTATATGGAGGACATTTGGCAGCGGATGCGGTAGACAGCCGCCATATCCGCCCCGGAAGCATCCAGCTGGGGCATCTGGCCGCTGAGACGCTGAGCGCGGATCTGCTGCCTGACGGTAGTGTAGGAGGCAGTAAGCTGGCGGCAGGTGCGGTGGGTTCGCAGCATCTGGAGCCGCAGATCATCCAGGGCGGTCATCTTGCAGATGGAGCGGTGGAAGAACGCCATTTGGGCAGCGGAATCGTCAAGCTGGAGCATCTGGCGGATGAAGTCCGTAGTGCTGAGCTGCTGCCGGACGGCAGTATTGGAGGCAGCAAGCTGGCGGCAGGTGCGGTAGGATCACAGCATTTGCAGCCGCAGAGTATCCAGGGCGGTCATCTGGCAGATGGAGCGGTGGAGGAGCGCCATTTGAGCAGCGGGATCATCAAGCTGGAGCATCTGGCGGATGAAGTCCGCAGCGCGGAGCTGCTGCCGGATGGTAGCATAGGCGGCAGCAAGCTGGCGGCAGGAGCAGTGGATTCGCAGCATCTTCAGCCGCAGAGTATCCAAGGCGGTCATTTGGCAGATGGAGCGGTGGAAGAGCGTCATTTGAGCAGTGGCATCATCAAGCTGGAGCATCTGGCAGATGAAGTCCATAGCGCAGAGCTGCTGCCGGATAGCAGCATTGGAGGCAGTAAGCTGGCGGCAGGAGCAGTGGGTTCGCAGCATCTGCAGCCGCAGATCATCCAGGGCGGTCATCTGGCAGATAGAGCTGTGAAAGAACGCCATTTGGGTAGCGGGATCATCAAGCTGGATCATCTGACGGATGAAGTCCGCAGCGCGGAGCTGCTACCGGATGGCAGCATCGGCGGCAGCAAGCTGGCGGCAGGAGCGGTAGGATCACAGCATCTGGAGGCGCAGAGCATCCAAGGCGGTCATCTGGCAGATGGAGCGGTGGAAGAACGCCATTTGGACAGCGGAATCATCAAGCTGGAGCATCTGGCGGATGAAGTCCGCAGCGCGGAGCTGCTACCGGATGGCAGCATCGGCGGCAGCAAGCTGGCGGCAGGAGCGGTAGGATCACAGCATCTGGAGGCGCAGAGCATCCAAGGCGGTCATCTGGCAGATGGAGCGGTGGAAGAACGCCATTTGGACAGCGGAATCATCAAGCTGGAGCATCTGGCGGATGAAGTCCGCAGCGCGGAGCTGCTACCGGATGGCAGCATCGGCGGCAGCAAGCTGGCGGCAGGAGCGGTAGGATCACAGCATCTGGAGGCGCAGAGCATCCAAGGCGGTCATCTGGCAGATGGAGCGGTGGAAGAACGCCATTTGAGCAGCGGCATCATCAAGCTGGTGCATCTGGCGGATGAAGTCCGTAGCGCGGAGCTGCTGCCGGATGGCAGTATTGGCGGCAGCAAGCTGGCGGCAGGAGCGGTGGGTTCGCAGCATCTGGAGCCGCAGAGCATCCAAGGCGGTCATCTCGCAGATGGAGCGGTGGAAGAACGCCATTTGGACAGCGGCATCATTAAGCTGGAGCATCTGGCAGATGAAGTCCGCAGCGCGGAGCTGCTGCCGGATGGCAGCATTGGCGGCAGCAAGCTGGCGGCAGGAGCGGTGGGGCCCTACCATCTGGCTCCGGCCAGTGTATACGGAGGCCATTTATCCCCGGGTTCCGTGGACGGCCGCCATATCCGCCCTGGCAGTATCCATTTTGAACATTTGGCCGAGAGTGCGCTGAGCTCTGAACTGCTGCCGGACGGTAGCGTTGACGGAAGTAAGCTGGCAGCGGGTGCTGTAGAATCGCAGCATCTGCAGCTCCAGAGTATCCAAGGCGGGCATCTCGCCGATGGAACGCTGGAAGAACGGCATTTGAGTCCAGGCATCATTAAGCTGGAACATCTCGCGGAGGAAACCCGCAGCGCGGAGCTGCTGCCGGAAGGTAGCATCACAGGGGAGAAACTCGCATTCGGCTGTATCGGAACAGCGCATCTGGCTGAAGGTGCAGTGGGGAATTCTGAGCTTCAGGATGAAGCGGTGGATGCTTCCAAAATCACCTCATTCGCTATCCAAACCCGCCATTTGGAAGAGGACAGCGTACAGGGTTACCATATTGCTCCTGGTGCCATCACGGGCGATCATCTGACGCCTGGCTCGGTAAATACCGAGCACCTGTCGTTCAGTCCGGTACAGAGTGCGGGCAACCGGGAGGTGCTGCAGCAGTTTGGCATGACAGCCTTTATGTTCAACGGTGATGCAGAGAGTGTAGAGGTGACAGTAGCTTTTGATGAAAGCTTCGGCCACACCGGTTATGTCCTTGTTGCGATGACCAATCAACCTTTCTTTCATGCTTCATTGAAGAACAGAGGGGCCGGAGAAGCGGTTATAGAAGTGGTGCGGCTGCGTGAAACCTCACATTTCTACGGTGTGTTATCCTGGATTGCCCTTGGCACTCCCTTGGTGAAGCCGGTAGCGGATCATCGGGTATTTGATTAGTCGGCTGACGGGAGCAGGTAGAGGTTAAGATACAAGATGGAAGGAAGGGCTGATCCCAAGGAAAAGATGGGGCAGATCAGAACCTTAGGAAGTGAATGGATAAGGGCAAAGGGCGCAGCCAAAGGCTGCGCCCTTTGTGCGGTGATGAACTGGAGCCGGTCATTTCCGGGATGATGAGAAAACCTGGTTCTGGTTGCTGCGGGCGCTGAAGCCCATATTCGCTGCTCCAGTATCCTTACATACGAATACTTGTACCGGACATTAGGCGGTGAGCGGGCTTTTGTCCAAATTTCTGCGCAGGGGGAGACACTTGCCGTTACCCGGGACAGCGGAATACATAGACTGTGATGTAACCCTCAGCCCGGAGACCATGCCCTGCAAGGAAGGTGGATGAGCTTGAAGCATACACGTACATCTGCCCGCCGCACGGGTCGGCGGGCTTTGCGACCAACGCGGAGGACTTCCCGGCCGGTGCGTTCTGACGTGCTGCGCCCTGTGGCCAATCACCCGGACCCTTATGTGTCGGTGATTATTCCGGCTATGAATGAAGCCGGAACGATCGCTAAGGTGATTGCCGGTGCGAGGGGAGTCCATCCCCGTTGTGAGGTTATTGTTGTGGTGAATGGTTCTGCCGATCATACGGCAGACATCGCGTTATCACTGGGTGCCCATGTCATTCTCTTCGAGCAGCCGCTAGGACATGATGTGGGCCGCAGTATCGGAGCAGAGGCTGCCAAGGGGGAAGTTCTTCTTTTTACCGATGGTGATCTAGTCATTCCTGCTTCACAGCTGCGTCCCTTTGTGGCCGCAGTCAGTCAAGGAACAGATGTCGCTCTTAATGATTATTCAGGTCCGGTACGCGGCCACTTCCCGCATCCGGTAGTACTCTCCAAGCATGCGCTCAATATTATTCTTGGGCGTCCGGACCTGAAAGGCTGCTCCATGACGGCGGTACCCCATGCGCTCAGCCGCAGAGCTTATGCCAGTCTGGGAAGCAGCCTGTTGTCAAGGCCGCCCCTGGCACATGCCCAGGCTGTGCTTGACGGCTTGTCTGTGAAGGCGGTGCATAAGATCCCTGTCGGCAGGCTGAATGCAATCCGCCCCAAGCGGGCGGGGACGGATCCGCTACGCGAGGTGATTCTTAAGGATCATCTTGATGCGGCAGGCCTGGTGATTCAGCGCAGAGGCGAAAGAGCGGGGTTCGGCGACGGGAACCGGCGGAGGGAGATGGTGAGATGAGAGCGGTGATGTCTGAATCTATATCAAGCTCCCGGCAAAAGACACCTGCGGCACTTCCCGCCCGCGGTGCTAAGGACCAAGCACGGCAGACTGCGGCTGTGCGGCGGGCGCGGGCTGCCTTGTCTGGTGCCTCTGCCGCATCTGTCTCACCGGGCGCAACCGCCCAAGGCAGTTCTGCGGCTGCCCTTATTGAGGCGGCAGGAGCTTCATCTTCCCGCCGGAATGGAGCGGTCCGTTCCATCGGCCGCCGCAAGAAGACTCCTGCTGCCACGGCCGGAGGAGCCGCAGTCCGCCGGAGTACCACCGGCAGTCCTGCCTCCAACCGGCAAAGAGTCGGCCGTCCCTCTCGCCGCGTAGCGGCAGGTGTTAAGGCTCGAGGCTCCTCCACTTACCGGGGAGCAAAGCCGCAGCTGCCGCAACTGAATGGAGCGTTGTCGGTGATTATATCGGCCCGCAATGAAAGGCAAGCCCTACCTGGGTTGTTGAAACAGGTAGAGCGGCTACATCCGGCCGAAATCATCGTAGTCCTGAATGGGTGCACGGATGACAGTTATAAGTTCGCCCGGCTATGCAAGCAGGCCGCAGTGGTGCATTGCCCGGAATCTGCCGGGCATGACGTGGGCCGGGCCATTGGGGCCAAGCTCAGCCGGGGGGACATCCTGCTGTTCCTTGATGGAGATATGGTCATTCCTGCGCCGCAGCTGGCTATTTTTGCAGCGGCCGTGGACGGCGGGGTGGATGTGGCGCTGAATGATCTGGATATGTTGCTGCCTGCATTTGGCTTAAGCGACGATGTCACCCGCTGCAAGCTGTATCTGAACAGCGTATTGGGGCGCAGTGATCTGGGTGTCAGCTCGATGACCGCTGTGCCGCACGCCTTGTCACGGAGGGCCCTCGAGCGGATCGGCTACCGTGAGCTAATGGTCCCTCCCAAAGCGCAGGCGATCTCGATTATAGAGCAGCTGCGGGTAGAGAAAGCCGGGACGGTAAACGTCATTAAGCGTAACCGTCTCCGCCAGGGAAACATAGGAGCCGGCAACGCCATAGAGCAGCTGATTACCGGGGATCATGCCGAAGCGCTGCTTCGGGTGTTGATCCACCGCGACAAAAGCTGCGGGTTCACCGGTGAAAACCTGCTGGAGCAACGGCGGCAATTGGCAGCCTGGAGGAACAGCCTATGACGATAACCAGTATCATAATTCCTACGTACAACAGGGTCGGGCTGCTGCGCTCCTGTATTGAATCCATCAGGGCAAATACGGAACACGCTTATGAAATCATCGTGGTCGACAATGCCTCAACGGATGGTACCGATGTTTATTGCCGTGAGAATAAGCTGACCTTTATTTCACTTCCAGAGAACCGGGGATTTCCGGTGGCTTGTAATCTGGGATTGCAGTTGGCCTCAGGGGATGAACTGTTGCTTTTGAACAATGACGTTATTGTACCGAGGGGTTGGTTGGAGAACCTCAAGCAGGCTTTGTACAGTGCACCGGACATCGGCATCGTGGGGCCTGTAACGAATTATGCCAGCGGCCGGCAGCAGGTGGCGACGTCATACGCGAATATCTCCGAATTCCATGCTGAGGCTCAGCGGGTGAGTCTCCAAGGTCTTCTCGGGTGGAGAGAAACACGGCGGCTGGTCGGTCTATGCTTTTTATTAAAAAGAGAGCTGATGGACACCATTGGACTCCTGGATGAGCGGTACTCTCCCGGACATTATGAGGACGATGATTACTGCTACCGCGCCCGGCTGCGGGGTTACCGTCTGCTGATCGCCGGGAATTGCCTTGTGCATCATGAAGGAAGCGCCAGCTTCAAGGAGGTCTACTCCTCCGGGCTTCAGGAGCTGGTGGAACGGGGGCGCAGGATATTTATGGATAAATGGAGCATAGATCCTGCACAGTTCATCTAAACGGTTGACCCAAAGGCTAAAGCCACAGATAAAAAGGAGGAAAGTAAGTGAAAGGAGTCATACTGGCGGGCGGAACAGGATCAAGGCTATATCCGCTGACCCGGCTTATGAACAAACATTTGCTTCCGGTCGGCAAATATCCCATGGTGTGTTACGGTATCGACCGATTGCGCCGGGGGGGCATAACCGATATTCTCCTGGTCATCAGCAAGCAGTCCGCGGGACAATATACGGATTTTTTAGGCAGCGGCGCAGAGTTTGGCGTCTCTCTGACTTACAAAATTCAGGAGGCTGCCGGTGGCATTGCGGAGGCACTGGAGCTAGCGGAGGGGTTCATTCTCCCGGGTGAGCGGTTTGTTGTGCTGCTTGGTGACAATCTTTTTATGGATGATCTGATGCCTTATATGAAGAGGTATCTGCAGCAGCCTAAGGGGACTGCCAAGGTCTTATTGAAACCGGTAGAGGATGCGAGAAGATACGGCGTCCCGGTGTTCGACAGTCAGGATACCGGCTTGATTGCCTATATCGAAGAGAAGCCGGAGCATCCGAAGTCAACATATTGCGTAACCGGCATTTACATGTACGATGAGGCTGTATTTGATATTATCCGGCGCGTATCTCCCTCCAAGAGAGGGGAGCTTGAGATTACCGACGTGAACAACATTTACGCAGCAAACCGTAGACTCAGTTACGATGTGCTCAAGGAATGGTGGAGTGACGCAGGAACGTTCCAGTCTCTTTATGAAGCTGGAGAAAAGCTGAAAAACACGCTGCCGTGAGGCGCGTGTTTTTTTGCGTGCGCAATATGCCAATCTCCCGCAGTTTCAGCAGCCCGGCTCCCCGCCAGCAGCCCGGCTCCCCGGCTACCGGCCCGCTACCCCGCTCTCTGCAGGAGCCGGGGCAGCAGGCCGGGCGATCCGCCACCAGATCAGCTCATCCGCTTCCCGGTGCTTGTGTGCGCCCAGGTGCTCAAGCACCTTGTGCGAAGCGGTATTATCTTTTTCCGTATCGGCAATAACCCAGAGTGCCCGGGGATCGCTGAAGATCCAGTCGCAGATACACTGCACAGCCTCCGTAGCGTAGCCTTGTCTGCGGTGGCTCTCATGGATGAGATAACCCAGGATGACTTCGCCCTGATCATTAGGGCAGCCTTTGAGAATGATGAAGCCGATCAGGCGCTGCTCTTCCCGCTGAATAACCGCCCAGTTCGTCAGCCACGGATAGTTGAGCGGGTCCTTCATTACTTTGGAGTACCGGATCTGCATGGCATATAGCATTTCATCGTCCAGCTCCGTACCACTGGGGTTCAGGCCCAGAGTCTGCTCCAGTCCGGCATAATTGATTCCTGCCAAGGATAGCTCTACCAGTGTTAAAGGCCGTAAATCCAAACGGCCGCTAATGATTTTCAACAGAAATACCTCCTGTTCCGCTCTTGCCGCTTCCGAGATTCTTATGTAAAAGGTTAAAATCCACTCTCAGCATAATATCGCTATTCAACATTTGTCAATATTTAACATCCCTATGAATGTGCCAAATTACCAGTCCGCCGTTACCGCCACCCCCTGCCTCCTCCCCAGCTATTCCGCAGTAACCTACAGTAAGGGCGCGCACCGCGGGGGCTTCTGCCGCATATGCTGTAGCAGGGCGTTTGAGCAAAGGAGACATGAAGGTGCAGAGTAAAATAACGAAGGTCCTGCAGCACATGGCCCATACGCACGAACAGATGGCGCGGATTCTCGATGCCGAACGCCACGTAGCCGTCCGTATGTCGCAAATTGTCCATGATCTGCCGGATGTGGAGCCTGACTTTGGCGGATTCAGCGGGCTGGTGGAGAGCACGGGTCAGGTTAACAAAAATATTATTGCCTACCTGAACGCAATCGCTGACCTCGAAGAGGCGATGGCTGAAGGGGTAGGCAGGGTCATCAAGGAACTGGGCGGCCAGGAAGAAGAGTAGCGCTTAAGGAGCAGGAGGTGGAAGATGAGCAGAGAAAAGGCTTTTCTGCAGATGCTGGAGTCGTCCGCCACTATTCAGTGGAACATCGCGATGATCCTTGAGGCTAAAGCGGTGGAAGCGGAAAAAGTGAAGCAGTGGGCACAGCATCATATCCACGCTAGAGCGTTCGACTCCCATGAAGAACAGCTGAAGGAATCCATCTCCATTCATGAGGTGATCGTGGAAATGGTAGAGGGGCTGACCAAGCTGGAGAACGGACTGTACAGCAATCTAAAAGCGGTGCTGGGCAGCGGTGAAGAAAGCGGCGAAGGGTTCGGCGGTATGTCCGGCGAAGGATTTGATTTTGGGGAAGACAGCAAATGAGCGGCGGGCTGCTCTCTGAACATGCCGTCAAGCTGGAGATGATCCGCTCCATTGCCCGCAGTCAGGCTGCACTTGCGGCCATCCTGGAGAGTATCGCCGAGGTTACAGGGCAATCGGAGCTGACAGCCCGCAAGCTGAGCGACAATATCCGGATTCTAAGCCAATATCAAAGCGCGATGTGCCGGATGATGTCCGGTATTTCGCTGCACCGGCCCAAACGGGGAATTCCTGCTGCGCCTTGGCTGAGTACGGCTTGCGCAGGCGGTACCTCTGGAAGTACAAGGAGTACAGGAGGAGTGGAAGGATGAAGAAAAAGAAACTTGGAAAGCTGCGCTCGGGCGGCAGAACCCGCAGACGCATACTGCTGTCGCGCAAAGCCAGAGTCCGCAAAGGGCCTTTGCGCAAAACGCGCAGAGGTTTAATCCGCCGTACGGGCAAGACCAAGAGAAGTCTCTTGCTGCGCAGAAAAAGAAGGCTCCGCCGCCGGATCGCCCGGAGGGTGCATGTCATTCAGCCGCCTGTACAGGTAGTAGCCGCTGTTGAGGCTCCGCCCGTGCCGCAGGTGGTACCGCTCCCCCCGGATTTGGGCGTCCCTCCGGAAATGCCCCCGGGAGACGCCTTTCAGCAGGGCTACACCGAAGCATACAACGTGGGGTTCGATGCAGGTTTCGCCAAGGGCTTCGAGGACGGGCATAAGCTGGAGCTTGGCTAATCCGCGCGGAGTCACAGAATGAGCGGCTCTGTAGAGGCATAAGATGTCTGCCGCCTCTATAGAGCCTGCGGATTACCCTGCACTATCGAGCTCACTCCCGGATATGGTAGACTTCTTAACAGAATCTCTAACAGGTTCAAATGCCGATAGGAAAGCAGGGATGTACATGAGTGGGAATGAGATACGCATTGCTCAAGAAGATGAGATCGGAGAGATCATGGAGCTGATTGCCAAATGTGTACAGGTCATGCAGGAGGGCGGAAGCGATCAATGGGATGATACTTACCCCAACCGTGAGGTTATAGGGAAGGACATTGCTGACGGTACCTTATATGTCTGTGTGGATCAGGGCGCCATTGCCGGAATCATTGTACTGGACGAAAACCAGGCGGAGCAATATAAAGCGATTGACTGGCTGGTGGCAAAGGGGCCGAATCTGATGATGCACCGGCTGGCCGTTCATCCGGAGGTTCAGGGCAAAGGGATTGCCCGCAAGCTGATCGCTTTTGCTGAAGAGTATGCAAATAGCGGCGGATATACCAGTATACGGCTGGATACCTATGCCAAGAATAACAGGGCACTGACGCTGTATTCATCCCTTGGCTATGAACGCAGAGGCGAAGTGGATTTTCCGGGGCGGACAGCGAACTTTCCTGTGTTCGAGAAAGTGCTGGCATCCGGTGATGAATAATGGACAAGCCTGCAAAAGATAACAGTCGGGGTTCCGAGTGAAGTGGACAAGCAATAGATTGATATTTAGTGATAGATAAACTAACACAATTAGAGTTATCCAATCGATTATTTACATGTTAACTCTTGAAAAAAATATTTAGTGTTATTTTATCTTACTCATATTGACAATAAAGTTGTCATTCATTTATAATGGGGTTATTCAGTAAGCAATTGAATAATCCTTTTTTTCGTATATCCTTAATAATTGGTTTAAGGGTCTCTACCGGGAACCGTAAATTTCTGGCTACGAAAATATGCCTTGGCATATTTTTGTGGCCTTTTTGTGTTAACGGCAGCTAAGGATGGCAGAAGACAAGGGGGACGACGAAGATGGCAAACATTCTGATCAAGAACGCAGAGATTATCACTATGAACAAGCAGGAAGAAATTATATATGGAGATATCCGTATCCAGGACAACCTGATTACCGAGATCGGCACCGGACTTGCGGCACAGGGGGATGAACGTGTGATTGATGCCACGAACCGCACAGTCATCCCCGGTTTTGTCCAGACTCATATACACCTCTGCCAGACGCTGTTCCGGGGCAAAGGGGATGATCTGGAGCTGATGGACTGGCTGCGCAAGCGGATCTGGCCGCTCGAAGCGGCGCATGACGAGGAATCGCTCTACTACTCCGCCATGCTGGGAATTGGGGAGCTAATCTCCAGCGGCACGACGACCATTGTGGATATGGAGACGGTGAATCATACGGATTTTGCGTTCCAGGCGATTGCGAAGAGCGGTATCCGCGCCTTGTCTGGCAAGGTGATGATGGATCAGAAGAATGCCGATGCACCCGCAGCGCTGCAGGAGGAGACGGCGGCTTCGCTGCAGGAGAGTGTGGATCTGCTTGAAAAATGGAACGGGTACGGCGGTGGACGGATTCAGTATGCATTTTCGCCGCGTTTTGTGATCTCCTGTACGGAGCAACTGCTGCGGGAGGTGCGCGATCTCTCGGAGCGATACGGGGTTAAGGTGCATACGCATGCCTCTGAGAATTTGGGGGAAATCGAGATCGTTCAGGCCATGACCGGGATGCGAAACATCGTCTATCTGGATCATCTGGGGCTGGCGAATGAACGCCTGATTCTGGCGCATTGTGTCTGGGTGAATGAGGAGGAGCGGCGGATTTTGCGCGACAGAGGCGTTCATGTCAGTCATTGTCCCGGCTCTAATCTGAAGCTGGCTTCCGGTATCGCCGATACACCGGCCATGCTGCATGACCATATCCATCTCAGCCTTGGCGCAGATGGTGCTCCATGCAACAACAACCTGGATATGTTCAATGAAATGCGGCTGGCTGCCATGATCCAGAAGCCGCAGCATGGACCGACCACGATGGATGCAAGAAGTGTGTTCCGGATGGCGACAATTGGCGGAGCCCGGGCCGTAGGCATGGAGGATCAGATCGGCAGCATTGAAGTCGGCAAAAAAGCAGATCTGGCGATCCTGAATCTCTATAACTTCCACACCTTCCCCTCTTTTGATGTAGATCCGATCTCCCGTATTGTCTATTCTGCCACCCGTGCGGATGTGGAAACCACGATTATCGACGGAGACATCCTTATGGATAAAGGTCTGCTGAAGACTGTAGACAAGGACACGGTGCTGCATGAAGCCAACCGTTCCATTAAAAGACTGTTGGCACACACATCGCTGGTCTAATATATCCGCTAACGATGTAACAGCAGAGGGGAGAGGCCCTCTGCTTTTTTTTGTCTTTTTTAGTGATTTCGGGAACCTTTCCATTAGAATTAAGGTCATATCAAGTGAGGTGAAGGCGTTGGAACTGGGATGGGATATGGAACACCAGCAGCTGGTGCATGCGGCCGCCATGAGCGAAGAACAGCTGAGGCAGATTATGGATTTTTACGGCGGTGAGATATGGAATTATATTTATTACCTTACCAAAAGCGCCGATATAGCGGACGACCTGGCGCAGGAGGTATTTATTAAATGTTATTACCGGATTGGGACCTACCGGGGCTCCTCGTCCTTTAAGGCGTGGTTGTTCACCATAGCCCGGAATACGGTATTCTCTTACCGCAAATCGCGGTTCTTCCGGTCAGGGCTCTGGGGCGGTGTCCAGATGATGACCCATGCTGAACCTGCCAAGAATAGCTTCCCTGATGAACTGCTGGGCACAACCCGCTCTGCGGAGATGGAGTACCTTGGCAACCGCCGGATGGATGAGATCTGGAACGTGATCATGCAGCTTCCTGACAAGTTCCGCGAGGTACTGGTGCTGGATCTGAAAGCGGAGCTGTCTATTCAGGAAATCGCCGGATTAACTGGACTCTCACCGGGAACCGTCAAATCCAGGCTGCACCGGGCGCGGCATAAGATCCAGGTGAAATTAAGGGGGATGGAATGATGAAGGAGCGGGAGCCTGAGTGGTATGAAGATGCTCGGAAGGGTCCATTCCGGGAATCAAGGTTCACGGATACGGCAGCCGATAATGTCATTATGCGTGTGCGAAGCGGTGCACTGGTCCCGGAGCGGGTGAGTAATAAGCTGCGATTAAGCTTCATAGCGGCTGCGATCCTTCTGCTGTTGGCCGGAACCGGAGCCTTCCTCCAGCAGAAAGGAATTCTGGGTGAAGGCAGACAGGCGGGGTTGTTCTATCAGGAGGTGAAAACCCCCGACCTAACCGATGCCGGGCTCCGCAAGACAGCCGAGCGTCTGATGCAGGAGCAGCTTGGGAAGAAGCTTCCTTTTGTGACTCTGGAGCGTATAGATAAAATAAATGAGGCCCGGCTTATTTTTGGAGATATGACATCTCCCAGCACCTTCAGGATAAATACACAGACCGGTGAAGTGATGGATTGGAATATGAACGCTCTTTATAGCCTTGAAGAAATTGATCCAAAGCTTATCAGTGATGCCACCGGGAAACTTCGGGACAGCGGGTATAAGGGGGAGTTTACAGTTACCGGGCTTAAGAGGAACGTAGTGCTCTGGCAAGAAGCGGATGCCGTCCAGATCCATGAGGTTCTCCTCGGAAAAGAAGGACAAATCGATTATGCAAACGGCATTTATGCCGGGGCGACATTTAACATGGATGCTGGTGAGATGGGGGATGAAGTAATACAGAAAGCGGATCAGGCGCTTATGCTGCTTAGAGGCGAGGGCGAAGATCACTTGTATCAGATTACTCGGAGCTTGGGCGCAGACTGGGATGTAATTACATTAATATATGGTCAGGATGAAAATGGGCCTTCCACTGTGATGATGGATTATGCCACACATCAAATCTTGCAAGTAGAGGACGACACTTTATATAGCGAAGGGTCCTATGATTCCGGAATTCGTGGCGAGCAGGACACGAACCTGCTGGCTATGGATAACACCAAGCTTCAACGCTCGGCCGCCGCTATTGCAGATAAACTGTTCGGTATCCGTCTGGAGGATTATACGATTGTTCACAAAACGATAGGGAACATTACATTTGAGAGCCCGGGGGGAAAGTTTCGTATCAACGCCTCGTTTAACTATGACGGAGTATTCTACAGTATGGACCGGCAGATAAGTACTTCTGAATGATGAGATGAGGCGATCATAAGTAAAAGTTATGAAGGGACGTTTGCCTGTAAAGGCGGCGTCCTTTTTTTGATAACCCATGGAACTATTGTTATACTAGAGAAATCTGAGATTTTACAAAAAAAGAGAATTGGGTTAACAAAAATCATCTAAAAGTTAAGAGGGGAAGTTATGAACGAGAGTAAGCCTGTGCGGGTAGGGGCACATTTCTATATCGTGGCAGGGCTGATCTGGCTGAAGCTGCTGCTGCTGCGGGGGCTGTTTTTTGACCGGATTGCCTGGGAATGGATTGCAGCGGATTGGGCTCCGGTGCTGCTGCTGATGGGGATTCTGGCCCTGGTCCTTCCGGCCCGGCTGAAGACAGGGGTGTACTGGGCATTCAACGGACTGATGTCGCTGGTGTTGTTTGCGGCCAGTGTGTATTTTAATCATTTTGGCTCGGTTCCAACCTACCTGGCCTTGTATGAGCTGAATCAGGTCTTTCAGGTAAAAGAGAGCGTAGAGTCTACGATCCAGATTGTGGACTATCTATTTTTTGCGGATCTGGTGGTCATGTTTGTCTACTGGCTGTTCCGCAGATGGAGCAGAGGGGCATCCCGGCCGCTGCGCCGCTATGTCTCACCGGGCGCACGAAGAGTACAGTGGATCGTTATTCTGGTTGCGATTATAGGCGGCGGCTCGCTGTCAGCCTACTCCATTCACGCGGCTCGCGGAATTACCAACGAGCTGGTACAGGCGGAGAGCGCAGGGTTCCTGAATTATGAGGTGTTCGCAGTAATGAAATCCCAGGAGGACAGCGGCCTCATCGGTACAGGGGATATCAAGGATACCATTGCCAAGGTGAACGCGCTTGAGACTACTTATCCTTATAGTAGTAAGCCTGCAGGAATCATCCCCGATGAATTCGGTTCGCAAAAGGGTAAGAATGTAATTGTTATTCAGATGGAAGCTTTTCAGAATTTTCCTTTGCATCAGTCGCTGGACGGGCAGGAGCTGACACCGGTGCTGAACCGTTTGGCCGGGGAAGGAATTTATTTTCCGCATGTCTACCAGCAGATTGGGGCGGGCAACACTTCAGATGCCGAGTTTATGAGCAATACCTCCATTTATCCGATTGCTTCGCTTGCCATGTCCACCGGCTTCGGAGACCGGGTGCTGCCGAGCCTGCCGCGTCTTTTACGGGATAAAGGCTATGAGGCGTATACTTTTCATGTGAACAAGGTCGGCTTCTGGAACCGCAATGAGCTGTATCCGGCGCTGGGCTTCAATGGTTATTATGACAAGGGTGCCTTCAAAAATGACCATTTCAATGCCTTTGGCGCTTCTGATGAGCAGCTCTATATTACGGCCTTAGACAAGCTGGTTGCGCTGCAGTCCAAAGGAACACCCTTCTATGCCCAGCTGGTGACGGCTTCGAGCCATCATCCCTTCAAAATCCCGGATGCCTTCAAAAAAATCACCCTGCCGGAACATTTGCAGAATACGATGCTGGGTGACTATCTGACGGCCATCAACTATACGGATTACGCTGTAGGAACACTTGTCGAAGGACTGAAGCAAAAAGGGCTCTGGGAGAATACTGTGCTGGTGCTGTACGGTGACCATTTCGGGCTGCAGCCGCAGGATGTTCCGCCGGAGCAGGTGGAGGAGGCACTCGGGATCCCTTACGATTCCCGGATCAGCCGCTTCAACATCCCGCTTATTATTCATACGCCGGGAATGGCAAAGGGCCGGGTGGTAGAGCGCACCGGGGGGCAGCTCGATATCTTGCCTACCCTTGCCAATCTGCTCGGCGTATCGCTGAAGCAGGAGGGGTTCACGGCTTTTGGACATGATCTGATTAATATTGACCGCAACGTGGTGGGGATGCGCTATTATTCGCCGACAGGGACTTTTTTCAATGACGAGATTATGTTCGTGCCGGGCAAGGGTTTCGCAGATGGTAAGGCGGTGTCGCTGGATACGCTCGAGCCTGTGGCGGATTACAGCAAATATCAGGGGGATTATGATTATATTCTGAAGCTGATGGGCTTATCGGATGAATATGTGAAGCTGCTTCCGCAGCGGTAAGGGGAAAAGATGAAACGATTAATCAAAGCAGACAATCTCATTGTCCTTGCAGGCTGTGGGCTGATTATTTATTTGCTGTTTGTGCAGCCGTTCGTGGGGGTTGCCGACAATGGCGACTTCAAGCGGATGATGAGCACAGTAGGACTGGATTATTATAATGCTGCGGAAAGCTATGCCGACCGGTTTTTCAGCTTCAGCCATTCCAGGTTTTCCTATGAAAATTTATTCGAGGGCTTCTACCCTTCCTCGCAGATTGTACTGGTATTGGTGCCAAGACTGCTGGCCGGGCTGGTGCACGGCAGTTACTTTGATATCCGTCTGCTGGCGGCGGTGTATGCACTATTGCTGCTGACCGCCACATGGCTGACAGTGAAGATAGGGACGCGAAGCTCTTATATTACAGGACTGCTGCTAGGCGCAGGAATGTTATTCGTATTTTATGATATCGGGTACCTGGCTTACTTCAATTCACTGTTCGGTGAGCCGGTGTCGATGGTGGCCATGCTGCTTACCTTTGCGCTGGGGCTGAGGCTGTCCCTACAGGAGCGCCCGACCACCAAAGGCCTGACACTGTTTTTTATCGCTGTCCTGTTTCTGATCTGCTCCAAAATCCAGAATGCGCCGGTCGGTATCGCCTTCTCTCTAATCTTTCTGCGGTTTATGACACTGAACGGAACGGGGAACTGGCGCAAGCTGGCGATGCGGTTCGCAGTGGCGGTGTGTCTTGTCTCTGTAATCATGTATGTGGCTGCGCCCAAGGAACTGAAGCATATCAATCTGTATCAGACCGTGTTTTTCGGGATTTTGAACCAATCGCCGGATGTGTTGGGGGATTTGCGCGAGCTAGGCTTGCCGGAGAAGCTGGAAGTGCTGGCGGGAACGAATTATTTCGAGGCTGGTACGGCTATCAAGCAAGATGATCCGTCGCTTCAGGCAGATTTCTACGACCGGGTCTCCCATAAGGATGTGCTTTTCTTCTATATTAAGAATCCCTCACGGCTAATAGACGGCATGAAATATGCTGCCCGGAACAGTATGGACCTGCGTCCTTATTATCTGGGAAACTATGAGAAGTCAGAGGGGCTGCCGGAGAAGACCTTATCTTATACGTACAGCACCTGGAGCCAGTTCAAAAGAGAGGTTCTTCCGCATTCACTAGGCTTTTTGGCTGTTTTCTATCTTCTCTATTATGCCGGAGTCCTCTTCGAGTATTTCCGCAGCCGGGATTTGCGTGGACGGATCGCGGGTGAACTGCTGATGCTGCTGGGGCTGATTGGACTATTTTCGTTCCTGGTTCCGATTCTGGGGGATGGCAGGGCCGATATCGGGAAGCACTTGTTTCTGTTCAACGTCTGCTTTGATATGATGGCTGTGGCGATGTTCGGCTGGCTGATCCATAAGCTGGTTCGACTGGTACAATCCATGCTCGGGAGGGAAGGCCGCTATGGGAGATAGACAACATCAGGCACAGATTGAACACGCCAGAAAAGAATTACATACCTTGGCCTTGGAGCATGGGATTCAGCATCCCCGGGTGCTCAGCCAATCGGTGAAGCTGGATGCTCTGATCAATGAGTATTTTGATTGTAAGGCTGTTGATGACGACAAACACCCGGAGAGAGATTCGTAGATTGCAATGCGGGTAATGCAGGACAATACGGGAAAATGAGAAAGACACTTGTACAGACATGCTTTATCTGTGCAGGTGTCTTTTTTGTGCTTCCATACTTCAATCGCCTTCCAGCAGTTCCCGCAGCATGCTCTCACGGTCGTTCATGAATGCTTTGGTCACGGTATAGTGCTCTGTGTCCTCCAGTGCAACCTGACGGATGCCCTCGCCTTCCAGCAGATAGATTTCAGAGCCGGGATAGGACATTAGAATAGGAGAGTGGGTAGCAATGATGAACTGTGAATGCTGCTCCACAAGCTCGTGCATGCGTACCAGCAGCGACATTTGCCGCAGCGGGGAGAGGGCGGCTTCCGGCTCGTCAAGAATATAGAGGCCTTGTCCCCCGAAGCGGTGGACGAAGGCGGCAAAAAAGGATTCTCCATGTGATTGCTCATGTAGTGACTTGCCTCCATAGGAATTTTTAATCATGCCTCCTCCCGGCTCTTCATCCAGCCGGTCAATATAAGAGGCTACATTGTAGTAGCTCTCCGCACGCAGAAAGAAGCCGTCCCTCGGGCGTCTCACCCCTTTGGCAATTCGCAGGTACTCATACAGGCTGGAATGCGAAGAGCGGGTATTGAAGGAGAAATTCAGCGTTCCGCCTTCCGGATTGAACCCCCAGGCTGCAGCAATACCCTCCAGCAGTGTGGATTTGCCCGTACCATTCTCTCCGACAAGAAAAGTAACCTGTTTCTGAAAAGCTAACTTGCTGAAGCTGCGGATCACCGGCAGATCAAACGGGTAGGCCTGAAAGGAAGGGACCCGATCACGCAGCAGCTCCGCATGACGGATATAGAGCATGTTGTTATCTGACGCAACCATTGTCCCACTCTCCTAATCTCATCATTTGTCTCTCACTTGCTTCCATAATTGTAGCCTGAGTGGAATCTATCTGCAAAGGTTCGGGCATCCCGGGCGAAAGACAGGGGACATATGCCAATTTCGGCAGGATACAGACAGATGTCCATGAGGCGGATGCTGACTCCGCATATAGTTATATTGTCTTGAGAATATGACGGGGCAGGGTGAAAGCCGTGAAATCAAATAAGAGAAAAGTGCCTCCGCGGGATTACCGCGACGGTTATCAGGAAGGCTACCGTCTCGGTCTCTGTGAAGCCGTGAAACGCCTGAATTCTCCAGAGGCAGGGGCATGCCGGCCGTTCAAGCTGATGTATGTTCCCCAGGGATTTCAAGCGATTGATACGGGAGTAACGGAAGCACTGGGACAGCTCGTTAGCGAACTGATAATCAGCTCTCCGGACACGATGCTGGAGATAGCCGCCCGCGAGTCGCCTGGAGCCGTGCTGGTCATGAATGGTCTGCATGTGTTTCCCGAGAATCATCTGGAACAGATCGCGGAGATACGTAAACTGGGTATTCCTACAGCTATCTGGTTCGTAGATGATCCCTATTTTACGGAGGATACATCAGTCATTTGCCAACATTATGACCATGTCTTTACACATGAACTGGGATGTGTGGAATTCTACCATGATCTGGGAGTAGGCTCTGTGCATTACCTGCCGCTCTGCGTGAATCCGCAGATGTTCTATCCCCGCCGCACTGGGCCGCAGTATCAGTACGATATTGTGTTCATCGGCAATGCTTTCCGCAACCGGACAGAGCTGTTCGACGAGCTGACTCCTTTTCTCCGTGGCAAGAAAGTGCTGATTGCCGGGGGGTTCTGGGACCGCCTGAACACGTATGAGGAGTTGTCACCTTTTATTAAAGATGGTTTCATCCCTCCGGAGGAGACCGCTAATTATTACAGTGGCGCGAAGCTGGTCATTAACATTCACCGTCCATGGGAGGGCGGGCAGGATAACCGGAACTCCTTCCAGCTTCCCTCCCGTTCGATTAATCCCCGGACCTATGAGATCAATGCCTGCGGGACGATGCAGCTAACCGATGTCCGTGAGGATCTGGGCAGCCATTACCGTCCGGGTAAGGATCTGGAAACCTTTGCGGGGCCCGACGAGCTGAAGCACAAAATCGAATACTACTTGAAGCACGAGAAGGAGCGCCGTCAGTTCGCACTGCAGGGGCTGCAGACTACACTCCGCCATCATACTTTCCTTGCGCGTCTGCCCTATCTGCTGAATGTTCTTACTTCATAAGCCCGGCAATCCAATATAAGGAGCGAAAACCATGAACAATAATTTTATCATGCCAGCCCCGCCGCTGCCGCGGACGCCAGCGGAAGAAGAGAAGCTCCGCGGCCGGCTGACCGGCTTCAAGCTTGGATTCGATGAAGGTTATCTGCGGGGAAGACTCGCCATACTGGATGGACGTCCGGAGGAGCCGCTTCCGGTCCGCAACATCCATGTCATGTATGTGGCTTCGGGAAAAGGTTATCCGTATTCACCGCTTGACGATGCGGTGCTCTATGCCCTGCAAAGATTGACGGTCAAGGTCACGATTACCGATGTGCGGCAGAATCTGGTGGAGCTGGCGGATGTGGAACGCCCTGATCTTGTGCTTGTTCTGGATGGCATGGATCTGCCGCTCGATCAGGTTGCCATCCTGCGCGGCCGGGGCATCAAGACAGCGATCTGGCTCACAGATGATCCGTATTATACGGATTTCACCGTTAAAATCGTAGCGCACTACGATTATGTGTTCACCCTGGAATTGAATTGTGTGGAATTTTACCGCGGTCTGGGGTGCGCGGAGGTGCATTATCTGCCCTTTGCCGCCCACCGGGAGCATTACCGTCCGACAACGGGCCGGTCACCGGTCAGCCGGGATATCAGCTTCATTGGCTCGGCTTATTGGAACAGAGTTCATTTCTTCCGTGAAATTATGCCTGAGCTGATGAGCTACAACACCGTTATCAACGGGATTTGGTGGGATCGTCTACCGGAGGCCCCCCAGTATGGGGAGCGCATTGAGATTGGCAAATGGATGACGCCGCAAGAGACGGCTGTCACTTACAGCGGCTCCAAAATCGTCATTAATCTTCACCGTTCCCATATCGACGAGGCGGCGAATAACAATACGCTATCGATCACTGCCGCTTCACCTAACCCGCGCACCTTTGAAATTGCAGCCAGCGGAACCCTTCAGCTGAGTGATGCCAGAGATGATATGAGCTCTTTTTATAAAGTGGGGGAAGAGATCGACACGTTCACAAGCCCGCAGGAAATGATGGATAAAATCCGCTTCTACCTGAGTCATGAAGAGGAGCGCCGTGCTATGGCTCTGCGCGCTTTTGAACGGACGCTTAAAGATCATACCTACACCAAACGCCTGAATCAGCTGCTGACCGTGATCTACGGCTAGGCTTACGGGTGAATGGAAGGAAATGTGCGTATATCCGGGGGACAGGTGTCGTGCCGGCATTTGTTCCTCCTCAATATACTACTGGAGTACCAGGCTTTGGCATTTGCCGTTGAACAGTGCTGCAGGCGCGGCGGGTCTCCAGCTTACGGTGGAGCGGATGCTTCTGAAGGAGCCATGAAATTAAGCGGATGCTCTGAAGGGAGCCGTAAGACTAAGCGGAAGCTTCCGAAGCGAGTTTTACTGCGAAGGTAAGTACTGTATGTAATGCTCCGTAAAACTTTTAGGAGGTGAATGGCTGCTCCGCAGGCATGCCTGGAGCGCCGAGACACCATGGCCGACAAAGCGACAATCGTGCTTTTTTCCCATGTATCCAATACACGCAGCATTACCGGTGCAGAGAAGCTGCTGCTGTTCTTCAGCCGGGAGCTGTTACCGTATTTCAACTGCATCCTTGTGGCGCCCCAGGAAGGCAAGCTGACACGGCAGGCACGCAAGAACGGACTGAGCGTGCAGCTGCTGCCGATTCCGTTGGTCTACGGGATATACACACCGTATGCCGGCTTGGAGGCGGATATCCGCAAATTTCAGGAAAGCCGTGAATACGGCGAGCTGTTAGACTGGCTTTCTGCACTGCGTCCGGCTTTTATCATTTCCAGCACCTGTGTTCATGCTTTGCCGGCGATGGCGGCCAAATCACTGGGTATCCCAGTGGTGTGGAAGATCTCTGAGACGATTACCGACAACGAGTTTACTCCCATCAGCACAGGGTTGATCCACAAGAACAGTGATGAGATTCTTGCCATCTCTCATACGGTCGCGGCCTGTTTTCCGGAGGATATCCGCGAGGAAAAGGTAACCCAGCTTCCTCCCTCCTGGAACGAGTCAGAGATGATGATTGAAGCCTGGAGCAAGCTGCGGGGCGAGCGCCGCCGTGATTTGCGGGTTGCACCAGCGGAGCCGCTGCTCGGCTATATTTCTTCCTTTATTAATGTGGAAAAAGGATTGGAGCATTTTGTGAAAATGGCTGTTCAGGTATCGGAGCGGCATCCTGAAGCCAAATTCATCGTCGTCGGCACACCCGGGGATAAAAGCTACTATGAGCGTTGTGTACGCAAGGTCAAGCTGGAAGGCCTCACCTCCCGCTTCAGATTTATTGGTTACGAAAAGAATCTTGCCGATGTCTATTGTGCTATGGATATCCTGGTCGTTCCCAGCCTGATCCGCGAGGGATTCGGGATGACGGCCCTGGAAGGAATGGCTTTTGGCAAACCGGTGGTAGCCTATGCCTCCGGCGGCTTGTATGAAATTCTCTGTGCGGCCGGATGTGAAGGACTGCTAGCGCCGGTAGAAGACATTGATGTCCTGGCGCAGCGTGTGAACAGCCTTCTGGCGGAGCCTGGTCTGGCTGCCGCTATCGGCAGCCAGGCCCGGGAGCGCGTCGACGCCGTCTACGGACCGGCGGCCTACCGCACCCGGCTGCTGGGCCTTGCGGAGAGGTGGAATCTCCGCTACTGCGCCGCGCCGCCAGAACCTGCCGGCGCACTGGAGCTCCCCGCTGCTGATGCTTCAGGCAGCGGAGAGCCCGCCCCGCCGCCGCTGCCGGAGCCCCGGCAACGTCGGCGGAGCTCCGCGAGCCGCGCCGCACGGCTCCGGCGCAGCAAGCTCCGGCGCGGCAAGCTCCGCCGCGCCAAGACCCGGGCGCGCAGCCGCAAGCGCCCGGGCCGCAAGCGGCGCGCGGCGGGAAGCGCGCGCCGGCCCGGCAGCGGCGGCAAGCACCGCCGCGCGGGCCATGCACGACGCCGGGCGAAGCGGCGGCGCAAAGCGGCCTAGGCCTGCGGGGGCACCGCCGGCCGAAGCCGTAAGCACGCCGCCGCAGAAGGCGTGCATCTGCATTTGCTGCGCGGCGTATGTGCGCAGCAGGCTGCAATCGTGCCGTGTACGTAGTAACGGCACGGCTGCTATTCCGCCACCCAGGCGCCACATGCACCCAAGAAAAGTGAAAATGCAGCTAAAACAGCGCCCGAAGGATGAATAGGTGGAAAAAGTAGACTTATTTCTCGCTGAAATCATCATTTAGAAGATTTAGGTGGAAAAAGTAAACTTAATTAGACGACGTGACCTTAAAAAGAAGCAAAACGATTGAACTAGTGATACTTTTTCCACTTATATTGTGGAACGCGTAATATTCGAGCAACTTAGTGATACTTTTTCCACTTAATCAGTTACCAGTGTCTCCAAGAAGAGATGTAACGTTTTACATTAACTTCTTGATGCTGCCACCCGGCCGCCACACGCACCCAACAACAGCAAAAATGCCGTTAATACCGCCGCCTGCGCGCCACACGCACCCAACAACAGCAAAAATGCCGTTAATACCGCCGCCCGCGCGCCACACGCACTCAACAACAGCAAAAATGCCGTTAATACCGCCACCCGGCCGCCACACGCACCCAACAACAGCAAAAATGCCGTTATTTCCGCCACCTGCGCGCCACACGCACCCAACAACAGCAAAAATGCCGTTAATACCGCCGCCCGCGCGCCACACGCACCGAACAACAGCAAAAATGCCGTTAATACCGCCACCTGCGCGCTACCCGCACCCAACGTCATCAACGCTTTCTTTTCTTACCAGTGTGCCGCCCGCGCGATACCTGTGGGCCGTGCACTCAACGCCAGTCCGCCGCGCTTCTGCGGCAGGCTAACCTCAAAGGGGAGTGAACCCATGAAGATCATGACGATTTTGGGCACACGGCCCGAGATCATTCGCCTAAGTGTTATTATTCCGCTGCTTGATGAGCACGCAGAGCAGCATGTGCTGGTGCACACAGGGCAGAACTTCACCGCGAGCCTCAGCGGTATTTTCTTTGCTGAGCTGGGGCTGCGGGCACCGGATTATGTGCTGCAGGATAAGCAGGCGGGACTTGGCGGGCAGCTTGCCGCTATGTTCGGAAGCCTGGAGAGCATCCTGCTCAAAGAGCAGCCGGACCGGATTCTGCTCCTGGGAGATACGAACAGTGCGCTGTGTGCCATCCTTGCTGAGCGGATGGGCATTCCTGTAGTGCATATGGAAGCAGGCAACCGCTGCTACGATCTGAAAGTGCCGGAGGAGAAAAACCGCCGTGTCATAGATGCTGTCTCTACTATAAATATGCCCTATACCCAGCAGAGTAAGCGGCATCTGCTTAGCGAAGGGTTCCCCGGCCAGCGTATTGTATTAACCGGTAATCCGATCCATGAAGTCATTACGCATTATGAGCAGCAGATCGCAGCCAGCGATGTTCTGAACCGGCTGAATCTTACGGAGGGCCGCTACTTTCTGGTTACTGCACACCGGGCAGAAAATGTGGATGATCCCGAATCGCTCCTGCAGATTATGTCCGGACTGAACCTGGTGGCAGAGCATTTTGGCATCCGGCTGATCTGCAGCATCCATCCCCGTACCCGCTCCAAGCTTACGGAGCAGTTCAAGCTTGTGATGAACCCGCTGGTGGAATTCCATGAGCCTTTCGGATTTTTTGATTTTGTCCATCTGGAACGGTACGCCTTGTGTGCGATCACCGACAGCGGAACCGTACAGGAGGAATGCTGCCTGATGGGAGTGCCCACCGTAACGATCCGCCGGACCACAGAACGTCCGGAGACGGTGGATTGCGGCAGCAATGTTGTGTCAGGAGTGGAGCAAGACAGTATTTTGCGCTGTACCCGGCTGATGACGTCATTGAGTCCTGAATGGGAGGCGCCGGAAGGTTATTTGACCCTGGATGTCTCGGTTAAGGTAGTCAAATTTTTGCTTGGAGGGAACCTGCATGTTCAATAATAAAAGGATTTTGGTTACAGGCGGAACCGGTTCCTGGGGGCATGAACTCATCCGGCAGCTTTTGCCGCAGAACCCGAAAGAGATTATTATCTTCTCCCGCAGCGAGTCTGCGCAAGTGGCAATGAACCGCGAATATGAAGATTCCCGCCTCAGTTTCATCATCGGTGATATCCGTGACAAGGATGCTTTGATTGCAGCCTGCCGCGGCGTTGATTATATCTTTCATCTGGCGGCGCTCAAGCATGTTCCGGTCTGCGAAGATCAGCCATATGAAGCGCTCAAGACCAATGTGGTCGGTACCCAAAACGTCATTGAAGCAGCGGTCTCATGCAATGTGGAAAAGGCCATTTACATCTCCACCGACAAGGCAGCCAATCCTTCAAATTTCTATGGTATGACCAAAGCCATCGGAGAGAAGCTGTTTGTCTACGCCAATCTGCTGGGCTCAAGCACCCGGTTCGTGACGGTACGCGGCGGCAATGTGCTGGGAACCAACGGCAGTGTAGTCCATCTGTTCATGAAGCAGATCAGGGATAAGGGACAAGTGCGGATTACCGATATGAAAATGACCCGCTTCTTCTTCACCCTTCGCGATGCCATCACCTTACTGTTCAAAGCCTCCGAGGTTAGCCTCGGCGGAGAAATCTTCGTCATGACTATGCCGACCTGCCGGATCGTGGATCTGGCCGAGGTGCTGATTGAAGCCTCCGGCAAATCGGATGTGAGCATTATCGAAACGGGTATCCGCCCGGGAGAGAAAATTCACGAAATTCTGATGAGCGATTTCGAAAGCCAGACAACCGTCGTCTACGATGAGCAGTATCTGGTCATCCTGCCTACACTGGATATGCCTGAACTGAAGGCTTATTACAGCAGATATCCTCATGTTTCCTTCAGCAGCTTCAGTTCCGAGAACCATCTGATGGATCAGGAGGAGATCAAGGAAATCCTGATCAGGGGAGGGTTTCTAGAGTGAAGCTGCTTATCCTCGGTGGAAACGGTATGGCGGGTCATATGCTGGCGGATTATTTCCGCCGCCAGGGCAAGCATCACGTCTTCCATACAACCCGGGATAAGAGTGATCTTGGCGGGCTGTATATAGATGCCGATGATGTTGCCGGAGTTGAAAAGCTGGTCGAAATCGTCTCTCCCCATTGCATGATTAATGCCCTGGGTGTCCTGAATCAATTTGCCGAACGCGATAGAATCGGCGCATACCATGTGAATGGTTTTCTGCCTCACCGCCTGCGCCGTGCGGCTGACAGTGTCGGAGCCCGCCTCATCCACATCAGTACCGACTGCGTGTTCGAAGGAACACGCGGCGGCTACACAGAGGAGGATACGCCTGACGGAACATCCGTATATGCAGTCACCAAAAGTCTTGGAGAAGTGCGGGAGCAAGGGCATCTGACCATCCGGACTTCGATCATTGGTCCGGAGATCCGTCCCTCCGGTATCGGACTGATGGAATGGTTCCTGGCCCAGAAGGGAGCCGTATCCGGCTACCAGCGGGTGATGTGGAATGGTGTCACCACCCTCGAGTTGGCTAAAGCTATAGATTCACTGCTGGATTCGAAGGTGTCCGGCCTGATTCATCTGGCGCATCCGCAGCCGGTCAGTAAATATGAGCTGCTTCGGTATATGCAGGCCGCATTCGGCAAGGAGGATACCGAGATTATCCCTGAGTATGCACATATTCAGGACCGCACTTTGATCAGCACGAGAGCGGATGTCCAGGTGCAGTTGCCCTCGTATCCTGTCATGCTTGCCGAACTCGCGGCGTGGATGAAGCAGCCGGCGATGTCGATATGAAGGCGCGGAGACTGCTGATTACCGGAGCATCCGGATTTACCGGAAGACATGCGGTGGCTTACTTTCATGCAGCAGGTACCGAGGTGACAGCCGTGGTTCGGAGCTCCGTAGCACCCGGCATCTTTCCTGCAGATGTGAAGCAGCAGGTCTGTGATCTGAGCGACCGCAGCGCGGTCAGGGCGATGATTGAAAAGACTCAGCCGGATGAAGTCCTTCACCTCGCCGGTAAAAATTCGGTGCCTGAGTCCTGGCAGGACCCACTACTTTATATGGAAATGAATGTAATGTCTACACTCTATTTGCTTGAGGGATTACGTACTCAGCCGGTCCGCCGTATTCTGGTAGCCGGCTCCCGGCTTAAGTTCAATCCGGGATATGCGCAAGGACCTCCTCACCCCTACAGTCTAAGCAAAACTCTGGAGGAGCTAGTATCTCTTGCCTGGTATTCGTTGTTCAAACAGCCTGTGCTGCTTGCAGAGCCCAGCAATCTGATCGGGCCCGGCCCGTCGACTGGATTTTGTTCTTTACTAGCACAGCATGTGGTGCGGAGCGAGGTTGCTGGAGGCACTTCGGCACCTCCCGCGCCGTTTAAGCTCTCCTCCCGGTATGTTCTCCGGGATTTCCTTGATGTACGCGATGCAGTAAAGGCTTATGATTGGATTTTGCGCACCGGTGAGCCGGGAAAGATCTACAAGATTGACTCCGGCATTCAGCGGGAGCTTGGAGCGGTAGCAGAACAGCTGTTGGCACATGCGAGGGGTCCGGTTGAGATGGATTGGGGACCGGAGAACAGAGGAACAGAACAGGCTGCTGCACCGGCGGCAGCGGCCGTTCCGTCAGCAGGTTGCGCAACATTAGCTAATCAAGAAGGATTATCCGCAGTTGCTGAAGACAATACTGCAAGTCTCGGCTGGCGTCCGCAGCTGGAGTTCTCCCGCTCTCTTGCAGATATTGTAGACTATTACCGGGCAGGCATGAAAGGAGGGGCTTCATGAAACCGAGAGTATCCGTGGTGATTCCTTTTTACAATTGCCCTTATATTGAGCAGGCGCTGCAAAGCGCCCTGAACCAGTCCTGGCAGCCGTATGAGATCATCGTTGTCGACGATGGTTCTACTATGCACAAAGACCGTATTATACCTTACCTGCCGCACATTCATTATCTGGGCAAGGCCAACGGGGGGACTGCATCTGCCCTGAATCACGGGATCCGTCATGCCACAGGCGACTATGTGGTCTGGCTCAGTTCAGATGATATGTTCTACCGCGACAAGATCAACAATCAGGTACTGTTCATGGACCAGAACCACCTTCTGATCACCTACACTAACTTCAATTACATCAATGAAAACTCACAATTGACTGCACTTAACGCGGCTGCGGTATTCCCGAGCCATCTTGAGTATTTACGTTGTTTTTTACAGGGTAACCCTATTAACGGCTGCACGGTAATGTTCAAACGCGAGCTGTTCGGTGCCATCGGGCTTTTCGATGAGTCGCTGCCTTACACCCATGACTATGACCTGTGGTTCCGCTCGATTCTGAACGGATATGCACCTGTAATGCTGAATCAGTCTCTGACTGCCTACCGGCGGCATGAAGGGATGGGAACGATTAAGCATTATGATGCCATCATGGCTGAGGCTGCTGCCACCAATGCCCGTTACAGCCCCATGCTCCGGGGTTTAATTGCCTCGATGGGCGGCTGAACAGCGACCTGACCGCTAGAGGAGGTGGAATTAATGTACCGCGAAATCGTAGTGAAGGACTTTCTTCCCGTTCTTCTAGAGCATCTGAAATTTGCGGAGAGTATTCTGGATGTGGGGAGCGGGACCGGTACGCTGCTTGAACGATACGAGGCTAAGGTAGTGATCGGGCTTGATATTCACAGGCCATATCTGCTGCACCGCAAGTATACCGCGCCTCATATCATTCCGGTGCATGCTGATGCCAGACATATCGATGAACTGTTTCTGCCAGGCACCTTCTCGGCGGTGACGTTCATCGATTCTCTGGAGCATTTCACCATGAGAGAGGGCAAGGAACTTCTAAGAAAGGCAGAGATCATTGCCGCTAACCGCGTGGTCGTGTTTACCCCGCGCGGTTTCTTTCCCCAGGAAGCGGATCATTACCATCTGCACGGAGAACAGTTTCAAAAACACCGGAGTGGTTGGGAACCGGAGGATTTTCTGGAGCTGGGATATCATGTGACGGTGCTTAAGGGCTTCCATCATGCGGAGAATCCTTCATTCCAGGAAGCGTTTGGGCAGAATCATGCGCCATTGGATGCTCTACTGGCCTGCAAAACCGTATAACTATAGTCCGGAAAGGGGGTGAGCGCATGAATCATGGAACCAAGGTTTCAGTGGTTATCCCATTTTATAATTGTCCATACATCCATAATGCCATAGAAAGCGTACTTGCGCAGAGCTATCCCGATATTGAGCTGATCGTTGTGGACGACGGATCAACACTTCATATGGAGAAGCTTGCACCTTATGTAGACCGGATCAAGGTGCTCCACAAAGCAAATGGCGGTACGGGTTCCGCTCTCAATCTGGGGATTCAGGCTGCCAGCGGGGCATATTTTGCCTGGTTAAGTGCTGATGACTGCTTTCATCCCAATAAAATCAGCCGGCAGATGGAGATATTGCGTGATTCACAGACCTCTTTTAATCACACAGCTTATTATTACATCAATGAACTCGGAGAGCGCTTTTCCGGCATGGTAAGTGCACCTTTTCATAGCAGAGCAGAGTTGATCACAGCCCTGATGAAGGGTTGTCCGGTCAATGGCAGCTCAGTGATGATGGATATGAAGATATTCAAAAAGGTTGGACTTTTTAATGAGAAGCTGCTGTATACCCAGGATTATGATCTCTGGCTCCGTATTCTGCCCTATTATGAATGGTCTTATATCGCAGAGCCGCTGCTGGATTACCGGGTGCATCAGGAAATGGGCTCCCTCATTCACAGTGACGGACAGAACCTGGAGATTAAGCAGGTACAAAAAATGCATTACAATACTCTGTCGAGACTGCTCAGAAAGGAGAGAAGGAGATGAGAGTAACCTTTCTTATTCTGACCCTATCCCGGGGAGGCGCACAGCGGATGCTTGCAGAGCTCGCCAACGGCCTCACAGAATTAGGACATAAAGTGACCATTGTCATGTCGTGCCGCGGTATTGTGGAATATCAGATGAAATGTCCGGTGCTGCTTGCCGGAGCCGACTTGATAACCGAGGACGATATTCCTGCGGGTGATGTGATTGTTTCCAACTACTACAAGACTGTACCCGTGGCGCAGCGGGCAAGTGAACAGGGAAAAGGGGCGCACATCCGTCTGGCGCTCTGTTATGAGCCGGCGTTTCTGCCGAACAATAATGAGTCGTTTGCTTCGTATCATCTTTCACCGAATCTGCTGGTGCTCTCACGCTGGCAGCAGGGGATCGTACACATGAATCATGGAATCAAAGGCCGGATTGTGCCCATTGGCATCAGTGCGGGTTTTTATAATATGCATTTTCGTGAAGTGAGCAGCAAGCTAATTGTCACTGCCATAGTGCGCAAGCCGGAGGGGGGCTTCTCGGGGCACCGGGAACAGGAATATCTCCTGCAGCAGCTGGATTTGATCAAAGCACAACACCCGGAGATCGTGATCGATCTGATCACACCGCCTGGTGAATATGCGGAATCTTCATGGCTGCAGACTCTGTTTGCAAGCGGGTATTATCGTCTGCGTACGCCTTCTAATGATGAAGAACTCTGTTATCACTACAATGAAAGTAATATTTTTATCAGCTCCAGCACTTATGACAGCGGCTCACTTCCTGGTCTTGAAGCCATGCGCTGCGGGGCGGCACTTGTAACGATCTATTCCGGAGGCAACCTTGAATATGGTGTTCATGGGACCAACTGCCTGATGTCGTACCGGTATGAAAACCGGCTGGCTGAAGATGTTGTAACGCTCATCCGGAATAAGGAGCTTCGTGAACGCCTGGCCAGGGCCGGTGAGGCAAGCTCAATGCAATTCACCTGGGAGAGAAGTGTGGAGATTTTCCAGGCAGAACTATTTGAGCTGTTATCGAAGCAGGGCTGAACCAGAATCTGGATTATTATACCGGATAAAGAACCTTCAACTCCACGTGGCTGTGTGGGACTGAAGGTTCTTTGTATGCTAAAAAATGGCGAAGGAATTCATCATCTCGCGAAAGGACTGGGCATATTGCTCGGAACCGAAACGGGAGATCATATGAAGGCGCCCCTGCTCGCGGATGAAGCTTCGGAGGGGAAGATCATTCATCAGCTCCAGGCCTTCGGTAACGGCAGCTTCCACATTGCCAAGCGGATAGAATTTGCCGGTGCGATTATGAATGATAAAGGACCGCACACCGTCAGAATCTGTGCTCAGTACCGGACAGGTACAGCAGACGGCCTCGGCAACGGCGTACCCAAATCCCTCAGTGATGGAAGAGGACAGCAGGAACCCGCCTGAAGCGGCAATAGAGGAGTAATATACGGGCATTAGATGATTAGGAATATTGGTAAATACATTCAGCCGGTCATTCAGTCCCAGAGCATGAAGCTCGGCATCGAACAACTGCTTCTGCTCCGCAGTCGCCAGATCCGGATCATGGAACATCCAGAGATGCAGATCAGGTTTGCTGTGCCGGATGTGATGGGCAACTTTCAGGAATTCGCTCCAATTCTTATTTGTCTCCAGGCGTCCTACCCAGGCGATTACCGGATCACAAGGCGGTTCACCGGGAATGTACCGGAAGGATTGGACATCGACAATATTGGGAATGATATAACGCTGCAGCCAAGGGCAGATCGAGATAAACAGCTCCAGCAAATGATCCGTAGGCGGAATCAATACAGCATTACAATAGGAACGTAAAAAAGGCACAGCCTCCTTAACCACGAGCTTGGCTTCTGTTGTTGTGCCCAGGCCCTGGGATTCGTAAATCAGAATCCGGCTGTACCCCAGACGGCGCAGACGTTCCAGCAGCAGATAATCCGAAGTTACAATAATCGCGTCATAGTTATGGGTGTCCAACAGATCCTTAATATCTGTATCGGTAGAAGCGATAAATACAGGAAATCCCGCCATGTCCTGGGTGCTGGATCCCGGCATCAGGTACAGCACATGGCACTCAATACCGCTGCGCTGTAGACTCTCGCACCGCAGCTTGTTCAGAGTCTCTACTCCCCCGCTGGGGACATAAAATGTGAATAAAACCTTCAAGCTCATCCCTCCCTGACTTTACCTAGCGGAGTACACCTGCGCCCTTCGCATAAGCAGGGCCTGCTGTTTATAAGATACGCCAGATATCCTCTGCAGGTGACGAAGAAAGGGCGGCATGCCAAATCCTTTCAGGATAGCCCGGCCTTACGAGGGCTATCCTAATGATTGTTACGCGCACCTTATAACAAGAGATGGAGGATGAATTCATGTTGCGATCGAAGATCAGCATGTCGGTTTCCGCTGCACTACTGCTGGGTGTGGTAAGCATCACGGGCTGCGGTACCAATAACACCGCAAGCGATAATAATGTGCAGACCAAAAGTGTACGCGGAACCCATGACGGACGGCTGGGTGTCAACTCCGTAAGGGCTAATACCTTTGACAAAATGGAGATGAGCCGTGAACTGGCAGACCGGATTGCGGCTATGCCTGAAGTCCGTTCTGCCAATGTGGTAGTGGCAGGGAAAAGCGCCTATGTCGCTGTAACCCTGGATGAAGCTTCAGGCGGTGTCCATGCCAAAAGCTACGGCGATACCATGACAGGTACCAGAGGGACGTCGGGAATGCTAGGCGGTGGAAGAACTTTAGGCGGCACCACTACAGGCATCCTCGGCACAAACGGGATGAACGGGACTGCTGGAATGAACGGGACTGCCGGAATGAACGGCTCCACCAGCGCGAGAGGTTCGAGAAACGGTGTACCTGGAATGACAGGTGTTGGCGGTTCAATCAATGGCATGTCTGGAGCCCTGTCTACAGGTACAGGAACGGTTGGCGGTACTGGCATGACGAACCCGGGGGCCTACGTAGGAAACGGGGGCAACGGAATCATGTCCCGGAGTAACATGACCGATGGCCGGGTGTTGAGGAATGACATCGACAGAAATATGGGCACTGCAGCGGGAACCCGGACAATCACTCCTTATAGCACTAATGGCGTGACTAATGGTACAGGTACTCTGACTAATGATACAGTGACCCGTGAATTGAAGGACAAGATTGCCGCCGAGGTCAGACGTTATGATACAAACATCGACAATGTCTACGTATCCGCGAACCCTGACTTCGTGGAACGGGCGAACTTCTACGCCCAGGAATTCCGTGCAGGTCATCCGCTGAAGGGGTTTGCCCGGGAATTCAGTATAATGGTTGGACGAATCTTCCCGACGCGCAGTGGGTATTAACTCAAGAAAGCCAGTAACAGATTTCTGATAGTATTCCTGGAGAAAAGTTGCATTATTCCAGCTGTTATCCAAAATGCAAAAAAACGCAGCCCCTTCCGGCATCAACGCCGTGATGGGGCTGCGTTTTAAATTGAATTCAGGACAGGCTGGTCATTTTGCGGCCCTTGATCCAGACTCCGCGCAGATTCAGCGCATCATCCAGCAGCAGGATATCGCCGCGTTTACCGGCTTCAAGCGTTCCGATGGTCCGCTGCATGCCGATGGCTTCTGCCGGTGTAAGACTGGCGGCTCTGGAAGCTTCCTCCAGAGTCAGACCGACCTCTTCCACCAGATAACGGAATCCACGGATCATCGTTAACGTGCTGCCAGCCAGGGCCTCCGGATTCTCCTTCAATCTGGCGACACCATCCCTGACCAGAACGGGTAGATCCCCTATAGTGTATTCACCGTCGCTGAGCCCGGTTGCCGACATGGAATCTGTAATCAGCAGCAGATTGCCTTCGTTCTTGAGACGGGACAGAACAGCGATCGCTGCCGGATGCACGTGAATACCGTCGGCAATAATCTCCGCACGAATCCGCGGATCAAACATGATGGCGCCAGCTGCACCAGGCTTACGGTGATGAAGCGGAGTCATCGCATTGAACATATGCACGGCCTGATTAAGTCCGGCGTCAGCGGCGGCGATTACCTCTTCAAATGTTGCGTTTGTATGGCCCAGTGCTGCTGTTATGCCATGTCTGCGCAGCCAGGTAATTGCCGCTAGTGCCCCTTCCCCTTCCGGTGCAAGTGTCACCTGCCGGATTAACCCGGGGTATGAGGCTTCCCACTGCTCCATCCATTCAATATTGGCGGGAACAATGTGGTCCGGGTTCTGGGCCCCTGACCACTTGGGACTAATAAACGGGCCTTCCAGATGTACCCCGGCTAATTGGGCAAAGGGCATTGGGACAGAGCGGAAGGCATGGACTTCCGAGAGTGCCCGGTCAATATCCTTTTTGTCCGCGGTCATTGTTGTCGCCAGCATGGTCGTGGTTCCCTGCGAAGCATGAAACCGTGTAATGATCTCCAGTGACTCTGCATCGGCATACATGAAGTCAAAGCCGGCTCCACCGTGAACATGCACATCCACGAACCCGGGGATGAGCAAGCCGTCAGGAACTTCTTCGGTACTAACGGGCCATCCGGCATATGCTTCCGGCAGCCAGGCGGCTTCGCCGGCATACAGAATGGACTCTTCCGATATAGCAATCACACCTTCCTGCACGATCCCTGAGGGTGTCAGAACTTTTCCGAACAACAGCTCACCTGAGGTATTGGCTATTTCAACCATTTTGCCGCACCTTCATCCAGCAGTACAACGACATTAGGGTGGCTCTGGAGCAAGGAAGCCGGACACTGTGTAGTGATCGGTCCTTCCAGCGCATTCTTCACCGCGTCCGCTTTCTCTTCACCACGTACCAATAGTACAATCTGCCGCGCTTTCAGAATGCCGCCGATTCCCATCGTTACCGCCTGTCTTGGAACATCCTCCTGGCTGTCAAAGAAGCGGGCATTGGCTTCAAGGGTCTCTGGCAGCAGGTCAACGACATGTGTACCGCTGGTCAGACTGGCATTCGGTTCATTGAAGCCGATATGGCCATTGCTTCCGATGCCCAGAATCTGCAGATCCACCGGCCCACCATCTTCAAGCAGCTTATCGTAAGCGAGACATTCCGCATCCAGATCCGGAGCGTTACCATTCGGCACATGTGTTTTGGCGGGGTCGATATCAATATGGTTGAACAGATGTCCGTTCATGAAGCTGCGGTAGCTCTGCGGATGATCCACAGGCAAGCCTACGTATTCATCCAGATTATAAGAGGAAGCTTTAGCGAAGCTGACGATTCTTTTGGCATGCATTTCCACCAGTTTGGCATATACCCCGACCGGGGAGCTTCCGGTAGCAAGGCCCAGGACAGCTTTGGGGTTACTCTGCAGCAGGCTGACAATCAGGTTGGCTCCGGTCAGTGCAAAGTCTTCATCATTCTTAAATTTCAAAATATTCATTAGGATTGACCTCCCCGTTTATGACGGTAATGTTGGACATTCATGTAAGACTGCTCCAGCTTGGGAATGAAATCGCCAAAGCGTGTGCTGACCATTCCGGTGAACAAAATATCAATAATATGAAGCTGTGCGATGCGTGAGGCCATGTCGCCCCTCCGCATGCCTTGCTCCAGTGAGGAAGAGAACAGCGGAATATCGGCCAAAGTTGCCAGCGGGCTGCTCCCATAAGAGGTTAGCGAGATCGTAGCTGCACCGCTCGCTGCGGCACAACTTAAGGCGTCAATCGTTTCCGGGGTTTCCCCGGAATAAGAGATAGCGAAGGCTACATCGCCTTCCTTCAGCGAAGAAGCGGATGTAATCTGCATATGGGAATCGGAAAAAGCAGTGCAGTTCACGCCGATGCGGATCAGCTTCTGATAGAAATCCTGAGCCACTATCGAAGAGGTAGCCATCCCGTACAGATCCACCCGCCGGGCCTTACATAACAGATCAATGGCATTCTGCAGCCGCTCCAGATCAAGCAGGGAAGTGGTGTCCCGGATGGAAGCCAAATGATTAGCCTGCATGGCTTCGACAATCATCGCAAGCGGATTGCCTGCCACGATATCCTGATAGGAGGACCCGCCATCCTGCGGGGAGTTATATTCGTGGGCAATCTCTGCGGCAAGCTTCACCTTGAAATCCGGGAATCCCTTGAAATGCAGAACCTTACAGAACCGTGTAATTGTAGCCGGGCTAATGCCGCATTGCTCGGCCAATTCCGTAATTCCCATATGGACAATTTCTCCCGGAGAGGACAGAATCCGTTCTGCCAGCTTACGCTCCATCTGTGACAGCTTGGATTGCTCATGCTCCAGGGCATGCAGGATGGGAGACATCCCTTCACCTTCTTTTCTTCAGATATGGTGAAATTATTTTTAATAATATGGATTAATTCAAGAAAATTATTTTCATAATTAGAATAATACATACACTGAGAGGATGCAAGAAGGAGTTTTCTCGGGTTCGCAAAGAGGGGCTGTATGGATTCAAGGGGCTTGATACAGCAAAAACTCCATGGAATGCAGCAGCGGATTATAGTCCGCACAGCTGACTCCATGGAGGCGATTGTAGAGAAGTAAATGAATTTGAACATATTAGGCTCATCTCTGCGGAATGCCTTGGTATTCAAGGCGGTTCCGGGGGAAGCGACTATTCCGCTGTCCGTGACTTACCGGTTGCTCCTCTGCTGCGCAGCAGCTCCCAGAGAATGAAGGCCAGCATAAGAAGCTGCGGCACCAAAGTTTCCCAGGTCGGGAACAAACCAAGCCAGCCGATGGAAGGCAAGCCGTTCTCTGTATGTGCAGGGAGAGTGCCTGCTACCTGAAGTGCATGAATGCTCTCGCCGAGGAAGCGGAACACCAAATAGTAGATCAGCACGGTTGCGATGCGGAAGAAGGCCGCAAGCGGCAATTTTGCGCTTAAAGCGATAATGGCATAACCCAGGACGATCAGCACGGCCAGCGCGCCGCCAATCCCAAGCAGCAGCTGCGAAACAGCAATGGAAGGAGCCATTCCTACATAAAAGATGGTAGTCTCCGCACCTTCACGCAAAATGGCCAAAGCCGCTACCAGGAACAAGGACCACAGATTGCCCCGGGCCAGTGCGCCACCTACCTGCTGGCCAACATAATTGTTCCAGGCTGCCGTATTGGACTTGCCGTGAAGCCAGCGGCCGATCGTTAGCATCATCACCACGGCGAATAGCCCGGTAATGCCCTCAATCATCTCACGCGCTCCGCCGGAGGCGGCTTGGGAGATGGTTATACTTAAGATCACAGCGAGCAAGATGCTTCCGGCGAGACCTGCTGCGGCACCGGACCAGATCCAGCGCCGGGTTTTGGGTGTACCTTCCCTCTTGAGATACGAGAGAAGAGCGGCTAGGACAAGAATAGCTTCTAGACCTTCGCGCAGCAGAATCAGTGCAGCATCCCAGGCCGTGTAGCTTGTTTCTCCGGCCAGCGGTGTCAGCTCGGAGAGCATATGGTCCATGGCCGCCAGCGCCTGATCGAGCTTCGGAGGATTAGAGAGAAGATCACCAGTGACTGCTGCGCTCTCATTTTCGATATTCGCATAGACTTTGGGCGAAGCAATCTGCACCTGGCCTTCGGCTGAAGGCCAGGCGGTGATGAACTGTTCCATGATGCCGGCTGCTTCGGCGCTGTTCCCGGCGGTTGCTGCAGCGGAAGCTTGCTTCAGGTAGCCGATCAGCGCTTCAATCGATGCCGGCTCCGCCGAGGCGTCTCCGGTATCGACCGCTTTGCCGTCATGGTAATCGGCCAGCAGCGTATACAGCACTTCCGCTTCGGACAGCGCCGCTTCTTCGCGCAGCGGCTCAGCCTGCAGCGAGATACGCAGCAGGCTCATCTTCGTCTCCAGCAGGCCATAGACGGCTGGATTATCGGCACGGATGCCGCGCTCCGCCGGCGTCCAGCCGCTGACCACGGCGCGGTACGCTTCCGCGGCCGCAGCCCAGTCGCCGCTGCGCGCCGCATCCCGCACGCGTTCCGCCGCGGGCAGCAGCTTCGCCGCCGCTTCACGGCCGGCGGCGCCAGAGTCAACGCCGCCCGTGCCGGAGGCGGCGCTCACATACGCGTCCACGCTTCTCGCGAGCGTGGACAGCGCGGTCTTGGCGGGCGTGCCGCCGCCCGCCGCAAGGGCCTTCGCCGCGTCTGCGAGCGCGGCGTCCACGGCGGAAGCCGGACCGGCGAGTGCCGGGTCCGGCGTGCCGGCGTTCGCGGTGCGCCACAGCGCCGCGAACGTGTCCACATCGGCGGCGGCCGCGTCCCAGCGGCTCTGGCCGGCTTCGACGAGCGCGCTGCCGACCGGCGGTAGCAGCTCGTCCAGCGGCGTGCCCGCCGCCGCGGCTGTGGCTGCTGGCCTGCTGAGCAGCAGCAGGCAGAGGCAGCCGAGCAGAGCGGCTGCCTGCAAGCCGTGCATCTGCGCCTTCCTGTGCGATTCCTGCACAGTCAGCCGCTGACCTAGTTTCGGCAGCCATCCCCCTGGGATTCTATGTACCAGTTTTTGTATCCACAACAGCATCGGGATAACCCCTTTCCATTCTAACCGGGAACGCAGGTGATCGGGTTTATGCTCCTTTAAGGCGGCATTTCCCTTTTCTTTCACTGCGATTGACCCCCATTTATCTTTACTTTGAAAGCATAAGTTTTTATAAGGACGGCGAAGCCATTTCCACTTGCGTACTCAGCCCAGCAGGGCTTCTCCGATATAGCCGCCTTCGCGTACACCCGGAAGACAGGCAAACACTGCGCTACCGGTATGCACCATGTATTCGTTCAGACGGTCGTTTTTGGCAAGGCGCTTCTGAATGCTCACGAACTGCTTCACGAGATCCTTCTGGAAGCTAATGAACAGAAGACCCGCATCCAGCTGCCCTGTGGTTAGATCCATGCCACTGGAAAAAGAGTAGGAACGGCGCAGCATTTTGACTGTGCCATCCCCATGGGCCAGCGCCGAGTGGGAATTGGGCGGGATGACCGGTTTTCCGGCGGCATCGGCCGCCTCCAGATTCAGCTTGGCGAATTCATCGGTAGCTCCGATAGGGGCGCCGCTTTTACGGTGGCGCCCGAAGGTGGCCTCCTGATCACTTAGCGAGGAACGGTCCCATACTTCAATGCGCAGCCGCACGCGGCGCACAGCCATGTAAGTGCCGCCGTTCATCCAGGCAGGGCTTTCGCTGCCGCACCAGACCACCTCGCGCATTTCTGCCGCATCGGTCACATCGGGGTTGCCCGTGCCATCCTTGAAGCCAAGCAGATTGCGCGGAGTTCCGCCTTTGGGGTCTGCTCCGCCAGTCCGCTGGAAGCCTTCCTGCGTCCAGCGGAGCACAGCGGTTCCTCTGGCGATACGGGCCAGATTACGGATGGCATGGAACGCCACCTGCAGATCATCTGCGCAAGCCTGTACGCAGAGATCGCCGCCACACCACTGCGGATCGAGACTGTCTCCGGCAAAGGCCGGAAGATCAGCGAATGTAGACGGACGTTTCGAAGCCAGTCCAAAGCGTCCGTCAAACAATGCAGGTCCCACGCCAAAAGTAATCGTACATTTGGAAGGTGTAAGTCCATCAGCCTCTCCGGTATCGGATGGGGGCAGATTTGGATGATCATTGGCATCGCCGATCAGCGTTCCTGTGGTTAAGGCAGCCGCAGCCGTGGTCCAGGACTGCAGCAGTTTTTTGACATCTGCAATGCTTGAGGTCGTCAGATCAAACGAAGCGAAGCAGAGGAAATTCTGTGCAGGAGTAAGAATTCCAGCCTGATGGCTGCCGTAGAACGGGATGATGTCCTCCCTGGAGGCTTGCAGAGCAGAAGGGGCCTGATGCGTCGCACCACTTGCCGCCAAAATCCCGCTGACCCCGCCGCCGCCCAGCAACAGTCCAAGACCGGAGGCTCCGGTAAGCCGGAGCATCTCGCGGCGGCTGAGTTTTTTATCGAATATCTGTCCGCCTTTGTTATTGTTCTTAATCTCTTCTGTGGCTGTTTGCCCGTTTCGGGGCAGGGGATTAACTTTCTTTTTCATGCCGGTCACACTCCTAGAATAGTCCCCATATTGGAGAGGGGTTCCGCCAAAGCGTCGAGATTCTGGCTTAATTTACGCACTTCATCTTTTTTCAAAGTTTCATAGGACACATATCCATCCCCGGATTTAAAAGGAGCCAGCTCGGCCAGCAGAGCGGTAAACCGGTCGCCGATCGTTTTCTCCAGGGCCGGATCTTTTTTGGCCAGCTCGGGCTTCAGCAGCTCGTAAATCTTCTGCGCACCTTCCACATTGGCTACAAAATCATACAAGTCCGTATGGGAGTAACGTTCTTCCTCACCGGTTACCTTGGAAGAGGACACCTCGTTCAGCAGCTCGACAGCTCCGGTAACAAGCAGGCTTTCATCAATCTCCACGGTCTCTACCTTGGCACGCAGCAATTGGGCATCCTTCAGCAGCTGATCTGCCACCTCGGCCATCCCGTTTGTGGTCTTATTCTGCCAGAGTGCTTGTTCAATCTTGTGGAACCCGCGCCATTCAGCCGGATCGACATCATTCTCACGGGCATCGATATTCGGGTCCAGATCGCCAAGCGCCTCGGCAATCGGCTCGATCCGTTCATAATACATGCGGGCCGGAGCGTACAGTGCTTTGGCTTCCTCCAGCTTTCCGGCTTTGACAGCATCGGTGAAACCTTCCGTCTGCTTCACAAACGCATCGCTCTGCTCAATGACGTAAGCACGGTATTGCTCAATCGCAGAGGTAAAGTCGGCAGCGCCGGTAGAAGCAGCAGTGGTTGTGGCTGGTGTGTTCGTTGCTGTAGCCGCCGTGGCCGCTGCCTCATTATTGGAATTGTTACTATTATTATTGTTGCTATTGTCACCACAGCCGGTGAACAGTATGGAGGCCGCTATTAGACCGGCGGGAAGCGTATAACTATATTTCACTCAAAACACCCCTTTTTTATGTATGCAAATGATAATCGTTATCACTAGTGCTGGATTTATCATAAGGTCCTACACAGGGGCTGTCAATACAAAAATGTGATTTATATCACTGCCAAGTCATAATGTGAAAAATCTCACGCGTAATAGGAGTAAGCGGACAAGTGTAAGGGATGCCGGAGCAAAAGGGAGGAGAAAGTAACAGAGGAGTAGAGGTTATGGAAGGTACTGAAGTCTGGTGACGCCTAGCAGCTTGTGAATCTCGTTGAAGCCGGCGAACCCATTGCAGTATGATATACAACCACCACATACGTAATGGCCGCATCGTTATCCGAAGCTTGTGCATACCTCAGTCTTATACCGTGGACCGCTCAATAATCCGGTATTCCAGCTTCCGGGTCACTGGAAGACTGCTGCCGTGAATATGCTCATGAACCATCCCGAAGGCCGCCGAGCCCATCTGGTAGAGCTGGTTGTCAATCGTTGTGATCTCAAGCAGCCGTCCGATTGGCTGGTTGTCGAACCCTATCACGGCAAGCTCCTCCGGGATACGAAGGCCGTGCTTGCGCGCTTCAATGATCAGGCCAGCAGCCACATGATCGCCTGAAATAATCATCGCCTCAGGCCGGTTGGGATTACCCAGCAGGCGACGAGCCACCTCTGCACCGTCCTCTTCACGCACGCAATCGAAGACCATCCAATCCGGATCAAAAGGCAACCCCTTTTCAGCAAGAAAATCCTGAAAAGCGTTCTGGCGGATAGAGGCACTGCTGCCGTTTTCACGGCCTTCGCAATAACCGATTTTGCGGTGTCCCTTGTTGTACAGATACTCTAGCCCATGGCGGAACGCTTCGTAATGCTCAATATAAATAGAAGAATATGGACGTTCCCCGCTGTTCTGGCAGGTTACAATCGGTCCGTAAGCACAGTATGGCTCGATCCGCTCAGGCTTCAGCGCAGTTGAGACAATGATTACTCCGTCAATTTCTTTGTTACGCAGCATATCCAGCACCTTAAGCTCCTCTTCGGGAACATAGTTGGTCTGGCATAGAATCAGGCGGTATTGCGCCGCCAGCGCAGCTTGAGCCAACCCGTCCATCACCACCGAGAAGTAAAAAGAATTGATCGACGGCAAAATAACCGCAACCGCCCCGGTACGCCCCGTAATCAGATGAACGGCGTTCATATTGCGTGTATAATTCAGCTGCTCTATGGTTTTCAGCACGGCTGTTCTTTTGTCCTTGCTTACATATGGATGATTGTTCAGCACGCGCGATACAGTTGTTACGGATACCCCGGCAATGCGGGCAATTTCTTTGATATTGGCCATCGGACTGCCTCCTGGGACAAGAAATATAGTTCATCTATTTTAGCATAGTGTGCGCTTATAACCTTCCGAATATAAAGCTAGCCATAGAATCCATTTCATAAAATATAGCCTCTCCGCTATCGCCCATTTTAGGGCTGCGACCGCACCATTACCACCCACTATACATAAAATGATTTTGACTGTATCCCTTTACCTTGTTATACCAAACAAACCCAGGGCAAGGAGGGGTGACACCATTGAAGGGGAACGAACATCACAGCAAATTTCTATTGACGCATCGCGAGCGCGAAGTATTCGAGCTTCTAGTGCAGGACAAAACCACACGGGATATTGCCGGATTGTTATTCATCAGTGAAAAAACGGTCCGCAACCACATCTCCAACGTCATGTAGTTTGAAATGGAATTGAAGATTAATGTGGGAAGTCCTTTGGTAATGTTAAGTTCAGTTCTGAACATGGATGGGCTATACTTATGTATTATGAATTTATTTACTTAAGAAAAAGGGAATTTATTCACAAGTTGACAATTGGGGCTAGATACTAATCATGAAGAGCGAACACAACATGATCGCTGAGGAATTGGTCATCAGTCACAGATGTGAGTCTCAGATTGAGAACCAAATTGTATCTTGAGTTTTTATTGTCAATCGGTAAGAGTCAGTCAGTGCCGAATGAACATATACTTGGGCTGATTATTGCATTTTATCTTACATATAAAGGTAATTAATTGAATTAGTCGAATATTAAAACGCGGGGTGGTTTTTCAAATACACTATTCAGCGGAAAGGATACAAAAATGATAACTGAAAATGACGTTATTAGAGCAGTGTGTCTGAAGCTTGACAAACACGGGTTTTCTATTCAACAATCACTTAACACTTTAGAAAAAGGCATAGACGTAATTGCTCGAAGAAATGATTTTATTCTGTACTTAGAAGCAAAGGGGGAAACAAGTGCTTTAATAACTTCAAAAAGATATGGTAAACCATTTAATCAAAATCAAATAGTAGATCATGTGGCGAAAGCGTTACTTTCCGTTTCGAAAATATTGACAACTAGAACAGATGATAATTTCGGCATTGCAATTGCTTTACCAGATAATTTAGGTCATAGAAAGGTGATTCGAGAAATAGAACATGCAATAAAATTATTAGATATAACTATGTTTTGGGTAGCAGCGGATGGATCGGTTGATATAGTGAATAGCCTGGAGAATAAAAAATATTACACATAGTTTTCTACATGTTGATTTTTAGGTATTTCGAAGATCCGAGGATAAGCAGATTACCACAATCCTATAGGGTGTGAGTGGAACGTTGTCAAAACTAATGCAAAGATAATATTTAGTGGGAGTTGAATCATGATGGAAAGTAGAATTCCACCAACGGAAATAAGAAGGGAATTAAGAAAAGAAATTGATTTCGGCTGTCCTATTCAAGGATGCGGATCTCCATTTCTTGAATATCATCATTTTAATCCTCCTTGGCATGAGGGACATACTCACAATCTTGAAGGAATGATTGCACTTTGTCCAAGTCATCATATCATGGCAGATAGGGGAACTTGGACAATAAAAGAATTAGAGTTACTAAAGAAACAAAAAGCAAATAATAAAGTTAACCCTGTGAGAGGTAAACTATACTGGAATTTAATAAACAGCGTGGTAATGGCAGGTAGTAACTTTTTAATAGTTCAGGATCGCTTGTCATTAAGGGTACTTGAAAACGAAATATTTGGCTTAAGTGAAAATGAAAACGGCCAAATGACATTAAATGCTTTATTACGTGATCAATCAGGAGAAATTATCATTCATATTATTGACAATGACATAATTGTTGCACCAGATAAAATTAATGACTTTGTATGTAATGCATCAGGGAACAAAATTAGAATAGAATCAAGAAAAAGTCAGATATATCTTGAATTCTCTATAAAGAGAGAAAAAATAAACAAAATGCCACAAGACCTAGTTAATCTAATTAGTTCAGCCCAAGTAGAGATCCCATTGATCTCGTTGAAGGCAAAGGTGATAAGCAATTTATTTGATATTTCTATTCAGAATAATCAGATTGTGCTGGATTTTCGTAAACTTGGTTATGATAAAACATCACTTTCGAACAGAATAATAGGCCCATCAGGGTCTATAAATATAACGGTTAATAACCATGAATTTGTACATCTCGGATAAGATGATTAGAATGCAATTAGGCTATTAGCAGACTATAATAAATAAAAGTCACTGTTCTTAGCAGTGATTTCTCAATAGTTGGGTTCTATTTGTAATGCTGATTAATCATACTAATCAAACTCAGTTTTAATGCTAACGGAAAAAAGAAGATTCAAAAGTTAATTATCGCATAGAAAAGAGCCGTATTCGGAGAAAAACGAATTCAGGCTTTTTTTACATGAAAGTGTAATCATTCAGAAAGTTTTAATGAGCATAGAGGATGACATCATTAACTTGGGCAGAAAATGTGATGTGCTCAGCCAAACAATTTCAAATTATAAGGACCAACTGTGTAAGGTTAAGTCTGAAATTGATCAACAGTTTATTTTTCTCCATAGTATGGATGTAGAATAAATGGGATAAATCAGGAACAATTTAAAGACACTCATTCGGATATTGACACTGTCTAAACAAAGTTACGAACACAAGATTAGTGTGGTTGATAAACAATTGATACAGCATCAAAATCAAATTAAACAAATTCATAAATTACAACTTAATCAAGAAAGCGTTAAAGACAAGCTGTAACAATTAAAGAGGCAACAGATGAAGCAACAAGAAAAGCTTGAGTACGATTCGAGGTTGCTTCGTGGTTTATTATTCGAGTTTGTACAAGAGATTACCATTGATCCTATAAGGAATGTTAGAATCACAGCACGGCATGACTTATTATACACAGTAGTAAAGTGACTTGTTTCTATAATGAAGCAAGTCTTTTTATTATTCTACCTCGGTTCTTGGGTTGAAAGCTATAATATTAGAAAAATAAAACTCGGTTTTTTATTAGCCTTTCGATCCCGTAGCTTGTATAAAACCGAGATTAAACAGGCTTGTACACCTCTTAAACCTTATGGTATATAAAGCTTCTTAGTTTCAAAAGTTATAATCGAATGACCTTCCAAATAAGTAGATCGGTTCTTAGGTAATGATTAATTAGCCCTTCCTAGTATTCTGTATTCTATTACTATGAGTAGCGTGGTACAATTTACCTAATTATCATAGGAATGGCTGAATGTATTGGTGCAGACCAGTAGCAGACTTTATGCCGAATAGGTGGATAAAAATGGATAATAAAATGGAAGAGCAGTTATCGAACAGAATAGCGAATTGGAAAAAGAACCTCATCGATATGAGTAAGAGGAACACACTGCTTAATTTTAAGCCAAAGAAAACTAATAGTGTGAATTTCTTAGATGCCGCTTCACAGTTATACGAGTTACTAATTGGGGAAGAAAAGCAATTGGACTGTAATAAATTAGTTACCCAATATACTCAGCAAATTGAAAAAATCAAATTAATGGCGATAGAAGAACTTGAGAAGAAGAAACGAATTGCCGAAGAAATTCAAAATTATAATAAGACCTTAAATAAGCTTAGAACGGCTGCAAAGACGCGAATGAATGAACAAGGAATAAATATTTCGTACTTATCATTTGGACTTTTGAAATGGAAAGAAACACAGCTCTCGTCTACATCAGATTTCTTTGCGCCTTTACTATTGGTGCCTGTAACCTTAAAAAGAACTAGTGCGAATGCCCCGTTTACGTTAAATCAGTTTGAAGATGATATTGTGATCAATCCCTTCTTAGCACATATGTTACAAGAGCAGCATGGCATTACCTTACCTGAGCTACCTGAAGATCCAGCAAGTATTAACGTTAATCAATTATGGGGAGAAATAAGAGATCTTATTATTAATCTTGAGGGCTGGGGCGTCGAAGAGGACGTTTATTTATCGTTGTTTTCCTTTAACAAGCTGGTTATGTACAAGGATATGGAGACTTATAAAGATATAATCGAAAGTCATCCACTGATCAGAGAAATTGCAGGTGTGTCTAATGAGGAAAGTAGAAAACAAACATTCGATCACACACGAATTCCTGATGAAACCAGTATGGATCGGGAGGTCCCTTCCCATGAAATATTCAATATACTCGATGCGGACTCAAGCCAGCAGCAAGCAATATTGGCTGCTAAAAATGAGATGAGCTTTGTTCTTCAGGGCCCACCAGGCACTGGGAAGAGCCAAACCATCTCCAATATTATTGCAGAGAACTTAGCAAACAACAAAAAGGTTCTATTTGTAAGTGAGAAAATGGCCGCACTAAATGTAGTGAAAAGTCGCCTTGAGAGTGAAGGATTAGGAGATTTTTGTATTGAGATGCATAGTCAAAAAGCCAATAAAAGACAGGTTTTAGATGAAATAAACCATGTGTTAAATGTTCAGGAATCAAATAAGAAAATATCCAAGGAAGTATACGGTCAAATAAATGTCATCAGGGAAAAACTAAATACATATTCAGAAAAGGTTCATTTAGCCAGAGAACCGTATGATATGACAGTATACGAAATACACGGAATACTCTCTAGGTTGCAAAACGTCCCTGAATTCACAGTGGACTTCAACATTAGCCCAACAACTGAGCTTGAATCAATTTACAGATTGCTATCTGACCTAGAACGTTATCGGGCCTCTGTTTATAAATCTGACTTTCACCCATGGGAAGGCTATAACGACGAGAGCTTCTCGCTTGAAATGAAATCTAAAGTGAAAAAGTTTCTTGAAAAGATGAAAAATCAATTGGAATACACGACGGAAGTTGTATCAAATATACAATCATTTACTGGGCTACAGATTTCTACGCTAGATGAATTAAAGAAGGCAACTAACATATTGGACATGGCTAAGCATTCTCCTATGCCTCCAGTAGGTTGGTTTGATAAGGGGAATATCTCCCAGATCATTATTGATGCTAAAAATTATCAAGAGAGATTTTCAACATTTCTTGATGAAAAAAAGGAGTTAACCACAAAGGTCAATGAAGATATATTGGAGGAAAGTCGCCTTCAAGATTTTTATAACGAACTATATATAGAAAATGAACAGTTTATTTCGATGATTCCTGAAACAAAACTGAACGAACTTTTGTTAACCCAAAGTACATTAATAAATGGGATCGAAGATATCTTGTCTATTCTCTCCAATGCCTCTAATTATGATGAAATAGCCTCTAGTCTTGGAATACACGAGCTGGAAAATGCTAAAGAACTAAATCAGTTGTTAAGTTATCTTTCTTTGCTAAACCAAAGTGTAACACCAACAGAGATCTGGTTCGATGTAAACCAACTAGCAAATATTTTAAATCAAGCCATGAAATTAAAGGGAAAGTACTTAGAGAATGCAGCATTACGAGGCGATTTATTATCTAAATATAAGCCATCTTTTTTAGAGATCAATGCTGAAAAGGCTTTGATTGATTTCGAAGTTAAGGAGTCCCTAGTTGAGCCATTTAGAAACACTCAAGGATCAGGATCAGAGGATGTTATTTTGTATGATCAAAAATCAAAGGTGAAAGGATTACTCGGGGACTTTTTCAGTAAGACTAAATTATTAAACACATATAAAACAGAATTTGAGTCACTATTCGGATTGGAAATAATCAACCTCTCCTTGATTGATAATCTAGAAATTGTGATTCGGTTTATCGAGAGATCTCCGAAGCCACAGGAAAGTTGGTTTAACTTAAATAATTACCATGGTATACAAACGACTATTCGAGAGGGTAAGGAGTTATATAGTAAATATCAAATTGAATTTGATAAATCCACTAAATTATTTGAAGAAGAAGTGTATGATGAGCGCATTTACGATATTTTCGAACGGTGTGAGGGGCCATACCAGTCATTTTTAAAGGTCTTTAATGGTTCCTATAAAAAGGATTTAAAATGGCTAAGGGCTAATCTGAAATCCAATGAGAAATTAGACTTTGATACGTTTCAAAAATACGTTCGTAACATAAAACGAGTATTGGATTACAAGAACTCTATTGAAAAAATGGAATCTGAATTTCAATCATCGCTGGGGTGGCATTACCAGTTGTCTGATACAAGTTGGTCTTCCATCGAACAAGCGCTATCAACTACAAGAGAGATTGTTGAATGGCATCAAGGACGTGGCCTAACTGTATCGTTAAGAGAACTATTACTTAGACCTGCGGGTAAAGTGGATTTGTTGATGTCTTCTTTTGCCCAATTGAAACAAATATGTGCCGATTTGAAACATATCATCAATCGAATTCACAATGAGTATCCAAATTTAATTAGTTTATTTGGTGCTGATGGTTCAAAGATTAATACAGAACAATTATTTACTAAGCTTCAAATTGAATCGGAAAATGTGGATGCGTATTTTAATTTTGTGGATGAATTTAGTTGTCATCTTCAGAATCCAATGAATCTGAGTGTGATTTCCTTAAAACAAGATTTGAAAAATAATATTATCCTTAAGCAACAATCCAAGGAGCTAGACGAAAGTTTCGAAAATAACATTAATATTCTGGGGAATTCTTTTAAAGGTAATGATACGGAATGGGATGAGTTTTTTAGGTTTATCGAAGAATTCACCTTGTTATTTAAAAGTAATGTTCAGATTACTAGAGAATTTAAAACAGCAATGCTCAGAGGAGAGGGAGTTCATGTTGATGTAACTTCCCTGGTGCAATGTTTAAGTACCATTGAAAAAGAAATTCCAAAGTATCGGGAGGCACTGCCAAAATTCTTTTCGGGTTACGAAGGTCCAGAATTATATTGGCCATATGCTGAATTTGGAAATACACTCAAATTATTAAAACGGCAAGTTGAAGAGTGGCAGTATGGATTCTCTAAACTTAGCCCATATTTTGTGGACACTGACTTAACATTCGATGAGATTAAAAATACATTAGAGATGGCAGTCGAAGTCAAAATGTATAAACAGATTATCGATAGTGAATTGGAGAATCTTAAAGTTGTATTCGGTGATCGATTTACTGGGTACAACACGAATTGGGAACAAATCTTTGATGCACTAGCATGGACGGATGAATGGCATAACTTGTTTGCTAATATGGCGATGCCGTCCAAGTTGCTGAATTATGTTACTTCAGAAGGAAAAGGGAACAAAGTCGACATCATAGAGTGGCTAGTACAGGCGGAAAAAGAATATGAAAAAAACATGAATCTTAAAAAAGATCTGCATTTGTATTTTACTGTATCTGTTATCTTCAAAGAATTTGATTTCTCTGAGCTCAAATTGGAGGATCTTATTCAATTTTCAGAAATACGTATTGATTCAATTGATCTTTTGGAAGACTGGATCAGATATCGACGTCTTGAAGACACTGCATCTAATTTAGGTCTCGGCAAATTTATGCTTGCAATAAAAAATGAGAATATTAGCGATTTCACGTTTAAAGATCTATTTCAAAAGAGATTCTTTACACTTTGGCTAGATCAAATTTATAAAAATGAACCGCTTTTATTTGACTTTGATGCAGACGCAATGAATACTGATGTGACTTCTTTTAGAAAACTGGATGTAAAGAGCAATCAATTGAACGTCCTCCGTATAAAGGAAAGATTAGAATTAAATCGAAATCACGCGATAAATTCGCTTGCGTTTCGTCGAGAACTTCAAATCATACAAGCGGAAATAGGAAAGAAAAAAAGACACTATCCAATAAGAAAACTTTTAAATCTTACAGCACCTTTATTCATGGAGGTAAAACCATGTTTACTTATGAGCCCGTTGTCTGTAAGTCAATTTTTGGATGCTTCTGTAATTCAGTTTGATTTAGTGATATTCGATGAAGCATCACAAATATTCTCAGAGGATGCAATCGGAGCTATTGTACGTGGAAAACAGTTGATTGTGGTAGGTGATACTAAACAATTACCTCCAACGAATTTTTTCCATAGCAGTACGATTGAAGAAGATTTCGATGACGAACAAGAAGAGGATCAAGAAGTTACATATGAAAGTATTCTGGATGAGTGCGCTCATGTTCTCCCTCCAATTAATTTACGTTGGCATTATCGTAGTAAACATGAGTCGTTAATCACTTTTTCAAATGAAGCTTTTTATCACAACAATTTGATTACCTTCCCAAGTTCGGATAATGGACCTTATCTGGGAACAGAATTTGTTTATGTTAAAGATGGTGTTTACGATCGAGGCGGAAATAAAACGAATAAAAAAGAAGCAGAACAGATTGCTAATTTAGTAATTGAGCATTTTAAAGAACACCCTAATCAATCTCTAGGAGTGATTGCGTTCAGTGAGGCTCAAGCATCTGCTATAGAGAATGAACTGACCATCCTAAGAAATGCAAATACGTTATTTGAACGTTTCTTTCAAGAAGGGGCCCATGAAGAGTTTTTCATCAAAAGTCTGGAGAATGTTCAAGGTGATGAGCGTGACGTCATTTTCTTAAGTGTGGGCTATGCTAAGGCAGCTGATCAAACATTGCATTACAATTTTGGACCATTAAGCAAAACTCGTGGTGAAAGACGGTTAAATGTAGCTGTTACTAGAGCCAAATATCATATGAAGATAATTAGTTCCTTAAAGCCATCTGATTTATCTGACACAAAAGTAAGCGGGAATACTGGTTTGCGTTTGCTAAAGGATTATATGCAAGCCACTATGGATGGCAAGTTGCCGATCAGCATGACAGCACATGAAGAGATGGAGTTTGACTCACCTTTTGAAGAGGATGTATTCAACGTTCTTACGGACATGGGATACAAAGTTAAAACTCAAGTTGGCTGCTCAGGATATCGAATTGATTTAGCTATTGTTGATCCACTCAATGACAATAAGTTTCTGTTGGGCATTGAATGCGATGGAAAGGCTTATCACAGTTCAAAAGTCGCGCGGGATAGAGATCGACTTCGTCAGCAAGTTTTGGAGGGGCTTGGATGGAAAATTTATAGAATTTGGTCACAAGAGTGGTTCAAAAAGCGGAGATTTGAAGTCAATCGACTTGAGAATTATCTAGAATCAATAAAGTACTTGGTTTAAAAAAATGCTTAATTAGAAAAATGGCGTGCAAACGTAATATAAGTTTGCACGCCATTTTTCTGTTTTTCTCAATATAAAAATGTGATAGCTGATTATAAGACATAGGCTGTCCCTTTTAATATGCGAGAACGTTTACCTTTCGTCATCATGATCTTTGTTGTAGGAGTTATTACTCGAACTTTCCTGAATCGACGGCACTTCTATAGGCAAAGACGCTTCCTGAATTGCCTTCTTCGATGGCCTTTCTTTTTGTCTTTCTCCAGTAGATTTCGAATTGCTCAAATATTTCTCAATAACTTCCTGTTGGTGTTGAGCAATCAATTCTTGAATTTCTTTTTTATGACGCAATGTTGCAATTTCTAGCGTTTGTTTTAACCCCCTAAGTTCATTGGTCAACATGTCGAATTCTTCCTGATTAAACTTTGAGATTCGAGCGTTCTGACGTTCAAGTTCAGATTGTAGATGGAATATTGCCTCTTTCTGTGCACTGCACAGTTCATCCAATTGCTTCCACGATTTATGAGTCTCTGATAATTCACGATTGACCTTAGTTAATTCTTTGTTCAGAAATTGTACTCGTTGTTCAAGTTCTTCAATAATTCCCTGCTTCTCTAGGGTAACCTTTGCAATCTCTGTTGAGGTGTAGTTGTTATCATCAATAACTTTTTTGATTAAAGAGGAAAATATTTCATTAATTCGTGAGGTGTGCTCCTGAAGGATTTCCAAGTCACTTAAATATTTCTTCGCACTGTCATGATGCTTGTACGTCTGAAGTTCATATAAGGTAACCACGCTTTCAAACCATTCCTTGCTGGATAGTCCTGATACCGCAATCATGGAGGAGACTTTTTCTTTAATTTCTGGGTTCACTTTAACTCCAAATGTTTCTGATGCCATGTTAACCCCTCTCTATATGAAGATTAACTGGGGTTTACCTTGTAAGCCAGGTTAACTGGGTTAACTTTATATTTAATCTGGAATTTATTCGTTATCAGATTATATGGTGCAGCGGAAAGCATTATCACTTTGAACACATTAGAATACGAAATCTGATGGAATAGGACAATCTTAGTTTGTAATAGGCATAACCAGAGGTGATGTCTGTGCAGCTTAAGATCGTTTTTAAGTCCGTTGAAAAGGAAAAGGCACTTGAGAAAATTATTGAAGAATTGGTTGATAACACCATTCGCAAGGTCCTCATTAAACATCCTGGTATAAGCTATAATAGGGAGACTTCTAAGGCAAGACAACCATGATGAATCAGGTGATTTTCAGATGATAAACCCTAATGTAACAGCCATATATGTACGTGTATCTACCACAAAAGACTCCCAAAAAGATAGCCCAGAGCACCAGAGGGGGCTCTGTGAAGAGAAGGCAAGAGTACTTGACCTGGATGTACAATATTCTTATGAGGATCGTGATACTGGAACTTCCATCGTAGCACGGGAAGAGATTCAGAAATTGATCCAGGATGCCAAATCCAAGTATTTTGGTACCATAATATTTGCCTCACTTTCACGCTTTTCAAGAGATACACTTGACTCACTTAACCTAAAAAGGATCTTGGTGGATGCTTTAGGCATCCGATTGATTTCTATTGAAGAAGGCTTTGATTCGCTCAAGGATAATGATGAGCTCAAATTCCAGATCATTTCCGCAGTGAATCAGAAACTGAGCGAACAGATCAGTCTTTCATCGAAGCGAGGTATTAGGCAGTCCGCGCTAAAAGGTAATTTTACAGGAAGTGTTGCTCCTTTTGGATATAGAAAAATCGTAAGTAGTGATAAAAAGACACTTACGCCTGATGAAAATTATAGTTATATCGTCGAAATCATCTACCATTTATATGTATCCCGAAAGATGGGGGAAAAGGCAATTGTACAGTACCTTAACAAGGAAATGGAGATTCCTTCTCCGAAAGGTGGAGTTTGGGGTATTACGACAATTCAAAGAATTCTAACCAACGAGGTGTATACAGGGCAGAATGTCTTTGGTAAATACGAAGTGAAAAAGGTCTATAACGATATTAACAACATGTCTGACCGAAGCAAAAAACAAGTACAGAGGGAAAAGGAAAAATGGGAAAGATCAGCCGAGCAAACTCATGAAGCCATAATTGACGATGAAACGTTCGAGCTTGCGCAGGAGATTCGCTTAAAACGTGGAGGAGGAAGGCGTGGAGGCGTCAGGAATAGAGTGAATGTGTTTGCTGGTATCATCTTTTGTAAGCACTGTGGAGCCTCTCTAGTGAGCTGTAAAGGGAAGTCGAGGAAGGACGGTCCAGAATACCGTTATTTGATCTGCTCCACCAGGAGACGGAAAGGAGAGACGGGCTGTGTCAACAATGCCTGGATTCCTTACAACAATTTTAGAGACACCGTCATCAATGAAGTGAGCAAGAAGTTGAAGCGAGTTATAAACATTGAGACAGAAACCATGGATAGCAAAGATAGAATTTTGAAGAAAAAGCCATCCATTGATTTAGATAAGGATCTAAAGAAGTTTGAGAAGGCTATCCAAAGAAACCGAAAGTTATTGTTCGAGTTGAGGAAACAGAATATGCTCGGGGAGATCGATGAGGAACAATATCGGTTTGAAAAACAAGAGTATGAACAGGAGATTGCTTCGCTTCAAACACAGCTAACTCAGTCATCTCAGAACAAGGAAGAGCAGATCAATTTGGATAAGATCCATGATGAGATAAGAGCGGCTCTTGAAACGCTTGTGAACCTTGAATTTGACCGATTAGATGAAATGAGGATTATCTTGTCCAAACTAATTGAAAAATTGGTTGTAAGTGTTGATGGGGAAGTGGAGATTTATACTCCTTTGGGGCAGGTAGAATTGTAAATGGAATTTGGTCCATATAGCTCAAAATAATTGATTATAATTCTCTACTTCAAAGTTGTTTGTAAACAGTTATGCAACAGATGAACCAAGTTTATGATCTTCTTTTAGCTATTAAGCTAAGGGAAGATTTTTTGTTTTCTAAAATAGAATTTTGTTTAACTATTTTGTGAATATACTATTTTATGTAAAAAAATGGCGAGAAAATGCTTTGGATTACTGGTACAGTATTATTAGATTTCCTGTTTTTAGTAAGTATTAAATTATATAGCCATTCAGGGGGGCGTAAAAAATGATAAAAAATTTAAAAATTAAGAATATGTTTGGATGGAGAAATTATAATATTGATTTTAAGGATGATTTGACATTATTGGTAGGAGCAAATGGGTCAGGTAAAACATCAATTTTGAATATTATATCTTCAATAGCATCTAAAAATCTCGATTTTTTAAGTAAGTATAATTTCGAGGAAGTAACTCTATCGTACGTGGTGGGAAAAGAACTTCAAGAAGTGAACATTAAAATGAACTCTGAAGGGTTGTACGAATTGAAATGGAAGGACTTTTTAGTTCCAATCAACTTAAATAATATTGACGAAACATATATAAGGTTAAGCGCACGTGAGGATTCTAGACAAACTTTAGATGCAATATTAACCGAAATATCAAATGAACTAAATATTTTATATCTACCATTATCGAGAGATAATCGTTTTCTTGAAGGGAACAATGAAGATAACATAGTTAAATATACGAAACAAGGCACTCGGTATATAACTACGTGGTCTGATGGTGATACACGACCAACTGGAGGTATTGATGATACTTTAAGGAGCATAAACAAAATTGTAAAAGAATATCAAAGGAAAACTGGGATTAGATTAGAGCAATTAAATGAGCGAATGAGAAAAGAAATATTTCAATCATCATTTAAATACTATGAAAATGAAGCACTTACTTCAGATATAAAAATGCAAATTGGGATTTTAAATGACACGAAAATTAATGAATTGAAAAATGCATTCAAAGAAATGAAGTTACTATCACCTCAATTTGAAAAAGAAATGGACATGTTTATTGCACGTTTATTTGCAGGTTATGAGGTTTTTAGCAAATGGCAGGCTGGAGAAAAGGAATACGATAACTCTATACTATCATTCATAGGAAACTTGCCACAACTTAATAGAATAATGCAATGGCAAAAAGTTATACAAGATATTAATCAAAAGAAAGAAGAATTGCAAAGAAATATGAAAACTTTTTTAGACACGGTTAATGATTTTCTAAAAGAGAGCAATAAAGAACTTGTTTTAAACGACAGAGATGGAAATGTGTTGTTCACACAGGAAAATAGCAAAAAAAGAATGGAGTTAGACAAACTTTCTTCTGGTGAAAAACAAATTGTGATCTTCTTTGCCTACTTAATTTTTGAAGTGAGTTCAAAACAAAAAGGTATTTATATAATTGATGAGCCAGAATTATCTTTACATATAGCTTGGCAACGAAACTTTGCCAAGTCCATATTAAATATATCATCTAATCTGCAACTGATATTTGCTACCCACTCCCCTGAGATTGTGGGTGTCTTTAGGAACAAATGTGTTTCTTTAAGGAGTGATAGATAGTCATGAGCATGGATGATGTTGGAATTCCTACATATAGTAACGAAGCGTACTTAGCATTTCAAATTTTAATGAGTCAATCTAGTGACTTGATTGTGTTTATTGAAGATGATATGGGTATTCACTTATATGACATACTATTGAAAAGGTTGTTCTCTGATTCGAATATTCAAATTCATGTTGAAGCAGTGTCAGGCAAAAAAAATGTAATTGATGTTTATCAGAAAAGTAAACAAAGCACCATTTCGGCGAATAAAATTCCATGTTTTTTCATTGCAGATTCGGATTTTGATACTATTCTCGAAAAGAAAATGTATAATGATGCAAACTTCTTATATCTGGAAAGATATTCAATCGAAAACTATTTAGTTGATGAGGAAGCAGGTATTAACTTTGTTAAAGGAAGGACTAATGAAAATCGAAGATTTTGTCAGAATAAAATTAACTTTGAGTTATGGCTCAATGATATCTCTACCCAAATGAAAAAACTGGTGACTATATATTGTACAATTCAGAAGTTGGGGATGAATACGGAAAATTCCAGTCAATCGATTTCCAGATTCACTAAGAAAAAAGTTCCATTTGAAATTGATAATAAAAAAGTAGGGGATTACCTTCTTAATGAAGTTTTTAGGGATTACCAAAGAAATAAAATGTATGGATTCACAAAGGTGTATTTACGGATGGAGAAAAAAATAAGGCAAACCTATAATGATGAATTTTGGAGAGTGATCCCTGGCAAGCAACTTTTGCAATTATTCTCCTTTTATTTGCATAAATACACAGATAATAAAGGTGCTCATAAAATGGATTTTCAAAATTTAGCTTGTCATTGTTGTGACTTATCATCGTTACAATTTTTAAAAGAACATATTTTGTTTTATTTTAATATTCATAGCAGTTTACAAGCAGTTTAGGTGATGAAAATATTTTTTGCACCTAAATTATAGTAATAATAACCAGGGAATAAAGAAGGAAGTGGTATGTGCAAGATGAGTAACTTTAATATTTTTGAGTTTTACGGAAAGAATGAGAACCTAGAGACTTGGAAATTATGGGTCTCAATAATAATGTGCCTTTGTTCAGTAGGTATGTTTCTTTTTAATCTGAATCAAAATTCAAATGAATTAGATAGAATTATCATCAAATGGGCTCTTTACTATATATCTATCTTTACCTTCTCAGTTTCCTTGTTTATTTCTTCTAATTATTTTTTTGAAAAAAAAGAAGGGGCAGAGAAATATGCTTTTATACGGAAATTGTATTTTTTATTTTCATTCATCTTATTAATAATTGTATTTCTTCCCTTAAAAATTACTTTTACTATTTTGAATAAATTGAAAATGGAAACATTGTATCGGTACAGTAGCTTATATGGTTTTTCTTTCATTACTAGCATTCTGATCAATACTGTAATGGGTGTATTTATATACGTTTATACTCAAAATATATTTGGTGAATACGTAGATTCCATGACTATTAGCTTGACATTTGTATTTATCATGAACTATTTCATATTAAAATTCACTGGTACATGTTATTTTTATTTTTCGGATTTTTTTTCAAGAAGAAAAAAGAAATTAAAGCAAGGATTTTTAACATCAGATAGATATGATAATTTAGAATTAAGAGATAGGGAAGATAAAAAAGAATTTATGAATGTAATTTATGTATTAAATTTTGTAATAATAGCTGTATGTTCAATGTTCATATATTTCATTAATTTAGAAAAAATGTTTTCTGATTTTCCCGTAATACACCTACGTCAAAGCGTACTTTACAGTTTCACTTTATTCGCTGCCTTTGATCGTCTCTGGGATAAATGGAAAAAGACGCTTGGTAATAAAAAGAATACACAATTAGATAAGAAAGTTGCTGTAAAGTCAGTAGAAGAGGAACTTCTATCAACAAATGGAGAACTGAAAGACCTGCCATTATAATGGTGTCTTTCAAACCACACCACGAACGTCATGCAAAAACTAAACGTCAAAGGCCGTTCGCAAGCGGTTGTCGAGCTGATCAAGCTTGGGGAGCTGAAGATATAGCTGCTCTGCTACAGAAGCGACGCGTTTATGCCTTCTTTTACCTTTAGGGGTGAGGGGAGGTTTTTTGTTTTATTCATGGCAAGTCAGACATACATGAGAAAAATGAAGTTAAAGATCAATCATTGATTCGGTGTGCAGACGCGGTGGAATAGGAGTATGTGCTATGTTGCAATGTAAGCGCTATCGAAAATGGGGCCGGGAATACTACTCACTGGACTTTTTGAATACCATCCACAGCAGCGCTATAAGACAGGCTCCGACAGCGATAAGAACGAATGGAAACCACTGGGGAGCGTGATAAGCAGCTAAATTTCTCGATCCCATTGTATGACTCGCCTCCCCTCTGGTGAGGTGTAATTTACATATCAGAACTGTAGAGAACGGATATCTGATATGTATTCAGAAAAGCGATCCATTCCTCCGAAGGCTTTTGATCGGTCACAATGTAATCGACTTTATCAAAGCTGAAGAGCTTGATGAAGGCAATTCGGTCAAATTTGGAATGGTCTACGAGCAGCACGACTTTACTGGCCTGCTTTTGCATTAGAATTTTCAATTCGCTCTCTTCTTCGTTGGAATCACTGAGACCTCCCGTCATTGACAGTGCTTTACAGCTGAATAGAGCTACATCTACATTGTACTTTTGTATGCTCTGGGAAGCTGTGGGGCCTACGAAGGAGCTGGTTTCAGGCCCTAAAGTACCGCCGGTAGAGATGAGCTTGTGGCCGGAATGCTGGAATTCAGACAAAACAGCCAATGAATTGGTGATTATAGTTAGATTTTGCTTGGCTTCAGTAATTTTGCGTAAGGCTTCAAAAGCTGTTGTACTGGTATCGGTCATCAGACTGTCCCCGTCATTAATCAAGTCCAGCACATTGGAGGCAATAATGCCTTTGGCTTCAAGATTGATCTGGTGTCTGCTTGCATAGGAAGGATCTTCATTGGTATGAGCATTCAAAATTGCGCCGCCGTAATTCTTTTTGGCCAGTCCTTCTTTATCGAGCTTGTCAAGATCGCGCCGGATCGTCTCTTCTGATACCTGGAATTTTTGAGCTAGTTCAGCGACATGCACTTTTTTATGTCTATAAAGCTCATTAATAATGAGGTCCCGCCGTTCAAATGCCTTCATGTCTTATCCACCCTTAATTAAAAGTCATTTTATATTCATAGTGTACTACAATTTACTAAGAGATAGTCAGACATCACTTTAAACCCCACACTATTTTCTTAATAATATCACATTAAACCACAAAATATAAGATTATTATGTGGTTTTTTGTTGACTACATTGAATATGGATTCTATTATTAACATGAACTTCATTTAATCTTCAACCACTTAATTTGAGGAGGAACAGCAGTGGCAACAAATTATCCGAAGATTGGTATCCGGCCCACCATCGATGGCAGAAGACGCGGTGTCCGCGAATCGCTGGAGGTCCAAACCATGGGCATGGCACAGCGTGTAGCCAAATTTCTAGAAGAAAAGCTTTTTTATCCGGATGGTTCCAAGGTAGAGTGTGTTATCGCTGATTCTACAATTGGCGGTGTTAAGGAAGCCGCGGTTGCCGCACGGAAGTTTGCAAGTGAAAATGTTGGAGTGTCTATTACTGTAACCCCTTGCTGGTGTTATGGTTCAGAAACCATGGATATGGATGCCACTATTCCACATGCAGTATGGGGTTTTAATGGAACCGAGCGTCCAGGTGCGGTATATCTGGCTGCGGTATTGTCTGCCTATGCGCAAAAAGGAATTCCGGCTTTCGGGATTTACGGTGAGGATGTTCAGGATTCCGGCAGCGAAGAGATTCCGGCCGATGTGCAGTCTAAGCTGCTGCAGTTTGCCAAATCCGCTTTGGCGGTGGCCTTGATGAAGGGCAAATCCTATTTGTCGATGGGCTCCGTCTCCATGGGGATCGCGGGTTCGATTGTTAACGAGCAGTTTTTCCAGGAATACCTGGGCATGCGTAATGAGTATGTGGATATGTCTGAATTTGTCCGCCGGTTTGAAGAGGAAATCTATGATCAAGCAGAATTTGAGCACGCACTGGCCTGGGTCAAGGAGAATTGCCGGATCGGAGCAGATAATAACCCGCCTGAACTGCAAATCAGTGATGAGGAAAAGGAAAAGCAATGGGAGACATGTGTGAAAATGACCCTCATTGCGCGTGATCTCATGGTTGGTAATCCTAAGCTCGCCGAGATTGGCTTCGAGGAAGAGGCGAACGGGCATAATGCGCTTGTTGGGGGTTTCCAGGGCCAACGGCATTGGACGGATCATTTTCCGAACGGAGATTTCATGGAGACATTGCTGAACTCCTCCTTTGACTGGAATGGCAGACGCGCACCGTACATTGTTGCAACTGAAAATGACAGCTTGAACGGCGTAACCATGCTGTTCAATTATCTGCTTACGAACACCGCGCAAATATTCGCCGATGTCCGCACCTACTGGAGTCCTGCCGCCGTTAAGAGTGTAACCGGATATACACTGGAGGGAGACGCGGCAAACGGACTATTGCATCTAATTAATTCTGGCTCTGCAGCGCTGGATGGAACAGGGGAGCAGAGTATTGACGGAAAGCCGGCGATCAAGCCCTTTTGGGAGATTACAGATGAAGAAGCGGATAGCTGTATTGCACAGACCCGGTTCCGCGCTGCATCGCAGGAATACTTCCGGGGAGGAGGCTTCTCAACGGATTATTTAACAAAAGGCGGAATGCCTGTTACTATGGCCCGTCTCAACCTGGTTAAGGGACTCGGTCCTGTACTTCAGCTTGTAGAGGGTTTCACTGTGGATTTGCCCGAAGCTGTTCACCAGACGCTGGATGAACGGACAGATCCTACGTGGCCAACAACCTGGTTTGCTCCGAAGCTGACGAATCAGGGCTCATTTAAATCGGTTTACGATGTCATGAACAATTGGGGAGCCAACCATGGGGCGATAAGCTACGGGCATATCGGTGCAGATCTGATAACGCTTGCATCTATCCTGCGGATTCCGGTCAGTATGCACAATGTAGAAGAGTCACGTATTTTCAGACCACGGGTATGGTCATTATTCGGTACAGAGGATCTGGAGAGTGCGGATTACAGAGCCTGCCGGAACTTCGGGCCGCTGTATTAAATCCTCAAATGGAGCAGGTGCAGATAGTATGAGCGATGCTATAAATTTGCTGGCGATGGATCTGGGGGCAAGCTCCGGCAGGGTGATGCTGGGCATCTATGACGGTGAGAGCATCCGCGTGGAAGAAATTCACCGTTTTGCTAATCAGCCGGTACAAACGGGCGGACATTTATACTGGGATGTTCTGAGGCTTTTTCACGAAATGAAGCAGGGCATACGTAAGGCTGCTAAGGCACAGGGTCCATTGACGGCTTTAAGCGTAGATACATGGGGTGTCGATTACGGCTTCATTGACAGTCAAGGACAGCTGCTGTATTCTCCGCACCATTACAGGGACCAGAGAACAGCAGCCAGTGCCGGCACCCTTGAGTCCTTATTACCGCCAGAAGAGCAGTTTCGGCTAACAGGCAACCAATCAGCCAGGATCAATACAGTATATCAGCTGTTTGCCGATCTTCGAATCAGCCCTTGGCTGAGAGAGACTGCGGACAAAATGCTGATGATGCCTGACTTGTTCCATTACCTGTTCTCCGGTGTTGCTGTGGCGGAGCAGACGATTTGGAGTACAAGCGGTCTGCTGGCTGCAGGCGTTGCCAATCCTTCTCTGGAGGTATCGAATAGGCTGGGTCTCCCGGTTGAACTGATTCCTACTCTCGTTCCGGCTGGTACGGTCATCGGCTCTGTAATTCCTGCCCTGCAGGAAGAGCTTGGCATCGGTCCGCTCAAGGTGATAGCCGGAGCTTCACATGATACGGCTTCTGCTGTGGCCTCGATCCCCTATATATCCAAACCAGATGCCGCGTTTATCAGCTGTGGAACATGGTCCCTGGTGGGAATGGAGACGGATCGGCCGATAATAACGGATCTGGCCCGTGAATGCGGGTTTACTAATGAAAGCTGCTATGGAAGCAGCAATCGTCTGCTAAAGAATATCACAGGGCTATGGATTTTGCAGGAAACGCAGCGGGGCTGGGCTGAAGCGGGGGAACCGGTGTCTCATCATGAGGCAGCCTTGCTTGCCCAGAGTGTTCATAGGACAGCGTATACTGCGGCAGTTATCGATCCTAATGATGCGCTCTTCAGTACACCTGGAGATATGCCGAAACGGATAGAGGCGTATTGTACCCGGACCGGACAGACACCGCCGCGGACAAAAGCAGAGTTCATTCTAACTATTCTGAACAGTCTGGCCTACTCATACGCAGCGACGATTAAAGAGCTGGAAGCATTAAACGGGCAGACCATCCGCAGAATTCATATGGTCGGCGGAGGGATCCAGAATGTTCTTCTATGCCAGCTTACGACAGACGCCACCGGCAAGGAAATTGTCGCCGGACCTGTAGAAGCGAGTGCGATCGGGAATATCGCTGTTCAATTAACGGCCTTGGGAGCAGTTCATCCTTCTGAGGTAAGAGAACTTGTGGCACGTTCCTGTACACTTTCCAGCTATTATCCGGCTTTATAAATCATCGATTAGTAAAAGGAGAGTAATCATGAATCATTCTGAAGAGGAATTGCGGCTGCTAATTTGTGATATAGGCAGAAATCTGTTTAATAAGGATTTTATAGCCGCTAACGACGGCAACATCTCTGCGCGCCTATCGGAAACAGAGATTCTTACTTCACCGACCGGAGTCAGCAAAGGGTATTTGAAGCCGCACATGCTCGTAAAGGTCAATCTGCAGGGAGAGATTCTTGAAGCAGGGGAAGGCTATCGTCCGTCTACCGAAGTGAAAATGCACCTTAAGATTTATAATGAGCTGCCTGAGATGAAAGGTGTAGTTCATGCGCATCCTCCATATGCAACTGCATTTGCCATCAAAGGAGAAAGCCTGGACAAGATGATGATGCCTGAGTCTGTAATTGCTATGGGGGATATTCCACTGGCAAAGTACGGGACACCTTCAACGGAAGAGATCCCGGATTCGCTAATTCCTTTTCTGGGCAAGAAAACAGCGGTCCTTCTGGAGAGCCACGGTGCACTGACCTGGGGCAAGGATGTGATGAGCGCCTACCTGAACATGGAAAGGCTCGAATATACTGCTAAGCTGACATTTATTACACGAATGATCAACGGTGAACGTGAATTGCCCCAGAACCGTATTGATGAGCTTGTTGCTTTAAGATCATTCTACGGAATGTAGCTTTATTTAATATGGATTGAACATGAAAATAAACATTAAGGAAAAAGTGATGGAGGGGAATTTTGGAACTGTAGGAGCGGAAGCGTCCGTCTTTGTCTGTGGATTTCCACCGTGAACAGCGGTATAGAATCACTAGTTCAATTTATATGGAGGAACAACATGCTGAAGAAAATACCGAAGCTCCTGTCTCCCGAACTGGTTCGTGTACTGATGGAGATGGGCCATGGAGATGAGCTTGTGCTGGCGGATGCCAATTATCCGGGGCATGCACTGCATTCAAGAGTGTTAAGATACGATGGAATCGGGATTCCGCGGCTGCTTGATGCTATCCTTGAACTGCTTCCCCTGGATCATTATGCGGCGCATCAGGCGGCGTTCATGGAAGTGGTTGAAGGAGACAAGACAGTACCGGTGATCTGGTCTACCTATGAAGCCATTATCTCCAGGCATGATGAGGCGGCAACCATCGAATACGAGGAACGTTTTGCCTTTTATAACCGCTCCAAACAGAGCTATGCCATTGTAATTACGGGTGAAGAGGCTTTATATGGAAATATAATCATCAAAAAAGGTGTTATCAAACCGGAGGACAACAACTGAGATTCAATACGGAGAGAACGATATTGATGCCCAGGTAGAAGGGATTAACGCGCGGATAGCGGATTAAAAAAGGGAGGTTACAGAAGCCGGAGGCTGCTGCGACATCCCTTGTTTTTATAAATGTACGGGTTAACCGCCAGTATTTTTGCTACGCCAGCTCTATCACTGCCATCTGGTGATTCTCCAGGTAAGGAACTGTATAAGAGAGTTCACCCTCTTGGCCTGCCGTAAACGGCAGCTCAGTCATCGAGGGGGCAAGATAGACACGGTGGACGGGGGCGGTTGACGGGAGACGCAGGCTGACGGAAATGTCCCGCAGCGGCACAATGTCCTCGATGACCTCAATGCGGCCCTTGAGTACGGGGGCGGCATAGAGCAGATGGTTCACATATCGCCGCTCTGCCTGCTGGTACTGCAGGGTCGTTATTCCCCGGGCCGGCAGACTGGTAGTCAGGGCTGGCTGAGGAAGGAGGCGGGATAGGGAAAGGAGCACCATCTCCTTCAGGATGAGATGTCCGCCATCCGCATAATCACTGAACACCTCCCAGGCGATATAGATTCCGTCTTCGCTCTCGACCATGCCTGGACCATTGTCTTCTCTGGCACCAGGTGTGTGCTGATGCGAACAAAAGCTGAAGACATCACGGTTGAAATAGGGATTCTCTAAGTGGCCCAGCGAATGACCGCCGTTTAGCTCCACTAGCTGGCCCTCGCCATACATCACATAGGAGGCAGGCAGCAGGGCACCGGGAGTGAAATTCGGACTGAAATAAGATGGACGGTACGGATTAACTCCCAGCCAGTTGACTCCGAGGTTCAGCTCAAAAGCATCCCCGGCCGTGTTCAGACCCGAACGCCCGGTGGCGAGCACCTTGCCGCCACCTGCCGTAAAGGTATCTATAGCGCCGGCCAATTCCGGCCATACCGGCACCTCGTCCGGCAGAATCAGCACCTTGTAGGCGGTGAAATCGCTGGACATATCCACGATGTCGAACAGGTAGTGGCCTTCAGTCAGCATGCGCACGACACCGGCATCGGCCAGATTGCGCTGCCCCATGAGTTCGTGACCGCCGGGACAGGCTTCACGCACCGCTTCCAGGGACAGGACCGCGATGTCGGCAACCGATTCTACCCCGCTGCACCACGGTTCCTTCGCCTCTACCTCTGCGTAGGCAGCGCCAATCAGGGCATAGGTTGCTTCGTCCATCAGGCCTGAGGGGTGAAGCTGGTCGCCGATGGAGCATTTGGCGCCGTGAGCGAGACTGAGTGCGGCTTCAAACCGCAGTGCGTTCGGATGCTTGTAGCCGCCGAATTCGCCCCACGAGGTATGGAATTTGCCGGTCATGCCGAGAAATTCCATGCCCAGTGGCTGGGCGTACCGTGCCGACAGCGGGAAGTGATCGTAGCCCCAGCCTCCGGTCGGGAGCGATTCCAGTTCGAGATGGCTGTTGACATGGACGAGATCACGGCGGCCCCGCTGCTGATGACCGTTGTTGTGATAGACCGGAAGACCAGGCTTCACATCGTCGATAGTCTCCCGTACGCGGCGCGCATAGTTCAGATAAGTCGCTTCGCCCAAGGCAATTATAGATGTTTCGTCGCGAGGGTCTTGGCCGGCTGCCCGCAGCGCGGCCACACAATACTGGCAGCGGCATTTGCGGGCGCCGACGATATCGAGAAAGATCCCGTCTGCATCATACCGGGAGACGACTTCATGGATTTGCGCCAGTAAAATGTCCAGGTAAGGCGTATTAAGGCAAAACTCGTGGTAACCCGGAGTCATAAAGTCCTTTACCCAGCGTGTCCGGTCCTCTGCATCACGGATCAGCCACTCGGGATGGCGGCGCGCCAGCTTCTCATCAAGACCAGCTGATAAATATACCGGTGTCCGGACCCCGATCTCATGAGCCGCCGTGATCATTTCCCCCAGCAGGTCAAAGGAGAGATGCGGATGCATTTCATTGGCTTCACTGGGATGGTAGGCCCAGCCGTGATGGCATTTGGAGAACACAGTGATTGAATCTACATGCCCGGTACGCAGCATGGCTTGAAACTGGGCTTTGGAAAATTCCTGTCCTATGCCGGGAATGGCTTCGGAAGTATGGAAGTCGAGGTGAACCTGACGAAAACGCATCGATAAACAGCCCCTTATATGGTTGGATGTAAAGCGGATTCCCAGTCAATGTAACTCTTTTCCACCGAAGCAGCCAGTGATAATATAGACTTTGAATAGCACAAAATCGACTTTGACAGGAGAGATATACGGTGCTGTGCCTTGAATTCTCCATCCCGCCGCTGCCGCAGTTCGTCACGGTAGGACGTGCCGTATGGTCGCCGGGAGACCGGCATTTCGCCCGCACCTTCGCAGTGTACGATCTGCTGCTGGTGAAGCGGGGAACGCTCTATATGACAGAACAGGATAAGGAATACGAGGTTGGCCCGGGCAAGCTGTTGGTGCTGGAGGCGGGGCTGCCGCATGCCGGGCATAGGGCCTGTGCAGAGGATACGGAGATTTACTGGGTGCACTTTATCCATGCGTGTAAGCCGGCTTATATCCGCCAGGGGGATATTCCCTGGCCGTCGCTGCTGGCTAAAGGAACGGTAGAGGATGAGGAGCCTTCTGCACAGCAGCGTTTATACATGCCGAAATTCGCTGCAGTCGATGTAGAGGTACTGGAACCGATTTTGCATGAGATGAACGAGATTCACAGCCGGCTGAACGCAGAAAATGCACTCCGGCTTCACTTGCTGCTCGCCGGGCTGATGGCTCTACTTCAGGCGGAATGCGTGCGGACTGCTCTGCCGGAGCCTACGGAACGGCTGGCCCGGGCAGCAGCAAGCTATCTGGACGTTCACTGGAGGCAGCCGTTTAATCTTGCAGGACTCGAGGAGGAGCTGCATTTTCAGGCAGATTATATTACGAGGTGCATGAAACAGCATATCGGCACAACACCGCTGCAGTACGTGCTGCACCTGCGCCTGGAGGAAGCCAAAAAACTGCTCAGCGGTACGGTGCTGGGCATTTCCGAAATTGCCGAACGGGTAGGCATTCAAGATCCCAACTACCTGACGCGTCTGTTCCGTGCGAGGTTTGGCGTAACCCCCGGAGCGTACCGGCGGCGGCTGCGTCAGAAGGATGAGGCAGCTGCCGCCGGTACGGAGAGGTTCAGGGATTGAACGGGGATGCTTGTCCGGAATCCCGTATTTTCTCGCGGTATTCGCTTGGCGTGCAGTTAAATACTTTGCGGAACTGGCGGGAGTAATAGCTCTGGTCGTGGAAGCCGCTGTCCATGGCGACCTGGAATATGGTGAGGTCCAGGCTCCGCAGCAGTGTGCAGGAATAATCCAGGCGCTTGCGGATGATATAATCCATCGGGGTGGTCTGATAGTTGCGGGTGAAGACCCTCAGAAACTGGCGTGTTGACATGTAGGCCATATCTGCCATGGATTGTAGGGTGATCGGCTGCAGAAAATGCTCTTCGATATAGGTAACCGTCTCACCGATCCGCAGCGCTTTGTTATCCTCCCGTCCGCTGCTGTTCTGATAATACCGTGACAGCATGCCAACGAGTGCGGTGAAATAGGTGCGGATCATTAGCCTGTACCCTTCCTGCTGTTGTTCATGCTCTCCCAGAATACAGTCCAGCAGACGGGTAGCCTCCCGGAGCTGCCCGGCATCAAGGGTGAGCATGCCTTTGAAGTGCATCTCCTTCCGGTAGAAAGGCTCGATATAGAACAGCGCCTGAAAGCCCGGCATCAGCCTGAGCTCGGACTGCTGCAGCAGCTGCTCGGGCTGGAACATCACGTTAACATACTCGATGCCGTCGACATTCTTGTAACCGTGGGAAACATTGCTGTGGATTAAAAAAACCTGGCCGGCGCTAACCGGATACTCCCTCCCCTCGATAATATGTACCGCATTTCCTGACAAAATGACGACGAGCTCCGAGAAGTCATGGCTATGGACGTAGTAGTCATGGGTCAGCGGACACTTCTGGATTCTGAAGGTGAAGCCGGGTTCAAGTCCGATGTCCCGCGCAAACAGTTTGGTTGTCATGGCCATATTATGCTAAAGATGGTCGATATCGTCAAGGCGAAAAAAGGCAGGCGGGGCTACCATTAGGTTGCAGGTGCACCGCCCGATTTCAGCCGGGCAAGGGACCAGCGCGATCGACAGGAGGGGGAAGTATGCTGCATTTATTTACTGATAACATAACAAAAAATTCCATCAGGCCGCTCATTCTGTTTCTCGGGGACAGCATTACAGCTGACGGTCTATATATCCGTTTGGCTGGGGAATGGCTGCAGAAGCACCGTCCGGATCTGGGAGTGGAACTGGCTGCACGCGGTGTTCCCAGCGAGACGTCCTCGGGTCTCAGCGAAGCGGCCCATCCGTTCCCGCGGCCCTGTGTGCATGAACGCCTGGCAAAAGAACTCGCGGAAGCAGCTCCCGGTGTGGTCGTAGCATGCTACGGTATGAATGACGGGATCTACCATCCCTTCTCGGGCGAACGGTTCGCCGCCTATAGGACAGGAATGCTGCGGCTGAGTGCGCAGATCCGCGAAGCCGGGGCCAAGGTCGTACTGATGACCCCGCCGCCGTTCGACGCCGCATCAATGAACGGCCAGCTTCTGCCTGCGGAGGCGTCCGGTTTCAGCTATCTGGCGCCCTACAGGGATTATGACCGTATACTTGAGCGTTATGCGGACTGGCTGTTATCGGGGAGCTGCCCCGCCGACGGCATCATCGATCTGCGCACACCGCTGCTGGAGCATATCCGGCAGGAACGCTCGCTTAACGCCTCGTATACCTACGGTGACGGTATCCATCCGGATGCATCAGGTCACGGGGTGATGGCGCGGACACTGCTGCGGGAGCTGTTCCACGCAGAGCCGGGTACATGGCCAGATGAGGAAGACTCCCGGAGGACGTTTCAGGATAACGAGGATTGACAAGCAAAATCGCGCAGGATTATATTAAGGTCACCCTAAGAGCAGGGAGAGAAGACCCATGAATGTATTGCAGACGATCCGCTCGCGCAAATATTTACAGCGGATTTTGCTCAGCTTTATGCTTGTTGTCGCCATACTGGCCATTACTTCGTTTGTATTGAACACCAGTGCCCGCGGCAAGGTACTTAGCCTGCAAAATGAAGCTGACCGCAAGCTGCTGACCCAAATGAATTACAACATTGAGAACATGAATGGCATTGTGAAGGATCTGGCAGTTTCCCTGTACAATGACGAAGAACTGATTGCGCTGAAGTCCGGTGCGGATTACAGGGATAGCATTCTGAAGATCGAACGCCTCAATCATACGGTGGCATCTTCCCCGTATCTGCACGCTGCAGTCTTTTATAACGGTGCGCAGCACCGGTTCTTCTCATCGCTGAACCATGACATTGATAACAGCCTCTTCTACAAAGCCTTAGAGGATTACATGGCCTCCCGGGCCGATTTGCCGAAGCTGCAGCTGATTCCCCTGGATCTTGACGGCAAGGACGAAGGGATCGATGTATTTGCCTTTTTCATGTATGACGGAGATTCGCTGGGTTCAATCAATGACAATGTGCTGATTTTAACGGTGAAGCCGGGATGGATGCTGGATAATATGAAAGCGCTTAATCACGCGGCTGAGCGGGAAAAGGATGTCCTTTTCGTCACCGACAGCGAGGGTGAAGTGCTTATTTCGACTGACGGGCAGCTTCCGGCCGGACTTAATATTAAGCAGGATTTGCTGCCGCGGATCTCCTCCTCGGACACGCCGCTGAATTCTTTTAACTACACGTACGGAGATAGGAAGTATAAGGTCACTTATCTGAGTAAAGCCCTGAATAACTGGCAGATTGTCAGTATGCAAGATTATGATATCGTGCTGGGCAGCGTCCGGCAGATGAAGTGGACGGAACTGGCAGTAACGCTGTCTGTAGTTCTGCTCGCTGTAATGATGTCCGTGTTCTTTTCGCTGCGGCTCTATAAGCCCGTGGGCCAGCTGCTGACGCTGGTGCCGCAGGATGAGCGCGGCGCTCCGCAGGTGAAGGATGAGCTGTCGCTGATTACAGCCAACGTGACCGAGATGCTCGGCAAGCTAAAGGGGCTGGAACAGGAGCGGGCATCGCAGTCCAATATTGCTAAGGTCTATCAGCTGCGGAGCCTGATCGGGCTCAGCGGCAGCGTAGACGAGCGGGCATTTCTGCAGATCAGGGAGCAGTACGGGATTGATATCGCTTATCCGTCGCCACTCCGCCTCGCGCTGGTGCAGATCGATGATCTGCAGGGACTTGCCGCCGGACCGGGGCTACAGATGGAATCACTGCTATACTTTGCCATTGGCAATATCGGTCAGGAGTTGCTGCGCCTTGACGGTTCCTGTGAAGCGGCGGATATGAAAAGCGGGCATCTTGTCTTTATCGCCGGCAGTGAAACGGGGGCACTGGAAAAGCTGGGAGAGCGCTTCAGGGAGCTTCAACAAACCATTCTTGGCTATTACCGAATTACCTTTACGGTTACGCTGAGCGACATATTCACGGACTACCGCTGCATTTCACAGCATTATAATCTGGCGGTGCGCCATTTGGGCTACCGGATTATTTTCGGCAAGGGAGCCATACTTGAACCTGATCTTCTAAGGGAGAATGAGCGGAATGAATCGCTGCGCATCCCGCAGGAGCTGGAACGCCAGCTGACAGAAGGACTCAAAGGCGGGGATCTGGCGGAGACAGAGCAGGCGATCCGCAGCTGGAGAGAACTGATCGGAGGGTTCAGCTTCGAAAATATGTACTCTGCGGTGCTTCATCTGGCGGTTACACTAAGCAATACGCTTGGTGAAATGAACAATCACAACGTCAATCCGGTGTCGGTCAACCTGCAGGCTATTAACCGGCGTATTCTTGAAAAAGAGACACTGGATGAGATTGAGGCTGTACTGCTGGAGGTTGTGCACGAGGTTGCGGAGCAGCGGCGGAGCGGGCGCGAGGATAAGAACCGGCTGCTGGCTGAAACGGTGAAGGAGATTATCGACAAGCATTACGCTGATCCTGACCTCAATGTGCAGCGGATCGCCGACATGCTGAAGATGAGCTCCGTTTATTTGGGCCAGGTGTTCAAGACGCAGGAAGGAACGACTGTAGTCGATCAGATCAACGCAGCACGCCTGGCTTATGCCAGAGAGTACCTGGAGCAGAAGGACTTAACCGTGACGGAGATAATGGAAAAGGTCGGGTTTGGCAATGAAAGCTATTTCTACCGCCTGTTCAAACGCCGTTACGGGACGACGCCCAAGGAGTACCGCCTGAAATCAGCTATAGACCGCAGTAAATAAAACAGATCCAAATTCATACGTAATCCGGGCCCGCAGATGAATGCTTTCATTGTGCGGGCCTTTTGCTGTTCTGCTGCAGTGTTCAGCCATGCCGGAACAGGAATCCGTGAACAATACAGCCCATCTGTACAGCAATCCTGCAATTGTACAGTACCGCCAAAGCCATATTCCACGCTATGGTTAGTCGTGCAAAGCCTGGAACACAGGCAGTCGCTAAGGAAGGAAAGGAAGGGGCTTTGGCTATGTTGAAGAACGTTTCACTGACTCAGCAAGGGGCACATGCGGGTGCGCCGCCGGGAAAACGCAGGAAGACGTGGATCGGAAGAGAGCTTCACCATTTCAAGAACAACCGGGAGCTGTTCCTGCTCTCGCTGCCGGGAATACTGTACAAATTAATTTTTGCCTATATTCCAATGATCGGCCTGATTATCGCCTTTAAAAATTACCGCTACGATCTGGGCATATTCGGCAGCAAGTGGGTAAGGCTTGATAACTTCCGTTATTTGTTCACCACGGATACGGCGTGGAGAATTACCCGCAATACGGTCCTTTATAACACCGCTTACATTCTGATAGGTACCTCAGCAGCGCTGCTGCTGGCTATTCTGATGAACGAAATCAAGGCCAAGTGGAGCAAGTTCTACCAGACGGCCTTGTTCCTGCCCCATTTTTTATCGTGGGTGCTGGTGGGTTATGTGGCGTATGCCTTTTTGAACCATTCCGACGGTTTTATCAACCGCACCCTGGAGTCCTTCGGTCTCGAGCCGGTGAGCTGGTACCAGAATGCCGCACCGTGGCCGGTGATCCTCATCCTGGTTCAATTGTGGAAAGTGATCGGGTTCAACACGCTGATTTATTTTGCCGGCATTATCGGCATCAACAGCGAATATTACGAGGCGGCACGGATTGACGGTGCGACTAAGCGGCAGATGGCGTTCAAAATTACGATTCCGCTGATGGCACCAATCATCATTATTATGCTGATCCTGTCCATCGGCAACATGTTCCGCGGCGACTTCGGGCTGCATTACTTTATACCGAACAACTCAGGCTTTCTCTACGGCTCAACAGATATTATTGATACCTATGTCTACCGTGCGCTGCGTGAAGTCGGCAATGTAAGCATGTCAGCGGCCACAGGCTTTTACCAGTCGGTTGTCGGTCTGGTGCTGGTGCTGTCGGCTAACGCGATTGTGCGCAAAATCAATCCCGATAACTCTTTATGGTAAGGAGGTGCCATGGCAGTGGCCCGAAAATTCGAATTTTCCAAGCTGTTCATTAACCTGCTGTTTACGGTGCTCTCACTTGTAGTCATCCTGCCGTTTCTGCTTGTCATAGCAGTATCGCTGACGGATGAAAAGGCGCTGACCCAAAATGGCTATCAGTTTATTCCCAAGTCGTTCAGTCTGGATGCCTACCGCTATCTGCTGGATGCTCCTGACATTCTGTTCCAGGCTTACGGGGTGACCCTTACGGTGACCATAGTTGGATCGCTGGCCGGCCTGCTGCTGACTGCGATGACCGCCTACGTCATTTCGAGACAGGATTACAGGTACAACCGGGTAACCACATTTTATGTATTTTTCACGATGCTGTTCAGCGGGGGGCTTGTTCCCTCCTATATCCTTATTACGCAATACCTGCATCTGAAAGACAGCCTGTGGGCGCTTATTCTGCCCATCCTGCTGTCACCGTTCAACATCATGGTCATGAAAGGGTTCATGTCCAAAATCCCGCATGAGATCATTGAATCCGCCAAAATCGACGGGGCGCGGGAATTCCGTATTTTCTTCCGGATTATCCTGCCCTTATCCACACCGGCGCTTGCTACTCTGGGTCTCCTGATATCCTTTACGTATTGGAATGAATGGTTCAACGCGATGCTCTACATCGATGATCCGAGCAAAGTGCCGCTGCAGCTGCTGCTGGTGCGGACGCTCAACAGCATCGAATTTCTCACCACGAATTCGGAATTTACAGGACAGCTTGGTATCGATCTGGCGAGTTTCCCCAACAGTTCGGCGCGGATGGCGATTGCCGTGCTGGCGGGCGGACCGATGGTGGTTATCTTCCCGTTCTTTCAACGGTTTTTTGTCAAAGGGCTTACGGTTGGCTCCCTAAAGGGTTAACATACAATCATGTACAAAGTACAGGAGGTCACTCAAATGAAAAAAAGACAGTTTGGGGTTTTGGCGTTTGTATTGCTCGCGGCGTCGGTTCTGGCCGGCTGCGGCGGCAACAACAACGGCAACGGTAACAGTAACGGGGCAAGCGGCACAGAAGGCAGCGCTACAGCAGGTGCGCAAAGTGCAGCACCGGATTCGGGAAATGCCGGGGAGCTGAAGCCGGTTGAACTGACCTGGTATTATCCGCTGTCGCAGCTTCAGGCCGATCAGGCCAAGGTCCAGGATGAAGTTAACAAGATTGTGAAGGAAAAGATCAACGCTACAGTCAAGCTGATGCCTGTTGCGATCGGGGACTATGTGCAGAAGATGAACACCGTGCTTGCTGCGGGTGAGAAGTTCGACATTCTCTGGACCGGTTATATGCTGAAGCCGGAGGAACTGGTACGCAAAGGTGCCATTCAGCCGATGGATGCTCTCCTGGATGAATACGCGCCGGAGCTGAAGGCGGATGTGCCGCAGGTGATGTGGGACGGTCTTTCCGTAGACGGTGAAATATACGGTATTCCGAACCAGCAGATCAACGGCTCCCGTTACGGATTTATCATCCAGAAGCGGTTTGCCGACAAGTACAATCTTGATACCGCTTCCATCAAAAAGATTGCCGATATTGAACCTTTCCTGGCCCAAATCAAGCAGAATGAGCCGGATATTATTCCATTTGGCGTATTCGGCACTTCTTTTATCAATCCTCAGTCGCATGACGACAAGTACTGGGTAGTTCCGGGCCTGGATGACCATTTCTACATCAAAACAGATGATCCGACTTATACGCTGTACCGTTATCCGGAAGAAGAGCTGGACAATTTCCGGCTGGCCAGCAAATGGTACAAAGAAGGCTACATTTACAAAGACGCAGCTACTGAAAAGATGAACGATTATCTGGCGAAAGGCCAGATTGCCGTAGATTTCAACGTTACGCTGAAGCCAGGAGTAGAAGCCGAAGTTAAAGCGAAAAACGGCGGAAATGACGTTATCACGGTTCCGCTCAGCGACTGGTTCTCGAACGGCTACTCGGCGACGACCAACCAGTCGATCAGCCGTACCGCCCCTAATCCGGAACGGGCAATGATGCTGCTGAATCTGGTGAATACCGACAAGGATCTGTACAATCTGCTCTGCAATGGTATTGCCGGTGTTCACTATGAGAAGACGACAGGTGATTACATCAAGGCGCTGCTGGATTCCCGGTATCTGCCGAATATGGACTGGGTATTTGGCAGCGTATTTAATTCTTATCTGAAGGAAGGCCAGCCGGAGAATGTCTGGCAGGAAACCAAAAAAATCAATTCCGATTCCGAAGTCAATCCTGTAGGTGCCTTCAAGTTCAATTCCGAGCCGGTCAATACGGAGATCGCTAACCTGAATGCCGTGTGGGGGGAATACAAGCGCGGACTGGTTACCGGAACACTGGATTTTGAAGAAACCTGGCCTGTCCTGTACGGCAAGCTGAAGGAAGCGGGCGAAGAGAAATATGTAGCGGAAGTGACCAAACAATTCGAACAATTCCTTAAGGATAAAGGCTTGAAGAAGTAAGAGATTATATAGATTGTACTTGAAATAACAAATTGGGAAAAAGTGACGGAGGGGAATTTTGGAACTGTAGGAGCGATAGCGTCTGCCTTTGTCTGCGGATTTCCACCGCGAACAGCGGTATATAATCAAGAAATCTGCAGACAACAGCGGCCGGAAGTCCAAATATTCTCTGGAGTCACGGCCAATCCAAAATAGTAAAATCACAAGTTCAAACTATATAGAGATAAACCTGCAACGCTGGAGGAACTCGGAAGAACCTGCTGCTCAAAGGCGGCTGCGCTAAGCCCTACGACCTGCGCAGCCGTCAACATTCCCACATGGAAAGGAAGAGGAGCTTTGGTGAAAAAAAGGTTGCTTGCAGCGCTTATGGCCAGTCTGCTGTTCATGATGACTCGCTGTCCACCCTTCACATCTTCTGTATCATCTGCATCTGCGGAGGAGAAGACCACTGGGAAAACATTTTACGTAGCTAAAAATGGAAGCGATTCCAATAGTGGGACAAAGAGTGCCCCGTTTCTGACACTTGAGAAGGCACGTGATACCATCCGTTCTTTGAAAGCAAAGAAAGGGTTGCCGAGTGGCGGTGTCACTGTATATTTACGCGAAGGAAGGTATGAACGGACAGCCAGCTTCGAATTACGGCAGCAGGATTCAGGGGAAGCGGGCAAGCTGATCACTTACACCGCTTATCCGGGTGAGTCTGTAACGTTGTCAGGTGCGGAGCAGCTTGCCAAGTCTGCGTTTGTTCCGGTTACTGACCCGGCTGTGCTCAGCCGTATCATCAGTACTGAGGCAAGAACAAAGGTACTGGCGGCAGATCTGGCAGCACTCGGGATCACCGATTACGGCCAGCTCAGCCGCCATGGATATTATCTGGCCAATGACCTGAGCGAAGTTCCGCCGATGGAATTGTATGTGGCCGGGCAGGGCATGACACTGGCACGCTGGCCCAACGAAAGCACGGTACAAATGGATGAAATTCTAGATCCGGGGCCGACTCGGAAAGATCCGAACGGGGAAGTGCATACGCGCGGAGGCACCTTCACGTATACGTATGACCGGCCGCAGTACTGGACACAGGCGGATGACATCTGGCTGGACGGCATTTTTGGCTACAGCTGGGAATGGTCGTACAACAAAATTGCCTCGATCGATACAGCCGCCAAAAGCATCACGCTCCGTTACGGGGAGATGAGCGGCCTCTTCAAAAACTGGTATCCGGATTTTCATTTTGCGCAAAATCTGCTCGAGGAAATTGATATGCCCGGTGAATATTACATTGACCGCCAGGCCGGCAAGCTGTATTTCCTGCCGAATGCCGAATTTGCCGCAGCGGACCCGGATATTGAAGTGACGATGCTGAAGACGCCGATGATCAACGCGCTGGATGCATCATACATCGATTTCTCTGAGCTGGTGCTTGAGAACGGCCGCGATTCGGCAGCCGTGTTCATGGGCGGAAGTCACATGCGGATTCTGAACAGCGAAATCCGCAACTTCACCAACAGCGGTGTGCTAGTCAATACGCAGAGCAGGTTTTACTACAATATTTTCAACGGAGCGCCGGGTACGGACCACGCCATTATCAGCACCCACATTCATCATATCGGCGGCACTGCCGTCACGCTGGCGGGGGGCAACAAAACGACGCTGCAGCCGGGGAATAATTCCGTGGAAAATTCGCATATCCATGATTTTGCCTACTATCACAAAGCCTATAACCCTGGGGTTCTGCTGTCAGGTGTCGGCAACCGGATGTCGCATAATGAGCTGCATGATGCGCCTCATCCCGGCGTGCTGATCTTCGGCAACGACCATGTCGTGGAGTATAACGAAATCTACGATGTATGTACAACCTTCTCCGACCTTGGTGCCATCTACATGAATGCGGGTGAGCAGCCTCAGGAGCGGGGAACGGTCATCAGGCGTAACTACTTTCACAACATCGGCGAAACCAAAGCCGGAGTGGAAGGGGTATATCCCGACAATTTCACAATGGGACTTACCATAGATGAAAATATCTTTTACAAAATGGGCAATTCGGCCATTAAAAACAACGGTGGCGCGCATATTCTGACCCGCAACAATATTTTTATCGACAGTAAGGTTCCCTATGACTATGCGGATATGTTTCTCGGCGACGAGCCGGATGATCAGGTGCCGCTGAATTACATGCCGAAGTGGCAGGCGCTGTTTGCGGCTAACAACAATTTCACAGGAACACCTTATATGACCAAATACCCTGAGCTGGCGAATTTCTTCACGGAGAACCGTTATTATCCCGACACCAATACGTTTCAGGGGAATGTTGTCTATAATCCGTCGCTTCCGCGCAGCGTAACAACCAATGTATATGGGGCATACGACAAATTCGGGCTGGTTCAGTATGCAGATAACTGGGTGACCACGGAGGATCCCGGCTTCACCAATCTGGCGGGTGGCGACCTGTCGCTCCGGCCGGATGCGGAAGTATTCGATGCCATACCTGGGTTCCCTGACATTCCATTTGCAGAAATCGGCCTAACCGGTAAAGCAGGCACGACGGCAGGACCAGCCAGCTACCCTATTCAAGGGGTGGTTGCTTATGACAGTGAAATTACGGTGGACCGCTGGAAAACGGTAAAGCTGCAGACGGCAGTGCTTCCGTGGAACGCAGATAATCCCGCCCTGACCTTCACGTCAGCTGATCCCGCCATCGCGGTTGTGGATGGAGCAGGTATAATCACCGGCCAAGCGGTCGGCAGCACGGTCATCACCGTGGCATCGACGGAAAATCCGCTGCTGACAGCTTCGGTTAGTGTCACGGTAGAAGCAGGCGACGGCGTGATGGATTTCACGGATTTCGAGTCCGGTGCAAACGGCTGGGTCCAGGACGGGAACCGCAGCATTGTGAAGCTTGACGGCAACCGCTGGTACAAGGTGCTGAATGGAGCCTCGGCGCTCAGTCCTAAAAGCTTCTCTGATTACGAGCTGAGCTTTCGGCTGAAGACCCCTGAGACGATGGGAGACAATGTGACCCTGTATATTTTTGACCGCCAGGCCGGCAGCGGCTCCAGCCGGATTGGCTATAAGACGCGGGCAGACGGAACCTCGGCCTGGCTGCTCTACAATTCAGCGTGGGCCGTACTGAAGGAAGTGAAGCTCCCTGAACACGACCTGCAGCCGAATACGGAATATGCGGTCAAAATGCTCGTTAAGGGCGGGGATATCAGCGTCTATCTGGACGGAGCTTTTCGCCTGAAGGGCAATGATCCAGGACACAATGCGGAAGGTAAAGTTGGCTTCTACGTGAGCAATGTCAGCCATATGCTGTTCGATGACATTCAGTTCAAGGCACTGACTACCGGGCTTTCCGGGATCATCCCGGCAGAAAGCAGCGTGCGTCTCGCCGCCGGAGAACAGCGGCAATTGCAGCTGGCCTATGATCCGTCGGATACACCGGAGACGGGTGTTACCTGGCAGTCGGCCAACCCGGCGGTGGCCACGGTGGACAGTACGGGAGTAGTTAACGCCGTATACGAAGGGCAGACCGTCATTTCGGCGGTGTCAACGGTAAATCCGTTAATTAAAGCTGACATTGCAATAACGGTCTCCAATATCATGCATGAGACGGATTTTGAGAACGGGGGGAACGGCTGGCCGGTAGACCCGAACCGCAGCATCGCGGCTGATTCGGACGGGAACCGCCGCTACAAGCTTCTGAACGGGGCGACTGCTTTACTCGACCGCAGCTTTACGTCTTATCAGCTGGATTTCGTGCTAAAGACACCGTCTGTGATGCCTGATAATGGCATCCTGTACATCTTCGACCGTCAGGACAGCACCGGCTCCACCCGGATCGGTTACCGCACTCGGGCAGACGGAACTTCGGCCTGGATCTTGTATAACACAGCCTGGCAGAAGCTTACCGAGACAGTCCTCCCGGGACATGACCTGCAGCCGGACACGGAGTATGCGGTGAAGGTAACAGCCAAGAATGGCGATATCTCCGTATTTGTGGACGGTTCACCAAGGCTGTCCGGCAGCGATCCGGGCTACCGGCCGTCCGGCAAAGTAGGCTTCTACACCAGCGGCTTCGCCTACATGCTGTTCGATGACATCACCTTCTCGATTCTGCCTTAAATCTTCGTGAGCGCTCTTCCTGCGGGGAGGGCGCTTTTGCGCCTACCGGCGGGTGGGGAACGCCCTGAAAGAAGTGCAGAAATAGGCTGGAAACGAGTGATAAGCGCATGTCGTTATCATGCTAAACAAGGTCGCCATCGTCAAGGCAGGGGTAGAGTGTATGCGGTAACATGATAGTGAATCAAACGATAAGGAGGTGTGGCATGAAGCGCTGTTTATACAGGGCGGAGTGGCCGGAAGGCCGGGAAGCGGCTGCTTTTTTCCGGAGCCGGGAGATCTCACTTCCGCTCACTGAAGCCATGGAGCGGCTGCATGTAGACCACTTGAGCCTGTTTGCCTGCAGCGGCCAGCTGTTTCTTTATTATGAATGTGCGGAATCACCGGTTCTGCCCGAAACTTTACTGCCGGGAGCCTCGGAGCAGCTTGCAGTTTGGCCCGGAGGGGCTAAAGGGCGCCGCTGGGTGCCGCTGACGGATATTTTTCATTATCAGCATCCTGTTTCTGCGCAGCACTGGGAGCGTCGCAGTCCTGAAGGCAAACCTTACGGACGGCTTGCGATCCTGAAGCCGGAAGCGGCTGCCAGCTACGTTTACTACCACTATCAATACCAGGAGGAACGGCCCGGGGACGGTGATAAATACGGCATCATCGGTCTGCATGAGAATGTGCTGTTTTTTTATGCGGAGCAGCCGGCTACCCGGGAGCCTGCCCCTTATGAAGGAAAACTGAAGACATCCCTTCGTCCGGACAACTGGGCTGAAGTGATGGAGCCGCATTTTATCAAATGGGAGGGAGCGCCTGCGGGCCAGGAGCTGTGGCAACCGCTTATGCTGATTCTTGAAGTTCGCTCCTTTGCCGGAAAGCTGGGAACAAGAGATGCGTAATTTGTTATGTCTTAACGGGGAATGGGATTTCATGCCCCTGTACGATCAGCCAGAGTGCCACAGGCTGCCCGAAAGAATAATATATGAAGCCCGCAAGGTACAGGTCCCCTCCAGCTGGAGGAGAACCTATCCGCTGCCGAATGGCAAAAGCTTCGGCAAAATCCCGGAGTATGAATATGCTCCGTTTGACATTTACGGTTATCCGCAGGAGTGGGATGCCGCTGAAGCGGGTGTTCTGCACCGGAGCTTCCGTGTCCCGGAGAGTATGGCCGGGCAGCGGATTGTGCTGCGGCTGGACGGTATTATGCAGAAGGCCGTCATTTATGTGGACCGGCAGGAGGTTGGCATCTGGGAGGACGGGTATCTGCCACTGAGACTCGACATTACGTCCATCGTAAAGCAGGGGCAGGAGCATCAGCTGCATGTGGTTTGCAGCGGATTTGATACCGTGACGCTTCCCGGCGGTATGTCCAAAATCACCGGGCTGATGGGCTCCTGGTATGGAAGAATCAGCCGGGGGATCTGGCAGGACGTGTATCTGGAGGGCTACCCCCTGCTGGCGCTGGAGGATGTAACGATTCGGACTTCCGTAAGGGAAGGGCGTATCGAGGTACAAGCGGTTGCTGCCGGGACAGACACAGCAGCGGTCCGCGGCCCGCTCACGGTAAAGCTGAGCATATGGGAAAAAGGTGTGCTAGAGCAGTCTGCGGACGGGCCAGGGGCGGATCGCTACAGTTTAGAAGCTGAATCCAGTCCGGTACTGTCTGCGGAGTGCACGGCAGAATACGTCGATGCCCACGCAGCGGAGAAGCTTAGGCTGTGTGAGAACGAACGCAGCGGGGAAGTATACAGTGCTTCATTCCATCTGGACTGGAACAGCGCCAGGCTGTGGAGCCTGGATGAACCGTTTCTGTACAGTGCGGTACTGGAGCTGCTGGAAGACGGGAAGGTTATCGACCGGCGGGATGTAGTTTTCGGCTTCCGCGAATTCTGGTGCGAGGGCCCGCAGTTCAGATTGAACGGCATACCGGTCAATCTGCGCGGTGACTCCTGGCATTTTCAGGGCGGACTGCAGATGACGGAGGCCTACATCCGCAACTGGTACCGCATCTGCCGCTCGGTTGGTATCAACAGTATCCGGCTGCATGCCGAGCCGTATCCTGCCGATTATCTGCGCATCGCTGATGAAGAGGGAATGCTCCTAATCGATGAAACGGCGATTTACGGCTCCGGCAAATCGATGCTGGCCGACCATCCCGCTTATGTGGAGAACTGTCATCAGCATGTGCGGCGGCTGGTACAGCGAGACAAAAACCATCCGTCTGTCATCCTCTGGAGTTTGCAGAACGAAATGCGCTGGGTGGACGGACGGGACGGCTTCAAAGGGCATATGCCTGGCCTGATGGCAGAGATCCGCGGGCTTGATCCTACCCGCGCGATTATCGCCGAAGGGGACAACCGTCTGCTGCCAAAAGAACATACCGAAGTGGAAAGCCGCCATTATAACATCGACGGCACGATCAGCCAGTGGGACCGGGCAGTTCCGCTGACTTTCGGGGAACACGGCGGCTGGTGGTATATTTGCCCGCAGAACAGCAGTATGTACACCGGCCTGCAGGCTTACCGCGGTACGGATGAAAGCACAGCAGGCCTGGCGCTGAAGGAGCGGCTGTTTGTGGAGTACGCCAGGCGGGAGGGGGTGTCCGGCATTTCCACCTTTAATTTCGCCCATTATTTCATGCAGGCGATGCCGGAGCGGGACATCGTGCTGCAGCCTTCGCAAACGGATACCGCCGGCGTGAAGCCGAAGGTAGTTCCGGCTTACTCCCTGTCGATCAACAACGGAATGTTGCCGGAGGAGTATCCGCTGTACTCCCCTAATCCAGCCTTTGCCATCATGGCAGCGGCGTTCAAGCCGGCAACAATTATCGCTGCCGAATACAACAGCTGCTTTTATGACGATAAGCCGGTTGCCCGCAGCTTCGACGTGTACAATGACACACTGTCTGAGCAGCAAGTCAGGGCGGAATTCGTTATCCGGCAGGGCGGTAAGACCGTGCACAGGCAAAGCTTCGAATTCATTCAACCTCCTGCCAAGCATCAGATTATTCAACTGGAATGGATGCCGGCCTCTGCGGCTGAAGGCGGGCAGGCGGTGCTGACAGCGCTGCTGTTCCACAGCGGGCGGCAGGTGCATGAGCTGCGTTTGGAATACAGGGTGGTACCGGCAAGTCTGCTGAACCAGCCAGTGAATGTACAGCGGCGGTCGGCCTATTGGGGAACGGACCGCGATTTCAAACCTATCAGCCGGCTTGTTCCAGGCTGTGAAAGGATAGACCGTTCCCGGCTGGCTGAGCTGGCAGCCGATGTTCTGCTTATTGTCGGCAGCCGGGCGGAGGATGGTGACGGCACACTGGAGGCGCTGCTGAAGGCATTTGCCTCTCGGGGCGGTAGGCTGCTGCTGCTGGAGCAGAACCAGCTGTCGCTGGGCAAGCTGCCGCTCTCGCGGCGGCCCTTCCTCCGTGCTCATGCCGGCAGCTACCGGCACCCGGTACTGGAGGGACTTGGCGACAGGGATCTGATGTTCTGGCATGAGAAGCTGCATGAAGAGGGGCCGGAGCCGATCATCCACGCAGCTTTCGAGAAGCCGGCGGCAGGTGATTTCACTCTGCTGCTGGAGTGCAGTTCCGGCGATTTTGGAGACGGCGGCGATCTGTGGTCTCCGCTGCTGGAGTACCGCAGCAGAGAGGGCATGTTCCTGGCCAATCAGCTGGAGCTGATGGCCAATCTGGAACATGTTCCGCAGGCCTGCCTGCTGCTGCGGAACATGCTGGCCTACGCCGGCGGTGCGGAGCACGCCGGGGCTAAGGCCCTGCCCGCGGCAGCGCTGGTGCGCCGCGGCGGGCAGGCCGCAGCTTTCCTTGCGCAGCTGCGGCTACGGTACACGGCGCTGGATCCAGCAGCGCCGGATTGGACTGGCGCGCCAGGCATTGCCGCGCGCGCCGGGCTGCAGGACTTCGGCCTGATCGTGGCCGAAGTCTGCATGCTTGAGACGCCGGGAGCAGCTGAAGCGCTCCGGCGTCATGCCGAAGCCGGCGGGCAGGTGCTGCTCCTGCCGGCGGAGGAACGCCAGCAGGCGGCGCTTGCCCGCCTGCTGGACCGTCCCGTGCGCGTGGTGCCGCACGAGACGTATCACTTGGCGGCGGACTACGCCCACGCCGCCGTGCAGGGATTCAGTCCTGTCGACCTGTTCGGGTTCGACAAGGTGTTTCTGTCGCCGCGGGAGGTCAAGAACCGCTTGCTTGCAGCGGACAGTCTGGAGATTCAAGGCGCCGGTGTGCTCTGTACGAGTATCGAAGGCACGGCCTGGAAGGACTATTTCGTCCATGGCTACACGGCAGAATACAGCCGTCTGGCACTGGTGGAGTTGAACCGCAGAAACGCCCGCCCATCTGGAATCTTCCTGGCCGAAGCTAAGACCGGTGCAGGTTCTGTGTTCTGCTCCCAGCTGTTAACAGAACCGGGGAGTGAGAAGGCGCTTCGCCTGTATACCCGTTTACTGGCCAATCTGGGTGCGTCATTTGATGACGGTCTATTGGACAGCGTGAAGGGGGACGGGGAGTGGGCCGTGGAAACCATGATGGCGCTACCTTGTCCGTCCCATGTCGATTATGGTGAGATGAAGGCTTATTACACTGATCCGGAATTTTCATTGAATAATCTGGGGGAAGGCCTTTACGGGTGGATGCAGAAGAAAGAGCGGCGTTCCGGCGATGGTACATTGCGCATTGCCGATGCGGGATGTAATCCCTGGTTTCTGAGCTGCTTTGTGCAGGCTCCGGATAAAGAGGGGGCTGCCGGGCAGCTTCACCGGGGACGCCTGCGCATCAGCACAGCGGTACCTTATGAGATTTATCTGAACGGTGCTCTCGTGACAGAGCCGGAGCGGGAGCTTACACTGCAGACCGGTCTCAACCGGCTGATTGCGATCGTGCACGGAACGGGCGGAGACCTGACTTTCGGCCTGACCTTCTTGAATGAAGACGGCACCTATATGAAAGGCCTCGAATACCGTCTTACCCTGGATGAGGTCGAGCCGAAATAAGCATTATCATCACAAAGGAGCTGAAGCCCAGTGAAAGCCGAGCCTATCAAATATACGGATCCGAAAGATTACTATACCTTCAGGGACGGGGAGAAGGAGGTGGAATTTAACCGGCATGATATGCCGACACCATGGATGAACTACCTGTCGAACGGTACCTTCCATACGATGATGTCGCAAGCGGGCGGCGGGGTAGCTTTTTACAAATCGCCCCAAATCTGGCGGATTACACGCTACCGGTTCTTCCACCTGCCGATGGACCGCTCAGGCCCTTATATCTATGTGCAGAATGCGGAAACAGGCCGTTACTGGTGCCCGACCAGCGAACCCGCTTTAGATAAACCGGAGGTGTGGAAGAGTGCCCACGGCATGGGCTATACACGTTTCGAGGCAAGTCAGGGCGGTATATCGGCGCAAACAGTGTATTTTGTCGGGCCTTATGAGAATTCGCTGATCTGGAATCTGACCTTGACCAATCAGGGCAGTGCACCACAAGAGCTGAAGGTCTACGCTTACGCCGAGTTTGGCATGATGGAATTTATGCGTGAGCTTCAGTGGCAGTGTTATAACAAACATCAGGTTTCGGTGCAATATCATGAAGCGGAGGGACTGGTGTACCGGTACGGGGTCGAAAATCAGCCAAAGCCAGAAGAGACGCCGCTCGTCTATCTGGCTGCGGATACGCCGCTTGCCGGATACGACGGCGACCGCGAGGAATTTATCGGCAGCTACTGCAGTGAATCCAATCCGTCGGCGATTGAGAACGGCGGCTGCACCGGATCGGAGCTGATGGGCGGCGACCCGTGCGGTGCGCTGCAGTTCAACCTTACGCTGCAGCCGGGCGAGAGCCGCACGATCAATATATTTCTTGGCACTGCAGCGGATGAGGAGGAGGTCTCGAGGGCAATAGCCCGCTCCCGGGAGGCCGGATTCGTAGAATCCTCTTTCCTGGCGCTTAAAGAGAATTGGTCAAGCTACCTTGGCGCATGGGAGAGCCGGCTGCCGGACAAAGATGCGGAGCGGATGATCAACATCTGGAATCCGTACCAGGCGCACCGCAACTTTCTGTTTTCGCGCAACATTTCTTTTTACGCCACCGGCACGTTCCGCGGAGTCGGCTACCGGGACACCGCGCAGGATATTTTGGCGGTGGTGCCCTTCGACACGGAGCTTGCCTTTGACAAGCTGAGGCTTTTACTCGGACAGCAGTACAAGGACGGGCATGTGAACCATTACTTTTTTCCGAACGAGGGATGGGATCCGGTAACGAGCATCCATTCCGACGACCATTTGTGGACCGCGCTGGCGGCATGGGATTTGCTGGCGGAAACCGGAGATGCGGCTTTTCTGAAGACCAAGGTACCTTACTATGACGGCGGCGAGGGAACAGTGTACGAGCATTTAAAGGCTGCGGTTGATTTCACCGCGTCCCAGCTAGGTTCCCGTGGCTTCCCGCTGATGCTGCGCTCGGACTGGAACGACCAGCTGTTCCGTGTATGCAGGGAAGGGCGGGGCGAAAGTATCTGGACGTCGATGCAGCTTGGAACGGTACTGCTGCGGATGGTTGATCTTGCCGCAGCTAGCGGTCATCCGGAGGATACCGCCCGGTATGAAGCCATGTACGAGAGTCAGCGCAAGCTGGTCAACAGCATCGGCTGGGATGGACGCTGGTTCCGGCGGGCCATCATGGACGACGGACGGTTCCTCGGCAGTGACGAACACGACGAGGCCAAAATCTGGCTCAACGCCCAGACCTGGGCGACGATATCAGGTATGGCGGACCCTGAGAAGGGGCTGCAGGCCATGGACAGCGTGTATGAAATGTTGGATACAGAACTCGGCATCAAAAAAATCCATCCGTCCATCACCAGCTTTCCTGATCCTGCCGACCCTTTGACCAATTACAACAAGGGCACGGGGGAGAACGGGGCGGTATTCTGCCACGCCAACACCTGGGCGATTATCGCTGAATGTATGCTTGGCCGGGGAGACCTGGCCTATAAATATTACCGCCAGCTGCTGCCGAATGTGGCTATGGATAAGGCGGGTTTATGGCGATACAAAGCAGAGCCTTACGTCTATTCCTCCAACCTGTTCGGGCCGGAGTCTGATAAATTCGGTCTCGCCAATGTCTCCTGGTTAACCGGTACGGCTGCCTGGATGTATGTTGCTGTTACCCAATATATCCTGGGTGTGAAGCCGGTGCTCGAAGGCTTGTCCATCGACCCCTGTATTCCCGCCGATTGGGAAGGGTTTACGGTGAAACGGCGCTTCCGGGGCTGTGTCTATGACATTACCGTTACGAATGCCAGCAGGGTCTGCAAGGGTGTCCGAGGAATTACTGTCGACGGTGAACCGGAAGAGGGCAACGTTCTACCTCCTTATCCCGGACGCTCATCCGTCAAGGTTGAGGTCATTTTATAAGAAGTGTTTTTTTAGCCAAAACCCTTCCAGAGTCAGCCAGTGGACTACTTTGTCAGCTGAGTGCACAGCAAATCGCCCTTTCGTAAAATGGCTACTCAACACTTCCATTTTATAAAAGGGCGTTTTTTTGCGTTATTGTAATTAGATTGGCTTCAGCGGATGCTCTTTCTGTATTTTTCCGGTGAAATTCCTTTGTTTTTTTTGAACATCTGACTGAAATAGGACGGAGAAAAACTGCCCACCTCTATCGCGATCTCCTGAACGGATTTAGCGGTATTGGCAAGCAGTATACAAGCTTCACTTACACGCCGCTGCATCAAATATTCGGACAGCGTGATGCCAGCAAATTGCTTGAATACATGCGAAATATGATACGGTGACAGATGCATCTTATTAGCCAGTGCTTCGAGGCTGAAGGGCTCTTTGTAATGTTCATCCAACCATTCAGTGATCTGCTCTACATGTGAACCTCCACGCGAATGCAGCGGGTTGACTTCGGCCATGACATCAGACATTTGTTTTTGCAGCAGCCGGATCAGCTGAAGCATCAGAAACCCGATAGTCTCTTCTTTGTCTGCGGCAGAGTTATTTATAGAATGATCTATTTCCTCCAGCAAATCAGGAATCAGGGTGTCCTGCATATCATAGAAAACCGGCTTCTGGAGGCTGCCCTTCCACATCCTGCGGAAAAACTTCTCCAGGAAAGGAAAAGCGGAAAGATAATGCTCCACAAAATTGGGGTCAAAGGTTAGATTTGTCCGGATATAAGAACGGCCCTGTGCCGGAGGAACCATCACACGGTGCAGCTGATAGGGCTGAAACCAGACCAGCATATGATCCCGGATGGGGTAGGTCTGATTCTCTGCCATAATTTCGCCGCGGCCATTGTAAATGTACAGCAGTTCAATACCCCTGTGCGCGTGAAACCAGTGAGCTTCCTCATTTTCATATTTATAATTGAACATAAGTAGTCCAGGTTCAAGCCTTTGGGGTGAATGATCGTTCCTGTTCATGAAACGCTCCCTTATTATCCGTTATTATTTCCAGTATAGATCATTCCTTTCCTATCGGCCATCGCGTTCATACCAATATCCCGGAACACCTTGCTGCAGACGCAGCAGCGCTTCCAGAAAGAAATAGTCACCCCAGATCATGAAATCATCAGGAGAAGAGTTTCCTCTGACAGAATAGGAGCCATGCCGGAGAAAACCTTCCTCCACCAAACTGCCTTCGGTAAAATAGCGGTCCAGTAGGGTATCCATAGACTTGCCCGCCGCTTCGGCAAGCATTTTCCGGTCCGGATCCTCCTCAGGCAAGTGCTCCAGCAGCTCAAGGATGCCGCATACAAAGATGGCCGAAGCCGAACTGTCACGGGGAGTGGGGTGCTCTTGCGGAACATCGAAATCCCAATACGCAACACCATCACCGGAAAGCTGCTCCAAAAAATAGCGGGCCAGTCTTTTGGAGGTTTCCAGAAAACGCGGTTCATTGAGATAACGGTAAGCTAAGGCGAAGCCGTAAACACCCCAGGCCTGTCCCCGCGTCCAGGTGGAGCCGTCTTGAAAGCCTTGTCCGGTCCCTCCGCGAATGGCATTTCCCGTCAGCTGGTCAAAATAAAAAGTATGGTAGGAGGAATCATCTCCCCTGACCAGGAACCGGCGGCTTTTCTCGGCCTGGATGCTGGCACAGTCGGCATAGCTGCAGTCGCCGGTCTGTTCCGTTGCCCAATACAGCAGCGGAAGATTCATCAGGCAGTCAATAATAATCCGGCCCCCGTCATTCACATCGGCTTCCGGTCCCCAGGCTTGAAACAGCTGCGGAACAGAGCGCCAGCGCTTCATCAGAATATCGGCTGCCTGCAGTGCAAGCAGACGAGAGTCTTCATCCTTATCAACAATCCAGCGGGCCTTGGCAGAGAGCGAGTAGAGAAAGCCGATATCATGATGATCGAGCGCCTGCTCCACTTCCAGGCGTTTCTTGAAAGAATCAACCGTTCGGATAGCTGCGGCGTGAATCTCCGGATCTCTACTGTATTCATAGCTCAGCCACAAAATTCCGCTCCAGAATCCTTCTGTCCAGCTGGTATGGTCAGTCAAATGATATTTGCCGTCTCCCAGGCTTACAATCGGAAAGGAGCCTCCAAAGCGTTTGATGTTGCGACGGGTGGTGGAGAGCGTGTGTTCAATCGCTTTTTTCCAGCTCATAATAACCTCCATAGTATCGCTTCATTGTTATTAGGTTCATTATAATCCTGGAGTTGTATTGATTTGTTGTGAAAATTGTTAGCTATATTGCGGTTTATAACTGGGTCGTCCGGGTTCTGATACATACAGAATGACTGTCAGCAAAGAAGCCGCGCCCTGACGAGAGCGGGGAGGTTTTTTGTTGTGAATTGTTTTGCAAGGCATCCTATTTATTTAGAATGGTTGATATACTAGAAGAAGCCATTTACGAATAGAAGAAAGGCAGTTGAAAAATGAAATTTAGTAGAACGCAGTCATCTATTGTACTTTCAATACTTATTATCATTTTTATTTTCATTTTCATTGGAACCAAATATTTAAGTGATACCATTTTCAGTTTAACGACAGTTTTTTTAGTTTCTTTCTTAGTTTATTTAGCTACCACATTTTATAAGATTACAGAAGGGAAGCTTATCAAATATACCCTATTCTCAAAGTCATTTGAAATTGAGATTGAATCTATCAAATATATTGAAGCCATTACAGTCAGGAAAGTGGGAGTAGTGTACATAACAATAAAATCAGATCCTGAGGACTTTTATTATCTTCATTTGAAGGATAACTCTAAAATTAAAATAGATAGTCATTATAGAAACAGTAGAAAGAGCATAGGCAGGTACTTATCCAAGAAATTTAGAATTCAATTTAAGGAAACAGAAAAAGTGAAATATTTTCATTGAAATCCTTAGATAACACCATATTCACGCTTCGGAGCATGCGCCCCTCGATCCGGAAGGGAGTTAGAAGAGGGCCTTAAACTGATGATTATGCCGAGTATAAGTTAAGGGAAATGAAAATATAGCTGCCGTGCTGCAGAAGCGATGAGTTTATGCCTTCTTTTACCTTTAAGGTGAAGGAGGTTTTTTGTTGTTTACTTACCAAAACAGCCCTGTAGTGAGTTCGATCACTATCTAATTTTCATGACATGATAAATTAAAGTTATTAAGGAAATCTAGGAGGATCTGTTATGGGAAGATACGAACCACAAAGGGAATTTCTAAAATCCAATTTTCATGAATTTAAGCATATAAAAACGGACAAGATCAAAGGATTGGCACAACCGCCCATTGTTAAGCCTTATGATTCGGAATCCCTAATTATTGATTTGCCTAAGGTCAGCAAAGACGTTGTGTCTAAACAGAACATTTTTGATGTTATAGATCAAAGAAGAAGTACAAGATTTTATTCGGCGGAAACGTTGAGTTTGGATGAATTATCCTATTTGTTATGGGCTACCCAAGGAATTACAGGTATGAATAAGAACGGACTTACGCTGCGTACGGTACCCTGTAGTGGGGCGACACACACATTTGAAACCTATTTAGTGATTATGCGGGTAGAAGGCATTGAGCAAGGGATCTACAGATACCTTCCTGTAGAGCATAAGCTATTATTTATGTTTGAGTTAGATGAACTTGAACAGAAGGTGGATGCGATTACATTAGATCAGCCATTTGTCCCTAACTTTGCCAAAAAAGCTTCTGTACTGTTTGCATGGAGTACCACACCTTATCGCTCTGAATGGAAGTATGATATTTCCGCTCATAAAAAAATCCTCATCGATGTTGGACATGTATGCCAGAACCTGTATTTATCCAGTGAATCGATCGGTGCAGGCGCTTGCGCCATTGGAATCTATGATCAAAAGCTGATTGACGAAATATTACAATTAGATGGTGATGAAGAATTTGTGATCTATCTTGGTGCGGTTGGGAAGAAACGGGATTAGTTGAGCTGTTCAAGCTTGTTTAATATATTTTCTCAATACAATGACAGCATTATAGATGCTTCCAAAAGCATTGGAGCCCTTGAGGTTAACAACCCTGAGGGCTCCTTTTTAATTTCCATTATTTTGAATGGCTGATATACTGGAGGAGAAAGTGTGGAAAGTCTTTTAAAAGGGTAGTCATAAGGTTCAGAGACATCCGTTATGAAGTTGGTATACGAGCTCGTAAAAACAATCGTGGATATGAGGTTATATGAAAATGCCGGCAAAAGATAAAAACCTCCATAGTAAGGTGTTTGTGAAGAATATATGGTCATACAGTTTTATCCTGTTGCTCTTACCAACCATATTGTTGTTAGTGTCATTAATCTACCTTTTTCCCTATACAGGATTAGGAAGAATTGTATCGATTCCAAGTACAATAATTATCAATTCATTAGTTATTCTACTCTGTTTATTTATTTCTAATAAAGTCCTTTGGATTAATATCTCAAAGACTTTAATAACGAACTTAATAACGATATGGATAACAATTGCTGGTTATCCGCAAGAATCTGACCCACCCGTATTAGTACAGAGCAAGAACGCAATTCATGCTATTCAAGAAATTGATAACATTACAAAAGAAGATCTAAATGTTAACGGAGATGTTAGTCCAAGATATGTAGTGGCCTTGTACAAATATAGAGATGAAATACTCAGTGATGGCACATATCAGCTTTATCAGCGAGATAATGAATATTTTTATGATTACAGTATAAATGATGTACATGAAATCGGTTCAAAGTTGATCGGATACCATAAGGTCATGTGGTGGTATTTAAACCATATAGCCCTTGGGTCCGCGAGGAGCATTTTCAAAGAAGCATATCCGTTTCACTGAGCAGAATACTCCATACCGCAAAATTCGGCTGTGTGAAATTGTTTAAGAAACTCAAGAAAGGGCGGTAAATATGAAAAAATATATATTAGCGTTATTTGTTTTTATGATCATTAGCGCTTGTAATGGCAGTACAAACTATAAAAAAATGGAGATCATGGGTCCTTCGATGGAACCGACATTTAAAGATGGTCAGATTGTTAAGGTAGACACAGATTATTATAATCAGCATGAAGTAGAACGTAATGAGCTTGTTTGCTTTTATACAGATCAGAAAAATAAAATGTATGTCAAACGAGTTGTAGGCTTACCTAACGAAAAGATAAAAGTGATGAAAGACAGGATACTAATTAATGATGTTCCAATTGATTTACCCGTTAAAATGGTCGATAACTCCAGAGTTGGTGAATACAAGACAGGAGCAGATGATTTTTTTATCATTGGCGATAATTATAACGACAGCTTGGATAGTAGAACTATCGGCACGATTAGAAAAGAACAAATTGTTGGGAAGGTCATAGATTAATTTGACTGTAAATTGAAGCGGGGGCGATCCCTCGCATAACAAAGGGGAGTAATCTGACTCCATGAAGAAATTAATTTTAACTTCTATTGGTGTTGCTGCACTTTTAAGTTGCATAGTGGGGTGTAATGAAAATCCACACATTCAAACAATTGAACAGGAAGCAACTCCATCCAATACACCAGCGGCCAGTATATCTCCAAGCACAAACAAAGAAACAATAGAAGTGGAAACTCCACAGCAAAGCAATGAGCAGAGGGAAACTAACATCAATGCATTGATTCCAGAAGGATGGCACATTTTAGAACTTATCAAAGGAGAGTCAGTTATCGCAGAAGGCGATTTAAATAAAGATGGTATCTCAGACATTGCAACAGTAATTGAGAAGGAGGTGGTTGATCAAACGGCGTCTCCGAGATCACTATTCATTGCATTTGGCGGTAAAAACAACACATATTCCGTATCCATCATAGCCGATAATGTCATTTTGAAAGCTGATGAGGGTGGAGTATGGGGCGACCCTTTTGATAGCCTAATCACTGATCGGGGTTCTGTCCTTGTTAGCGATTACGGGGGAAGCAATTGGAGATGGTACAATAAATATAGATTTAGATATCAAGATAATGACTGGTTTTTAATAGGAGCAACGATGGGAAGTTACAATACAGGGATAACGACAATTGATAAGTCTGACGAAGATGATATCAATCTATTGACCGGAGAATTCATCCAGCGAAGAACTGACGAACAAGGAAATACAACAACGAAAAAAGGAAATCGGGGTAAAAAAGCATTGATCAGGCTGAAGGAATTCAACTTAGAAAACATGTAAGGTTGTACATTTTAAAGAAATGATTTTATTGATCGAAGCTATTGTAATTGAGGTGAGTTTCGGCAGAAGGGGCCAGTTCAGCAAGGTATTTTGAAAGGACGTAAAGGAAAGTAAATCTCGATCAAAATCGAATCGGAGTTACAGTTTGCCTACACGTCCTAAGTTCTTTTGCAATAATTAAAGTTCCCTCATGGCATTTGAGAACCCTTTTAAATAGGGCTTCATTTCTTTTAATTTATTTTTTAGGTTTTTATCAAGAGTAGCATAGTACTCATCAGGTTGGTAAATGGATTTTTTCTTGACAATTATTCCATCCTTGTATGTTTCTTGTGTATAAAAATCATCCCCATCACTACCTGAATTATGAACTCCAGATCTTAATACAAAGGAAGTTGATCCATTTTCAGTTATCTTTTCATACGTACCTATAGAATAGTTAGAACCGGAAGACTCTGGCTCATATGCAAACGAGTATCCTTCATAATACTTACCAGTCTTCTTGTAAATATGAATATTAGAAGCTTGCTCTCCACTAAAGTTCCCACTTAATAATTTTCTAGCTAGTTCTTTACTGTTAGTACCGAAACCGACTGCCTGTTTCTGGTCAATATAATCAAAATCGTAGTACCCTAAAAAAAATCGTGTTTCATAACCATTTATAAACTGATTATTGTTAAATATACCTTGTTGAACTAGCGATGGGCCATATTCGCCCGATGTAATTTCCTTTAACAGGCCCTTACCATGTTTTTTATCATTTTTCCAAGAACCGTTATAAGTTATTGTTCTCGTTGTATCAGTATCAACAATTTCGTTGAACTTATAGTATCCTTGACCTGACCTTTTTCCATCTATCCAGTCACCCGAATAACTTTTGCCCCCCCAGTCCATGGACCCTTTTCCGTTGGGTTTTCCATTCTTTACTTCGCCATAGTATGTAACGCCTTTCGATAATTCTAAATAAACTTTTGTATTCGTAGCTTGAACCTGTTTAGTGCTCAACATTGGTAATAAGATAACGATACAAATTAAAAACAAAATTTTGTTTTTCATTTTTTTCATCCTTTATATTTTATTGAGTTCGGTTGTTAGTCCGCTGCCGCACTCCTGAGAAAAACTCCTCAACGACCTCTTATGCAGCTCTTTATGGCCCAATACCGTTAATAATAAATTCTGCACTCATTGACGATCTCTCCCTTATAAGATTGTATTCATGTAGTAAATATACCAGATGCAGATCAAATAGGGTTAAGCCTTCTTTTCCCCAGGGTGAAGGAAGGTTTTTGTTGTGAAAATAAATCCGCTAAATAAATATTCTATTTCAGAGTTACCTCCATGAAATATTGAATCGCTTGAGGTTTTCTTTTAATTCCCAATATTTAGAATGACTGATATACTGGAGGAATATGTGGACTCCGAAAGGATGAGTGACATGAACAAAGCAATTATTGAGAATATAAGTGAAATGATATTTATTAGTAGAAAACACCTATTTGTTTCGTCTGATGTAGTCATATATCATCCGGGTCATTTTCCCGAACTGAATATGAAGATATTGGAACTCTATAAAAATGAGGGTTTCAAGAGACTATTAATCCCTGATATATACAACAAATTTTTAGAAGCTAACGAGTTTGAATTTCATAAGCTCCAGTTAATTCAATTAGGCTTACCAGAGAGTATTATTTTCCCGATTACAGGTGCTCGTAATGCCCATGATGTCGTAAAAACTGCGATAACCATGATCATGCCTGAAGAAAGAAATATATTACTTGCGGGTAAGGCTTTTTTCTGTAGAAGATTTATTTTGCTTGCGGGTTTATTTGGAGACGATCATATGAATTTTGATATATTGCCACTCCATGATGATCGAGGAATTAATAAAGATAATTGGAATCAGACGGAAAAGGGAAGAACAAGAGTACTCAACGAAATGAATGTAATCAATGATTTATTGAACCAGGCGAAAGAAAGGGGATTATAAATGGATATTGATGTAAGTAAACTTGCGTATACCTTTTCTTCAAAACCGCTCTTAATCGGGGGAAGAGCAATGGAATACTATGGCCTTAGAAAATCGGGAGCAGATATAGATTTTGTTATTTCTAGTGAAGATCACAATAGATTAGCTGAGATATATCCTAACAATATAAAAGACTTATATGGGGATATTGGGATATGTGAGTTTGAATTTGAAATATGGAATCGTATAGCTACATTTAACTATGATTATCTAAAAGAGGGTGCAATAGAAGAAGAGGAATATCTCGTTGTCTCTCTGGAAAAGCTTTTATTCCTCAAAGCACTTGCAATGAAGGTTCCTAAATACTTGAAAGATTTAGAGCTTGTTGTTGAAAGGATATTGAAAAATGCGTACAACACAGAAATATGAAAGATGAAATTCAAAGAGCAAATTGAGTAACCACTACCGATGAAATAAGGTGCTATGTGTTGAGTTTACGGATAAAGCAGAATATTTGAGGTGACGTTAGATTAAGCACCTGAAGGGAGAAGAAAATGTCCCAATTTCCTATATTAGAAACAGAAAGATTAATACTAAGACAACTTAACCAAGACGACGCCAGGGATGTTTTTCGATATTTCTCTTTGGATGAAGTTACGAAATTTTATGATTTGGAGAGTTTTACTACTATTAATCAAGCAGAAGAATTAATTGGACGATGGAATCAAAAATTTGAAGAAAATCAAGGCTTCCGGTGGGGAATTACTTTGAAGTCGGATCACAGAGTTATTGGAACCTGTGGATTTCATGGTTGGATGAAGAAACATTATAAAGCTGAAATTGGATATGAACTTATTCCAGAATATTGGCGTAAAGGTATTATGTCCGAGGCGGCTCAAAAGATAATTGAATTCGGATTTAATGAACTTGGATTGAACCGAATCGAAGCATTCCTAGAGCCGGAGAATGTAGGTTCAAGGAAGGTGCTTGAGAACATAGGATTCGGTGAAGAAGGGGTATTGAAGGAACATTACTTTTGGAAAAACCGGTTTGTTGATGTTGCGGTATATGCCTTGCTTAAGAAAGACTATAAAGTGCAGTAACTAGTGGACTTAATCAAGAAAGTGGTAAGGAGGAATAGACTTGTCAGAATCCGAGGAAATTCTTACTGGTGGCAATATAAATCAGGTCGTAAAAGTAGGGAACACAGTTCGTCGGGGGGCTCCTTCTAATCCGTATGTGCATGAATTGCTGCTACATCTTGAAAAGACAGGTTATCCCTATTCTCCTAGATATATAGGATTAGATGAAAAGAATAGAGAGACTCTATCTTACCTTGAAGGAGTAGCTCCGGGGAATCTATACCCTGAATTAGAAGGATATATGTGGTCGGATGAGGTTTTATCTGAACTTGCCAAGCTCTTAAGGAGCTATCATGACGCAACTGTAGGATTTACACCCACTACGAATTCTACAAATGAGTATCCTGAGAGAACTTTGCATGAGGTCGTGTGCCATAATGATGCTGCCCTGTATAACGTTGTGTTTAAAGACAGACTTCCTGTGGGGATTATTGATTTTGACATGGCAGGTCCAGGTCCACGGATGTGGGATATTGTGTACACTTTATATACATCTGTTCCACTTGCAGAGTTTGCGCCAAGTCCAAATGATTACCTGGTTGAGAAATATAATAGAGAGAATCATGCATCAGTGAGGAAAAGACGTGTGGAAATATTCTTTAATTCTTATGGACTAGATATTCCAACGGATCTTAAGGAATGGGTGATTTCCCGTATTCAATTCATGTGTACTACATTATCTGAACGTGCCGCAGCCGGAGATCCAGCGTTTGTGAAATTAGTCGAAGAAGGTCATCTTGCTCATTATGAGAAAGAAATTGAGTTTCTTGAAGAACATTTCGATGATTGGATGTAATCGAGGGGTCAGTCAGACAACCACGCAAGTCTAAGTCGTCCTGGCGGATATCTAGTTGCTACACTTCTCCAATAATCTCAGGTTCGTGAATACAACAACGTTAGGTGAAATTAATGCGGAAATTAAGGAGAAAACGTGAAAATATATAAAATACAAGATTGCTTTTCAACCAATTCTTATTTGGAGTTATTCAACGATATTATTTATGGTATGACGAAGGTTGGTGATCAGGTAGTATATAGTTTTGAAGAATATGTACCTATTCAATATATACAGGATCTACTGAAATATAGTGAACATTATCCAATAATTTCAGACAAGTATAATAATTTATGGAAAGTGATAGATAATAGAGAAGACTTGAAGGACGCATTTCAGCAAGGTTTTTTAGTAGAGTATAGAATAATTGGGGATTTGAATATCAATGAATGGAAGTATAAGTTTCAAGTAGTCGAGGAGATAGATGGTACAGTTTTAGAAATTGTAGCTAATAGCAGCTATGAGCTAGAAGTAGAAGCAATTGAAGAAATTTTGAGAAGATATAATGTATGATAATCCATTAGTTATTTATCGGGCCAAAGGGGGAAATATATGGAAATTAAGATCCGACCACAAAATTCAAACGAAGAAACCCCCTTTGATCTATTACTTCTTGCTGATCCGTCGAAGGAAATAGTTAAGGAATACTTGGGAAGAGGACAATGCTTAGTAGCTCTAATAAACGAAGAAATAATTGGAGTTATGGTTTTGATTAGGACCCGGCCTGAAACCATAGAAATTGTAAATATCGCGGTACAGGAAGACTATCAAGGAATGGGGATAGGGAAGCAATTGATTGGTTATTCAATAGTAAAAGCTAGAGAGGAAAAGGTCAAAACCATAGAAATCGGAACCGGAAACTCAAGTGTAAATCAGCTAATGCTGTATCAAAGATGCGGTTTTCGAATAACAGGAGTAGATCGGGATTTCTTTGTAAGGCATTATGAGGAAGAGATTTATGAAAACGGAATACAATGTAGGGATATGATTCGATTAAGTCTTGATATCTAGCTAAGCTAAGTGACGGAGTCAACCAGGGACCCTCCAAGTTCCGGTAAAACCAAGGAGGATGAAACGGTGAGCAGAAGAGAGACTCTAGCTGAAATCGCTGAAGAATTAACTTCAAGACCGTTGATAGGAAATGAAGATAAGTGATCTATCGTTCATCCCAGATCAAGGGGATCTTGTCGTATTTGATAATATTTTGGGGAATGGACCGAATGATCATATCGGAGTGGTATTAAGAATAGAACAGGATAAAATAATAACAGCAGAAGGGAATTATTATAATAAATCAGGAGTATTTCAAAGGACGCGGGAACAAAAACGAGGGTGATTTCATTGAAGATTACACTGCCTTAAGCTTGAGAAGGTTTGTGAATATTACTAAAACGATATGCGAGGTTAGAACCATGAAAGGAATGAATACTCATGGATTGGTCTAAGCTAAGAGTCATGATAAGAGCCTTCATTGCTCCAGAAATCAGAAAGAGATTAGATATTCATGAAACAAGATATCATGAGGCACATGATGGATACGGTGAAGTATGGATTACTTTAGATGGAAAGAAAATCTTTGGAGGAGGATATTATCATTGGTATATGAATCCTTTGCCCGAAGATATTACGTTATTCGAGTTACAACACGGGTATCATGAAGATTTTTACAAGTCCAAAATAGAATCCGAACAGATTGAAAGGATTATGAATTTAGGATTGCATGAAACAAGTCATATTACCCAAAACTTAAGAAATTATCTTAACACGCCATTTATAGAAGTTATTAATTCAAATAATCCCATATATAAGGCTTTTGGAATAATTGATAAAAGACTAGGCAAAAGGAGATTTGAAAAGATCAAATTACTCGAAAATGAACACCTACTAGTAAAAATATTTTATGAACTACGTAAAGATCTATTCGAGAGAAGATAATTAAGGAGTAGTGAGGAAGTATTTTTCAATGAAGAAATTTATAGTGATAAACGGTACCATGGGAGTGGGGAAAACCACAATCAGCAAAGAACTACTTAAGTCACTGAATAATGCAGTATGGCTAGATGGGGATTGGTGCTGGATGATGAATCCTTGGGTAGTAAATGAAGAAAGTATAAGAATGGTAGAGAATAATATTACATATATGCTTAGGAATTTTATCATAAACTCAAATTTTGAATATGTAATTTTCAGTTGGGTTTTACATCGTGAGGAGATCTTGAATGGTTTGCTTGAGCGAATGAGTGATTTAGAATTTGAGCTGGTTAAGGTAAGTCTAATTTGTTCAGAAGAAGTATTAAGACAGAGGATGGAAATGGATCATAGGACGCAAGAACAAATAACCTTGAGCATCAATCGCTTAAGATTATATGAGAATATGGATACAGCTAAAATTGATACGACTGAAGCTACCATTAAAGCTCTTATCGATAGAATAAAAGGGATAATAAACAATAATAAGTAAGCAAATTCAGAAAAGAAACGAACATCGTGAACAAGGAAGTATTAGGAATAATCAACCGGCAACAAAAAAACCTGCGATTATTATAACCGCAGGCTGTGTATGACTATTTTTTTTAAGACCTTATTCAACATCATAACAGAACGGATATTATAAGTCTATATTTTTTTGGGGGGTTCATGTACCATCGTCTTATCAACGGACGAATGGAGATGGCCCGGAATGCTTAAAGAAATACAAGTCAGTACTGCAATGACTTATGAATATCCCCCTGACGGTGCAACGTTGCCAATTATTGATCCGTACGATGGATGTACAATCGGGTGCCCTTATTGTTTCCAGCTAGAAGATGAAAATTGGAATAAGAACTTAAATGTTAAACTCAATATTGCGGATATTTTAGGTGAAGAATTAATTCACTGGAATCAAGAAAATATCGTATATTTGGGAAGTAAGTGTGATCCTTATATGGAAATTGAACGGAAATATCAATTAACCAGGAAATGTCTAATCGAATTAAGTAAGTTAAACGTGAAGTGTATGGTCACAACGAAAGCCGGGTCAAAACTAATTTATCGAGATCTCGATGTGGTTAAACCTATGGGAGACAAGTTCACTTTGCTGCTAGGATTATCTAATCTGGGACAGTTGAAGAAGATCGATGATTATACACTGATGAGCAATATCCAGACAGCCAATGAGCTCTATAGAATGGGAGTTAAGGTATGGGTATTTATTACTCCGATTTTACCGGGAATAACAGATGTTGATCTAATGATTAAGGCTCTGGATAAGGACATACCCGTATTTTTAGATAAAGTTAGAATTGGGAAAAACACAGGGCCTACAGTGGAAAAGTTTATTGGACGGAACTATCCTCAATTAGCTGGCACTTATAAAGATATAATTAATGATAATGTAGATGACTACTATGATGAGATCAGAGAAAAGTGGTATGGAGACCAACGGGTGAAGTTTGTTTTTGAATAAAGAGTCTATGGAAGTATTAAGAAAACGGTTTAACCATCTCAGTCCAGGAATAAGGAGAATATAGAATGAAATATTTCACTCGGGAATGGCATGAGGAAATGCAAATATCAGGCTTTTTGGTATTCCCTGAGACGAAACAGGATTGGGAACAAGATGTGGCTTGGTATCATTCAGAAGGTATGGACTTTGAAGAAATACGTAGGTACGATTTAGAGCATAGAAAAAATGACTTGTTAAAATTCCTCCCAGAGTCCTTTCACCCCTATATTCAAGACGGAACAATAAACTCCCAGTTTCCCTCAATTAAACTTAGAACAATGGCTGAACAGTGGCGAAGTGAGCACGATAAGCGAATGAGCATGATATGGAATGAATACCGCCGCGGCTATTTGTCAATAAAAGACTCACTCCCGGAGAAGGCTGTACAATTGTGTGAAAAGTCATTACATGATGCAAAAGTAACTTCAATTGAAATGCCTTCTGCGGATATTTTCATCATGAGCCTGGATTGTAGAGGAAGCTATCATTATCAAACCGATATCAAAGTAACATTTACAGGAGTCAAGAGTCTGCAACCTCCAGACTTAAGTGTAGGCAGTTACTGGCTGTACGATGAAGTATATTCCACTGATTCTGGATTTGAGCTTAACGTGTTATTTGACAGTCCGTTAGTGGAATTCACGGTCATAGCGGATAACGTTATGATCGAGATTTCTTCATGAATAGAGGAGCTGAACCAACAACAAGCCTCCATCCGTTATCCAGGATGGAGGCTTGTCTGATTGACAATCTGTATTCTATTGAATCATTCCCTGTAGAAGCACTGTCATGATTTTAGCGGCCTCGGCTCTGGTAGCACCGCCTTTGGGATCAAAGGTATTATTGCCTTTGCCGGACAGGATTCCTGCCTTCTGCAAGGCAGTTACCGCATCTACGGCCCAGGCACTAACGCTGCTGCTGTCTGCAAAGCTTGCATTGCTGACGTTGTCAGGCAACGAGTATCCTGCAAGATCGGCATACCGCCCGATCATGACGCTGATTTCCTCGCGGCTGATGGCTGCATTTGGATTGAACTGATGGTTGCCTGCTCCATTCACAATGTTATTCCCGGCAGCCCATGCCACATAAGGCAGGTACCAGTCACCGGCTTTGATGTCGGTAAACGTGGAGGAGGAATACCCTGAGACATCCGCATTGGCGAGTCCCGCGAGCATTTTGGCGAATTCTGCACGGGTAATATTCGTATTAGGTGCAAACGTATTGGCGCTTGTACCGGAAATAATGTGGTGTGCAGCCAGGTAGGTAATATAGCTGCTGCCCCAATGACCGGAAGTGTCGCTAAAGCTGATTTTGTGATAACCCACAGCGTATTTGCTGAGGTGATTGGTTAACAAAGTTACGGTTCCTGCACTCTGGTTATATCCTGACTTGGCGACTGCATTAGGCTTGCCGCTATTGTCAATGTAATAGGCGGCAATGGCGTTGGCGTCCTCCCCTTGAGCAAGCGTGAACGGAATGCTGATCTTGAGGCTTCCGTTACCGAAGCTTGTCAGGTTCAAGGCGCCAGACTGAACGGTGAACTCCAGCACGGGCCGTGTGCCCACCAGACTTGCAGCTTCTGAAGAAAGACCTGCAGTACCTGCCGGAGCGATTCCAATGCGGATACTGTCTCCTGAAGCGTTCTTCAGCGACTCCAAGGCTGCTTTGTTAAAAGTCATGCTTCCGAACTGGGTTACAAGTTCCACTTCAGCAGCTTTGCTCCCGAACAGCTTGCTGACGGCGTCCTTAGAGAGTGTAACTCCCAGAGACTTAGCGTTGTCTACCGTTTGTACGTTCAGTTGTACTGAGATTTTGGCGGCGGCAGAAGAGCTGATCTTAGTCAACAGGTCAGTGATTTGGGAATCACTAAGGGTTGCCTCTGCTTTCCCGCTGGAATCTGCAGTTGCCGTTACCGATAGGCTCTGCTTCCCATTATCTGTTCCCGGACTGGACACGGGACTTGGAGAAGCCGATGGTACTGGTGAAGGAGCTGGTGTTGCTACGGGTCCAATCCCGCCAGGAGAAGAGCTGGAAATGGTGCTCAAGGATGCTTTTAAAGGACTGCTTGAGTTATCCGTAAGGTCATAAGCTACTACCGAGAAAGAATAGGTTGTGCCTTGCGTTAATCCGGTTACCTTATAGGAGTAGGTAGCACCGGATACGGTGCCCAGCAGTGTGCTGTCACGATATACGCTGTAGCTGACTACTCCTTCTTTGTCTACCGCCGCCGGCCAGTTCAAGGTAAGATCCGACGAGGTAATGCTTGAACCGGTCAGTTTGGCATCTGCTGGCCATCTTGGTGCATCTGTATCTACAGCCAGCTGGATGCTGTTGGCATTATAGATCACATTCATTTTGTACTGGCTGGGAAGGCCCTCTGTCTCAACGGAAGAAAATTCTCCGCTCCGCTGATCCTTACCATGGGTGATGAGTGTAATCACACCGTCAGGTACATAATTGTTCAAAAAGTTCAGACGAAGTGTACCACCGGCCTGTACTTTTCCCTTAATATCGAGCAGATCACTTACGCTGCTCAGGCCCAGTTCAAGTGTGCCGCTGGCAGACTGGCTGAAATTCCCGCCGATGGTCAGCGGTCCAGGAACATTGTGAATCAGGGTTCCTCCGTTGTTAGCCACATCACCGGTTCCGAACGCTGTATTCGAATTCCCCTCAAGCGTACCTTCGTTCAGCAGTGTGCCTCCGGAATAGCTATTGTTTCCCTGGAGCTTAAGCGTCCCCGTTCCTTCTTTGGTCAGACTGCCTGTGCCGGAAATGTCATTCCGCCAGCGGTCCAGGGCATTGAAGCCGCCTTGATTGGCGTCCATGGTCACTGTAACATCACTTGCAAAAGCACCATAGCCGTCTGCTGCGGCAAAAAGATTAAGCCGCCCCCATCCTTCCGGATCATCCAGTACAGGATAGCCTGATGGAAGCTCTGTTGTCGCTAATACCCAGCGGCGCTGCGTGTCGTCTAGATACGGCAGGCGTGTTTCGAGCAGGACTTCCGCACCTTTTGGAACGACCGCTGGCTCCGTGGTGGAGTGTATCGGGCTGAATCCATAGGTCAGGCGCTCGGTATAGTCTTGTTTGTTCTTGGTGTAATTGCTGAACCTGTCTTCAGCAGTACCGGTTTGTGTCAACAACAGACTATGCGCATCGTTATATGCAGTCTTTTTCAGCAGGCTGTTGTCCGGATCAGACAGGATCGCAGCCGACAGCGCAGTTGCCGTGACGCGGCCTCCCATGACATCAAGCGGAGAGTGCATACCTGAAAGGATGCGGTTGTTTCCAAGTTCCGAGGCCCGGGTAAGTAGTTCCTGAAACCGCTCTGGTATAGCATAAGCCATCGCTATCGCGCTTAGATAGCCAGCATTAGTATGGCCGCTTGGGAATCCGCCATCGGATTGCGGCGTGGTGCTGATTGCAGGCACAAGAGCCGGTACAATGATCGAAGGGCTGCTCCAACGATACGGGCGTTTATAACTGTAATAATTTTTAGCCGGGGTCGTTGAAGAGTAGTTACCGCGTATAGTCTTTACCAGACTGACGATGCTGCCAAGACTGGAGCTTGTGCTGCCTGCATCGGTTCCTCCATCATCATATTTAACGGTAGTGGCATCGGCCGGGATCTCATTGATCGTTGTCACCGCTCCCGCATTCGTGCGGTAGACATCGGTTAGGGAACCCAGACCATCGATTATGCTGTAGCTCTGTTTTCTCCGGTCATCGAAGTAAGCCGCATTGGCTTCAGCAGGAGTCCGGCTTGCAGCAAGGTCTATTACTTTTTGAATGTTGGCATCCAGCACGCTGCTGTTAAGTTTGGTACCTGTGTCCCAGGTAGTGCCTGGCGTCCACAATTGACTGAATCCGGACAGGATTCCGATGGTCGGATTGGAGTATACCGCCATGTTAACCGTGGAATTATTCTTGTAATTGTCTACAAAATGCCCCCAGGCCGGTGCTGCCGGCGGAGCCACTGTTGCGGGATTGGAGGCCGCGCTCACACTTGCAGCCATTCCGCCCATGGAACTAATAAGTAATGACAGACTCAAAGCCGCTGATACTTGCTTTTTCCTAAATCCCATTATCAAAACGTATCACTCCTCTGTTTTGGTTCGACATCACTGTAGCATCCGGGTGGATCGGGCCTCAATACAACAATTTCCCTATTATATAAAAATCGTATGTTGTCTTTGAAATCAAGCTTCTTTACACAAATAAGGTCCATTTCTGACGCTCTGTGAACATACTTCCAATAAGATTAGGAGTGGTTAAGATGCTTAGACACTTTCGAATGTGGAGACAACAACGATGAGAAAAAACGGGAACTCTGCTTTTGCCAACCTCGCTATTTCCTATGTAACAGTCGTGATGGTCATGGTTCTTTTGCTTTGCTCCATCTTTTATATGTATTTTCCTAAGCACTATAATGAAGAAATCCAGAAAAAGAATCAGATTATCCTGGAGAGTACGGCCAACTATATCGAGTCTTCCGTGCTTCAGCGGGTGCAGCAAATCTATCTGGATCTTTCCCTGGGTGAGCCGGTTAGTATTGATATATTTGCCAAAGCTACTCTGCAGGGCAATCACGGGAGTGTTCTGGATCTGCAGGACCTGCTTAAGAACGAAGTCGCGGATTATGCGGACATTGTATCTGCAGTTCATTTGTTCTATCCCGGGCCTAATATCATGATCTCGTCGGACGCCGGGCTGAGATATCTTGATCACGAGCGCGAAAGTGCTGCCACAGCATGGAGCTGGGTGGATCGTCTGCAGAAAAGCGGTTCAAGCTTTGTATGGACGGAAGCAAGCAAGACAGCACAAGATATGTATACAAATCTATCGGACGATAAGCTGGTGAGTCCTGTGATTTCATACGCACACAGCTATCCTTTTCACTCCACCGGTGCCGATTGCGACCTGATGATTGCTATCGATATGAAGGAGGAGGCGATCAGCGGAATCATCCGGCATATTATGCCTTCCGATTATAAGAACACTTTTGTGATAGGGCCAAGCGGGACCATCATCTCTGCGGCTGATAAAGAAATACTCGGCCATAGTGCTGGCAGCGGATATATCAACAAAATTCTGTCTTCCACTGCGGTGGCTGCAAGCTTCACAGATAAGATGAACCAGGGGTCCAATGAGGTTTCTTTTCACACCTTCCCATCGAATAACTGGAAAATATACAACATCACGTCTACAGACAACTACTATCAGAAATCAATTCTATTGCAGCGGACGGTGCTTCTGATTTGTCTGCTCGCTGTTATTGTGGGCATGGTTCTGTCGGGTGTTTTTACCGTAGCTATATATAATCCTCTGAAACGCTTGAGAGACAAAATGAAAGGCATGTTCGACCATACACCGGAACCCGGGCTGAACGAATACACACTGATTGATACCGCCATCAACAAGCTGACCCGCAAGGTTAGTAGCCTCGAAGAAACCCTGCAGGCCAATAGTCCGGTAATTAAGCATAATATTGTACTTAATCTCCTGAATAACAGTTACAGTGATGAGGAGCTAGTGGAGCAGCTGCAATCCATTCATATTCCCATGACCTATGCCCACTACTGCTGCATGCTTATAGATCCGGTAAGTCCTGGTTTCAAAACGCTCAATTCCCAAACCATGCAGTATGTTCTCTACCGGATGATTAATCAATTGGAAGCGGCGGATTATGCTGGAAGCCACATCATAGCGGAAGAGCTTCCGGATAAAAAGGTAGCGGTTATTGTATGTACAGATCTAGCGGAGGATGAGCTGCTGGAGCAGATTTCAGGCTTCATTCTTTCGGAGGTGAAACACAGCTTTGACCTGGAGTTTAGAATCTCCCTGGGCTGCTGGGTGCAGCGGTTTATGGATGTGCATAGAAGCTTTGATGAAGCGAAGATCCTCGCTAAGTATGGATTTCTCCTGCCTGAAGTTTCTATTATCAAAGATGCAAGGCTGCTGGAGAGGGAGAGCAGCACTAACGAAATTCCACAGGCGGTTCTGCTGAAATTTAAAGAAAAACTTCAAGCAAGAAATATTGAGGAAATTACGGAAGCTATTGAACAACTGCTAGGTCAAATGCGGGAAGGAATGTATTCTGCGGATTACTGCCGCTATATAATGCTGAATACGGTATCTGTGTACTCGGATTATCTGATAAGTGTCCGGTATACCCCATCGGATCATGTCAAAATCAACTTATACAATGAGTACACTTCCATTCATGATATCAACGGTTACCGGAAATGGCTGACGGACTCCATTGCAGTGTGTATGGTCCATATGGAGAAGCGCAGCGACAACCGGACGAGTGAGAGCATTGAGGCGGTGAAGCACTATATCAGCACACATCTTTCGGAGGAGCTGTCGCTGGATACGGTGGCCGGCAAGGTTTTTCTAAGCCCCAAATATCTCAGCAAGATTTTCAAGGAAGAAACCGGGATGAACTACATCGAATATGTGACCGAGAAAAGGATGGAGAAAGCGCTGGAACTGATGGCTAAACACGATATGACTATTGAACAAATCGCGAATACCGTTGGATACGGCACAACAGCCTATTTTATCAAAAAATTCAAAGAGAAAAATGGCTATACCCCGAAACATTATATCAGGCAATTAATGGAGCAATCATAGGAGGCCGTTGCCGTGAAAATAAACCGTTGTCAGTTACTCTTGTGTGTGGCGGTGCTGATCATAGCTGCTGTCAGCGGATGTGAAGCTCCTAAGAATACCGGGGAAATTGCCCAAGCGGCCTCCTCGCATGACAGTACCTACACTATCTCCTGGACCATGCATCAGAATGAGCCGGTACCCGAGGATGCGCCAATGCTTGAATATATCGAGGACAAATTCAAGGTGGATCTGGATGTCTGGAATCTCGAAAATAATAAATATGAAGCGCTGCTGAACCTCAGGCTCGCACAAGGCCAGATCCCGGACCTGTTTCGGATCAGGCAGCCGCAGGATCTTTTGAAATACGAGTCACAGGGAGCCCTTGCCGAAATTCCAAGGGACATTCTCCTCCACAATGCACCAAATCTTATGAAGATCATCAATCAAAATGCTCCCGGGTACCTTAGCTATGGCGAAATCGGCGGGAAGCTCTATGGAATCCCTGTGGTGAATCCGACGAATATCTATAGAATCCCGATAGTGTACAGAAAGGACTGGCTGGATAAGCTTGGCCTTGAGGTTCCCGAGACCCTGGAGGAGTTTGAGAAAGTGATGTATGGCTTTGCGAACAATGACCCGGACGGCAACGGCAAGAAGGACACCTATGGGCTTTCCAGTGAAGGAATGAATGTTGTTTTTGGGGCGTTCGGACAGATTGTATTTGCCGACCAGCTTTATTTCAATATTAAGGGTCAGGATCTGGTGATTGGAGCTCTGGAGCCGGAGATGAAGGAAGCCCTGGAGCTTCTGCAAAAGTGGTACAAAGACGGTATTATTGATCCTGAATTCATCACCGGAGAGAATAAGGGCGGCTACAAACACCTATCTCATGCTTTTATCAATGGCAGAATCGGGATGACTTCTATGGGGAACTACTATCACTGGATTCAAGCCGGAGATTACATGGAACTGGATGGAAAAGGTGAAGAGGTACCCGTCGAGGCCACATTCAACGCACGGGAACTAGCGGACAATAACAAGGACGCCAGAATCATTTTCGGGCAGCCGGTGACAGGGCCTCAGGGAAAAAGCGGCTCGAAGGCTTATGACATGCTGATGAGCTTCACAGCGATTGGTGCCGATGCCGTCAAAGAGCCGGGGAAGTTCGAGAAGATTCTGCAAATTCTGGATGATGTCAGCGCGAACCCGGATGAGGATGAGTCCATGTCCATGCTGAACGGAGTTCAAGGGGTACACTGGGAATGGTCGGACAAGTCCACTGGTGATTATAGGATCCTTCCCCCATTTGATTCAAGCCCTAATTATACCAACAAGATTGGTGCAGGAATCGGAATGACCGTTCCGCGTAAGCCAATGGGACGCAGAGAGCATTGGGCTTCAACCTTGGGTTTGGAGAAGAATGGAATATATAACGCGATGAAGGTTTCCACACCTTCGCTGATGAAATACAGCCCTGAGCTGATCAAAATTAAAAACAAAGCCTATATTTCCATCATTACGGGGGATCAGCCCATAGATTATTTCGATTCCTTCGTCAAGGAATTTATGGGAACGGGTGGAGAACAAGTGTTGCAAGAGGCAAATGACTGGTATCATAAGCAGCCGACAAAAGGTTAGGCGAGAATGGACATAAAAAACCGCGTAAGCCGGAATCTCTTCCGGTTACGCGGTTTTATATTCTGAGCCATCATTTATGTCATTGGTGGTTAGTTAGTTGAAGTTAGTGGTATTTCACCGATTTGATCCGTGCCTCTTCATGGTACGAAAGCGGGCGTGGCGATGGTGGCGTATGCAAATGACGTTCTGCCGAATATTCGATTTTCCAGTAGTCTTCTTCTTCCGAGGCCATCCATGGCTGCCACATTCCCGATACCCAATTCTTAAGCTCTTTAAGTCCTGCCAGCATTTCTTCCATCCTCCTTGGGCTATGAAATCTAAGGTTCAAAGCTCCTTTTGGTTACGCTTTCATTATAACACGAAAAAACGAAATTGAAAGATGTGTCCACGTGAAAAAGACAAAAATATGTGAACTATTTGCGTACATAAAGGGTTTTGTATCCCTTCGGGAGATAAATGTCCTCTCAGTGGAGACAATGTGAATTCTACCTGAATCGTGCGCTAAAAGTGGCTGCAGCAGTTCATCTATCAAAAAAAACGGATAATAGGAACCTCTAATTTTGACTGGTTTTTGCACTAATTATTGGGATATTTTCCATTTGCCAAAGATGCTATATTGATTTTCGTAAGCGCTTGCAAATAAGAATGAGGGAGGAAACAACTTTTTATGGCTAAAAAGAAATCATTCCTGTCACTTGCATTCATCGCTGTTCTATTGCTAGCTATGGTTACACCTGCAGTATCCGCTGCTTCATCGGAAAAGGCGCCGAAGGCCAAAGCAGCAGCCGCAAGTATGCAATCCTATGTAAATGCGATGCAGCCGGGCTGGAACCTGGGGAATACGCTGGATGCAACGGGGGCTGACGAAACTTCTTGGGGCAATCCTGCGGTCACTAAGGAACTTATCAAGAAGATTGCCGCGCAGGGTTACAAGAGCATCCGTATTCCAGTAACCTGGGATACTCATATTGGAGCCGCTCCGGACTATGCGATTGATCCGGCTTATCTGGCCCGGGTTCAGCAGGTCGTTGACTGGGCAATTGGTGAAAAACTGTATGTCATGATCAACCTCCATCATGACTCCTGGCTATGGATCAGTAAGATGGAGCAGCAGCATGATCAGGTGCTGGCCCGCTACAATGCGGTATGGACTCAAATCGCGAATAAGTTCAAGAACCACTCCAGCAAGCTGATGTTTGAGAGTGTCAATGAGCCCCGCTTCACCGATGGGGGCACTACCGATGAGAATAAAGCGCTCCAGATGCTGGACGAGCTGAATGTATCCTTCCACAGTATTGTCAGAAACTCCGGTGGAATGAATGCTACACGTCCGCTCGTGCTCCCTTCTTTGGGAGCGTCTCCAACACAGCCCCGCATGGATTCACTTTATAACATGATCACTAAGCTGAATGACTCCAACCTGATCGCGACGGTGCATTACTATGGGTTCTGGCCGTTTAGTGTCAACATTGCTGGCTATACCAAATTTGATACAGATACCCAGAACGACATCGATACTACCTTCACTAATGTATACAATACCTTTACTGCCAAAGGGATTCCGGTTATCGTAGGCGAATACGGCCTGCTTGGCTTTGACAAGAACACAGGTGTGATAGAACAAGGCGAGAAATTGAAATTTTTCGAATATCTGGCTTACTATCTGAAGTCCAAACAAATTACGCCGATGCTCTGGGATAATGGCCAGCACTTTGGCCGTACGACCTATCAGTGGTCAGATCCCCAGCTTTACAAGTTGATGAAAGCCAGCTGGAGCGGACGTTCGTCTTCTGCTGAAAGCGATCTTATTCATTTGAAAAAAGGCGAAGCTGCCAAAGATGTGACTGTTAAGCTGAACCTGAATGGAAATAAGCTGACCAACATCTTTTACGGAAGTAAGCAACTGGTCAAAGGAACCGATTATACTCTAAGCGGCGACCAGCTGACCTTCAAGGCTGCCCGGCTCGCGAGTCTTACTTCTTCCGGCAAGCTCGGTGTAAATGCAGTTTTGACTGCACGCTTCAACAAAGGCGTAGACTGGAACTTTAACGTCATTCTTTATAACACGCCGTTGCTAAGCAATGTTCAAGGGACTACCAGTTCATTTAAAATTCCTACAGCATTTAACGGGACCACCCTGGCTACGATGGAAGCGGTGTATTCCACAGGCGGTAATGCCGGTCCGCAAAACTGGACACCGTATAAGGAATTTGCTTCTGCATTCACTCCTTCCTACACCACGAATGAAATCAGCCTGCTGCCGGACTTCTTTAATGAAGTCAACGACGGCGATGTGATTCTGAAGTTCCATTTTTGGAATGGGGAGATCATAAGCTACAAAATTACGAAGAACGGAACGAGTGTTACCGGGGTAACGATGTAGTAAGTGGAACAGATTGAAGCCTTCTTGCATCCTTCGGGGTGAGAGAGGGCTTTTTTGCTGTCTAACCGGCAGGTCTGCAAATATCCCTGGGAATTGTGGGGATACTATCACAATCTTATGGCGAAGGCGTGGTTAACCTTATGAATTTCAACTCGCAGAATGATCTTACGCTGCAGCATATTCTAGAGGAATTTGACCAATGTGCGGATCTCATCCAGCGGTCCTTTCCGGAAATACGAACCGAAATTGTTTATTTCCCCACCCTTGTAGATCACAAATTGTTAAAGGATGAAATTCTGGAGCGATTTGCTCATATTCAGCTTAATGAGGTTAAGCAGTTATTGCAGCAATCCCAATTTATACGGGTTACTGATTCCAAAACAGTGGTTATAGGCATACTGGAAGGCAATGTCGCTATTTTTCACAATGAATATGTTTATATCATCCATGCCTATGGCCCGGAAACACGTGGGGTACAGCAATCTGAGACCGAGACGATTATAGCCGGTCCCCACGACGCTTTTGTGGAATCTGCGATCATCAATATCTCGCTAATACGTCAAAGAATTAAGAGCTCGCATCTGAAAGTTATTGAACATTCTGTCGGAGAGGTCTCAAAGACCAGTGTGTATATTCTTTACATAAAAAATATTGCTAATATGAAATATGTCGAGGAACTGGAGCAGAGGATTAAGCGGATTCAGACTGATGCCATTAATGATGGCGGGATGCTGACCCAGCATCTGGAGGATAAGCCGAATTCGGTGTTCCCGCAATTTTTGCTTACAGAAAGGCCTGATGTGGCTGTATCCAAACTGGTAGCCGGCCGGATTATTACATTGATTGATAATAGTCCGACTGTGATATCCGCTCCGTCCGCTTTTTTTGAATTCTTCTCATCACCTGATGACTATTATCAGCGTTGGGCACTGGGAACGGCCCTCCGATTGTTAAGATTTCTCGCCTTGCTGATTACCATTACGTTCACAGCAATGTATGTGTCTGTGACAACTTTTCATTACGAAATGATCCCTGAAGCGCTGCTCCGCACACTGGCGGAGTCGAGAAACAGAGTGCCTTTTCCACCAGTTTATGAGGCGCTGCTTATGGAAACCATGATTGAATTGCTGCGTGAAGCGGGAGCCCGTCTTCCTACCAAGATCGGCCAGACTATCGGGATCGTAGGGGGGATTGTCATCGGACAAGCAGCGGTTCAGGCGGGCCTGACCAGTAATGTCCTGATTATTGCAGTGGCTTCTTCCGCCATCGCCTCCTTTGTGATTCCCAGCTATATGATGAGCGCCTCCATCCGGCTGGTCCGCTTTGGGATTATTATAATGACCGGTATTTGGGGGAATATGGGGTTAGCCATGGGTATTGCTCTGATAGTGATTCATTTATCCAGTCTGACCAGTCTGGGTTCCTCTTATATAGCTCCGGTTGCGCCGATGAATCTGGGGGATTGGAAGGATGTCTTTATCCGTGCACCCTTCTCGTTGTTAAACCGCCGGCCCTCACAGACGAAAACACCTAATCCTATCAGGCAAATCAAAAGGAAGTAGAAGTCAGAAAGGGAATGAATTATGGAGAAGCTTAGCCCTTTTCATGTAGCCATCCTGGTGTATATGAGCCAAATCGGAATTGTCATCTTTACCTTGCCGCGCCAGCTGGCAGACTACTTCGGCACCAACGGTTGGCTTGTGCTGCTGCCGGGTCTGATGCTGACCACTTTTAATATCTATTTGATCACATTGGTTCACAAGTTAGGTGGGGGACGATCGATATTTGAAATTCTGGAACGATCCATTCCCAAGGCTTTGTTGTACCCTGCCTATCTTGGGCTCGCTTCTGTCTGGTTGATATTCGGCTGCATGATCGGTAAAAAATATGTGCTTTTATTTCAAATGATTGCTTTCCCGACGACGAGTCCTATGCTATTCAAGCTGGCAGTGGACATCCTTCTTTTCCTACTGCTCATTAAAGGGATATATACGATATCCAAAGCAGCTACCCTGTTCTTCTGGATGACATTCTGGATGTATTTTCTCCTGCTGTGGTTTATCCCGTCCTTCAGTTGGGTGCGATTCACACCCTTTATTTTACAGGGGGGTCATGATCAGATCAAAGGAGCAATGGAGATGTATTCGGCATATCTGGGCTACGAACTATCAATTCTATTGTTCCCTTATATGGAAAAAAGTAAAAAGTCGCTGGTTGCCATCTATGTGGGAAATGCGTATCTATCTCTGATCTATATCAGCCTGGCCCTGATCTGTTTTGGCTTTTTTAGCTTTGGGCAGTTGAAAAAATTGCTGTTTCCACTAATCGATTTGTTGGCCTATATCCAGTTTCCATTTATCGAGCGTCTGGAGAATTTGCTCTACGGATTCTTCCTCTTTCTGGTTCTGATTACAGTCGTTATGTATTGGTGGGGAGCCATGGAGGCCTTGAGAAGAATGGTTCCCAGGTTGAAGATTCCGGTACTGGGTTTTCTGGTGATCGTAATCTCCTACAGCATCTCTTTTGTTCCAAAGACCCTGGATCAGGTGAATGTCTGGATCACCAATCTGGGATTCGCTACAACTGCGATCGCTTTTGGTCTGCCTATAGTGTTAATTGCACTACTGATCCTTCAGAAAAGGAGGGTGTCCCATGTATAAACTGTTGTCTGCTCTTGTGATGTTGCTGCTCTTGACCGGCTGCAAAAGTGATGAAAGAATCCTTGAAAAGCTGGGACTGGTGCAAAGCGCAAGCTATGACCAAGCGAAGAATGATCAACTGAAGGTGACCTACTGTCTTCCCGTTATTGATTCGGAATCCACAGAACGCAGACAACTGCTGACGGCGGTAACGGACAGTCTGAAAGAAGCGAGAATTCTTTTATCCAGACAGATTGATCTCCGGCTGGTCAGTGGGCAGGTCAGAAGTGTTCTGTTCGGATTAAGTCTGGCAAAGTCGGGGCTCGCCGACCATATCGATACACTTCTGCGTGATCCGTCGATTGCGCTTGGAGTCAAAGTGAGTGTAGTGGATGGCGATGCCGGTGAATTACTATCCAAAACATTTAAGCCCAATAAGGACACAGGCCGATATCTGAATCATTTGCTGGAGAAAGAGAGCTCTTCCAACAGCATACCACCGGTTACATTATATGAGTTCACCCGGGATTATCACGACGACGGAATCGATCCAGTTGCGCCGATCGTGAAGGATGAAGGCGATAAGGCTGTCATTTCGGGGATTGCTTTTTTTCAGGATGACCGCTACGTTATGGAGGTTCCAGCTAGAGACGGGATATTTTTTGCACTTCTCCGGGGGAATATCAAACAAGGTGAGCTGTCGCTGAATTTAGGTGAAAGGCAAGGCAGAAAAGTGATGGTGATGTTCAGCTCTATCCTGAACAAACACCAATTGAAGGTGCAGCATAGTGGAGATAATAACTTCAAGGTGACTATCTATGCATCCCTTCAGGGTTCTGTGCTTGAATATACTGGCCATGAGGATCTTACCCAAAGCCAGAAGCGTCATGAGTTAGAAGGGGATATCGCCAGTTATATTAAGGACAAGGGACAAGAAATGGTGAAGCAATTGCAGCGGAACAATGTGGACAGCATTGGTATCGGACAATATGTAAGAAATAGCCTTACCTATAAGGAATGGAAAAACCTCGATTGGAGAAAGGTTTATCCCCAGATTGAAGTGGAATGCCGTGTTAAAGTGACTATTAAGGACTATGGAAAATACATGTAAGCGGGTAGGCTTTTTGCAGTGGAGAGAATATAGGTAAATTATTTAAATTTATAAATATACAAAATAGGGCAATGGGTGTAAAATTGCTTTACTTGAGTTTTTTTCAGAAAACGGACAGGGTATATATCATCTCGCACTTGTTACAGGTCCTTATGTGAATAAATTCGCATTTGCAGATCCTATATCGCCAGCACGGACCCGAAGAAGAAAGAGAAACTCAGAAACCAATCAACAAAAGAAGATGGAGGTTACCCGAGAAACATGAAGAGAACGAAATGGAAACACCTGATGATGCTGTTAATGCTGGTCGCTGCGGTTAGTATGGTGGCGGCGGGCTGCGGCTCCAATACGAACAATACAGGCACGGCTAATACAGGAAATACTTCTGGAGATGCGGTTGAACTTACACTGGGACTTTTACCTTCGATTGATGCGATTCCGTTCATTATGGCCCACGAACAGGGCTTCGACAAAGAGCACAATGTGAATCTCAAGATTCAGACCTTCAAGAGCGCCAAGGATCGTGATGTGGCTTTTCAGGCCGGTAAAGTGGATGGCATCAGTGCCGATCTGGTAGCGATCTCGATTTATAACGAAGCGGGTCTCGATGTGAAGATTACGAGCACCACCACGGGTGAATTCGATCTGCTGACCGGTAATGACGAGATTCAGGATGTGAAGGATCTTAAGGGGAAGACAGTGATTTTATCCAAAAACACCTCAACTGAGTATACGGTGGCTACTATGCTGAAGCAGGCAGGTTTGACTGAAGCGGATATTACGGTAACCGAAGTGCCGCAAATTCCAACCCGTCTGGAGCTGCTGAAGAATCACAAAGCCGATGCGGCTGTATTGCCGGAGCCTTTTGTCACTATGGGCAAAACAGCGGGTCTTCGCGTGTTAAGTTCGACCAAAACCGCAGGCGTGAATCCGTTTGTGCTGGCCTTTCCGCAAAGCGCGATTGATGCCAAGGGACAAGCCATTCAGGATATGTACGCTGCCTATGACGAAGCAGTGGCCTATATGAAATCACATGACCAATCAGATTATATCGATCTGATTATCAAGGAGGTCGGTTACCCGGATACCTTGAAGGATCAGATTAAAGTTCCGGAATATCAGCCGGCGAACCAGGTGGATGTGAAGGAAGTGGAAGCTGCATTTGCCTGGGCGCGGGAAAAAGGCCTGCTCACCCGAAATATATCGGCTGAAGAAGTGATCTCCGATGTCCAGTTTAAGAAATAGCGGACTCTGTATCAAGGAGCTTCATGTGGAATATACAAGTGGACAACCGGCGCTCGGACAAGTGAATTTATCGTTGCCTGAGCATGGAATCTTCACGATTATTGGGCCATCCGGAAGCGGCAAATCGACGCTGCTGCGCGCGGTAGCAGGATTACTTCCGGGCTATGAGGGTGAGCTGCTGTTCAACGGAAAGTCCGTACATGACAAAGAAACACTAATCGGACTTGTCCCTCAGAATTATGGGCTACTGCCCTGGAAAACCGTTCGCGACAACATTAAGGTAGCTATGCGGATTACACGCCCAGACGGCGGGAGCAAGGGTACCATGGAAGCGGAGATTTCCCATTGGCTGAAGTCGATGGGGATTGCCGAACTCGCTGGACGGTATCCGCTCTCTCTTAGCGGAGGACAGCAGCAGCGGGTAGCTATTGCCAGAGCGTTTGCCATCCAGCCGGCCATTCTGCTGCTTGATGAACCGTTCTCCGCGCTGGACGCCATTACCCGTGAAGCACTGCAGCAGATTTTTCTGGACAACTGGCTGGCGCATCCGGCAACTACACTGTTTGTTACTCATGATGTGGAGGAAGCCATTCTGCTCGGGCAGAAAGTTATCATAATGCCGTCTGCCAAGCAGGATATTCCTGAAATTCTCGACAATACCTCTGTATTTGCCATGAAGCATGAAGAAAAACGGGACAGCAATGAATTCTTTGAGCAGAGCAAACGGATCAGAAAGGTAATGCTGGAGAAATGGTGAACAAACGGCGTCTTCCACACTTGCTGCGGCTGTTATTTGTCTTTTTGTGCATGAACATACTTTGGTACTTGGCCTATCTGCTGATGAATCACCCGATTCTGCCCAGCCCCGGCGCGGTCTATGAAGCTATGTTCCACCTGGGAGCCAAGGATGTGGCGCTGAATGTCGGGTACAGCCTGCTGCGTATATTCGAAGGGGTGCTCCTGGCGCTGATGATCGGCCTGCTGCTGGGTCTGTTGATGGGCCGCTCCCCCCTATGGAACCGGCTTCTGGACCCGGTAGTATACCTGACTTATCCGATTCCCAAAATTGCGCTCCTGCCGGTGGTCATGCTGTTCTTCGGTCTTGGCGAAATCTCCAAAGTGCTGATGATTATGCTGATCCTGCTGTTCCAGGTCATAATCTCCGTTCGTGACGGTGTCAAGGCGATTCCCGAAAGCACTTATGATGTCTTGTCCAGCATCGGAGCAAGCACAGGGCAGAAATTCTGGAATGTGACGCTCCCGGGTGCCTTGTCAGTCATTCTCTCTACGATCCGGATTTCGCTCGGAACTGCGATTTCCGTCTTATTCTTCACTGAAATTTACGGAACAGAGCACGGCATGGGATTCTTTATCATGGATGCTTGGCTGCGGCTGGATTACCCGGAGATGTACGCAGGGATTATGCTGTTCAGTCTGGTCGGCTTTGTGCTGTTCCTGCTGGTGGATGTTCTGGATTACAAGTTTATGAAATGGCGGCGTTAAGGAAGGCGGCTCAGAGATGAGCCGTCTTTTGCTTGGCACAAATATTATTCAGCCTGTCCCAAAAAACAAATAAGTTCTTCACAACTATAGGTTATGCTAAATACATAAGAAGGAGGGAGACAAAATGAAAAAAATCGGGTTAGGTATTATAGCATTGGTATTGCTTATGGGAATCGGCACGAGCGTGTATGCGGCTGGCACTGACAACGGACAAAGCTGGATTGAGAACATGCTTCCTTTTGCCAAGCAGATGCATCCAGATCTGACTGACGGCCAAGTCAAAGCGATGGTGAACAATTGCCGGAACGGACAGGGGACCCATACAGGCGGCATGATGAATAATGCATCCGGACGCGGCGGTATGATGAATTTCTAATGTAATGAGGATAAAGATGGACCTTCGGCCTGTTAGGGCGGGGTCCGTCTTTGTATAATTATAAGAATATATATGCTTCACGTAATATTGGAGGGACGCTTGTGTATGAATACTTCAACCATTTTGCTTGTGGACGATGAGACGGATATTCTTCAGGTCATCAGGGCTTATCTGGAGAAGAGCGATTATATCGTATATGAAGCCGGAGACGGCCACGCTGCGCTGCAGCTTTTTGAGCGTGTGAAGCCTGATCTGGTGGTTCTTGATCTTATGCTGCCGGATATATCTGGTGAAGAGATTTGCCGCATCATCCGCAGCACCTCAAGTACTCCCATTCTTATGCTTACCGCGAAAAGCAGTGAGGATGATCTGGTGAACGGTCTGCTGACAGGTGCAGATGACTACATGACGAAGCCCTTCAGTCCACGTGAGCTGCTGGCCCGGATAACCAGCCTGCTCAGGAGAGCACATCCTCACCAGAATCAGGAGCAGGGGAGTGCGGCGAACTTTGGCGGGGGCAGTCTCTCCATTGATGCTGAACGGCACGAGGTCAGAGTAGAAGGTGTACCAGTTGCAGTAACTCCTCTTGAATTCAAGGTGCTGGAGTGCCTGACAAGAAGCCCCAAGCGGGCATTCAGCCGTTACGAGCTGGTAAATCTTGTCCAGGGTGATGACTTCGACGGTTTTGAGCGGACTATTGATGTGCATATCAAGAATCTGCGGCAAAAAATCGGTGATGACCCCAGGCATCCCCGTTATATCGGGACAGTATTCGGCGTTGGCTATAAATTTTTGGTGAACCGGGATGAATAGAGGGGGACTGCGGACCAGACTGCTGCTGTCGCATTTGGGGGTTGCCTTGTGTTCTCTGCTGGTTATTATGTTTCTGGTCAATATGGTCATGAGCTTCTCCTTCGGAAGGTATGTCGAGAGCCGTCAGCGTACGGAGGCGGGTTTCCTCCTTGCCGATCTGGAGCAGGCCTATGACTCCTCAAATTCCTGGAGTATGGAGACGTTGATGTCGTTGTCGCATCAGGCCATGCAGCGGGATTATTTGATACGTCTCTATAATGCTGCCGGAGAACTCGTCTGGGATACGGGGAATATGGGGATGTCGGCGGTTGCTTCGGATGAGGCTGCCAGCCGTTATGCAGTGCTGAAGAATGGAATAAATATAGGCACACTCGAAATTCAGGGGAATGGCGGAGCGGAAGAGACGCAGAACCGGGATTTTTTGCGGATGTTCAATCGTCTGTCATGGGGAGCAATGCTGCTGGTGCTGAGTGGAGCCTATCTGTACAGCAGATACATGGCGAAGGACCTCAGCCGGCCGCTCGTACGGATCAAGGGGATTGCGGTGAAGATGCGGGAAGGGAATTTGACGGAGAGGGTTATACTGCCTGCCAGTAGACGGACGGAAATTGATGAGGTGGGTCAGGCACTTAATTATCTGGCAGATACGCTGCAGCAGCAAGAAAAGCTCAGGAAGAATCTCACGGCGGATGTAGCCCATGAATTACGCACACCCCTGACCACTGTCCAGAGCTATATTGAGGCTTTTGAGGATGGAGTGTGGGAAGCCACGCCTGAGAGGCTTCAGATCTGCCATGGACAAATTCAGCGACTGGTACAGCTTATTAACGATTTGGAAAAGCTGAATGCTGCAGAGAACCCGATGCTTCAGCTGCGGCATGAGCGCTTGTGTCTGAATGAGGTGCTCAGGGATTCAATTCAATCCGTTGCCGGCAGACCGGAGCTGGATAACGTAGTCTTGACGCTGAAGGAGGAGGAAGAGCACTTTGTCAGTGGGGACTATGAGCGGCTGGTGCAGGTATTCGTCAATTTGTTGAATAACGCGCTGAAGTTTACCAAAGAAGGGCAAGTGGACATCAGCTTGGTGGAGAAGCCCTCTGAGGTTATAGTAATGGTTGCCGATACCGGACCGGGAATCGCTGCGGACGAGCTGCCGAATATTTTCGAGCGGTTTTACCGGGGAGAGAAATCACGGAGCCGTAGAACCGGTGGGGCAGGCATTGGGCTAGCGATTGTAAAAGCAATTGTCGAAGCCCATGGAGGGTATGTAACAGTCTCAAGTACTTTGGGTTCAGGCTCAGAGTTCTATGTCCATCTGCCAAAATAAATATCCGCTGAAGGTCATTCGTGGGAATACAATGCAGGCTTCCGCTGTCGAAAAGACAGTTGGGGGCTTTTTCTGCATCCGCTGTAATTTCCTGTCGCAAATAAAATATGGAAAAAATATGCACCTTTCTTTATACTTAGGTAGAATAATGGAAGCATATTGAGGAGGATGAATTTTTTGGATAGACTTGCAGGCAGAAGAAACAGCACACCCTTTATTCAACAAACAGCTAAAACCGTACTGATCACCACAGTGGCCCTTGCCCTGTTATCGTCCGGCGGACTGGCCGTAGCGGATTCAATCCATACCACCATTTCAGGGGCCGCGGTTACGGCCGCTCAAGGACAGGCCTCCCCTCCGGACTCTTCCAAAGCCAAGATCACTCAGGAGCAGGCAGTGGCGAAAGTGAGAGAGCTGTTTCCTGTGCTGAAGGAGGCGAATCTATCGAATGTCCGTTTTGGAGGGGACGGGTCCTACCCGACCAGCGGCAATCAAATGATGTGGAATATTTCATGGAATATGGAGTTCGGCAATACAAGTTTTGGTTTCTCCAGCCAAGTCGATGCGATCACAGGTGACTTGATTAATGCGTACCTGCCGGTTCCTTTTACGCAAGATGATGCTTATTATCCGCCCAAATTAACGCGTGCCGAGGCTCTGGGTCAAGTGCAGAAATTTATTGCCAAAGCTGCACCTTCTCTGGGGGCAGGTGATATTCAGCTCGATGATAATGAGGCTACGAATACTGCAGGGAGCAGCCTGTTCGGAGCGGTTCAATATAACTTCTCCTTCAAGCTCCTCAAAAATGGTCTGCCTACCGCTTCGGATGTCCTATGGATCACTGCAGATGGAAATGGAAATATCATTCAATTTAACAGACCGTTCCCCGGATTGGAGTATCCTTCGGCCAAGCCTGCCGTTTCTCTGGAATCCGCCCAGAAGAATTATACGGACAGCTTTGCCTTGGGCCTCTACTATATTCCGGTCTACAAAGATGGTGCTGTAGAACGCTGGATACTGGGCTGGCGTCCGCAGGAACAGTCGCTGTATTCAATAGATGCCCAGACCGGTAAAAGGATTGACATCGAAGGCACGGAAGTCTCCGCTTTGCCGTTCACCTACGAGGCTGTCCCTCAGACAAAGGACCGGTTCCAGGCGTTGAGTACCGGCAAAGAGCTTACCGCAGCGGAAGCTGCCAAGCTTGTTCAGCAGAGAATTCCGATTCCCGCAGGACGCAAACTTGAGGACCAAATGCAGGGTAACGTCTATCCGAATACGAAGCAGAAGGTCTGGAGACTCTCCTGGCGTGAGAACCGCAGCGCACCAATGTCTGGATTTCCGGCTACCACTTACGCTGAGGTGGATGCGGCAACCGGCCAGAGCTATCAATTCCAGCTGGAGCAATTTACCGGCAGCACGGATGTGAAGCCGCAGCCTGCACCAGCCGGGGGGAAGAAGCTGACTCAGGCGGAAGCCAAGCAGCAGGCGATAACACTTGTGAACCGTTTGTACGATCAGGCCAGCGGCGTACTCAAGCTGGAGGAACATGGCGGGACGTGGAGTGTGCTTCCGGATGGCAAAGGCTTCCGGTTTGTATTTGTCCGTTATTATAAGGGCATCCCGCTAAGCGATTCAGGCATTTCGCTGGTCATGGATAAGTACGGCAGACTCGAAAGCTATACCGCAATGAGCCGTAGTGATCTCGGAACGATAAAGGAGTCCGCCCCGGCAATATCCCAAAGTGAGGCACTGAAAAGCTATAAAGACCGGTACGTAGTAAAGCTTCAATATAGCCGTATAGGCGGAATGTACAGCAATAATGTGTTCGTAGAACCGCGGGTGAAGCTTGTCTATAGTCCACTGCCGGTTAACGAACAAGATCAGACGGCAGTCCTCGATGCCACGACGGGTAAATGGGTGCAGGTTAATACCTATTACAACCAGAATATAGTTCCGTCTGCTCCGGTGGACCTCAAGGGCCATCCTGCGGAAAAAGCGTTAACCGAATTGGTGAAGTATGGTGTCCTTATCCCGGATGAAGACAATAAAATAAACCCGGATCAGGAAATCACCGTGGGAGATTGGTTTAACATCATCGCCAAAGCCTCAACTCCATACTATTCAGGATATTCGAATGGAACAGAACCGAAGGCCGTAGCCGGTGTAAGCCCGGACAATGAGTATTATAAAGCCATAAGCTTTGCCGTTAATTACGGCTGGATCAGCAAGGACACAGTGCTGCAGCCGGGCGATAAGCTGAGCCGCGAACAGCTCGCCGTGCTGCTGGCCTCCTTTTTGAAATACAATAAGCTCGCTGCGTTCCTGGAAAATGACATCGCTGTGAGCAGCTTCAGCGACAGTGCCTCGATCAAGGACAAAGGTGCGGTGGCGCTGGCTGTGAAGCTCGGTCTACTTGAGGGAGACAACGGCAAATTCAATCCGCAGCAAAATGTAACCAAAGCCGGCATTGCAAATGTCGTGATGAAGCTTGTAGAATTGCAGGGCAGAGTGGACCAGAACATCGGCAAGAATATTCGCCAGTACTGATTCTTCTAGTAAAGATACAGCAAAAGCCTGTTCCCGCTTGATGGCGGAGACAGGCTTTTATGTTTTTGGCTATGAAGGCCGGTGTTTATTTACCGAGTTGCTTATCTACTTCGCGAACCGGATTCTCACCTTCATTCTCTTCAATGGTGTGACTGCTCATGAACCAGCCGGTGGCTGCAATGATTACAAGCACTACATAGAAGGTAGCCTTCCACCAGGTGCTGTGGGCGAAGTCTTCGGACAGCACACCCAGCGAGGGATGGGCCAGAGTGATGACGGCCAGTTTGACACCTACCCAGCCGACAATAAAGAATGCGGCAACTTCAAGACCGGGACGGGAGTGGAGCAGCTTGACGAAGAAGGAGGCTGCAAACCGCATAATGACCAGTCCGATGAATCCACCGGCAAAGATGACAAGGAACTGTCCACCGTCAAGGCCTCCGATATTTCGGATCCCGCTCGCCGGAAGCGCAACAGCAAGGGCAACAGCCGCCAGGATAGAGTCAACGGCAAAGGCGATATCTGCGACTTCGACTTTAAAAACGGTAAACCAGAAGCTGGACTTCTTCTTTTCTACGGCTTTCTCACTGCCGCTTTCGGCAGCCTCTTCGGTAACCGGCTTCTTGAACAGTACTTTTCGGAAGATGTGGTTACCTGCGATGAATAGCAAGTAGATTGCTCCAATAGCTTGTACCTGCCAAATGTCCACCAGATAAGAGATGATGAAAAGCGATCCAAATCGGAACACAAACGCCCCGGCTAACCCATAGAACAATGCTTTTTTGCGTTCCTCATCAGGAAGATGTTTAACCATGATTGCCAGTACTAGTGCGTTATCTGCGGCGAGCAACCCTTCCAGTGCTACGAGAACAAGCAATACCCATCCGTATTCTAATAATAATCCCCAATCCATTGCTGCTTCCTCCTCATTTGGATGTAAATACAACCAGTAAATACCTGTATTACCATTATCTTTGCCAAAACTATATAAAAAAGACCTTTACCAAGCAGATCAGCCTTTGGAATAAAGGACTAACCTGATTGGTAAAGGTCTCGCTAACAATAGTTCATTGCCGATAAAACCGGAGAACATCCTCACGTTCTCGTATTGACGATTTTATCTAACAGCTACTCCCCTTTACGGGATATATTAAATTTTATTGGTTGCGTGTTTGACTTAAAAGTATCATATACGACTTGAGAGGCATTGTCAATGCTGGTGAGAATAAATATCAATAGAAAACGATTGTAATGGAAACGGACACATGATACATATAAGTTAGATAAGCTAACATACGGTATGACGAAACTGCAAACATAAGGAAAATAAGGGCTTTTTAAGCCTAAACCTAATTGACGATGTATAGGAATGAAAATATGATGAGACTAATTAAAGCAGTCAAGCGAGTTCGGGTCAGGAAACATAACATAAATTCATTTAACTCAGCCGGCCAAACTCTCTACTAGTACTTAAGCAGATGCTTACGAAGCGAGTTTTACTCGAAGCCAAATCAGTGAAGACAATGCTCGTAAAACTTTTAGGAGGTGGGAAATGATGCTGCCGTCGTCGTGCATATCAAAGGAAGCAGAGGAGGAGATTAGCCGCCACCCTTGCTACAGCGAGGAAGCCCATCGGTTTTACGCCAGGATGCATATTCCGGTAGCTCCCGCCTGTAACATCCAGTGCAATTACTGCAACCGCAAGTTTGACTGCGTGAATGAGAGCAGGCCTGGAGTGGTCAGTGAGGTGCTTACCCCGGAACAGGCAGAACGCAAAGTAAAGGGAGTAGCGGCTCAGCTCATGCAGCTTTCGGTTGTCGGCATCGCCGGGCCGGGTGATCCGCTGGCGAATCCTGAGCAGACGTTCGATACTTTTGCCCGGGTTAAGGAGTACGTGCCGGATGTTTCCCTTTGCCTCAGCACCAACGGATTGACGCTGTACCGGCATATCGATGAGATTATGGAGCTTGGCATCCGCCATGTCACTATCACCATTAATGCCATTGACCCTGATGTCGCACAAGAGATTTATTCTTGGGTATTCGACGAAGGCGTGCGTTACGAAGGAAGGGCGGCAGCGGAGCTGCTGATCAGCCGTCAGCTGATGGGTCTTGAACTGCTGGCTCAGCTGGGGATTCTCGTCAAAGTTAATTCCATTATGATTCCTGGGGTCAACGATCATCATTTACCCGCAGTGTCCCAAAGAGTAAAAGAGCTCGGGGCTACACTGCACAACGTTACACCGCTTATTATCGCACCGGGCAGCCAGTACGAATTGGATGGCCGCAAAGCGCCCCGTCCGAAGGAGCTGCACAATCTGCAGGAGCTTCTTGGCCGTGATGGCATGAAGGTGATGCGCCACTGCCGGCAATGCCGTGCCGATGCTATCGGGCTGCTGGGCCAGGACCGCAATCAGGATTTCCCCCTTGAAGGGATGGAAGCTGATCCGGTGATCAACCAGGAGGCCAGAGCGTTGTTCCAAGGAGAGCTTGATGCGAAGATCCGCGAGCGGGTCCAGGCCAAACAGGCCAGACGTCTGCAGCAGAATGCTCCGAAGATCAGGGTCGCAGTTGCTACCAGAGGCGGCGACAAGGTCAATCAGCATTTTGGGCATGCGACGGAGTTCCTAGTCTACGATACCGACGGAGCAGATATACAGCTGCTCGGTGTACGCAAGATACAGGCGTACTGCCAAGGCACAGCAGACTGCAACGGTGATAAAGCCGCCACGCTGCAAGAAATCATATCCATTCTAAGGGATTGCCGCATACTTCTCTGCTCCGGCATCGGTGATGGCCCTCGTGCCAGACTGAACCAAATCGGAGTCTTGCCGCTCGTCCGCAAAGGTGGAATACAGGAAGCGATTCTCGAAAGTGTGAAGTACAGCTCTTATTTTGAAAATATAAACATTTCGAAGGGATGATGAATGATGAGACAAATAGCTTTTTACGGTAAAGGCGGTATCGGTAAATCCACAACTTCCCAAAATACTTTGGCCCAATTGGCAACCAAATTCAAACAAAGAATTATGATTGTAGGCTGTGACCCTAAGGCAGACTCCACCCGCCTGATTCTGAACACCAAAGCACAGAACTCCGTACTGGAACTGGCAGCTGAACTGGGTTCGGTAGAAGATCTGGAACTCGAAGATGTGCTGCAGACCGGCTTTGGCGACATCATTAACGTAGAGTGCGGCGGACCTGAACCGGGTGTAGGCTGCGCAGGACGCGGTATTATTACCGCCATCAACTTCCTGGAGCAGGAAGGCGCGTATCAGGATCTGGACTTTGTATCCTATGACGTACTTGGCGACGTGGTATGCGGCGGTTTCGCAATGCCAATCCGCGAAGGCAAGGCACAAGAGATCTACATCGTGTGTTCCGGTGAGATGATGGCTATGTACGCTGCCAACAACATTGCACGCGGTATCCTCAAATATGCAACTAGCGGCGGTGTGAGACTGGGCGGACTGATCTGCAACAGCCGCAACACTGACCGTGAAGATGAACTGATCATGGAGCTTGCCCGTCGCCTGAACACGCAAATGATTCACTTCGTTCCCCGTGATAACATCGTTCAACATGCCGAACTGCGCAGAATGACAGTAGCCCAATACAACCCTGCTCATCAACAAGCCAAAGAATATGAGATCCTGGCTGAAAAAATCCTCAACAACAAAATGCTGACGATCCCTACTCCAATTTCCATGGAAGAGCTGGAAGAACTGCTGATGGAATTCGGTATCATCGAAGATGAAGAAGCAGCAATCAAGAAGCTGCAAGCTTCCGGTCAATAAGACTGCCAAGCCGTGAATACCCGGTCATCCGGTGAACGGGAGTGGAGAGACGGCCTTCACCGGATGAACTTTCAGTGGCTAATGGCCACGCAGGCGGCTTAAGCGTCCTGCACCACGAAAAGGAGGGTCAATAAATGGGACTGAATATCGAAGAGAATAAGCAAATCGTAGAAGAGGTTCTGGAAGCCTATCCCAAAAAGGCGAAGAAAGACCGCGAAAAGCATTTTCAGATTAATACCGAAGAAGCGCAATCCTGTGGCACCTGTGCCCTGAAATCTAATATTAAATCCCGTCCGGGTGTAATGACGCCCCGCGGATGCTCCTATGCTGGCTCCAAAGGTGTGGTATGGGGCCCTATCAAGGATATGGTGCATATCAGCCACGGTCCCATCGGCTGCGGACAGTACAGCTGGGGTACACGCCGCAACTATGCCAACGGGACGCTGGGAATCGATAATTTTACGGCTATGCAGATCACTAGTGATTTCCAGGAGACGGATATCGTCTTCGGCGGTGATAAGAAACTGGAAGTCATTATGCGCGAGATCACGGAAATGTTCCCTCTTGCCAAAGGGATCTCCGTACAATCCGAATGTCCAGTGGGTCTGATCGGTGACGATATTGAAGCAGTATCCAAAAAAATGTCCAAAGAGCTGGAGATGCCGATTGTTCCGGTGCGCTGTGAAGGATTCCGCGGCGTCAGCCAATCGCTGGGTCATCATATTGCCAATGATGCCATCCGCGATTTCGTACTCGGCAAAGCCGAACTGGCAGAAACCGGCCCATACGATGTTAATATTATCGGCGATTATAATATCGGCGGTGATGCATGGGCTTCCCGGATTCTACTGGAGGAAATGGGCCTGCGCGTTATTGCCCAGTGGTCTGGCGACGGTACTCTGAATGAACTGGAAATTGCCCATAAGGCTAAGCTGAACCTGATCCACTGCCACCGCTCGATGAACTATATGGTAGAGCATATGGAGAAGGCCTACGATATTCCGTGGATGGAGTACAATTTCTTCGGTCCAACCAAGACGTATGAGAGCCTTCGTGCGATCGCAGCCCGGTTCGATGAGACGATCCAGGAAAATTGCGAGAAGATGATCGCCAGACACCAACCGGAAATGGATAAAATCATCAAGAAATTCAGACCGCGGCTGGAGAGTAAAAAGGTTCTGCTGATGATCGGCGGCCTGCGTTCCCGCCATACGATAGGCGCTTATGAAGATCTGGGCATGGATATTGTAGCTTCCGGTTATGAGTTTGCCCATAAGGACGACTATGAAAAGACTTTCCCGATGATGAAGGAAGGAACCATCATTATGGATGACCCGACTGCATATGAGCTGGAAGAGCTCGCTCAGAAACTGAATGTCGATCTGGTAGGCTCGGGCGTCAAGGAAAAGTATGTGTATCACAAGATGGGCGTACCCTTCCGCCAAATGCATTCCTGGGATTACAGCGGCCCGTATCATGGATTTGACGGGTTTAAGATTTTTGCCAAAGATATGGATATGACGGTGAACAGTCCAGTATGGAATCTGATCACCAAGAAGGAAAAAGTGCAAAAAGAGGGGGCGGGCGTATGAGTAAGGACAGACTGATTCTCCCGGACTATAACTCCTTGTTCTCGGAAGAACGCTACGTGCAGCAGCGGGAAAACAAAAAACAATTCGAGGCTCCCTGCAGCGACCAGGATACGGCAGAAGCACTCGCCTATTCCAAATCCGCTGAATATATGGAAAAGAACTTTGACCGCAAAGCTGTGGTCATCAATCCGCATAAAGCCTGCCAGCCGCTAGGTTCAGTAATGGCCGCACTCGGATTCGAGAAGACACTGCCTTTCGTTCATGGATCGCAGGGCTGCAACTCGTATTTCCGCAGCCATCTCAGCCGCCACTTCAAGGAACCTACGCCTGCGGTTTCTTCTTCGATGACTGAGGACGCCGCAGTGTTCGGCGGTATGAACAATCTGATCGACGGATTGGAGAACAGTATTGCCCTTTACAAACCGGAGATGGTAGCCCTCTGTACAACTTGTATGGCTGAAGTCATCGGAGATGATCTTTCCTCTTTTATCGGCAATGCCCGCATTAAAGGGGTGATCACGGAAGAATTCCCTGTAGCCTTTTGTAATACACCGAGCTTTGTGGGCTCGCATATCACGGGCTATGATTCCATGCTGAAGGGGATATTGAGCTACCTGTATGAACGCTCCGGAATGAAGGCTAACCCTGGAAGCGGGGAAGAGTCAGGGGAGAAGCTGAATGTAATGCTGGGTTTTGAGCCTTACACCGGCAACTTTGCGGAAATCCGCAAAATCCTTGATGCCTTCGATACCAAATATACGATCCTTGGAGATCACAGCGGTAACTATGACTCTCCTGCAACTGGCGAGTATGAATATTATTACGGGGGTACAAAGCTTGCTGATGTGCCTTTAGCAGCCAATGCACTAGGCTCGCTGTCTCTTCAGAAATATACACTGAAGAAGACCCAGGACTTCATCAGCGGAACCTGGAACCAGCAGATCACGGCAATGTCTACGCCTCTGGGAATCACCGGTACCGATAAGCTGCTGGAAGCAATCAGCGAACTGACAGGTCTTCCGATTCCGGCTTCACTTACCGAAGAACGGGGCCGTGTGGTAGATGCCTTGACGGACAGTCATCCTTACCTGCATGGCAAACGGGTTGCACTCGTAGGCGATCCTGATCTGTTGATCGGACTGATTGGATTCTGCCTCGAAGTGGGCATGGAACCCGTGCATATCGTGTGCTCGAACGGTGATGTGGATTTCAATGAAGTGAAGTTCAAGGACGAAGTCCAGGCGCTTCTGGATTCAAGCCCCTATGGTTCGGAAGCTACCCTGTACATCGGCAATGACCTCTGGCATATGCGCTCACTGCTCTTGAATGATCCGGTTGATCTGGCTATCGGCAGCTCGCATCTGAAGTTTGCCGCCAAGGATGCAGGTGTGCCGCTAATCCGGGTAGGATTCCCGATTCTCGACCGTCATCACATGCACCGTTATCCGATTATCGGTTATCAGGGGACTCTGAACCTGCTTAGCCTGATTGTGAATACTGTACTGGATGAGCTTGACCGTAACAACTCCGGCTTTAACTATGATCTGGTCCGGTAATCCATTCTTATAAAATAAACGTACAGATAATTCCACCCGGCGTTCCCTGGTTCCTGGCATTTGGCGAAGAGATTATTTCAGCCATCTATGGGGGCGGGGCAGGCCGGGAATTTTGCAATAATGTACAACAGCCGGGGTTTACGTGAAGCCAGCGACTTTAGCGAAGGAGATGAAGAGCCATGGAACCTGTTCGAAAAAACGAATTTGACTCCGAGGCTTGCGGGAGCCTAGCCCCGAAAGTAAAGCCCTGTCCACGGCCCAAACCGGGTGAAGCGGCTGGAGGCTGCTCCTTTGACGGGGCCCAAATTACTTTGCTGCCGATAATGGACGCCGCACATCTTGTTCATGGTCCGATTGCTTGCGCCGGGAACAGCTGGGAGAGCAGGGGAACCCTGTCCAGCGGACCCTCAATGTCTCAATATGGCTTTGCTACGGATCTAACCGATTCCGATATTATTTTTGGCGGAGAAAAGAAACTGAAGGATAGTATTGACTATATTGCCGGGCGCTTTGCGCCTCCGGCAATATTTGTATATTCAACCTGTGTGACTGCTCTGACCGGTGAAGACATGGATGCCGTCTGCAAGGCGGCTTCAGAACGGCTCGGTATACCGGTCATCCCTGTGAACAGTCCAGGGTTTGTCGGCAGCAAGAATCTCGGCAACCGTCTCGCCGGAGATGCGCTGCTGCAGTACGTGATCGGCAACGGGGAACCGGACCCTGGAATGTCTATGGGCATTAATCTTATAGGGGAGTACAATATCGCAGGCGAGATGTGGGATATCGAGAAGCTGATGAGCAGTGCCGGTATTTCGGTAACCTCACGTATTACAGGAGATGCCCGCTATAAGGAGATTACCTGGGCGCATCGGGCGAAGGTGAACATGGTTGTCTGCAGCCGCGCCTTGCTGGGACTCGCCAAGGAGATGGAGTCGAGATACGATATTCCTTATTTCGAGGGCTCCTTCTATGGTGCCAAGGAAACGACCTATTCGCTAAGGCAAATGGCTTATTTGATGAATGACCGCGAAATGGAACGCCGGGTAGACCGCCTGACCGAACGTGAAGAGGCCCGTCTCATCCAGGAATTGCGTCCTTACCGTAAGATCTTGAAAGGAAAAAAGGCGGTGCTCTATACCGGCGGCGTTAAAAGCTGGTCGGTTATTTCTGCACTAAAAGAGCTTGGTGTTCAAGTAGTAGGCGTGGGTACGAACAAAAGCACGGAGGATGACGTCCGGCGGATTGCCGATCGTGTGGGGGATGATACCGAATATATTCCGGAAGGCGGAGCCAGCCGCATCCTCAAAACGGTTCGGGAACGCAAAGCGGATATTATGATCGCAGGCGGCCGCAACATGTATGTAGCCATGAAGGAACAGATTCCGTTCATTGATATTAATCAGGAGAGACATAAGGCATATGCGGGATATGAAGGACTCCTGCGGCTTGCCAAGGAGCTGGCTTATTCCCTGGCTAATCCGATCTGGAAGCTGGCAGCAAGTCCGGCTCCATGGGATAAGGAGGCGCCTCCCTATGACTGTTAACAGAAGAAAGAAACCGGCTTCGGTCAATCCGATCAAGATCGGCCAGTCGCTCGGTGCCGTGCTGGCACTGCAGGGCTGTTACCGCGCCATGCCGATAATACACGGTTCGCAAGGCTGCTCTGCTTTTCCGAAGGCGCTGCTGACCCGCCACTTTCGCGAACCGATCGCCGTGCAGACCTCCGCGCTGCAGGAGATGGATGTGATCTTTGACGCCAACCGCAACCTGGAGGAGGCTCTGAACTTGGTGCTTAGCAAGCACCGGCCTGACATTGTCGGGATCATCGGAACAGAATTGACCGATGTCGCCGGAGTGGATTATCAGAGCATGCTCAAGTCTTACAAACGGGAACGGAATATGCGCGGTGGGCTTGCTTTCTCCGTGGTATTGCCTGATTTCCGCGGTTCACTTGAATCCGGCTTCAGCGCTACCGTGGAATCCATGATCGATGAGATGATCCAGCAGGTAGGGCATAAGGTCCCGCGGAGCGTTAATACCCGGCAGATTACCCTGCTGCCCGGCTCATTTTTGACCCCTGCAGATGTAATGGAACTGAAGGAGATGATATCTTCCTTCGGGTTCGAGGTTATTGCGCTACCCGATATCTCAACCTCCTTGTCAGGGCATTTGCTGACCGGGTTCTCCCCGCTGACCCGTGGCGGTGTACCACTGGATTCCATGCTGCAGAGCCTGCAGTCCGGGCTAACGATCGCTATTGGCGGCAGTATGGAGCGACCGGCAAGGAGACTCCATAATGCGCTCGGTACGCCGTACAAGGTATTCGAACGCGCTATGGGGCTTAAGGCTTCTGATGAACTGCTGCATTTTCTGCATCAGATCAGCGGAGAACCGGTACCGCTACGGTATTGCTGGCAGCGGGAGAATCTGCTCGATAGTATGCTTGACGCGCATTTCCAGTTCGCTGGAATGTCCGCTGTGGCTTCGCTGGAGCCAGACCACCTGTACTCAATCTCCGGATGGCTTGAGGAGCTGGGTGTGGAGCAGAAAGCACGGATTGCCTCTTATGAAACCCCGCTGATTGCAGGGATGGAGTGTGAGGTATGGGTAGGGGATCTGGACGATGCTGAGGTGCTGGGCAAAGGTGCTGATCTATGGATCAGCAATTCGCACGGCATTGCCGGAGCACAGCGGATCGGTGCTGCATTTATGCCGGCAGGGTTTCCGGTATGGAACGAGCTGGGTGCCTATATGTCAGTCTCTGTAGGATACAGGGGTGCCATGGAGTGGAGTAATAAAGCAGGGAATCTGTTAATGCAGAGGGAGGCTGAACACCGTGAAAGTAGCATTCGCCACAGATGATGGTACCCGAGTCAATGCCCATTTCGGGCAAAGTCCTATGTTCGCCGTATATAATGTGACCAAAAATGGTGGTGCACTGGTAGAGCTCCGCAAGGTGCCGGTTCTTCTCAATCAGGATGAAGCCGGCAAAATTGACAGCCGCCTGGTGACGATAGAAGATTGTACCTTGATTTTCATGATGCAGATTGGTGCCTCGGCCGCCGCGCGGGTGACCCGCCGCAAGATTATGCCGGTCAAGGTTCCATTCGGCAGCCCGATTGACGAGCAGGTGAAACGTCTGGTTGAGATGCTTCAGGGTAAGCCACCGATGTGGCTGGCCAAAGTCCTGCGTTCCGAAGAGGAAGGCATAGGGGAAGGGGAGGAAGCAAATGGAACCGCTGGCTAATAAGGAGATGCCGTCTCAAGCTGGGCTATTCCGTGAAGAGAGAGGGCTGGCTACGGTTAAACCCCGCCGCCGCAAGGCTGTAAAAGAACTGGATCAGGAGATGGCGGATGCTTTTGTCCGCCGGTTATGTCATCTTTTGGATACAGCCGACTTCTTCGGCCGTCATGCTTCACTGTCCCCGCAGGAGAAGATCACCAAGCTGTTTCTGGCTTCGGCCGAGGACAGGGATAAATCCGAATTCAACTGTGCGGTATCGCCGAAGGTGCGCCAGCAGGTTCCGGTTCTGTTCCAGGCGATCGCCGGGGTCATGGAAGAGAAGAGCGGAGCCATGGTACAAAGTACTGCAGAGATTAATGTGGAAGGCTTTGGGCGAGGGCTCCTGTATACCGGGCGTGTGATTCTGGTGCTCAAAAGTCTCCGGGCCGGTGCTCCGTTCCCTTTCACCTCCGAGGAGAAGACTATCCGCTATGGAGTGGAATGTATCGAGGAGGGGCTTGCATTTCTGGAGAAATATAATGAAATGACTGCATTCCACGGTTTGCTGAGTCTGGAAGGCTAGCAAACGTAAATTCATGTTCAGTCACAGGGGGAATCAGGAATGGAGCAGCTTGCCGGTGGTTTGGAGATGGAACGTTATGCCCGCCAGCTTAAGCTGCTGGGAGAAGACGGGCAGAAGGCGCTGAAGGAAGCGGCAGTCATGGTGGCGGGAATTGGCGGACTTGGAGGAACGGCTGCCATGTATTTGGCTGCAGCAGGCGTCGGTAAGCTTATTTTGGCCCATGAAGGAATGATTGTGCCGCCTGATCTCAACCGGCAAATTCTGATGGACACGGATCATCTGGGGATGGAGCGGATGAGTACAGCTATAGCCCATTTGAAGCGGCTGAACCCGCATGTCGAGATTGAAGGCTACAATGCGAGAATTGAATATGACCATGCCAAACCTTGGGTCCATGATGCGGATATTGTGATCGACGCGCGTTATGATTTTCCGGAGAGATATGCTCTGAACCGCCTGTGTGTAGATACCGGCACACCTATGGTGGAAGCTGCAATGTACGGCTTTGAAATTTCGCTTACCACCGTTATTCCTGGAGTTACGCCTTGCCTCGAGTGCTTGTACCCAGATGTGAAGCCTCAGTGGGAGCCGCTTGGGTTTCCAGTTTTGGGTGCTACTTCCGGAATTGCGGGTTGTATGGCTGCGCTGGAAGCCGTAAAATGGATTACAGGGGTAGGGACAACTTATGCGGGCGTGATGCATCGCTTCAGCTCACTCGACTTCGCCTGTTACAGCGTCCATATTTCCCGTAATCCGAATTGCGCTTGCTGCGGAGAAGGAGGTACACCGTGAAAAGTCTCAAGCTATGTGACACGACACTGCGGGATGGGGAACAGGCGGCTGGAGTTTCATTCACGAGGGCAGAAAAGCTGGAAATCGCAAAGTTGCTGTCGGAGAGCGGAGTTGAACAGGCAGAGGTCGGAATTCCTGCCATGGGTATACGGGAACAGGAGGATATTGCGGCGATTGCCGAATTGAATCTTCCCATGAAGCTGATGACTTGGAACCGCTCGGTGCGGGGAGATATCGACAAGGCACGGACCACTGGAGTCAACTGGAGCCATGTGTCGATCCCCGTCTCCGAGATTCAGCTTCAAGGCAAGCTGGGGCTAACGCCGGCGGAGGGGCTGAACAAGCTGCTGGGCGCAGCGGAATACGCCCTGTCGCTGGGGATGACGGTGTCGGTGGGGATGGAGGACTCCTCCAGGGCGAATATGGGTTTTCTGGTTGAGCTGGTGAATTCCCTTTACAAGGAAGGTATCCGCAGGTTCCGTTATGCGGATACAGTGTCAGCGCATCATCCGGGACAGATTGCCGAGCGGGTAAGCTCGCTGCTTGCTCAGGTTCCTGCCGATGTCGAGCTGGAGGTGCACTGCCATAACGATTTCGGCCTGGCATGCGCGAATACGCTCAGCGGCGTAGCCGCAGGGGCGGTCTGGGCCAGCACCACAGTGGCTGGAATTGGTGAACGGACCGGCAACGCAGCCATGGAGGAGGTCGCTATGGCCTGGCACCATCTGTATGGCGGAGAGAGCCGTATCAGATTTGATATGCTCAAAGGCCTGGCCGACAAGGTGATAGCGGCTTCCGGACGAAGTGTGGGCGATGCCAAACCGATTGTCGGGCAGCTGGCTTTTACCCATGAGTCGGGAATTCATGTGGACGGGCTAATGAAGGAAAGGGCTACGTACCAGACGTTTGATCCTGCGGAAGTGGGCCGAAGTCACCAATTTGTACTGGGCAAGCATTCCGGCACCGGTGGCGTATCCCATGTGCTGGACCAGTGGGGCCTCGTGATTACACCGGATACTGCCGGGCATTTGCTGGAACGGGTACGCGAATACGCGGAGTCCCATAAAGGCACAGTTCCGGAATATATGCTGGTGCAGTGGCTGATGGAGGAACAGCAGCGGGCTCAGAATGCTGTATAAGCGTGAGGAGTATTGCCTGGTACGGCTATAGATAAACAAAGAATGATTACGAGGTTTGAAGAAGGGGTAGTGCAAGCAGTGGTTGTCTTCTTGGAGGAGACGAGTGCTGCTTTTTTTCTGCTTCGCAGATTTCTATATTGAAATACACACGGCAAGCATCTACAATCTTGAGCAGGAATGCTAAGCAGAGAGAGCAAGGATAAGGAGAATGGAGCAGCCATGACTAAGAAAACAATCTTTTTTGATATTGACGGCACAATCTATGATGAGGAGAAGAGAATTCCCGCGTCCACGAAGGAAGCCATTGCTGAACTGAAAAGACGGGGCCATCATGTAGCGATTGCCACAGGCAGAGCTGCGTACATGTTCGAGGATCTGCGCGAAGAGCTGGACATTGATTCTTATGTGTCGCTTAACGGGCAGTATGTTGTTTTTGAAGGAGAAGTGATGTACCGGAATCCCCTGGATACCCCTTCACTGCAGGATCTAACCTTGTTCGCCGAAAAAAATGATCATCCGGTGGCATATATCGATGCCTTGGGCATGAAGGTGAATGTTGCGGAGCATGAGTATATCAGAACCAGCATCGGCTCGCTGAAGCTGGCATTTCCGGCACATGATGCGGAATATTTTTTGCAGCACGAGATCTATCAGGCGCTGGTTTTTTGCCCGGAAGAGAATCAGGCGTTATACGAAGAGGCGTACCCGCAATTTCATTTTATACGCTGGCATCCGGTGTGTATGGATGTGCTGCCGGGAAATGGTTCGAAGGCGGGAGGGATAGCACAAATGATGAAATCGCTCGGGGTCCGTAAGGAAGACATCTATGCGTTTGGTGATGGGCTGAATGATCTGGAGATGCTGGGCTTTGTCGGTCATGGTATCGCGATGGGCAATGCGGAAGAGGAAGTGAAGGCTGCTGCACGCTATGTTACCAAGCCTGTCAGTGAGAACGGGATTCTTGAGGGTCTGAGAATGGTGGGGCTATTGTAGTCAGAAAAGTATGAAGTGAGATGTCCGGCGAAAAATGATGTGCTGAAGCGAAGGTTTTATCAGAAATTTGTTATTCCCTTCCTCTGGAGTGGTTAAGATATATAAATATGTCCGCAATGGGCCGGGAAGGCCTTGATGTCGGAACAAATTTCTTATCCAAGCAGGAATCGCAGAAGCGGAGGGAATCCTTGTGAACCCAAAATGGTGGAAAGAAAGTGTAGTGTACCAGATTTATCCAATAAGCTTCATGGACAGCAATGGTGACGGAATTGGTGATTTGCGCGGAATTATGTCCAAGCTGGATTATCTGCAGGATCTCGGTGTAGATGTCATCTGGATCTGTCCGATTTATAAATCGCCGAACCATGACAACGGATATGATATCAGTGATTATTGCGATATTATGAAGGAATTTGGGACAATGGACGATTTTGACCTGCTGCTGCGGGAGATGCACTCCAGGGGGATGAAGCTGATGATGGATCTGGTGCTGAACCATACTTCCCATCAGCATCCCTGGTTCATTGAATCCAGAAGCTCGAAGGATAACCCCAAGCGGGATTATTACATCTGGAGAAAAGGCAAAAACGGCGGTCCGCCGAACAACTGGGAGTCCTACTTCAGCGGTTCGGTCTGGGAGCTTGATCCCAAAACGGATGAATATTATCTGCATCTGTATTCCAAATTCCAGCCGGATTTGAATTGGGAGAACCCCGCAGTAATAGACAAGCTTCATGAAATGGTACAGTGGTGGCTGAAGAAGGGAATTGACGGGTTCCGTTTTGATGCAATCGCCCATATTGTGAAGAAGGAAGGCTTTCCCGATGCTTTGAATCCGGGAGGGACGGCGACTGTGCGGGCGTATGATATGTTCTCCAATCTGGAGCATGTCCACACACTGCTGCGTAATTTGAACGAGAAGGTGCTCTACTACTACGATATTATGACGGTCGGTGAAACTTCGGGGCTTGGTCCGGAACAGGCGCTGGATTATGTCGGGGATGGACGCCGCGAGCTGAATATGACCTTTCAATTTGAGCATATGAATCTGGATTGCGCCGCTCCGGGCGGTGGAAAATGGGATACGATTCCATGGAGTCTCCTGGAACTCAAGAAGATCATCAGCAATTGGCAGACCGTCCTGCATAATAGAGGCTGGAACGCCAATTATTTGTGCAACCATGACCAGCCGCGTTCGGTATCGCGGTTCGGCAACGATATGTATTACCGCGTCCCTTCGGCCAAAATGCTGGCTACCTTTATTCATATGCTGGAGGGTACTCCATATATCTACCAGGGTGAAGAGATCGGTATGACCAATGCGGGCTTTGAGTCGATTGATGATTACCGTGATGTGGAGACTCTCAATTATTATGAGGAAAAACGCACGAATGGCGTTCCCGAAGCTGACATCATGGCTGCTATCCATAAAAAAAGCCGGGACAACGCCCGCACACCGATGCAATGGGATGATGGAGAGGACGGCGGATTCACGAAAGGTGTGCCATGGATCCGGGTGAACTCCAATTCTCGGGAGATTAATGCAGCCCGTGCGGTCAAGGACCCGGACTCGATCTATCATTATTACAAGAAGCTGATTCAGCTGCGAAAAAAGCATCCGGTCATTGTCTACGGTGAATATGCTCTGCTGCTGGAAGAGCACCCGGAAATCTATGCGTATACCCGCACGCTGGAGGATCAGCGGCTGCTGGTGGTATTGAACTTCTTTGAGCGGGAGCCCGTGTTTGAGCTGCCGGAGGAATTCCGGCAACAGAAGCTGGAGCTGCTGATCTCCAACTATACACCGACCAAAGAGGAAGATCTGATGAATCTGAAGCTTCGGCCCTATGAAGCAAGAGTCTATTTGCAGCGGCAGATGATCAAAACGGAACAGAGTGCAAATATTCGAAGTTAGGGCCAACTCGTAAGGAAATAAAAGTTCAACTTATATAAAATGGCTAAGGAGTTGCCATGACGCGGGAAGTATGGCGAAGTGGCGACTCTTTTTTGAGTTTAGCTATAAAGGGCGGTACAATTGCGTTACATGAGGCGATGTATTTAGACCCTGTGAGTATGAGGAGCAGCAAAGGTATGAACATAAGGACTACCAAATAATGGATAGAAAACACGCAAAGCATACATAGAGAGGTTTGTACAGGTGCTGCTGCGGGAGGAGAAGGAACATGGGTGAGTGGTATGAGGAGAGCTTTGGTGAGGATTACTTAATTGTCTACAGACACAGGGATTTCGGTGGAGCGCGGCGCGAGGTGGAGCGGATGATCGGATGGCTGGGGCTGCCGCAGGGGGCCAGGGTGCTTGATCTGTGCTGCGGGATGGGCCGCCATTCCCTGGCTCTTGCAGAGGCGGGATATAAGGTTACCGGTGTGGATCTGTCTGAGTCGCTGCTGCGCGAAGCACGGGCGCAGACCGGAGCCGAAGCTGTGACTTGGATACGTTCAGATATGCGGAAGCTGCCGCTTGAGGGTGGTTTTGAAGCTGTGGTGAATTTGTTCACTTCATTTGGCTACTTTGAAGAAGATGAGGAGCAGGTGGAGGTACTGCGGGAAATCCACCGTATGCTTGTGCCGGGCGGCAAATTCATTATAGATTTTCTGAATCCGGCTCATGTCATCCGTCATCTGATTCCACATTCCGTCCGTGAGGACGGGGATACTCTGATTGATGAGTCGCGGCGGATTGAGGATGGCTATGTCAAAAAGGATATCATCCTGACCTCGAAATCCGGTGGAGCCCCCCGTGAGTACCATGAGCGTGTCAAGCTGTACCCGCTGGATAAATTCCGCGAGATGATTGCAGCCGCAGGTCTTCAACTGGAGGCTGTCCATGGCAGCTATGAGGAAGATGAATATGTGGCGGAGAGCTCGGGGCGGATGATATTTACGGGTGTACGTCCGGTGACGGCATCGTGAAGCAGACAGACCGAACCCCAGGGGAAGGCGGCGATGAGAGCATGAAGAAGACAGGCCTGACCCGAAGAGAAGGTGGCGACGATAGCGTGAGGAAGACAGAGCTAACCCCAGGGAAGGGTGGCGATGACAGCATGCGAAAAGCGGTCTTGACTCAAGGGGAAGGAGACAACGAAAGTATGCCAAAGGCGGTCCTGACCTCATGGGACGGTGGGATTATTCAAGTATCGGTTCCGATGGACCCGCCTCTGCGCCAGGTGAACAGCTATATTCTTCCTGACTGGAACGGACAGCTTACGGTTATCGACCCTGGGCCGCATACAATGGAGGCAGAAGCAGCCTGGGAATATGTGTTGAAGGAGCTGGGCTATTCATGGGGCAGAATTCGGGATATTGTGGTCACGCATCATCATCCGGACCATTACGGTCTTTCCGGATGGTTGCAGTCCCGCAGCGGGGGGAAGGTATGGATGTCGGAACGGGCCCATACCGAAGCCCGGCTGACCTGGGGAGAGGCGGCTACTCTGAATGACACACTGCCGCAGTTCTTCCTCAGCAATGGCATGCCTGGGGAATGGGTACAGGGGGTTAGGGAGCATTTGGAACGCTTCCTGCCCCAGGTCACCCCTCAGCCTGAGGTGACATATCTCAATACCCTGGAGCCGTTCCACATGGGGAATCGCGAGTGGCAGCCGCTAGTGACCGGCGGGCATGCGCCGGGGCACCTGTCTTTTTACCACGGCGGCAGCGGGCAGATTCTGTGCGGCGACACCGTGCTGCCGCAGATTTCGCCCAATGTCAGCCTGCAGCCGGGCAGCGATCCGCAGCCGCTGCTGACCTTCATGGAGGGGCTGCGCGAGCTGCGCAGTCTCCGGGTGACCCAGGCGTTTCCGGGCCACAGGAAACCGTTTGCGGGTTTCACGGAGCGGGCGGACAGCCTGCTGCGCCATCATGAGGAGCGGCTGGATACGACTGCCGCTCTGCTCGAAGGTGGCCCGCTCAGCGGCTTCGCGGTATGCGAAGCGCTGTTCCGCAGTCGCGTGTCGAACGCGCACCAGATGCGGTTTGCCATGAGCGAGGCGTTGGCCCATCTGGCCGAGCTGGTGCGCCGGGAGCGGGCGGAGGTCATCCAGCCGGTGTCCGGCGGTGTAACCACGTTCGCGGCAGTGAAGTAAGCTGCGCGTAGACGAGCAGCAGAAGATGAACAAGGCCAGGCCACGTATGGACAGGGGGGAACCCCATGTATACGTGGTCTGGCCTTTTTGAGAAACAACGGCAGAAGTGCCGTTGTTGAGTCGCCCGAGGCGGTTACTTTGTTGCCGAGGCGCTCTTGGCTGAACCACCTGAACCACCCGGCACCTTAACGTTCAGCCTAGTTTTTTCATCTTGGAAGGGTTGTTGATTTTGTACTTAACTGGATGCTGCGTGAGCTTCTTGGCTACGACCTTTGCTTCAAAGGATACGGTATCGCCGACAGCCAGCTCCAGTTTTTTTAGCGTTGCGCTGTGGCTGGACCAGACTTCTTCGATTGCAAGATCGTGACCCTCCACAGACACCCCCTCGTAAATGATTACCTCATCATCGTTATCGGAGAAATGATTGGGTACGGTTGTGAATTCTTTGACGACAGCCGTCATCTGCAGCTTCTCTTCAGGTAGAACTAGGGCCGCCTTCTTTGAGGATTTGGCCTGCTTTTTCTTTGGAGCTTCTGGCATATCGTCGGCTATAGCCCCCGCATCTTCTTCAGCCCCCGAGCTCACAGCCATTGAAGGTGTGACCTCTGCTTCTCCGATTTCTTCCGGACCGGCTGCTGAATCTGCTGCCCGCTCTTCCACCATGGCCTCTTCAGGATCAGTTCCGGAGTCCTCCGTCTTCGCTGCTTCGGATACAGCGCCTGCTCTTGAGCCGAACGAGGCAGTCTGCATTTCTTTTAGATAAGCAGGGTGAATACAGTGCTGCTGCTTGTTCTCGAATTGAATTACAACGGTCTGAGGATCCACATAACCTACAATTTCACAGGGCAAAGAAAGCCCTTGCCGCTTATACAGATAGGTTTTGACCCTGGTCGCTGTGGTGGATAATAGATTCCACTCCTTGCAGCGCTCGATCAGCTCATCTTCACTCTCAAAATCCTGTACCAGCACAGGGCTGATCACAAAGGAATAGGTCATCCTGTCCTCACCTTCCTTACCCGCAATTATTCGGAGCAGACCAGCCATATGTGGTGGTCTGTCCGAAGTCGGCAGATCCAATATCGGCAATCCGCTATTCCGGCTGCGTTCCCTCTTGCGCTGTCTTCCGTGACGCGGCTTCAAGATCTTCAGGCTCATGCGGTAGGCCAAGCTCCTGCTCGCGTTCGGCCTGCTTCCGGTGCGCGATGCGCGAGCTAGCTGCAGCAGCCACAGCCCCCACAATGTCGTCCAGATAAGTGTGGATTTGGCCGGTAGTTTTGTCGTTCAGCCGTTCAAGCACACCGGGTTTCAGCTTATCCACATAGCCGTAGTTGGTGAAGCCGATACTCCCGTATACGTTCACAATGGAAAATGCCAGGATCTCATCGACGCCATATAAGCTCTCATCATTTTCGATCATATCCTGCAGTGGGGAGAATAGCTTGCCCTCTTCAGCCAGAACATCCAGCTGGATACCTGTGAGAACGGCGTTCTGGACTTCACGTTTGCTGAGCACCATCTCTACGTTATGCACACATTCCTCCATCGTGAGGTTCGGATAATATTTCTTCTGCAGCAGCATCACCAGCTCAGCGATCTCTTCCAAAGATACTCCGCGTTTTTGCAGCCAGAACCTGGTTGCTTCCGCGACTTTTTTGCTGTTTAGACTGTAAGGTATTTTTGCATTAGCATCAGCCATGATCAGTCACCCCATAAATGTGTCTTAGTTTGGATAGCTTAGAAAATTGTACCCTGCCTGCGCTGTAATTGTCCAGAAACCGGGAATTCAGGATAAGCTGTTGTTATTTTTTGAGCAGAGGGCTCGTATACATAGCAGTACAACTGATCTCAAGCGTTGAAAGGGGTAATCATTCATGAAACATATGAAACACATCCGCGGGCTCTCCGCAGCATGTCTGCTCGCAGTTCCGTTAACCTTGTCCGGCTGCAGTCTGTTCGGCTCGGAATCGGCAGCGGTGGATCCGCCGCCAAGTGAGGTCGAAGCGCAGATGCTGCAAGTCAGCGGTGATGGGACACTGGATACAGGAGTGCTCGGACCTGTAGCGCTGGAGGGGGCTGACCTGTCGGCCGGGGTAAATACGGATAATTCTAAGGCTGCTGCAGCCGGAGAGCGGACAACCGTCTTTCTGGAAGATGGAAATGGCCTGCTAGCCCCTGTGTCCCTGAGCCTGCCGGAAGGCAAGGATGCCGCCATGCTGAAGGATTCGCTCACTGCACTGGTCAGCAAAGGGAAGTATGCATCAGCATTGCCTGAGGGCTTCAAGGGTGTGCTTCCTGCCGGAACGGAAGTGAAGAACATCACCGTGGATAAGGATAAGCTGGCCGTGGTTGAGTTCAACTCCAAGTTTAATGATTACGAACCGGCAGATGAACGCAAAATACTTGAAGCGGTCACCTGGACACTGACCGGACAGGACGGAATTCAGGGCGTGCAGCTGTGGGTGGACGGGAAGAAGCTTACGGAGATGCCGCTGCTCGGCACACCGCTGGACCGCCCGTTAACCCGGACCTTCGGAATCAACCTGCCCCAAAATGGACCGTTGCTGATGAATTCGAGCGCGGTCACGGTATACTTTTCTGCAGCTTCGTCTGACGGCAGTTATCAGTATTATGTACCTGTTACCCGCTTTGTACCCGCAGGACAGGAACCATTGAAGGCGGCGCTGAATGAGCTGATTGCCGGTCCGGAGACGCAGAAGGGGCTGGAGATGGTAATGACCCAGGAGACAGTGCTGGACTCGGTTGAAGCCGGGCAAAACGGGGTGGTCACCGTTTCCCTGAAGGATGATATGTTCGCGGACGGCAAGGGAGTTCCGGCGGAAATGCTGGAATCCGTTGTGCTTACCGTTGCGCAGAACGCCGACGATGCCCTGGTGCAGATCCGCATGAACGGGCAAAAAACAGTAACCGGCACCAATAACGTTGACTACGGACAGCCGGTATCGGCCCCTGAATATGTGAATGTGCTGCCGCTATAGAATCGAAGGTAAGTGCAAAAGATGCTTTTGTGCCTGCTCTTTGGTAGAATAAACTTGCTAAGAAGAAACGGCTGCTACAGGGAGTCAGAAATCTACTGAACCGGCTACCGTAAGCGTTACAGGTATCTATGCCTGGCTTTTCCGAATCTTATAGATGGAATTTCAAGGCGATGCCGTCCTGATTCTTATGGGGATGGCATCCCTTTCTGCTTAGAATGTAAGAGGGCAGACGCTGAGGCTAATGGAGTGTTATTTTCCTGTAAATGCAATTCACAACAAACTTAGAGCTAGAGATGTAGGAGGCAGAAAAGATGAGATCAAACGGGCGCAATGCAGATCAGCTAAGGCCGCTGACAATAACGACTCAAACCAATAAATACGCGGAAGGTTCCGTGATCATTGAAATGGGGGACACCAAGGTCATTTGTACCGCTACGGTGGACGAGAAGGTACCTCCATTCCTGAAAGGACAGGGTAAAGGCTGGGTAACCGCCGAGTATTCCATGCTCCCCCGTGCGACGCAGACGCGCAATCAGCGTGAAGCGGCACGCGGCAAGCTGACCGGGCGTACGATGGAAATTCAGCGTCTGATCGGCCGCGCACTGCGTTCTGTAGTGAACCTGCATGCTCTCGGCGAGCGCAGCATTACGCTGGACTGCGATGTTATCCAAGCGGATGGCGGAACACGGACAGCTTCGATTACGGGTGCTTTTGTCGCTATGGCCTTTGCGATCAACAAGATTGCGCTCCAGCATAAACTGAGCGTGTTTCCAATCACAGACTATCTGGCAGCGATCAGTGTCGGGGTTGTCGGTGATGAGACTCTGCTTGATCTGAACTATGAAGAGGATTCCAAAGCGAAGGTCGATATGAATGTAGTCATGACCGGCGGCGGAGCTTTTGTTGAAGTTCAGGGTACCGGCGAAGAGCGTCCTTTTACCCGCCAGGAGCTGGATCAGCTGCTGGGTCTGGGTGAGAAGGGAATCCACGAATTGATTGCCGTACAGAAGGAAGTGCTTGGAGCGATAGCACTCAAAATCCCCTCCGGCCAGCCCGGCCAAGAGGTGTAGCATGGATTCCCGCGGCGGTATTCTGATTGTTGCGACGAAGAACAAGGGGAAGGTACGGGAGTTTCAGCATGCATTTGCACCGCTCGGCTTAACCGTTAAGAGCATGTTCGATTACCCGGACTTGCCCGATGTGGTGGAGGATGGGGTTACTTTTGCCGAGAATGCGCTGAAAAAGTCCCAAGCCGTCGGGGATGCTCTTGGCCTACCCGTTCTGGCGGATGACTCCGGGCTCTGTGTGGATGCCTTGGAAGGAAGACCCGGAGTCTACTCCGCCCGTTATGCGGGTGAAGGTGCCAGCGATCATGAGAATAATCTGAAGCTGCTGAATGAGCTGGAAAAGCTGAAACAGGGCGAGGATACAGGCCAGCCCCTGCTTAGTACGGCCCGTTTCGTCTGTGCGTTATCCCTTTACGACCCTTCGACGGGTAAAGAATGGACCGCTGAGGGAACTGCAGAAGGCTGGATTACCTCCGAGCAGGCGGGGGCAGGCGGCTTCGGTTATGATCCCCTCTTTTACTTGGCGGAGTACGACAAAACTATGGCCGAGCTGACGCTGGAAGAAAAGCAGGCCATCAGCCACCGGGGGAAGGCATTGCGGTTGTTAACCGGGAAGCTTACAGCGCACCAGGAACCGCAGGGTCAATAACAAAATACAAATCAGGCGGGGATTTTGATGTATCCCATCTAGTTATAGGCTCGCCTGTGCCCTTCAAAAAGTCTGTCCGCGAGAGTTGCGGCAGGCTTTTTTTATACAGTGATAAATGGAAATTAGATGATATTACCCCCTAAGTATGGAAATTTCCCCCTAGCTTAATGTTATGCATTGTATGAAAATAAGAATTGCCTTCATCCTTTCTTTTGTTATACATCCTCTTCCTCTTATTAGATGTGGACTATCCCTCCTGTACTTCTTATGCACAAGACCAGCCCTTACACTAGACAACATTACAGAGATTGCAGCTATGAAAAGATTACAAGATTAAGAGCACAAATGATCATTTTTCGTGTGCTTTTTTTGTGTACTTAATCTAGCATCTGGATGTCGTGAATTTGATAGAGACGATGGATGAAGGTAAATCCCAATATGGAGGTGACACAAAGAGCTTTGCCTGTGAAGCAGGATTACAAGCTATGTACCGAACCGAGGAGGTAAATGAAAATGAGGTCGACAAACAGCAGATTTCGTAAAACCTTTGCGCTTGGCATGGCCGTTGCTCTTGTGATTGCACTCTTATCAACGATAGGCACCAATATTAAAACGGCAAATGCTGCTGCGGGCTACAAGCTCGTCGGTTATTATGCTTCCTGGGCTGCCTATGGGCGGGCCTACAATGTAACGGATATCGATCCCAGCAAAATGAATGTGATTAACTATGCGTTTGCCGATATTTGCTGGAATGGGGTTCATGGCAATCCCGACCCTACCGGACCGAATCCGGTCACCTGGACCTGTCAAAATGAACAAGGCCAGACGATTAGCGTTCCGAATGGCACGATTGTGCTGGGTGATCCTTGGATTGATGCCCAGAAAAGCTTCGGGGATGACAAGTGGGATGACCCGATTAAAGGCAATCTGAAGCAGCTCTGGAAACTGAAAGAGAAGAACGCCAACCTGAAAACGGTGATATCCGTCGGGGGCTGGACCTGGTCGAACCGCTTCTCTGACGTTGCCGCCACGGCAGCGACCCGTGAAGTATTCGCGGATTCCGCAGTTGATTTCATCCGGAAATATAAAATGGACGGTGTCGATCTGGACTGGGAGTATCCGGTCAGCGGCGGTCTTGCAGGTAACAGCTACCGTCCGGAGGATAAGCAGAATTACGTTCTGCTACTGCAGAAAATCCGTGAAAAGCTGAATGCAGCCGGAACCGCCGATGGTAAAACCTACTTGCTGACCATCGCCTCGGGAGCAGGCCCGGCATACATTCAGAACAATAACCTTAGCGGCATTGCTGCCGTTGTCGACTGGATCAATATTATGACCTATGACTTCAACGGCAGCTGGAACAAGACTACAGGACACAATGCTCCGCTCTACTACGATCCGGCTGCAGCCTCATCAGGTCTGACTGAGCCGGCGAATTACAATATTGACAAAGCCGTCACAAGCTACCTCGCAAGCGGAGTCCCGGCGAATAAGCTCGTACTGGGCATGCCGTTCTATGGACGCGGCTGGGGCGGTGCGCCGGGTACAGGAAACGGACAATATCAGGTATCAGCCGGTATTTCGTCCACAGGCACATGGGAAAAGGGAAGCTATGACTTCTACGATCTCGAAGCCAACTATATTAACAAAAACGGCTATACCCGCTATTGGAACAACACCTCAAAAGTGCCTTATCTCTATAATCCGTCTGCACAAACATTCATCAGCTATGATGACGTAGAGTCCTTCGGCTACAAAACCAGTTATATCAAAACCAAAGGACTGGCAGGAGCGATGTTCTGGGAGACTAGCGGCGACCGTAACAAAACTCTGCAGAACAAGCTGAACACCGATCTGGGCGGTGGAGTGGTGCCAACACCCACGCCAACAGCTACGCCAACAGTGACACCGACATCATTACCAACAGCTACCCCAACGCCAACCGCTACAGTGAAACCGTCAGCTACACCAACGCCAACGCCCACTGCTACAGTTACCCCAACTCCAACGGCGACTCCGGGAGTAAGCGCCTGGGCAGCAGGAGTCGCTTACAAAGTGGGCGACAAAGTGAGCTATGGCGGCAATGTGTACACCTGTCGCCAGGCACATACCTCGCTGCCGGGCTGGGAGCCGGTGTTGACACCTGCTCTCTGGCTGTTGAATTAACAATATTGAATAACCAAAAGCTTGCTGAGAAGGCTGCGCCGACTCTGCAGGCTTTTTGCCGATTGATAATTTCCGGCGGATCAAGTGACGCCGATCCATCTATTTTCGAATTCTCCGCCGCTGCATTTTCAGACAGGAAGAATGTATTGTCATCATAAGCTACCATCGGATGAAATATAATGGTTATGGATGCCTAGATCCATGCCTTCAAAAACTTATTGCAACGCGAGGCCGTTTTTTTCGTTATAGTAGTATATAGCGGAAGGTGGTGGGTTCACCGATGGTGTTCTGGGTGTTTTGGCTAGTTGCAGCCGGTGTCCTGTTTGTAGTCGAAATGATGACGCTTACGTTTTATCTGCTCTGGTTAAGCATCGGTGCTCTGGCAGCATGTCTTGTGTCCCTTTTGCTGCCGGATGCGGTATTACTGCAGGTCTTGGCCGGTTCGATCGTTGCCCTGGGGCTGACGATTTGCTCCAAGCCGCTGGTGGCGAGATTCCGCAGTTCGCGGGGTTTCAAGGATACAGGGACTGAGATTGTGGGCAGGCAAGGGGTAGTCATTGAACCGATTGAGCCGGGAAGATACGGCCAGGTTAAGGTCGGCGGCGATACCTGGAGTGCAACCTCCATAGAGCCGCTGGGCAAGGATGAAGTGGTCAAAGTAGTTGGAAGAAGCTCGACAATTATTGAAGTAGTACGATGGGGGGATATGTTCTAATGCAATGGGCTATTATTGGGATTATCATTTTTGTTGTTGTCGTATTTGTCGCACTAACTGTCAAAATCGTACCGCAACAGCGGGTAGGGGTTGTAGAGCGTCTCGGTAAATTCCACCGTTTGCTCACACCGGGACTTAATATTCTCATACCGATTATCGATCAGGTACGGACGTATCATGATTTGCGGATTCAGCAGGCCAATGTGCCGCCGCAGACAGTGATTACCAAGGATAATGTACAGGTTCAGATCGATACGATTATTTTCTATCAGGTGGTAGGTCCGGAAGAAGCAACCTACGGTATATCCGATTATGTATACGGGGTACGCAATATTTCCACAGCTACCATGCGGCAGATCATTGGTAAGCTGGAGCTGGATGAAACCTTATCAGGCCGGGAAAAGATCTCCTCGGACATCCGCCTGGCGCTGGATGAGGCCACGGAGAAGTGGGGCGTTCGGATCGAGCGCGTAGAGGTTATCGATATCAAGCCGCCGCTCGATATCCAGGAAGCGATGGATAAGCAGATGAAGGCAGAGCGCAGCAAACGCGCGATCGTGCTGGAAGCCGAAGCCGCTAAGCAGGATATGATCCTGCGTGCCGAAGGTGACAAGCAGAGTAAGATCCTGAAGGCGGAAGGCGATAAGGAAGCGCGTATCCGTCAAGCGGAAGGATTAGGTCAGGCGCAGGAACTGGAAGCACTGGGTCAGGCCAAAGCCATTCAGGCCGTAGCCGAGGCCGAAAAGGCCCGTATTCAACTGATCGGCAGCGCCGGATTGGATGAACGGGTGTTGGCGTATCAATCCTTTGAAGCATTGACCGAAATGTCCAAGGGTGCGGCCAACAAGGTGTTCCTGCCTACCAGTGCTGTGGATACGCTTGGTGCACTCGGCGCCATGGCTGAGGTGTTCAAGGCGAGCAAAGAGAGCAAGTAAGAGGGATATTTTACAATTACGCCACATTCCGTTAAAGTAAAAGCAAAACGAAGGGTACACTGATGAAGCCAGTTTTACTGCGCAACTTAGCTGTACCCTTACGAAGCCAGTTTTGCTGGGCAAAACTTTAAGGAGAGAATATGGTGACGCACAAAGAAATTTCGCCACTGGTGGAAGCGCTGGGGCTGCAGCCCCACGTAGAAGGCGGCTGGTACAAGAGACTATGGAATGCTCCTTTTGAAATTCCACAGGACACTCTGGGTGAGAGCTACTCGGGGCCCAGAGCTTCAGCCTCTTCAATCTATTTTCTGCTGCATGCGGATGAAACCTCAGAATGGCACACGGTGCTCTCGTCTGAGATCTGGCTGTGGCATTCCGGCAGCCCGATTGTCCTGAGCCTGGGAGGCAGCGGTGATAAACCCGAGAATGTAACTGAGGTCGTTCTGGGCCTCGACATTGCAGCCGGCCAGCAGCCGCAGGTGGTTATCCCGCCGGGTGTATGGCAGGCAGCCCGGCCGCTCGGCGAAGAACCGGTACTGGTCTCATGTATTGTCTCTCCGGAATTCCATTTCGATGATTTCAGGCTGATCGGAAAATAAAGTGAGCGGCAATGGAGTATGGCTGTGTAGGCAGCCATACTCCATTTTTTGCATTAGGGGCATGAACTGCTATACTGATTTTTGAAAAGGGCTGATTCCTATACCGGATTTAAGGTTAAAGGAAGTTTGTTAAAGGAAGTTTGTAAGAGGACGAGCACGCTGACATGCAGCGGTTTGGATTATCTTTATGTTTTCGCTGTGACGGACACTAACCTGTGTATAGGGTGGCGGGCCGTATCCGCTTAATACCATTACGTTTGGAGGGCTATTTGATGACTGAAGCAAACGGGCCATTTTCTGGAGGACCTACGTTAAATGACGGTGCAACCATGCCTTGGCTGGGGCTTGGGGTGTGGCAGACCAAGAATGGTGAAGAAGTCATTCAGGCTGTGAAGTCGGCTGTGGAAACGGGCTATCGCAGTATCGATACCGCTGCCGGATACAAGAATGAAGAAGGTGTCGGACAAGCTATCCGTGAATGCGGAGTGGACCGGAATGAGCTGTTCATTACGACGAAGCTGTGGAATGGTGACCAGGGGTATGAGTCGGCGCTGAAGGCTTTTGAGGTTAGCCGCAAGAAGCTAGGCCTGGATGTTGTGGATCTGTACCTGATCCATTGGCCAGTGGCCGGCAAGTACCGGGAATCCTGGAAAGCCCTGGTTCATCTGCAAAAGGAGGGGCTCGTCAAATCCATCGGCGTGAGCAACTTCCAGCCGCATCATCTGCAGGATATTATCGACGATACGGGAGTGGTTCCTGCCGTAGATCAGGTGGAATTCCACCCGCTGCTGACCCAGCGCGAGCTGCTGAAGTATGCGAAGGAGCATGACATTCAGATAGAAGCCTGGAGCCCGCTCATGCAGGGCAATCTGGATCTCCCGCTGTTGAAAGAACTGGCTGGTAAATACAACAAGACCGTAGCACAGATTGTGCTCCGCTGGGATCTCCAGCAAGGCGTTATCACGATTCCAAAATCGGTGCATGCTGAGCGTATCGTGGAGAATGCGGGATTCTTCGACTTCACCCTCAGCGATGAGGATGTCAAAGCGATTGAAGACCTGAATCAGAATCACCGCTTCGGTCCGGACCCGGATAATTTCAACTTCTAAGCTACTAAATACATTAGATAAAATATTGCACACAAAAAAGAGCAAGTCTCCTCCGCGGGACTTGCTCTTTTGGCTTATCAGGACAGATGGCGTACAGCCGCTAATTCCGGTAGTTGGCAATTACTGTAAAATGCCGTGAAAGCCGGTCGATTCTGGAAGAACAAACTTGTTTTCGGCAGAGGGGGCTTTACTGTGTGGGCGGGACGCTACGGCGTCTGCCGAGGATTCGCATCAGCAGAATGCCTTGGATAATAACCAGCATACTGCAGACCATAGCCATCACCTCGGCCGCTTGGTCGCTAGCGGTAAGCAGATCAAAGATGCCATGCCACAGGATCACGGGCAGAATACTCCAGCGGCTTCCAGCACAAATCCAGGCCAGCACGACCGAGCCGTAGGTGAGGCTGATGGCCCAGCCGATCACACCAAAGCCCATCCCCAGATAGCTTTCATTGAACCAGAAGGCCGGTAAATGCCAGGCCATCCAGATAACGGCAACCAGCAGGGCTGAGGTGAACAGAGAGTATCGTGTGTGCAGTTCAGGCAGTAGATAGCCGCGCCAGCCGCTCTCCTCCCCAATCCCGAAGGTAAGCATCCACACGAGTGCGGTCGTCCAGACACCGAACTGCGGCGGCAGATCAGAGGTCAAGCCGAACTGGTGCATATCCGGCGCACTGCCGGTAATCAGGGTATGGGCCAGAATGGCCACCGCCCCATAGGCCAGTGGCAGACCTGCAGCCAGAGCCAGCCACTTTTTGGGGAAGCTAGAGGAAAAAGCAGTTCTGAACCAGGCAGCTAAGCCGCCTGCACCCGGCATTCTCACGCTCACCAGTGTGCCAAGCAGCGGTCCGAAGGAGCCAAGATAGAACTGTCCGGGCAGCACTGGCAGACCAGCGGCATACTGCTTATTGAGCAGCAGCGGCAGCCAGCATAGCCAGGTGAAGCCAAAAGTCACCAGAATAAAGACAGTCAGCTTTTTGGTGAACAGAGGATCACGGTTAACAGAGGACTTCATCTGGATAAAACCCCTTATGCCAAGATATGTTTCACCTATAGTTGTAGAGGTTTTCCTCTTTACCGGCTGTGGGAATGATCACGTTGGCCCGTCTGTGCAGCTACAAAGTCCCGGGAATGCTGATCCGGCAGCTATTTTACCTGATCGAAACGTTATACTTGCGCAGCCAGAGATTGACTTGGGTCAGATAAGCAAACAGCTGCGGGCCGGACATGAGCTGACCGAACCAGGGAAGATTGCTGGAAGACTCTGGTGAAGCGGCGATTTCCCGGATTTTGGCGGCGTCTATTAAAGGTAGTATAGGTGAGGATGAATCATCCAGGATGTTCAGCATCTGTGACCGAACAGCATTTAAGTAAGCCGGATTATGCGTTTTGGGATACGGGCTTTTTTTGCGGTAGAGTACATCGTCCGGGAGAACGCCTTCCAGTGCTTTCCGGAGGATTCCCTTTTCCCGGTTGCCTACGGTCTTGATTTCCCAGGGAATATTAAATACATACTGCACGAGACGGTGGTCGCAATAGGGCACCCGGACCTCCAGGCCTACGCCCATGCTCATCCGGTCCTTGCGATCCAGCAGGGTAGGCATGAAACGGGTAATGTTGAGGTAGGACATCACGCGCATTTGCGCCTGTTTGCCGGTTTCACCGTCCAATTGCGGCACCTCTGCAACCGCATCGCTGTATCTGTCGCCCAAATACTCCAGCGGACGAATCCATTCACGGATCTCTGGGGACAAGAGCTCTGCGCGCATTTTAGGCGCTACCGACCAAGGGAAGGTGCCTGATGACAGCATCTCCTCACGGTGGAACCACGGGTATCCGCCGAATATTTCATCGGCCGCTTCGCCGGAAATGGCGACGGTCGCATTCTTTTTGATCTCCTGGCAAAATAAATAGAGCGAAGAATCCACATCAGTCATTCCCGGCAAATCGCGCGAATAGAGGGCGTTATCCAGTGCCTTCACCAGTTCAGGGGTATCAAAGGCCACATAGTGGTGGTTCGTCTTCAGTTCATCGACCATCCGTTTAATCCAGGGGCCGTCTGCGCCGGGCTGGAAGGTATGGCTTTTGAAATGCTTGTCATTATCGACATAATCTACAGAATAGGTGTCTACCCGGCCTTGGCCGGTGCGGTTGTAGTAATCTACGGCGAGTGCGGTCAGCGCACTGGAGTCCAGCCCTCCGGAGAGCAGCGAGCAGACCGGAACATCAGAAACCAGCTGGCGCTCCAGCGTATCCTGCAGCAGTTCACGAACTCTGAGCGCCGTTTCATCCACATTGTCCGTGTGATTGTAGCTCGTAAGCTCCCAATAAGCGTACTTACGAATTCCATCCCGGTTATAAATCATGGCATGACCTGGACGAAGCTCGAATATATCTTTGTATACCCCATGTCCCGGTGTACGGGCCGGGCCGATAATGAAAATTTCCGCGAGCCCTTCCGGTCCGACCTCCGGTTTCACTTTGGGATGCTGCAGCAGCGCTTTGGGCTCAGAGCCAAAGATGAACACATCGTCGACTTGACTGTAGAACAGCGGCTTCACCCCGAGTCGGTCCCGTGCCAAAAACACCTGATCGCGTAAGCTATCCCAGACAGCAAAAGCAAAAATACCGTTCAGCTTCTCCATGCAGTCCGGTCCCCACTCGATGTAAGCGTGGAGCAGAACCTCCGTATCACATTCCGTGAGAAAATGATGCCCGCGCTGCTTGAGTTCGTTTTTGAGCTCAGGGGCATTATATAATTCGCCGTTATACACAATCGCGTACATCTTATCGTCATGGCGGGCGATCATCGGCTGGGCGCCGTTCTCGGGATCGATAACGCTAAGTCTCCGGTGTCCGAAGGCGCATGGGCCAGAGATCCAGGTTCCGGCTGCATCCGGTCCGCGGTTCTCCAAGGTTTCTGTCATTTTTACGAGCAGTTGCGAGTGCTGTGTAAGGTCGCCGCGCCACTGGATAAATCCGGTTATTCCGCACATGATGCTTCATCCTCTCTTTTGTGCGATTGTTGTCCTTTCTTTTTTGCCAAGTAATACAGATATATGCCGAAGGAAGGCATAAAATGTATGTCCTTATCCGAACACTAGAGATGAGGAAAATTTGCCAGGAGGGATGATGACCAGTGTATTACATTAAAGACGCCAAAATCCGCAGAATGACCGAATACGACGGTGCGCCATGTGCAGAGGTTGGCGTATTGCCCGGAGCTGTTGGTGACTCCGCACTTTTGGTGTACATTGTTGAGGACCAGCGCGAGGAAGGCTATGAAATTGTACGCATTCTGACAAATGACGCTGATACCGCAACCGACTGGTTTGATAATAATTTGCACAATGCATTTCAGGATGTAACGTACAGCGGGTTCACAGGCAGTGCCATTATGACCCCGGAAGATGAACGCTCGAAGTTCCAGCAGGAGCTGCTTATTTTTGGAGATCTGAAAAAACAGTTAGGGGCACATTTTCATAGGTTGTCTTGAGGAGCGGATTGAGGCCGGCAAAGGAACAGACAAAGGAGTAGGGTGAAGAGCAGCGGCAGTGGGATTCGTGCCGCTGGGCCTGCCCCGGCACGGTATCTCAAGGAAAGAATGTATGGATTTCCTCCAATGAGAAAAGGATAGGTGATTTTTAAGCAGCCTCTTGAAATATTTGATCAATAAGGTATAATAAATAACGTTGCATTAATACATATATCTTATAAACCTTCATTTTTTACATGTGTCCCGGTAGCTCAGCTGGATAGAGCATGCGCCTTCTAAGCGCACGGTCAGGGGTTCGAATCCCTTCCGGGACGTCACTAAGCAGCCTTCCTTCGGGAAGGCTGTTTGTGCGTCTGGGGGATGAAGATGCTCCGATGAGGAGGGAGCATTTTTACAGTATAAGCCCTTATTACGTCTAATAAAAATTAAGCGGAAACAGACCCGCTATTTCCGGTGAATCCCTCTGTATGATAGGGTTAGTGGGAAATCCTCCCTCTAACATCGTTAGAAGTTCATTGGAAGAGCTTATAGCCCAAATTAGAGGGGGATTTCCCTCTATTCACCTAAAAAGCATCTTCTAACGCAGAATAGAGGGAGTTTTTCCCTCTATTCCAATTTAAGATCGTTTTTGCCGGGACTCTGCTTAATATCCTTACGTACCAGCCTCTGTCCAACTCAACCCGTCTATCACTCTACTATGGACGCTACCCATCTTCCGAATTATTCAACCGCTTATAAAACCTTTTCGCCAACGATTTTGTCTACATCCGGTCAGGCTTCGGCAGTCCGATTACCTCCAAGGCCTCTCCGAGGGTATTCTGAAAACGCAGCGTTAGCCAGACCCGGAAGCGGATGGAGGCATCTCCTCCCTTAAGGATCGGGCAGGTGGAATAGAAGTTGTTGAACAGCGAGGCCAAGGTATGGGCGAAGTTGCAAATACTATTGGGCGTGAGATCGCGGCTTGCCGTGTAGAGAGTATCCTCCCAGGTGCTGAGCTGTCTCAGCAAGGCTAGCTCGGCTGTCTCCAATCGTTCCGGAAACTGGGGAACCGCTGCCTGTTCCACCGGACAGTCTGTTTTGCTGAGCACACTGCCTGCACGCGCGAAGGTGTACATGAGATAGACCCCGGTATTACCCGAAATCTCCATGGCCTGCTTGAAATCGAACACAATCTCTGTGCCCAGATTGAAGCGCAGCAGGTAATAACGGATTGCAGCAGTGGCGATGATCCGGCTGGAGAGGCCGGTTTTGTCGGAGCGTGTGGCTTCGATGCTGTCCTCCATGAGCTGAACCAGATCGCTTACCTTCACACCAATGCCTTGGCGGCCGGACATGGCGTAGGAGCTTTTGCCCTCTGAAGTATCGATACCAAGCTCGGCGGCGGAAGCTGGACTGAGTGATACGACTCCGTAACTGACATGCTGCAGCTTCTTTGCCTGCTCCGCATACCCCAGCACCTCAAGTGCCTGCTTCACCATAGCCTGCGGATACTCCTGCCTGTAGTCGATGACATTGACCACTCGATCCGCTTTGCCAAATTGCATAGGTCCTCCAGTCAACCCGGTAGTCCATAGACCTGCATTAAATTCGCTGTATTTGAAATCCTTGTCCAATAGTCCGAATTTCCAGAGGTGATAGGCGATATCTTTGGCAGTGTAGGTCAAAATTCCGTTGGAACGCACCAGTACCTTGTCCTTCTGATGGTCCTCGGAATCGCCTTCAGCCGCCGGTTGTTTCAGAATCCAGCATCCTGCCAGTTTACCCTCTGTCTCCTGGATAAACACTGCTGTCTCTTCTAGCAGAAGAAAAGCGGATGACCAGAAGCCTTCTTGCAAAATACTGCTCTCCCAGACCAGAAGATCATACCCGATATCGAAGTTTTTCATTTCTGCGACATGTTCTTTTACGATACGTTCCGCAACCAGTTGGCCGAGCCAGGCCGTATTGCCGTGCCCCTTCTCCAGTTCATGGAGAATCTCCGTCCGTTTATGGACCATCTCCGGCTGCTGTGCATACTCTTTGTTGATGGCGGCATAAATATCCCAGCAGTAATCCCCGAAACGGAGATGCTCTCCGGCTAGCGGCACATGAAGGAGGCCCGCTACCGTATCTGCAAGTTGATTGCCCAGATCGTCCACATAGTTGTGGACTTCTACGTTATGCCCCGTTTTCCGCAAAACTCTTACCAGCGTATCCCCGATACAGGAGTTTCTTAGGTGGCCTATATGCATGGATTTGTTCGGATTCACGCTCGTATGCTCGACGATAACTTTCTCCCCATTGCCCGGAGGGAGCCCAAAAGAATGCCCCGCCCACTCCTGCCAGTTGATGTACATATTAATAAATCCCGGAGCGACGATCTCAATGCGATCAAGCCATCCTCCGGTAACTCCCATTTGCTGAAGCTCTACAGTGATCAGTCCGGCGATGACCATGGGGGCTTTGCGCAACTTTTTGGCTAACTGCATGGCAATGTTACTTGAATAATCCCCAAAATCCGTATTCGCCGGCTGCTCCAGCACGACGGTTACCGGTTCTGCCAAGTCTGCGCCGAGGCTGCTGATTACGTTGTGTACGCTTTGTTCCAGTTGCTTGCTGATCTGTTGACTTAACAATGATTTCTCCTCCTCCAAGACTAGAGTCCAACCGCAAATTCAAGGAGCCCGTTAAACACAAAAAGCCCCGTCTCTAAAAGAGACGAAGGCATAAGCGCTCGCGGTACCACTCTCGTTGCCGAACACAGGGTTCAGCCACCTCACAGGTTAACGGCCTTCAGCCGGGGCTTCCTACTGCAAGTTCAGAAGTCCATCTCCCGGGTGCGCTTCATGACAGGATCTGTACCGGCTTACACTCTCCCGGCTCGCTGGGGACTAGATCGAAGATCATTACTTTCCCGTTCATTGAATGTATATTGATTTTTATCAGTATAGCGAATTATTGGAAATAAGCAATAGCCTTTTGTGGTGAGGTCAAACAGAGGCATCAACCCCCCCAGAGGATAAACGATCAATCTGCAGCAGGTGCACCGGTCAGATTCTTAATGTCTGTCGAGCCGTAAATCAGCAGGGCAATCACGATTATTAGCAAAATAGCGCCGGCAAATTCCTCTCCGTCAAAGTCATCCATCTGTAGTATGCCTCCCTTTTGTCATACTCTCCGGCTTCAGGTGTTATCAGATTTTTTCTTCAAGGCAGTCATTATTTCGTTTAAGGTCAAGCTGTTGTTATCATCCAAAAAATTGACCAGCTTATCTACATTGTTTGAATTGCCGGGGCTTGTGTCGCTCAAAGATTTATACTTTCCCACCAAACTGACGAATAAGGAAGCATCGGTGTACATCTGGACAGAATCAACCCGCAGTTTGCCGGTCAGAAGCAGCGCAGCCACTGTATATTCCAATCCTTTTGGAATCTGTTTGTTGGGATTTACCGGTGGTTTTTTGGTACCGGTCTTTTTTCCCTTTCCAGGAGGGGGCATGGAACTCCCTTCTTCCGTAAACAATCTATTTGTATACTTTATGCTCTTCCGCTGATATGGTGCATGCAGCCAGTCTTTTGTCTACCTTGGTTATCCGTTTGCCCGAATAATAGGCAGATTGTGCCCTTGAGATTGATTCTGCCTAGGTAAAAGATCAGATCATCAGAATCTCGCGGATATCCTGCTCAGTTAGGGAAGATAAGGCTTCCTGCCCAGGCTCGATGACTTCATCGATCAAATTCTTTTTCTTCTGCTGCAGCTCGTACATTTTATCTTCTACTGTGCCTTGAGCGATTAGCCGGATCACCTGCACTACCTTCTTTTGTCCGATCCGGTGTGCCCGGTCAGCGGCCTGTTGTTCGACTGCGGGATTCCACCACAGATCATAGAGAATGACAGTGTCTGCTCCCGTCAGATTCAGACCCGTACCGCCTGCTTTGAGCGATATGAGGAACAGGTCACGTTCCCCCTCATTGAAAAGTCCACACAGTTCAACCCTCTTTGCAGCAGGAGTGTGACCATCCAGATAGAAATGAGAAATTCCCTGTAAGCCCAGCTCGCGGCTGATCATCCCCAGCATCTCAGTGAATTGTGAGAAAATCAACATACGCTTGCCGGAGCTGCGGCATTCCTCAATGATCTCCAGCAGCTGCTCGAATTTGCCCGATCCACCGGTATAACCCTCCACAAAAAGTGCAGGATGGCAGCACAGCTGGCGCAGACGGGTCAGACCGGCAAGCACCTTGATCCGCGCATTGCCGAGCCCATCGCTATCCAGATGCTTCAGCGCTTCCTTCCGTAGTCTGGCGAGATAGGCGACGTACAGCTTTTTCTGTTCCGGCAGCAGCTCGGAGGCCTGAAGGGACTCGATCTTCTCCGGCAGCTCTTTGAGCACATCACTTTTGAGGCGGCGCAGCAGAAACGGCCGGATTCGCCTTGCGATAGTCTCCCGGGGCAGATCGTGAAAGGCTTTTTTGCCCGGGAACAGTCCGGGGAATACGACGCCGTAGATCGACCAGAGATCCTCCAGCGCATTTTCGACAGGAGTTCCTGTAAGGGCGAAGCGGTAGCGAGCCTGTAATGCTTTTACCGCCTGTGCAGTCTGGGTGGCATGGTTCTTAATGACCTGCGCTTCATCCAGAATGAGTGTATGGAAAGAACGTTTGACGTACAGCTCCACATCACGGCGCAGCAGCGGGTAGGAGGTAATCAGAACATCACAGCCTGCCGCATTCCGCAGAGTCCGGCTCCGCTGGTTCAGGTTTCCGTCGGCGATAGCCGCTTTGATCTGCGGAGCAAAGCGCTTTAGCTCATTCTGCCAGTTGTAGAGCAAAGAGGCAGGAGCAACGATAAGTGCAGGCAGCCCGGTCTTGCGGATATCCTCCAGCTCTGAGAGCAGGAAGGCGATGCTCTGCAGCGTTTTGCCCAGTCCCATATCATCTGCTAGGATGCCGCCGAAACGGTAGTGAGCCAGCGTCTTCAGCCACTGGAAGCCATACTGCTGGTAATCCCGCAGCACAGGAGCCAGGGTCTCCGGAATCGCAAAGTCGAGGTTCTCCGGACTGTGTATGTTAGCTAGAAGCCGGCGGAAGGAGCGTCCAATGCGGATCGCATCGGTGCCTCCTTTGCCAGTACTTTCATCCAAGTGAAGCCCCCGGATTAAAGGTAGGGAGAATTCTGCACCTGGAATATCGGTATTCGCCATTCCGAGCTCGTTAATCAAAGTAATGATCTCCTGGAACTCGGCGGTTTCCAGCGGCAGCAGTGCCCCGTCCGGCAGGCGGTAATATCTGCGCTTTTCCTGCAGTGATTTCAGTATAAGTACGATATCCGACTCAGGAATACCGTCCATACCGAATTTGAAATCAAGCCAGTCGGTTTTTTCATTCCAGGTCAAACTGGCCTTGGGGACATAAGTGCCAGCAGGCATCCTCATCTTGACTGCGGTGGTCGCATATACCTGCAGCAAGGGCTCAAGCAATGGAATCGTATGGTACAGGAAGTCATATTCCCCTTCCTCGTCGTTCATAATATAGCCGCTGTCCGTCCGGGCAAAAGACTCATGAGACATCAGCTCCAGAATCCGCTGCTCCGTTTCAATATCCCTCATGAGGATGACTTCATCACCACGGTCACGAGTTTGTTCCTCCAACGGATTGATTACAATCGTTCCGTATTGGAATTCCAGCCCGGCCAGCAGCCGGTCACGCACCCGGTCCAGATAGAGTCTGGCTTGCAGCTGCGTCTGTACCACCCGGTCAGCGATCGCTTCAGCGATATGAACCTGTCCCAGCTTTTTGAGGCCGGGAATTACCTTGTCCATAAAAGTCTCCATCTGTCCGGGGGAGATAATGATCCCGTCGGTTCTAGACTCGGCCAGCATCTTCTTCAGCTCGGAGAGACGTATGCATTCCTGTGCCGGCAGCTTCAGCAGCTTATGTTCAGACAGCACTAGCCCGTAATCCTCCATGACCGTGATGTGTGCTAATCCTTGAATGTCCAGCCGGTAGCCTTTTTCTTCAGCCTCATCAAACTGAAAGCTTAGTGCGGGGAGCTCGTTTTCTATGGGAATACCTGCGGTGACCGTGCCGCCAACCTGCCAATGGACAGAAGGGGCTGCTTCCAGAACAGGTAGCAGAGACTCCCAGAAAAAGGGCGGAAGGGCCAGCACACGCTCTCCGCCAATGCTTCCGGAATAGGAAGAATAAGAGGAGGTACTGTCACGATAGACCCGTTCATTCTGAAGGATCTCAATCAGCTTCAGCAGCACTGCATTGTCTTCCTTCTTAAAGCTGTGCAGGGCAGGGTCATAGATGAAATGCTTGGAGAATTCAAAGGGCTCGCCCCGGTGAACGTGTTCCAGAAACGCTCTTATTTTCTGAACAATGTAGAGACGTCTCGGACCCACTTTCAGTTCAATACCGAGCATGCGGCTGCCAAAATGATAGGAAACTGGTTTGCAGATGATTTCCAGCTCTAGCGGGATTCTGATGTCGATATAGGCTCCTGCCCCGCTCGGGCGTCGGCGGCTGTTCCCGAACAATCCCAGCATGCTGCTTACAAGATGCCGGTCATTGGATTCATCAGGTAAGTTTGGTGAGGTCGTGTTAAGCTGACGCGGAAACAGTATGCCTGTCTTTCCAGTAAATACCTCATGCTGCTCCCGGGCGGTATCCGGTCCTGTTACGGATAACTGTCCATCCACGTCATCTCCGGTATAAAGGATGGATACCAGAACTGCGGCAATATGCTTGCAGAACGGTCCGCCGTGGTAATATGCGGGGCAGGTACATTTGCCGTTCACATCCCCGTCGCTGTCTATGGTGAGCGTGATATCGTAAGGCTCCAGCCCGTAGACTATAGCCTGATACTTTGAATATTCCAGTCCTTCGTTATCCTCTGCCGAGACCAGCCGGACCTTCCCCGCCTCATAATCCTCTGAGCCCTGTTCAAAAGCTGCCTTGCCGCATAACAGCCTGATTACCCGTTCCGGTACATAATAACTCACCGCTTGATCACTTCCTTATACATATCCTTCGTCCTGAATCGCTATAGCTCCCATAATAACAGAACGTGCGTACGCCTTCAAAGCAGTATACGAAAAAGCCATCCATAACCCGCATAGCTGCAGGTTATGGATGGCCGTAGACCGGGTGATATGTTTATTTCGCTTGGATGAGCCCGGATTTCTGAAGCAGTCTTTGCAGCATCACGGCTACCTCGGCTCTTGTAACATGTGCTTGGGGAGCAAGTTCAGTTCCGCTGCGGCCTGAGATCAGACCAGCCTGAAGGCTGGCGGCGATATTATCCAGCGCCCACGCGGAAGCTTTGTCCGCATCTGTGAAGCCTCCCAGAAGTTCAGCTGCGCTGCCGCTATTGAGGTTTGCTGAAAGACCGGTGAGATGCATTGCCTGTGCAATCATGGTCATTGCCTGCTCGCGGGTGATGGAAGCATCCGGCCGGAAGGTACCGTCTTCGAATCCGTTGATCAACTGGTGACGGTAGGCGGTTTGTACTGCGCTGCTGTACCAGCCGGAGCTGCTCACATCCGTGAAAGGAGAAGAGCCGCCAACTGTTTTTAGACCGAGTCCGCGGACCAGAATTGCTGCGAATTCGGCGCGTGTAATCTCACGGTCCGGAAGGAACTGTCCGTCTCCGTTGCCCTCTAGAACCATCCTTGCCCCCAGGTCATGTACGGCAGCTTTTGCCCAGTGACTGGACATATCCTTGAATTTCGCCGGGTGGGAGATAACAGCATAGGTGCTATTGGTGAGACTGCTGATGACCGCAGCATACCCGCCTTCCTGTTGTACAAATCGGGTAGGGACATGGCGCACGGTTCCGCCCGGTTCAATAACAATACCGGTAGCATTGCTTATATCTGTACCCACTGGGAGCGTGAAGATCCGCTGGACATAGGTGCTGAAGCCGGACAGATCGGTGGTTTGGTTCCCGTGAACAAGCTTTACCGAGAAGTCGAGCGGGTCGGTAAGGAATGTGAAGCCATGCTCGGCAGAGGCAGCTTGGGCAGTGCTGGCCAGACTTGTGTCCGGAGCGGCCATTTCAATTTGGATGCGGATCTCTGCTGCGGGTGTGTTCGCGCCGAGTTGGCCTGTTATCGTATCCCAGCTGATCTGCTGTAAGGGAATACTGTATGTTGCTCTGCGGTTGTCCATGGATATAGTTACCTGACTCTGCTGTAAATATTGAAGCAGTTGTCCGTTAAGCTCTACAGTCTGTATATCCGAATTGTTGCCGCCGAATTCTATGGAGATTTTGGCTCCAGGCGGTTGTACATTAAGGATTTCTTCGAGCTTGACTTGATCCAGGGTAAGGATGGAATGATTCCTATTATTCGTATGGAGAATGGATATATCGCCCAGATCTACAGTCTTGCCGTTAACATACATAAATACGGTGGGTACTGCCGCGGCAGGTGTTGACGTTACAACCGGCGTCACCGGTGCTGCGGGTGTTCCACTGGTATGGGCGATAGGTGTGATAGGACTGGAAGAAGCAGACTTAGCACTCTTCCCTGCTCCGTTTATAGCTGTGACGGTAAAAGTGTAGGCTGTTCCGTTCGCTAATCCGGTTATGGTTATCGGACTGGCAGTTCCAGTTGTAATACTGCCACCAGGTGAAGCTGTAATCTCGTAGGAGGTAATGGCGCTCCCTCCGTTGTCTGCAGGAGGTGTAAAATTAATGGTCGCCTGTCCGTCTCCCGCAGTGGCGCCGAGTATAACCGGTGCTGAAGGGACCGTCCGCGGCGTGGCGCTGACTTCGGCGGAGGCTTCGCTATCGCCGCCTCCATTCACGGCCTTGACGACGAAGGAATACGTCGTCCCGTTCGTGAGGCCGGCTGCCGTATAGCTGTCGGCAGCTGCGCCCAAGGTCGCCAGTGCGGTTCCGTAGGTTCCCGGAACCGTGCTGGCGAAGACCTTGTACCCGGTCGCACCGCTGACCGGGCTCCAGGCCAGCGTAACCGCCGCATCCCCGGCGGTCGGCGCGGCCAGCACCGGCGGTGTCGTGTCCTTCACCGCTATGGTGAACACAGGATGGCTGCCTGCATCCGTGACAAGTTCAAAGGCATACTCTCCTGCCGCCAGGGTGGAGAGGTACTCTTTATGGAAGGTCAAAGTGCTACCCGACACTGAATAGGCATTAGTGTCGACTGCAGCTTGCCCCAGCTTTAAGCCGTTCAGCAGATTGCCGTTCAGGGTCAGCTCTGCCTGAACATCCTGATAATGGCCTGCTGCGGAATTGGAGGCATTTTTATCAAAGCTCCCCGAGACAGGGGTTATAGTAGTATCCGCTACTCTCTTAACTATTAGGCTGTAGACGTTGGAATAGCTGGAGTCCTCGGCAGACACCTTAACTAGGATGGTGTTGCTGCCGACTTTCAGAGGGACGGCTGCACCCTGCCCATCCGGTTTGGTCTCATAGCTCCCGCCATTGACGCTGACCTCTATCTTGCCAGCGATATCCGACAGGGCAGGCGTTACCGTCAGGCTTCCGGAGGTAACATCAGTCAGTGTATAAGTGTTTATTACGCTGGAGAAGTTTCCACTCAGTCCCCCTGGGGAGACAGTGAGCTGGGACAAGAGTGCATTGTTGTTTTTACGGTGAACATTCAGACTGTAGAGCTTCTCGGTGACCCCATCCTGGGCAGTTACCTTAAGCACAATCGTATGATCTCCCGGGCTTAATGCCAGAGGAACGCTTGTAGAGCCGGTGGTTATAGTATCGTAGCCGCCTTGGCTGTTTTGAATGCCTAGGGTTGCTGTGGAATCTGAACTTGTAGGGATGACAGTAATGTTTGTGTCATAACCGACATCAGGTAACGTGTAGCTCGTCACACCGGACTGAAAAGAAGGGGTCAAGCCGAGACCTTGGACGGATAAGGCGCTTAGATTAGCATTGGTTGAAGGCAATGCGCGGGTGACGGTAAGAGAATAGGTCTTACTGATCGATTGGTCCTGTGATATGACATCAATGTACACCATATTGCTTCCCACATTAAGCGGGACAGAGGAAGGGATTCCGTCTTGGGCGTTGTTCCCGTTAATTCTCATAGATGCGGCCGGATCATCCGCTTCTGCGGTTACCTCCAGACTGCTTGCCGAATAAGGAACATTCAAAGTGTAACCAGTAGTGAAGGAGTTGAAGGCAGGAGATAAACCTCCTGGGCTAACGTTCAATTTCCGTAGATCTGCATCATTGGTCTGCGGATAATAGACCTGGACAGTATAGATTTTAGTCGTCGAGTTGTCAGATGAAGTGATTTTGAACTGGAAAATATTATTTCCCCGGTTGGTTGCCAGATAACCGGTTGAGGTGTAATAAGCAATGGACGTCCAAGAGCTTCCATTCATCGAATACTCCGTAGTTGCGCCCGAATTGGCCGGCCTGGCCGCGGCGTAATATCCAATGTCCGAACTGCGCATATGTACTGTGTATTCTGTGATCTCCGGGGAAAATGCAGGTGAGAGTTCACCCGCTGCCTGATAAAAAGAGCTCAGAGTAGCATCCGAATCCGAAGCATCGGCCTTGGCAACCCAAGGCAGGATGACAGCCAGCAGAAAAACGGCCATACCTGCGGCTAAAAATCTCACTTTTCTCATTAAAGACCCTCCTTATGTATTGATAATAATAATTGCTATGATATTTATCATTATATACTATCGGATATTGGAGGGAATTAGGTTATAAACAAAATATTCTGTGGAGTATAAGGCTTGTTATTACATATCAAAAAGGCAGCGGGAGTATTACATTCTCCTGTGGACAATGCAATACTCCCGCTGCCTGCTTCCGGACTGTTGATTTACTGTCGTTCTCCACGCTGTAGTGCTGGACCGCCGATTCCATGCAGCATGAATTCCAGGGTCAGGTCAATTTCGGCTTCATCATCCCATTCCTTGTCAGGCATGAGCAGCAGCCGTGCCAGCAGATACCCGATAACCGAGGAGATGGTGAAACGTATGATCGATGAGGTAGGCACATTGACCACCTCTCCCTTTTCTTTGAAATGGTCAGTGATATTCGTTACCCGTTCCAGCACATTGCCCATAACATTTTCAATGAATTGTTCCCGGAGAACCGGCTGAAAGGGGATTTCCTGTACGAAGATCCTCAGAATCTTGAAGTTTTTGCGTGCGAACTCCAGGCGGTTCACCATAAAGGCACGCAGGAACGCTTCATAGCTCTCAAAAGGAACATCCAGCACTCCACCGAAGTTGCGCAGTACGAAAGGTGCAATCATTTTGGCCATCGCCGGACTTACAATAGACAGCAGCAGCTCTTTTTTAGTCTTGTAGTAGCGGAATATGGTTCCTTCTGCCACTCCCGCCCTTTGGGCAATTTCACTGGTAGCGGCAGCCGCGTAGCCCTTCTCGGAAAAAATCTCTATGCCTGCCTGCAGAATGGCCAGCTGCTTGGGTGTCATCTTTTGTTCTTCACTGATAGCCAGCAGCTCTGCAATCCACTCTTCCTGATCTTGCTGCTCTGCCTCTTTGTTCTTATCCATCCCGTTTATCCTCCGAATCTTTTCCTTCAATATAGTCTACCTAGTCTACCACAAGGGATTTGAAGTTTACATTTTACGGTGCTTGCGCAGAGCCAGCACATTCAGCAGCATGAACAAGAGGGAGAAGCCGATGAGCGCATAGACATCCAGGTCGATGGCGTCCCAGCCTTTGCCGCGGATCATGATGTCTGTCAGCGCGTCCGAGCCATAATAGATCGGCGTTGCCAGTCCGACACGCTGCAGCCACAGAGGAAGGGTATCCAGCGGGAACAGCCCGCTCAGGAAAATCTGAGGAACAATGATCAGCGGAATGAACTGAATCATCTGCAGTTCATTGGCGGCATACGCTGAGAGCAGCGTGCCCAGGGTCAGCGCTGACATTGAGAGCAGGAGAGTCATCAGTAACACATAGCCGAAGCTTCCCGCCATCATAATGCCGAGTACCTGGATGGAGAACCAGGAGATGAGCAGCGCCTGGAATACAGTGAATATACCGAAGCCGCAGACATAACCAAGTACAATCTCCCAGCGCTTCAGCGGGGTGGAGAGCAGACGCTCCAGTGTTCCGGTAGTCCGTTCCCGCAGGAAGGAGACACCGGCAATCAGGAAGACGAAGAAAAAGATAAAGACACCGATCATTATCGGACCAAAGCGGTCGATGGTCTTCATATCCTCCGCACCGAACAAATAGCTGATCTGGGGGTGCACCTGGCTCTGTCCGGCAGCAGCCGGGTTGAGATTCTGTATAGCTGCAGTTAAAGCCATTAACACCGCACGGTTTGCGGTTGGATTGCTCCCCTCAAGCATAACTTCGGGTGTCGTTCCACTTAGAGTAATTAGGGCATCCAGCTTACTTTCCTGAAGGTCCGCTTTACCGAGGTCTGCTGACTTGTAGGCTATAACCGTGGCGTTTTGTGATTCCAGTGCGCTGGTGAAAGGGATGGCAGCGCCGGAGACACCGATTTTCGGCTCATAGGCCTCTCCATTGAATACTAGGCTCATCAGGCTGAGCACCAGAAGCGGGGCGATGAACATGAGTGCCATGGTTCTTTTATCATGAATGAATTGTTGCAGGATTCGCAGGGTAATTGCACGTACTCTCATCGCCGGACACCTCCATAATATAGAAAAGCTTCTTCCATCGAAACGGCTCCGGCAGATTGCAGCAGTCCCTCCGGCGTATCCACAGCCAGCAGTTGTCCGTCCCGGATCATCGCCAGCCGGTCACACTTTTCCGCTTCGTCCATCACATGGGTGGTCAGCACAATGGTGGTTCCTTTTCTGTTCAGTTCCCGCAGCTCTTTCCAGATGGACTGGCGCAGAACCGGATCGATGCCCACAGTAGGCTCATCAAGAATGAGCAGCGGCGGTTCGTGTAACAGGGCGATAGCCAGCGACAGACGCCGTTTCATTCCGCCCGAATATTGATCCACACGTTTACGCAAATGCTCCTGCAAGTTAACAATCTCCATCACATCAGCGATACGCCGGGTACGGTTTCCGCCTTTAAGTCCGTACAGGGATGCGAAGAACTCCAGGTTTTCTTTGGCACTAAGCTCGGTGTAGAGTGCATCCGATTGTGCCATATATCCGATTTGCTGCAGTAATGAGAGTTGGGGGACACGGGTACCCAGCACCTTCACCTCTCCTGAGGTAACTTCATCGATGCCGGTCAGCAGCTTCACGAGAGTGGTTTTACCCGAGCCGGAAGGACCAAGAATGCCAAAGGTTTCTGCCTGCTTCACCTGGAGTGAAATATCTTTCAGTACCTCTTTACTGCCGAATGCCCGGTGAACGTGAGTGACAGCAATCACAGGATTCACTTGGTTCATGTTAATCTCCTCGATTCCAAAGATATGAGTGAGTACTCACTCATTATTCTAGATCAATCTGTTGCTGAAGTAAATTTCTTTTTTGGAAAAACATTATCAGGTAAGCCGATACTTAGTTTTAACCTGTGGAAGTACAGGGTAATTATGGGTATGAGTATAGGTGCTAATCCTATAGTCCATACAGGAGGGGTTGGAAGATGGTTTACATAAAAGGTGTGCTACCCTTGCTGGTGCTGGCAGCAGCCACAGGGCTTGGCGCATGCAGCAATGGGGGAAGTGAAGCTTACGGAGGGCATTTCCGCACTCTGGCAGAAGAAAGTGTAGATCAGCCACAGTATCTTCCCGGGGATTTGCCGATTCCAGCCGGTGCGGGCATTACCTTTACAGAGGGTGAGACGGCACACGGGAAAAAGTCCTCCATGCTGATCTACGAAACGCAGGAAAGTATGGACGAGCTTGGCAGTACCTACCAAAAATATGTGAGTGACAAAGCGCTGAAGCGCGGGACACAGATTGTGGACAGCAATAACTTGATTATTAATGGCAAGGTTCCCAATGCCTACTCTTATTCTATTATTGGCACCAGCTCTGCTTCGGATCCCGGCACTGCCGAAATTATCGTAACATGGATTGAGAATTAACCTAATTCACCGAAATTTTATCTAAAGACCGGCCTTGAATATTCAGGGGCGGTCTTATTTTATGTAAAAATTCGCAGCTTTGATGCCGTTAATTCTTTTTACTTTGCCCAGTTAATATTTCCATAACATTCCTCTCGAACAGAATTGACACTCGTAGATGAAAATAACATTAGCAGTTACCTATAGGAAAAGGGTGAATCTAATTGAGAAATAGTAAATGGTTCAGCGCGGCTTTGGCTTCAACACTTCTCGTAGCAGGAGGAGCGGGAAGTATTTTGGCAACAAGCAGCAGTGCTAATGCTGCCGCCGTCACAACCGCAGCAGTCAAGGCAGGCAGTACAACCTGGACTGTGAACGGAACGCCGGTGACCCTCAGCACCATTGATAAGGGCGGGTATAAGCTGTATTCGCTAAGTCAAGTGGCAGGAGAGCTTGGCGCCAAGCTGATCTTGGGCAGCAGCGGTTTTGAACTGAATGACAGCAAGGGGTTACATAATGTAGTAATTCAGGCAGGTGCAAAAAGCTATCAAGTAGATGGTGCGGCACAGCAATTCACCGTAGCTCCTGTTATCTATAACGGTAAAGCCTATGTAGAACTGACTAAGCTGGTTACTTCGCTTGGCGGGGAACTGCAGGCTGATGACCACACGATCCTGAGCTTTGCCCGTCCGGAAGGCCAATTCGATACTCTGCACTTTAGTGCTGACGGAAGTATTATTGCGGATAAAAGCGATTCCGATACAGCACAGCTGTTCAAATTCCGTACTTTCCCTGGCGACTATGAGGTTTTCTCTTCTAATGATAGCGCGCTGGATTTCGCAGTTTCTGCTGATCAGAACTGGGGTGCCTTCACCGATGAGACAGGCCAACTGAAGCTGATCAATCTTGTTAGCGGAGCGATATCCTCACTTGGGACCGACACCAGCGTGAAGACGGATCTGGTCTGGTCTCAAGATGGCAAGACCCTCTACTTCATTCAAGGCGATAAGCAGGAGAAGATTGCTCAAATGTCAGTAGATACAGGAACCGTCAAAACTCTGCTTGAAGATAAAGTAGAGAACAAATCGGAACTGCGTCTGTCATCGGATGCCAAAAGCGTTGTCTACATTGTTAACGTAACCGGGGTCGCCAAGAATGATACCGACAGCACCGAAGATTCGCTTACTGTAGATTACAGCAAAGCCGGCGAACAGCTGTATAAGCTGGACCTCACTACTAAAGATGCGAAGCCTGTAGCTCTGACTACTGCACTGGATAATAAACTGTATCCGGAAATTCTGGCTAACGGCGGAGTAGTGTACCTGAGCGCGGATCCGGATGGCAATGCAGCCAATACCCTGAAGTCTATCGGAGTTGACGGTACAATTACCAACATCGCTCTTGATGTGGAAGCTTCGTGGTCTACCGGCGTAGTGAGTGGCCTGATCGTCTCCGGTACGGCAGCAGACGGAAGCACATCTATCTATTCCATTGATGCGAATGGCAGCAAGACAGTTCTATTCCACACTGCTGAAGATGTTTCTGAAGTAGCCGTATCCAAAGACGGCAGCAAGCTTGCGGTTGTCAGCGATGGTAAAGTGCTTCTGATTCAGAACGGCAAAGCGATCCAGCTCTCCAAATAAACGACTAAGGCAACACCCACATCATATAACGGCGCAAACGCCGAGAGGAGAAATTGTTCATGAAGGTTTTCAAAAAATTAACAGTCACAGCTTTGACCGCAGTTATCGCGGTAACTGCATCTTTTGCCGGAATTGCGGCCGCTGCAGATTCACTTAAGGGAAAAATCACCGTCAACGGATCGACCGCATTGCTTCCGCTGACATTGCAGGCAGCTAAGGAATTCCAGAAGCTGCATCCAAAAGTCAAGATCGCTGCTTCCGGTAAAGGTTCCGTCACTGGTCCGCAAGCCGTAAAGAAGGGCATTGCTGACATCGGCGCATGCGACTGGGATGCAAGCATGGACGTACCGGGCTTCAAAGCTTTTGACGGACAAGTAGCCAACAAAGTAGCAGTGATCCCTTTTGCCACTATTGTTAACAAAAATGTGGGTGTAGACAACCTCACCACCGAGCAACTGCAAGGTATTTTCTCCGGCAAAATCACGAACTGGAAAGAGGTCGGCGGTTCGGATGCCAACATTGTGGTAGTTACCCGTGCCTTCGGTTCCGGTACACGTGTTAACTATCAGGCTAAAGCATTGGCTGGCGGAGATATTACGAAAAAAGAGAAAAACTACAAAGAAACCGGATCAAGCGGCGACATGAAAACAGCTGTGGCTACAACTCCTAACGCTATCGGTTACATCGACCTTGTCTATGTTAGCGGCAGCGACATCAAAGCTGTGAAGTTCAATGGTGTTGCAGCAACTTCGGATAATGTCATCAATGGTTCGTACAAGATCTGGGCTTACGGATATTATATGACCAAAGGCCAGCCTACCGGCGCAACCAAAGAATTTATTGATTATGTACAAAGTAAAAAGTTCCAGAATGGTTCCCTGAAGAAGCTTAAATTCATTCCGATTTCCGCAATGAAGGGCTAATCGTAAGTCTTTACAAATATCAATATATATTGAACGGTAACAGCGGCCAGCTCCGGAGTATATGCGGAGGTGGCCGCTTACAGGAGGGAAAGTATGGGGGCACCGGTCCAGGACCTGGCATCGCGGGCACAGAATAGCAGTCTTTCAGAAGGCGGCTTAAGCACCAAACGCCACAACAGGCATTTATTCAGCAACACCATGTTCCGTTATTATTTTTTATTCAGTATCCTTGCACTTTGTCTGGTGCTCGGACTTGTCATTGTATTCATCGGCAAAACGGCGCTGCTTCTGTTCGCTCATCTCTCGCCGCTTGAGTTCTTCTTCTCATTCAACTGGAGTCCGGAAGAGGAAGCCTTTGGCGCCGCTGCCTTTATTGTAAATACATTATCACTGACGGCGTTGACACTGCTCATTGCTGTACCTATCTCGGTTGGAATGGCTGTGCTGTGTGCGGAGATTGCTCCGAAATGGCTCAAGAGCTTCATCCGGCCGGTACTGGATTTGCTTGTGGGGATTCCTTCTATTGTATATGGTTATCTGGGGCTTACCGTGCTGTTACCTTTTCTGCGCAGAGTCAGCGGTGAAGGACTGGGAGACGGTCTGCTTGCCGCTGCACTTGTCCTTGCCCTGATGGTGCTACCGACCATTTGCCGGATCAGTGATGATGCAATCATTGCTGTTCCCGGCAAATACCGGGATGCAGCTTACGCCCTCGGCTCCACCCGCCTGCAGGTGATTATGCGTGTAGTTCTGCCTGCAGCCAGCAGAGGGATTATCTCGGCAATTATTCTGGGCATGACCCGCGCGGTCGGAGAGACGATGGCGGTTGTGATGGTGATCGGCAACACGCCGCAGTTGGCCAAAACCCTGTTCACCCCTTCATCCGTACTGACCAGTAATATCGTGATGCAGATCTCCAATGTGGAATTTGACTCCACCTGGAACTATGCGCTGCACATGATGGCATTTCTCCTATTGTTGATTTCGTTTGTGCTGATCCTTATCATCCGGATTTTAGGCCGTAACAGGAGGGATGCAGCATGAATTTCACCCGAACACGCCATACGGCCCGTTCGCAACGGAACAACAAAATCGCCACTATTGCCTTTTACACACTGGGCGCTCTGGTCATGCTGCTGATTTTCTGGCTGCTCTTCACCATACTGAGCAAAGGCCTGCCTTCGCTTAGACCAGACTTCCTCATCAAGCAGCCGGAAGAAATCGATGCCGGAGGCGGTATTGGACCGGTATTATTCAACTCCTTCTATATTCTGTTCATCTCGCTGCTGATTTCTATTCCGATTGGTATCGGTGCCGGGATTTATATGGCAGAATATGCGCCGGATAACCGGTTCACCGGTGCACTGCGTATCTGCGTGGAGTCGCTATCCTCGGTGCCTTCAATTGTATTCGGGCTGCTGGGTCTTGCAGTTTTTGCCGAATACTTCGATGTCGGACTGACCATTCTCGGCGGTGGCGTCAGCTTGGCGCTGCTTAATCTGCCGATGCTGGCCCGTGTTACGGAGGAAGCGGTTCGCTCTGTTCCAGGAGAGATCCGTGAAGCCGGCTACGCCCTCGGAATGACTAAGTTCCATGTCATCCGTAAGGTAGTGCTGCCGGTAGCTATGCCGGCAATTGTGACCGGCGTCTGCCTGGTGGCAGGACGCGCCTTCGGGGAGTCTGCAGTTATTATTCTGACTGCGGGCCTCAGCACTTCCGGGGAAATGTGGGATTTCAATCTGTTCTCACCAGGCGAGACACTGGCTGTTCATCTGTGGTATGTACAGTCAGAGGCTATTGTTGAGGATGCACGGCAGATCGCCGACAAGTCTGCAGCCGTGCTTGTGTTTGTGGTGCTGCTGATTAATTTCATTTTCCGGTTCCCGCTGTGGCTCGGACGCCGCCGGGGACGTTAAGTAGCTGAAGATCTTTATATTATACAGAAACGGATGCCAGCCTGGGTTAAGGAGGGGATCCGTTTTTGCTTGTGCCCAATTGATAATTGCTTAAAATTGTTAATAATACTAAAATGAAAGCAGTTCCATTTTCATGCAAACTGCCCACTAAGAAATTGTGCCTTATCAGGAGGTGCCTAAAATGCCCGAGCGAATGTCTGAGCAAGAGCTGAACAAGCTCATCAACATGCTGGAGCTTACACAGAATGATGGAGAACACGATTATATTGTTGAAGATACGTTTAGAACTGACGGGGCTCAGGATGATGATCTTTTCGGGCGCCTGTTAGTAAGAGCAGATAAAATCTTCGTTCAGGATCCGCTACCCGGCGGATTACCGGCCGTGATCTCGGCCGTTCTTCCTGTAGTGATTCATGTCAATGGACAAGTCATTGAAGGGCCGACACCTGTTACATCAAAGGATATTATCGATTGGGAGCTGGTTGAGCCTCCTTTATATGCAATTACAATTTCAGAAGACCGGCTGATGGCTTTTTTTACTTTATATTCCCCAAAGAAGTTTCGCTGGAGACTTAACAATCAAAATTCTTCGAGTGAAGTTAAAGTAGATGCTTCTATTGATGTGGAGACAGTAACGGGTCAACTGGGGCTGAATCAGATTATTGCCGATTTCGAGCAGCGTGGAATCATTCAGAATCTGAATATTTCCGGCATACATGGAGAACTGCAGAATCCTACGTATCAGCCCATTCCTGCATCCAAAGGAAGAGCGGCTGTACCCGGGGAAAATGCACGTTTGGATTTGTTCTTTTCCGAAACCATCGAAAATGAATTTAATGAAATTGAAGGCCAGGTAGACTACCGTAGTCACCTTCGGATCCCGTCAGCGATCAGAGGCCAGGTCATCGCCCGCAAAACTCCGATTGTCGAAGGGATTCCAGGTTATGATGTCTACGGTGAAATTCTCTATCCGCCTCCCCCGAATGACATTACTGTGCTCGCAAGAAATAACACCGTGCTGCTGATCAATGACGAGGTGCGCGCGCTGTATGAAGGAAGGCCGAGAGTCACAGGCGACAAAATAAAAAGTTTCGATATCTGCACCACCTACATGGTTCCCGGCAATGTGAACATCAAATCAGGCAATATCGTATTTTCAGGAGATATCGTGATTCGCGGAGATGTCGAAGACAATATGATTATTGAGTCTCTGGGCAATGTTTATGTGGCCGGGAGCATTTATAATTCTACAATTACTGCTACCGGCAGTATTATGGTTAAAGGAAATGTGGTTAACAGCAATCTGTATTCGGGATACTTTGGTGTAATGTACAACCGGATCTACAATTGCTCCAAACAGCTGATTGATGAGGGCAGAAATCTGCAAAAAGCGGTCCGCCTTCTGAATCAGGCGGTGCAGAGCCGCAATCAAAGCGTGAAATACGGACAAGCCGTTCTCCTGCTACTGGAGAGTAAATTTCAGAAGATTCCGCAGATCATCAAGGATTTGCTCTCCGTACTGACAACCGTTCAGGCTAATTATCATCAGGATTTAGGACAGACACTTCATTTCCTGAACCTGTTTCTTAAGCCGGTGCAACTGGTGGAGTTCATCACTGATGCCTCACTGGGCGGGGTGATCGGAATGCTCGAAGAGCTGCATTCTGGTGTGGCGCAGATGCAGGAGTCCAAAGTGGAGGTCAATATCGGCAAATGCCAGAACAGCACACTGAAATCGAATGGAGATATTCTGATCCATAGAGACGGAATTGTGCAGAGCGAGCTTTTTTCCTCTGGGAATATTATGTTTTTAAAAACATTTTCCGTCTGCCGCGGCTCCAAACTGGAGGCAGGTGGCCACATTTCTGCTTATTATGTTGGAGGTGAGAGCGGGGCGCAGTCCCTGCTTAAGGCCAAGAACAGCATCACCGTGCGCAAGATGTACTTTGGTAAAATCACCGTTGACCGCTATACAACCGACATTACCGAGCCTATAGAGAACATGAACTTTGACGCCGAAACCGTGCGAAAGTTGAAATTACAGATGGAGTCTGGATGAAAGCCCGGACGCACAAACAGCCTCCCCGAAGGGAGGCTGTTGTATGACGTCCCGGAAGGGATACAGCCGAAACCCGGCTGATTGCGAAGCGTATGCTCCCGAAGCGTATCCAACGAACCCGTCTCCGGCTTCTCATCCCCCGGACGCACAAACAGCCTCCCCGAAGGGAGGCTGTTGTATGACGTCCCGGAAGGGATTCGAACCCCCGACCGTGCGCTTAGAAGGCGCATGCTCTATCCGGCTGAGCTACCGGGACATGAGATAAGACTGAAAAGCAAGCAAAAATTATGTTATCATATATAGATAACTTTTTCAACTTGTTTTTTTGAAACCGCAGTGGGATATGCTATAATCTACAAATGATCATGGTTCGGAGAAAAGGAGGTGCCCTCATTAATCATTCGAATTCCCCCGCCAAAGAGAATATCGTGCTGTTTCCGAAGACATTGGATTATTATCAGATCCAGTTGACGGTAATGCTGGAGAGTGAACGTTACGGGGAAGCGATGGAACTGCTGAGGTTTCTACTGCAATGCCAGGGACAGGAAGAGCGGCACTACGAAGAATGGCAGTCGCTTTTGGAATGGCTGGAGGCGGCCTTCCCCTATGCAGCACAGAACGGAGATGAGCACACAGAGCTTTTGGCCGGTGAGCAGGATCTGAAGGAAGAAGACATGGCCCGCATTCTGGCAAAATCCAAACTCGAAGAAGATGCGGATTATCCTAACAAACTCCTGCAGAAGATAATGCACGAGCCTTTGTCGGAGTCGACGATCCTCGCGCTGGAGCAGTTGTCTTATCTGGAGGGCAGTCATATTGATGATTCGCTGATCAGTTGGCTGGAGCAGACGGCGGTTCATCCGTTGCTGCAGTTCAGGGCTTTGCAAACACTGCGACGACGAGGAGCACAAGGTACTGTCGGGTTGCCGCGCTCAGGTGAAATGTCCTATGTTGAGATCGATACGGTGCCTCTGTCTAATGAAGAGTTCCCGCCGGAGGTGAGCCAGGTGCTTGAACGGGTTGCTGAGCAAGCTGAGGTGCATGAGCCGACACTGTATTATTTTGCACAAGAACTGTGGGGCCAGTTCATGATGTCGATTTATGGCTCAGAGGAATACCTTAAACTGCTCATGGGGGAGGACGCTCAGCTCGACATTTGGGCAGGTGCGCTCCATCAGATGGTGTCCGAGAGCTTGAACGGAACCCGCCAGGAGGAAGAAACACGGGCCATGTACGGGATCACAGGCAGCATGCGCTTTCAATTCGAAGGGGCATACCGCTCTCTCAAAGGATTTGTAAAGAGTTCTCTACTTGATAAATAGAGTAATGTTGTATATAATATAATGGTTATTCTGTGCGTGAATTGCGTGATTATTTTTAAGAAAACATGTAACCTATTTTTGGAGGGAAAAGTATAATATGAAAGCAACCTGGGAAAAAATAGAGAAGAACCTTGGAGTTCTTGAAGTCGAAGTAGAAGCAGAACGTGTAGCTGCAGCACTCGACAAAGCTTTTAATAAAGTAGTTAAGAAAGCGAACGTACCTGGTTTCCGTAAAGGTAAAGTACCGCGGCCGATTTTTGAATCCCGTTTTGGTGTAGAAAGCCTTTATCAAGATGCTATCGACATTCTTCTTCCTGAAGCTTATGGTGAAGCGGTTGAGGAAACCGATATCTTCCCTGTAGACCGTCCTGAAGTGGATATCGAGCAATTCGCCAAAGGCCAGCCGTTCATTTTCAAAGCAAAAGTTACTGTTAAACCAGAAGTAACTCTGGGTCAATACAAAGGCGTAGAAGTTCCAGTACAGAAGGCTGAAGTTACTGATGAAGAGCTGGATGCTGAACTGAAACGTCTGCAAGAACGTCATGCTGAGCTTGTTGTTGTTGAAGATGCACCAGCAGCTAACGGCGACATCACAGTGATCGACTTTGACGGATCTGTAGATGGCGTGCCATTCGAAGGCGGCAAAGCTGAGCGTCATTCGCTGGAACTGGGAAGCAATTCCTTCATTCCAGGATTTGAAGAACAAGTAGTAGGCATGTCTACTGGGGACTTCAAAGATGTTGAAGTAACATTCCCTGAGGCTTACCACGCTGAGAACCTTGCTGGCAAAGCAGCAGTATTCAAAGTGAAGCTGCATGAAATCAAACGCAAAGAGCTTCCTGCTCTGGACGATGAATTCGCTAAGGATGTAAGTGAATTTGATACTCTTGAAGAATACAAGGCGGATTTGAAGGCACAGCTGGAATCCCGCAAACAGGAAGAACTCAAAGGCGTTCGTGAAACTGCAGTAGTTGACGCAGCAGCAGCCAATGCTGATGTTGAAATTCCTGACGCAATGATCGCAAGTGAAGTAGCGAACATGGTTCGCGATTTCGATAACCGTCTTCGTCAGCAAGGCATGAACATGGACATGTTCCTAAGCTTCTCCGGCCAGACTCGTGAAGATCTCGAGCTTCAGATGAAGGGCGACGCCGAAAAACGTGTGCGCAACAATCTGGTTCTTGAAGTAATTGCCAAGACCGAAAATATTGAAGTTTCTGAAGAAGAAGTTACAGCAGAACTCGCTACCATGGCTGAATCCTTCAAACGTACTCCTGAAGAAATCCGCAGCATTCTTGCGGCCAATGGTTCACTGAGCAGCCTGAACGATGAGATTTCGCTGCGCAAGACTATTGATTTCCTTGTGGAGAACAGTGTAGAAGTTGAAGCTCCGGCTGTAGCTGAAGAAGCTAAAGAAGAAGCTAGCGCTGAGTAATCATTTTTGAGGGCTGCATTCCAACTAGAACGGCCAAGCAAGGCGGCCTCCATAAACATAGATAAGGCACGTAATGTCTGTTACGTGTCTTATTTTTATCGGTGGAGGTATATATCCTATACATAATCACAGTCAGGAATTGGCATTCTCATGGGATTTGCGCTATAATGGCATGCACATGAACAATGCGATATCTGCCGCAGTGAAAAAATGACATAGCGCCTTGAACGTGTTAAAATATTTTTGAAACGGAAAGACTAATCTGTACAGAGAAAAGAGGTTGGTGGCATGAGTCTGGTACCAATGGTTGTAGAATCAACAAGTCGGGGAGAACGGTCATACGATATCTATTCCAGATTGCTGAAGGACCGCATCATTTTCCTGAGCAGTGCGATTGACGATGATGTCGCCAATCTGGTCATTGCCCAATTGCTGTTCCTGGCAGCAGACGACCCCGAAAAAGACATTCACCTGTACCTCAACTCGCCCGGTGGTTCTGTGACAGCCGGCATGGGTATATATGATACGATGCAATACATCAAACCGGATGTCTCGACGATCTGCGTGGGCATGGCGGCAAGTATGGGATCGCTGTTGCTTACTGCAGGGGCTCCAGGCAAAAGATTCGCGCTGACTAACAGCGAAGTAATGATTCACCAACCGCTCGGCGGCGTTCAAGGGCAGGCATCCGATATCTGGATTCATACCGACTGGATTCTCAAAACGAGACAGAAATTGAATCAAATATATGTGGATCGCACAGGTCAACCCCTTGAAAAAATCGAACGGGATACAGACCGCGACAATTTTATGACCGCGGAAGAAGCGAAGGAATACGGGCTTATTGACCAGGTGCTCTCTTCACCGATCAAATCTTAAAGGGGTGGTTAGATGTTTAAATTTAATGATGAAAAAGGGCAATTGAAATGTTCTTTTTGCGGCAAATCTCAAGAGCAGGTTCGCAAGCTTGTAGCAGGACCTGGCGTTTATATATGTGATGAATGCATCGAGCTATGCACGGAAATCGTGGAAGAGGAGCTCGGCCATGAGGAAGAGCTGGATCTGAAGGATATTCCGAAACCGAAGGAAATCCGTGACATACTTGATCAGTACGTCATTGGTCAGGAGCAAGCGAAGAAATCACTCTCTGTTGCCGTGTATAATCACTACAAACGTGTCAATAGCCAGAGTAAGATTGAAGATGTTGAACTGACGAAGAGCAATATTCTGCTTCTGGGTCCTACAGGTTCTGGTAAGACACTCTTGGCTCAGACTATGGCTAAGATTATTAACGTTCCTTTTGCTATTGCAGATGCCACCTCTCTTACGGAAGCGGGTTATGTTGGTGAGGATGTCGAGAATATCCTGCTAAAGCTGATTCAGGCTGCCGATTACGATGTGGAAAAAGCGGAACGCGGCATTATCTATATCGATGAAATTGATAAGGTAGCACGTAAATCCGAGAATCCGTCCATTACCCGTGACGTTTCCGGTGAAGGTGTACAGCAGGCATTGCTGAAGATTCTTGAAGGTACTGTTGCTTCTGTTCCACCACAGGGCGGGCGCAAGCATCCGCATCAGGAATTTATCCAGATCGATACTACGAACATTCTGTTCATCGTTGGCGGTGCTTTTGACGGTCTGGAACAAATGATCAAACGCCGTATCGGTAAAAAAGTCATCGGCTTCAATGCAGCGGTTGAAGGGCAGAAAGATCTGAAAGCAGGCGAATATCTGTCGATGGTATTGCCAGAAGACCTGCTCAAGTTCGGTCTCATTCCTGAGTTTGTCGGCCGTTTGCCGGTTATCTCGACTCTGGAACCGCTTGATGAGAACACGCTGGTTCGCATTTTGTCCGAACCGAAGAATGCCCTCACCAAGCAGTATATCAAGCTGTTGGAAATGGACAACGTAGCACTCAAGTTTGAGCCGCTCGCTCTGGAAGCGATCGCCAAGGAAGCGATCAAACGCAACACAGGAGCGCGTGGACTGCGTGCCATTATTGAGAGCATTATGCTTGATGTAATGTATGAGGTTCCTTCACGGGATGATATCAAAGATTGTGTCATTACAGAGCAGGTCGTACAAGAAAAGTCGCTGCCTGAGCTGAGCCTGAAGAAAGACAAGAAAAAAGAGGAAAGCGCCTAAGTGCATTCCTTAGCCATATAAGTGATTAATAATACATGTCATTGTCTCCACCTTACAACCGCCTATATGGCGCAGGGAGGGTGGAGCTTTGATCGTTATGGGGGAGAAAACCATGTTCTTGAGACACCAGACCCGTCCCGTCAATGTTGGCGGAGTAATTATTGGGGGAAATAACGAGGTTGCTATTCAAAGCATGTGTACAACCAAAACAGCTGATGTCGAAGCGACTGTAGCCGAGATTCTGCGGCTGGAGGAAGCAGGTTGTCAGCTTGTGCGCGTGACGGTCAATAATGAAGAAGCTGCGGCTGCCATCAAGGAGATCAAGCAACGGATTCATATCCCGCTGGTAGCAGATATTCACTTCAACTATAAGCTGGCCTTGCTTGCGATTGAGAACGGTATCGACAAGGTCCGTATTAATCCGGGAAACATAGGCCGACGTGACAAAGTCGAAGCTGTAGTTAAGGCTTGTAAAGACAAAGGTATTCCGATCCGCATCGGTGTCAATGCAGGTTCCCTGGAGAATCATCTCCTGGAGAAATACGGCTATCCGACTCCTGAAGCGATGGTAGAGAGCGCTTTGTATCATATTGGTATTCTGGAAGAGCTCGATTTCCATGATATTATCGTATCCCTCAAAGCCTCCGATGTACCAATGGCGATAGAAGCTTACCGACAAGCAGCAGAGGTAATTCCATACCCGCTCCATCTTGGAATTACGGAGTCGGGCACGTTGTTTGCCGGCACTGTGAAGAGCTCTGCGGGGATCGGTGCGCTACTCTCCATGGGCATCGGTAACACTGTGCGTATCTCGCTCAGTGCCGATCCGGTCGAAGAAGTTAAGGTGGCACGGGAGCTGCTCAAGACCTTCGGATTGATCTCCAACGCTCCGACGCTGATTTCCTGCCCAACCTGTGGCCGGCTGGACATTGATCTTTTCTCCATCGCCAATGAAGTGGAAGAGTATATCTCCAAGCTCAAAGTGCCGATCAAGGTATCCGTGCTGGGATGTGCAGTGAACGGCCCAGGTGAAGCCCGGGAGGCAGATATCGGGATTGCGGGTGCGCGCGGAGAAGGTCTGCTGTTCCGTTATGGCCAGATGATTCGCAAGGTTCCTGAAGCGGAGCTGGTTTCGGAGCTCAAGAAAGAAATTGATGCCATTGTCGTTCATTTTGAACAAACCGGTGAAATTCCAGGACGTAAACATGCAGCAGGGCTAGCTCCACAACCGAACTTATAAGTTGAGTCCTTTTATTATGCAATGAATATAAGCTTGTGGCCTAGAACGTCCCATCCTCCTCCGGATCATCCGGAGGTGCGATGGGGCGTTTTTATTTCTGAGGAGGAATAATGTGAACGCAGGTAGAGATTTTGAGAGAGTGCATGAGGAGTTTATTCGGTATCATCTTTCTTGCCGTTCCGGGGAACGTAAAGGAAGACTGGAGAGAGGGCACCAACACGCAGAAGGATTATTTTTGCAGAATGTTTGGTGGCCGCTTCGCGGCAATTTCTGTGACCTGCATCCGGAATACGAGGTTATGGATTGGCGAGGGCGATCTTATTTTGCCGACTTCGCCTTTCTGCCGGGGCCGGTGAAATTACTTTTTGAGATCAAAGGATACACATCCCATGTCAAAGAGATGGATAGGCACAAGTACAGCAATGAATTGAATCGGGAGACTTTTCTATGTGCCATGGGTTATCAGGTGCTGTCTTTTGCCTACGATGATGTTGAGCGGCATCCTGAGTTGTGCATTACCTTGTTGCGCATGGTGTTAAGCAGATATATCACCTCGGCAGTACCAGTCAATAAAGCTTTGCTTGCCGAGAGGGAAATAATCCGGTTTGTGATTCGTCACTCGGGTTCAGTCCGCCCACGGGATGTTGCTCAATATTTTACATTGGACCCCAAAACGGTGCGGATTACACTTAACAGGCTGTGCGAAAAAGGCTGGCTTAATCCGGTCACTCGTGGAGCTGGAATCCGAAAGGTGCGATATGAGCTGGTACGTAACGTTCTGGATTATTGGGACTGAGATAAGTCAAGCCCAAGCCCAAAAGTATTGTTGATTACTGAAAATCTATGCTCTGAAATGAGTAGTTCTATGCGCTGAAAGAAATATATCTATGCGCTGAAAAGAGTAGAATAAAGGGATTTTCCCCCTATAAACTAGCTGAATTGAGTATTTTTCTGCCATTAGGGGGAATTACGCCACCTAATCTCTAAGAAAGCTCGGTTTTAGAATATTATTTAGTAATTACAGGGTATAAATCCCTCTATTCGCTCAAGTTTAAGGGGATCAACTGAATTACATGGTGGATTTCCCTCTAAATGATAAAAGATAAGCATAGAATTCACGATCTCGCCAGTTCAGCAAGTATAGATCGAGCGTCTAGCATAGCTCACCCTCCCTGGCACAGTTCAACTGTATACTTCAACATGCAAATTTCAGCACGCTAGCTCAGCACGCTAGCTCAACACGCTAGCTCAACCAATCGCAGAGCACCCCTGCACATCTCAACCACACATCTCGACCACACATCTCAACCACACATCTCAACCAGATTGCTCCAATCCTAAATACAGAATTTCTACAAAGGCTAAGCTACATCATCACGCTCACATCAGATTCAATTTCATGCGTATATCCAGCAACTATGGTACTGCGTACAGTCTTCCTAAGGAGCCAGTTTATTTCAGTTCATCCATAAATCCCTCGCATGGGCGTTTATGAATGAACGAAAAGGCTATACTACCTAGTAGTAGCCAAATACAGGACAGGTAGACTATGGCGAACAGGAGGATGACCTATGGAATTAAGTATATTGCTGATGATTGTGCAGCTCTTTTTCGCGCTGGTCATCGGCGTTTATTTTTGGAATCTGCTGCGGGGACAGAAGACCAATAAAACGGCGGTGGACCGCGAATCGCGTAAGGAGCTCGACAAGCTGCGCAAAATGCGGATGATTTCCCTCACCAAGCCGCTATCAGAGAAAACCCGGCCAGCCTCCATTGGAGATATTGTCGGGCAGAAGGACGGGCTGCGCGCATTGAAGGCTGCACTATGCAGTGCCAACCCGCAGCATGTTATCATTTATGGACCACCGGGCGTCGGCAAGACTGCCGCTGCGCGTGTGGTTATGGAGGAAGCGAAGAAAAATGCGCTCTCGCCCTTTAAAAGTGATGCGAAATTCACAGAAATTGATGCTACGACTGCCCGGTTTGATGAGCGTGGGATTGCTGATCCGCTTATTGGTTCGGTGCATGATCCCATTTATCAAGGTGCCGGAGCTATGGGTGTGGCCGGTGTGCCGCAGCCGAAGCCGGGTGCTGTAACCAAAGCGCATGGCGGGATCCTGTTCCTGGATGAGATCGGTGAGCTTCATCCGATTCAGATGAACAAGCTGCTTAAGGTGCTGGAGGACCGCAAGGTGCTGCTGGAGAGTGCTTATTACAACTCCGAAGACAGTAATACGCCTGCGTATATCCATGATATTTTTCAAAATGGCCTGCCGGCCGATTTCCGGCTGGTAGGTGCTACAACCCGATCACCGGATGAAATTTCACCAGCGCTGCGTTCCCGCTGCATGGAGATCTACTTCCGCCCGCTTCTGCCGGAAGAGATTGCTGTTATCGGTCGCGATGCGATCCAGAAGATCGGGCTTAAGCCAAGTCCCGAAGCCATTGAGGTAGTACAGCAATATGCCACGAATGGACGCGAAGCGGTTAATATGATCCAACTGGCTGCTGGACTTGCATTAACGGAAGGCCGGGATACGCTGAGTGCAGCAGAAGTGGAATGGGTGGCCAGCAGCAGTCAGCTGCCTATGCGTACCGAAAGGAAGATTCCGTCTTCGCCTCAGATTGGATTGGTCAATGGGCTTGCTGTATACGGACCAGGGATGGGCACACTGCTAGAGATTGAGGTATCGGCAGCGCCAGCCAAGAACGGTCAGGGAAGAATTAATGTTACTGGAGTGGTTGACGAAGAAGAAACCCGGGGCGGTTCAAGAACCATTCGGCGCAAAAGTATGGCCAAAGGCTCCGTGGATAATGTGCTGACGGTTCTCCGGATGATGAACCTGGAGCCTGACCGTTATGATCTTCATGTGAATTTCCCTGGAGGAACACCGATCGATGGCCCTTCTGCCGGGGTGGCCATGGCGGTGGCCATTGTTTCTGCGATCAGGCACCTGCCGGTGGACAATAAAGTCGCTATTACCGGAGAGATCGGTATTCATGGGCGGGTAAAGCCGGTAGGCGGAGTGATTGCCAAGGTTGAAGCAGCCTTTCAGGCGGGGGCTACCACGGTGCTGATTCCCAAAGAGAACTGGCAGTCGCTGTTTGCTGATCTGGCGCCCCTGCGGGTGATTCCAATGGAAACCGTTGAAGAGGTTTTTCGTCACCTGTTCGGGGCTGACACTGCGGATGTACGCCTGCCGGCAGTCTCCGGGGAGACATTCTCTGCTTCACCATCCATGTTAAAAGCAGATGCCAGTGGTGACGGTCCAAAGGGCTGATCCTCAGTATAAAAGGAAAGCCAGACGTTTGATCGGTCCTAGTAGATCGCCGGAGCCATCCAGCAGGCCTTTTTCACACGAAGCGATGTGTGTCGGGGGCCTGCTTTTTGTATTAGGACAGAGCGGACATATTCAGGGTAGATGTAGTGAATAATAAACCAGGTCTGGCAGTGCGCGATGTAGGGGCTGAGGGCTACGGGAATGTACACCTAGTTGGTGTTTTGATGCCGCTTTTGTTAGAATGAAATATATGACACTACTTGAGAACCATGGGAGGTGCGAAAGCGATGATACAAAGTAAAGCCAAAGGTCGTCGTTTTCCTTTATTACCGCTTAGAGGTCTTCTTGTATATCCCAGCATGGTTCTTCACTTGGATGTGGGACGCGAGAAGTCAGTTCGGGCGCTGGAAAAAGCTATGGTTGAAGATAACCTGATTCTCCTCTGCTCACAGTCAGAAGTGAATATTGAGGAGCCGGGACAAGAAGATATTTTTCGGGTGGGTACTGTCGCTAATGTGCGGCAGATGCTGAAGCTTCCTAACGGTACGATCCGTGTGCTGGTTGAGGGTGTAGAGCGCGCCGAAATTATTCACTATACGGATAATGAGGAGTATTATGAGGTCATGGCCCGCGTGCTTCCGGAGGAAGAGGATGTGGACCAGCAGAGTGATGCCTTGATGCGCACCGTGCTGAACCAGTTCGAGCATTACATCACTCTCTCCAAAAAAGTCACCCCGGAAACACTGGCTGCTGTCTCCGATATCGAAGAACCCGGTCGGCTTGCTGACGTCATTACGAGCCACTTGGCGCTGAAGATAAAAGATAAGCAGGAAATCTTGGAGACGATTGATGTCAGCAAACGTCTGGAGAAGCTGCTGGATATCCTCAACAATGAGCGTGAAGTGCTGGAGCTGGAACGCAAGATCAACCAGCGGGTAAAGAAGCAGATGGAGAAGACGCAGAAGGAATATTATCTTCGCGAGCAAATGAAAGCGATCCAGAAGGAGCTTGGTGAGAAAGAAGGCCGGGCAGGCGAAGCAGAAGAATTGCGCAATCAGATGGAAGAGATGCAATTACCTGAACGCGTGAAGGAAAAGATTGAGAAGGAGATTGACCGACTGGAGAAAATGCCGGCAAGCTCGGCTGAAGGCGGAGTGATCCGCAATTATGTCGATATGCTGCTAAGTCTGCCGTGGAGCGAGTCTACGGAAGATGACCTTGATATTCTGAAGGCGGAGCAGGTGCTGGATGAGGACCATTATGGTCTGGAGAAGCCGAAAGAGCGTGTACTGGAGTATTTGGCAGTCCAGAAGCTGGTCAAGAAGCTGAAAGGCCCGATTCTCTGTCTGGTAGGTCCTCCGGGTGTAGGTAAAACCTCGCTCGCGCGTTCCATCGCCCGTTCACTAAACCGGAAATTTGTGCGTATTTCATTGGGTGGTGTACGTGATGAAGCCGAGATCCGGGGCCATAGACGAACTTATGTCGGGGCAATGCCAGGCCGGATCATTCAAGGGATGAAGACCGCAGGCAGCATCAATCCTGTATTTCTGCTGGATGAGATTGATAAAATGGCGGCTGATTTCCGCGGTGATCCCTCGGCGGCACTGCTTGAGGTACTCGACCCTGAACAGAATAATACATTCAGTGACCACTTCGTCGAGCTGCCGTTTGACCTGTCGAACGTCATGTTCGTGACTACGGCTAATACGGTGCATAACATTCCGCGGCCGTTGCTGGACCGGATGGAGATGTTATACATTCCCGGTTATACGGAACTGGAGAAGCTGCAGATTGCCAGCCGCTACCTATTGCCGAAGCAGCGCAATAACCACGGTCTGGAGGATGCACAGCTGTCTATTGAAGATGATACCTTGCTGAAAATTATCCGTGAGTATACCCGTGAATCCGGGGTACGTAATCTGGAACAGCAGATTGCTGCATTGTGCCGCAAGGCCGCGAAGCAGATTGTATCCGGTGAGAAGGAGCAAGTGAGTATTCTTCCGGCGGAGGTCAAAGATTATCTGGGTGCTTCGAAGTACCGCTACGGTATGGCGGAGCTCGAAGATCAGATCGGTACGGTTACCGGACTTGCTTGGACTGAGGTTGGCGGTGATACACTTCTGATCGAAGTCACGGTAGTTCAGGGAACCGGTAAGCTGACCCTGACCGGACAGCTGGGCGATGTGATGAAGGAATCGGCACAGGCCGCCTTCAGCTATACGCGTTCCAAAGCCGAGGAGCTGGGACTCGCACCTGATTTTCATGAGAAGAACGATATTCACATTCATATTCCCGAAGGTGCCATTCCCAAAGATGGCCCGTCTGCAGGGATCACCATTGCTACAGCCCTGATCTCTGCACTCACGAAACGTTATGTCTCCAAGGATGTAGCAATGACAGGCGAGATTACTTTGCGCGGCCGGGTTCTGCCGATTGGCGGATTGAAGGAGAAGTCACTAGCCGCCCACCGTGCTGGTTACAAAAAAATCCTTCTGCCGAAGGACAACGAGCGTGACCTGAAAGAGATTCCCGAGAGCGTCCGCAACGATGTGGAGTTCGTGCCGGTCTCCCATATGGATCAGGTGCTGAAGCATGCGCTTGTCGAGCACCACAACGAAATCAGCAGTGAAGCGCCGAGTAGTGTGCATTAGAAAGGAAGTCCTATGAAAGTAAACAATGCCGAATTTATCATCAGCGCCGTAGGCCCTGATCAATACCCTGTTGACGCCTTGCCGGAGATTGCTCTGGCAGGGCGCTCCAACGTCGGGAAATCTTCCCTCATCAACCGTATGATTAACCGTAAGAATCTGGCCCGTACCAGCTCCACACCGGGTAAGACGCAGCATATGAACTATTATCTTGTGAATGACAGCATGTACTTTGTTGATTTTCCTGGTTACGGCTATGCAAAGGTATCGAAGACGCAGCGTGCCTCCTGGGGCAAGATGGTGGAGAAATATCTGGCTGAGCGCGACACATTGAAGCTTGTTCTGCTCATTGTAGACCTCCGTCATCCGCCTACCGGTAATGACAAGATGATGTTTGATTGGCTGAAGCATTACGATTTACCTTTATGCGTAGTAGCAACCAAAGCCGACAAGATTCCCAAGACCCGTTGGCCCAAACATATCAAGATCATGAAACAGGAGCTTGGTGTGCTGCCTGGGGATAATTTTATTTCCTTTTCTTCGGAGATAGGACTAGGCAAGGATGAACTATGGGAGCTTATTGAACGGTATAATCAAATCTCGGAAGAAGAGGCTTCAACAGATTCTGAGATTGAAAATGCTGGAAGTGAACCTCAGTCGGAAGATTCCCCAGAAGCCTAGGGAGCAGCTGGGTGATGCGCAATCGCTAGGATCAGCGTGTATTACTCATAGAATAATGAGGAATACATATGTAATGCTTGGCTCTTATTCATTTCTCCCGATATAAGGTGGATTATCGGCGTATATCCTGTTCTTTCTGATGAGAAACCTACTGCTCTTCATTGTATAATCATGCTAAAGGCTGTTACACAGAATTGAGGGATAGACATGGCTCAGAGACTGGCTACAGAATATGTGAATGCGACTTTGCAAATGACAGAATTTCAGATGAAGCAATTTCTGCTTACCGCCGATACCTGCTTCATCAGCCACCGGGTAAAGATTCTTGGCGGCGGAGAACAGGAAGTTGTCCTGGAGGAAGCCGGAGGCGAAGAGGTTCATTTATCCTTCCAGCAAAGAGGCAGCATCTACGTATGCGCCCTGTCCTGTACCATTGTGAACGCGCATCTGAATAATGCTATCCGCAAGCTGTTCGTTACCTACAAGGGGAGCGGAACAGTGAATCGAATATATCGTGGATTCACCATGGTCTATGTGTACGAGAGCGGTTCAGTTCGCAGAATCTCTGAAGTTACACCACTAGGGAGCAAGCTGGTCTATCAGCACAAGCACTCGCTTGCAGAGATGATGCGTCTCTACCAGTCTGATGCGATTGAGCGGGAGATTGCGAGTCTGCGCGGAACTATTGATAATCTGCTGGATCAGCGTAACCTACTATATAGAGATGAAGCGATTCACGAGATTGATCATTTGCTGGAACATCTCACCCGTAAACTGTTTGAACTGGAAGCATAAAGGATAGTTAACGGGAAGTGAAACGGAGGTTTAGTGTACCTCCGTTTTTTTGCGTTCTCAGCTAAGGATATTCAAATGTATGTAATTTGTATGAGTGTGTTAAGAAGCCGCCGCTCTCTCCAGAGAGTTTTTTTTGGCGGTAGCCTTCTGCCCTGCTCCCCCCAGTAAAAAGCCAAGCCCCGGTACCCGCTTCACCACGATACTGAGCAATAGCGAACCCGCCACAGCAATTACCGCAGTCGGGAACCATCCCAGGTAGCTGTCATAGACGTAGCGTTCCATGAAATTCAAGAGCAGGATGAAGACTCCGTAATGGAAGATCAGGATCGCGAGAGATTCCCGGCCAATGTAGGTGAGAAGTGCGGCGAAGAATCTGGATCTGGAGAGGAACTGGGTCATTTTAATAGCGAGCAGACTTCCGGCGATACCGGCTATATAAAATAGTAGCAGATTGCCGTACTCCCTGTTGTTCATGTCTACATAGCTGTTGAAGTAGGCTGCAGCGAGGAAAATGGCCATTAACACCAGGGTACCCAGGTTGAAGATACGGATCTTACCGAGCAACTGGTATTGCTTAAGCTGGTAACCGATGAACATGAAGAGCTGGGCGACCAGTGCGACATCGATGTTCCAGGGCAGATAAGCAACAGTGCTTAGTGCATATCCGGATAGGCTTAAGGCTAGCATGGCGGCAAACTGCAGTATAAGCGGGATTTTGCTTAGATAACGCATACTGAGGCAGAAGATAATCTGGGCTGCGAACAGGCAGGTCAGGAACCAGATGGGAATGTTCAGAAGCAGACCGCCGGAATAGGTGCCGTAAGCGATAGCCAGCAGGGGTTCATACCAGGTAATATCCATGCTGTGATTGGTTTCGATCGTGCGGAGGGTCAACCAGAGCAGGTAGCACAAGAGTCCGGCGGATAGATAGGGAATAACGAGGGTAAGGATGCGGGTACGCAGCAGTCCCCGGAAATTATCGAAATATTTGGCTGCGCTGAACAGGTACCCGGAGACGATGAAGAATAGCGGAAGCCGGAAGTCCCGGAACATATCATTTAGAACCACAGGCGTTAGGCCGGCATGTCCCACTACAACGAGCAGAATCGTAATCCCTCTTACCATATCGATTACTTTAAGCCGTGGGGTTCTTACAGAGGCGGAAGTCGAATCCGCTGCAGTTATCACTTTAGAAGCTTCGGGAGCTTGCATGGGTTGACGGCAGCCCCTTTCCATATAAGTTATTCTTTAGGTTATAGGAAATAATAGGTAAGAACAATGGTACAAACTAGTTATTTCAAATACTACCTTAGTTGGTTGATATATTTAAGACTGAATTTATATCAAATCTTATACTTTAGAGGGATGGGGAATACTGAAATGCCAATTATACTCAATATACAAACATTCTCTGCATAGAGAATTACACCCTAAGGAAAGGATAGTGAATGGATGAAGGAATATGACTATTCATTGGATGCGATCAAGGGGATTAGCTGTATTTTGATGATTATGGCGCATATTCCGCTTTATTTTAACGGCAATGAACGTGTATTTCAGATTATTGCTGGTTTGGCTCCTGTTCTTTTCTTTGCAGTATCGGGAGTAACAACCACGCTGCAGGCACGCAGGCGAAGCTTCAGATCTATGTTTAGCTTTTATGCGCTATTCGCTGTTATCGGTTTCTCTTATAATCTCATGTGGAGACCGGATATGCAGGCGTTCAAGATTATGGATGTTCCCCAGATCATCGCACTCGGCGTGCTTAGTGTATACCTCCTGGAGAAATACCTCAAACCCCCACTCTATTTATATCTTCTATTGTCGCTGCTTGCGTATTCGGTACATGGTGTTATCAGTCAGCGCTTGCCGGACTTCCCTCTAAAGTCTATTTTGTTCACAGAGACGGTTGGGTTTACGTACTTTCCCTGGATGTTTGCGTTTGTGGCCGGGATCTTTGCCTATCGATGCAGTAACCGGGTGAACCTCATCTTAACTCTGGTATCCGGGTTGCTGCTTGCCGCATTCAGTTACGGAGGTGTGCACGAAGCGGATTTTGTTAAATATAATATGTCGGTACAATATCTGCTGTTGTCACTGGTGGTGTTGTTCGGGACCTTTTATCTCTTCAGACGAAAAAAAAGCTACTCTACCTCCAACAATCTGATTCTATATTTCGGCAAGCATTCGTTTCTGTTTTTATTTACCCATCTGTTCCTGATCCTTGCATTTGACCGCGTGGGGCTGGGCGGCTTGTATATTGTGTGGATGTGGGGGCTGGCCCTGGTCTGCACTTATGTGTCGATGAGAATCCTGCTTCGGCTGAACTGTTACATAGAAAATTACTTGGATCATCCGGTGCTTTGGGTTCTTATTGTCATAGGTGTTATTGCGATTCCGCTGCTGATCTCCAATAGGGATTTCATCATTCTTGCAGAAGCTGCACTGGGTATCCTCTTCTCGCTGAATTACAAAAAACTCTCCGGCTTAATGCCTGCAAGCTATTCTTCCCGCCCGCAGCCGGTCATTCAGGAGGCCCTTCATGAGCAAGCTTAATTACAAGCTGATCAGCACGTACCGCACCCAGCTCATGGGGCTGGCGATTCTATGGGTGATGCTCTATCACTCGACTGTGGATTTCTCTTCCATTCCTGTGCTGGGTACCCTGCAGGCTTATGGATATGGCGGGGTGGATATTTTTCTGCTGGTGTCGGGGTTGGGGCTATATTATGCTTACCGCAAAAACACCGGCACAGGTCTATTTTATCAAAGAAGGCTGCAGCGGATTCTGCCCACATATCTTCCCGTAGTGCTGTTATTTTGCCTGCTGTATTGGGTGATGGGTGAGATGTCCCTGCTGGATGTGCTGCTGAATCTGACTACGCTTAGCTTCTGGTTTGGTCTGGATGGCCGGTTTGACTGGTATGTTCCTGCACTGCTTGTACTTTATCTGCTGACACCGTTGTTTATGCATTTTTTCAAGGTACACCAAAAGGTGTTAGTTGTCGCTGCGGCCAGTCTTATTGGACTTCTGCTCAGCGTGGTACTATCTGGAACACCGCTCTCTTATTTACTTATTTTTACGATAAGAATTCCGATTTTCTTCGTTGGGGTGCTTGTGGGGTATCTAATCGACAAGCAAGAGGTCATCTCGCGGCGGAATGGAATGGTGTATCTCGGGATGCTTCTGACGGGTGCAGTGCTGCTGGCAGCAAGCCAAAAATATATGAGCGGCTACGTGTGGAGCTATGGACTGTGGTGGTATCCTTTTATCCTGATTACACTGCCCTTATGTCTGCTCATGGCGGGGATGCTGCACTTGGTGCCGGAATACAAAGGATCGCGGTTTCGCTTCCTTTCGTTCTGTGGAACGCATAGCCTGGAGATTTACCTGATTCATGAACGAATGCTCAAAATTACAGCGGATCTCCGGCAAAACCTGGACTTGCAGATGAACGACCTTATGCTTAATGTGATAAGTATCCTGCTTACCTTGGGACTTGCTATTCTGTTGAAAAAAGCAGTCACTGTGCTCAGCACCCGAATGAAGTCCGGTACGGCACCTGTGCCTTCCGCTTCGTGATGGCTAAGCAGGGTAAATATACCCTAGGAGGTGTCACTATGTATTTGACCAAACGTTTACGGCAAACCTCGTTAACTCTGCTCTCTGTGGGTCTGCTCACATGTGCAGGATGGGGGATAGCAGCTTCTCCGGCAGCAGACGCGGCACCAGCAACACCAACAAAGTCCTGCAGTAGCGGGGATCATGGCATTCTGCAGGGTCTGCAGAAAAAGCATACAGATGGGAGCTCGGAGCCGCTTACCTTCGCCACTGTAGATTTCTTGAGCGCAGATACGGGACGGACGGCTGGAAACGGTTTTCTTATCGGGACTTCGGATGGCGGATGCGAATTTCAGGAGATCTATCAGGGACAGTGGAACTTTAAGCAGATAGAATTTCCGGATAATGTGCACGGCTGGGCACTGGCAACTATACAGGATACTCAAGCCAAATACCTGATTCGCACTACGGATGGAGGCTCCTCCTGGAAGCGGCTGGGGAATAACGCGGTAACCTTTGAACGCATAGAATTCCTGGACAGTAAAACCGGGTTCGGCTATAACCGCGCTTCTACGTATTATACGAACGATGGTGGGGTTAGCTGGAGCAAAGTCGCTACACCGGCCAATACTCGCGGAGCTGATTTCACAAGCCGTAACAGCGGTTGGGCGGTTGTTATCGTTCCGGGCAACGGCTATCAGGTGATGCGGACCACCGATGGCGGGACTAGCTGGAAGCGGATGATGAAGGCGGCTTATTCCGATCCGCAGTATGCTAGAGTCTATGCTAATGCATCACAGGTATATACGGTTCTCTACGGCGGTTCGGGAATGTCACAGACCTCGTATTCACTCTATGGGAGCTCCAATGCAGGCAGCAGCTGGACCCGGGTCATTGCCCAGGAAACTGCCGGCGGCGGCCCTGCTCCAGGGAGCGGGGCGGCCAAAGTGAAGAAGGGGCCGGCTTCGGGCAGTCCCGGAAATCTCCAGCTGATCGGCAAAACGACGGCCTTCATGGTTGGCTATCAGCCTGCGGCACAGATGGTGGGCACAGGTATGACCAAGAATAACGGCCAGGTATGGAGTAATTCCAAGACGGTGTTGGGCTTTGAAGGTGTGATCTCCTTCGTAGATCATAACCAGGGCTGGATGGCGGTGCGTGATCTGAACAGCTCGACCCTGTATTTCACCAAAGATGGCGGGTCGAATTGGAGTGCCAAGTTTTCTTTTGAGTTCTAGGGCTCTGCTTCATAGATTTGTCACGCTTTCGACTTGTCTACAGCTGTCCTGGCTCGCTTATAATAGGGGAAAGAGACAGGAGGATGATTGCCCAGATGAGAAAAAAATTCCTGGTGGCCGCTGGTATAGTGGCTGTTATTGCCATAGGAACATATACGTTAGCGGAGTCTACGGACAAGAACGAGAGCGGCAAGCTGAATACAGTAGCTGTTAACATGGACACGGCGAGCTTCAAGCAAATGGTACAGAGCTTCAGCATGCGGACCGCACAAGCTGAGTCGGCGTCTATTTCCTCCACGCAGCTTATTGTTAAAGAGAGCGATACTAAATCTACGACTTATTCATTGCCTAAAGACGAATTTTTCGTCTCCATCGCACCCTACGTCGAGAAGACTCATCCCTGTGCAACCCATAGTCTGACCGGCTGCCAGGGCGAGATGGTCGGGGAGGACTTCAACATTTCGGTCAAAGACTCGGATGGCCACATGGTGATGGACAACCAGACTGTGCAATCCCAGCCCAACGGGTTCATTGATTTGTGGCTGCCGCGGGACCGGACTTTCCAAGTGACGATCGAGCATGATGGTAAAAAGGCCGAATCCGAGATTTCTACGTTTGAGACGAACGATACTTGCGTTACGACGATGCAGTTGGGGTGAAGAAAGAGAACTTCTGAACGGCTTATAGCGGGCGAATTCCTGTTTTCGACGGGGATTCGCCTTTTTTGGCGGACAAATAACATAGGCAAAGCCGGGTCTCCCATCTTTCCTGATGTTCACTGGCATGAACGCTTGAAAGAAGGAGGACCCGGTTGTCTCTAATCTATTCGCTTGTCTCTACGATCCACACTTCCGGCAGGTTGCGATACTGCTCTGCATAGTCCAGGCCGTAGCCGACGACAAATTCGTCGGGAATTTCGATGCCGCAGTAGTCGATAGGGACGTCTACGAGCCGACGGGAGGGCTTGCTTAGAATGGTACAGATGCGAACGCTGGCGGCCTCGCGCATGAGGAACAGCTCGCGCAGATGCTGGAGGGTCTGGCCGGTATCAATCAGATCCTCTATAAGCAGGACATGCTTGCCGCGGATGTCAGTATCGATGTCTTTTTTGATCGTGATGACGCCAGAGGAGGTGGCGCTGGCGCCGTAACTGGATACGGCCATATAATCGATTCCTACCGGGAGGGTGATCTCGCGCATCAGGTCGGACATGAACACAGCCCCACCTTTAAGGATGCCGACCAGCACCAGTTCCTGTCCCTTGTAGTCTTGCGCGATGGCTGTGCCTAGTTCTTTGACTTTCTGCTGCAGTTCGTGTTTGGTTATCAGTATTTCCTTGAGTGCGTTCATGGGGTACGCTCCTTATGGATCAGGATGATGATCTGTCCTTTTCCTTCAGCATAACATCATGGGCGCCACCTTCAAAGATGGTTGTCGAGGAGACAAGAGTAATCTTCGCCTGCTTCTGCAGCTGCGGGATGGTCAGTGAGCCACAGTTGCACATGGTAGATTTGATTTTGCTGATGCTGAGATCCAGATTGTCTTTGAGGCGGCCGGCATAAGGGATGAAGGAATCCACGCCTTCCTCGAACTCCAGCTTGCTCTCCTTGTCGGCGTTCCCGAAGTCGTAGCGCTGCCAGTTGCGTGCCCGGCTGGAGCCCTCGCCCCAATACTCTTTGACAAAGTTGCCGCCAACGAGCAGCTTGCGGCCCGGGCTCTCGTCGAAGCGGGCGAAATATCGTCCAAGCATCACGAAGTCAGCCCCCATGGCCAAGGCGAGAACGATATGGTAGTCATGTACAATACCTCCGTCAGAGCAGATGGGGACGTAAATACCTGTTTTCTCGTAGTATTCCTGGCGGGCTGCGGCGACTTCGATAACGGAGGAGGCCTGACCGCGGCCGATGCCTTTTTGCTCACGGGTGATGCAGATCGAGCCGCCGCCAATACCGACCTTGATGAAGTCTGCCCCCGCTTCGACCAGATAGAGGAAGCCTTCTTTGTCCACGACATTACCTGCGCCAACTTTTACGTTCTCACCAAAGGTCTCTTTAATGTAGCGGATCGTCTCAGCCTGCCATTCAGAATAACCGTCTGAGGAATCGATACAGAGCACATCCGCACCGGCTTCCACAAGCGCCGGAACCCGTTCCTTATAGTCTCTGGAGTTGATGCCTGCTCCGACAATCAGCTGTTTGTTACTGTCATGCAGCTCCAGAGGGTATTCCTGGTGGCTGTCATAATCCTTGCGGAAGACCAGATGCACCAGATGACCGCTGCTATTTACGATGGGAAGACAGTTCAGCTTGTGATCCCAGATCATATCATTGGCTTCTGTCAAGGTGATGCCTTCATTAGCATAGATCAGCGAAGCCAGGGGTGTCATGAACCTTGTGATCGCACAATCCGGAGGCAGACGGTTCTCGCGGTAATCCCGGCTGGTGACAATACCCATCAGCTTGCCTGTGGGCTCCCCGTTGTCGGTAATGGCGATAGTGGAATGGCCGCTGCGGGCTTTTAACTCCAGTACATCCTTCAGGGTATCTTCGGGACGCAGATTGGAATCGCTAAGCACAAAGCCGGCCTTGAATTTTTTGACTCTGCGGACCATCTCGACTTGCTGCTCGACAGACTGGGAACCATAAATGAAGGAAATCCCACCGCTTTTGGCCAAGGCAATCGCCATGTTATGATCGGAGACGGCCTGCATCACGGCAGAAGTCACGGGAAGGTTCATCATAAGGGCTGGAGTTTCACCCTTGCGGAATTTGGTTACCGGGGTTCTAAGATCGACATTTCCCGGAATGCATTCTTTGGTCGTCAGATTCGGCACCAGCAGGAATTCGCTGAACGTTCTGGACGGTTGATCATAATAGTAAGCCATGTTCGGTCACTCCCTCTCTAGGTTTGCTGTTCCTATACTTTAGATAAGAATCGTACCGGTACGCCTATATCCGTTTCCAGTTGTTTGTAGAATTCACCTTTGGCCAGTATCGCCTGTACGCCGACAAGCTGAATCCCCATATGGTCCATTTGCTGGGCGATACAGCGGATCGTTGCCCCAGAACTGATTACATCATCCAGAAGCAGCACCCGGTCTCCGGCAGTGAATCCGTCAAAATAAATATAGTTCTCATTATACGCCGTTTCACGTCTGATGCTGACCTCGTAATTGTCGTATAACTCGGTGCTGAGACGAAGAATATTCATCGGCTTCATCAGTTTGTAGGCCGCGAGCATGCCCCAGGTATGCCCGCCCGGCTCGGGAGATACGATATAATCAAAAGCAGGGAATTCTACCGTAATGCTCTCGGTAAGACTGTCCGTGATTTCACTGATCAACTCGGGATCTATATAGGTGCCGCGTTCTCCGAAGGGATAGAGCTTGAAATCATAGGCGGTTTCTTTATTTTTATAAATTCTCACATTTTTGGCTTTACTGATGGATTCGCTGAGTTTTGCATAGGATGCGCTCATGATCTTCACTCCTTATAAGTTTAAAGTTTAAAGTTAGTATGAACCTCATTTGCTTCACTTCGTTTCAAACAAAAAACCAGACTACAAGAGGCACCGGGAGGACAATCGGCATCATGGACGAGCGCACCAAAATCATGCAGGCTCTCGCCTTGAATATCCTTCAGCCTTGCGGTGCCTCTTGTAGCCTGGGGCAATTTACGGTTGCCTGTAGAAACGCTCAAACCAAATTAATGAGCTTATACAAGAGGTATGAGATTAAAAATTCGAATGAAACATGACATTAGATGGGGTCTGGGTAGACTTTATTCACAGTAATGTCAGGAACAATGACTTTAATCATTTGTTATATGCTATCATTCGCAATATTGTGTGTCAATCATTGATTTATGTGTTAGATTTAATTACATATATGGCAAATGGGAAGGAAGATTGAGATGCCGGAAGCTTCTGAATGGCAATTGGATACTTGTTCGTTAAAAGGTGATGGAGAATGGAACGAAGATGCGCTGGTCATCCATAAAAAAGCATCTGTGTATGGTGTTGTGGATGGCGCGACCTCGCTTTCGGCATACCGGAATCCAGAGGGGCGGACAGGAGGATATATAGCGGCGCAACTGGCGGCGGCACATTTCATGGGAATGGACCCGGACGGGAAGCTGGAGCAGACTACTGCTGAAGCGAACCAGGCTCTATCGCAGCGGATGGTGGCAGAAGGAGTAGATACAGTGGAGGCGTCCAATCGGTGGTCAGCGGCTTTGGTCATAGTGCAGATCCGTGAATACAGCATTGATTACGTGCAGGCAGGGGATTGTATGCTGCTTGCAAGGTATAAGGATGGAACGGTGAGAGCGCTGACTCATCCCCAATTAGCACATGTAGACCGGAGGACACTAGAGACAATGGCTCATTTGCGCGCGGAAGGCATAGGCGATCCGGCAGAGCTCCGCAGAAGGCTTATACCTCACTTGAAGGGTAACCGTGCCCTGGCCAATACGATGGGCGGATACGGAATTTTGAACGGCGATTCGCAGTTTCCTCTATTTTTGGAGAAAGGTACGTTCAACCGGGCTAATCTGGAGAGTCTATATATGTTCAGCGACGGCCTATACACCGAAGAAACCGATTGGACGGAATTGACAGGGACTCTGGATAAGCTTGGGGTTGAAAGGTATGCCCGGGCTTTGTATGAAAAGGAACAAAATGACCACATGCTGCTGGAGGTGCCGCGCCTCAAGGTTTCTGATGATAAAACATGTGTGGTGCTGCGTCTGGGATAGATCTGCTGAACGGATTACGATGTAAGAGGCGACAAAGTCTGCAGCTTAATTATAATTATTATTATCTGGATTTCATAAATAGTTCAAAGGTTTTATCAAAAGGTGCTTTTTCATGTGATATACTTAACACAGCGTTTATAGAACTTGTGAAAGTGGCAATAGCGAATTTTGGATGAGCGGCAAAAGTGTCTGCACCAATGAATAGAGATTAGGATGGTGAACAAACGATGCATATTGTCGTCGTTGGCCTGAATTACCGTACGGCGCCCGTAGAAGTCAGGGAACAGTTCGCTTTTGCCGAAAGGGATCTGCCTGAGGCGCTGCATCAGCTGATGCAGACCAAAAGCGTACTGGAAGGGGTTGTCGTTGCCACCTGCAACCGGACAGAGATTTATGTGGTTGTAGACCGGCTTCATATGTGCGGATATTTCATCCGCAATTATATGGAGCAGTGGTTTGGAGTGAAAAGTGATGTGTTTGCACAGCATATGTATATATATGAAGACGAGCAGGCGATCACCCATCTTTTCCGCGTAACCTGCGGACTGGATTCGATGGTGATCGGCGAGACGCAAATCCTTGGACAGGTACGAAGTGCTTTTTTAACTGCCCAGGGGGAAGGTGTGACGGGAACCTGGTTCAACCAGCTGTTCAAGCAGGCGGTAACGCTGGGTAAACGGGCTCACAGCGAAACATCGATTGGCGAGAGTGCTGTATCTGTCAGCTATGCGGCTGTAGAGCTGGGCAAGCGGATTTTTGGCATGTTCTCCGGCAAAAGAGTACTCATTCTTGGCGCCGGTAAAATGAGTGAGCTAACGGTGAAGCATCTGTACAGCAGCGGTGCAGCGGAAGTGATCGTTGCTAACCGTACGCTGGCGCGTGCTGTGGAACTCGCTGAGAAGTTCTCCGGGAAGCCGAGCACGATTGAGCATGCGCTACAGCATCTCGATGAAGTAGATATAGTGATCAGTTCGACTGGGGCCGAGGGCTATGTTCTGACAGCCGATCAAGTGGCCGAGAACATGAAACGCCGCCCATCACGTCCGCTGTTCATGATTGATATTGCCGTCCCTCGTGACATTGATCCTGCAGCAGCTAGCGTCCCGGATGTGTTCCTATACGACATTGACGATCTGGAAGGCATTGTAGAGACTAACCTGGAGATGCGCCGCTCAGAAGCTGCCAAGATTGAAGTGATGATTGAAGCTGAACTGGAGGATTTCCAGATGTGGCTGAAGACGCTGGGTGTCCGTCCTGTGATCCGTGCGCTGCAGGATAAGTCCAATGGTATCTATGAAGATACTATGGATAGTCTGTTCAACAAGCTGCCGGAACTGGACGAGCATCAGCGCAAGGTGATCCGCCGTCTTACCAAAAGCATTGTCAACCAGATGATGCACGATCCGATTAATGTCATCAAGGAACTGTCCGGCGGCAAGCAGGGGAATGAAGCGTTGGAGTATTTCACGCAAATCTTCGCGCTCCAGGAGCAGCTTGGTGCAGGGACGGACGACGGAAGTCCTGCAGAGACTGAACGAAAGGAAGCTGAACGCGCCTCCGCCAGTGAGTTCACGCTGCCGAAGTCGGTGTTTGCTCCGGCAGGCCTGCTGGGCGGGTGAACCTAATGCAACTGCTGAACGGAATATATGATACAGCTCTGCTGCTATATGCCCTGAGCCTGCTGTTTGTTTTCTCGGATTGCCTTAAGCGGAATCCGGGCGGGAAGCGGCTGGGCACAGGGCTTCTTGTTTTTGTTGGCCTATTGCAGGCCTCAGGTCTGGCGATCCGCTTCTCTCAGGAGAAAGGCTTGCCAATTTTCACACCGTATGATTTCCTGTTCTGGTTCTCCTTCATTATTGTACTGACCTCACTTGCGATTGCTTATACCCGCGGTGGAGAATTTACGATTCTGCTGCTCAGCATGGCGGGGTTTAGCGTTTTTCTGTTGAACCGGTTCTGGTTGACCGCCGAGGATCATACCCTCCAGAGCTGGAGTGCGGTGCACGGATGGCTGGCGATGCATATCATTTTGGCCAATCTGAGCTTTGCCGCACTGACACTGGGAACGGTATTTGCCATAATGTATCTGTTCCTGCATACACGGCTGAAGCATAAGAAATGGGATGACCGCATCCGCCGCCTGCCCAGTCTGGAGACCATGGACAAATATTCATATACTGCGATTCTGGCCGGGGTTCCCCTTCTGCTGGCTTCACTGGTGCTGGCCGGAATGTCGATTGTTGCTGAAGGACAGACACCACTGTTTCAGGATTCGAAAGTGTTAACCACCTTGTTAGGGCTTGGGGTTTACATTGCCTACATTATTCTCAAGCGCTCTGCCCGCCGCAGCGGCACCTCCATGGCCCGCTGGGCCATTGCCGGCTACGGATTCATTATTCTTAACTTTCTGCTTAATTCCTGGTCGGAATTCCACGGCTGGGGAGGTTAGAAGTGGAACAGGGAGTAACGGGTGTGGAAGGGATTGCGGACGTAAATTGGATATAGCTTAAAGCCATAACAAGAAGCAGAACTTAGGTTGACAGGACGCCGGACTAGGTTAAGTATAAAAAAGAATGATAGTGTTGAGGGATTCTATTCGGCCTTGGCAGTAGTAAAATTGAGATTGGATTAAGGGTTCTGGATATTGATGTAAATGGTTAGGATAGAGGGGTTCATGGCAGAAGTAGGAGTGTGGCTGCATGGTGAAGTATTTTCCCGTCATGCTGGATCTGCAGGACCAGCGTGTGGTTGTCATTGGCGGCGGCGCGGTGGCAGAGCGCAAGGTAGGCGCACTTATGGAAGCCGGGGCGGCTGTAGTTCTGGTCAGTCCTTCGCTGACCAGGCCGTTAGCCGCCTTGGCTGAAGCGGGGCGGCTAAGATGGAACAGCCGCCCGTATGCCCCCGGTGATATACAGGGGGCAGTGCTGGTCTACGCCGCAAGCAATGATGCGGCGGTGAATGAGGCGGTGGCCTTGGAGGCGCGCAGCCTCGGCCTTCCGGTAAATGTAGCCAGCCGGGCTGAGGCTGGCAGCTTCATTACCCCCGGCGTGCTTCGCCGGGGGCGGCTGACGGTCGCCGTGTCGACCTCAGGCGCGGGACCGTCGGCAGCTGCGAAGATCACGGAGCAGCTGGCTGAGATATTGGGCGAAGAATATGAGCCTTATCTGGATTGGTTGCACAGCCTGAGGACCGAGATCAAGCGCAGGGAGTTGCCGCCTGATCAGCGCGGACGGCTGTTGCGCAGACTGGGGGATGTTGATGTGTTGAATGAGATGCGACAGGGCACCTTTATAGAGTGGAGTAAGGACGAGATTGAAGACTGGATTGCCCGGAATTTAGAAGCATAGTCAGGGACACTGCAATATGAAGGAAGCCGGCAGGCTGGAGAAAGATATTAGGCTAAGGAAAATTAGGAATGCATGATCTATGAAATGGAAATCTGCGTTGAATAAAACGCAGGTGCATGCGCGAATCACGGCAGAGCCAGTTACCAGGTACCAGGAGGGATGAAATATGAGGAAGATTATGGTAGGCAGCAGACAAAGTGCGCTGGCGCTCACGCAGACGGGACAGGTGATTGCCGAGCTGGAGCGGCTGAGCGAGGAGCATGGGTTTGGGTTTACTTTTGAAGTTCATAAGATTGTAACTAAGGGAGACCGGATTCTCGATGTGACGCTGTCGAAAGTCGGCGGTAAAGGGCTGTTCGTCAAGGAAATTGAGCAGGCGATGCTGGCTCATGAGATAGATATGGCTGTACATAGCATGAAGGATATGCCCTCTGAGCTGCCTGAGGGTCTGATGAATGGTGCGGTTCCGAAACGTGTGGACCCCCGGGATTGTCTGATTTCAAACGGCGGGCTTGCACTCGAAGATCTTCCGCAAGGTGCGCGCTTAGGCACAAGCAGCTTGCGCCGGTCCAGCCAGCTTGCCGCACTTCGGCCGGATCTTCAGATTGAGCCGGTACGCGGCAATATTGACTCGCGCCTCCGCAAGCTGGAGAGCGGTGAATATGATGCTATTCTGCTGGCGGCAGCGGGGCTGGCCCGGATGGGCTGGAAGGACCGGGTCACAGCCTATCTGCCTCCGGAGATCTGTCTGCCTGCTGTAGGGCAAGGCGCACTCGGGATAGAGTGCCGGGTGGATGACGCCGATCTGCGCAAGCTACTGGCCTTATACAATGATGAGCAGACCGCGCTTACGGTAGCGGCGGAGCGGACTTTTTTGGGAGCTTTGAATGGCGGCTGTCAGGTGCCGATTGGCGCTTTTGCCGTGCTGGACGCTGAAGCTTCGAATTCTGACTCCCCAAGGCTGATTACATTGACAGGAATGGTGGGAACGCCGGACGGTTCAGTCATTCTCANTGCTGGACGCTGAAGCTTCGAATTCTGACTCCCCAAGGCTGATTACATTGACAGGAATGGTGGGAACGCCGGACGGTTCAGTCATTCTCAAAGAAACCTGCAGCGGGCATAACCCTGTACAGCTGGGTGAAGAGGTGGCAAGAAAGCTTATCGCCAGAGGAGCGGAACAGATTTTGGCGGATGCAAGGGGATGAGGGAATTGAAGGGGAAAGTTTATCTGGTTGGTGCGGGACCTGGGGATGCGAGGCTGATTACGGTTAAAGGGCTGGACTGCATCAAGAAGGCGGATGTACTGGTGTACGACCGTCTCGCCAGTCCCAGACTGCTGAAATGGATGAAGCCCGGCGGGCAAAAAATATATGTAGGCAAGCTGCCGGATCGTCATACGATGAAGCAGGAGGAGATCAACCAACTGCTCGTTGATTTGGCGCTGGAAGGCAAAACGGTAGTCCGGCTGAAGGGCGGGGACCCGACAATTTTTGGTCGTGTGGGTGAAGAGGCCGAGCTGCTGCGCAGGCATGGTATTTATTATGAGATTGTGCCGGGGATCACCTCGGCGATCAGTGTTCCGGCGTATGCCGGTATTCCGGTCACCCACCGGGATATGGCTTCTTCGCTGTCCATTATCACAGGGCATGAAAGCCCGGATAAGCTGGATCATTCCATTCACTGGGATAAAGTAACCAATGCAACGGGTACACTGGTATTCTTGATGGGCGTGGCCAAAATCGGCTATATCAGCTCCCAGCTGATCAAACATGGCCGGCCGCCGGAGACGCCGGTGGCGCTTGTCCGCTGGGGGACACGTGCGGATCAGGAGACGCTGACGGGGACGCTCGCCGACATTGAGGCGAAGGTGAAGGCGGCTGATTTCCAGTCGCCGGCAGTGATTGTTGTCGGCGAGGTGGTGCTGCAGCGCGAGCAGCTCATGTGGGCAGAGGCGCTGCCGCTGTTCGGCAAGCGCATAGTGGTTACACGGGCCCGCAGCCAGGCCAGCGAGCTGGTGGACCGGATTGAGGAGCTCGGCGGCGAGCCCTACGAGTTCCCGGTTATTGAGACGAGGATGCCCGAAGGCACCGAGCAGAAGGCAGCTATTGCCGACGCGCTGGCGGCGCTGGAAGAATACGATTACGTATTCTTTACAAGCGCGAACGGCGTGGAGTTTTTTTGGCGCCACCTGGCGGAGCTGAAGGTGGACGTTCGTGGGCTGCACCGCGCCCGGATCGGCGCGGTGGGCCCGGGCACAGCCGCGGCGCTTGCGCAGCGCGGGCTGATGGCCGAAGAGCTGCCTGGACGCTTCCAGGCAGAGGGTCTGCTTGAAGCCTTCGGACCTGGGCTGCAGCCGGGGCAGAAGGTGCTGCTCCCGCGCGGCGACCTGGCCCGTGAGTGGCTGCCGGACAAGCTTCGGGAGCTCGGCCTGGAGGTGACCGAAGTGGACACCTATGAAACTGTGGTGACGGGTGAAGATGATATAGAGCTGCTCAAGCTGCTGGAAGAAAAACGGATTCATGCGGTTACTTTTACCAGCTCTTCGACGGTGCGCAACTTTATCAGTATTTTGCGGCGTATGGGACTTGAAGATCCCCTTCCGCTGCTGGCGAACGTCAAGATTGCCTGTATCGGTCCAGTCACTGAACAAACCGCCGTAGAGGTCGGGCTGACACCTGGACTTCTTCCTGAAGAAGCGACGATCGAAGCGCTGGTACGGGAGCTCTGCGACTGGAATGAGAGCACGAGGCTGAAATAGACAGCACGTTGAGGCAGACTGCAGGTCTGCCGCGGGCTGGAGAGCTCTTGCTAACAGGCTGTGCCACCCCTTTCCAAGCTAACGATTTAGCTGACGCTCAGACAATACTACCAAATGATCCGGGTTTGCGTGAGAGCGCTTCTTATGCTGCATCCACGACTCTATTTGTGTTTATATATCTACTGTACAGGAGGATATACTTATGGGTTTTCCAATTACAAGACACCGCCGTTTGCGCGGAACAGCAGGAATTCGGGGTATGGTCCGGGAGACGATCCTGAATACGCTGGATTTCATCCAGCCGATTTTTGTTACCTATGGAACAGGTGTGAAAAGTGAGATCAGCTCGATGCCGGGTGTGTATCATTTTTCCCTGGATACGCTGAAGGCGGAAGTGGACGAGATCGCGTCGCTGGGCATCCCAGCCGTGCTGCTGTTCGGGATTCCCGAAACGAAGGATGCGGTCGGCTCCTCTGCGTTTGCTGAGGATGGCATCGTGCAGGAAGCCACACGGCTGATTAAAAAATGGTATCCCGAGTTGCTCGTGGTTGCCGATACCTGTCTGTGCGAATTCACGGATCACGGCCATTGCGGGATGGTTCATACCCATACGGTTGACGGCGTGGTGCATGGCGATGTGATTAACGATGCTTCGCTGGATTTGTTGACACGTACTGCGGTATCCCAGGCTAAGGCGGGTGCCGATATTATCGCTCCATCGAATATGATGGACGGGTTCGTGCATGCTATCCGTGCCGGATTGGATGAGAATGGATTTGAGCATGTGCCTATCATGTCTTATTCGGTAAAATATGCTTCGGCCTTCTACGGTCCGTTCCGTGAAGCTGCAGACTCCGCACCTCAGTTCGGAAACCGCAAAACCTACCAGATGGACCCGGCCAACCTGCGTGAGGCGATCCGGGAAGCGGATTCGGATGTGCTGGAAGGGGCAGATATGCTGATGGTAAAACCGGCCCTGGCCTATCTGGATGTGATCCGCACGATCCGTGACCAGTTCGATCTGCCGCTGGTAGCTTACAATGTGAGCGGTGAATATTCTATGGTCAAAGCAGCGGCTCTACAGGGCTGGATCGACGAGCAGGCAGTTGTGCTCGAAATGCTGACGGGTATGAAACGCGCCGGAGCGGACATCATTATCACCTATTTTGCCAAGGATGCAGCCCGATGGCTGCGCGGATAATTGGACTGAACGCTGCTCTCCTGGGGGCTGCCGGGTCAGAACTTTTCATTAAATGTATCCATCGTCTATCACCGGAGAAGGCCACCGCCTGCTCCGGTTTATCGTTGTAATTCAAGCTGCACAATATGAACTGGACAGGAGTGGTGACAATGAGCAATTTGCCTTTGGCACGGCGGGAAGAGGCTTCCCGCAAGGCTTTTGACGAGGCTAAACAGTACATCCCTGGAGGTGTGAACAGTCCGGTACGGGCGTTCAAATCCGTGGGGCTGACCCCAATTTATGTAGATCACGGCGCGGGTTCACGCATTTATGATATCGACGGCAACAGCTTTATTGACTATGTCTGTTCTTGGGGTCCGCTGATTATGGGCCATGCCCACCCTGAAGTGGTCAAGATGCTGCAGGAGACGGCAGTCAAAGGGACAAGCTTTGGCGCACCGACACTGCTGGAGACAGAAATGGCCAAAACTGTGGTGGAACGAGTTCATTCGGTTGATATCGTACGCATGGTCAATTCCGGTACAGAAGCCACAATGAGTGCGATCCGCTTGGCGCGGGGCTATACCGGACGCAGCAAAATCCTCAAGTTCGAAGGCTCTTACCATGGACATGCGGACAGTCTGCTGATCAAAGCCGGTTCGGGTGTGGCTACACTTGGATTGCCGGATAGTCCTGGTGTGCCTGAAGGCGTGGCCATGAATACGATCACTGTGCCTTACAATGACCTGGAAGGGGTCAAAATCGCCTTCGAACGCTTCGGCAACGAGATTGCTGCTGTAATTGTAGAACCGATTGCCGGAAATATGGGCGTCGTGCCTCCGCTTCCGGGATTTCTGGAGGGTCTGCGCAAGGTGACTACAGGTTATGGCGCGCTGCTCATTTTTGATGAAGTAATGACCGGGTTCCGGGTGAACCGGGGCTGTGCCCAGGGACTGTTCAGCATGGAGCCGGATCTTACCTGCTTCGGCAAAGTAATTGGCGGAGGCCTTCCGGTAGGCGCCTATGGCGGCAAAAGAGAAATCATGGAGCAGATTGCCCCAACCGGCCCGATCTATCAGGCGGGGACACTCAGTGGTAATCCGCTGGCGATGGCAGCGGGTCTGACAACCCTTAACCTCCTGACACCGGAGGTGTATGATCGGTTGGAGATTCTCGGTGCGCGTCTGGAAGCTGGACTAAAGCGCAATGCGGCCGAGACGGGTATCCCGCTCACAGTTAACCGTGTCGGTTCCATGGTCTGCCCTTTCTTCACCGAAGGCCCGGTGACGAATTACGATACGGCCAAAGCCAGTGATCTGGAACGGTTCCGTACCTATTTCGGCAAAATGCTGGATCAGGGCATCAGTGTTCCGCCATCACAATTTGAAGGCATGTTCGTCTCTGCCGCGCATAGCGAGCAGGATATTGATGATACGCTGGAGGCCCATTATCAGGCCTTGAAATCCCTGTGACGGCAGAGAAGGAGTCATCCGTGACAGGCGGCGGGTCCTGGACACGCCGCGGGGAATGGCTGGAAGCCATGCCAGGGCGGGTGATTACCTCTGCTTCAGATCCGGCGGCTGCCATTGACAAGTGGCTGCTGGAGACGGCGGGCATGCCCGCTAAGCTTCATACAAGATTGCAACGCGAGGGCGGTATTCAGTGGAAGGGAGACCGCCTGCGTCTGAGAATGTTCCCTTTTCGTGAGGCAGGAATCGAGCCGGTATGGGCGGCGCTTGAAGTGCTGTTCGAGGATGACTTCTGCCTTGTCGTCCATAAACCTGCGGGTATGGCGGTCCACCCGGACGGCACCGGCAGTGAGATCACTCTGGATCATGTAGTTGCCGGACATTATGCGGCTTCGGGCGGGGGAGTGGCCGTACGCCATATTCACCGTCTGGACAAGGACACAACAGGCCCGGTAATGTACGCGAAGAATGAGTATGCACAGCTCGTACTTGACGAGGATATGCGTGCCAAATCCGTCTCTCGGCTGTACGCCGCGATCGTCCAAGGCATCGTGCCGCCCGGACTGAAGGTTGTGGATGCCCCGATTGGCCGCGACCGCCATCATGCTTCGCGCCGGCGGGTCTCTCCAGGCGGTCAGGATGCAGTAACGCGGATCATTGACCGCGATGTTCTGCAGGGCGGTACCGTGCTTAAGGTGCAGCTTGAAACCGGGCGGACGCATCAGATCCGTGTTCATTTAAGCCATGCGGGCCATCCGCTGTTCGGGGATGCTTTGTACGGCGGACCCTCCTGGAGTGCAGGCGGACTTTCCCATTCCAGCGGAACCGGAAGACAGGCACTGCATGGGGAACGGCTTGCATTCAGTCATCCATGGACCAAAGAACAGCTGGAAGTAGCCGATCCGTGGCCTGAAGATATGCTGCATTTGCGTGAACAACTGGCACCGGGGCGGAAGCCATAAGTGTCCTGTGAGGACCATGACTGTTCGATAAGGTCCAGACTCATGCTGTTCTCGTGGTTCAGCATATCATGTGTACTCTAATAATTAAGTCAAAAGCCCTGCAAGGCTGCGCTCCGGCACAGCTTTGCGGGGCTTTTATTCATGTTATGGCACATTAAACGGATTACTGTTCGAGTGGTACCTAAAGTGGATTCTGCTGCGTTTCGTGCTATTCAGAGAGCCTGCGTTCATACGCCTGAATGTAGCTTTGACCCGCTTGAGTCAATTTACCGGCAGAGATATAGCCGGCTTCATGAATATGCTTCAGCACCGTTTGGAAATCTCTTGGGTCCACTCCTGCTTGCTGGTGTACGGGCTCCATCTCTTGATCAAATACTTTCAAAATCTGATATACAGGATCAGCGCTTGTCATGCCATCAGCCTCCTTTTTAGTGTCGGAGCTTAAATTTCTGGAACAAACAATGCAACAGCATATTCAAGTCCGTCGTAGAGGGTGACGCCTTGAACTACAAGACCAAAAGCTTTTTAACCCGGATGGAAACAGAAAGCCAACTGCATGTAAGAAACTGGCTGCTGCGATGATAAGCAAGCTAACGGATTTTGGGTATAACACTAATAGGAATAGGATTCGCTTGCATGAGAATAGACGATGCATATATGACGGGGGGATACATCATGAAGTGGCAGGGCAGAAGAGGAAGCTCAAATGTGGAGGACCGCCGTGGAATGGGCGGAGGCGGGAAAATGATCGGTGGCGGAATAGGTGGCATCATCATTGTTGTAATAGTGACACTGCTCAGTGGTGGAAATGTCGGAGATATTCTTGGAGGCCTCTCGTCCGGCGGCACCAATACTTCCGCACCTTATGAACAAACGGCTCAGGAGAAGGAGCTGGCGGACTTTGTATCTGTTGTGCTGGCGGATACGGAGGAGGTGTGGACGGGGGTTTTCCAGGAAGAGGGGAAGACTTACACAGATCCAACACTTGTGCTCTATAGCGGCAGTGTAGATTCGGCCTGCGGCACGGCAACTTCAGCAGTGGGGCCGTTTTATTGCCCAGGTGATGCCAAACTGTACATTGACCTCAGCTTTTATGACGAGTTGCAGCAGCGGTTCAAGGCCCCGGGGGATTTTGCTATGGCCTATGTGATTGCCCACGAAGTGGGACACCATGTGCAGACGCTGCTGGGCACTACGAAGAAATTGGACTCGCTCCGTCAGAGCTTGAGCGAGAAAGAATATAATAAATACCAGGTGCGTTTTGAGCTCCAGGCCGATTACCTGGCTGGTGTCTGGGCCAAGCATGCCCAGGGGATGAATTTGTTGGAAGAGGGAGATCTGGATGAGGCGCTGACGGCAGCGAGCGCGGTCGGAGATGACACGATCCAGAAGCAGGCTCAAGGCTATGCGGTACCCGACAGCTTCACCCACGGCACTTCGGAGCAGCGGAAGCGCTGGTTCTACAAGGGCTTCGATTCCGGTACTATTGAAGGCGGCGATACCTTTAATGCGGCCCAGCTTTAGATGAAGCAGGCGGTGGAACCTCTGCTTCATCCGGTGGTCGGCTGCAGCTTGAGGGACAACCTTATACTCAAAACGGCTGCGCTGTCCAGCGAAGGACAGCGCAGCCGTTACTTACATACTTTCAGTTTAGGATTCAAGCTCATTTTTGTAAGACAGCCGGTTGCGGCCCAGCCTTTTGGATTCGAGAAGCAGCTGATCGGCATATACATATCCCTTTTCCATAGAGGTCTTCTGACCGGCTTCCGCCTTGTAATAATAGAGCCCGAAGGAAGCTGAATACACCACCTGGATCCGCTCGTCCTCATACTCCGCGGTGACGCTGTGTCCGGTAATGGTGTCAAGAATCCCCTGAATCTGCGCATAGCAATCTTCGAAAGATTTATGCCTAAGGAACATGGTGAATTCTTCACCCCCGCTGCGGAACAGAATGTCCTCTTCCTGCATATGTGAATTTAGCGTATTGGCAAAGTGGATGATCACCCGGTCGCCGACGGCATGGTTGTAGGTATCGTTGATTTTTTTGAACCGGTCCAGGTCCGCCACAACGATACCAATGCATTCCCCGCTGTGGTTCAACTCTTTCATCATTTTATCCATATGAGCACGGTTGAAGACTCCGGTCAAAAAGTCACGGTAGGCCATCTGCTCAAATTTGTCCCGTTCAAATTTATGCTGGGCGCTTTGGGATTTGGAATAGAAGGAGATGCTCACGATATAGTTCAGCATGAAGAGCGCTATGAGCATTTCCCACTTTCCCATCAGGAGCAGACGCAGTAGCAAGGCATTGGTCAATGCCACCTTGCTGAAGTCCAACAGATTTCTGCTGCGTAGCAGAAGGTTGATGGCTTCTTTGCGGGTGGTGATATCACCTGAGAGTGCAAAGGTAATTGTCAGGAAACTCGAGGACACCAGCGTAGTCACACAGACTACCAGGAGAAACAGCAGCCAGTAGCCCAAAGGCACATGAGCGGCATAAGGATGGAGCAGAGTGTAGAGGTAGTATCCCGCCGAGCCGCCAATCGTGAAAGAACCGATATTGTAGAAAGTGTCCAGGAATTCTCCGGGGTCTGCGGTTTTGGTCTTCTTTTTATAGATAAACACGGTAAACCGGTACAGCACCTCGAACAGAAACGTCCCCAGAGGCCCTGCAAAAATCCCGAATGACGAGGTGTAACTGATCGCATAATCTATATTGGAGTTGCCGCTTCGGGTCACAATACGCAATTGATAATAGAAACTGGAGAAAGCCCAGTATAATAACAGAGCCGTGAAGTATGTATGGTCTAACACCACAGCGTGCCTCGCACTGAAAGCGATGGCCACAGAGGCGGTAAATAGAAAAAGGTCAAATACCCTTGCTTTGGACATAACGTTGACTTCCTTTCAGGAGTTATACCGATTATAACCGAAATTTGGAGTTGTGATAAAAAGTTATTTATAGAAAGTTTGTCATTTATCCATGTCTCGGTCCGGGAGCTGTTCATATAATATTTTGTTCGTCACGATGGATATATTCCAGGGTACCCAAATGGCTTAAGGAGAAGGCGTTCTCTAATCACCGAGGCTGTGTCCAAAGTTGTCATGCCTAAGGGATTTAAGCATATACATGAGGGGAGTAACATTTTGGGCTTATGCTCTGGGCTTGTCTCAGGGTTAGATTATGCCAAGAAGGAGGACATTTCCCGTGTTTGACCAGTCCCATGGCTTGCGGTTTGATATTTATGAACGCATTCATCTGCCTGCAGAACTTCCGGGAATCGCTGAGCTGGAAGAGGTTGAGCTGATTCCGGATATCCAGGTAATTCAGCGGGAGGATCGTGCCGAGCTGTACGGCCAATTGCTGCTTACCGGACTCTACCGCGGAGAAGATGACCGGACCCAGCGTCTGGAACATGCGATTCCCGTAGAAATCACAGTTCCGCTGACCCGGGTCAGCTCGCTTGAAGACATAGGGGTGGAGATCGAGAACTTTGATATTGACCTGCTTACGATGCGCACGGTCAATATCACAGGTGTACTTTCCCTCCGCGGAATCGGGAGTGGTGATGCGCAGCCGGCCTGGCAGCAGGAAGAGTATACAGTAGCTTATTCTGCCGACGACGAGGAGAAGCTACAGGAAGCTCCTGCTGACAAGCGTGAACGTGAAAATGATGCACTCTATGAGAATTCGCTCTGGACCTATGGTGAAGGAGCGACGGATATCCCTGCACACGATCAAGGAAGCGGACATGGCAATGTTGCCGCTGTGGAAGCTCCTGCTCTTGGGTCAAATCCAGTGTTTCCGGAAGAATCGGGATACACTCAGCCTGCTGCGGTTTCCGAGCCGCAGCAAAAGGACAAGGAACCCAAGGTACGGACCCACAGTCTCGATGCCCATTCAGATAATGCGGGCAATGCGGAGGTGTGGGAGTCTATGGCGAGCGGACCGGTTGCAGAAATCCATTCTGTGGATCGGGAAGAGCCTTCACACCTCCAGGAAGCTGTTGAGAACGCAGCAAGCTTACCGGCTGAAGCGGAGAATGAAGCTAAATCCGTATCGGAAGCGGAATCCTTGCCGGAGAAGGAGAACAATGGGGCATTTGCAGCCCCTGATGTCGAGCCTGCAACTGAGGAGAAACCTGATCTGAAGATTGGCCTTGGCAGCAAGAAAGAACAGAAGGAAGAGGAGCGGGAGCATCTTACATTCTCTTCCCTGCTCAGCTCCAGCCGTTCACGCAAGGAACAGGAGGACCAGCGCGCCCAGGAGCTGGCTCCTCCAGCAGCAGCTTCAGATGCCGGCAATAATACAGAATGGAAGAGCCGGTTCATCGGGGGCCGGGGCAGCGCGGATTTATTCCGCAAAGTCCGGCTCTGCATTGTCCAGCGGGAAGAAACACTCGACACGATTGCCGAGAAATATCAGTTAAGTGCAAGGGAATTGGTGATGTACAACCGCCTCACCGGACAGAACGTGGAGGAGGGTCAGGTGCTTTACATTCCCTGAACCAAGCTCTAATAGGAATCCCGGCCGAATATGGCCGGGATTTTTGTATTGGCGCGGAACATGGTATAAGACCCGCAGTTTGTGCATATGCTGGTTGACTAGGAATAGTCCTGAATGTATTATGGGATTAAGTAAAAGCGAAAGACTGGGAACGGGAAGAGTAGGCGGTCAGCCCTTCAGAGAGCGGAAGATGTAATTGCTGTGAACTTCCGCAGGATGCAGCCCCCGAAGTCGCCCCGGAGTCGCCCTTCTAAGCCTGCTGCGCAGATATGATGCACAGGGTAGGATGTGGCCGGACGCAGCCGTTATCTGCATGAGTGTCGCGCTAAGCTTTCGGAACCGTGAGGAACCGGGGCGAAGGTTTATTTTTGTATAGTGCGAAACAAAGGTGGTACCGCGAAAGAATGACCTTTCGTCCTTTGAGACGAAGGGTCTTTTTGTGTTTAAATATAAGGATTTATATGCTTCACGCTATAAAGAGTCCTTATATACCCAGGAAACGGGTGCCCCTTCTTTCAGAGGGCGGCTGACCGTTCTTTTTATAACATGCTATTCAAATGGAGGGTTCAACAATGGCTGATCACAAGAACAAAACGGCTGAGCTGCCTGATTTGCAGGATACCGCACAGCCGCAGGCGCCGGGCAGCAAACAGAGCGATATGCCGACCACATACGATCCGAAGGCGGCAGAGCAGAAATGGTATGCATACTGGATGGAGCATGGCTTCTTCGAAGCCGGCAAACGCCCGGAAGCGGAAGCCTATAGTATTGTTATTCCCCCGCCGAATGTGACGGGTATGCTGCATATCGGGCATGCGCTCGATTTCACACTGCAGGATATTCTGATCCGCACGAAGCGGATGCAGGGCTTCGATACGCTATGGCTGCCTGGAACGGACCATGCGGGTATTGCTACCCAGACCAAGGTGGAGCAGAAGCTGCGCCAGCAGGGCATTTCCCGGCATGACTTGGGACGTGAAAAGTTCCTGGAGCAGGTATGGGCCTGGAAGGATCAATATGCGGAGACGATTCATGAGCAGTGGGCCAAGATGGGCTTGTCCCTGGATTATTCACGCGAGCGGTTTACGCTGGATGAAGGATTGTCCAGTGGGGTGCGGCAGGTATTTGTCAAGTTGTACCGCAAAGGCTTGATATACCGCGGGAAACGGATTATTAACTGGGACCCGGCCGCACGTACGGCTTTGTCTGATATCGAAGTGGAATATAAGGAAGTTAACGGACATCTGTATCACCTTCGTTACCCGCTTAAAGACGGCAGCGGCTTCATTACTGTAGCGACCACGCGTCCGGAGACGATGCTTGGCGATACAGCGGTGGCGGTACATCCCAAGGATGAACGTTATAAAGATCTTATTGGCAAAACCCTGATTCTGCCGATCATTGGCCGTGAGATTCCGATTATTGCCGACGACTATGTGGAGAAGGACTTCGGAAGCGGAGCGGTGAAAATCACACCAGCTCATGATCCGAATGACTTTGAAGTAGGTTTGCGCCACAACCTGCCACAGATTAATGTGATGGACGAGAGCGGAACCATGAATGGGGAAGCGGGTCCATATCAAGGTCAGGACCGCAGTGAATGCCGCAAGAATATCGTTGCGGACCTCAAGGAACAGGGCGTCCTGGTTTCCATTGAAGACCATATACACCAGGTTGGACACAGTGAACGTTCAGGAGCCGTAGTTGAGCCTTATCTGTCCACCCAGTGGTTTGTAAAAATGCAGCCGCTGGCTGAAGCCGCCATTACTGCACAGAAGAATGGTGAAGGCGTCAACTTCGTGCCTGAACGTTTTGAGAAGACCTATTTGAACTGGATCGAAAATGTGCGTGACTGGTGTATTTCCCGTCAATTGTGGTGGGGACACCGCATCCCTGCCTGGTACTCAGAGTCTACGGGTGAAGTGTTTGTAGCCTATACCGAAGAAGAAGCCCACGAAATCAGCGGTCTTGATGACCTGAAGCAGGATGAGGACGTTCTGGACACCTGGTTCAGCTCTAACCTGTGGCCGTTTGCCACGCTGGGCTGGCCGGATGAGAGCAGCAGCGACTATCAGCGCTTTTATCCGAACAATGTGCTGGTTACCGGCTATGACATCATTTACTTCTGGGTAGCACGCATGATCTTCTCCGCGCTTGAATTCACCGGTCAAAAGCCGTTCTCCGATGTATTCATGCACGGTTTGGTACGCGATGCTGAAGGACGCAAAATGTCCAAATCCCTCGGCAACGGGATTGATCCGCTGGATGTTATTGAACAATATGGTGCAGATGCCATGCGCTATATGATTTCTACGGGGATCACGGCGGGCCAGGATCTTCGTTTCCGTATAGAGAAGGTAGAGCAGGCTCGTAACTTTGCCAATAAAATATGGAATGCCTCACGCTTTGCGCTTATGAATCTGGAAGGCGTGAGCTTTGCAAATATTGACATTACAGGTGAGCTTTCGACAGCAGACCGCTGGATTTTACATCGTCTGAACGAAACTTCTCGCGATATTACGCGTCTAATTGACGCATACGAGTATGGCGAGACTGGCCGTCTCCTGTACAACTTCATCTGGGATGACTTGTGCGACTGGTACATCGAATTCTCCAAGCTTACGCTCTATGGAGAGGATGCTGCTGCCAAGGCCAAGACCCAATCGGTGCTTGCTTATGTGCTTGACCGTACGCTGCGTCTGATTCATCCGTTCATGCCGTTCATCACCGAAGAAATCTGGCAGCATCTGCCGCATGAAGGGGATACCATCACTCTGGCCGAATGGCCGAAGTACGAAACTTCCCTGGAGCAGCCGCAGGCTGTGGCGGAAATGAATCTGCTGATGGATGTGATCCGTGCAGTCCGTAATGTCCGTGCTGAAGTTAATGTTCCGATGAGCAAAAAAGTGGAGCTGATCATTAAAGCTTCCAGCGAGGAAACCCTGAGCATCATCACCAAAAATGAAAATTACATTGGGCGCTTCTGCAATACCTCTTCTTTTGAAGCTGGACTTGAGCCAAGCACGCCGGATAAGGTCATGTCCGCTGTGATTACGGGAGCAGAGCTTCTGCTGCCGCTGGCCGGTCTGATTGATATCGATCAGGAAATTATCCGTCTGGAAAAAGAAGTGGAACTCCTAAACAGCGAAGTAGAACGCGTGGAGAAGAAGCTTGGCAATCAGGGCTTTGTCGCCAAAGCACCGGCTAAAGTCATCGAAGAGGAACGGGCAAAGCAGGCTGATTACTCTGCCAAACGTGAAAAAGTGCTGGCCCGCATCGCAGAGCTGAGAGGATAAACGACTATGGATGAGTGGATCGGGAGCGGCGGAACCGCTCCCTTAAGTTCTTATACAGAAGCAGTGGATTGGATTAACGGGTTGATTCCTTTTGGCATCCGTCCGGGTCTGGAACGGATTGAACGTCTGATGGAGCTGCTGGGCCAGCCTCAGCGTAAGCTGAAATTCATTCATGTGGCGGGTACGAACGGCAAAGGCTCGACCTGCGCTTTTTTGACCAGCGTGCTCTTGAACAGCGGGTACAGCGTAGGAACCTTCACGTCCCCTTACATCACCAAATTCACGAACCGTTTTCAGTATAATGGAGCGGATATTCCTGAAGAGGTGCTGACAGAGCTTGCGAACAAGCTGCATCCGCTGGTCGAAGAGATTGCACAGAGTGAGATGGGTTCGCCTACGATGTTCGAAGTCGCTACCGCTCTGGCCATTCTCTATTATGCGGAAGTCTGTTATCCCGATGTAGTCGTATGGGAGACTGGTCTTGGGGGAAGGCTGGATGTAACGAACATTGTCACTCCGATTGTGTCTATCATTACCAATGTCGGTCACGATCACACCGATGTTCTGGGGGACACTGTGGAAGAGATTGCGGGGGAAAAAGCCGGGATCATCAAACCGGGTGTTCCTGCGGTTAGCTGTGTAAGCCAGCCGGAGGCGATAGCGGTGCTCAAGGCAAAAGCCTCCGCCAGCAGATCTACACTCTATCTCGCCGGAGAAGACTTCAGCTACAGCAACGCTTCAGTGACAGAGGGGATGCAGTCTTTTACCTTCCATGGTCCTTTCAGGTCGCTTGAGCTTGATATCGCTATGAAGGGCGAGCATCAGATCGGAAATGCAGCCGGAGCGATGATGGCGCTGGAGGTCTTGCGTCAATACATGGCATTTATGCTGGAAGACGAGGATGTACTGAAAGGCTTTCGCAGCACCTTTTGGGCGGGAAGACTGGAGGAAGTGAACACTTCTCCTAGAATTGTACTGGATGGGGCTCATAACCCCGAAGGTGCGGAGAGTCTTGCCAAAAGCTTGCCGCAGTTTTATAAGTACGAACATTTAAATTTGCTAATGGGGATGCTGGCAAATAAGCATCATGAGTCATACTTTAAGCATATACTGCCTATAGTGGATACGCTCATCCTGACCGAGCCGGATTTCCGGAAGAAAATGGACGCAGAAGATCTGCAGGCTATCGCAGAGGGTTTGCGTGAGAAATATGCCAAGGATAATTTGAAAATCATAGTAGAACATGATTGGGGCCGGGCGCTGCAGCTTCTGCAGTCGATCACAGCGGAGAAAGACCTTGCAGTCGTCTCCGGAACGCTGTATTTGATTTCTGATGTGCGCAGTACGCTTTTACGGCAACCCAATTCTGAAAAAGGCTGGTGACGAACTGTTGGATACTACTGAACGTGTGCATTTTATAGGGATCGGCGGCTATGGTATGAGCGCGATTGCCCGGGTAATGCTGGAAATGGGATATACGGTTACGGGCTCCGACGTGGCGGCTCAGGAATTGACCGAGAAATTAATAGCCAAAGGTGCCAAAGTATATATTGGACATACGGCCGAGCAGGTAAAAGGCGCGGACCTTGTCGTATACTCTACGGCCCTCTCAAGTGATAATGTGGAATGGGTAGAAGCGGAGCGGCTCAAGATTCCGGTCCTTCACCGCTCGCAAATGCTGGCACGGCTGCTGAACGAACGGAAGGGCGTGGCTATTGCTGGTGCTCACGGCAAAACCACCACTTCTTCCATGATTGCACTGATTATGGAGGATTGCGGAGTAGATCCTACCTATATCATTGGCGGGGAAATTATGAATGTCGGCACGAATGCCAAAGCGGGACAAGGGGAGTTCGTCGTAGCCGAGGCAGATGAGAGCGATGGCTCCTTCCTGCAGTACCATCCTTGGCTGGGGATTGTAACGAACATTGAAGCGGATCATCTGGAGAATTACGGGGGCGATTTTGGCCGCCTGAAAGCTGCTTACGTTCAATTTATGAACCAGATGCGTGAGGATGGGACGGCCATTGTATGTGCAGATGACGAAACAGCAACCGCGTTATTGCCTGAGGTCAAGGGCAGCGTCATTACCTACGGTATTCATTCAGCGGCTGCGGATTACATTGCGACGGACATCGTATTAGGTGACCGCCAGGTAGCCTATACTATGAATTTTGGCAGTGAGGTACTGGGACGCATTGAGCTGTCCATTCCAGGCAAATACAATTTGTACAACTCCATGGCGGCAGTGATTGCTTGTCTGAAAGCCGGAATTCCATTCCAGGCGATTGCAGAGTCCATCCTGAAATTCCATGGGGCCAAACGTCGCTTTCAAGTGCTTGGGGAGGTCAATGATATTCTAGTCATTGATGATTATGCCCATCATCCCACAGAAATTCAGGCAACAATCAGCGCAGCCAAGGCAACGGGTAAAAGGATTATTGCCGTATTCCAGCCGCAGCGCTATACACGGACCTTTTTCCTGCTGGATGCCTTCAGCCGTGCTTTCAGTGAAGCGGATGAAGTGATACTCACTGACATTTATTCACCGGCCGGAGAGAAACAGATTGAAGGCGTAAGTTCCGCCAAACTGGTAGAATTAATCATCCAGAACAGCAATGCCAGTGCAAGACATCTGCCGACGAAGGAAGCTGTATTGGCTGACTTGCAAGGCCGGATTGCTCCAGGCGATCTCGTGATTACGATGGGAGCAGGAGACATTTGGAAGGTTGGGTATGCACTTGCAGAGGAATTGAAAAAAAAGTAAATCACGATTCTACAATCTAATATTTGTACATTTTACACAGAAACGGATACTGCTCTTTATACTGAAGGAGCGGCTATGCCGTTTCTGCTTGTTATGGGACATGCATTCATTTATTCCCGCGCACATGGTGGTGTGACTAATGGTACTTGAGCTTGATATTCGAACACTGTTATACCTATTTATTTTTGGAAATCTATTTATTGCCTTACTGACCAGCTTCTATCGTCTGGATTCATCCAGAGACAAGGCTTCCGCCCTTTTTATAGCAGCGAAATGGCTGCAAGTGGCCTATTGGTCCTCGTTCCTGCTATGGGATACGGTGCCGCGTTATCTGGCAATCCCGCTCAGCAACGCTCTTATTCTTGCCGGGGGAGGATTGGAGATTGCTGCGCTTCTTCTGATGATGGGTCTGCTGGGACGCGGGGCTAAGTTGTATTATTGGACCCTTTCGGTTTGTAGTGTGATCAGTTACGGAATAGTTGGGCTTTATTTTAACAGACCGAATATAAGGGTCGCGACCACATCGCTGTGGGTGGTTTTGTTTGTGATTTATCCCGCCTTCCGTTTGACGGCTAACCGCAAAGGCTCCCCATTGCAGAGAATGTTGGGCTTCATATTTTACATTTTTGCGGCGGCGATGCTGATCCGGTCTATGGCTGCGCTATTTCTGGATCCCGGTATGGGGGCACTGTCGCCCAACCTGCCACAATATCTATATTTTCTGGGCATGTTCTTTCTGCTGATCGTAGGATCATCCTCCTTTATTCTGTTATCCAATGAGCATGCCTATGAGAAGTTGAAGAGAATGGCAACTTATGACGGGCTGACCGGTATTCTGGGCCGCAGGGCTTTTATGCAGAAAGCAGAACAGAAGCTGCAGTATGCAGTAAAACAACAGGAGCTTTACTCGCTGCTGCTGCTGGATCTTGACCATTTTAAAAGAGTGAATGACACACAAGGCCACGACGTTGGCGATGCAGTTCTGCAGGATTTCGTACTCACGATCCAGAATAATCTCAGTACCTATGACTTGTTTGGCAGAGTGGGCGGAGAGGAATTCGCTGTTCTGCTGTGCGGACTGGACCAAGAGGGCAGCAGCCGCAAGGCTGAACGGCTCAGGCAAGCTGTTGAGGAGGGCGCCTCCAGCTTTACGTATCCCGGGGAGTACACAGTCAGCATTGGTATCGTCACAGTCCTTCCGGATTCCTCCACTAGCCTGGACAGGCTGTATAAGCTTAGTGACCTGGCATTGTATCAGGCGAAGCAGTTAGGCCGAAACTGTGTAGTGCATTCCAGTTAGAATGGCTGGGACTCCGGCACGCCTGCGATTCCATGAACAAGGAGTGAGTTTGATAGCCGTTCATCTGGATCTGAAGACATTGCTGGTTTGTTTATTTTTCGGGAATTTTTTTACAGTGCTTCTTGTAATAGCTTACCGTTCACGACGGTCAAAGGATGAAGCCTCCCGAATGTTTGTGGTGGCCAAGCTTCTTCAACTGGTCATCGTACTGCTCTTGATCCTTGAGCCTTTTCTGGACCGAAGGTTCACTCTACCGGTTAACATCCTCCTGGGGTTGGCAGCGGGTACAGCGGAAGCTGTCTCCCTGCTTAAGCTGCTGGGTGCCTATTCGGGCCGGGTCAAAAGCTATTATTTTTCCCTGACAGGGTTATCTGCGTTTGCCCTGATTCTTATGTATATCCTGTTTCCTGACCGGCCGATGAATATCCCCTTGGCAAGTCTGTCCGGGGTGTTGTTTATAGTGTATCCCGTCTACATTTTAAGCGTAAAAGGCAAAAAAACACCGTTGCAGGAAATGATGGGCCTGCTCTACGGAATAGTGATCCTGATTTTGCTGGGGCAGGCAGTTTTCACGTTCTCTACACCGTCGGCTGGTAACTCTTTCATACCTGACTTCCTTCAAACCTTGTACTATATCGGTATTTATTTGCTGATGTTTCTGGGAACTTCAGGATTCATGCTCCTGTCCCGCGAACAATCCTATGCGGAGCTGGAACGGGTCGCCACTTACGATGAACTGACCGGTATTCTTAACCGGAGGGCATTCGTACAGCGGGCCCGCAACAGGATTGCCGGTTCGGCCAAAGGGAATATGCCTTTTTCTTTTCTATTGCTCGATATCGATCATTTCAAAAAGGTGAATGATACCTATGGACATGATACCGGAGATAAGGTGCTTGGGAATTTTGCCCGCAAAATACAAGGCCAGCTTGGCGGTAGCGATCTGTTCGGCAGATTTGGCGGTGAGGAATTTGCTGTACTGCTGCATTGCGCGGATGAGGAAGCCAGCGGCAACACCGCTGAACAACTGCGCCGCTGTGTACTGGATGCGGTGATTGATGGCGTTCCGATGCCATACACCGTGAGTATCGGAATCATCACGGTCTACCCGGGGGAGCGGGCATCTTTGAACACATTGTACAGACTGAGCGATGCGGCGTTGTATCAAGCCAAGCAGCAAGGAAGAAATCGAGTGGTACGAAGCTGTGAAGCAGCCGGTAGTCCATAAATCTGCATAATGAGAATAACAGGAGCGTTCCTTCACCTCAGCCGGGTCAGGAGCGCTTTTTCGTGTGGAAATCCATATTTTTGAAATTATTTTTGGAAAATACATGAAACGACAAAAAAACGATGCAGTTTGGGGTAATATATCCTAAACACATAGATAGATATAGACTATAGGAGAGTAGGAGACAATCAGAATGAGGGAGAAATTACTGTTCATATCCGCCGAGAATCCTTTTCCCCAGGACAGCGGCGGCAAGCTGAGAACTGGCAATATCCTGAATATTTTACTGGTCAAATATGATGTGGATCTGCTTACTTACAGCAATACAAGGTCTTCAGCAGAAAAGGAGGAAACTCCGGGACTTGCAATATATGAAGTAGAACGAACCATGAATTACCGCAAAGCCATGCTCCGTTCGCTATATAAATGGCGCAACAGTTCCTATATGAGTCATGCGGACGTAGACATGCGCAGTAAGATCACGGAGTTGTGCCGTGAGAACAGCTACAGCCATATTTTCATATCCCATAGCCTGCTGGGAAGCTGCATTGATATCGTTCGTCAAGCACTGCCAGATGCCGTAATTACGACGGATGCCCACAATTTCGAGAGCGGACTCTCCGGACAGCTGGCTGCCGGGAAGAAGGGGGCTGCAAAGCTGTTTTATACCCTTAATGCAGTATGGACGAAGCGGGATGAGCTCAAGCTGATGGACAAGACGAATCTGCTGCTAACCACATCGGAGCAGGATGGCCTGGCGTTCAAATCACTATCTCTCGGAAATTCACATAAGGTCCATGTGATTCCCAACTTTATACGTATGGGTGACTACCAGGCTAACGTGAAAAGTCTCAAAGAAAAATGGATTATTTTACCAGGTAATATGAACTACTTTCCGAATGTTAACGCAGCAGCCTATTTCAACCGCGAGATTTACCCGCTCATCAAATTGAAGGTGCCGGGGATCAAGTGGTACATCGTAGGCAGGGATGTGCACCCGGAGGTCGCAGCATTGGCTGACAATGATCCTTCGATTGTGATCACCGGTTATGTTGATAGTGTTGCGGATTATGTGCGCAAAGCTCAGGTTGTCATTGCCCCCTTATTAGAAGGGAGCGGTACCCGCCTGAAAATTCTGGAGGCCTGGGCGCTGAAGACCCCCGTCGTCTCAACCACGAAAGGTGCAGAAGGACTGCTCTATGAACATTCCCGGAATATTATGATCGCCGATGATCCCGCAACCTTTGCGGACAATGTGGTTCAGCTTCTTCAGCATCCTGAACGCGGAATAGCGCTTGCGGATCAAGCTTATCAAACCCTGCTTGCCAATTATGAGGCCGAAAGTGTACGCACGAAACTCCTGCGTTTGGTCTGAGTCTACACTAAAGATAATGAATGTAATTATATCAAAATAGCATATCCTTCTCTCGTCTATCATATATTTCCTTATAGAATAGACGATAGTGAGGTGTGTGCTTTGAATAACGGAAGAATGACTTTCAAGTTTGACGTGGATCACACCAGAAAGCCAGGGTCAATCGAGCACAGGGCAGGAGCAGGGCTTGGTACTGCCAGGGATTACACGGAAATAGAGCGGAAGCGTGATGGAACCGGGATATACGAAGAACCGCGGCCATTGTTTCTCCAACCCGATTCAAGGCTTGATTTATGGGAACAGGAACCACAATTTGCTATTGCTCCAGTACATGAGCATGAAGACAGGAGGCTAGGGGAACGCAGCTATGGTCCAGAATGGGCAACAGAGTCTGAAGCTTATGGTGATCTTTCCATGCCGGGAAGGGATTACGGGGGTTCCTACCATACCCGGCGTCCCTCCTATTGGTGGAAACTTGCCATTTCCATTGCCGGAGCACTGGGGATAGGCATACTGCTTGGCTACGCAGCATTGTCTTTTATAGGCGGCGGAAGCCTTACAGGCAATTCTGACATTCCAAGTGCGAACCCAGCCGTCGTTCCGGGTGAAAAGGATACAGCGGCCGTACTGCCGCAGGATACGAGCGGGAAGGCTGGAGTGAACTACATACCGGTGCAGGTGGCAGCGCAGACTTATTATCTCCTGCAGTACGGTGTGTTCAGTACTCCGGAGGGGGCGGAGCAGGCACGTCAGGAACTCCTGACGGCGGGGCTTGCCGCCGGTCTTGATCCCACGGACGGCAACCGGGTGTATGCCGGGATGTCGCCAGACCGTGAGCAGGCCAAGCTGCTCAGCAGCGGTCTGAAGAACCAAGGTATTGAGCTTTATGTCAGGGAAGTATCGCTCCCTGCTGCGGAGAAAGCCGTCTATACCGGAAAGGCTGAGACTGTGAACAACTACTTCGCGGCCAGCGGGAAGCTGCTGGGTGAGCTCAGCAGCTTGTCCGCGTCCGAATTAAGCGGGCCGGGTAAAGCGGTGGATACTACAGACATTAGTACTATTCATATGCATTGGTACGAAGCGGTCAAAGCACTGGAGCCGGGACTTCCGGCTGAAGCACAGAAGCTCTGTTCCGGACTGGAGAAATCCATGAGCCAGGGGATTTCTGCGCTGAATGAGTATAATAAGAACCAAGCACAAGGTTTGTTGTGGGAGGTGCAGGAGGCGATGATGAGCTTCCTCACCGGTCAGAAGAGTCTGCTCGCTTCCCTGTCTTGAATGCTTTGATCCATAAATAGGAATCAGTAATCCCCCGTTTCCGGCAACCCGTCGGCCGGGGGATTGCTGTTATTTTGAAATATATACCGTTCCTAGAAGGACATTGAAGGTACCTTCACTGGGGGGCTGATTGGTTCGCTGGTGCATAGTAGTCAAATCCGCAGGTCCCAAGTCATACTTCCCTACGTCAACTGCCAAATGGCTGGTGTGCTGCTCAGAATACTCATGGGTGAGTGGTAATCATTTCCGGACTGGATTTTACGTTTGTGTTGAACTCCGTTTCACCGTATAATAATTAGGGTGTCAAAAAATGGCGAGGGAAGACTTAGATGAAGAAGAAAAATGTGGGAATACTGCTGTTATTTCTAATTCTGGGCTGGCTGGCCGGGGCGTGGATCGCCAAACTGCTGGAACCTGTAAAAGCTTTGTCTTTTCTTACAGCCTCGACTGTACTCAAATGGTCGCCGCAAGCCGATTTGGACATCATAACCTATGACATCACTATTCATTTGAAATTGTGTCTGCTCAGTCTTGCAGGAATTATTACGGCCCTATGGCTCTACCGGAGACTGTAGCATTCGCTGCTAACTTCAGAAGGGACGTTACTACAGTGGAGTATGATAACTCAAGACTGATTATTCTTGCCTCAGGTTCTCCGCGCCGCCGTGAGCTGTTAACACTGCTCGGCTTGCCCTTCGAGGTCATATCAAGCGATGCGGACGAGAGCACACCTCCAGGTCTTGCACCTGAGGAGATTGTGCGTAGCCTGGCGCTCCGCAAAGCAGAGGCAGTCCTGCCTTCCGCCGGTGAACGTGCTGCCATTGTCGTTGGCAGTGACACAATCGTAGTGCTGGACGGCCAAGTGCTCGGCAAGCCGGTAGACCCGCAGGACAGCACAGCTATGCTTAAGCTTCTGCAGGGCCGGACACACCAGGTGTATACCGGAGTAGCCTGCATAGGATTGCCTGAAGAGAAGGCCGTGGTCCGGCACCGGGTAACCTCTGTAACCATGAGAGCGATGAGCATGGATGAAATCTCCGCTTACATAGCGACCGGAGAGCCTGCTGATAAGGCCGGCTCCTATGCGATTCAAGGACTGGGTGCCACCCTGGTGGAACGGATTGAAGGCTGTTATTTTAACGTGGTCGGATTGCCGCTGTCCCTGCTTGGGGAGATGTTGTCCGATTTTGGCATCTCGGTGCTTGATCTTCAAGGATCGCATTAGGAAAGAGGGATAGGGATGGAGTCGCAACCATTTATGCTGCGGGACCTCCCCCATGAAGAACGACCACGAGAGCGCATGATGCATTATGGGGCAGAATCACTAAGTCAAGCAGAGCTGCTGGCCATTCTGCTGCGTACAGGTACGCGGGCGGAATCGGCTATTCATATTGCCCAGCGGATGCTGGGACAGGCAGGCAGTCTTCGCGGGCTGGCAGACCTGAGCATTGAAGAACTGACGAATATCAAAGGCATCGGCCCTGCCAAGGCGGTGCAACTCAAAGCTGGCATAGAGCTGGGAAGACGAATGGCAAATTCCCGGCTGACCGAGCCGGTCATCATCCGCTCCCCACAGGACGCGGCGGAGATATTGACCGAGCAGCTACGCTACCTGCAGAAGGAGCATTTTGTCTGTCTCTTTCTGAATACGAAAAATCATGTTATTGCGCAGGAGACATTATCCATGGGCAGCCTCAACGCCTCCATTGTACATCCCCGTGAGGTGTTCAGGGCAGCTATGAAATGCAGCAGCGCAGCTATCATATGCGCACATAATCATCCCAGCGGTGATCCTACGCCCAGTCCGGAAGATATCTCCTTAACCTCAAGATTGCTTCAGGCTGGGGAGATTGTCGGAATAGATGTGCTGGATCATCTGATCATTGGAGACAGCAGTTTTGTAAGTTTGAAGGAAAAAGGTTACATGTAATATAATCGTCCAGAGATACAAGGAAAAGGAGAATACAAGCATGTTAGGTGGTTTTACGAAAGATTTAGGAATTGATCTGGGGACAGCGAATACGCTAGTCTATGTACGCGGTAAGGGAATTGTTGTCAGAGAGCCTTCCGTAGTGGCCATTAATACAGATACCAAGACCATTGAAGCCGTTGGCGAATCTGCCAAAAAAATGATCGGCCGTACGCCGGGGAATATCCGTGCCATTCGTCCAATGAAGGATGGAGTGATTGCGGATTTTGATACTACTGCAACTATGATTAAATATTTCATCCGCCAGGCGCAGAAACAGCGCTCGATGTTCCAGCGCCATCCGAATGTAATGGTATGCGTACCGTCCGGCATCACAGCTGTGGAGCAGCGTGCCGTGGAGGATGCCACCAAGCAGGCAGGTGCGCGCGAGGCCTATATTATCGAGGAACCTTTTGCTGCTGCCATCGGTGCAGATCTGCCGGTTTGGGAGCCTACAGGCAGTATGGTTGTTGATATCGGCGGAGGGACTACTGAGGTAGCTGTTATCTCCCTTGGCGGTATCGTGACCAGCCGTTCTGTGCGGGTTGCCGGTGACGAAGCGGATGAATCGATCATTCAATACATCAAACGCCAATATAATCTCATGATCGGGGAACGTACCTCCGAGCAGCTCAAGATGGATGTGGGTTCTGCCCTGCCTCTGGAGATGACCGAGACTATGGAGATCCGCGGACGAGATCTTGTAACCGGGCTGCCTAAGACGTTGACCATTACCTCTGATGAAATCTGCGAAGCACTGTCAGATACCGTAAATGCCATTGTAGAGGCCGTAAAGGTAACGCTGGAGAAATGTCCTCCTGAGCTTGCTGCCGATATTATGGATCGGGGAATTGTACTTACTGGCGGCGGCGCTCTGCTGCGTAACCTGGACAAGTTGCTGGCCCGCGAGACAGGTATGCCTGTCATTGTTGCTGAGAATCCGCTGGATTGCGTAGTTATCGGAACAGGCAAAGCCCTGGAGAATATTCATCTCTTCAAGAGCCGCAGCAACTCAAGCCTCCGTTCAAAGCGTTAAATTGTCTGCTTGTGAACGTCAAACCCCTGTTATGGGAGAAATACGTTTGTTAGAGGGTGTTGGAACTGTTTAAACTGTTTAACAATAAACGTCTGTTCATTTTATTGATTTCACTGGTCATGTTTATCGTTGTTATGGGTTTCAGTCTGGCAACCAGGAAATCATTGTCATGGCCGGAGAATTTCCTTAGAGACACGACTGGTTTCGTGCAGAATTTGTTCTACAAGCCCGCTGGATATGTAGCGGGCTTGTTCCAAGATATTGGGAATCTGAAGGATCTTGCCGAAGAGAATGAGGAGCTTAAAATTCTGGCAGCGCAATATGCACGTGACAAAGCCCAATATAATTTCATTCAAGCCGAAAATGAAGGTTACAAAATAAAACTTCATTTTACTGAGGCACAGAAAAATCTGTACAATTATGAGTACCATATTGCTAACGTTGTCAGCGTGACTACCGAGCCTAATAATAACACACTTGTTATTGATCTCGGGTCCAAGGACGGAGTTAAGCCTAATATGTCCGTGACCTCTGTAGAGGGATTGGTTGGTGTGATCAGCAAAGTAAGCAATTTCACCTCCACGGTGAAACTAATGACCATGATGGATGCAAATGATCCGAACTCCCAGCCGCCAATTGCGGCTACGGTTTTTAACAAGGAAGGCGACACCTTTGGGATGATTGAGAGTTACGACCAACAGACCGGAATGCTGATGATGAACAAGATTCCCGTAGGAAATCCAGTTGCCAAAGGGGATACCATCATCTCCTCAGGCATTGGGGGACTGTATCCGCGTGGAATGACCATCGGCACGGTCCAAGAGGTAAAGACAGGGGAGTTTGGTTTAACTTCTACTGCAATCATTAAACCGGCGGCGGGTTTTCAAGACTGGAAGGGATTGTTCGTTGTCTTTACGGAGGAGCGTGCAGAATAGTGAAGATGCGCAGATCCGTATTAATTCTGTTATTATTTCTATTATTTATTGTAGAAGGCACTATAATGCCGTGGTTGCTGCCGGATGCTTGGGAGATGAGGGTTATTCCTAATCTCGTGTTTATTGTGATCCTGTTTGTAACGATATACCATCACCGCCATACGGCACTTATTCTGGGTTTGTCTTTCGGAATGCTGCACGATGTGGTGTTCTATGGACGTATTCTTGGTGCCCACTCTTTTGCAATGGGGTTATCTGCTTATCTGATTGGCCTGATATTTCAGATTCCGCGTGCTCCGTTGCCGCTGATGATGACGGTGGTGCTGCTGGGCAGCCTGCTTGAGGATAGTGTGCTTTTTGCCATTTACAGTGTATTTAATTTAGGCCAGGTTCCTTATAACTGGGCATTGCTGCATCATATGCTGCCTACCATGTTATTTCATTTTGCTATCGCCCTCCTCCTCTATGTTCCTCTCCGGAGGCAGATTGAACTGCTGAAGAAAGAGACCCGCAAGGAAGAGGCGGCGTGAAGCCGGACTGCATTTTCTTACATGGGAAAGAAGGAATTTGCCTGGCCCGGCACGAATGAATGAGAATGGGGGGACAGGCAAATGACAGTACAATCCAAGCATGTAAGGATTAAGGGCATCAAGGATGGCCTGGTATTCCTGCTAGACGACAAGTGTCCCTTTGAAGATCTCCTGAGCGAACTTCGCTATAAGCTGGAGCATAGCCATCAGAATATATTGACCGGACCAATTGTGCATGTGGACATTAAGCTCGGCAGCCGTACAGTAACTGAAGAAGACAAGGAAGCCGTGTTAGACATTCTGAAGAGCCAAGGCAATCTGTTAATTCGTTCTGTTGAAGCCTTGGAAGAACCCGGGGATAAGGACAGTGATGCCCTGTTTCTGATCAGTGGAATAATTCGCTCGGGCCAAGTACTGCACCATGAAGGGAATCTTCTGTATTTGGGCGATGTGAATCCCGGAGGGTCGATTACCTGTACGGGTGATATTTATATTCTCGGAGCGCTTCGCGGAATGGCTCATGCCGGAGTAGACGGCAATCAGGAGGCAATTATTGCTGCATCTTTGCTGTCACCTACACAGCTGAGGATTGCCGATGTGATTAGCCGTCCGCCGGATGAATGGGAAACCCGCGAGAGCAGCATGGAATTCGCTTATTTATCAAGCGGTGCTATGCAGATCGACAAAATTCATAATATAGTCAAATTACGTGAGGGTTTAAATGTGTTTAAAGGGGTGTAGCCTCCATGGGAGAAGCGATTGTCGTAACCTCGGGCAAAGGCGGAGTTGGCAAAACAACCACAACGGCCAATATTGGCACCGCGCTTGCATTGCAGGGCAAAAAAGTATGTCTGGTCGATACGGACATTGGACTTCGGAATCTGGATGTGGTTATGGGGCTGGAGAACCGCATCATCTATGATCTTGTGGATGTGGCGGAAGGACGCTGCCGCCTGAACCAGGCGCTGGTCAAGGACAAACGTTTTGAAGAACTGTACATGCTACCTGCAGCGCAGACCAAAGACAAGACCTCTGTTACACCGGAGCAGGTGAAGGATATTATTCTTGAACTCAAGAAGGAATACGAATATATCCTGATCGATTGTCCCGCTGGGATCGAGCATGGCTTCCGTAACGCCATTGCCGGAGCGGACAAGGCCATTGTCGTCACTACGCCGGAGCATGCCGCGGTAAGGGATGCTGACCGGATAATTGGCCTTTTGGAGCAGTCCCATGTAGAGTCGCCGAAGCTGGTGGTTAACCGGATTCGGCCGGGACTTGTGAAATCAGGGGATATGCTCGATATTGAGGACATCCTGCAGGTGCTGAATATTGATTTGATCGGTATTGTTCCCGATGATGAGCTGGTCATCAAGGCAGCGAACAATGGGGAACCGACCGTAATGAATCCCGATTCGCCAGCAGCGATCGCTTACCGCAATATCGCCCGGCGTATTCTGGGTGATGCGGTACCGTTGATGCAGCTTGACCGGAAACCGGGTGCCTTTAAGAAGCTGAAGAAGTTTTTCGGTATGGGCTGAGGCGGAGTCATTATCCAAAGTGTTATACCAAGAGTCAGCAAAGGTCCCGTCTGCAGATATTCTGCGGCGGGATTTTTGCTTCGGATTCAAAGGATTTCAAAGGTTCGCGTTATCCATTCTCAGAAATGGTTCAATAAAGTTGCCCGCAATAAGGGATCTTTCCCATTTCTGTTTTCCATCCCGGCAGGGCTTGTTCTAAAGCAGCTTGCGACTTTCATAAAATGAAAGTAAAACAAGCCCGCCGGAGGGATCGATATGGAACAGAAATCAGATTTAAAAGGCCGCCGCAAGCAGCGTATCCGCAGCCTGCTGGAGCAGGATGATGCTTCGCTGGGGACTGCTGTACCCCCGTTGTTCGAACTACCTGCCCATACAACAACTTACAAGGAATGGGGAGAAAGAGCCTCACATGACTTTTCCAAGATTCCTGAACCCGACCCAGAGGCCCTGTGGAAGCAGCGGCGTAACGACTGGGTGGATGAAGGAGGAGGAGACAAGCCACGGTTTGCTTCGGGCTTTATGCGGAGGACTATTGCGAGTCTCATTGTGTTTGGTGCAGTATGGGGGATCTTTAACGTTCAACAGCCATGGGCATTGAAAGCACAGGTGTTTATTGCCGATGCCCTCACCAAAGATATGGATTTTGCTGCCGCCCAGGTTTGGTATGAGGAACATTTCAATGGAGCGCCGGCGTTTATTCCGATTTTTGGTGATAAAAACCAGCCAGCAGTGAAAGTGAACGCTGCTCATGATCTGAATGCCCCGCTTGAAGGAAGCATTGTCCGTCCTTTTGCAGCAACATTAAGAGGTGTGGAGATTATGCCTGCGGAAGATTCAAACGGTATACTCACGGTGAAAAGTGTAGATACGGGGCGTGTATTATCTGTTGCCAAAGAAGCGGAAGGCGGAATCCGGATTACGGTAAGGCATACGGGGGATGTAACGGCTGAATACGGACATTTGAGTGGTACAAAGCTGGCAACGGATGATTGGGTCCAGAGCGGGGATGCCGTGGGCTGGATTCAGGAACAGGAGAATGCTTCAGTTCCTCTGCTTTTTTTTGCCATTATGAAAGACAAGACTTATATTGATCCCGCTGAAGTGGTATCGTTTGATTAGGATCAGAGGCATTGAACTGTCGCTGCATCCCTTGTTCGTGCTGATTATGCTACTCTCCGTGATTACCGGGCAGTTTCTGGAGCTATTGACGCTGTTCACCATTGTGTTCATCCACGAGTTGGGACATGTGTGTGCTGCGCTGCTCTGCGGAGTAGGTGTGAAATCCGTGCAGTTGCTTCCTTTCGGAGGTGTAGCAGTTATGGAGGATCATGGACGGCTTAACGCAACACGGGAGATCGGTATTGCGGCAGCCGGCCCTTTGCAGAATCTGGTGCTGATATTGATGGCCTACGGACTCCAGCAGACTGGATATGGAAATAGTGGCTTTCTGACTTATTTCATACAGGCCAATGCCATTATCGCGATGTTTAATCTGCTGCCTGTTCTTCCTCTGGATGGCGGTAAAATTTTTCAGGCGACGCTTAGTCTGCTGCTTCCCTATTATGTCACATTGCTATGGTGTGGCCGAGTGAGCATCGCGGCGAGTGTGCTGGTGTTGTTATACTCCATACTGCCGCTGGGTACGGGTGGAGGAGTCCGTCTGAATCTCCTGATGATCGGTGCCTTTCTTCTGTATTCGAACCTTACAGATCAGCGGAATTTGCCTTACCGCTTTGTCTCTTTTCTGATGAACAGGGAGGCTGTTTATGAACGCTACCGGCAGTCGGGGAGCGCAGTGCGTCCGATAGTTGCCTTTTCCGCGAAACCTTTGGATGATATATTGCGTCTATTTAAACGTAACCAATATCATTTTATCTATGTAATGAATGAAGATAAAGCCATTGTGGCCGTTGTGCCGGAGCAGAAATTGATCTCATCTTATTTTGGAATGTAATTAGGGACATGATCGTCCAGCTAGAAATGAACTATGGAATTTTGATTCAAACCAGAGGTGAAGCCATGAAACAAATGATCGTTCACTGCTCGCAGCATGTTACCCGGATGGCTCTTCTGGACAATGGGAGCCTGGTGGAATATGCGGCTGAACGTGATCAGCAGCAAGGACTGGTCGGGAGCTACTACAAGGGGCGGGTTATGAATGTATTGCCGGGCATGCAGGCAGCTTTTGTGGACATCGGACAGAAGAAGAATGCCTTTTTATATGTAGATGATGTGCTGCATCCCCATCTGGACAAGCAGCCGGAGGTGAAGCCCTCCATTGAAACGCTGCTCGAGCCCGGCCAGGAAATTGTGGTGCAGGTGAGAAAAGAACCGCGGGGCGGTAAAGGTGCACGCGTCACAACCCACTATACACTACCGGGACGCTGGATGGTGTACATGCCCTTTGCAGAATATGTTGGTGTATCCAAAAAAATCAGCCGTGAATCGGAACGCAATAGGCTGAAAGGTATTGGTGAAAGGCTTCGACGGCGTGAAGAGGGGATTATCATGCGTACCGTCTCGGAGGACGAACCCGTGGAGGCAGTGGAAGGTGACCTTTCTTTTCTTAGGGCACAATGGGAAAAGATCATCCGCCGATCTCAGGAGACAGTAGCACCGGCACTGCTTCACTCAGATCTCAGTATTGTCCAGCGCTTTATCAGGGATGCCTTTAATCCGCAGCGCGATGAACTGATGATTGACTCTGGCAAGGCGGTCCGGGAGGCAGAAGCCTTCCTGAATGACATGGCTCCTGGAAAGTACAAGCCTGTAGGGTTCTATCATGGACAGGAATCTATCTTTGCAGCTTACGGGGTGCAGGAGCAGCTTCACAAAAGTTTTGGCAGGAAGATTACGCTGGAGGGCGGGGCAACCCTGATCTGGGATGAGACGGAGGCGTTGACCGTAATTGATGTCAATACCGCCCAGTACACCGGCGGATCTTCGCTCGAGGAGACCGTAACGCGTACGAATCTCCTTGCGGCGGAAGAGATCGGACGGTTGATTCGTTTGCGGGATACGGGAGGCATCATCATCATCGACTTTATTGATATGCAGCAGGAGGCGCACCGGCGGATGGTTATGGAACGGCTGGAGGGGGTCATCAGCCGGGACCGCACACAGACGCATATTCTTGGCTGGACACACCTTGGTCTGCTGGAGATGACACGCAAGAAGGCGAGACATGATTCTGCAGGCTTTGCTCCAGTGATTTGCCAATGCTGCGGGGGGACGGGTAAGATTGGTTCGTGGCTGGAATGAAGCCGCTATACGCCCGGAACTCGCTATTTAACTTTTTTGTACCATTGACTGTATGTAATATGTGTGCTATTATCTTCAAGTATGTGTTTGGTTGTTCTAATCCTGCACATGCTGCAACCGCTCCGATCGGGTACATAAGCGCGTTTCCTCCGGGAAATTGCCACCTAGACTAGGCGAGTCTGAGACATGAGGAGGTGCAAGTACAATGTATGCAATTATCGAAACTGGCGGTAAACAATACAAAGTCCAAGAGGGCGACGTGTTGTTCATTGAGAAGCTGGAAGCTGAAGACGGCGCAAGCGTAACGTTTGACCGTGTATTGGCTGTTTCTAACGATGGTGGTCTGACTGCAGGAACTCCGCTGGTAAGCGGCGCGTCTGTAACAGCTAAAGTCGAGAAACATGGTAAGGGTCAGAAGGTTGTAGTCTACAAATACAAACCGAAGAAGAACTACCACAAGAAACAAGGCCATCGTCAACCGTACACCAAAGTAACTATCGAGAAGATTCAAGCGTAAGAAGGTGCGTTAATGATTAACGTGCGGATTACACGGGCTTCTGCTCAAGGTGCGATTGTCGGTTTTGCCATTAAAGGGCATGCAGAATACGCAAAGAATGGCAGGGATATCGTCTGCGCCGGCGTTTCTACCGTCACGGTTGGAACGGTGAATTCGATTGAACGTCTGACCGGCGTGGTTCTGGATACTTCGATGAAGGATGGATTTCTTAGCGGGACCCTCGTTCCCATAGATCGTCCTGAAGTGTCTGCCAAGGTCCAGCTTCTGCTGGAGTCCATGGTACTTATGCTTGGTGATATCGCAGATTCATACGGGAAGTATATTAAGATACAGGAAGTCATTATTTAAAGAAGGAGGTTGACCAACATGTTGAAATTGGATCTTCAATTGTTCGCATCGAAAAAGGGTGTAGGTTCCACAAAGAACGGACGTGATTCCCACTCCAAGCGTCTTGGCGTGAAACGTGCTGACGGTCAAGCAGTTACCGGCGGCAACATCCTGGTTCGTCAACGCGGAACCAAAATCCACCCGGGAACAAATGTAGGCATCGGTAAAGATGATACTTTGTTTGCTCTGGTTGATGGCGTAGTGAAGTTCGAACGTTGGGGCCGCGATCGCAAAAAAGTGAGCGTGTACCCGGTTGATGTCGCTCCGGTAGCAGCGGCACTGGAAGCGTAAGCTTTCGGAATCAAATTGCAAGTAGAAGCCTCCGGCATGAGTGCCGGGGGCTTTTTTTCAAGAGAATCTGTTTGAATTTGAATTGCTGGTGATTGCAGAGAAACCCTGTGTTATACTGGAAAATGGTAAATATCAAGTGAAGAGAACGGCTAAATGGGCATGAATTTTGCGAACTGAGGGACGGGGAGAAAGAATGAAATCCTGGAAATGGTTAATCTGGGCAGTCATGTTATCCGTATTGTTTCCTTTAGGTCTCTTGTATTGGCGAACTACCCTTTTCACATTTCTGCTGCTAAGCGTATGGATAGCCGCAGTGCTTGCTTTTAGTTCTGTATACAATCGGCGCCATTTTGAAAAGGAACTGCGAATACAGGAGAAGACGCTGCAGCAAGCGGCGAACCGGACACTCAATCATCATCGTCATGATTGGATGAATGATCTGCAGGTACTTTACGGATATATCCAGCTCGGTAAGCCTGATAAATCTCTGGAGTGTGTGGGAAGAATAAAGGAACGGATCGAATTGGACAGCCGTATAGCTAAGCTCGGTATTCCTTCGCTCGTGTTCTATCTGCAGTCTTTCCGAACCTTTAGAAGCGGCTTAGAGCTTGAGGTACAGGTTGAAGAAGGACTGCAGCTCAAGGACAAGCTTGGCGGGGACATGGGTGAAGAGCTTACGCAGGTAATCATGCAGACGGTGAGGGCTTATCAATACAGTGGACTTGCCTTGCATGGCGATACAAGAAAGCTCCGGCTTGGTTTTACACAGGATGGAGGAGACATTCTTATCTCTTTCGAAGGCGACGGTGATCATGGCAATCCCGAGCTGCTACAGGGGCAAATTTATAATATAGTACAAGGGAAAATTATCAAAGCGGAACAGCCTGGAAGTAACAAAAGCTTTGTAGCGTTACGGCTGCCGCTGGAGATGTAAGGAAGGTGAACTAGAATGTTCGTAGATAAAGCTAAGATTTATGTAAAAGGCGGGGACGGCGGTGATGGTCTTGTGGCCTTTCGCCGGGAGAAGTATGTACCGGAAGGCGGACCAGCCGGAGGTGACGGCGGCCGTGGAGGAGACGTTATTTTCCGGGTAGATGAAGGTTTGCGTACATTGATGGACTTCCGCTATCAGCGCCATTTCAAAGCGGAGCGCGGGGTTAAGGGGCGCAACAAAAGTCAGCATGGAGCGAACGCTGAACACATGATTGTACGCATTCCTCCGGGTACCGTATTGATAGACGATGACACCCAGGAAGTGATCGCCGACATGACCCGGCATGGACAGCAGGTCGTGGTTGCTCGCGGTGGACGGGGCGGACGGGGAAATACTCGGTTTGCCACGGCTAATAATACAGCTCCAGAGCTCGCGGAGAATGGTGAAGAAGGCCAGGAACGCTACATTGTGATGGAATTGAAGGTTATGGCAGATGTAGGGCTCGTGGGTTTCCCGAGTGTGGGTAAATCCACTCTACTTTCGGTCGTGTCCGCTGCTCAACCTAAGATTGGAGCTTACCACTTTACAACCATTACACCGAACCTGGGTGTCGTGGATGTAGGTGACGGCCGAAGTTTTGTCATGGCCGATCTGCCGGGACTTATTGAAGGGGCAAGTGAAGGCGTAGGCTTGGGGCATGAGTTCCTGCGTCATGTTGAGCGCACACGGATCATCATTCATGTGGTGGATATGTCCGGTTCGGAAGGCCGTGATCCTTTCGAGGATTGGGTGAAAATTAATGATGAGCTGAGACAATATAATGCGGGGCTTGTTGACCGCCCGCAGATCGTAGCAGCCAACAAGATGGATATGCCTGAATCGGAGGCTAATCTGATTGCTTTCCGTGAGAAGGTATCAGAGCTCCGGCCGGAGATGGAGATTATGCCGATTTCTTCTCTGACCCGCCAAGGAGTTCAGGAACTTCTCTACCGGGCAACAGATATCCTCGATAGTATTCCTGTAGCACCGGTTGTGGAGGAAGTAGCCGAAACCAAAGAACGCAAGGTATACAAGCTTGAAGCTGAAGAGGATAACTCTTTCACTATTACGCGAGACAATGATGCTTTTGTTGTCAGCAGCCCCCGGATTGAACGGATGCTGAAACGGATGCAGCTCAGTACACACGATGCTATACTGAAGCTGGCCCGCACGTTGCGCCATATGGGTGTGGATGCAGAACTCCGCAAACGGGGTGCTGTGGAAGGAACCATTGTCCGAATCGCTGATTTTGAATTCGAGTTCGTTGAGAACAGCAGCTATTATTAAGCTGTGGATTGACGCATAAATCTCAAACGCCGACTGTGCTTTCCCCGAAAAGGGAGGTATAGCCGGCGTTTTTTGTAGAATTCTAGAGAAGCTGACTTCAATGGCTTTGTGATTAATACGGAACGACAATAGCGATTGATTCCTGATAGGTGACTGGTTACTTTTATGTGGAGCTAAAACTGAAATATCATGGGATTTGTTGTATTCAGTGCCAAATATGAGCTTGCCGCAACGGGTGAGGGCGTTGTATGTGAAAAGTTGTTGCATTATACAGCGGCCATCCCGTATAATGTCCACTATATAAACACAAAAGTCTTTGAGGTGAGGACGTTCGTGAAAGAACGCTATTATTTGGTCCGAGAGGACATATTGCCTGACGCTGTACTGAAGACCATGCAGGTCAAACAGCTGCTTGAGGCGGGAGACGCCAAGACGGTACATGAAGGTGTAGAACAGGTTGGGCTTAGCCGTAGTGCATTTTATAAATATAAGGATGGCATTCATCTGATCCATCAGCTCGAACGGGAACGTATTGTCACAATCTCCATTGATTTGGAGCACGAGTCCGGTATGCTGTCCAAGGTGCTAGGGTCTGTGGCAGTTCATGGTGCCAATGTACTGACGATTCATCAGAGTATTCCGCTGCAGGGGCGGGCCAATGTCGTTATTTCTGTGGAGATATCGCATTTGAACGAAGAGTTGGGAGATATGCTGGACAGTCTAAAGGCAATACCCGGAGTAAAACGGGCCTTAATTATCGGGCAAGGGTGACTTGGCTCGAGAAATTTATGCTTTCGAAGCAAGTTTTATTACGGAGTATATCCAAGAAGTATTGCTTCATAAAACTTAGGCATATGCTTTCGAAGCGAGTTTTATTACGTAGTATAACCAAGGAGTATTGCTTCATAAAACTTTTAGGAGGATTCAAATGAAGCCGGTCAAAGTGGGGTTACTGGGTCTGGGAACAGTAGGTACGGGCGTAGTCCGTATCGTAGAAGGGAATCAGGAGGATCTGAGCAGCCAGGTGGGTTCTCCGATTGTTATTGAGCGCATTGCAGTGAAGAATACTGAGAAAGCCCGGGATATCGATGTGGATGCCGCTATAATCACCGATGATCCGTGGGCAGTTATCCGTGATCCGGAGATTGACGTTATTGTAGAAGTGATGGGCGGGATCGCCGGAACGAAGGAATATATTCTGGAGGCTTTGGAACGAGGCAAGCATATCGTGACCGCCAACAAAGATTTGATGGCGCTACATGGTTCGGAGATTCTGGCCAAGGCGCAGGAGAAACAATGCGATGTATTTTATGAAGCCAGTGTGGCCGGTGGAATTCCAATTATACGTACATTGATCGAAGGCTTCTCCTCTGATAAAATCGTAAAGATTATGGGCATCGTAAACGGGACTACCAATTACATACTAAGCAAAATGAGTCAGGAAGGCGCATCCTACCTTGATGTGTTGAAAGAAGCTCAGGAGCTGGGATACGCTGAATCAGATCCGACCTCGGATGTCGAGGGCCTGGACGCTGCGCGCAAAATGGCCATTCTCGGCACACTTGGTTTTCGGACCAACGTTGAGCTAAGTGATGTCAGTGTCAGCGGCATCTCTGGTGTGAGCAAGGAGGATATTGCTTTTGCCAAAAGACTGGGCTATGAAATGAAACTGCTGGGCATCGCCGAGAGTCACGAAGATGAATTCAGTATTAGTGTGGAGCCCACGATGATTCGGGCAAGCCATCCGATTGCTTCCGTGAACGGTGTATATAATGCGGTATATGTATATGGTCAAGCTGTGGGAGAAACCATGTTCTATGGTGCAGGGGCCGGTGCTATGCCAACAGCAACTTCCATCGTAGCGGATCTGGTGGCCGTTATTAAGAATCTTAAGCTGGGTGTTAACGGGCTGAAACAGATTGTTCCGTACAAACAGAAGAAGCTCAAAAGTGATGAAGATATCTTTTATAAGAATTTCCTGCTGCTGCATGTGGATGATAAAGCAGGGGTTCTAGCCAAAATCACGCAGGTGTTTGCTGAGTACGATGTCAGTCTGGATTCCGTAGTACAGCAGGCGAATCCTCATAATCCGGACGCTGAGATCATCATCGTGACACACAATGCGAGCAAGGCAAGTATGAATAAAGTAATGCGGCATCTGGAGCAGCTTAAGGTTATTCACCGTATTAAGAGCCACTATCGCGTAGAAGGCTGAACCTTGAATCCTCTATGACAGCTCCGCTCCAAAAATAAAGAAGGAGATTTTACCAGCTATGAGTATGTACGGAAGGTCTAGAGTTAAAGTACCCGCCAGTACCGCTAATCTGGGGCCGGGTTTTGATACGCTGGGCATGGCACTATCCCTATATGCCTGGATTGAAATGGAGGAAGCCGCAGAAACTGTATTTCATCTTTATGGAGATGAGATGGCAGGTGTAGCTAAGGATAAGAGCAATTTACTCTACCAGGTGGCACAAATGGTCTTTGCTGAAGCGGGTGTAGAGATTCCCGAGCTTTCCATTACCATGTACTCCGATATCCCGCTTACACGTGGACTTGGAAGTAGTGCATCGGCGATTGTTGGGGGAATGGCAGCAGCAAATACATTGATTGGTTCCCCCTTGAGTCTAGCCAAGCTGTTCGATATGGCAACAGCCCTAGAGAAGCATCCCGATAATGTGGGAGCCTCACTCTTCGGTGGGATTATCACAGCTGTATGGGATGGCAAGCATGCGGAATATATCCGGATTGAGCCTCCCCGTGATCTTGAGGTTCTTGTAGTTATTCCAGAATTCGAGCTTTCTACCACCAAAGCACGTGGTGTGCTTCCATCTGAGATCTCGGTGGGGGATGCTGTCCATAACATCAGCCGGACCTCACTGCTGACCGCTGCCTTGGCTACAGGCCGGCTCGATCTCATCGGCCCTGCCATGCAGGATCGTCTGCATCAGCCTTATCGGGCGCCTCTGGTGCCTGGTATGGAGAAGCTGCTGGCTGAAGCGACAAGTCATGGGGCACTGGGTATTGCCCTAAGTGGTGCCGGACCTACACTGCTTTGTATGGTTGAGCGAAATGGGGACCGTAAGCAGGAGCTGGAGCTTTTTCTAAAACAAACAATGATGGAGCATGGTATTCCCGCTCTAACCTGCTGGCTGTCGCCCTGTACTTCAGGGGTTGTCTCAGAGCTGATCGAAACAAACCAGATGCAAAGTAAGTCATTTTTGGATATGATAAAAGGGGAAAAACAGTTATGAAATCAATAGCAGTGTTGCCGCAGGGTTCAGTCTCACACGAAGCGCTGCTGCATTTATTCGGTGATGAGCCTGTAAATATTGAGCATCATAAGCTTATCTCTGATGTTTTTCTGGCCACAGCTAATGGTGTGACGGACTACAGCGTGATTCCTATTGAGAATACGATCGAAGGTTCGGTGAGTCTGCATATTGACTGGCTCATTAACGAAGTGAACCTGCCAATGCAGGCGGAGTGGATTTTTCCGTCCGTTCAGAATCTGATCAGTAATCCCAAGGAATTCACGGATGCTGAAGGCCGTAAGGATTACTCTAAAGTGGTCAAAATCCTTTCTCATCCTGTTGCCATGGCACAATGCCTGCACTTTATCCGCAATCACGCTCCTTGGGCTGAACTGGAATCGGTCGGAAGCACATCCGAAGCCGTTGAAATTGTGTCTAAGAATCCCGGTAGGGGCTGGGCGGCAATCGGTACAGCGCTTGGCGCAGCGACGCACGGGCTTGAGATAGTAGAGCGGCAGGTTACAGACCATAATAACAATTACACCCGGTTTGTGCTGGTAGGTCATCAGAAGCTGGAACTTCCACGAACAAGCAGTGGTGACAAGACAAGCATTCTTGTGACTCTTCCAGAAGATTTTCCGGGGGCGCTCCATCAGGTGCTGGCTGCATTTGCTTGGCGTCGGCTGAATTTATCGCGTATTGAGTCACGGCCGACGAAGAAGAAATTGGGCACTTATTATTTTTATATTGATGTGCTGGAACCGATAGAATCGGTCCTGCTCCCGGGGGCAATTGAAGAAATCAAAGCCTTGGGCTGTCAGGTGCGGATTCTGGGCTCGTATCCCACATACACCTATGAGGAAGAGAAAGCGGAGGTGCAGTAAGTTCATGGCTGAGCAATGGATCTATCTAGATGGACAACACGTAACGAAGGAAAATGCAAAGGTGTCCGTGTTTGATCACGGATTTTTATACGGAGACGGTATTTTTGAAGGCATCCGTATCTACAACGGCAACATTTTTAAGTGCAAGGAACATCTGGACCGGCTGTATGATTCAGCGAAATCCATCATGCTGGACATTCCGCTGAGCTATGATGAGATGCTGGAAGCCATGGCTGAAACTATTCGTCTGAATGAGATGCGTAACGGATATATCCGTCTGATTGTATCCCGCGGCCCCGGCAATTTAGGTCTGGATCCCCGCCGTTGCCCCAAAGCCAGCGTTATCATTATTGTAGAACAGCTGGCTATTTATCCGGAACAGGCTTACTTGAACGGACTTCGTGCGGTTTCTGTCTCGCAACGCCGCAATATCCCGGATGCGCTGAATCCGAAGATCAAATCTCTGAACTATCTCAATAACATCCTTGTCAAAATCCAGTCCAATCTGGCAGAGGCAGACGAAGCAATCATGATGAATGCTCAAGGGTATGTAACCGAAGGTTCAGGAGACAATATTTTCATCGTCAAAAGAGGCGTTGTCTACACTCCGCCTTGCTATCTGGGAGCGCTTGAAGGTATAACTCGCCTGGCCATTATTGAGCTGTGCGAAAAGCTAGGTTTAACCCTGAAAGAAGAACCGTTCACTATGCATGATGTGTATATTGCGGATGAAGTTTTCTTCACCGGTACAGCAGCCGAAGTTATTGCAGCTCGTGAAATTGACGGCCGGGTTATTGGTGCAGGACATGCAGGGCCAATTACACTGCAGCTGCTTGAAGAGTTCCGCAATGTTGTGGACAAAGACGGTTACAAGGTTTGGGAATAAAACGCGTTTAGAACAAAACCAAATGTTACAGCAAAAATCCTCTCATGCCATGCATGAAAGGATTTTTTTTGTTTAAGGGATGTCAATCGCCTATGGGCTGCATAAGATGTAGTAACGAAGGGGGCGGCTGCTCTGCATATGAGGAAGCAGGGAGGCAGAATACCTAGCAAGGCACTCAGCATCAGAGATTGCAGCTAGGCTATTGTAGTGCACACGCCGTTCATAGAAGTATGAGCCCGCAAAACCTGGCATATGCTTTTCGGAGTTGCGTTTTGAACAAAGTTGGTTCGGGAAGCCATGCGAAACAAAATCTAGCTATGATTTCGAACCGAGTTTTGCGTGAGACGGGGCTGGAGAGTAATGCTCACAAAACTTATAGGAGGTTATTGCTGCGTGAAAATACACATTGTCAAATCCGGCGATACGCTATATGCATTATCGCAAAAGTACGGAGTACCTCTGCAAAAAATCATCGACGCCAATCCACAAATCAGTAATCCGGATGTGCTTGCCGTTGGCGATAAGGTCAAAATTCCAACATCAGCCGTTCAGGTTCCCGAAAACCATGAGGTCTACTACAAACACACTGTTAAGCAAGGGGATACCTTGTGGAAGCTGTCCAAAGCATGGGGAATTACACTAAAGGATATGATTGATGCTAACACTCAACTGAAGAATCCTAATGCACTCCTGGTTGGCGAAATGGTCAATATACCTAAAAAGGGCAACCCTTCTGCTATGGATCCACAATCTGAAGCAACGGCTATAATTGACAAAACAAAACTTGGATCCAAAGATTATACCGGAGTCAAAGAGCAGCCATCCGACGAAGTTTCACCAGCAGTGAATAATGTGCCTCAAGTTGTGCCTGTACAGCCAGAAGTCTCACCTATAATGAACAAAGCACCAGAAGTCTCACCTATAGTGAACAAAACGCCAGAAGTCTCACCTATAGTGAACAAAGCACCAGAAGTCTCACCTATAGTGAACAAAGCGCCAGAAGTCTCACCTATAGTGAACAAAACGCCAGAAGTCTCACCTATAATGAACAAAACGCCAGAAGTCTCACCTATAATGAACAAAGCGCCAGAAGTTTCACCGGTTCATGAAAAAATTCATGAAACACAAAGTTTGTTTGTGCAAATTTCAATGCCTACACAGGAAATCATGAAGCATGAAACGCCTATGGGAAAGTCATATTCAGAAATTCAGCCCACTTTCTGGTATGAAAACAAAGCTCCGTCATGTGGTAACACGGTAGGATACCCCGGACTAAGTGGAAATCCATATTTCGGGGATTGCCCACCGGCTTATCCGCTCTATGAGCCTATGGGTGTAATGGGGATGAACTCAGCTCCAAATTTCGTTCAGCCAGCAAACTATATGCCGGAGTATGCTTCCCCATACGACATGTATCCGGTATCCGATTTTACGGGAGCATGGTATCAGAATTCTACACCGGAATATCCCAATATCAGTCCTTTCAGCGAAAATTCCTCATATGGTATGCCTCAGTATGAAGAACAGGCCGTTAATTTGCCATGGCCCTCCTGCGGCTGCGGTCCAGCAATGCCGTTACAGCAGGCTCAGCCCTATTCCTATGAGCAGCCGATGATTAATCCATATCCTGACTATATGCAGCAGATGCCAGGGATGATTTCACCTTATGGAGTAGCTGAGGCCCCGCAAGGAAATGTGATATCACCCAATATGTTTACAGCTCCTATGGTCTCGAATATTCCGGCATATCCTATGTATCCGGGCCTAGAGAATGATACACATAATCGGGTACCTGAGATTCAGGATCCTGAATTTATTCAGCAGGAAACGATACCAGCAGTGGAAGCGGAACATTCTGGACCAGCAATGAAGAGTAAAGGAGGAACAGCAAAAGCATCTGCAGCTAAAGTGAAAACTTCAGCGCAATCTACTACTTCCAGCCCTAAAACCTCCAGCAAGCAGCGCCCCCATCAGAATTCTCGTAAAGGGGTTACGAAAAAGAGCAGAAATCCATGGATCTCGAACTAACAATCCTTTAGGTTGTCTTTTAAAAGCATACTGCCCTGCATTGAATAATGCTGGACAGTATGCTTTTTTCTTGTGGGTATGAATTCATAAATAGTGATACTAAGTGGCTTAAAGGCTATTTTAAATTGGTAAAAATTAAGGTTGTCTTTAGCAATAGATTCGTGTTATATTATAAATCCAGTCGCAGACAGGTAACAATAGTTTGATGATTGGAGTTATGGATACTTAATCAATATGCTAACATGGTTTATTGAAAAAAAGGTGTTGCAATTGATCGAAGAACATGATATATTATAAGAGTTGCTGGTGACGAGATAAACGGCGCCGACAACGAGCTTGATCTTTGAAAACTGAACAACGAGTGAG
>NZ_JBGJZN010000006.1:0-424721 GCF_042610465.1 Paenibacillus diazotrophicus
TGGAGCTGACCAATACTAATCGGTCGAGGGCTTATCCAAAAGATAAAACGCAGATTCGTTTCGGATTCAGTTTTCAGGAATCAAGTCCGAATTCATGAGGTCCACGTGGCCCATGGATGAAAGATTTGTGTTCAGCATTTGGCGATGCTGAGACCTGAATCATGCATTTGCATAGCAAGTGCCCGTTTGGTGGCGATAGCGGAGGGGTTCCACGCGTACCCATCCCGAACACGACCGTTAAGCCCTCCAGCGCCGATGGTACTTGGACCGAAGGGTCCTGGGAGAGTAGGACGCCGCCAAGCACTGAAAGCCATTGTTGAGNCGCGTACCCATCCCGAACACGACCGTTAAGCCCTCCAGCGCCGATGGTACTTGGACCGAAGGGTCCTGGGAGAGTAGGACGCCGCCAAGCACAGAAAGCCATTGTCGAGCAATCGACAGTGGCTTTTTTTGTTATGAATTATGAAAAGCACCTGTGAGAAAATTTGAGTTTTTATACAGCGAAAAGGAATAATTATTAGAAAGTTCAGAAATTCCCATGAGACTCTCAGGGGAACTTAAGCTATAATGAAGGCTAAAAGAGAAAAAGGGGCATGGGTGAATGAATCAATTTAAAGGTGAGAAGGATCTGCTCTCGGAGAAGAAAGAACGTTTTTCTTCAAGTGGCTTTATTCTGGCAGCCATCGGCAGTTCTGTGGGTCTGGGAAATATGTGGAAGTTCCCTTATATTACGGGTGAAAATGGTGGTGCGGCTTTCTTTCTTCTATTCATTGTCTGCCTGGTACTGATTGGCTTGCCGGTATTGCTGGCCGAATTGGCTATCGGGCGCAGTGGACGCGGAAGTGCAGCGACTTCGTTCATACGTGCCGGGGGTGGAAAAGGCTGGAAGGCAGCAGGGATTCTGCAAGTCGTGGCGCCTTTTCTAATCCTTTCTTTCTATATTATTGTTGCAGGCTGGACGCTGCATTACGCGATGATATCCTTCAATGGACAACTGTTCAGCACTACGGATTACGCCGGTGCATTTGGCTCCTTTATCTCAGGGTACACGCCGATTGTTTGGCAGGGTGTAGCCATGCTCATAACGGCTGGTGTAGTTATCCTTGGGGTATCGGGGGGGATAGAGAAGTTTAACAAAGTATTAATTCCCGGCCTGGTCGTTCTTCTGATTGTGCTGATGATTCGGGCGGTAACCTTACCAGGGGCAAACGCGGGAGTCTCATTTTTCCTCAAACCGGACTTCTCGGTGCTGACGGCGGAATCCGCTCTGGTCGCTTTGGGACATGCCTTCTTCTCTTTGTCGCTCGGGATGGGGATTCTTTTAACTTACGGTTCTTATGTGGATAAAAAACAGTCGCTGGGCACCGCTGCACTTGCCATAGGCGCTGGAGACTTGCTATATGCGTTGATTGCAGGATTGATTATTTTCCCGACGACGTTCTCATTTGGTATTGCCCCGGATCAAGGGCCTTCACTGATTTTCATAGCTCTGCCTGCAGCATTCTCTGCTATGCCTTTCGGTGCGTTCTTCGGGGGTCTGTTCTTCATTCTGCTGGCAATTGCCGCGTTGACCTCGGCTGTATCTCTGCTTGAAGTACCTGTATCCTTCGCGATGGAGCGCTGGAACTGGAGCCGTCAACGTTCGGTATGGATTCTGTCGCTGATCTGTTTCCTGCTTGGTATTCCTTCAGCGATGTCGCTGGGGATGTTCCCTGAGCTTACGTTTGGTGGAAAGGCCCTGTTTGATTGGATGGATTTCATCACTTCTAACATTATGCTGCCGCTTGGCGGTTTGCTGATCACCATTTTTGCCGGATATTTCTGGAAGGGAGCAGCTGAAGCTGCTGGACTACAGGCGCGTTGGTTCCGCATCTGGCTATTTATGCTCCGGTACGTTGCACCGGTTCTGGTGTTTCTGGTGCTGCTCCATACCTCGGGAATCATTAGCTTCTAATTTAACAATCTGTAGCATGGATAAAGGCTCTACGACCATTGTGGTTGTAGAGCTTTTTATTTGGATTAATGATCAGCCAAGGGAAGTGAATCAGGTTCCTCTTCGCATTCGATCATCCCGTTAAGTCTTAGGTAGTGGATAGGATTGGTAATTAGTAGTTAACATTTTGCACCTTTCGGTTAATAAAGGATATGGCTTTGGACAACCTATTCTATAACCCGGAAGAAACGAGGCGATTAACATGACTGATTTGAACAAGAATCATCAGGAAGCTGTTGAGACGGTTAGAGCGCTGATCCAAGGCATCGATACTGCGATGTTCACGACGATATCTGCCGAAGGACTGGTGTCCCGCCCCATGATGACACAGGAAGTTGAATTCGACGGAGATTTATGGTTCCTTACCAAAAAAGATACTAGCAAGTTCGAGGAAATCCTTCATGATCCCAGGGTTAACGTCGTGTATGCCGACAAATCCTACGTCTCTATTCGAGGAACGGCGAGAATCGTTGAGGATCTGGATAAGAAAAAAGAATTTTGGAATGCAGCATATGGTGCTTTTCTAAAGACCAGCTATGATGATCCTGAGGTGATTCTGATCCAGGTTCAGGCTGAAGCGGCTGAATATTGGAAGAGCGGTAATCTGGCCGAGAAGGCGACTTACTTGTTTAAACGAATAACGAATCAGGATACGGCGGGGTCGAATCTCAACCAGACGGTCGAATTATAGAAGGCTTGTTAATCTAATGATCTCCACAAAACACAACCGGTCTGCCAGAGCAGTTAAGCTGCCCGGCAGACCGGTGTTTCTTTATTACATAATCTATTGTACCAGTCGGCTATGCATCTCAATCAGGTACATATTATTTCAGTGAATATCGGATAAGTAGAATTCCAGTCATTTCGTTTTCCTATATTTCTTAGGCTTTTTCGGCAATAGCCTTGTTCAGCTGGACATCGGGTTCTTGCCCGGATTCCTGTCCCACACGTTTGATGAAGAAGGCGAGCAGTAAGCCGATGATCCCAATGCCCACAATCACCAGATATGCATCATTGATGCCTTGGATGGAGGCTTGTGTAATCATTTGCTCCTTCGTAGTGCCTTTACCGCCGGCGGCCATAATATCCATCATGTGTGTTGTGGTACGGCTGGTCATCACGGTGACGAGCAGTGAAGTCCCGACAGCACCGGCCACTTGTCTGACGGTATTGGAGATGGCGGTGCCGTGCGCGTTGAGATTGGATGGCAATTGATTTAACCCTAATGTCTGGATTGGCATGAGCAGCAATGCCATCCCGATCCGGCGTCCGGTGGACATGAACACCAGATACATGTAGCTGGTGGAATCTGTTAGGTTCACAAAGCTTAAGGTCGTCAAAATGGTAATCAGCAGTCCGATGACGGCAAGCCATTTGGCCCCGAACCGGTCGAACAGCTTGCCGGTGACCGGCATTAGCAGTCCCATAATAAGGGCACCGGGAAGCAGCAGCAAGCCGGACTCCATAGCTGTATAGCCGCGTGCATTCTGCAGATACAGAGGCAGCAGCATCATATCCGCATACATGATGATGGTTACCGCGATACTGATAACCGTAGTCAAGGAGAACATGTTGTATTTGAAGGCCCGCAGATCAAGCAGCGGGGTAGACGATGCCAGCTGGCGCCAGGTGAACAGGCCTAGAGACAGGACGCCTGCAGCTAGGGACAGCAGGACTTCGGCGCTTGACCATCCGGCGCTGGCTGCCCGGCTGAAGCCGTACAGCAGTGTACCGAAGCCGATCGTGGAGAGGATGACACTGGTCATATCGATTTTGGGATACGAGCGTGTCGAGACATTCTTCAAATAAATGAACCCGCAGATGATAACAATGGCTGTGAGCGGCAGCATTCCGTAGAACATAGTCTCCCAAGAGTAATGTTCCAGGATATATCCTGCCAGAGTAGGGCCTATCGCAGGGGCAAAAATAATAGCCAATCCGACCATACCCATGGCCGCTCCACGTTTTTCACGCGGAAAGAGGGCTAAAATGACATTGGTGAGCAGCGGCATTATAATTCCAGCGCCGGCAGCTTGAATCATACGCCCGGTCAGCAGAACCGGGAAGCTCGTCGCGAGGGCAGATACGACCGTTCCGGCTAAGAATATAAACATTGAGGCCTGGAAAAGCTCACGTGTTGTAAACCGCTGCATCAAATAAGCTGTAATGGGGATCAGAACACCGTTAACGAGCATATAGCCGGTCGTTAGCCACTGGGCTGTTGCAGCTGTGATATTGAAATCATGCATTAATTCGGGCACGGCCACACTCATTACTGTTTGATTCAGTGTCGCAAGAAAGGCGCCCAATATCATAATGAACAAGATGGGGCCTTTTTTGACGGAACTGCTTGTTGCTACTGTCTCTCTACTCACTCTTACTCCATCCTTTCAAATCGTCAATCATGGACTAAATTTACAATGTGTTGTATAGTTTACAATGCATAAAGTTGATTATAGATGAAAATAAGATGTAAGCAAGCAACGATTTCTGAAAAAATGTCGATTAGTTTACGGTTAATTTGAATTTGTAAATTTTCCATCTGAAAAACTACACATCATGTGAAATTGTAGTGTACTTGTGAAAAAAGGAGCGAGCAGAATGGATAATACAACACCTCGTATAGATCCGCGGGTATTGCGTACCCGCCAATTGCTTAGAAATGCTGTTATTGAGTTGCTGGAAGAAATGGATATCGAGAAAATATCGGTAAACCGAATTGCAGAGCGTGCCCAGATCAATCGGGTTACTTTTTATCTTCATTACAGGGATATCCCGGATATGCTCGAAAAAATGGCGGATGAAATGGTGGAGGATATTCAAAAGGTATTGGATAACAATTCGAAGTTGGAAGAAAATGAGGAATGGCCATTGCTGGAGAACCTTCTCAAACATATTGAGGCGAATGCCAGATTTTATAAAATTATTTTTACAACACGTCAAGTTACGGTCTTTACAGACCGGTTGTTCAAGCTACAATCAGAACTGATCATGAATAGGCTGGAGGGAAAACAGAGCATCTCCGGCCATGCAGAATCAAGTGTACAAAGAGAAATTGCCATTTGGTATGGATCTGCAGCTGTGATCGGTACCATTGTGGCCTGGCTTCGTAAAGACATGCCCTATACGCCGCAATATCTTGCCAAACAAATTACTATGCTCCGGTCCGGTCTCAATAATCAACTCTAAAATCAGATCCGCAGCGCCCGATTCCCTTTATATATGGGGCGCTGTCGGATACACACAATTATTGCACACTCAGATTATCCCAGTTGACCTGAAACTCCTTGAGCATGCCTTCTTTAGTCAGTTTGCCGCCAAGATAACCCTGGATACTGCTGGATAATTCCTGCGGCATTCCGTTTGGCAGGCGCGACCAGTTCCAGGTCAAGGCCTGATCTTTATCGGTATATTCCAGAACTTCTGCACCCAGGGCTCCCAGATCCTCTTCGGTACCCTGGATACTGTCGAGTGCGGGGATGAACTGGAACTCCTTAGTGATATATCTTTTGCCAGTCTCCGAGGTCACCAGCCAATCCAGGAAGACCTTGGCTTCCTTTTTGACAGGGGAGAACTTGTTAACCACCCAATTGCTGGGCACCCCGACATATAGCTTGTCATTGTCCTCCGCTGAATCATCAATTGGCATCGGAAGTATGCCGAGATGGAGATCCGGATTAATCCCGTCAATCTGGCCCTGGGTCCAGTTGCCCTGCTGCATCATTGCCGCTTCCCCGCTCGCCACCATGGTCACCTGGGTATTATAGTCGGTCGAGAGCGGGTTCTTGTTGCCGTACTCCACTGTTAAATCCAGCAGGTTGATCCACTTGGAGAAAATCGGGTCCCCGGCGAAGGTCTTGGAGCCGTTTGTCAGGCCGGCGATGAAGCTTACAGGATCGGGCTGCTGGGCGAAGGCCACGTTCACATTGTGATTGCCAAGCACGAACCATTCCTGATACCCGTTGGCAAAAGGTGTGATACCAGCAGCCTTCAGCTTCTCTGCCGCCTCCCGCAGAGCGGTCAGGGTTAGCGGCTTTCCAGTAATTCCAGCTTGTTTGAATAGATCCTTGTTATATATGAAGCCGTATCCTTCCAGATTCATCGGCATCCCATATATCTTGCCATTCACAGTCATTTGTTCAGCAGCCAGAGGTTTCACATCCTTGGCCCAGGCTTCTCCGCTCAGGTCCTCCAAATATTCCAGCCACATATCCCGTTCATTGTTGCCGCCAATGGTGAAGATATCCGGCTCATCCCCGGAAGAGAACTTGGCGCGCAGGGAGGCACCATAGTCGCTGCCGCCACCCACGCTCTGGATCTCCAGCCGGATATCCGGATGCTCCTTCTCGAATTCGGTCTTCAGTGAAGCCAGCGCTTCAGATATTTCTACCTTGAACTGGTAGATATGCACAGTTTTGATTCCACCCGCATTGTCGCTGCCGCGTCCGCAGCCGGCCGTCAGTCCAACCAGCAGCACCGAGCATGCGAGGAGAAGTCCGCGTGTGTTGATCATATTGATTCATCCTCTCTGCCTGAAAAGTCGCGTGAATCCTCAGCCTTTGACGGAACCCTGGGCAATTCCTTCAATAATATATTTCTGCATCAGCAGGAAAAAGATAACTACAGGTGTAATCCCAAGCACAAGACCCGGCAGCGCCAAATCCCACTGCTTCGTATATTGTCCGAAGAAGCTGTAGGTAGCGATAGGGATGGTGCGGAGCACTGGGTCCTGCAGAATGAGCGAAGGCATCAGGTAATCGTTCCAGATCCATAGGGTGTTCAGAATGATGACGGTAACGATGATCGGCTGCATCAGCGGCAGGACAATCCGGAAAAAAGTGCTGTAAGGGTTGCTTCCGTCCACCCGTGACGCTTCTTCAATGTCGATAGGTACAGATTTCACAAAGCCATGGAAAAGGAAAACAGTCATGGGAGCGCCGAATCCCAGATAGGCCAGAATCAGACCCGCCGTCGAATCCATTACGCCCAGACTGCTTACGATCTGGACCAACGGTATCATAATCGCCTGAAATGGAATCACCATGGCTGCTACGAGAGCCGCATAAAGAATACGGTTATATCTGCTGTTATTGCGGACCATTTTGTAGGCACACATGGAGCATAGGAACGCCAGCAGTATATTGCTGATTACTGTGACCACAAAAGAGTTCAGGAAGGCACGCGGGAAATCGGTGGCTTTCCAGGCTCCGGTGTAATTGCTCCATTGGAATACGGAAGGAAACGCAGCTGAATCCGACAGAATTTCACTGTAGCTTTTGACCGAGTTCGCCAGCAGAAAATAAAACGGAACCAGAAATACAAGCGCCAGCACAATCATAAGCAACTCGGCAAGCAGCAGGGAGGCACTGAATTTCTTAGCAGTAGTCTCCATCACAGCTCCACCTCTCTTTTCTTGGTTGCTCTGACCTGAAGCAGCGAGATCACAGCCACAATGACGAAGAAAACCATCGCTTTGGCCGAGCCCATGCCGAACCGGCTGATGGTATATGCCTCATTGTAAATATTGAGCGCCACTGATTCGGTAGCTTTGAAGGGGCCGCCTTTGGTCAGGGACAGGTTCAGATCAAACAGCTTGAAGGACCAGGAGATCGACAGGAACAAGCAAACGGTTACAGCCGGCATCACCAGCGGAATCGTAACATGGCGCAAGGCTTGCATCCGCCCGGCACCGTCTACTTTGGAGGCTTCCATCAGGCTCTGTGGAACGTTGTTGATCGCCGAGATATAGATGACCATGAGATAGCCTGCATTTTGCCAGACAAAGACAATCACTATGGCCCAAAAGGCTGTTGCTTCCGTGCCAAGCCATGGCAGAGTAAAGAAGGACCAGCCGGTGGCTTGTCCCATGGACGCGAACCCTCTGACGAATATGAACTGCCAGATGAATCCGAGCAGCAAGCCGCCGATTACATGAGGGACAAAAAATACCGTTCGCAGTACATTGCGGGTGAGCAGCTTGCGGGTCAGTATATAAGCGAGTGTAAAACCGAGCAGATTCGTCAGCACCAGGCCGAACAAGGTGAACTTGGCTGTGAACCAGAATGAATGCAAAAAGGAAGGATCTTTGGTGAATATATGTAGATAGTTTCTTAGCCCGGTCCATTCGACATGCCGCGAGATTCCGTTCCAGCTCGTAAATGAATAATATAGTCCCAAAAAGAACGGAATCAGCACAATGACAAAGAAAAAGAGTGAAGTTGGCCCGACAAAAATAAACTGCTGCATCAGACGTGATCTTCTTTTAAGCTCCATCGCTTCTCACCTCTCTGTGGAATGTAACATTTCAATAAATAACCGAACCCCAATGAACCGAAACAAAAAGACTAGAATTTTCCATATATAAATACAGATGAAGGTCCCCACTACCTCAGCTTGACAGCCTTTTCATAATGCGGGTATGGTAGATGGGTCACAAAACAAGGAGGTATGAAGCATGTCAGGATGGCTTGGCAATCATTTCATTACGCAGATTGGGATTTTGGTGAATGATGTAGAGAAGGTCAGCGGGGCGTATGCGGACTTTTTTGGACTGGAAAAGCCAGAAATTATCATTACGGATACAGCTGATATAGCCCAGACCCGTTACTACGGCGGGGAGACCGAAGCACGGGCGAAGTTGGCTTTTTTTGATATGGGCTCCCTGCAGCTGGAGCTGATAGAGCCGGATCATCAACCGAGCACCTGGCGGGATTATCTGAATGAGCATGGCGAAGGTCCACATCACATTGCTTTTGTGATCGAAGGGATGAAGGAGAAGATTATGCTGCTGGAAGGCAAAGGATTCCCGCTTCAGCAGAAGGGTGAATATACCGGGGGACGTTATGCTTATATGGATACGTTTAAGGAGCTGAAGGTGCTTGTGGAACTGCTGGAGAACGACGGCAGCTAATCATTCTATAAATACGTGTTCGGCCTACAGCTTAGATGAAGGAGGAATCTGTTATGAATATACTAATTACCGGTGCAGGCCGGGGACTGGGTATTGAACTGGCTGCCGAAGCGCTTGAGCGGGGGCACAGTGTCATCGCATGTGTCCGCCATCCTGCTCAGGAACAGGACGCATTATCTCAACTCGCAGCGGATCATGGAGACAGGCTGACTATAGCTGAACTTGATGTGACGGATGAAGAAGGGATTGCCTCCTTGGCAAGCCGTCTGAATAGTCAAGGAAGGAAGCTCGGTGCGTTAATTAACAATGCAGCGGTTCTGACCGCACGCAATACTCCCATTGAAGAGCTAGATATGCAGGCTATGCAGACAACGATGGATATTAATCTGTATGGACCGATGCGGGTGGTGAAACACTTTCTGCCACTTCTCACGGAGCCCGGACCTTCCATTATCAATATTTCATCCGAAGCAGGCAGCCTCACTCATGCCTATCCTGGCGATTATCCATATGCTATTTCTAAAACAGCACTCAATATGTTCACCCAGCAGCTAAATGTCTATGGGCAGGAACGTGGCATCCATGTGCTCAGCGTTCATCCCGGCTGGATGCATACGGATATGGGTGGAGAAGAGGCGCCGACGAATCCGCGCCGCAGCGCTGAAGGGATTATCCGCCTGATCGAGCAGCGCGTTACGCCGGAAGGCCGCTTCATGTTCGTAGATTATACTGGCAAGGATATGGATATATAGGTGTGTTGCTAACTATAAGAAGAACCCTAACAAGAGATAGATGCTTGTAGGGTTCTCTTTTTTTCGGTCTCGCCGCTTAATGAAATTGAAAAAGGGTGGGGAGCCTATACACAGTGAGCACTTCACAATCCTATAGAGGTGAGGACTGAATTCATTTGGACAAAGCTTCCGGCAATGCTAAAGACGACAAAAAACTAAAATGGTGGCAGCTGAGCCTGCTGGGCGTAGCGGGTACCATAGGTACCGGTTACTTCCTGGGTTCCGGTCTGGCGATCTCCATTGGAGGACCAGCGGTTTTACTGGCCTACATTCTTGCTGCTGCCGGAACCTATGTAGTGTTCGATGCCTTATCCCGAATGACGGCAGATCATCCTGAGCAGGGGTCTTTCCGTTCTTATGCCAAAAAGGCTTTTGGAAGCTGGGCTGGCTTTGCCAGCGGCTGGGTGTACTGGTTCTCGGAGCTTTTGATCATGGGAAGCCAGCTTACGGCATTATCCATTTTTGCCCGGTTCTGGTTCCCGGGAGTGCCTATGTGGATCTTTGCGGCAGGATTTGGCTTGACGGGCCTGCTGATTGTCTTCTTCGGGAACAAGGGCTTTGACCGTGTTGAAAATGTGCTGGCTGTGATCAAGGTGGCTGCCATCCTAATGTTCATGGTACTGGCAGCGGCTTTGCTGGCAGGATGGATCGGGGGCGGTAAATACACGCCCAAACTTCCGGTTACGGTTCATGCATTGTTTCCAGCCGGAGGCATCGGACTGTGGTCTGCTTTTATATTTGCGTTCTATGCTTACGGCGGTATCGAGGTGCTGGGAATCATGTCCTACCGGCTGAACAAGCCCGAAGAAGCGCCTAAAGCAGGAAAAGTGATGCTGGTGCTGTTGACTGCAGTATATGTTATATCTATTGGCCTGGCCGTGACCATGGTGCCGTTAAGTGCGTTTAATCCAAAAGAAAGTCCATTTGTGCTTGCCTTGGCCAGTGATCACCTGGCCTTTGTGCCGCATCTGTTCAATGGTGTGCTGATTATCGCTGGATTCTCGACGATGACGGCTTCGCTCTATGCGGTGACATCGATGATGCTGACTCTGGCGCAGGAAGGGGATGCACCGAAGCTTTTCTCGCGGAAATTAAAGGATAAGTACCCCTTGTTCGCCATGTGTCTGATCTCTGTCGGGTTAATTGCAGCGATAGTGATGTCTCTGCTGCTGCCTGGAAAGGTGTATGAATATATCACTACAGCTGCAGGTTTGATGCTTTTATACAACTGGGCTTTTATTCTGCTGTCATCCGGAAAGCTGCTGAAGGCAGCGAAATTAAGCGGACTTAAGCGGTGGACAGGCCTGGTGTTAATTGGCGCGGCTGTTGCCGGTACTCTCTTCCATAAGATCAGCCGGCCGGGCTTTTATATTAGTCTGCTGCTGGTGGCTATAATTGCGGCAACCGACCTCATTGTGCACAAGGTGCGCAAGAAGAGACAGGCCGGTTCTGCGGAACAAGGCCCGGTAGGTGAACAGGCTGCTAGGCATCATGGGCTGGCAGGCGGGCCCGAATTCAGGATCAAAGGAATCCGCATGCGCAAAAGCAAGCTCTAGTTAATGAAAAAACAGCAATTGTACAGCTTGTACGCCAAAATAAAAGCCAAAGCCGACCAGCGAGAGTCCCGATAGCACCGAGATGGACTTAAGCACCCGGGTAGTCAGCAATTTGCGGAAGACGCTGGAGGCGGCCGCCATGGATACGTCCCACAGCAGAATTCCCAGTACAATAGCACTGCTGTACATCAGCAGCTGCTGCATCGGATACTCGCTTGCGGCTTTTGCCAGAATGGAGCCGTAAATCCCCAGCCAGAACAGGATGGAGAGCGGATTGAATAATGACATCAGGAATCCGGCCAGAAAGGATTTGGAAAGGGAAGCCTCGCTGCTTCTCATTTCATTGGCCTCGATGATACCTGCATTTTTGATACTCTCCACCCCTGTATATACCAGCACAAAAAAACCAAACAACCACAAAAACGCTTTGACAAAAGGGGCATCAAGCAGATGTATAACTCCAAAATACACCAGAAGCATGTAGATGATGTCTGCACTTATGGCTCCAAGCCCGACAAACCAGGCATGCATAAAGCCTCCACGGATCCCCTTGTCCAATTGCGCAGCATTGATCGGTCCAATCGGAGCTGAAAGCGACAGCCCCAAAAAGATATAACCTATGAATACATTAATAGTGCCCGCCCCCTTTTTACTATTCTGTAGCTAGCATATTCTGTCAGGAGCGTTTGTAGGACAACGAAAACATAGCCTCCGAGTAATCAATTGCTTCTGCATGATACTTACAGATAACTATATGGGGCCATGTGTATTAAATCCTTCGCTGGAAACCACAATAACCAACATGTGAATAATGATAAAGGTGGGTCTACCATGAAGGGACAGAAAGGGGCTCTGGTTGCGCTTGCTTCCATCCCGCTGATCATGACATTAGGCAACTCCATGCTGCTGCCTATCCTGCCGCAAATCTCCAGCGAGCTTGGGATCAGCGCTTTCGAGGTCAGCATGATTATTACGGTGTACGGCCTCATTGCTATCCTGATGATCCCGATTGCGGGGTACTTATCCGACCGGTATGGGCGGAAAAAGGTTATTCTGCCGAGCTTGATCATTGCTGCGCTGGGCGGGGCCGGTTGTGTCGCCGCTGCGTGGTTTTTGGAGGGGGCTGTGGCATACTGGGTCATATTGGCCGGGCGCTTCATCCAAGGCATTGGGGCAGCCGGGGCCTTTCCTATTGTTATTCCTTTTGTTGGGGATCTGTTCAAGGATGAGAAAGAGGTCAGCAAAGGTTTGGGTGTCGTGGAGACCTCGAATACGTTCGGTAAAGTGCTTAGTCCCATCCTGGGTGCTTATCTGGGAACTTTGTTATGGTACGCTCCATTTATTGCGATTCCAATACTTTGTCTGATCTCCTTTGCCCTGGTGATTCTGCTCGTAAAGGAGCCGAAAGCTGAAGAGCAGGCGGAGAATAAAGCAATCAAACAGTTTTTAAGAGAAATCAAGGATATTTTGCGTGAAAAAGGCCGCTGGCTATATTCCATTTTTGCCATTGGCGGGATATGTATGTTTGTGACTTTTGGAGTTTTATTCTACTTATCGGAAACCCTGGAGGCCAAATATAACCTACACGGCTCCTCCAAAGGCTTTGTGCTGGCGATTCCACTGGCTTTGTTATGTCTGGCTTCTTACGGCAGCGGCAAGGTTATTGGCCAGAACAAGATGCTGATGAAATGGCTCGGCTTCGGAGGTATGGTGCTGCTGACAGCAGCCATGGTTATAACAGGCTTTAATAATAATATCTATTTCATGGTCGGCTTTCTTAGTCTGAGCGGAATCGGAATCGGCGTAGCATTGCCCTGCATGGACGCGTTGATTACGGAGAGTATCGAACAGGAGAACCGGGGAACCATTACGTCTCTATATAGCAGCATGCGCTTCATCGGGGTGGCTCTGGGCCCGCCTGTTGTTTCTCTTCTAATGACGAGAGGACACTGGGTACTGTTCGGAACTATGGCAGCTGTCGGGACGGTAGGGGCGCTCCTAACGTTATTCGCCGTAAAACCGAGCGAAGGGAGCAACAAAGAGGACCGTCCCCAGAAGCCGGGAATATTGGGGAGCAAACCACTGTGGCGGCAACGCGCAAGGTAAGCGGTCAGGAAGGAGAGGAGCGGCGAATCGATTGAGAATGTTCTCTATCCGGAAAGCCTATATACTCGGGACTGTATTTCTTGTCAGTATTGCGCTTATTCTCTGGCATCCCTACAAGAGGGTGCAGACTGACTCCGGCCTGGAGCAACTTGCTGCCATGCGGAGCGCAGACGGCCTCAAAGCCTATTTTGGAGCAGGAAAAGGGTACAATCTCATTATGATTCAGCTGGAATCCTTCCAGAATTTCCTGCTCAATCAATCTGTACAAGACCAGCCTTTGACTCCTGTTCTGAATGAACTGGCGGATGAAAGCTTATATTTCCCTTATCTGTTTCAGCAAATTGGCCGTGGAAATACATCAGATGCAGAGTTTGCTGCCAATACTTCCATCTACCCGGCAGGGGGGCCCCCCATGTCTTCCAAATACGGCAACCGGAAGCTTCCCAGCATGGCCCGATTGCTGCATATGCGGGGATATATTGCAAACACCTTTCATGTTAATGATGTGAGCTTCTGGGACCGGAATCAGTTGTATCCGGCACTGGGCTTTGACACCTATTATGACCGGCCCTATTACCGCAAAGAGAAGTTTAACCGGTTTGGGGCCTCCGATGAGGAGCTTTACCGGGTGGGTTTCAACAAGCTGCATGCCTTAGCACAGAAGCATCAAAAGTTCTATGCCCAGCTGGTGACCGTCTCCAGCCACTCTCCATATTCCATCCCGGAAGACAGGAAGCGGCTGAAGCTGAATGCGGCTTTAGACGGCAAGACGCTCGGGGATTATTTTACGGCCATCCATTATGCGGACTATGCCCTGGGGACCTTCATCCATAAACTAAAACAAGCGGGTATGTGGAATAACTGCGTATTTGTTGTATACGGGGACCATTTTGGACTCAGTAAGAAAAAGTATAATCCCCAAAAGATTAGCGACACCCTGAACATTCCTTATCACAAAAATATCAGTACTTTTAATGTACCGCTGCTCATTCATCTGCCGGGACAACTTAGTGGGAGAAGGATAGAACAGACTGGAGGTCAGACTGACATTCTCCCGACAATCGCCAATATCATGGGCATTGATCTGCAGGCAGAACGATTTACGGCTTTTGGGCAGGATCTGATCAATGCAGGACATAATGTGGTGGGAATGCGTTATTATTTGCCCACAGGCTCGTTTTTTAATGATGAAGTACTGTTTATCCCGGGAAAAGAAGGTTTCAAGGACGGGAAAGCCACCTCCATCAGAACGCTTAAACGTGTCGAGGATATCAGTGCCTATAAGTCAGACTATGACTATATTATGGAACGGATGAAGCAGTCCGACCGCTATGTAAGGCAGTTGCCGGTACGTGCGGGAGTCAAGAACCCGGAAACTTAACGGTTCACAAAACAAGATTGAGGAGTGAAGGCTCATGGATAATCATACACTAATGCAATCGATACGGAAGTTGGCACAGCCTTTGGACCATGCAAAGGCTTTTGACAGTCTGATTACCGAGGCCGGCAGTGCCAGCTATGTTCTGCTTGGGGAAGCTTCACATGGAACCTCGGAGTTCTACAGTGTGCGTGCCGAGCTGACCAAACGTCTGATCACGGAAAAAGGCTTTCGATTCATCGCCGTTGAAGGGGACTGGCCATCCTGTTATACGCTTAACCGCTATATCAAAGGGTACACGGATGCGGCAGAGGATGCACAGGAAGCACTGAGCGATTATACCCGCTGGCCTACGTGGATGTGGGCTAACCGGGAGATTATGGAGCTTGCGGAATGGCTGCGCAGCTATAATCAGGAGCGGCCGGATTCGGAGAAGGTTGGCTTTTACGGCATTGATATGTATAGTCTTTGGGAATCCATGGATGAGATCCTGAAATATCTCACCTCTAAAGGCAGTCCGGATCTGGAAGCGGCTGTGCATGCTTTTGAATGCTTTGAGCCTTTTGACAGGGAAGGACAGTCATACGGGATATCTGCTTCTTTGTATGGAGAAGGCTGCGAGGAGGAGGTTATTTTGCTGTTAAGCAAACTTCAGGATGAGTGGAAGCAAGCCGGGCCGGCGGACCGCGAGAATGCATTAAGCGCAGAGCTCAATGCAATGACTGTACAGGGGGCGGAATCCTATTACCGGACGATGATACGGGATGACTCCGACTCGTGGAACATCCGGGACCGCCATATGGTGGCGGCTCTGGGCAAGCTGATGGAGTTCTATGGTGAGGGGGCCAGGGCAGTGGTATGGGAGCATAACACTCATATTGGTGATGCCCGGGCAACCGATATGGCACAGGATCAGATGGTCAATGTAGGACAGATACTGCGTGAGAAATATGGAACCGCAGTATATGCCGTTGGTTTTGGCACATACCAGGGAACGGTTATTGCCGGAAGAGCCTGGGGGGCTCCTGCGGAGGTAATGCAGGTTCCGCCGGCGCTGAAGAACAGCTGGGAAGAGCTATTGCACCGGGATGGAGCGGAAGATAAACTGCTCCTGTTCAGTCAGGGAGCGACTGTACTGGACCAGAAGGTTATCGGACACCGGGCTATTGGTGTGGTCTATCATCCTGAACGGGAGCGGGGGAATTACGTTCCCTCCGTCATATCAAAGCGTTATGATGCTTTTATTTATTTGGATCATACCCATGCGCTGTCTCCGGTTCAGGCTGGGGCTGCATTTACATCTTGACCAGAGACAGCCGGGAGAGATTCAATAAATAAAATACTTGTCTTGAGGGCTAGAAAAAACTGCGGTTAGCAGGTATAGTTAGTTAATAAAATTAACTAACTATACTGAAGAGGATGAATCATGAAAATACAGTCTGTCGGAACGCCAAGATCCATGCGCCAACTCAATGAGCTGCTGATTCTAGACATGATTCTAGCTGGTGGTCCACTCTCCCGGGCAGACCTCAGCCGTCAAACCGGAGTAAGCAAACCCACCGTGTCTTCGGCCATTACGCATCTTATCCAGCGGGGACTGGTCCGGGAAACAGGCAGGGCTGATAATTCTCAAGGGAGAAAAGCAACCCTGCTTGAATTCAATAATCATTGCTTCTACGTGATCGGTGTTGATCTCGGGGCAACCCGGATAAGAATAGCGCTTGCAGACATGGGGGGGCAGATCGTCCAATACACACAGTTGGCAATGCCTGTGCGTAGCCTGACGGATTCAGAGTTCCAAGCCCTATTAGTTCAGGGCATAGAAGGTCTTCTTAAGGAGTCCGCAGTCTCATGGGAACAGATTAAAGCTGCAACGTTCGGCATTCCAGGTGTTGTTGATCCTTCAAGCGGCGTGGTGTCCGGGTTGGTCTCGCCGCTTGCAGGACTGGAAAGCACCTTGCAGCTTACTTGTTTGGCACAGCTGTTGCCAGTACCCGTCATCACTGAAAATGATGTGAATTTGGCGGCCTTGGCGGAGCATTCCATCTCCCCTGAGGGAGCTGGCCGATCACTCTTGTACTTCTCGATAGGCGAGGGAACCGGGGGAGGCCTTATTATTCAGGGCGAAATATACCGTGGTATGGGCGGAGGCGCAGGAGAACTGGCCAACATGAGTCTGAGTGCAGGGAAGCTTGAGGATGTACTATCTGCAAAGGGACTTATAAAGCTTGCCTGCAGGTTTGCAGAGGAGCAGAGCTCTTCCGGAGATGGAGCCCAATGCTCTCCCGAAAGATTATTCGAGGAAGCCAGAAGGGGCAATCCTCTGGCTGAGAGCCTTATGGATGAGTATTGCGGGCTACTGGCAGAAGCGTTAACCAATATCTGCGCTGTAATCGCTCCGGAATCAATTATTTTGGGCGGAGGCATCGGCAGCAACGGGGACGTATTGCTTCATAGGCTGGAGGCCCGGTTAACCGGATGGAACCACAATCCACGGCTAGGGGTCTCCTATTACAGGGAGAAGGATGTCGTTCTCGGAGCCGTCCAAGTTGCGGTGCAGGCTGCATTTGGCCGTATTCGTGAAGAGTCGGCGGCAATGTCTTAGGAGTAGAAATCAGGAGGGATACTTGGATGAAGATACACAGTGCTGGAATTGATGTTGGCGGAACCAAGACGTTGCTCTGCCTGGTAGACGAACAAGGAAATATTCTTGCACAGCATAAGCTGGCGACACAATTGACGCGTGACCCGCAGTTGTTCTTCAACTGGTTATTTGGCGAATTAGAGCAGTTCTGCGTGAAGAACGGGGGCAACCTTTCTTCGCTGAGCGGGATTGGCTTAGGGTTTCCCGGGGTGATGAATGAATTCACGGGGATTCTGACGAGTGCCCCTGCGCTGAATTGGCCAGCCTTGGATATCCGTCCGCTTATTGCTGTCCATTATCCGGGGACAGTCGTGCTGGACAATGATGTGAATATGGCGGCGCTTGGAGAACATTTTGCCGGAGCTGCCCGCGGTTCAGAGCATTTTATGATGATTACGGTAGGAACGGGGATCGGCGGTGCACTGTATCTTAATGGACAGATATATCGTGGTGCGGGATTTGCTGCTGGCGAGATTGGCTATCTGATTCTTGAACCTGGGGAGACTTCTTCCTCTACAGATACGCAGAACAGTGAATTCGGGCCATTTGAAATGGCCGTATCCGGAACAGGTATTGGCCAGAAGGCTGTTGATGAAATGGCTCAGGAGAACAATGCTTCCTTAATCCGGCAACTGGCTGAAAGTGGACCCGTCCGGGCAGAGCATGTATTTGCAGCGGCGGCACAGGATGATCCGGCAGCCGTACAAATCCTGAATCAGGCCTATGACCAGATGGCAGTTGCTATTAAGAACATTACGATCACTCTTGATCTGCAGCTGATCATTCTCGGCGGCGGCGTTGTGGAGAAGAATGCGGGATATGTCCAAGAGATTGGAGACCGGGTCAGCCGTTACGCCCCTCATCAACCACTGCTCATCAGGCAGGCGGTTCTTGGCAATCAAGCAGGTGCAATCGGGGCTGCGGCAGCGGTCAGAACGAGGCTGGCAGGTAAATAATAAGTTAAACATCAAAGGATTCCACTGCTGGATCCATTCGGTGATGGAGAAGCGGCAGTCAAGGAAGACTCATTAAGTCCCCGATTGCCGCTAGTTGATTAAGCTCATACTCCAGACTGTTGCTCGTATGCGGACGATCATGAATCAAGGCGGTGAAGGATGCGGAAGCTTAAACGGAATAAAAAAGAACTTTTAATCTTAATTCTCTTTGTTCTTGCTGCTTACTTTTTTATCTATAAGGTTCTTTAGAAGTACATATTCTATAAAAGATTATTGTGGGATATTAGTAGTCCAGTAGACGTCCCTTATCGTTCCATTGACCATACATTTTGTTGTTTTTCGTATTTATTATGAATTTGTCTAATCTGCTATTAAATAATTCAGGCTGCTTCTTATTGCTTTGTACCGTGTCGATTCGAACTCTTTTATAAAGATCCGGGAATGTCATGAAATTCTCATATACTTCCTGCTCCTCTGTTAACCTTTGCTCGATAACCGAATCTATTGTAAAAGAACCGGGGTCCATATCGGGCAATATCTTTCTTCCTTCGTCGCTCATTAACCCCAACTTTTCGAGGCGGCGGACTCGTTCTTTGTTCAATTCTGTCCATGAGCTTTTTTTGCTTCTAGGTGATAGTCTCTGTGCCAGCTCAGTTTCTGAGATTTTCTTCTTGACTCCATCGATCCATCCAAAGCACAAAGCTTCCTCAACGGCGTCCCAATATAATAACTTATCAGGGGTGGGCGTCATACTAACCAAGACCCAGCAAGCCCTTTCCGTTGTACAGTGTCTCTGCAGCCAGGTCCTTAAATCTTCTCTCGATTGTACTGGAATTAATTTTTCAATTTCCATAGCTATAACAGATCATCCTTTCTAAATGAATTTCTAATGCCAATATTAGAAAAGAACACAAAAAATGGTCTCTACATACAAGACCATTTTTTGTAAATGTGTTACTGTTTGCTGGATAGGACTGTATCAAGGAATTTATCAGCATCGCTATTAAACTTCCACACCACCCCAAATTTATCAACCAACATTCCGAAGCAGGAAGACCAGGGCATTGCGGATAACGGCATGATTACATAACCACCAGCAGACAAATTAGAAAAGTAATGATTCAGTGCCTGTTTGTCATCCATCATGATACTGATTAATACATTGTTGCCTGTAACCAACTCGCCCGTTACTTGCTTCATTGATGGCGGAATATCCGACATCATGATTTTGCCCCCAGCAAATTCTATGGAAGACTCCATAATCATACTTAGCTCGTTGTCAGGCAATGGGTAGTTAGGATCTTGGGGAAAATCCTTAAATTGTACTTTCTTTACTTCCTTTGCATTCAAAGCCTCCGAATAAAATTCAATTGCTTGTTCCGCAGTTCCATCAAAGTTTATATATGCAATAGCTGACATCAGGCAATACCTCCTTCTTGTGATAAATGTAGTATAATTTATAAAAGGTGACAGCTATATTGTCACCTTTTATAAATAAAATACTAAAAGGTGAAACTATGGAGAAGGTAGAGAGATTAATATCTATAATCATGATCCTGCTCAAAAAAGAGATCGTTACCGCTAACGAGCTCGCACATATATTTAATGTTTCCAAAAGGACTATACTCCGGGATATGGAGACACTCAGCTTATCCAACATTCCGGTCTATTCCATCCATGGAGTAAATGGCGGCTATCGTATGATGGACGAATACAAGGTGGATAAACGTCTTTTAAGCAATTCTGACTTAGAGAATATATTGACTGCGCTTGGCGGATTGGAACAAATTCTAATTAGCGAAGAAGTGGAAATGACAATTAAAAAAATTGAGGCTATGGTTAGCCCCTTATCTATGAAAGGTTCAATCCAATTGTCATTTTATGATTGGGAGGGGAGGTCTGAGGTTCTTCAAACCCTGAAGATATGCCAGAAATCAATATTAAAGAGAAGGTTAGTATCCTTTGATTATATAGATATAAATGGCACCAAGACGAATAGAATTGTCGAGCCGTACCAGCTTCATTTTAGCGAAACGAGTTGGTATTTGAAGGGATTCTGTGTACATCGTCAGAGTTATAGAACGTTTAAATTAGCCAGGATCGATAATCTTAAAATGGATGAAACAACATATATCCCTAGAAATAATGAATTAGAACAAGGTGCAACCGGTTATCAACCGCAGCTAGTCGCAATTAAAGTGTTAATTACGCCTAGCGTTAAAGATCAATTCATTGAAAGGTACGGCCGAAAGCGTATTGAAAATTATAGTTCTGAATACTTCTTAGCCACGATTGATATTCCTCAGAATAGTATCGGGTTTCAATTTCTGGCAAGTTTCGGTACAAATCTAGAAATCGTAGAGCCCAAATCATATGTAGATGAATTTCGGGATTATTTACTTGAGATGGTGAATAAATATCAATTCCCCAGATCTGGTGGATGACGGAAAAGGGTTGCCTGCTCAAAACTATAGGCGATGCTGATTAGTGTGGGCTCACTGAAAGCCCTCCCCGAAAAGACAATACCAAATGGACCTCGTGTCGAATCGCCATCCCCGTCTATTATTCCCTTTGCTGAATAGCCGGCGGGCACGGTAATAAGGGGATGCCCTAGCCGGGCAGCGATGTACATACCATCAATGTCACCGGGTAACATTAAAGCATCTAAACCGTGTTGGTCAAGTACGTAGTCAATTCCTTGCGTTAGTGCCGGAAGGTTATACTCTTGACGTTTAAGTTGATAGGTTAATTCATTAAATGCATTTTTTTCCGAGCGAATAAGATTGTCTTGGTTAAACTTCAATGCGGAAGTAGCGTGTCTCTGATTATAATCAATCAATTCTTGAAGAGAATGCACGGGTATATCCGGGTTCAACTTCGATAAATAGCGATTCAGGCCTGTTTTGAATTCGTAGCAGATCACGTCATTGTTCCAGGAATGCTGTTCCAGATAGAGGTCCACAGGATCGATAACTGTAGCACCTTGCTCACGCAGAACTTCGATGGCGGATTCCATGATGGTCAGTCTTTCTTTATCCAGTGACTGATAGTAGTGTCTGGGAATCCCGATACGGGCTTTACGCAGAAAGTCCCGGTCGAGATCATTGGTGTAGTCATGAAAAGTACGATGCGGGCTATGCCATGTTGCCTTATCGCTTATGTCAGTTCCAACCATTGCTCCGAGTAGAGTCGCTGCATCAGTGACTGTTCTGGAGAGGGGGCCTGGTGTATCCTGACTTATGGAGATCGGGATAATGCCGCTGCGGCTCACAAGTCCTACAGTAGGCTTTATTCCCACGAGGAAATGTTGGCTGGCCGGCCCGATAATCGATCCTGCGGTTTCGGTTCCGATCGCTGCTGCTGCCAAATTTGCTGCTACGGCTGCTGCCGGTCCTGAGCTTGACCCGCTGACGAAAAGTTTACCAGGGCCATAGGGATTGAGTACATACCCACCTCTAGAACTGTAACCTGCCGGCATTCGGTTGGACATGAAATTCGACCACTCGGTCATATTAGCCTTCCCTAGAAGAACTGCGCCGGCAGCGCGGAGCTTTGCGGCTATGAAAGAATCTTCAGGAGCGAATGATTCAGCTAATGCGATTGAACCAGCGCTCGTATGCATCCGGTCGTATGTATCGATGTTATCCTTGAGCAGGAGTGGAATTCCATGGAGTGGTCCCCTACTGCCTGTTGAATTTCGTTCAAGGTCAAGATTCCTTGCGATTTCAATTGCATCTGGATTAATCTCTAATACGGCATTGATCAGGGGATTATATCTATATATGCGTTCTATATATGCAAGTACAAGGGCTTCAGATGTACATTCACCCGAAGTCATTGCCTTTTGCATACTCGCCATATCGGCTTCCTGAATCCAGGCTTGTAAGTTAATGCTGCTCATAGTATTAGGCTCCCCTCGTGTTATGGTAAATAATAGCACAACGCTAATAGGTTAACATGTACCTTGCTAAGGGGGTAGGGAAAGTTCTGTTTAGATAAAAAAAGTATTGGTGAACATCAGACTTAATTCTCTGAACCAAGGTCCTGATCATTTTGTACAGAATTGACCTGTAGCAGAGCAATAATAAAAAGCAGGGGTTTCCCATTTATTGGATTATCCCTGCTTTTAGTTCTTCTTTGATTACGCTGCAGCATGAACCTGCACTGGGAAAATTCGCATAAACAGGAAGCGGGTGAGCGGACCGACTATAATGAATTGCAGAGGCAGTGCGCAGATGAAATTGTATCCTACCGTTGATAAGTAATGGGCGAGAAAGTTGCCGCGGAATCCGTAGTGTGCCAGGGTGCCATATAAGGACATGCACAGCACCATTCCACACACCATGAAGAAGGAAATGGTAAGCACCTTTTTGATCGTAGGATCGGTCGGTTTAATTAGCTTGAATGCGATTCCTTTGGCTATTCTGCTGACTACCACCACATCCATGAATAACCCGACTATCAATGCAGGTACAAACCCGATGGCTACCTCAGTAATAACGCGGCTGGTCCAGCCTGTAGAGAGCACCACATTATAAATGCTCATGAAGAGCACCATGAACGTACACATGATTGCTGTAAAGATAAAAGCCTCTTTTTTATTCGTTCCCATTGCCTTAACTCCCTTGAAATATAATTTTGTGACTGCGATCATACTATCAGACAATGAAAATATCGTCAACTTGGTTGACAAAAAATATGCTGTAAGTGCTACACTAAAATCACTTGTATATTTGGAGGCACAACCCATGAAGGATTATATACAAAAGCTGAATTTAATAGACTTAATCAGTGAGAAGCATAAGGCTTTGCGGGAAGAGGTAAACGGGCGGAGCAGCTATTCGCTTAACAAGACTGAGACTCATATTCTGGCTATGCTTGAATTGCATACCCGTCTATCTATTTCGGAAGTAAGCCGATTAATCCATATTTCCCGGCAAGGTGCTCAGAAATGCATCAATGGGATGCTTGACGAAGAATATGTCACAATCGTCCAGGTTGAGGGCAACGTCCGGGACAAGCATATCGCTCTAACCGGAAAAGGCGCTGAGGCTTGCCGAAATATGCTGGAGATTAAGGTGGATATGGAACGGCAGATCATAGACCGGTTAGGAAAGGAGCAGGTTGAACTGCTGAAGAAGCTTTTGACGGAGGAATGGCTGTAGGATGTCCACTCTTGACCTTAGGTCTGACCTAGGGTGTATCTTTACAGATATCCAGAACGGTGGGAGTGAGATGAATGAAGAGTGAGATCACCATCAGTGAATTAGCCAGGCTTATGAATGTGTCGGTGCATCAGATCCGTTATTTTGAAGAAAAGGGTATACTTCTGCCTTCTTATACAGATGACAACCAGTATCGGAGATACAGCATTGACCAGATCTATCAGCTGGCCCATGTGATGCTGCTGCGGAAGCTGGGGCTACCGGTTCAGGCGGTTAAGGAATGTATGACAGATTTTGGGCCGGAGGAGATCCGGCGGATGCTTCAGAATTCTTTGGAAGAAACACAGGCCGGAATTCTCCGGCTACAGCAGCTTGAGCAGTTTATTCGTAAGGTGCTGCATGAGCACGATGATTTCAGCCAGGACACCACGGCTTACCGGGTAGTGCGGCGGGAATCCGTAAAGCTGAGGCGGTGGTTCGAGCTTAACGAGCAGTCTGCCTTACAGGCAAGACAGCTTGCAGAGTATGCCCAGCCTGCTCATAATCTGTTTGAAGCAGACATTCATTATATATACGAAGGCACCGGTTCCGCTGTACTTTGCACGGAGGATACGGAAACGGTTGACCTGGTGCTAGCTGCAGGAGAGTACCTGTACTCCCCGTTTCTGGTATCCAATGAGGATGAGCTGGCACAACAGATTGTCAGGTTTAGTGAATATGCAGCAGAGCATAAGTATATTACCGCAGGACCACTGATCCTCATTGAGAAATCGTATCTTTCCCTCTTCAGTCCGGATAAGCTTCATTACGAGCTACTGCAGCGGCAAATCTCAACCCTTAACCGGGATGGGATTGGGTGATCTGGCTCTATGATTCCAAAAGTTGCTGGTGGAAACTTGGAGCAGGCATGGATATTGCGGCAGCTCATCCCCCTGCAAGACTCTCCGAGATGTCAGAACTGGCCCGGTTCGGGAGGTGGAAGGAGTGCGAGCTGTTGGCAGTTCTACATGTTTTAACTAACCAGAGAGGGGACCTTATGAAAAGAAAAATAGGAATATCACTCCTGGTTAGTGTGCTTCTCTGTGCAGGTGCAGTGCTGTATATATTGAGGCAAAACAGCTTTGACATGAGGGAGCGGTCCATCGAGATCGCCTCTCCCCAAGGCACGTTAACCGGTACGCTTGTCCTGCCGAAGAATGCTTCCGGTAAGCTGGGGCTTGTGCTGTTCATTCATGGTGACGGGCCGGTTAATGCTTCCCACGGGGATGGCTATAAGCCGCTATGGGAACGGCTTGCTGCGCAGGGATATGCTTCGCTGTCACTGAACAAGAGAGGCATTGGCGGATCCGAAGGGAATTGGCTCGATCAGAGCATGGATGACCGTGTGGAAGAAGCACGACAGGCGCTGGCCTGGGCGAGAACACTGCCGATGATTGACCCGGCTCGCATAGGTGTGTGGGGAGCCAGCCAGGCCGGATGGGTAATTCCGAAGCTTGCGGGTAAGGAGCCGCTTGCTTTCAGTATTCTGGTATCTCCGGCGATCAACTGGCTAACACAGGGGGAGTACAATACGAGGATGCAAATGGCGAAGGATGGCTATTCCGGGGATGAAATTTCCGCACAGATAGCGTATGAACAGCAAATCAAGGGGCTTTTGTCAAAACATGCAACGTATGAAGAATATGTAAAAGCAGCGCGTAAAGAGGAGAGGATGTCCCGGGACCGCTGGACCTTCGTAAGCAATAACTTCAGAGCTGATGCGACTGACGATCTGCAGCACTTCAACACTCCTGTGCTTCTCCTGCTGGGGGAAGAGGATGTGAATGTAGACTGGAAGGAAACGGAGCAGGTATACCGTAAAGAGGTGGGTCCAGCGTTGCTTACGGTCAAGGTTTTTCCAGACACAGAGCACTCCATGCTGACTACCCGAACGGCTGATTCGAAGCTGCGGACCGTGATGATCAGCCTGTTTGCGCCAAGACAAATCACGGTGAACGGCTACATGGAGCAAATTGCAGCATTTTTGCGGAAGCTTTCATGATCCGAACGCCTGAAATAGCCTCTCTTATGTCCAAGATATGCAATGGGGTATTGAATATAAATACTATTGTATCTGACCAACCATTGAGAGAGGCGAGACAGGATGAAAAAGCAGGCTTCACCAACCTCCCCAAGAATTCTCCGCTCCAGAACAGCAGTTAAACGGGCAGTCAGTCCCTCGGTCAAGGCCCAGGTTATCCGCTTTGCGGTAATTGGGGACAGTCATGTAGGATATGGGAACAGCTCCGCCATATTTAAGAACCTTTTGCCCAAAGCAGTCAGCAGTGTGAAACCGCGGTTTGTGATCTTCGGCGGCGACAATGCGCAAGCGGGAGCGGATCATGGGAATCATGCGGATGAGTATTACAGGGACTTCAAGGACACTGTGACTCATACGCTGGGGAGTATTCCTTACAAAGCATCCATAGGCAACTGGGAGGCCAGCACCCGGCCGTTATTCACCAAATATTTGGGTGCGGTGTCAGGACAAATGAACTTCCCGGGAACACAAGGCAAGGTGAAGTACGTGTGGCTTGATTGCGCATTGGGCCAGTTCAGTCCGGCCAGCCTGGCGCTGCTGAAGCAGCTGGACGATAGACACTATTATGTGATTGATTTTCATTGGCCATTGAAGATAGCCGGAATTACGGTAGACCCCAGTCATGTCCTGAGCGCGTCAGAAACGAGCAAGTTTTTCATGGCAATCCCTCCAAAAGCAAGAGACAGGATACTCGCCATTTTTACGCATCATGGACATTTATTCTACAGGAAGCTTACCAATATCTACCCGGGGTTTGCCAAAACCAAGTTTTTCGTCTGCGGATGCTCAGGAGGGTATAAATGCAAGCCGAACGGGGACCGGGGATATTACGATGCGTCCTTGACGATTAACGGGAATCGGGTCAGTCTTGAAGCTTTTCGGGTAAAAGTCATGTAGGCTAATGTACCATATAGGCTTTGCAGGCGTTCCTGGAATAGACAGGAGCGTCTTTTTTTCTTCCTAAAGGCAAATACCTTACATCACTGGCATAAGTTGTCCAGGTCAGGATAAGAATAGGGCTAAATGCTGGCAGGAGTCACGTCCTTTTAGTGTAGGGAATGCAGTTTACTTTTAACGATAATTGTTTATTTGTCAGGGTTTACTACATATATAGATCCTGAATCCCCATAATCATCAACAGAAAATGGTTTATTGTGCGTATTTGTATTCCTATGTAATACTAAGTGACATCGAAGGCGCTACACACCAGCGGTTGAACATTCGATGACATGTTAAATAACATTAAAAGGGGAAAGGTGATGAGAGAATGACAACAAGATGGTCTAAGAAATGGGCAAGTCCGGCAATGGCGGTCGTATTAATCTCCTCTATGGTATTATCCGCATGTTCTTCCAAGGAGGATACAGCCAGCGGGAATGCAGCGTCAGCAACATCCAAGCCTACTACATTAAAAGTAGAGTTGTTCGACCGGGGGAACTCGCCCGCCGGGTACACCATCACCGACAGTTATTTGACTAGACTGGTGCAGGAACGTTTTGGCAAGCCGAACAATATTGATGTCCAGTTTGTCCCGGTGCCGCGTTCGGAAGAGATACAGAAGCTGAATGTCCTGATGGCCAGCCAAAGTGAAGTGCCAGACATTGTGTTTACTTACGATTCAGGAACCTTCAACCGGTATGCTGAGCAAGGCGGACTGACGGATCTTACCGGGTTATTGGATCAATTCGCACCGAACCTCAAGAAATTCCTGGGCGAGGACACTCTGGCCTACGGACAATATAAAGGACAGCAATTCGCACTTCCGGGCAGAAGACTTGTACTTGGCAAATACGCCGGTTACGTCCGTCAGGATTGGCTGGACAAGCTTGGCTTGCCAGTACCGCAGACCACAGATGAGCTTTACACTACACTCAAAGCCTTTAAGGATAAAGACCCGGGCAATACCGGAGGCAAAGTCATTCCGTTCGGTGTGAGTCTGGCGTCCGCCCAATATGAGCCGCTTCTCTGGTCCTTCATCCAGCCGCTCACTGATGAGCAGAAGTATACCTTAACCCAGCAGCTCGGCTCTAATGATTATCCAACACTGCTTCCGGGCTTCAAGGATGGACTGAAATTCATGAACAAGTTATACAATGAAGGTCTCATCAGTAAGGATTTCGGTCTTGATAAAGACAAGAAGCAGCTGTGGCAGAATTTACAGAATGGTCTGCTGGGCTTCTATACAGAGGATGCAGGGGAACTGTACTTCTCAGCAAATGGCGGTTACGAAAATCTGCAGGCCAATGTGCCTGGCGCTGTAATGACACCTGTTGATGCATTCACCAACTCGGAGGGCAAACATGCCAAGCCGGCTTATGCGCCAAACGCCATGTACGTGATGATCCCGAAATCCAGCAAAAATGCTGAAGCCGCCCTGAAATATCTCGATTGGATGGCTTCAGATACGAACCTCTTCGATATGCAGTTTGGTGTAGAGAACGAGAACTATACCCTCGTAAACGGAGTGCCTGTAGTGAAACCGGATGCGACTCAGGAAGCTATGGACCGGATCTACAACTTCGGTGACCTTGCCATCATCGTTAATGGTAAATATGCCGGAGACGATGCCAAGAATGAAGCAGCATACATTGCCCAGACACCGGAGAAATATCAGGCAGATATGAAGAAATCGGTAGAAATCTCGAATACAGACAACATTCAGCCGGTGAAATTCGATCACCCGATCGAAGCGGAAGCGAAATATGGCACGGCGCTGGCTGACAAGTTCCAGGAAATTATCGTGAAAATGACCATGATCAAACCCGACCAGTTCGACAGCGCCTATGATTCTATGATCAAGGATTACATGGCTAGCGGAGGCCAGGCGATTCTGGACGAGCGCACCGCAGCTTACAAGGAAATGAGCTCCAAATAAAAAAGCTGAATGACGGCGATGTACCGGTAGAGGAAGCCGTTTCCGGCTTCCCTGCCATCCGCTGCCGCAGGACGGAAGAGGGAGAGTGAACGCTGTGAGGAATTCAGTATATTTACGCCGGCACTGGCAGTTGTATGGTTTGCTTTTGCTGCCGGTCATTTACTTCATTATCTTTAAGTATGGACCCATGTACGGGGTGCAGATCGCTTTTAAGGACTTCAACTTTTTCCAGGGGATTGGCGGCAGTGAATGGGTAGGCCTGGATGTATTCCGGGAAGTGTTCCAGAACAACAATTTCTTCAAGGCGCTGCGCAATACGCTGATGCTCAATCTGCTGGATCTGATCGTCTCATTTCCCGCACCTCTGATTCTGGCCATCATGCTCTATGAGCTCAGAATAACCTGGTTCAAAAAGCTGGCCCAGACCATCCTGTACGTCCCCCACTTTATTTCCTGGGTGATTATCGGAGGCATTGTACTGCAGGTATTCGGTACCCAATCGGGGTTCATTAACAATCTGCTGACAGGCATGGGCCTTGAGGCTATTCCTTTTCTCTCTGATAAACACTATTGGCTTGTCACCTACCTTCTGATCGGCGTATGGCAGAGCGCAGGCTGGGGAACCATCCTGTATCTTGCAGCACTGACCGGTATCAATAAAGAGCTGTTCGAGGCAGCAGAGGTAGACGGAGCCAGCCGATTCAAGAAGATTCTGCATATTTCCCTGCCAGGCATCAAAACCACGATCGCTACGCTGCTCATCATCAACCTGGGTAACATGATCTCCATCGGCTTCGACCGCCCGTTCATTATCGGTAATGTCGCTGTCCGGGATTATTCCGAAGTACTCAGTACCTTTGTATACCGTGTCGGTATCGAATCCGGCCAGATTTCACTGGCAACCGCAGTGGGTCTGTTCCAAGCCCTGGTAGGATTGATCTTCCTGCTTGCATCGAACTATGCATCCAAGAAACTGGCGGACGAGAGTATCCTCTAGTCCAGAGCCGGAACAAACAGAGAATGAGGGGGAGAAAAAAATGAGTGAACGCGCAACTAACCGGATATTCGATGTCTTTAATGTCCTGCTAATAACCTTTGTTGTGATCCTGTGCCTAATGCCTTTTATTCATATTATTGCGATATCCTTAAGCTCCAGCCGTCCGATTATGGCGGGACTGGTCAGCTTTTTCCCCAAAGAAATCAGCTTTGAAGCATACACCCAGGTGTTCTCCGATATGTCTATGATCCGTTCCCTTGGTTTCACGATCTTTCTGACCATTCTGGCTACAGCACTGTCTATGGCCATGACGATAGCCGTTGCGTACTCGCTCTCCAAAAAGGATCTGCGGGGACGAAAATGGTTCATGCTGATTATTGTCATTACGATGTTCTTCAGCGGCGGTCTTATTCCCGACTACATCCTGGTCCGCAATCTGCATCTGCTGGATACGGTCTGGGCGCTGGTGCTGCCGGGTCTGATCAGTCCCTTCTATATGATCATTCTGATCTCGTTCCTGAATAGCATTCCCAAAGGCCTGGAAGAAGCGGCGGAGATTGACGGAACTACCCATCTGGGCACCTTGTTCCGCATTATTCTTCCCTTATCGCTTCCTGCGCTTGCTACCTTGAGCTTGTTCTACGCCGTAGGCCGCTGGAATGGATTCCAGGATGCCTTGATGTACATCAACAACACCGATCTGTACCCGCTGCAGCTCAAGCTGTACCAGATGATTCAGAATAATCAGGTCAGCGATTTGATGCAGCAGGAGGGTCTGGGCATGAACAAGCTGATGCCAGAGAGCCTGAAGGCGGCGAGTGTTATTTTCACAACCCTTCCGATTCTGATCGTCTATCCGTTCCTGCAGCGCTATTTCATCAGCGGAATGATGGTCGGTGCGGTCAAAGGCTAATGCGAAGGAGGATTACAATATGACTCAGGCAATGATCGAACGGCTTAGTGATCAGCAGCGGTTCCTGCTGGTTCAATCTCTTGAAATGATGGACCCGCTCTATGATGGAGTGATAGAACTGCTCTGGGACGAAGAAAAGCCGGACACACACAATACCCGAAGCAGCGGACATTATGCACTGGCTCTGCTCATGCGGAATGCGCCTGGTGATGCAGAGCGGGCATATGGCGTGCTGGAACGGGTGATGGATCTGCAGTTCGACTGTCCGGATGAAATTTACCATGGTACCTTCCGCACTTCACCCGAGGCGGGTTCACCCCCTGCAGGCAACTATGACTGGAAAAAGTTCGCGCCAGGCTTCGCCTTTTTTCTTAGTGAGACGGTAGAGAAGGTCGGCAAGAAACTAACAGGCCAGCTGACCCGGCAAGTGGATGTGACAGAGACAGGTCTGGATGACCAGACGATTAGGAATGCCTTGCGTTGTGCGGTAGATGAGGTACTGCCACCGGTATGGAAAAGCTATGACCCCAACTGGCGTGAGTTCATTGCCTGCACCTTTGCGGTTATTCTGGATGAATTCGGAGCCCGGATGCCAGAGGCTTTGGTCCGCCGGATGGATGACTCGATGCGGAAAGCTGTGGGTGCTTCAATCGACCGCAGGTTCTCCGATGCCATTCCCATGAATTCTAACATCGTGCTTATGCATATCTTCATCACGCACTATTATGGTTACCGCTTTGCCGATGCTTCCTGGATGGATCATGCAGACCGGCAGGCGGCAGAAATGCTGGCAGCCTATGAGGAATTCGGCTCGCTGTCAGAGTTCAATACGACTACTTATTACGGTGTCGATTTGACCGTGCTGGGAATGTGGAGAGTGTATGGCAAGACTCCCGGCATCCGGGAGACTGGAAGTAAGCTTGAGCATGGACTCTGGGCAAATATCGCCCAGTTCTATAATCCGAATCTGGAGAATCTGTCCGGGCCCTTCGCTCGGGCCTATGAAATGGAAATGATCGGCCACAGCTCTATTGGTGTTTTCCTGTATCTGGCCCTGGGCAAAAACTATGAATATATGACCCCGGTGAACTGTGAGACCAGCCATGACCCGCTCATTGCACTCGTAGGTGTGGATATGCCGGAAGCATTGCTGCCGCAGTTCAGAGTGCATGCCGGAGACCGTCGAACCGAAAGACAGTTCCGGGAGCTCTGTGAACGGGATCAACCGGGGGAGAACAGCCATTTGTGCACTGCAGCAGCATGGATTGAAAGCAAGCGGATGATTGGAGCGATGTCCGGCAGCCGGAACACGAACGGACAGATGCATCCGGCGACGATCCACTGGGTGAATGCTGACGGGGAGAAATGCTACCTGCGTCTGCTGCGGCGGGAGAAGGGCAAGAGCTGGAACAGTCATTTGCGGGGAATGATTTTTGAGGCGAAGGTTCAAAAGGATTGGCTCGCTATTGATATTCAACTGGATACAGACGTGGAGATCGAGGTGTACTTCGAGATTAGCGGACCTGGATTGTCTCCTGATTCGTCCGAGATCACCTCTGGAATCTGGACTCTGCCTAATCTGGCATGCAAGGTATCTGCCGCCGCTCCGGAACCGGTAATCTGCTGGAACGAAGAAGGGACGCTGCTGGAGATTATCTATTTGCACCGTCCGCAAGACGGGAAAGCGCGTATGAATTTCACGCTGCAGCTGGACCCGCTCACTCTATAGAATGATCAGGATAGACCTCAAGCCAGGCGGGAGGTCTATCTTTCGTTAACAACCTATCATAAAGGAAGAATGCAACATGGAGAATGCGGCGATAATACCTTTGGAAGCCAGAATGGAGCTGATTAAGCTCCGTATGGTGTATTTGTTGTCAGGCCTCGCGGGTGGCTTGTTTAACCCCTATTTGACAACACTGTTTGTTCATCAGGGGATTGGGGCTAATGTAGTGGGAGCACTGATGTCGATTGGAACGCTATTATCCATTCTGGTGCAGCCCGTCTGGGGTATGCTGGTAGACCGCTACCGCCAGACGAAGTTAGTGCTTATTCTTAGTATATCCGTACCGGCTTGTCTTTCATTTTTTTATGGCTTCAAGTATTTTATGGTCATTGTGATGGTGTATATCCTCACTATAATCTTTCAGGCTACACAAAGCCCGGTTGCCGATTCCTATGCCGTGTCGGCAGCCCGCAAGGCCCGGACCTCGTATGGTTCGATCCGTATGATGGGCAGTCTGGGGACAGCGCTTGGAGGTTATGGCGCAGGATTCTATCTGTCGAAGTTCGGGATTACACAGCTGTGGATGCCATTTCTGGTTCTCAGCCTCGCAAGCGCTGTGACGGTATTGAGCTTGCCGCGCACAACAGAGAACAATGCGACCACGATTTCTTTGTCACAGGGACTTAAGGAACTGCTGGGGAACCGACTGTTCGTGATGTTTCTGGCGGCCTGCTTTTTTGTCAATCAGACGCTTACCGCCTATAATTCCTTTTTTGTCCTGGCATTTCAGGATGCCGGAGGCAGCTATTCGATGGTGGGCACAGCACTCCTGCTGGCTTCCTTAACTAATATCCCCTCGATGCTGCTTGCCGCCAAAATTCTCCGTAGAATCGGATATGAACGCACTTTGCTCCTGGCTGCTTTTTTCTACGCATTGCGGTGGGCGATACAATGGCTGTTCCCCATTCCTGCGGTAATGGTTGGTATTCAAGTGCTGCACGGCTTGTCCTTTGGCTTGTTCTATGTCGCTGCGGTTGAATATGTGGCGAACGCTGCGGGTAAGAAGATGCAGGCTACGGGGCAAAGTATTTTTAATATGGTCTTTTCAGGTCTTGGGGGAATTGTGGGTAATCTGTTGAACGGTTATTTGTATAGTGCAGGCGGACCACAGGTGATGTATCTGGCCTGCACTGCCAGTGCACTAATCGGGGCAGGCATGTTATATTGGATTAACAGAATTGCGAGAATGTCACCGAACTTGTAAATGGCCAAGATCCTTGCGCATCTCTCGGGTATTCAAGTTAAGAGGAGCGGGGGGGTTCATATGAAGCGGAATTGGTCCAGCAGGATGATGTTCTCTTACTTCCCCATATTTCTGCTGACCGTATCGATTCTCATCTTTCTCTCCTTTCTCATTGTAGGCGAGCTTTCACGCAGTGAGACCGAAAAGGCCAACCGTATCTCTACAGGCTACGTTGTCGATTCCGTACAGAATGCCTTAAGCGAAGTGGAACTGGCTGTGCTGCAAGAGATGGAGACTAATCATGATTACGGGGATTATCTAAGCGGGATGAGCGATCAGGGAGACCGGACCCGGCTGTATAATACTGTGAAGGATATGCAGGGTTTGATATACCGGAATCAACTGATCGATTCCATCTATATTTACCGGAAGTTTGACCGGAAAGTGCTGACTTTGAACGGGCTGGTGGACAGCGATGTTTTTGCAGACCGGGATTATCTGGAGCAGGCACTGACCCGGACAGGCACCGGCAAATGGAGTGATGTGCGGAGCCAGCGGTTATTCAGCTCCGACCCTGCCTCGGAAGTCATCAGTATGTACAAGCAGCTGCCGCTTCCTTTCGGCTCTGAGGGTGTCATCGTAGTCAATCTAAGCATGTACCGGATCGAACGGATGATCGATGAGATGACGAACAGCAAGGTGTCTTTCATGCGCGTGGTAAATGATCAAGGACAGCTTGTCTATGCGGCCCACGGGGACAAAGAAATCCCGAGCAGCAGTGTCCTCACCCGGATTCCTGCCGGCAATGTGGGCTGGACCTTCGAGAGTGGTATTCTTGCCGGTGAGCTATTCGCCTGGATGTCTGTGGTGTCGTATACCTGGATCATCATCGGCATTCTGACTGTGGTGCTGGGGACCTTATACATTCTGTACATTACCCGCAAAAATTATCGTCCGATCCAGGCGATGATGAACCGGATTCAGGCGCTGCAGTTCCGTGAAGAAGGCATGGATGTCACCTCAAGGAACGAACTGGTAATGATTGACCAGGCGCTCGAAACCCTGATCCATCAAACTATGGATTATCAAAAACAGCATGATGAGAATCTGCTGGTCCAGCGCCGTCAGCTGTTCCTGGATCTGCTAGAGGGCGAGCGGATTGCTTCCCTGGAGGATAGGCAGGAACGTTTCTGCCCATTCACCGGAACTTCCCTGCAATTTGCCTATATTGCGGCGGAGATCAATCACTATGAAGATTTCCGCAATAAATATCCGGCCAAGGATCAGAATCTGCTCAAGCTGACACTGATGAATCTGTTTCAGGAGCTCGCGGGAGAAGAAGGCCTGGAGGGCTGGGGTGAATGGGTCAGCGGCAACCGGATTGGGCTGATGGTCGGCTCCAGCGGGAATTCCCCGATCAATAAGTCCCAATTGCGGAACCTGGCGGAGCGCTGCTTGCGATGGGTGAGCGACAATCTGGGCCTCTCGCTGGCTATTGGAATTGGTCCAGTGGTAGATGAACTGGGGGGGATTCCCAAGTCCTCCGCTGCAGCGGACATGGCGCTGCAGCACAAGCTGTCGCTTGGTAAGGATAGGGTTGTACTTAGTGATAATCTGCCGGACCGGTCCACGCTGCAGTCCTATAAATATCTGCAAATGCTGGGTGAGATTGTGCGGGAATTCCGTATCGCGGACGAGAATTGGCGGCAGAGGCTGGATGAATTGTTCGTCTGGTTCAGTGAGGATCAAGTGAAGGACGAAGAAATTCATATGCTGCTCCACACCCTGATCCAAATGCTTGACCGTGAGCTGGGGCAACTCTCGGACAGCCTGAAGAGAATCTTCAGCGAGCCAAGTCTGCAGGGATATTACAGCGAAATCGAAGCGGGAACGACATTGAGACAGGTTCATGATGTCATGCTGAAATGGCTCGCGGAGATATACCGCATCTATGTATCGGTCAATGAGTCCAAAAGCTACCGTGCAATGATCAGCGAGATGAAGGTATATATAGAAGAGAATTTTGACAATCCGGACTTATCGCTCAAGCATCTGAGCGACCGGTTCCAGATTTCAGGCAAATATGCGAGCCATCTGTTCAAAGAGGAGTTTGACATGAAGTTTGTAGATTTTCTGACCCAGCTGCGGATGCAGCGGGCAGAATATCTGCTCGCCACGACCAGTGACAATCTGCAGGATATCGGACAAAAGCTGGGTTATGCCAACTCCATCACCTTTGGCCGGGTATTCAAACGGATTGTCGGTGTGACTCCGGGGGATTACCGCAAGTTGAAGATGAAGCCCGGCGGGCATGAGGAATAGTTCTAATTATTGCGGAGTATGCAAAAATTCAGTAGAACGGCGGTTCTCCGGTGAAGGAGAACCGCCGTTTGGCGTATTAGCCTCCACTACGGCTCGCCTAGTTCTGCAACCTTTATACAATGATCCATAGGCGTTGCAGCTAGGGTTACTGTGTAACTGGGGAAGTATTTACTACAAGGGTAGCGTGCTTAAACCCCGCTCATAAAAGAAGCAAACTGGCAGGTAAAAGGTGATGTTGTTCTGTTAATTACAGGAACTATTCATTGATGCCAGAAATTAGCCGAAGATATTATTGGGAATTACTGGGTTAAGCGAATATAGTTATTGATATCAGGAAACGGGAGTGAGTGAGGGTGAAACGATTACCGAATATTGTTCTAGTCTTTGTTCTTGCGGCTTTATTCGTATTAAGTTATAAGACTGGCCGCAGTGTTTTTGAAGAATTTGATGGACAGGTATTCAGCCATGGTAGTGTGCCGATTGAGACTTCAACTTCGTTTCTTGTTCTGCTGGCAAGTATGGGAGTAATACTGGGGATCTTGATTAAGGATTCCAACAAGATCAGTCAGATCATCATGATGTGGCCCTGGGTGCATCTACTGGGTCTGTTTGGATTATTGGTTATAGGAGGAATAATATCGGAATATATTCTGTCATTGGTTTTTATGTCTATTGTACTGTTACCCATGAATTTAATAGGGGAAGGAATCTCACTTGGGTTTCTATTCACGCGATTATTCACCCGTAAAAATTGGAGATTCCAGACTATTGGTTTGATAATTATTAATCTGTTAATTATCGGAGCTGTTTTATTGGAGATGTCTAAGGAATCTCACGCAGAGTTCTTCATGTAGCCTTATCCTTCATACAACAACTACCCCGCCGGAGCAACCCCCGGCTGCTCATCATACATACTCTCGTGCCCCGTAGCGCTTGCCGCTCTAAGCAATACATACATCAGCTCTTCCTTGGCAACAGGTTTCAGCAGAGCATCCATGCCGCCTTTGCAAAAGGCATCCAGGACAAACTCGTGGCTGCTGGTCACAATGATTTTGCCATGAGTCTGACCTGCATTCATACGTTCTATCGCCCCTGCTTCGCTGATCAGCAGCTTGGCATCCGTGACAATAAGATCCGGTCTATGCCTTTCGATTAGCCGGAGCGCCTCTGAATCACAGGCAGCTTCCAGAATGGCTTCATATTCAAAGGGCAGTTGCTCCAGCAATAGCTTAAGCTCTCTGCGCACATAGGGGCTGTCGTCAACAAGTATGATTTTCATCGCAGATTCCTCCTGTTATGTGATGCTGGTAGAGTGAGCGCCCTCTTCTGCCGCCAAACGCTGGGGGAGTGCGAGCAAGACCAGAGAGAATAAGCCCAGCAGCAGACATACCCAATAGGCATTCCTGTATCCAAACCACTGTGCAGCTGCGCCCCCCGCGAGACTTCCCAGTAGTCTGCCAATCGTCGTAGAGTTCGTGTACAGTGTTGAAGCATAGCCCGGCAAATCAGGAAGCAAATCCTGAATATAGCTGATGCCGATGGCGGAGATAACAGCAACGAAGAAGGCCAGCAGCACCTGTCCGGCAAGGATTTGCCACAGAGAAGTGGAGAACAGCACGACAATGTAATAAGCCGCACCCAGCACGATCCCCCAGACCATCAGCAGCCGGGCGGAATATTTGGCGGATAATAACCCCAGCACTAGCATCAGAGGAATCTCAAGCAGTGCACAAATACTGGATACCGATGCGACATTCTGCATATCTCCGCCAAGCGTATCCGTAATGAACAGGGAAATATTCAGGTTGTTGATCCAGTGTCCGGAATATAGCAGCGTCAGCACCAGAAAAGGAACCAGGACCCGGGGATTCTGATGGAGTCTAACGGGCGTAGACTTCAGGCTGACGGTTTTTGCCGGAACGGCGGGAGCTTTTATGAAGAATAGAGCTAGCATGGCATTTAGAATAAAAATCAGCGTCGTACTCATGAAGATGCCCTGGAACCCGAAATAATGGATCAGAACGGAGCCTACCAGCGGGCCGACGATAAAACCCAGTGAAAACATCGAACGAAGCGTCGAATTGGCTAAGGCATGATCAGCGGACTTGCTGGCATTGACAGCCTCCCGTGCACTTGCGAAGAGCTGAGGCATGGCCGGGGCACCGAGTGCCGTGAATACGGTCATAAACAGCAGCAGTCCATAAAACTCATGGATGAAGAGGTAGCCGGAAAAAGCGAGCGCATTGAAAAACATGGCGGTGACCATCAGCTTTTTGCGGTTCAGCCCGCTATCCGAGCGTTTGGCAATCGACATACTGAGCCATACGCCGCTTATGATCGTTATTGCCGTGAAAATACCAAAGGTAGCTGCCGATACACCCAGCTTTGTTGTGAAATAAACAGCCAAAAATGGGGAGCTAATGGATATAGCCATCCCCTGCAGCATCATGCAGATCAAAAATACAGGATAGCCTGAAATTAGGAAAAGATTGCGTGTTCGGTTCAACATAGGGGCGGGAACGTCTCCTTCAGAATCAGCTTGCAGCTTTATCTTTCATTTGGTTATAGTATAGTTAATTGTTGATGATTAAAGAATGTTTTATCTGCTCGAAAACCTCTACTATTTGGCTGGGACGGTGTGAATATGGACTTGAAGCTGCATGCCTGCGCGTACTCTTTTCATACCCTTCCGTTCAAAACCTCCTTTACACCACCACCTTTTTTCCTGCTTCGGCTGCAGGTGATGGGCAGCTGCAGAGCGCTGATCCAGGGGAAAATGAGAATCGTTGAGCCTGGAGATCTGCTGATCTATCCTCCTGGTGAACTTTATCATCTAGAGGTGGAAGCCATGGACGGGAAGATCGAAAGCGGGGATTATTATCTGCTCTGCGAAGGCTCGTGGATTGAACAGTGGTGGAAGGACCGGATCCGCCCGATCCAGCAGCGGATTCATCTGGATGCCGGAATGCTCTCCTTGTGGCAACAACTGAGCATAGAACAGCACCGGATTGTGCAGGGTAACCCCGAGCTGATCCGGCATCTGCTGTGTGCCTTATGTTTATCGCTCGACCGACTCTCGGAGGAGGCTGTTTCCCGTCAGGACCCGCTGGTGCGTTCCAATGAAATGGTGCTGCTGATGCAGCGGTATATCAACGAGCATGCCCTGCGTCCACTCCGGGTGGAAGAGGTTGCAGCGGCGGCCGGACTTAGTGTCTCCCGTGCTGTGCATCTTTTTAAGAAACTGACGGGGTATACGATTATTCATTACACCCAGGAAATCAGGTTGTCCAATGCTCTGGAGCGCATCCGTTATACCGACTTGGGACTGGAAAATATTGCCGGAAGCTGCGGGTTCGGCACGTACTCCTATTTTCATAAAGTGTTCAAGGCCAGATACGGCCTCACACCCAAGGAGGTGCGAAACCGCCCGCCGGAGTCTATTCTGGAAGGCACTTATGTCATCACCAGCGGGGATCAGAACTTCTCCGGCCTCTCGGCGGATGCACGGAGGTTTTTAACGACTTGAGGGGGCTGGTCCTGCTCCTGAATCTCTAATTATGAACTGATTTTTCTGTCAATTATTCAGGTGTTGCTTCCGGCGGGAATCTTTTATGATTGGAAAGATAGTTGAAACCGTTATCATAAAGATCAAAAGGAGTGTCTTCTCAATGGAAACCGCAACATTACCCTTTCAACAAATTGAATTGCAGCTGAATGAACGTGTTCAGGATCTGCTCTCCAGATTAACGCTGGATGAGAAGGTAAGCCTGATGCCTCAATATCAAGCAGCTATCGAACGCTTAGGAGTAGGCGGCTATAAGCATGGTACGGAAGGGGCACATGGGATTTCTTGGTTGGGTAAAGCGACTTCTTTTCCACAGCCGAGCGGCCTGGCCTGTACCTGGAACCCGGAGCTGCTGCAAAAAATCGGTGAAGCGATCGGCGATGAAGCCAGAGCATTTTACAAAAAAAATCCGACAGTGAACGGCCTGACTCTGTGGGCGCCTACAGTGGATATGGAGCGTGATCCGCGCTGGGGCAGAACGGAAGAAGCCTATGGCGAAGATCCGGAACTGACCGGCCGTCTAAGTACCTCGCTGGTGAAGGGGATTCAAGGAGATCATCCCAAGTATTTGAAAGCGGTAGCAACGCTCAAGCATTTCCTGGGCAATAACAATGAGATTGACCGCGGAGTGGCTTCTTCCAGTATAGATCCGCGCAATATGCGCGAGTATTATCTGGAAGCCTTCAAGCCTGCCTTCAAGGAAGGCGGCGCGCAGTCGATGATGACAGCTTACAACTCGGTGAACGGTGTTCCAGTGATCCTGCATCCGGCAGTCATGGAGATTGTGAAGGACGAATGGGAAATGGACGGCTTTATTGTAAGTGATGCCGGAGATTTGTTCGGAATTGTGAAGGATCATAAGTATTATGAATCGTTCGCACAATCCATGGCCGAATCCATCAAGAACGGCATCGACAGTGTAACTGAAGAAACGGAAGAGACTATCAAGGTTATTCATCAGGCACTGAATGAAGGGCTGCTGACCGAGGAGGATCTGGACCGTGCGCTTTTCAATACGTTCCGCGTCCGTTTCCGTCTGGGTGAGTTCGATCCGGAGGAGGGTAATCCGTATGCAGCCATCGATGATAGTGTGATTCTCAGCAAAAAACACAGTGAGCTGTCCCTGGAGGCAGCGAAGCAGTCCATCGTGCTGCTGAAGAATAACAATAATACCCTTCCACTCCGCAAGACGGAGCTGTCCAAGGTTGCACTCATCGGGCCGCTGGCTGATGAGGCCTTCAGAGACTGGTATTCTGGTACGTTGGCTTATGGCGTGACCCCGCTGCAGGGTGTAACGAAGAAGCTGGCCGGAAAGCAGGTTGCTTTTGAGAGCGGGGATGACCGCATTATCCTGACTTCAGCAGCAAGCGGTAAGGCTGTGGGAATGACTGGTGAAGACGGAAGATTGGCTGTAATGCATGATGTACCGGAGCGTGGGGAAATGTTCCGTCATACAGTCTGGGGCTGGGCTGCCCATACGCTGGAAGCAACCAGCCGGGGACAATATGTTACACTGAACGACTCGGATACATTGACTGCTTCTGCTGAAGAAATCTATGGCTGGTACGTGAAGGAATCGCTGAATCTGGTACCGGAAGACGGAGGAGCCGTGAGTCTGCGCACGTGGAATGACAAGCTGATCTCCATCAACGCAGAGGATGGCACACTCCAGGTTGGTGATCAGGATGCCGCTGCCGAAGCTCGGGAATTCAACAAGACCGTTATTGTAAATGGCGTGGATGCGGCGGTCCAAGCTGCCAAAGCCGCTGAGGTCGCAGTCGTGTTCGTCGGCAATCATCCGCTTTTGAACGGCAAAGAAGAAATAGACAGACCGGATATTGTGCTTCCAGAAGAGCAGGAACGTCTGGTCAAGGCGGTATACGAAGCTAATCCTAATACTGTAGTAGTAATTGTAGGCAGCTACCCGATCTCTTCGACATGGATGGATGAGAATATTCCGGCAATTCTATATACCTCCCACAGCGGGCAGGAGCTCGGCAATGCGGTGGCAGATGTTCTGTTCGGTGACTACAGTCCGTCAGGCAAGCTCAACATGACCTGGTACCGTTCCGTGGATCAGCTTCCTGATCTGATGGATTACGATATTATCAAAGGGAAAAGAACCTACATGTACTTTGACGGTGAACCACTGTATCCGTTCGGCCATGGCTTAAGTTATGCTCAGGTGGCATACCGTAAGCTCACGCTGGCGGAGGAGCTTTTGAAGCAGGATGGAGCGATTAAGCTGACGGTAGACGTTGAGAATACAGGGTCCGTAGCAAGTGATGAGGTAGTTCAGTTCTACGTTCATGCCTTGTCCTCCCGGGTGAAGCGCCCCCTGAAACAGCTTAAGGGTTTCGAGAAGATTCATCTTGCCGCCGGACAAACACAGACAGTAACATTCACTTTACCGGTGGCAGAGCTGGCTTTCTGGGATGTAACGCGGGAGCAATATTGTGTGGAAACCGGCGAATACGAAATCTTAATCGGCCGTTCCTCGGGGGATATTCAGCTGACCGGACGCGTGCAAGTACAGGGCGAAACGGTTCCGCCGCGTGACCTGTATCATACAGTCAAAGCCGAGAACTACGATGACTATGAAAAAGTGTTCCTGGACGAATGCAAGGCGGGCGGGGCATCCATTCACCCTACAGCGGATGGAGCCTGGATTGCCTTCAAGGATGCAGCGTTTGCACAGGGTGCAGCAGAGTTCCAGGGTCTTGTATCTTCTGCCAAGGGCGGCAGTGTGGAGATTAGAACCGGAGGTCCTGCGGGGAAATTGGCAGCTACGCTGGTGATTCCGTCAGGCAGTAACCTTCAGGAGTGGAAAAGCCTCTCCGTTCCAGTAAGCATTGAAGCTGGAAACACGGACGTGTATCTGATCTTTAGCGGCGAGGTACTGCTGAGCCGTTTCCATTTTAGCGCATAAAATAAACACATCAATGGCCCCGTAACTTCTGATGATTCAGAGGATACGGGGTTTTTGGCATGTAGGATTAGGCTAAAAAGAACCCGCCGGCTGCATCGCTGCACCAGCGGGTTCTTAAGATCTATGTGGCTTCAGTCTCCGCCACCGCCGCCGCCGCCGCCATCTCCGCCGCCACCGCCATCTCCGCCGCCACCTCCGGAATCTCCACCACCGCCGCCACTGTCGTGACCCCCGCTATGACCGCCGCCATCCCAGCCGCCGTGGCTGCCATGACCTCCGCCCCAGCTGCTACCGCCGTGGTTATGATGGTTGTGGCTGCTGTTACCGTTGCCCCCGTCGTGATGATTGCCGGAATGATGTTTATTGTGGCTGTCTTCAGGGGTAAGGTCCATACCGGTACCAGTGAAGAAGAAACTGTCTGCAGAGTTATTTCTGTCCTTTCCGCTGTTCCCGCGTTTATGGTTGTTATCTTTCATAATGGCTTTTGAGACGATGTAGAAGAACACTACAACAAAAATAATACCAATACCCAAACCTATCCCTCCTAAAATTTACATGCTCCTTACCAGGATTGTACCATAATATTGCAGATATTCCTCTGCCTTGCGCGGAGAGTGTGGCAGACAGGGTACAATAACTGGGTGAACAGTGTGCGGTGTTGGTGGGGAATATATTATTAGACTGAGAAAAAAAGGATTAGACAGGAAGCAGCGTTGTGCGAATATTGATATTTACAAGAGGTGGTCGGTAAAAAATGAGCAATCCCGAAGAAACCGAGTATGTGAATATTTGGTAGGATTAGCTTAGAAACTATCAAGTCATTCAATTTTTAGCCATTAAATTTAAAGGAGTCTGTTATGAAAAATATCTTTAGTCAAACGGACACAGCGGAAATTTTGAACCGAATAGACAAATTGAGTCCCAACTCACGCCCTCAATGGGGTAAGATGAATGTCGCCCAAATGCTAGCTCATTGCTCATCGTTCCACGACATTGCAATGGGAAATACCTTTCCTCCAAGAGGCTGGTTAGGCGTATTAATTGGAACGTTTGTGAAACCAATCTTTTTTAATGACAAGCCGCTTGCCCGCAACATGTCCACTATTCCTACAATTTTGATTGTGGAAGAAAAAGAATTTGAAATAGAAAAAGAAAAACTAAAACAAAAAATTATAACATTCCAGAACAATGGCCCGGAAAAATGCACCTCCCACCCACATCCTTTTTTTGGGAAACTGACTCCTGAGCAATGGGGAAGAGGATTGTATAAGCACCTAAGCCATCACTTAAATCAGTTTGGCACATGAATTTCGCACTACATATGGCTACAATTCATCTATATCAGCTTTCCCCCCGGTCCTGCCTGAACTGCCTCGGTGTCATCCCCGTATATTTCTTGAACACTTTGGTAAAATAGCTCTGGTCGTTGAAATGCAGCCGGGTTGCGATATCCGAGAGGGTGATGCCCGGCAGATCCATCAGACGTTTGGCTTCCTCGATCCGTTCCCGCTGAATATAATCGCTGACGGCTAGGCCTGTATCCTTCTTGAACTGCTGGGACAGGTAGCTGGCATTAAGCCCTACAACATCTGCAAGCTTACCGAGTGTAAGCTCCTCATATAAATGGTTGAAGATATAGTTCTGGCACAGCGCAGAAGTCCGGGATAGCTTGGATCTGCGGTTATTCTTCACATGATCGGCGAAATCACACAGGGCCGCAAGCTGGGCCCGTTCCACCGCTGGAATATCTCTCAGCTCTTCGATGTGCTGGATATGAAAATCGCTAAGCGTGTAGGCAATCTCCCAGAACAGTCCTCCGTCCATGGCCGCGCGTGTCGCCAGGGTAATGGAGGTGATGGCGAGATTCTTTTTGCTGCGCAGCTGGCTTTTCTTAGAGAGTAGTCCATACTGATCTTCGCGGAAACCCGCATGCGTCTGCAGCAGCCCTTCCTTATCTCCGTTACGGATATGTCTGAAGAGCTCGCGCTCCTGGCCTGGATCATGGTGCAGCCAGGTATTTTCCCGGCGGTAGGACAGATCCAGATCTGGTGCACCGCCCTCCAGCTGTGCAGGCTGAAGATCCAGCGAATTCAGCAGCAGTTCGCTGATGGATAAGGCTTGCCCGGTCACCAGTGTGTACAGCAGTATGGCCGCATGATACAGACGCATCCTGTCTAGTACGGGAAGCGCACTGTAATACTGAAGCCACACCTCCAGCTGTCCGGAGGGACTATTGTGGTCCCGCAGGAGACTCGCCGCCGTTCCTTCATTGATGGTTGTATACAGCGAGGGGCCAATCAAGATGGTTCCCGCCTGCTCTGCCACTCCCGATAACGGAAGTACGATGAAATTCTCCAGGTAGGCTGTTGTACAGATAAGCGGAAAAACAACAGTCCTTGCATCATTCCCGAAGTTCGCAGCACCCTTAACTTGTTCCAGTACTTCTGCCGGCAGTCCTTGGCTGTCTTCAGCCGAAGGCCGGCCTTGGTATGACTGCGGCAGTGCCAGCGCCGTTTCGCCCTCTGCATTCAGCCAAACGACCGGTATCCGGTAAGCCTCGTACAGCAGCCCGCAGATATAAGGAATCCGTTCAGATATCTCTAATTGATCAAGCACATTCCCTCACCTCACACCTAATGAAAATACCAATAATACAATGATTTTGCCATAAATCTGCCGGGAAGTATATTAGAATGAGAAATAAGAAAGCACTTTCAAGGAGGCATATGATGACAACTGACATTCACCACCTCATTTCGCAAATGACGCTTGAAGAGAAGGCTGGACTCTGTTCGGGGCTGGATTTCTGGCATACAAAAGGCATTGAACGGCTGGGTATTCCTTCTCTGATGATGACCGATGGGCCGCATGGACTGCGCAAGCAGGCAGAGAGCGCCGACCATCTGGGTCTCCATAACAGTGTGCCTGCTACCTGTTTTCCTTCAGCGGCAGGACTTGCTTCTTCCTGGAACCGTGAGCTGATCCGCAGGGTTGGCGAAGCACTGGGCACAGAATGTCAGGCTGAGGATGTGGCCGTACTGCTGGGACCTGGAACCAATATCAAGCGTTCTCCGCTGAACGGGCGGAATTTCGAGTATTTCTCGGAAGACCCTTACTTATCTTCGGAGATGGCCGCCAATCATATACAGGGTGTTCAGAGCCAGGGCGTGGGCACATCGCTGAAGCATTTTGCCGCCAACAACCAGGAGCACCGCAGAATGTCTACAGATGCCGTAATTGACGAACGGACGCTGCGCGAGATTTATCTGGCGAGCTTCGAAGGGGCTGTGAAGCAAAGCCAGCCATGGAGCGTCATGAGCTCCTACAACCGGGTGAACGGGGAATACGCTTCGGAAAGTGAAACCCTGCTGACCCGGATTCTAAGGGATGAATGGGGATTTGAAGGCTTCGTGGTGTCGGACTGGGGGGCGGTGAACGAACGGGTGAAGGCGCTACAAGCCGGACTTGAGCTGGAGATGCCTTCAAGCGGCGGGATCGGTGACGCCAAAATCGTTGCCGCCGTGAACAGCGGCGAACTGTCTATGGAGACGCTGGACCTTGCGGTGGAGCGGCTGCTGAGCTTTATTTTCAAACGGACAGAGAGCCGTATAGAAAATGTTTCGTTTGATCCCGAGGAACACCACCGGCTTGCGCGTGAAGTGGCCCGGGAGAGCATGGTGCTGCTGAAGAATGAAGACAGGCTGCTGCCGCTTGCCTGCGAAGGGAAAATTGCCATCATCGGTGAATTCGCCAAGAAGCCGCGTTATCAGGGCGGCGGAAGCTCGCATGTGAATCCGACGAAGCTGGATGATGCTTTTGCGGAAATGCAGGCTGTAGCGGGAGGATCTGCAAGCTTCCACTATGCGCAGGGTTATGAACTGGGCAGCGATGAGGTGAATGGGGAGCTACTGCGTGAAGCGCGTGAGACAGCCGATAAGTCGGATGTCGCGGTGTTGTTCCTTGGGTTGCCTGACCGCTACGAGTCGGAGGGCTATGACCGCAGTCATCTGTCGCTGCCCGCGAGCCACATTGCGCTTATTGATGCGGTGGCAGAGGTGCAGGAGAATATGATCATCTTCCTTAGCAACGGATCCCCGGTGGAGATGCCTTGGCTCTCCAAGACGAAGGCAGTCCTGGAAGGCTATCTGGGCGGACAGGCCTTTGGCGGTGCGGTGGCTGATCTGCTCTTCGGCGTGGTGAGTCCAAGCGGCAAGCTGGCTGAGACGTTCCCGGTGAAGCTGAGCGATAACCCGTCGTTCCTGAATTTCCCCGGTGAAGGGGACAGGGTGGAGTACAAGGAAGGCTTATTCGTCGGCTACCGCTATTATGATAAAAAAGAGCTGGAGCCGCTCTTCCCGTTCGGTTTCGGCCTGAGCTATACCGAATTCGAGTATAGTGATCTGATCCTGGACAAAACGGGCATGAGCGATACGGAAACTGTGAAGGTCAGCGTAACCGTGACGAATACGGGCAACCGGGCAGCACAGGAGATTGTGCAGCTCTATGTAGGTGATGTAGAGAGCAGCGTTATCCGCCCGCTGCAGGAGCTGAAGGGTTTCCAGAAGGTGGAGCTACAGCCCGGAGAAGCGCGGGAGGTTTCTTTTGTACTGAATAAACGGGCCTTTGCCTATTACAATGTGGAGCTTGCTGATTGGCATGTGGAGAGCGGGACATTCCGGATCGGGATCGGGGCCTCTTCCCGTGATATCCGCCTGACGGCTTCCCTGGAAGTGTCCTCCACGACCGAAATCGCAGTACGCTTTCACCGGAATACTACTGTCGGGGATTTGCTGGATAATCCGCTTACGGCAGAGAGGGCGAAGAAATTCAGCAGTATTTTTGGACTCGAAAGTGCGATGGAGGACAATCCGGATATGTTCCTGGCGATGATGAAATATATGCCGCTGCGGGCCATGATCGGATTCGGGCAGGGGAAATATACCGAGGCGGATCTGGCTAAGGATCTGCGCGAGCTGAATGCGCTGGTGGCAGCGAAATAACGGCAGCTGAAGCGTGAAGTATCCTCAGGGACTTTCGTATGGATGACAAAAGGCAGCAGCCCTGGAGCGGGGTTTTGCTGTCTTTTGGCTTACTTGCAGAGTGAAACTCCTAAGCGGATTAAAATAGTCCAATCCTGGATCACCAGATTGTCCAATTCATCCGTACAATAGAAGAGTTATAATGAAAGCGCAAACATTATTGTGGGGCAGGACTGTCAGATGAATTTCTATGTTCAAATGGAGGTATAGATGATGACGAATATACAGCTTAAATGGTACTCCAGTACAGAAGATGCGCCTTGGACCGAACATGGGGTATCCGAGACTGAAATTACTAGACCGGAGCATGCTGCTCCGGCCAACCTGACCATTACGGAAGATATCTACCAGACCCTGGAAGGCTTCGGTGGCTGCTTCAACGAACTCGGCTACGACGCGCTTAGCCATCTGCCGGAAGAAGAGCGGGCCAGGGTGATGTACGACCTGTTCCATCCCGAAGGCGGGCAGCGTTTCAGTATCTGCCGTTTGCCTATCGGAGCCAGCGATTATGCGCTCGATTGGTATAGCCTGAACGAAACGGATGGCGACTATGCCATGGAGCATTTCTCGATTGAACGGGACAGAAAGCTGCTCATTCCCTATATCAAGGAAGCCCTGGCGCTGAACCCGGAGCTGAAGTTATTTGCTTCTCCCTGGAGTCCGCCGACCTGGATGAAATTTCCCAAGGCCTACAATTATGGTACACTCCGCTGGGAGCCGGAGATTCTTGCTGCTTACGCCCTCTATTTCGTGAAGTTCGTGGAAGCTTACCGGGAAGAGGGAATTACCATACATCAGGTGCATGTGCAGAATGAAGTGGTTGCCGACCAGAAGTTCCCGTCCTGTGTCTGGACCGGCGAGCAGCTCAAAGTTTTTATCCGTGATTATTTGGGTCCAGCCTTCGAGGAGCATGGACTGGATACGGAAATATGGCTCGGTACGATCAATGCCCCGGAACCCTGGGATGAATGGCTGAAGAAGAAATCCAGCGATTATGACGCGTATGCGGGTGTCGTACTTGGTGATCCGGAGGCTTACAAATACGTCAAAGGTGTGGGTTATCAGTGGGCAGGTAAGCATGCGATCCAGCGTACGGTGCAGAGCTACCCGGAACTGAGATACATGCAGACGGAAAATGAATGCGGCGACGGAGAGAACACCTGGTTTTATGCCAAATATATATTCGGCCTGTACCAGCACTATTTTATGAACGGTGTAAATGCCTACATTTACTGGAATATGGCACTTGCTCCGAAAGGGCGCAGCACCTGGGGCTGGGAGCAGAATTCCATGCTGACCATTGATCCTGCTTCACGGCAGGCCATCCATAATCCAGAGTACTATGTGATGAAGCATTTCTCCCGCTTTGCAGCGCCGGGTTCGGTAAGAATTGGGCTGAAGGGACCGTGGAGCGGACATGCTGCCGCATTCCGCACGCCGGAGGGCAGGGTAACCATTGTTATCGCAAATCCCTATATGGAGGCGCGGATGCTGCATCTGCAGAGCGGGTCATCGCTGTATTCCTTCAAGCTGGAAGCGGAATCCTTTCATACCTTTGTGATAGGTTAATTGGATCACAGTATAGTTATATTCACAAGACTAACGCCCGGAGCTTACGGGGCGTTAGTTTTTTGCTACAAGAAAGGCATATTCGTATACATTTATATTATTCCATTCCAGGGATAAACTACAGCAAGTGAGGCAAGGGGGTTGGAGCGCATTATGTTTGCCAAATGGATGATGAAGCTGTCGGAGCCCTTCCGGCGGAGTATACGCAACAAGCTTATTCTGACGATGATTCTGCTGGCCGTGGTGCCCATCGTAGCCATTACCGGTCTGGCTGCAGAGAACAGCCGCCGCTCCATGGAGGCTGAAGTGATCAGCACGAATCTCTCCAATATGAAATGGACCGGAATCTATCTGGGCGACCAGTTCGCCCAGTTGAACAATCTGATCTATACGGTGCTGATCAGTCCGCATTTGAGCGATTATCTGGCGAATGCGGAGGAAGCCAGCCTGTCCAGCCAGTTCACTGCGCAGCGGAATATTACCGATACTTTGACCAATCTGTTCTACTCTGCGGGCAATCATGTGGTAGGCGTAGAGCTGTATTTGAAGGATTACAACAAGCTGTACACGATCAATGCCTCCCAGAGTGACATTGAATCCCCGGCTACGGTTCCATTACCTTATAAGCTGCTGTTCGATCAGAACAAGGATTTCATGATCACTACGGACAGTACAGATAGGGCCAAGTTTCAACTGGTCCGTAGTATTAACCGTTTTGAGAACCAGGAGAAGCTGGGCGGAATTTCCCTGCAGATCCGCTGGGGAGTGCTTGATCAGACGCTGAATCTGCTGGGGCGCGGGAATGACCACACCGTTTTTATTGCCGGAACGGATGGTAAGGTCCTCTACCAGCCCTGGGGCAATGCTCCGGCAGCGGCAACGTTGGAACGGGTCGCTGGAACGGGTGAGAGCCAGGGGTATTTTCGCAGTGACGATGAGTATGTGTTCTACAACACCATTGATCCGGTGGGTCTGAAGCTGGTTACTGTGATTCCGAACAGCTTCATTAACCAGAGTGCGCTGGCGACGATGAACTTTGGACTGATTATCGGTGCCGTATCTGTTGTCGTGGCCATTCTGCTCGCAGTCATTCTGGCCTGGCGGCTGGCTACACCGATTGTCAGTCTGGCCCGCTCGATTCAAGGCTTTGGCATGATGAAGGAACGCGAGATGCGGCATAGCAACCGTGTGGATGAGATCGGCCTGCTGGAGACGAAGCTGGATCAGATGTCGCACCGCATCCGGGAGCATATCCGCACGGAGTATATGATCAGTCTGGAGAAAAAAAGCGCCGAGCTCAAAGCACTTCAGGCGCAGATCAACCCGCACTTTCTGCAGAACACCCTGCAGATGATCGGCAGCATGCTGTTCAAGAACAGCCCCGCTGAAAGCTATGAAGTGATTAGATCGCTGAGCGATATGTTCCGCTATATCATCCGCGAGCCGGAGGATCTGGCACCGCTGCGGGCGGAGCTGACTCATCTGAACAACTACATGCAGATTCAGCAGCAGCGTTTCGCCGCCCGGCTGAGTTATCGTCTAGAGGTGGATGAAGAAGCACTTGGGAGCTTTATTCCGAAGCTGAGCCTCCAGCCGATTGTGGAGAATGCTTTTTTTCATGGCCTGGAGCAGCAGGAGGGTCTCTGGGAGCTTGAAGTCAAGGTGGTCTGTTCCGGACAGGATACGGTCATTATGATCCGTGACAATGGTGTAGGCATGGAGCCGGACCGGCTTGCAGAACTGCAGGGCAGGCTTACCCGGCGCAGCGGGGATTTATGGACGCACGGAGAGCGGATTGGGCTTCGTAATGTCGCTTCACGGATTCAAATGCATTTTGGCGACAGCTACGGCATTCGTGTAGAGAGTGCGGTAGGGCAGGGGACTACGGTGACCGTGACCATACCATATTAAATAACAAACAAATAAATTGAGTTTGTTATTTTTTATATTTGGGCAGAAGTGGCGGAGGAGAAGTTTGGAACTGTAGGAGCGGTAGCGACCGCCTAAAAGCTTTCCGCAGGAAAGCTCGCTTCGGAAGCCTAAGCAAGGTTTGGATTTCTACCGCAGGAAGCGGTTCAAATCAGGAAATCCAAACATAACAGCGGCCGGAAGTCCAAACATTCTCTGGAGCCACGGTCGAACCCGGAATTATGATTTTCCATGCTCGATTTATTACAGAAAGGAATGAGCCGACAATGTATAAAGTGCTGCTGGTGGATGATGAGAGCTGGAACCGTGACATTGTGCGGACGTTTGGCTCCTGGGCAGAATTAGAAATGGAAATTGCCGGTGAGGCAGAGGACGGACGGGAGGCGCTTCGCCTGATAGGAGAGCTGTCCCCGCAGATTGTTATTACTGACATGCGTATGCCCGGTGCGGACGGTGTTATGCTGATGAACGCAGTGCATGAACGTTTTCCTGAGGTCAAGATGATTGTGGTCAGCGGCTATGATGATTTCAAATATGCGCAGAATGCCATCCGGTACGGGGCGGTGGATTATTTGCTGAAGCCCATTGATCCGAAGGAGCTGAATGCTGTGCTGGGCAAATGCCGGAAAGAGCTGGAGGCAGCTTCGCAAGGACAAAGTGCCTATGCGCTGGACATCGATGTGTCCATATGGCTTGCTTCCTGCAAGCAGCTCATGCGGGTGCATTTCAATGAATTGAATGCTGAAGGTGTAAATTCAGTTCTGGATGGAGTCGAAAAAGAATTGGAGCTTGGCGGAACCGAAGTGCCCGGAGCACTCCGCCAGGCCGGCAGCGAAATGCTGCTGCTCCTGAAGGAACTCATGCGGGGTAACGGGCTTGCAGAGGATGATCTGAAAGCAGAAATCCCGCATGCGGCAATGACTTCGGCAGGGAGTTTGACCGCCTATCTGAAGGAGATCTATGAGACAAGCCTCGAGCAGCTGATCGGTCAGCGCAAGTTCAAAAACAAGCTGAATCTCGAAGAGGTGAGGCAGTATATCGACGGGCATTTTGCCGAGGCGGTGACGCTGGAGGGGCTAGCCAGGGCTTTTTTTGTCAGCAAGGAGTATTTGAGCAAGGTGTTCAAGCTGGAATATGGCTGCAACGTAACGGACTACATACTCGGGCTGCGGATGGACAAAGCCAGGGAATGGCTGGCCGATGAGAGTATTCCAATCAAGACCGTAGCGGAGCTTGCGGGGTATGAAGATGTTGGGTATTTCTACAGGGTATTCAAGAAACATTATGGCGTGGCTCCGGGAGAAATGCGCAAGCAGAAAGCCGGTTTAAAAATGTCCAATCCGGAAGGGTAATTCCGTCCAATTAAACGCTTTCATAAACAGGATACAATGAAAGCGTAAACAAAACACAGACATTGGGAGGTCTTACAGCATGACAAAGACGAGCAAAGGGTTACTCTGCACGATCCTCGCCGCTACACTTCTTGCAGGCTGCGGCAATAACAACAGCGGTAATGCAGGCACTGCATCCGGAGATACAACAGGCACCGGCAGTGTTGGCAAAAGCGTCACACTGAAGATGTTCATCGCCCAGCCGCGCTTCAAAGAGCAGTATGACAACTACATCGCCGAGTTTGTAAAGAAAGAGAAAGCAGACAAGAACATTGACGTCTCCGTGCAACTGGAAATGCCTACGGCGGACAACGCTTCCCAGATTCTCAAAACACGGCTCGCTTCGAATGATGCGCCGGATATTTTCGCCATACATGCTGTCAACGAAATCCCTTCCTACTATAAAGCCGGATATTTGGAGGACCTGACAAGCCAGCCTTTTGTCGGCAAATTGCTGGATAGCGTGAAGCCTTCAGTTACGACTACAGACGGCAAGGTTGTAGCCTTGCCATTGGAAACCTTGTCGTGGGGCTACCTGTACAATAAAAAAATCTTCAGTGAGCAGGGACTGACTCCGCCAACGACGCTGACAGAGATGAAGGCAGTCATTGAGAAGCTGAAGGCCCAGAAAATTACTCCATTCGTACTTTCGTACAAGGAGTCCTGGATTCCGCAGCTGGTGCTGCCGCTGGCTGTAGGCGGAATGATGAAGACTGAAGATCCTGAATTTGTGAACAAAATGAACAACGACGAAGGCTCCTTCAGCGAGATGAAATCGGCAATCTTTGATGTATTCGATCTGATCAATGAGAATGGCACAGCCAAAGCCACCGAGGTTGGCGGCGATGACGGTGCAGCGGCTTTCGCAGCAGGCAAGGGAGCAATGTGGCTGATGGGTCCATGGTATGCGGAGACGATTCTCAAATCCAATCCGGATCTGGACTTTGGGGTAGCACCGCTGCCGATCAACGATAATGCGGATGCGACACTGATCAACCTCAGCGCCTCAACGTCGCTGGCGCTGTCGCCGACCAGCAAGAACAAAGAAGTTGCACTCGACTTCCTGAACTATGTGCTGGATGATCAGGCATCCAACGAACTTTTCCAGGCTATGAAGTTCAATCCGGTATCTACGGTTCACACGTATGAGAGCTATCCTTGGATTACTGAAGCAACTTCCTATGTCAAAGCAGGCAAGTCTGTACAAGACCCGGCTATTCCGCAATCGGTCAAGGATGAGGTAGGCAAGGGGCTGCAGGCATACTACGCCGGACAAATGTCGCAAGATGATGTACTGAAGGCACTCGATAAAGCATGGAAATCCTACAACAAAGTCAATAAATAAGCTGCGGCAGACGATCAGGGATGGAAGAGTGAGGGAACCCTGTTATCCTCCATCCCTGTTTGCTGCTGCCCACATCATAGAAGGAGAGGGGCGGATACTGTGCCGGTCAAGAGCTATAAACATATTGTTTCGCTGCTTGCTTTCGTCGCGCCCGCATTCATTATTTACTCATTGTTTCTGCTGATTCCCACGATTGGCGGAATGTATTACAGCTTCACTGACTGGAACGGTCTGAACCGCAATTACTCTTTTATCGGACTTGGGAATTTTATTGAAGCGCTCCGGGAAGATCCCGATTTCGTACATTCTCTAATGTTTACACTGAAATACGTTCTCTTCATGATCGTTCTGCAAAATGTATTCGCACTTGTGCTTGCTGTGTTTATTGAGACGAAGACTAGAACCAAAGGCTTCTTCCGCACCATTTTCTTCATGCCAAATATGATCAGTACGATTATCAGTGCCTTCATGTGGACCTTCGTGTTCTCCCAGGTGCTGCCGCAAATTGCCGAAAAAACGGCCATGTCCTTCCTGGACCAGCTGTGGATCGGCGATCCCAAGGTCTCCTTTTATTCGATCATAATCGTATCGCTGTGGAACGGTGTCGGCTATATGATGATTATATATCTGGCCGCCTTGCAGGGTGTGCCGCAAAGCCTCAAGGAAGCTGCCGTTATTGATGGGGCCAGCCCGTTCCAGACGTTCCGCAAGGTGACACTGCCGATGATTACGCATGCTGTTACGATCTGCTTCTTCCTGACGCTGAATGGAGCGTTCAAGGTGTTCGAGGCGGTCTATGGTCTTACCGGTGGCGGTCCCGGACGTAGTACACAGGTAATCACGATGAACATTTATGAAGAGGCGTTCTCCAACAACTTCCGTTACGGTTATGCCAGCGCCAAATCGGTTATTCTGTTCGCGATCATCCTGATCTTCACCTTCATCCAGATTGGTGTCATGAAACGAAAAGAGGTGGAAGCATGAGACTCAGAAAAGGGGCTTCCCTGCTCATTACACTGTTTCTTTCGATCGGAGCGGTCATTTCCTTCTTCCCGATCTACCTGGCCATTATCAATTCCGTAAAAACACAGGGTGAGATGTTCTCCTCCTTCCTGGCGCTGCCTACCAAACTGCATTTCGAGAATTACAGCCAGGCCTTTGATAAAATCAACCTGCTGCACAGCACGCTGAACTCGGTGATTGTGTCCGTGATCGGCATCGGAGGCATTATCTTCTGTGCGGCCCTGGCCGGCTACAAGCTGTCCCGGACCTCCGGAAGACTGAGCGCAGCCATCTTTTCCTTGTTCATAGCATCGATGCTGGTGCCGTTTCATTCGATCATGATTCCGCTGACCCGGATGGCCAAAACCCTTCATGTCAGCGGCAGCACCTACGGGTTGGCCCTGATCTATATTGGCCTCGGGGTCAATATGGCGATATTCCTGTATCATGGGTTTGTGAAGTCCATTCCCCGGGAGCTGGAGGAAGCGGCCCGGATGGACGGCTGCGGGGAATTCCAGACCTTCTTCCGGATTATCTTTCCGCTGCTGCTGCCGATTACGGTGACTATCGCGATTCTGGACTTCCTGTGGATCTGGAATGACTTCCTGCTGCCACTGCTGATGCTTACGGATTCCAACAAATACACACTGATCCTCTCGACGAATACTTTGTTCGGGGAATACAACAAGGAGTGGTCGCTCATTCTGGCCGCGCTGGTGCTGACCGCACTTCCGGTCATTGTGATCTACGGCTTCTTCCAGAAGTTCATTATGCAGGGGATTGCTGAGGGCGCAATTAAGGGTTGAGGATATAAGGTGAACATTAAAAGTTCATAATAGGGCCTGGCGTACTGCGGGGACTGTTTGGACTTTCGGCCGCTGTTATGTTTCGATTTCCTGATTGTAACCGCGATTTGCGGTAGAAATCGAAACATAAAGGCGGACGCTACGCTCCTACAGTTCCAAACGTCCCCTCCGTACTTCTACCCTATTTTGCTTTTAAGTTCACCTTCGGTGGGTGAGTAAGAAATATAAGGACAAAGACAAAGACAAAGACAAAGATAAAGATAATGACAAAAGATTCCACAATGGAGGTAACAGCAACGATGACTATACTTCGCTACGGCGTAGCCTATTACGACGAATATATGCCTTACGAACGGCTGGATGAGGATATCGCCATGATGAAGGAGGCGGGCATCAACACGGTCCGTATTGCTGAATCCACCTGGAGTACGCATGAGCCTCAGAACGGGGTATTCGACTTCACCTCTGTTGACAGGGTACTGGATGCGATGCATGCCGCTGGGATTGCCGTGATCGTGGGAACCCCAACGTATGCTGTTCCCACCTGGCTGGTCAAGGAACATCCGGATGTCCTCGCCGTAACGCCAAGAGGCCCTGGAAAGTACGGCGCGCGCCAGATTATGGACATTACCAATCCCGTCTACCTGTTCCATGCGGAGCGGATTATCCGCAAGCTGATCAGCCGTGTCTGCAAGCATCCGGCAGTGATCGGCTACCAGACAGACAATGAGACCAAGCACTATGATACGGCCGGAGACAATGTGCAGCTTCTGTTCGTCAAATATATGCGGGAGCGCTTCGGAACACTGGAGGAGATCAACCGGCGCTTCGGGCTGGATTACTGGAGCAACCGGATTAACAGCTGGGAGGACTTCCCCTCGGTAGTGGGCACCATTAACGGCAGCCTGGGGGCGGAATTCGCCCGCTTCCAGCGCGGACTGGTGACGAAGTTTCTCGCTTGGCAGGTGGCGCTGGTGAACGAGTATAAGCAGCCGGGGCAGTTTGTTACACAGAATTTTGATTTTGAATGGCGGGGGTATTCCTATGGCGTTCAGCCTTCGGTAGACCACTTTGCTGCTGCAGAAGCCTTCGATATTGCCGGTGTGGATATTTATCATCCCTCGCAGCATGAGCTGACCGGAACGGAAATCGCCTTCGGGGGTGATATGACCCGTTCGCTGAAGCGCAGCAACTACCTGGTGCTGGAGACACAGGCGCAGGCTTTTCCCCACTGGACACCTTATCCGGGCCAACTGCGGCTGCAAGCCTTCAGTCATCTGGCATCGGGGGCGAATATGGTCGCCTACTGGCATTGGCATTCCATTCATAATTCGTTCGAGACGTATTGGAAAGGGCTGCTCAGCCATGATTTCAAGCCGAACCCGGTCTATAACGAGGCGATCACGATTGGCAGGGATTTTGCACGTTTGAGCGGGTCGCTGTACGGTCTGAATAAGCAGAACAAGGTTGCAGTTATGGTAAGTAACGAAGCCCTGACAGCGATGGAGTGGTTCAAGCTGCCGGACGGCAAGAATTACAATGATGTGGTGCGCTGGTTGTATGACGGGTTGTACCGGATGAACATCGAATGCGACTTTATTCAGCCGGGTTATCCTGGGTTGTCCGAGTATAGTCTGATTATCGTTCCGGCCTTGTATGCTGCTCCGGACGAGGCGCTTGAGCATCTGAATGAATACGTCCGCGGAGGCGGTCATGTTGTGTACTCCTTCAAAAGCGGGTTCGCGGACGAAGTCACCCAGGTGCGGACAACTGTTCAGCCGGGGATCATCAGCGAGGCATGTGGCATCAGCTACAGTATGTTCGTTACACCGCACGAGGTACGGTTGAAGAGTGAGGACATGGCAGTCGGCGCTGAAGATAGCCGTGTGGACACATGGATGGAACTGATTACGCCGACGACAGCGGAGGTGCTGCTACGGTACGATCATCCCCACTACGGCGAATATGCCGCAGTTACCCGGAACCGATACGGACAGGGAAGTGCGACATATATCGGCTGCATGACAAGCAGAGAGATGACGCACAGCATACTGAAGACCGCTGTGCAGGAGGCTGGATTATGGGGGGCTGACCAGGAGCTGGCTTTTCCTCTGATCGTCAAGACAGGCATCAATCCACTGAACCAGACGGTGCGGTACTACTTTAATTATTCTGACACGCCGCAGTCTTTCGTATATCCGCATGGCTCTGCCGAAGAGCTGTTGTCGGGCCGGGAAGTTGCTTCAAATGAGGAACTGAAGCTTGCTCCTTGGGGTGTTCTGATTCTGCAGGCTCAGAATATTTGATTTCTCCTCTGGACTTTGCTAACATACGATGTAATAAAATAATACTTTTTAGTTTTCTAGGGTTCCGCAGCGGTTCAAGGCTGGCTGGTCCGAGGGAAAACGCGCGGAGCTATGCTCGGTGTCAACACGGAGGGATAAAAGCCCGGGAGGTATCGTCCAATTGGATGATGGCCTTCCGGGCTTATTTTATTTTACAGGAGGAGAATCCTTTATGAAAAGCAATAAGGCGTGGTTGAGTATTGCAGGTGCTGCCTGCCTGGAGGTGGTGTGGGTCATCGGATTGAAGCATGCTTCCGCTCCCTGGGAGTGGGTGGTTACGGGACTGGCGCTTCTGGTCAGCTTCTATACTCTGATTGTGGTAAGCAGCAAGCTGCCTGCAGGAACGGTATATGCTGTATTTGTCGGACTTGGAACGGTGGGAACGGTTCTTGCGGATATGATCTGGTTCGGGGAACCGGTCAAGCTGCTCAAGCTGGTGCTAATTCTGGTGCTGTTGGCGGGGGTTATTGGCCTGAAGCTTGTTACCGGAGATTCCCATTCGAAGGAGGTGTTGTAACATGGCTTGGATCATGCTTATTGCAGCAGGCTGCTGCGAGATGCTCGGGGTGGCTATGCTGGGCAGGTTGCACCGGAACCGCGACTTACCGACATTGTGCCTGTTTCTGCTGGGTTTTGGCGGGAGTCTGCTACTGTTGTCTCAGGCGATGGACACCATTCCAATGGGTACGGCCTATGCGGTATGGACAGGAATTGGCGCTTCCGGGGGAGCGGTGCTGGGGATGCTGCTATATGGGGAGGGGCGCGGATTACGGCGGATTATTTGTATTGTAATGATTCTAGGAGCAGCCGTCGGCCTCAAGTTAACAGGCTGATTACTGCTGAAAGTAATGAAATGGACACCTTTGCTGTGTTTCGACGGGTACAACATGGTAAGTATATATACTATGTATATTAACGTAAGCCAACAAACATTTAAGGGAGACTTTCATGATGAAGAGTGATATATCCGGCACCGCTACACTTAAAGACGGAACAGCACTGACGAAGATGGGCCAGGGAACCTGGAATATAGGCGAGAATAAGGCAACGCGTGACGAGGAGATTGCCGCTCTGAGGCTGGGAGTGGAGCTCGGCATGAACCTGATTGATACGGCAGAAATGTATGGGGATGGCCGCTCGGAAGAACTGGTAGGAGAAGCAATCCGGGGAATCCGTGACCAGGTATTTTTGGTCTCCAAGGTGTATCCGCATCATGCCGGCCTGAACCGGATTACCCGCAGCTGTGAAGAGAGTCTGAACCGACTGGGCACAGATCATCTGGATCTGTATCTTCTGCACTGGAAGGGGGAGGTTCCGCTTGAGGAGACGGTAGAGGGGATGGAGCAGCTGGTAGCCTCCGGCAAAATTGCCCGCTGGGGCGTCTCCAACCTGGACACGGAGGATATGAAAAAGCTGCTGCGCATTCCCGGCGGGGAGCACTGCGCTGTCAATCAGGTGCTCTATCATCTAGGCTCTAGAGGTATTGAGCATGAGCTGGTGCCTTGGCAGCGCACCCATAAGATTCCTGTAATGGCCTATTCTCCACTGGCCCAGGCGGGTAAGCTGCGCAAAGGGTTGGCCGACAATGCGACCGTGCGGGAGATCGCGCAGAATCATGGAGCGACACCGCTGCAGATCATGCTGGCCTGGAGCATCCATGGAGGCGATGTGATCGCCATTCCCAAAGCTTCAACCCGTGAGCATGTAACCGAAAATGCTGCAGCCGCAAAGATCCGTCTGAGCGATGAGGAGTACTGGCAGCTCGATGATGCATTTCCGCAGCCGGCCTGGAAAGTGCCGCTGGATATGATTTGAGCAGAGTGGAAGGGCTGTCCCGGTTGCGGGACGGCCTTTTTTTATGTCCGTCCAGGGACGTGGCCGCAACTGGTATTACTCATTCGTGAAATTATGTTTGCTATGATAATTGAAATTATACTAACAAAACAAAATAGTATTCAAAAATCCACCTTCAATTTATAATGAAATAAATTATAAATAGCATTGATATAAGTTTTACAAGTAATGACAAAACTTTTTCTTTCATGCTAACAAGAATAACAGGAGGGTACTCAATACATGAATAAGATTCAATTTCCGGCGGATTTTGCCTGGGGGGCTGCTACTGCCGCCTATCAGATCGAGGGGGCTTATCAGGAGGATGGGCGGGGGTTGTCCATCTGGGATACCTTTTCCCGAATTCCCGGCAAGGTGGTTAACGGAGACAACGGGGATACGGCATGCGACAGCTACCACCGTTACCGGGAAGATATCGCACTCATGAAGGAGCTGGGTATCAAGGCATACCGGTTCTCGATCGCCTGGCCGCGTATTTTTCCGCAAGGGACGGGGGAAGTCAATTCCAAGGGTCTGGAATATTACGGGGATTTCATTGATACGCTGCTGGAGAACGGTATTGAGCCGGTATGTACTCTGTATCACTGGGATCTGCCGCAGGCCCTGGAGGATCAGGGAGGGTGGAGCAACCGCAGCACCATAGATGCTTTTGCCGGATATTGCGAGACAGTATTCCGGGCTTTCCATGGCAAAATCAAACAGTGGTACACGATAAATGAGCCTTGGTGTGCGTCTTTTCTCTCCCACTATTACGGAGAGCATGCCCCCGGCAATAAAGACCTGCAGACCTCTCTCGACGTGGCCCATCATCTACTTGTCGCCCACGGGAGGGCTGTGAGGAAATTCCGGGAGCTGGGTTATGACGGCAGAATCGGTTATGCGCCTAATGTAACGTGGATGGAACCCTACAGCACCCGTCAGGAGGATATAGATGCCTGCCGGCGGCAGACCGGCTGGTTTCTGGAATGGTTCATGGACCCCGTGTTCAAGGGAGAATACCCTTCCTTCCTGGTAGAATGGTTTGCAAAAGCAGGCGCACAGCTGCACATTGCCGAAGGCGACATGGAGGTGATCAGCGAGCCTATCGATATCCTGGGCATCAACTATTATAACGGAAGTGTTGCCCGGTACGACTCTGAAGGGGGGCTGATGCAGATTGCCACATTGGATATGGGGTATGAGCACACAGATATCGGCTGGCCGATTTATCCGCAAGGGTTTTACACCGTTCTCAGCCGCATTCATGAATTGTACGGAGATATTCCGATTTATATTACAGAGAATGGTGCATGCTATAATGACGAGCCGTCAGACGGTGTGGTGGCGGACCAGAAGCGGATTGATTTTATTCATAAGCATCTGATTCAGCTGGAGCGCTGCATCGCTTCGGGCATTCCAGTCAAAGGCTATTATTCCTGGTCGCTGATGGACAATTTTGAATGGGCATATGGCTATACCATGCGGTTCGGTCTGATTCATGTGGATTACAGCACACTGGCAAGAACGAAGAAGGACAGCTTTTACTGGTACCAGGATACGATTGCCCATAACGGGGTTTACATCTGAATACGGAATGAAACAACGGAGGTCTTGCGGATACATGCAGGCTTCCGTTTTTACATAAGTAGGCCCTTCGCAGCAGGAAAATGCCTGTAAATAGCCCTTTGGCAGGAGCTCTTAAATGATGTCAACAATGTTCATGACGAAACCGTGTTTTCAATTTAATGACAAAGAAAGCGCTTTGATTTACGATGTGGTCATAAGGGATTACCTTTCAGATGTATCTAGCAAGGGCGTCCTATTCAATAACATAAGGGGGCATTTCAAATGGCCACAACGGCAACAACACAAACTTCGTCCGGTAGTGTAAGGGTGAAGGTTCAACAATTCGGCCGCATGCTCAGCGGTATGGTTATGCCGAACATCGGCGCTTTTATCGCATGGGGGTTAATTACGGCTTTATTCATTCCGACGGGCTGGTTCCCGAATAAAGATCTGGCTACGCTGGTTGATCCAATGATCAAGTTCCTGCTGCCGCTGCTGATAGGGTTTACGGGTGGACAGATGGTAGGTGGCAAACGCGGCGGTGTAATCGGTGCGATTGCGACCATGGGGGTTATCGTAGGGTCAGATATTCCAATGTTCCTTGGAGCGATGATCGTCGGTCCATTGGCAGGCTGGATACTGAGAACGTTCGACCGTGCGGTTGACGGTAAAATCAAGGCAGGCTTCGAAATGCTCGTTAACAACTTCTCGCTCGGGATTATCGGTGGTGCCTTGACGCTGGGTGCTTACAAAGGGATCGGGCCGCTGGTTCAGGGACTGACCAATATTTTGTCCAATGGTGTTGAGGTTCTCGTCAATCACAATCTGTTGCCGCTGGTTAACATCATTATTGAGCCGGCAAAAGTATTGTTCCTGAATAATGCGATCAACCACGGAATTCTGAGTCCAATCGCTGCTGAAGAATCGGCGCGGATCGGGAAATCTATTCTGTTCATGCTTGAATCGAACCCTGGTCCAGGTCTGGGTATCCTGCTTGCTTACTGGCTGGTTGGTAAAGGTTCGGCCAAATCATCCGCTCCAGGTGCGATTATCATCCACTTCCTTGGCGGTATTCATGAAATTTACTTCCCATATATCCTGATGAATCCCCGCCTGATTCTGGCAGTTATCGGCGGCGGCGTGAGTGGTACCTTCACCTTCCAGCTTCTGGGCGCAGGACTTACCGCTTCACCATCTCCAGGCAGTATCTTCGCTTACATTGCCATGACGCCTAAGGGCGGCTACGGCCCAATGTTTGCCGGTGTTGTTGTTGCAACCATAGTATCCTTCCTGATTGCTTCAGTTCTGCTTAAGACCAGCAGCAAAAACAACGAGGAAGAAGCAGATCTGGAAGAAGCAGCTGCAAAAATGCGTGACATGAAAGCTGCCGGTACTGCAGCAGCAACTGCTGCAACTACAGCTAATGTAATCACTCCTAATGTAACAGCCAACGTGCGGAACAAAGCGGATGTGCACAAAATCGTCTTTGCTTGCGATGCCGGTATGGGTTCGAGTGCCATGGGTGCTTCCGTACTGCGGAAGAAGCTGCAGAATGCAGGGGTTAACATTACGGTTGTGAACGCTGCGGTGAGTGAAATTCCTGCCGATGCTGACATTGTGGTGACCCAGAAAACACTGACCGACCGTGCGATTGCCAGCAATCCGAAGGCAGAGCATATCTCGATTGACAACTTCCTGAAGAGCCCGAAATATGACGAGCTCGTGGAACGTTTAAAGTAAGAATACGGTGTGTACAACTATAATATATTTACCAATTAGGTAAAGGTATCAGGCAAGCTGATTCGTGATGAAGGTCCAATCTGTATAAAGCTAAATTAGGAGACGCTGGCCTTCACAAGCCAGCGTTTGTCTCCAGTTAAGGCGAGGGTACACAGGCTATGAAGAAAATAACCGCGAGGCAGCGCCAGATCTTATGGATCCTCTTGGGTGTTAACGAAGAGATCACCGCCGCTGAAATTGCTGAGTCTACCGGAGTGAGCGTGAGAACCGTTCACCGGGAGATGGAGGATATAGAGCAGCTGCTGGGGGAGTTTGGGCTCGATCTGATCCGGAAATCAGGAAAAGGCATCGCTTTGAGCGGCCCTGAACCGGCTCTTGCGGAGCTGCGCCTGTTTTTGCGGGAAGAAAAGCCTGCCGAGTATTCCGGGGAGGACCGCAAAATCTATGAGCTCTGCTCGCTGCTGGAGGCTGAAGAGCCGGTAAAGCTGTTCGCGCTGGCCCATTCACTTAAGGTTACAGTGGCTACTATAAGCTATGATCTGGATGAACTGGAGCCGTGGGTCCGCAAATTCGGGCTGGAGCTGGTCCGAAGGAGAGGGTATGGAGTAGAGATTACAGGGCTTGAGGCCGACATACGCCGGGCCATCTGCCGGCTGGCTGCCGAGCATCTGGATCTGTCCGATCTGGTGGGCCATACTCCGCAGACCGAGAGCAACCCGGTCTTCCGCCTTCTGCTCACGACAGTCGGCAAATCCAATCTGATGAGCGTGGAGAGTCTGTTGTGGGACATGGAATGGACATGGACTGCGGAGCTCCCCGAAATTGTCTACATGGAGATGCTGCTGGGGCTGGCCGTGAGCACCAGGCGGATCGAAATCGGCCGGGGAATGGTTAGCGGCGAAGAAGCCGGGCACTCCCGGATCTCCGATCACCGTAACATTACCGGAGCCGAGCAGTTCGTGAACCGGCTGGAGACAGCGCTGGGGCAGGAGTTCCCCCGGGCGGAAATTCTCTATTTTGCCGGATTGTTTGACAGGGTACAGGACTCTTTCTCCTCAAGCGGAGTTGCTTACGGTGATATTGAACTGATGGAGATTATATACAGACTTACAGAGAGCGTGGCCAAGCGTACTGGGCTGCCTTTTCAGAGGGACCGTTCGCTTCGGGAAGGATTGCTTGAGCACATGGACCCGGCGCTGAAGCGTATCCGCGAGGGCACACGTATCCGGAATCCGCTGCTTGGACCCATCCGCAAGGATTATGAATATTTATTCGCGGTTGTCCGGGCGGCGGCCCAGGATATGCAGCTGGAGCTTACGATTCCCGACGAAGAGATTGGTTTTCTGGTGATGCATTTTGGCGCATCCATGGAGAGGCTGAACCAGCTCAGGCGCAATGTCCGGGCCATTCTGGTCTGCGCCAGCGGACTCAGCTCTTCCCGGCTGTTGGCCACCAGGCTGGCCAAAGAAATGCCGCAGATCGAGGTGCTCGGCAACATCTCCTGGTATGAAGCTGCCCGTCTGCCGGATGTGGACTATGACCTGATTATTTCAACGATTGATCTGCCGATCGACAAGGAACGCTATATCAAAATCAGCCCTCTGCTTACAGCGGAAGAGATAGAGAAGCTGCTGAATTATATTCAAAATATAACATTTAAAGAGCAGGATACAGCCACACAGGGGGAATCCGTTAAGGCCAGCCGGGATGAGGCCGCTCTAAGCCGGTTAAAGAGCTACAAAGGGACATTGGATGAAATGGTCAGCCTGCTCGACCGCTTCCGCTTCCATCCGCTCGACAACAGCGGCCTCTCATTACCCGGGACGCTGGCCAGTATGCTTAGTCTGCTGAGTGGCAGCGGTGTAGTCGGTGATGCCGACATTCTCCTGGAGCGCCTGCTGGAGCGGGAGCGGATGGCCAGCCAGGTGATCCCGGATACAGGCCTTGCACTGTTTCACACCCGCAGCAGCCATGTCATTATGTCTTCTTTGACGCTGTACCGGCTGCGACAGCCCGTGATTTTGGAGGGCGGAACCGAGGTTCGTGTCATTCTGCTTATGCTTGCCCCGCGCAGGCTGTCCAAGGAAAGTTTGGAGGTACTCAGCGAGATCAGCGCCCTGCTGCTGAATTCAGAGCTGGTCAAACTGCTGGAGGAACGGACGGAGCCTGAGATCAGACGATATTTATCGTCAGAGCTGCTTCATTTTTTCGAAAATAAAATGTGAAAGCGAGAGAAACCATATGAATATACTGTCTGAGAACAAAGTTATTATGAACGGTGCCGCCAAAGATAAATATGAAGCGATCACCATGGCCGGAAAACTGCTTGTCGATGCTGGACACGTTACGGAGGAATATGTGCCGAAGATGCTGGAACGTGAAGAAGTGGTATCCACCTATATGGGCGGAGGCCTTGCTATTCCTCATGGCACCAAAGAAGCCAGACCTTTTATCAAATCTACCGGATTGTCTGTCATCCGATTCCCGGACGGCGTGGATTTTGGCGGAGATGAGCCTGCATTTGTGGTAATTGGCATAGCAGCAGCCGGTGACGGGCATATGGAAGTGTTGACGAATGTGGCGATGATCTTCACGGAAGATGACGCCATTGAACGGGTTATGAACGCACCTACACCTGCTGATGTGATTGCTATTTTTGAAGGGGGATTGGAATAATGAAGGCTGTTCATTTCGGTGCCGGCAACATCGGCAGGGGGTTTATCGGCTTGCTGCTGTCGCAGGCGGGTTATGAAGTATGCTTCGTGGATGTCAATGAGGCCTTTGTATCCCAGCTTAAGGAGCGCAAAGAGTACCCGGTGACTTTGGCCAGTGAAGGCCAGGAGACGGTTATTGTCAAAAATGTAACTGCGCTGAGCAGTGTCACACATGCGGAGGAAGTGGCAGCGGCTGTGTCGGAAGCCGATCTGGTAACGACGGCAGTCGGGGTCACGATTCTTAAGCATATTGCCGGTGCAATCGCGGAAGGCATCCGCAGACGGGTGGCTGTCTCCTCAGCTCCGCTGCATGTGATCGCCTGCGAAAATGCCATTGGCGGCAGTGCCCAGCTCAAAGAGCTGGTATATGCCAAGCTGGACGGGGAGTCCCGCGCGAAAGCGGATGCGTCCGTTGCTTTTCCGAATGCCGCAGTGGACCGGATTGTGCCGCTGCAGCAGCATGAGGATATTCTGAAGGTAGTGGTAGAGCCTTTCTATGAGTGGGTTATTGACTCTTCGCAGATGATTCCAGGATATATTCCAGTGGAGGGCGTTCATTATGTGGAGAACCTGGAGCCATACATTGAGCGCAAATTGTTCACGGTGAATACAGGACACTGCTCTGCGGCTTATCTCGGTTATCTGCGCGGGTATGAGACGATCCAGCAGGCTATGGCCGATGAGGCTTTGACTGCACAGGTGCGTGAAGTGCTGGAGGAAACCGGTGCAGTACTGATTCAAAAGCATGGCTTCGATAAAGCGCAGCATAGCAAGTATATCGATAAAATCCTTGAACGCTTCCGCAATCCGGCGCTGACCGATGAAGTATCCCGTGTAGGCCGCTCACCGCTGCGCAAGCTGTCACCGAACGACCGTCTCGTCTCGCCGGCTCTGCAGGCTTATGACCGCGGGCTTAGCTACACCGCTCTGACCCGTTCCATGGCCGGTGCTTTGCTGTTTGATGTGAAGGATGATCCGGAAGCCGTTGAGCTTCAAGCCGCGATTGCAGAGCTTGGCGCCGAAGCTGCGGTAACGAAATACACTGGCCTTGCCGCTGACCATGAGGTACATCAGTCCGTAATGGCAGAGTATAACAAATTGAAATGATTGTTCGATAAATAGGGGTTTTGCACTTCCGGCAGCTTATGTGGCCGAGGCGCAAAACCCCTTTTATTATTGAACGTGGAATAGATCAATACATAGGCTTGTTGCTCTTTCTGGGAAACCTTGCATGTAGAACTCACTCCCAACAGCTTTCGTTAGGCAGGGGGAGTGACTACCGCTTAATCAGATGGACCCAAGCCGCATCGGGAGAAGTCGGCTTAAGGCTTCCGCCGGTCGGCTCCACGGTCAGCGCGATGTTATCTGCTTCCCCCAGCTGGCTGCCTTTTACATACAGATGGCCTTTGGTTTCTTCAATCCGGACCAGTCCAAGCGTGTTCCGGCTGCCATTCTTCACAGCCCAGGCCTGGATAGAGAGGCCGTCGCTGAGCGCGACATCCTCGATCAGCACGAACAGCTCTCCGGAGCTGCCGTTGTACCATACATTGCCGGAGAATTGGTCCTTCCGGCTCCAGTCCAGCGGATACGCTACGGTCTCCGGCCTGTTCAGCACGGCCATCGCCTGAGGCTCATAGCTGCTCACATAGCGGTTGCGTTCTGAGCGCCCGTCCCGCTCGGTTCCGGCCAGGCCCAGGAGCATGATGCCAACGGCGCAGCAGAGGGCTAGCGCCGCTGCCCCGCGCCGGTAAGCGGGACGCAGGTTGGCTAGTCTACGCCGCCAACCTGTCCACCGGACGCGGCGTCTGACATTCCGCCGCACCGAACCTGACGGATAGAGAGGGTACTGCTGTTCAGCAGAGACAGAGAGAGGTTCGGATTCTGCGGAACAGGTCGGTTCTCCGGCTGACTTTGTACCCGCTAGACCTTCATCTTCATACGGTGCTGGCTGTGCAAGCAGCGGCAACCAGGTGTGGTATCGTTCACGGCAGACTGGGCACTCTTCCAAATGGAAGCCCATCTCTGCCCGCTTGTTTCCCTGGATGTCATTTCCGATCCAATCGATCCATTCCTCTTCGCTGTAATGGCGGAAGGGGACAAGCGGGCCGCTGCCGTTATGCGGGTATTCAGAATTATCGTTTCTGTAACGGTTCATGGGAGGAGTCTCCTTCCGGCTGCTCGATCCAGCCTTGCTTGATGAATTGCCTGCGCATATTGGCAACGCCGTATTTGATCCAAGATTTCACCGTGCCCAGCGGAACGCTCCAGGAATCTGCAAGCTCCTGATGTGTGTGTGCGGCGTAATAGGAGCCGAGGATCGCCTTCTTCTGGTTGACCGGAAGCGTCTGCAGCGCATGGCTCAGTGCTTCGTGCTGGAGCCTTCGTACCGCAGCATCCTCCTGTGGCGACGCATCCGGTTCACGGCGCAAAGTCTCGGGATCGGCAATCGGCTCTGTCCGGGACTTCCGGCGTTGTCTGTCGATGCAGCGGCTGCGCGTCATCACTGCCAGCCAGGCCTTGATCGTGCCGCGAGAAGCGTCATAGGCACCTCCCTTTCGCAGGACCTCCAGAAAAATATCCTGGCAGATATCTTCTGCTTCCATCCAATCCTGAGTCTGCCTGTAGGCGATCTGCATGATGAAAGGCGCATAGCATCCATAAAATTCATCAAACGCGGCTGTAGAGCCTTCGCACATCTGTGCCAGTGCTTCGGTCATTGCCTCGTTGTGGGGATCCATCGCTCGTGTTCCTCCCTTAGCAACATTCTTCGGTTCATATCTGAGAGATTGAAGCTCCGCCGTTCATTTTTTAGCTGTCTTTTCTTCTTTGTACCACTAAAATAATTTTTTTAAAAGACCTTCAAAAATATATTTTCCACAGTAAATCCAAAGCCGGTTTTCGTTCGTATCTTTATCGGATGAACTACCGAAGGAGGAATTATTGATGTTGAAACGATGCGGTAAACCACTGGCTGCACTGATGATTCTGCTGCTGACGGGCCTGGTCTGGAGTTCAAATGCGGGATTGCCTAGAGCGGCGGCTGCAGGAGCAGTGGAGCTGTACACCCCTTATGTTGAGTTGTCTGCGGCACCTGGAGAATCGGTGACTTACCCGGTGGATGTAATCAATCATGGGGCTGCTACGCAGAAGGTTGGATTGTCATTTGACGCAGGAGGGAACTTCTGGAAGTATGAGCTGACCGCAGGTGGACGCCAGGTTCAGCAGCTCGCCGTCAAGGGCGGGGATACACAGAGCGTCAACCTTCAGCTGGAGGTGCCGCTGGAGATTAATAAGGGAAGCTATACCTTTGCGGTTAACGCTCCGGGACAGGATTCTCTGAAGCTTAAAGTCAACGTTTCCGAGCAGGGGACCTTCAAAACCGAGCTGGCGGTCGATCAAGCCAATATGGAGGGGCATTCCGATACCACTTTTACGTATAGTGCGGTGCTGCGGAACCACACGGCACAGAAGCAATCCTACGCGCTTGCGGCACAGGGGGCTGACGGATGGGATGTGCGGATTAAGGCAGACGGCAACAGCGTAACCTCGGTAGAGCTGGAAGCCGGAGCAGAGAAGAATATCAGCATTGAAGCCAAACCGCCGGAACAGGTGAAGGCGGGCACCTACAAAATCCCGGTAACTGCAACAAGCGGCTCTACTCAGACTAAGGCGGAGCTGGAGGCCGTGGTTACGGGAACCTACGGCATTCAGCTGAGCACCTCAGACAATCTGCTGAGCACAGATGTGAAAGCAGGCGGTGAGCGGCGGATTAATCTGGTGATTACCAATACGGGCAGTGCACCGCTAGAGGATGTTTCACTCACCTCGCAAGGTACGCCAACAGGCTGGGAGGTTTCCTTCGATCCTTCTACCATCCGTTCGATTGCACCCGGAGCAACGGCTACAACGCAGGCCGTTATCAAATCCAGCAGTAATTCGCTGCCGGGGGATTATGTGGTCAGTCTTAGTGCCGCTTCTGCAGCCAAATCAGCAACAGCCGATCTGCGGGTTACAGTGAAGACCTCTGTATTCTGGGGCTGGATTGGTGTGCTGATCATTGCCGCTGTCATTGGCGGGATTTATTACCTGTTCCGCAAATTCGGAAGACGGTGAGCTTATGGATACAAATATCGAGCAGCGCTTATTAACGGGAACAGCAGATACGGGAGATTATTCTGTTAACAACGGGAATATATCATCTGTTATTGAATTGAACGGTCTGACGAAGCGGTATGGCAACTTCACTGCCGTAGACGGCCTAAGCCTTTCGATCCGCAAAGGAGAGGTTTTTGGGCTGCTGGGTCCGAACGGTGCCGGCAAGACAACAACCATTCTAATGATGCTTGGCCTGACGGAGCGTACCTCCGGCAGTGCGTTAATCTGCGGGTATGATCCTGCCCGCTATGCGCTTCAGGTCAAACGCCGAGTGGGATACATGCCGGATGATATCGGCTTCTACGAAGACCGTACCGGCTTGGATAATCTGATCTATACGGCACGGCTTAACGGGATTGAAGTAGAGGAAGCGGCCCGGAGTGCAAAACGGCTGCTGGAAAAGGTCGGTCTGGCCGGCAGCGCTCGTGCCAAGGTGGGTACCTACTCCCGGGGGATGCGTCAGCGGCTGGGTCTGGCCGATGTGCTAATCAAGAATCCCGAGGTCATTATTTTGGATGAGCCGACACTGGGCATCGACCCTGAAGGGGTGAGAGAGCTGCTGGTGCTAATTTCTGATCTGAGCCGGAATGAAGGCATTACCGTACTGCTCTCCTCCCATCAATTGCAGCAGGTGCAGCAGATCTGTGACCGGGTGGGGCTGTTTGTCCAAGGCCGTCTCATCGCCTGCGGGGATATTGCAACGCTGTCCAGGGAGCTTAATCAGGAATTGCGCTTCGAGGTAGAACTGGCGGTTCAGCCATGGAGCGGGGAACTGGCTGGACGTCTTGAGGCTATCGAAGGCGTGCTAAGGCTCGAAACAGAGGAGTGGAAAGGGGAGAATGCGCCGCCGGGCAGCATGCTGGTGACACTGATCTGTGACCGGAACCTGACCTCGGCAATCGCCGACCAGGTGATACACAGCGGTGCGGAGCTGCATTTCATTACCCGCAAGGAATTTGGACTGGATGAGATTTATCACCGTTATTTTGAAAGGAGGGAGGAAGGATGATGTCCATAAAAGCACAAAATGCTGCAGCGCCACTGCGCGTGGGCTGGTTCAGGCTGCGTGCTTGGCTGCAGGGTGGCAAATCCCCCGAAGGTGTAAACAACAGACAGGGAGAAAGCGAAGGCGGCAGCAGCACGGCCTTTTGGGTTATGGTGCAAAAGGAGATGGGGGATCATGTCCGCAGCTGGAGGTTTACCATCCTGATCGGCATTATTGTACTGGCTTGTATCGGCTCCATTTATTCCTCCATCAGTTCCATTAAGAGCGGGGGACAGGAGGATCAGGGTACAACGGCTTTTCTGTTTCTAAAAATGTTCACCCTGTCGAGCAGCACCCTGTCCATTCCGACCTTTACCACCTTTTTATCCTGGCTGGGTCCGCTGATTGGCATCTCGCTGGGGTTCGACGCAGTGAATTCGGAGCGGAATAAAGGCACCCTTGGGAGGCTGCTCTCGCAGCCTGTCTACCGGGATGATTTTTTGAAGGCCAAGTTCACCGCCTCATTGCTGCTCATTGCCGTTGTGGTATTTTCTTTGGGACTGCTGGTAACAGGATTGGGTCTTCTGACGATCGGTTATCCGCCCACTCCGGAGGAATTCTGGCGCATCCTGTTCTTCCTGATCATCGCCACGGTCTACATTGGTTTTTGGCTGAATCTGTCCATCCTGTTCTCGATCCGGTTCCGCCAGGCAGCCACCTCCGCATTGTCGGGAATCGCCGCCTGGCTGTTCCTGACTTTATTCTACAGCATGATTATCAGCCTGATCGATAGTGCTACCGCTGTGTCTCAGACGGCTTCCGTCAGCGAGCAGCTCCGTCATGTCCACTTCATTCTTGCTCTGAACCGGCTCTCGCCAACGGAGCTGTTTTCGGAGACCATCACCACATTGCTCTCCCCGGGTGTCCGTTCCCTTGGGCCACTGACTATGGATCAACTGGTTGGTGCAATCTCAAGTCCGTTGTCTCTAGGGCAGAGCCTATTGCTGGTCTGGCCGCAACTGACGGGTCTGCTTGCGGCTACCGTACTCTGTTTCGGACTGTCCTATTACCTGTTCATGCGCCAGGAGGTGCGTTCGCGGAACTGATTGGAGGCATTCATATCTATACAAAACGGGCTGGCCGGGAAAGATCATTCCCGGTCAGCCCGTTTTACAATTACCAAATCTCATAACATCTCTGCCGCTTCGCAGCAGTAAATGATCTTCTGCGTAAGCCAGCTACCCAGAAATTAGCTATTCTCGAGGATGGTCTGCAGCGTTGTGCGGTCCAGCCCTTCCACCAGCTTGATCAGCAGTTCTTTGGCCGCAGCGTAATCATCGCTGTGAATGACGGAGGATGCGGTATGGATGTAGCGGGAACAGATGCCGATAACGGCAGACGGTACACCGATACCGCTAACATGTACTTTACCGGCATCAGTTCCGCCCTGCGAGACGAAATACTGATACTTAATTTTGTGGGTGTCTGCCATATCCTGTACATATTCAATCAGTCCCCGGTGCGTGATCATTGTCGGATCATAGATACGCAGCAAGGCCCCCTGACCGAGATGTCCAAAAGCCTGGCGGTCGCCGGTCATGTCGGCAGCTGCGCTGGCATCCAGGCCGAAGAAAATATCCGGCTGTAGCAGATTTGCTGCGGTCTGCGCTCCGCGCAGGCCAGCTTCTTCCTGTACCGTAGCCCCTGCAAAGACAGTGTTCGGCAATTTCTTCCCGTGCAATGCCTGAACCAGCTCAATCGCCAGCCCCACGCCATAGCGGTTGTCCCAGGCTTTGGCCATTATCTTCTTGGGATTGGCCAGGGGAGTGAACGGACAGATCGGAAGAATTTGTTGACCCGGAGCTACGCCAAAGCTTTGTGCTTCTTCAAGGCTGTCCGCGCCGATATCGATGTACATTTTACGGATATCGCCCGGCTGCTTGCGTTCTTCGTCGCTCAGCAAGTGGATCGGAGTGCTGCCGACCACACCTGTCAGTACACCTTTAGGGGTAACGATCTGCAGCCGCTGTGAAGCCACTGCCGAAGCCAGCCAGCCGCCCAGCGGCTGAAAGCGGATCATACCCTTGTCGGTAATGCCTGTAACCATAAAGCCGACTTCATCAAAATGTCCGGCCACCATGATCTTCGGGCCATTCTCTTCCCCGCGGAGGACACCGAACAGGCTGCCGAGGCGGTCCTGTACGAACTCATCAGTATAAGGTGCCAGCGCATCCTTGACGTAAGCACGCAGTTCGCGCTCAAACCCCGGTGCGGCGCGGAATTCAGTCAGTGTTTTGAATAGTTCTAATGTTTCTGGATTCATTGTACAATTCGCTCCTTTACTATCATCTAGTATGAACATTGCGGCGTCAATTGTCCATGATTGGAGGGCAAAATGAACACCGGGCCCTAGGGATCCGAATATTATGAAAGCAGCGGCTCAAGCACGCAGGAGCCGGGAAAGGAAGCGAAGCGGATGAGGGTAGCAGGAACCGTGCCCCGGGCCAGGGGATTCGGCTTCTCCGGCAGGGTGCGCAGCCGGGAAATGCACCGCAGAAACAGCCTGCGGCATATTGCAGAGCGTGAAGCTGTGCTTGTTGTGATTCTGTTTTTGCTGCTGATTGTTGTACTGCTGTATTTTACCTGAGCTGGCGGGACATAACGAAACCGGAAATGGAGAAGAATAAGGAAAAACTTCTAACGAAGCATATTCCGGGAGGGAGAGACTGAATCTGTAATACAGGTCATCCCTTTCGCATCTTTTTCAGGAGGTGTCCCCTTGTGCCAGCGAAAACGAGAAAATCCGGTGTCAAGCTGCGGCTTGATACCTTGACTCCGGCGGATTATGAACAATTGTCCAAGCCTTACGTTCCCAGCCGGCCGGTGTTCAAAAACTGTGTCCGTGCTTTTTTGTCCGGCGGGTTGATCTGTGTGATTGGACAAGGCATTCAGGAGGCTTTTATGGCTATTTTTGATATGACCGCACGTGAAGCCTCAAGCCCGATGGTGGCTGTGCTGATCCTGCTCTCCGTCATTCTGACCAGCTTCGGGGTCTATGACAAGCTTGCGCAATGGTGTGGAGCCGGGACGGCAGTTCCTGTCACCGGATTTGCCAACAGTATGTGCTCCGCAGCTCTTGAACACCGTGCAGAAGGTCTAGTCCTTGGGGTAGGTGCGAACATGTTCAAGCTGGCCGGTTCGGTTATAGTGTTCGGCGTAGTCGCCGCTTTTATTGTGGGCGTGATCTATGCCATCCTTGGCCTTGGAGGTGGACATTTGTGAGGCAGCTTGGCAGACAGACCTGGGAGTATACGACCCGGCCCGTTATTCTTGGCTCCTCTGCAGTCGTCGGCCCGGAGGAAGGGGAGGGTCCGCTGACTTCGGATTTTGATTATATTTACGACTCGCTGAAGATGGGAGAGAAGACGTGGGAGAAGGCAGAACGTGCCCTTTTTGAAAAAGCCGCCAAGCTGGCACTGATGAATGCATCGCTGGATCAGGATAAATTGGAGTTTTTTGTCGGCGGTGATCTGATGAACCAGATCATCAGCAGTTCTTTTGCCGCAAGAAAGCTTGGGGTGCCTTATCTTGGCGTATTCGGAGCCTGCTCTACATCCATGGAGAGCCTGGCCATTGCTGCGATGATCATCGATTCCGGCGGCGGCCAATACGCTCTGGCGGGAACATCCAGCCATAACTGTACAGTGGAGAAGCAGTTTCGTTATCCAACGGAATATGGCTCGCAAAAACCTCCCACTGCCCAGTACACAGTAACCGGCTCAGGATGTGCGGTTGTCGGGCGTAATGACGGAACAGCGGAAGGACCTCATGTAGTTATGGCAACGATGGGACGCATTATGGACCTGGGTCTCAAAGACCCCTTCAATATGGGTGCGGCCATGGCTCCGGCTGCTGCAGATACAATAACAGCCCATTTTCGCGATACTGCGCTCTCCCCCGGCCACTATGATCTGATTGTGACTGGAGACCTGGCTACGGTAGGGCTGCCGATTGCCCAGGATTTGCTGGCCAAGGAAGGCATTCCTATGGAACAGACGACTTTTAAGGATTGTGGCTTAATGATTTATGATCTGGACAAGCAGAAATATGTGATTGCCGGAGGCAGCGGCTGTGGCTGTTCGGCAACTGTAACTTATGGACACATCCTCAACCGGATGAAAAAAGGCGAGTTAAAGCGGGTGCTGGTTGTGGCTACTGGAGCATTGCTCTCGCCCCTCTCATACCAACAGGGAGAGAGCATTCCCTGTGTAGCCCACGCCGTGGCCCTGGAGATGGGGGGTGACAGAGCATGATCTACTTGTGGGCTTTTCTGATCGGCGGCGCAATCTGTGTCATCGGACAGTTAATGATGGATGTGCTGGCGCTGACACCCGCCCATACCATGAGTACGCTTGTAGTCGCCGGAGCGCTTGCTGATGCGTTTGGAATATACGATCCGCTCGTGAAATTCGCTGGCGCCGGTGCTGGTGTACCGATCACCAGCTTCGGGAATTCACTGGTGCATGGGGCGCTGACCGAGCTGGAACGGGAAGGCTGGATTGGAGTGGTTACTGGAATATTTCAAGTAACCAGTGCAGGAATCTCGGCAGCTATAGTGTTCTCTTTCCTGGCTGCGCTTGTTGTGCGCCCGAAGGGCTAGAGCAGTGCAAAAGTGCAAATTTCTTTTAGGGCCGTCATTAGACGGTCTTTTTTTTTGCGTAAAGAGGAATAAAGGAGGCGAATTGATTCTATTTGCAGTTAAAAAACTGTCGAACAATGACGATATAGAATTTAAAGAATAGATTCAATATATGAAGACGGGGGAAGTGTAACTTGCAGAATCAAAGATTTACCGAAATTATTTGGATGAGAAACAAGATTATTCTCTGTGCTTTTTGGGTTGTAACGCTAATTGGCGTGATTCTGGCATTTAAAGTGCCGGAGTTATGGACTACAAGTGCTCTTGCGGTTCCCTTAAGTGTGGTTTTAACTGTACTTCATCTGAAGAAAAAAGGAACACTTGTCCTGCCTTGGGTGTATACCGTTATTCTGACAGTCCTCGCCATTTATATGAATCAGGGTTCGGATGAATTTGGGACTTCACTGCTCCTGTGCTCGATGCTGCTGTTTTATCCGAGCTATCAATATTTTGCGATAACCGCTGGCGCAAATGCTGTCAATATTTTCATTCAGATCTTTTCGGGCCACTCCGACGCTGGTGCGAATCCCGGTTTTATGGCGTATGTAGGCGGTTTTGGGATATTTGTCCTAATCTGCGGTACCATGCTCGGTGTATCGATTGTTAACCGCAAGCTGTTTTTGCAAAGTGAACGGCATCAGCAGGAGGTTGAGGCTTCCGGCTTACAGGTGAAGTATATGCTGGACCGCGTCAAAACGGCGGTTGACGGATTGTATGCTTTTACCGGGAATTTCAAAGAGGAAGTGCAGATGGTCGATGCCATCACCAATGAAGTTGTGATCGGGTTTCAGGAAGTATCCAAAGGCATTGAATATCAGGCCAGCAGCATCGCGGAGATTACCGAGTCCATCTCGGTGTCAGATCAGCATATCCGCGATGTCGCCGGCTATTCCCAGGAAATGAAGCAGCTGTCTGCTGACACAGCAGAGGTGAGCGAACAAGGCAGCAGCAATGTCTCCTTGCTCACAGGGCAATTCACCGAGCTGGGTGAAGTGATGAACCATACCTCGGAACAGATGAAGGAATTCTCTCAGCGGAGTCTGGATATGCATTCGATGCTGGACGGAATCATGCAAATTTCTCGGCAGACCAATCTGCTGGCACTGAACGCTTCTATAGAGGCGGCACGCGCCGGGGAGCATGGCCGGGGGTTCGCCGTTGTGGCTGGAGAAGTGCGCAAGCTGGCCGAAAACTCTGCACATATTACCGATTCCATCAGTGAGGTGCTCGCCAGTCTCCAGCAGCAGACCGAAGGGCTGATCTCGCAATTTGAACAGAGCCTTGAGATTCTCCGCACAGGCAGTGAGTCTGTTCAGAGTACGGAGAAGGTGTTCGAGTCTATCCAGACGAACGCTAACAGGGTGCTGGTACAGGCCGGGGATGTAGAGCAAAGCTCAGCAGGCATGAAGCATTTCTCGGAGAAGGTTGTTAGTGAAATTACCGAATTCTCCAGTGTGACCGAGCAGTCCAGTGCCGCAACGGAAGAGATTCTGGCCGGTGTGGAGGAGCAGCGCAATATTACGCATCAAATGGTGGAGAGCTTCAAGCAGCTGGAGAGTCTGATTGTAGGGTTGAACGATCTGGTCTCGGGTAAAGGTGAAGATTCTAAGTAAGAATAGAATAGGTAAGATTCTAAAGCCGGCTGGGGGAAACCCTGTTCGGCTTCTTTTTTTCGTGGAGGCTCTAATAATGTACTTTGGGGTCCCTAATCATGTAAAATATAATTATTATAGAACATGTATATATTGCTCATTCTGACATAGGAGGTTTACCCTATATGCCCGTACGTCAAGAATCCATGCAAATTATGAACGCTGTACGCAATAATCTGGAATCCTGCATCCTTGGTAAATCATTTGAGATAGAGCTGCTGCTCACCGCTCTCCTTGCCGGCGGGCATGTCCTGATTGAGGATGTACCCGGAACGGGCAAAACTCAGCTGATACGGGCCCTGTCCAGATCCATGTCGGGGGAATACCGCCGGATTCAGTGCAACCCTGATATCCTCCCAAGTGACATTACCGGTGTCTCGGTCTATCATCCGCGCGATGAAATGTTCCATTTCCGTCCGGGTCCGGTCATGACCAATATTCTGCTTGCCGATGAGATTAACCGTGCCACTACCAAAACACAGTCTGCACTGCTTGAAGTAATGGAAGAAAGAAATGTTACGGTTGATGGAGAGACTTATGCGCTTCCGCATCCCTTTATGCTGTGTGCAACGCAGAACCCGATTGATTTTGAAGGTACGTATACGCTGCCGGAAGCCCAGCTTGACCGTTTCATGCTGCGGATCAGCCTTGGTTATCCGGATGCGGACACTGAGAAAAATCTGCTGATGAGCCATCAGCAGGGCCAGCCGGTGGACAGGCTGACTCCAGTGACAGGAATGGAAGAGGTGGCTGCGATTCAGGAAGAGATCCGTTCCATCTACATCAGCGATCCTGTACTGAACTATCTGCTGGATGTCGTCCGGCAGACCCGGGAGCATCCCCTGGTACTGCTTGGGGCAAGTCCCCGGGCTTCCTTATCGTTCATGATGGCCTGCAAAGCCTATGCCTTCCTGCAGGAACGCGATTATGTGCTGCCCGATGATGTGAAGATTCTTACGCCTTATGCCTTGGGACACCGTATTCTGCTGCGGCCGGAGTCACGTCTGGATAACGTCAATGTAGATTCGCTGCTGCAGAAGCTTCTTCAGAGCATTCATGTGCCTGTCACGATGAGGCAGTAATATGAGAAGCTATCTGTCTGGGGCGGCCGCGCTACTTCAACCCCGCAAAATGGCCGGCGTTCTCGCCATTTGGGGCATCACACTGCTTTATGTGCTTTTCCAGGGCGGCAAGACTTCCTTTATGCTGTTTATTATGGTCACCGTGCTGCTGCTTTACTTAGTTATCGGAGGCCTGGGCGGTGTCCGCCGTGCAAGAGGCACCCGTAACCTGTACTCGGAGCAGGACAAGCCTGATTTGATATATGCAGGCGGGTTCCTTCGTGTGAAGCTGAACATCACTATTCCCGGCTTTTTACCCTTGCCGTATGTAGTGGTGAGAGAAATACTGAAGCGCCACAACGGAGAATCGTGGATATTCGAGGAAAGTATCATCCCCAGCTTGAATGGCCGGGGAGAACTGCATTTCCAGACACCAGCACTGGAGCGGGGCCATTATACCTTTGAAAGTACGGAGATTCTTGCCGAGGACATCTTCGGGCTCGTGGAGCACAAGGGGACTTTTCAGGCAGAGGGCCAGTTCCGTGTGCTGCCGCGTTCGGTGTTTGTATCGCGCTGGCAGTTATATGAACGGAGAGCCCGGCTGGCCGGGCCCCAGGCTTCTCTGGTTCCCTCCCGCCGTGAGACTACGCAGATTAACGGTGTGCGCGATTATGTCTATGGTGACCGGCTGACCCGCATTCACTGGAATGCAACGGCGAAGACAGGTGACTGGAAATCGAAGGAATTCGAACATGAATCGATTCCCAAAACCGTACTGGTACTCGATGGAAGTGCAACGGCTTATGGCAGCTCCAATCATTTCGAGCTTGCTGTTTCCATCACTTCCTCCTTGCTGGGTTATGGGATTCGGGAACGGATTGGCATCGGCCTATGCTGTCTGGACAAAAACACCAAAGTGTTCACCCCTGCTGAAGGCAGTGCTGAACGCCAGAAAATGATCCAATATTTGATCGACATCAACGCGGAGGGCCGCGGACCGCTGATTACCAGGCTGGAGAAGGCTTCCCGGATGTTCCCCAAAGGCTCCTATTTTGTCCTGATCAGTCCCCAGTCGGGCCAGCCTGTGCTGGATGTGCTGCGCTGGGCGGAGAGCCGGGGAATGACACCTTCGCAAATTTATGTGCGCAATCCGGCTGCCATGAACCGTACCCAGGAATGGATGAACGTGCTGGGATCACGCGGTGTTACGGGCTACAGCGTCAGTACACTGCAGGAGCTCCCCGCTGTGCTCGGAGGTGACAAAGTCATATGATACGCTGGTGGAACGGAATAAAATCCTCTTGGCACCATTCCTTCAGCCTGCTGTGGCTGATGGTAATTGCCCTCCAATGGATTTCTTACACAGAGACTTACTGGCTTGAAGTGACTACCGCGTCCGTGCTTCTGGCACTGGTAGCAGTGGCGGTAATTGAAATCCTTTTACCTGTCAAAGTGATCTATCGCCTGCTGTTTGAAGCTGCGGCTGCAGTATTCCTGACCTATCGGATGATCCTTCATTACGCCGTGTACGTTCCCGATCCCTGGAGTCCTGGTCTGCAAGACAGGCTGCCGGATATCCTCTCGAATCTGGCGCCATATATCTGGTTTGCTTTTGGAGCTGTGGCCTTGCTTCTTATCTCTTCTTGGTGGGTCACCTCGAAAGCGCGGATTCTGATGTTTACCGGAATGAATATTGCGGCATTTGCGGCGCTGGATTCCTTTACTTCTTCTATACTATGGCAGGAAGTTGCATGGACGGTTTCTGCAGGGATGGGTTGGCTGGTGACCCAGCATTTAAGAAGCTTTCAACTGCATTACCCGCGCGGCTGGACTCATTTGCTGCAATACCCTTTCAAAATTGCTATTAACGTAGCTATTATCTTCTCTCTTGTGATCATTACCGGTGTGAATATGCCTGATGTACGTCCAACGCTGACTGATCCGTATACGGCATGGCAGGAATGGAACGGCAATGGAGGTAACTCAGGCTCCGGCCGCACCGGCTCAGCTGATAACGGAATAGGAGCGGCTTCTACTGGAAGCACAACTTCCGGTTACAGTACGGATGACAATAATCTCGGTGGAGGCTTCAACTTCGATTATTCGCCGGTGATGACGGTGAACTCGAATCTGCGAACGTACATGCGCGGAGAGACACGCAGTGTATATTCCGGTAAAGGCTGGAGTGATGATGACCGTGAAGACAGAGGGCCTATTACTGAGGCGGAAGTCGGGCAGAAGCTTGACAGATATAAGGCATCCAAGATAAAGACCAGAGAGCTGAAGCAGACTGTAAAGGTGCTTGGGGGCAATTCTTATCCTGCCATCTTCGGAGGCTACTCCATCTCGGAAGTGAATTCGGTGAATGGACAGGATACAAGCGGCAACCTGTTCTGGAGAAAAGAAGGCAGCGAGCTACTATGGGAATCTGACGAGAACAGCAGGGCTTTTCCCCGGGAATATGTAGTGACCTCGCAGGTGCCGGTTGTTCCCGTTCAGGAGTTGAACAGACAGACTTACGAACAGCTGTATGGAGGGGCTGAGATTGACCAACAGTATCTGCAGCTGCCGGATAACTTCCCGAAACGGGTGAAAGAGCTGGCGGAGAAGGTTACAGCCCAGGGAAAAACGCCTTATGAGAAAACAGTCCTTCTGCAGCAGTACCTGCAGCAGAGCTTTCCATATACCAACCAGCCCGATCTCTCACGGCGCAAAAGCAAGGATCTGGTCGAAAGCTTCCTGTTCGAAATTATGGAAGGGTATTGCGACTACTATTCGACTGCGCTGGTTACCATGGCCCGTTCCCTGGATATTCCAGCCCGCTGGGTCAAGGGCTATGCGCCGGGTGAACAGGCGCAGCTGCCGGACAACCTTGCTATTCAGCAGGGAAGTGATCTCATTAACAACAATTACACGATAACGAATGCAGATGCCCATTCCTGGGCTGAGGTTTATTTTGGGGAGTATGGATGGGTTCCGATCGAGGCTACTCCCGGCTTCACGGCACCGCTGCTGACACAGAGCCAGGAAGCCGTACCTGAAGAAACTGCGGCACCGGAAGAAGAACAAAGCCGTCCTGAGCCCGAGAAGGTGAACAAACCATCACAGGAGCAAGGTTATCGTCTGGGAACTTGGGGGGTAGCCGCTTCAGCCGTTGTGCTTTTGTCCTGGACAGGCTTTGTGCTCTGGCAGCGCCGCTTCAGCCTGCGCTTCTTCATACAGCGTCTGCGCTACGGCCAGCCATTGTCTCCGGTTCAGAAAGTTGAGGCGGAAACCGCGCGCTGGGTAAGGTATGCACGCAGAAAGGGCATGCTTAAGGAAGAGCATGAAACGCTGCGCGAATCCGTTGATCGCTGGAGCCAGGAACGCCCTGCAGCATCCGGTAATCTCACGGCTCTTCTGCGGATGTTCGAACGGGCAAAGTACAGCCCTGAGGTTATTGAAGACAAAGACTGGCGCAACGTGTATACTGAAGCTTTGCGGCTGCGCACAAGCATCAAGTCCGGCAAGTAGCGGCAGAAGCGCGGGAAAGGCCGCTCCGGATTCATTTGCGAAGCGCAAAGAGTATGATATAGTTTTTCGTATGAAATCGAGGTGAAACGTATTGTTTGAAAGGTTAATACCCAAACTCCGGGTGAATACGGTATTCGACATAGCTCTGGAAGAGCTGTACGCTCTTGGATACCGCGGCATCATTACGGATCTGGATAATACGCTGGTCGGCGCCAAAGCGCCTCTGGCTACTCCGGAGCTGCTGTTATGGTTCGCGAAGGTGAAAGAGCTGGGATTCAAGCTCATCATCGTATCAAACAATAACATGGACCGGGTGTCACGCTTTGCAACGCCGCTTAATATTGAGTTCGTACACCAGGCACGCAAGCCCAGCAATACTCCATTTCTAAAAGCCATGAAGCAGATGGAGCTTAAGCCGGAACAGACCATTGTCGTCGGCGATCAGTTGCTCACGGATGTATATGGCGGCAACCGTCTGGGGCTGTACACGGTGCTCGTGCTCCCCATCTCCGTGAAAGATGAAGGGATCGGCACCAGATTCAACCGCCGGGTGGAGCGCATTGCAACCACACGGCTTCGCAAGCAAGGATTGTGGCACGAGGAGGATAAACCTGAATGAATTCAATGAATGAATCGAAGCACCCTGAGAAATGCAGCGGCTGCGGCATTAAGCTGCAGACTACGGACAAGGACATTCCGGGATATATTCCGGAGGTGGCTTTTGAGCGGGAACCCGTGATTTGCCAGCGCTGTTTCCGTATCAAGAACTACAATGAAGCCTCTTCCGTCTCGGTGGATCAGGATGAATTTCTGCATCTGCTGAGCGGAGTTGGAGAGAAGAATGCGCTTGTCATTCATATTGTTGATCTCTTTGACTTTGAAGGCAGCCTGATCTCCGGTCTGCAGCGCTTCGTAGGCAACAACCCTGTCATTCTGGCAGTGAACAAAAGCGATTTGCTCCCCAAGGTGACCAACTGGAACAAGCTTCGCAACTGGATGCAGCAGCGCTGTAAGGATCAGGGCTTGCGGACTGCAGAGATTGTTCTATGCAGCGCCAAGCGTAATCAGGGGTTTGACCGGCTGCTGGAGGCAGTCACTGAACTGAGAGGCCAGCGGGATGTATATGTTGTCGGTGCTACCAATGTCGGCAAGTCTACGCTGATTAACCGGTTGATCTCTGATTACAGCGATCTGGAGCAGGAGCTGACCACCTCCCGTTATCCGGGAACCACACTTGATATGGTGAAGATTCCTCTGGATGACGGACACTACATCATTGACACCCCGGGGATTGTATATCCTTGGCGGTATAGTGAGCTGGTGGAACGCAAAGACCTGGGGGCAGTAATGCCCGAGAATCCGCTGAAACCGGCGGCTTATCAGCTGAACGAGGGGCAGTCGCTGTTCTTCGGCGGCCTGGGCCGCTTTGACTTCGTAAAAGGTGAGCGGCAATCCTTCACCTGCTACATCAGCGGAACGCTGAAGATTCACCGCACGAAGCTGGAACGTGCCGATTCCCTCTATCAGGAGCACCGCGGCGAGCTGCTGTCTCCGCCGGGAACCGCTGACATGGACAAGCTGCCGCAATGGCAGCGGCACGAGTTCCGCATCGGCCGGAACAGCCAGACGGATCTTTTCATTTCCGGGCTGGGCTGGATTAAGGTGAACGGCACAAGCGGTGCAGTTGTAGCGATTCATGTTCCGCGGGGAATCAAGGTTCTGACCCGCCCATCGCTGATCTGACTTAGAGGAGGGTGAATAAGCTGTGGCAAGCGCAAACAGCGATTACAGGAACAAGGAGATATTGCTTGGGGTAATGGGTGATCCCATTGCCCACTCCAAATCCCCGGTTATGCATGGAGCGGCCCTGAAGGCGCTCGGGATATCCGGGGCTTATGTGCCGCTGCATATTGTCCCCGGTCAGCTGGGTGAAGCCATTCAAGCTGTTCGTACCCTGGGATTCCGCGGTGTGAACGTGACGATTCCGCATAAGGTTGCGGTAATGGAATATATGGACAGGCTGGATGACAGCGCGCTTGCTGTTGGCGCAGTCAATACGGTGGTCAACGATGATGGTGTGCTCACCGGATATAATACGGACGGCATCGGATATGTACGCTCGCTGAAGGCGGAGGCTGCACCCGAATTGTCAGGCACACGCATTCTGGTCATAGGTGCCGGAGGAGCGGCAAGAGGTATTGTTGCCGCGCTGCTGAAGGAGCATCCGCAGGAAGTGATCATTGCCAACCGGACCGAGGATAAGGCGAAGCAGCTTGCTGCGGCCTTTCAGGCAAAAGGTACGGTCTCAGGTATCGCAATGCATGAAACCCCGGTTCATATTGCCGGGATGGATATTGTGATCAATACCACCTCTGTCGGTATGTATCCCCACATGGATGCCACACCCATTGATCCTGCTCTGCTCCATGAAGGGATGATCGTTAGTGATCTGATCTATAATCCGCTGCATACCAAGCTGCTAACGGAAGGACAGAAACGGGGCTGTATCATTCATGGCGGTCTTGGCATGTTCGTCTATCAGGGAGCATATGCGCTGGAGTATTGGACTGGACAACATGCGCCGATAGATATCATGCGGCAGACGATTATGGAGTGTCTTGGGGATACTTATACTAATTAGTTCGCTATATTTAGGGTAATAATATTTGTTAATTAAGGAGCTTGTTCATTTATGTTAACTGGAAAACAAAAACGCTATCTCCGTTCGCTTGCGCATCATCTGGATGCGGTATTTCAAGTCGGTAAGGGCGGTGTCAACGATCATCTGATCCGCCATATCGAAGAGGCTATTGAAAAGCGTGAACTGATGAAGATCAGCGTGCTGAATAACAATGCGGATGATCCGAAGGAAATCGGCGCTGCCCTTGCAGAACAGTCGGGTTCCGAGCTGGTGCAGGTTATCGGCAAGACCATCATTTTGTACAAGGAATCACGCGACAACAAAACCATCGAACTGCCCCGTTAATACGGCTCCCGCAGCTTGCGGGGAAGTGCAGTATACCCTGATTATAAGAGGAGGTAAACCTCTTGAGAGTTGGAATAATGGGAGGGACCTTTGATCCTCTTCATATCGGCCATATGATGGCAGCGGAGACCGCGAGGGAATCCTATGCGCTGGAAGAGGTATGGTTCATGCCCTCGCATATCCCGCCGCATAAGCATGAGGCAGGGGCATCGGGTGAGGAACGGCTGGCCATGGTTGAGGACGCTGTAAGGAGCCATGCCGCGTTCGGGATACTGGACCTGGAAATTGTCAGAGGCGGTGTCTCCTATACGTTCGAGACCATCACCATTCTGCAGGAGAAATTCCCGCAGCATGAATTTTTTTTCATTGTCGGAGCCGATATGGTCCAGTACTTGCCGAAATGGCACGGGATTGAAGAGCTGGTTCGGCGTCTGACCTTTATCGGAGTAGGACGGCCGGGAACCCCACTCGATCTTACGGCGCTGCCCGGTTTCATTGCCGAGAAGGTGCTCCTTGCAGACATGCCGCTTGTAGATATCTCTTCAACGATGCTGAGAGCCAGAGCCGCTGAAGGCAAGTCCATAAGATATATGGTGCCTGATGCTGTATACGATTATGTTCAAAGGAGTGGATTGTATGGCATTCAGCCGCGAAGCGCTGATTGAAGCTGTCTCCGCCCAGATGCCCGACAAACGCTGGAAGCATACCCTGGGCGTGATGGAGACATCGGTGAAGCTGGCAGAACGTTACGGCGGGGATCCGGTCCGGGCGGAGACAGCGGCGATCCTCCATGATGTGGCCAAATATTGGCCGGTGGAACGAATGAAGGAGATCATTGAACAGAATGGGCTGTCCATCGAGCTGCTAAGCTACGACAAGCAACTGTGGCATGCCGAGGTTGGCGCATTTGTTGCCGAGCATGATTATGGAATTACCGATCCTGAGGTGCTGGATGCGATCCGTTACCACACTTCAGGACGTGAGGGAATGGGCCTGCTGGAGAAGATCGTCTGTCTGGCTGATTACATTGAGCCGGGTAGGGATTTTCCGGGAGTGGAAGATATCCGTAAGTTGTCCAAGGTAAGCCTGGAAGAAGGGCTGATCGCAGGATTTGACTCCACCATCAGCTTGCTGCTCCAGAAACGACGTATCGTGTTCCCGCTGACCGTGCTGTCCCGCAATGACTTAGTAAGAATAATGGAGGATAAAATATGAGTGTAGAATCTGGCAAGCTTTTGCAATTGGCCCTAAAAGCCGTCGAGGATAAAAAAGCAATGAACGTGGTCGCTCTTGACCTGCGCAGTGTGTCGCCCATCAGTGACTATTTCGTCATCTGCCACGGGAATTCCGATACGCAGGTTCAATCCATTGCCACTGAGGTGCGCAAGGTTGTTCATGAAGCCGGGGGGGTTATCCGCGGCATTGAAGGCATGGATTCCGCCCGCTGGGTGCTGATGGATCTGGGCGATGTAATCGTGCATGTATTCCACCGCGACGAGCGGGAATATTACAACATTGAGCGCCTATGGTCCGACGCCAAGGTTGTGGAGACCGTATGAGTCTGATTGCCGGAACGACGGTTACTCTGGAGGTTCTGCGTGAGGTATCCCCTTACGGCTACTTTCTGGGTGCTGGTGATCAGGATGTGATGCTGCATTATACAGAGCTTGTCGGCAGTAAGCCGAAGAATGGCGATAAGGTTGAAGTGTTTATCTTCTTCGATACAGAGGACCGCCTGGCGGCTACGATGAAGAAGCCATATTTGACCTTGGGTGAAATGGCGCTGCTGGAAGTGGCGGACATTCACCCCCGTCTGGGCTGTTTCCTGGAGATGGGACTGGGCCGGCAGCTTCTGCTGCCGATCCGCGAGCTGCCAGAGCTGATTGAACTGCGCCCGCAGGTGGGTGATAAGGTTTTTGTGCTGATGGAGCATGATAAGCAGGGTCGGCTTCGCGCCAAGCTTGCAGGCGAGCAGGAGCTTGCACCGCTGGCATTGCCTGCACCAGAGTCCTGGATGGGCCAGACTGTAAAGGCAAGAGTATACAAGCCGCTCCAGATGGGCACGTTTGTACTTGTAGACGGCGGTGTGCTGGGCTTCGGGATCATAGGCATGGTGCATTCGTCTGAGCGCAACCGGTTGCTGCGGCTAGGCGAGGAAATCGAAGCCCGGGTCTCCCATATCCGTGAAGATGGCCGCGTCAATCTGTCGATGTCCCAGCGTAAGGAAGTGGGCCGGGATGTCGATTCCGCAGCACTGCTGGACTTCCTGAATGAGCGCCCTGGCGGGGCGATGCCTTATTCCGATGCCACGCCTCCCGACATCATCAAGCAGCGGTTTGGCATCAGCAAATCGGCATTCAAGCGTGCGCTTGGCAAGCTGATGAAGGAAGGGCTCGTGACTCAGAAGGAGAACTGGACCTATCTGGTCCGTAACGGGGAAGATGGAACGGATCAGAGTCAGACCAAGAATGAACAAGAGCCTGAAGAATAATATGCCGGAAGCTGAAGGTCAGCTTGCCTGCAGTGTCATTTACAGAAAGTCGGTGTAGCCAGTGTCTTCCTATGGTAAATTTGCTTATGTGTACGATGAGCTGATGGCGGATATGCCCTACCCGGATTGGCTGACCTTTGCAGAGACAGCCTGGAGCAAGTACGGCAAGCCATTGACGGTTGCGGAGCTGGGATGCGGAACCGGAAGCATTACCATTCCGCTTGCCGCTGCCGGCTACCACATGACAGGAATTGATCTGTCCTCAGATATGCTGTCTGTGGCCCAGATGAAGATGGAGCGTCATCCTCAGGGACGACGCTTTCTGCGTGAGGGCAGTGTCCGCTGGGTACGGCAGGATATGAAAGAGTGGGAGCTGCCGGAGCTTGTCGATTCGGTGATTTCCTTTTGTGATTGCCTAAACTATGTGCTGGAAGAGCAGGACGTCCGTTCCGTATTTGAACAGACCTATGCCGGTCTTAAGCCGGGAGGAAGCTTCCTGTTTGATGTGCATCATCCTAATACACTTATCCGTTATGAGGAGGAGCAGCCGTTTGTGCTGGACGAGCCTACGGTATCCTATATCTGGACTTGCGAAATGGATGTACCCCGCCGTGAAATTGAGCACCATCTGTCCATCTTCGCCCGTGAAGATGGAGGAAGCGGCTTATACCGCCGTTTTGAAGAGACTCACATCCAGCGGGCGTATGATCCCGAGTGGATGACGGAGGAGTTGCGCAAGGCGGGCTTCAGTGAGGTAAAGGTCTACGCTGATTTTGAATGGGTGGAGGCCGATGATAGTGCCGGACGGCTGTTTTATGTAGCTGTGAAATAAATACTTAGTATATAAGGTCCTTACCTGTCTCAGGGAAGGGCCTTTTTGGTGTTTGCAATTGGATGGGAACACATGAGGATTTCTCGTAAAAAAACCGGCTCTGTACGAATACAGGGCCGGCATCTTTCAACCTTTTTCAGCGGTGCTCGAACAGATCAATGGCTCCCAGTACGATGTGGGCTAGGCCAAATCCAAGAATGCCTGTAGCGGCCATCTTATACCTGCTGCCAAGAAAAGCTGCGCTAGAAGCAGTTACTACAGTTCCAAGAACGGTGGGAATCATACCTTCACGCATTCGAAACACTCCCTTTTACCTGGATTGAAAGACCTAGTTAGTGTGGGCTAAGGGGTGGATATTTATACTGCGGATAGAGTGGCTATCTTCTTCTCCCGGAAGCTTACAGATTACTCTGCAAGGGTTGGAGCGGGTCTGGGGGTAGCGTCTTCCACTTCGTGTACATTGTAGAGCACACGAGCCATCAGATCCTGGCTGTAGTTACCGAAATGCTTGCCGTAAATCGTTAATCCGCGTTTGTTGACCGATTTATCAGTAACTGCAATACGGAAGGTTAGCTCGCTTTTGAAATCCAGCTTGATATCATCCAGTGTAATATCCGAGATACGGCAGCCGTCGATAAAGCTTCCTTCGTTGTTGATGCGGATAAGCTTGAGCATGCCATACTGGTTAAGGTGAGGAGGCCACCAGTCTGGATTGAAAGTGCCGCGTGCATCGCCGAAGTCGCCGGGACTGGTCCAATAGCCGATTTCGATACCATTCACGTAAAAATACAAATCCGAAGGATAGTTATCGTTAAATCCCGGTGCTTCTGAACCAATCTCCATGGAGAACTGAATTTCGCGGAAGGTCTGGTTCGCCTTAAGATAATTCGGAATCCGGTATTCAAGAAATCCTTCGGCCATCCAGATGATCTCAGAATCAATCCGCTGGGGGTCGGCAAAATAACGCGGTTCGTCAAAGTCTCCGATAATGCTGTCTTTCGTGGCCAGACCACAGGTGGGAACTGCCTGATAATTGCTGTAATGCCCAACCTGGATTTCGACTTCGTATAAATTGTCGGTTTCCTTGCTCCGTAAATCTACCATGAGTTTGTCTTTATTCAGATAACACACCTTTTGGATCCCATGCTTGCCGACCGAAGTATTGATCTCGATCAGCCCGCTGTCCTCAAGCTTCTTGATGTGCATCGTGATAGCGCCATTGCTGAGATTTAGCTTCTTGGCGATTTCGTTGAGGTTTAGGGCTTGATTGGTAGCAAGCAGCTCTAGAATCTGAATCCGGATCTCGGAGCTGAGAGCTTTAAAGATATCGATGCCGCTCATTAGATCTTTAATATAAATCATAATTGCTGTACCTTCTTCCGCAGACGTCATTAACAAAACTATTTTATAAAATTATAAACTAATTAAGCCGAAAAGGGAAGTATTCTCCAGTTATTTGTCTATAAATTTAAAAATTTAGCTGTTTTTTGATGATTTCGCCCTTTTGTTTTATATTTTTATTAAAAAATATTGGTGAAAAAAAATAAAAAAGGCTATTTTTTTCTGAAAATAGGCCTTATTCACCTTTTGTTTCGAATATATATGAATAGATTTATATTATTTTGTTTACAAGCAACCTCTTGTATGTTATTTTATATCTGTAAGCGAATACATTCAAATGTTTTTTAATTATTTAATGAATATGTGAAATGGATAGCCGGAACTAACCCGCATAGATTTTGAGAGCGGTTGCATTAGTTCTTTCTATATAGCATCTACATTGTTCAGAAAACTCTAGGAGGGGTTACCGTGTTAAAGAAAAAGGGCTGGTTTACACTGCTGTCGTTAGTATTGTGTGTTTCCGTTATTCTCGCAGGTTGTGGTGGAAACAACAACGCATCATCTGGCAGCAACAATAAGAAAGGAAATACCGCCAGCGAGAGCAGCAAATCCAATGAAACCAAGCAACTGACCTTTATGTTTAGAGGCGGGACAGACGAACAAAAAGCTTATGAAGGTGTAGTGAAGCAATTTGAAGCAGATCACCCGAATGTAAAGGTGAAGATCGTTGTAACTGCAGCTGATCAATATGCAACTAAATTAAAAGCTTCTATTACAGGCAATAGCGTACCGGATGTCTTTTACTTCGAATCTGGGGATTTGAAAGCGTATGTCAACAGCGGTGTACTACTGGATCTTACCAGCTATGTAGAAAATAACCCGAACATTGATTTGAACAACATTTGGAAGTACGGCGTAGACCTGTACCGTTATGACGGCACGATGGCCGGCCAGGGCAACATCTATGGTATGCCTAAAGACGTGGGGCCTTTTGCACTCGGTTACAACAAAACTATGTTTGAAGCCGCAGGTATTCCGCTTCCCGATAAAGATAAACCTTACACATGGGATGAGTTCATCAAAGTGGCACAGCAGCTGACGGTTGATAAGGATGGTGACGGTAAGCTGGATCAGTTCGGCGCGGGCTTCAACGTTCAATGGGCCCTGCAGGCGTTCGTATGGAGCAATGGGGCGGACTGGATTGATTCCACGAAGACCAAAGTAACTATTGATGATCCTAAATTTGCGGAAGCTCTGCAGTTTTTTGCGGATATGCAGAACAAATACGGCATCACGCCTTCTACTGAACAAGCTCAGACCCTTGATACTTACCAGCGTTGGATGAAAGGCGAAATGGCGTTCTTCCCGGTTGGTCCTTGGGACATGAGTACTTATGAGAAACTTCCTTTTGACTATGACCTGATTCCTTACCCTGCCGGTTCCACAGGCAAACCGGCAACATGGACCGGATCACTGGGTATCGGCGCATCTGCCAAGACCAAACATCCTGAAGAAGCTACAGAGCTGATCAACTACCTGACTGCTTCAAAAGAAGGTATGGAAGCTCTTGTAAAAGCAAAAGTACAGATTCCTAACCTGATAGATATGGCTAAAGAGTGGGCAGCTGATACTACAACTAAACCAGCTAATAAAGAAGAGTTCCTGCAAGTGGTCAACGAATACGGCAGAGTGCTACCAGGCCACTATACTTACAATGCAGAGTGGTATAACCTCTTCTTCACGGATATTCAACCTGTTATCGATGGTAAAGTTACGGCTGCTGATTATGTGAAATCCGAACAGCCTAAGATGCAAAAGCTGTTAGACAAAGCGATTCAGCAAGAAGAAAAATCGAAGAAATAAGCTACAGCTTACATTAATTGGATTAAAAAGTGATGTTGGCCACTATAGACAGCGGCCAGCATCACTTTTATCTACTATGAGAAATTGAAATTGAGGTGATTGTATTGATAACCAAGTCGAACCTCTACCGGAAGGAAAAGATCTACGGATTCTTATTTATTCTTCCTCCGCTTTTGGGACTGTTGATCTTTACGCTGTACCCTATGATCTATTCGATATATGGCTCATTTACAGATTGGGACGGACTCGGCCAGATGAATCTTATTGGACTGAGCAATTTCAAGGATCTGTTAACGGATGAGCTCTTCCACAAAGCTTTGTTCAATACACTATTCATGATGCTTGGCATACCGATCGGTATTGTTCTTGCACTTTTATTGGCGCTCGGTTTGAACCGTGGAGTACCGGGCACTACGGCTTTCCGTGTGATTTACTATGTTCCGGTTATTTCTTCCCTGGCAGCGGTATCTATTATGTGGAACTGGGCCTATAACGGGGACTATGGACTGGTTAACCAGTTTCTTGATCTCTTCGGAATCAGCGGTCCCAACTGGATGGCCAATAAATTTACTGTCAAACCCGCACTGATCATTATGGCAGTGTGGAAGGGCGTCGGCTATACGATGCTGTTGTATTTAGCGGCATTACAGAGTGTTTCAAGATCCTACTATGAAGCGGCTGAGCTGGATGGCGCGAACGGCTTCAAGGCATTCTGGCACATTACCTGGCCTATGGTGCGTCCCGTTACCTTCTTTATCATCGTAACTAATATTATCGGAGGATCGCAAATTTTTACCGAGATGAACATTATGACTCCAACTGGCGGGCCGGAGTATGCTTCAGCATCCGTTGTGTTCTACATTTGGCAGAAGGCCTTCGGGAACTTCCAGATGGGCTATGCTTCCGCAATGGCAGTCGTACTCGGCTTCTTTATATTTGTCGTGACTCTTATCCAATTCCGAATGAACGAGAAACAATCGTTCGATGTCGATTGATATGAGAGGGAGGAACGAATAAATATGACAAGAAGAAGAAGAATTACCAATTCAATCATATTCACTTTGTTATTAATCGGCGCTGTATTCATGATTGGACCGCTGCTCTGGATGCTATCCACTTCACTTAAAGATAAACAGGATGTATTCGCATTGCCTCCGGTCTGGATTCCCAATCCATTTATTTTTAGTAAGTACCATGAGATTTGGGAAGCAGGCCAACTGTTGAGCGGTATCAAGAATAGTGTGATCATCGCAGTAAGTGTAACTGTGGTGGGAACGTTCACCTCAAGTCTTGCGGCATTTTCTTTTGCTAAATTGAAATTCCCTGCTAAGAATAAGATTTTTCTGCTCATGCTCTCTTCATTAATGATTCCATACCCGGCAGTCATGATTCCGCAGTTCTTCATGTTCTCCAAGCTGGGATGGGTAGATACGCTACTGCCGCTGATCGTGCCCGGGCTGTTCGGGAATATCGTGATGATCTTCTTCTTGCGGCAATATTTGAGCAGTGTGCCTAATGCTATTATTGAAGCCGCCAAAATTGATGGCAGTTCCTATTTCCGGCTGTTCAGCTCGATTACCTTTCCGCTCATCAAGCCTGCGGTTGCGGCACAGCTGATCCTGTGGTTTATGGGAATCTGGAATGATTACCTGTCACCTATTATTTATCTGAATTCACCGGAGAAGCAGACCCTCCAACTGGTCATTGCCAACTTTAATGCCACCTATGCCATTCAGACGGATTATCCGCTGATCATGGCAGCCTCTATTATTGCCCTGTTGCCGATGCTGATTATCTTCCTGGTGTTCCAGAAGCAAATTATCGAATCCGTGGCTATATCCGGAGTGAAGGGATGATTCCATTTTGTCTAACCTTAGTGGCAGCGGACTAGTATTTCCTAAATCACCGGGTGAATTCAAGCTGTATGATAGCTCCATTCTCGATCAGGAGTCGGAGTGGGGCGTACATAATGCGCATGACCCCGGAATCGTGAAGACGGAGCAAGGATACTATGTTTTTTCAACCGATGTAAGGGTCGGCGGGGAAGTAGTGCCAGGTGTGATGGTACGTAAATCTGCGGATCTGATCCACTGGGAGTGGGTGCATTATGCGCTGCCCGGTATTCCGCAGGTTGCCAAGGAATGGGCGAATTCCATTAATCTTTGGGCTCCTGATGTGGTGGAGGTGCACGGGGAATACCGGATGTACTATTCCGCCTCTACATTTGGCAGCCGTCAGTCCATGATAGGATTACAGACCGCTGCTTCGATAGAAGGTCCCTGGACGGATAAAGGCGTTGTGATTGCCACCCGGGCAGAAGATGCACTGAATGCAATTGACGCCAATGTGGTAACGGATGCAGATGGCCGGATGTGGATGGTGTACGGTTCCTTTTTTGGCGGCATTCACATTATCGAGCTGGATAGCGGGTCCGGCAAGCCCAAGCAGGAGGGATTCGGAGAGCTGCTGGCCGTCCGTGATCAAGCGACGGAAGACGGAGCGGTTGAAGGTCCATACATTGTCTACAATGAACAGTTCAAGAAATATTATCTGTTCGTTTCCTATGACTCACTATTCGAAGATTACAATGTCCGCGTTGCACGGTCAGATTCCATCACTGGCCCTTATGTCGATATGCATGGCCGGGATATGAAGGACAGCCGTCATTTGCCGCAGTATGAGGTGGGAGTGAAGATTCTGGGAGGCTACCGTTTCGTTCAAGATCCAGGCTGGATTGCGCCGGGTCATAATTCCGTATTGAACGATGGCGGGACCTATTACATGGTGCACCACGCACGGGGAGGACAGGATAAGCTGTGGCCTTATCTGCATATCCGCAAAATCCTGTGGACCGAAGATGGCTGGCCGGTAGTATCTCCGGAGCGCTACGCGGGAGAAACAGAACAAAACATTCCTGCAGACCTGATTCCAGGATGCTGGGAGCGGCTCCTTCTTGATCCGGCTGTGGATGGACAGGTAGAGTCAGAGCTACTTGAATTGCATGAGAACGGCGGCCTGACCGGAGCGCAGGGTACGGGAAAGTGGATTTTTGATGGAAAAAGAACATTAACGCTTATCTGGAATGACCTCCCGGAAGGTAAAGGACGATGCGAGAAGGTACAGCTTCTTCCTTCCTGGGATTGGGAAGAAGATAGACAAACCCTGGTATTCACTGGGATGAATGATGATGGAATTTCCAGTTGGGGAAAGAGAAGCTCCGGAAATTAAATTATATCTTGAGCGGAAAAGAATGGAGATGACAACAATGAATACTGTGAGAATCATTGCAGATGTAAGTAAAGCAACAATTAACCGACATTTGTACGGGCACTTTGCCGAACATCTCGGCAGATGTATCTATGAAGGGATTTGGGTTGGGGCAGATTCGCCGATTCCCAATACGGACGGTATCCGCAATGATGTAATAGCTGCGCTGCGCAAACTGGATATTCCGGTGCTCCGCTGGCCGGGCGGCTGCTTCGCCGATGAATATCACTGGAAGGACGGTATCGGCCTTCCGGAAACCCGCAAGCGGATGATCAACACCCACTGGGGCGGGGTAGTCGAGAATAACCACTTTGGCACACATGAATTCTTCCGCCTTTGTGAGCTTCTGGAATGTGAACCGTATATCTGCGGCAATGTCGGCAGTGGTACTGTTCAGGAGATGTCCGAATGGGTCGAGTATATGACCTTTGACGGCGAATCGCCAATGGCAGGGCTACGGGCTGAGAATGGACGGGAACAACCGTGGACACTGAAATATTTTGGCGTCGGAAATGAGAATTGGGGCTGTGGAGGCAATATGCGTCCGGAATATTATGCCGATCTGTACCGCCGCTACCAGACGTATGCGCGTAATTACGGTGATAATAAGCTCTACAAAATTGCCGGAGGCGCCAACGTGGACGACTATAACTGGACGGAAGTGCTGATGCGCGAAGCCGGACGGTACATGGATGGTCTTAGCCTGCATTCCTATACCATTCCGGGCAGCTGGGAAGAGAAACGATATGCACTCGGCTTCGACCATGGCGAATGGTTCGAGACGATGAAGAAATCCCTCCATATGGATGAGTTGATTACCCGGCATTCAGCGATCATGGACAAATATGATCCGGAGCAGCGGGTAGGATTGATTATAGATGAATGGGGAACTTGGTTCCTCAGTGAGCCGGGAACCAATCCCGGGTTCTTATATCAGCAGAATACACTGCGTGATGGACTAGTGGCCGGGATTCACCTGAATATTTTCCAGAACCACAGCAAACGGGTGCATATGGCGAATATTGCGCAAATGGTCAACGTATTGCAGGCGCTGATCTTAACCGAAGGTGACAAAATGCTGCTTACACCTACGTATCATGTCTTTGAGATGTACAAGGTGCATCAGGATAACGAGCTTCTTGAGGTGGCTTTTGAGAGTCCGGTGTATAGCATGGGCGGTGAGTCTCTCCCTCAGGTGAGCATATCCGCTTCCCGGGATGCGGCCGGCAAGATTTGCATTTCCCTATGCAACATCAGCCATGCGGACAGCGCGAGCCTAAGCATTGAGATGATTGGTACTTCGGCGGGAACCGTATCGGGTCAAATTCTGACCCATTCTGATCTGAATGCCCACAATACCTTTGAGGCACCGGAAACCGTTGCGACGGCTCTTTTTACAGGGGCTGCACTGAAGGATGGAGTACTGGACTGCCAGCTACCTCCGGCATCGGTGGTTGTCCTTACCCTGGTGTAAAGAACTTATAAAGGAGAGACTATAATGAGCAGGAATAAAGAGTACAGCAATCCGCTTGTGGAGCAGCGTGCGGATCCCTGGGTATATAAGCATACAGATGGTTATTATTACTTCACGGCTTCGGTGCCGGAATACGACCGGATTGAAGTAAGGAGAGCCGATACCATTGAAGGTCTTCGAGATGCCGTGCCTGCAGTGGCCTGGCGCAAATATGAGACCGGACCGCTCAGTGCCAACATCTGGGCCCCCGAAATCCATTATATTCAAGGCAAATGGTACATTTACTTCGCGGCTGCCCGGACGACGGAGACCAAGGAAGGGCTGTTCGATCACCGCATGTATGCACTGGAGAACGAATCGGCGAATCCGCTCGAGGGACATTGGGTGGAGAAGGGCCAGGTGATAACTGCCTGGGAGTCTTTCGCCTTGGATGCGACCAGCTTCCAGCACAAGGGAGTGCTCTACTATGTATGGGCACAGAAGGACCCGGACATTCCGGGGAATTCCAACCTGTACATTTCAGAGATGGAGAATCCTTGGACACTGAAAGATCCGCAGACGATGATATCCAAACCGGAGTATCCATGGGAAGTTATTGGATTCAGTGTCAATGAAGGCGCGGCGGTCCTGAAACGGGGCGGCAAAATCTTCATAAGTTACTCGGCCAGTGCTACGGACCATAATTACTGCCTAGGGCTGCTGATGGCCGACGAAGACAGCGATCTGCTGGATGCGGCCTCCTGGAGCAAGTACCCTGATCCTGTATTCCAAACCAGTGAAGAGAACGGACAATATGGTCCGGGGCACAACAGCTTCACGGTCAACGAAAATGGGGAAGATGTGCTGATCTACCATGCGCGCAATTACAAGGAGATCACCGGAGATCCGCTATATGATCCTAACCGCCATACCCGTGCCCAGGTGCTGAAATGGAATGAAGACGGTACACCGAATTTCGGAGTGCCGGTCAAAGATAGCGGGAAGTAAGGAAGCGAACATTGGTATTATAAAATTGGCAAATGAATAGCCATTCTTCAAGTGAAAAGTGTCCTGGCAACCCTATATAGGGTGGCGGGGCACTTTTTGCTGCTATATGAGGACAGGAAGCACTTAAAGGTAAAGCACATCAATTCCATGGAGGTTTTGTGAAAATGGAGAGGGTCCGTGTAATCGAATTCCCGCCTTTAAAAGTCGTTAATTCGGGAAACATATCATCAATGAATGATTTCGAAGCCTTCGACCAATGGTGGTCATCGATCGACGCTAAGCATTACATTATTCCTTTCTTTATGATACAAGGGCTATGTAGAATTGGTGTGACAGGCAGAGATTATTCAGGGGAATCGAGTTCTTTGGCCTCAAGGGAATAGTAGCCACCTGTTGACAAAAACTCTTTGTCCTTCTGTTCGGGAGAGGAGGTGCCTCCAATTATTTTTCCATCAGAAAGCATGACGTTTAACACCGTTTCATAGTTATATTGTTTATAAAGTGAAGCGTATTTTTTATCTAGCGGATGCTGGTTAACTATAAATCCATAGGTGACAATTTCTTCACCGATATAACTGTCAGGCTTAACTTCTTGAACATCCCAAATCTCTTTATAGGCATACTGGGAAAGTTTCTGTTTATCAAGCGTGTATTTGCTAATTTCCCCTTCATACGAGAGTATATTATATCCTTTAGATATAATATACTCAGCTGCTGTCTTTTCGTCGCCGGTTATATGCTCAGAAACTTTTTGACCGCAAGCAGATAATATTATTGTTGTCAGTACCAATACAATAAAATATGAAAACAATCTGTTTCGTTTCATTTTTCTAAAGGCCCTTTCTTTGCGTTATTTTTAGATATAAAAGAAGAGAGGGTCTTAGACCAGTTCTTCTTTTTCGCGAATTTAAAGCTTAGATTCATTTTATTCGATTTAAACCACATTGGCAGTTTCTTTATCTCTTTTTCGCAAGTGGAATCAAGCAATGTAATTTCTCTTGCTCCATAATGACCTTAGAGTGGTTGAAGCGGGGTGAATAGACGAATGTACGAGTGGCATAAGCAAATCCAAATCATCGTTGATGAGATTGACGAGTGTATTAAAAATCGTAACAGTGAAGCAATAACGCTGCGATTTCTTTCTCGCAAGTTAGGTTATTCCGAATTTCATACTACGAGAAAATTCAAGGAAATATCGGGTATGCAATTTAGGGATTATCTGCGGCATAGAAAATTAGCCTTTGCCCTAAAAGAGGTTCGGGATAGCGAAAAAAGCCTTTTGGATATTGCTTTTGATTATGGTTTTTCATCACATGAGGCGTTTACCAGAGCTTTCAAAGGAGTATATGGTGTAGCTCCAAGCGAATACCGGAATAAACCTAAGCCTGTCGTTCTTCGCACAAAAATTAATCCTTTCGACCGCTACTTTTTAGGATTGGGAGAGATTGGGATGATGAAATCTACAGAGGATATCAAAGTTTATTTTATTACCATTCCGGCACATAAATTTTTGCACATTAAAAACTATGAGAGTAACGGGTATTGGGATTTTTGGCAAAAGCAAAGTCTCATTCCGGGGCAGGACTGCGAGACCATTTGCGGCTTACTCGATAGTATCAAGGGCAAATTGGATGACGATGGCGGGAGCGAATCTAATAGTGGCAACGGTCAGATTATGGCATACATGAATGACCCGGACGGCAGACTCTGCGATTGGGGTATTCCACGTACAGAGTGTTATGGTGTACGTCTTCCTTTTGATTATAATGGCGAAGTACCCACACAAATGCTTATGATTGATGTTTCCGAAGCTGAGTATATTGTTTTTGAACATGGGGCTTTTGATTATGAACAGGAAAATCGTAGTGTGGAGGAACGGATGGAAAAGACAATGGCAACGTTTGATTTTGCACGCACCGGTTACTGCTTTGATCCATCCCCTGGCAGAATCATTTACTTTTATTTTAATCCGGAACGGTATTTTAAATATATCAGACCCGTGCGAAAGTCATAACAGATTATTTCAACATCCGCCTAATTTTTATTGCTGAATAATACAAACGTTGAAGGATTTTCCTGTAATTTATTGAAAGATAGGAGTACCTGAAATCGATGTGCGGCGTTATTGGGAATGGGAGTAGTGTGTGCACAGATGTGATTGCCGTTGTCTACGCGGGCGATCACCCGCTCAGGGAATCATTTGTACAAAGGGGAAAATGAACTGATGTCAAAGATTCGGTTAGGCAGTACCCGATTAACAGGAGCGGATGGCATTCGTGCGATCGCTTGCCTGTCCGTCATTCTGCATCATTTGTCACAACGGCTGATGATGCCCGCACAAAAGCCTTGGCTTCAAGAGGTACAATCGGTTTTCTTACTGGGGAACAGCGGGGTTAGCTTGTTTTTCTTGTTAAGCGGTTTCTTGCTTTCGTTTCCCTTTTGGAGCGCTTACGTAGAGAATGAGCCGTATCCGAGTATCCGCACTTATGCAGTGCGCCGTGCTGCAAGAATTATGCCTGGCTTCTATGTTTCATTCCTGGTTTGCCTGTTGCTTGTATGGAGGCTGGATATTCCTGCGGAGTTCTTGTGGCGGCGAATCATAACGGGCTTCACATTTACGTCAGGCTTCCATTATACAACGTTTTTCCCCTCCGACTTGAACGGGCCTTTCTGGTCGATCAGCTTCGAGGTATTTTGCTATGCGCTTATGCCTTTGTTTATGGCTGTATTGTTTGTGCTCGGCAAGCGGCGTTCGTTCGGAAAGGCGATCTTGTTCTGGTGTGTCGCATTTGGATTGGTGCTTGTCGCCAATTCCTTTGTCCATCAATGGTTTACGCCAAGCGAACAGGGCCGGGGCTGGGATTATGGTCTAATTGGCGGTGCGAAATTCTGGATGCCGAATTACAATCCGATCGGATTCTTCGGCCACTTCACCATCGGCATCCTGGCTGCAGTTGTAACAACCGCATTCATGCAGCATGGCACTGCAACGGAGCGGATCCGCAGGCTCGGGCTGTTCGACGCAGTTGGAGCAGTGGCATTGGGGCTTGCCGGTTTGCTGATCTGGCGTATGCGCCACCAGGGCGAATTTGACTTCAGCCTTCAGCACCAGCCATACTACTTCCCGGCTTATGCCATTTTGTTCGGGGTCGTGCTGCTGTCTGCACCGTTCAGTGTGATCTTAGGACGCTTGCTTGATAACCGCTTTTTCCGGTTTACTGCAAAAATTTCGTTCGGCCTGTATATTTGGCACTATTTGTTCATTACGTTAATCGAAAAGTACGGCATCAAGGACTATCGCTATTCCGGGATTGAGGACGTGTGGCGATGGTTAGGCATCAGTGTATCTGTCGTCGCTATCTCATATGCGGCGGCTACGATATCATATTACGGCATAGAGCAGCCGTTCATCCATTGGTCGAAGGGCAAACCGTTCTTCCGGCGTAAGGGGACGGATACACCTCCGGTTAATGCCGCATAAATTATTTCTCTTTCTCAGATGTTTTAATGGTATCCGCCCAGGCGCCCTTTCCGCGAATGCATATGATGATAATGCCTACTCAATGAAAGGAGCGATCATATATGGGATATTTTCCAACGCCGGGAACTGGTGGAGGATTTCCGGGATTTCCGGGTGGACCTGGCGTGCCGAGAGGACCGGGGTTTCCAGGCGGATTTCCTGGAGGACCTTCAGGGACTCCGGGAGGTGCACCGGGAGGCGTTCAAGCGCCAACGGCTCCGCCGCCGCAATTCGTACCGCAAATGCAGGCTGCCACATATGCCGTCGACCCCGGCGGGATCAGACGCTGCCTGTTCCGTAACACATACATTTGGCTGAACAACGGTGAGCAATTCTGGTTCTATCCGGTATTTGTTGGGCGTAATTCTATTGCAGGGTTCAGATGGTTCGGTTTCTTCTGGGGATATTATGGTATCGATTTGAATCGGATTAGCTCATTCACGTGCTTCTAAGACAGGGGGACGTGTATCTGCATTCTTAAAAAACGCAAAAAAAGAAACCACTTTTTTGGTAAATGGGGGACTACCCAACCATTCCAGAGGAGCGGTTTCTTTGTACATTCAACATACCATAAGACATTCCAGAAAATCACATTATCCTCCTATAATCCTCTTAATACCGGCCTCATAGAAAGGGTACATATCATCCAGTTCCATAATATGTGTTTGGATGGGCACACCATACATTAAAGCGAATAAATGACTTACGAACTCATTGTACTGAGAAGGATGGATCGTAGGTATCTCCGAAAGATGGTAGATAAAAACCTGCTGCAGGCTTAGTGGCTCTACCTTTTGGCCAAATGCTTCCTTATTAAACAGGTAATACTCATAAGGTGCAGGCTCGATAGCGGGTGGTCTTTCTGTAAGCTTACTATAATATTGAATGAGTGAGATCATGATTTTTTTACCGGGAACCGTATCATCACAAATCGATTGAAAGACTCTATATAATCCGGCTTCGCCTTGATCCCTTTTGCAGTGAATATCAAAACTCCTATCATAAAGCCACTTACATATGAAGTAATCCAAAACCTGTTCCTTGTAGCTGAAGTTTTTAAAAAAGGTTACTTTAGTCGTATTGATGTTAGAACACAACTCATCAAGGGTTAAGTCATTAATACTTTTTGTTGTTAGCAGACGAAGCATCTCTTCCAGTATGGATACCTTCAAAAGAGCAGCCTTTTTTTCTCTAATTCCGAAACTCTCCATCTCTTTGCTCCTTCCTGATCCTGCTTCTAATCCAGGCTACACAGTTTACGAGTAAGATAGCAACAAGCACCATATAAAATATTGAAGTTGCGAAGCTTTTGATGATTGTAAAGATACTTGCAACATATACGAGAATTGTTGGAACTGCCGCTTTGTACGAAAGCATCATGAAGATCATGAGGTTTTCCAGGTAATCACATAACATGGCAACCACAGGGAGGGATAATGCGGCTTTTGTACAAAAAGAATATACTGGGAATGCTGATGTATGCTTCACCTTATGATATAGACGAATCAGCAAAATGAAAGTAGATAATCCAGTTAAGCAATTGAGGATAGGAAACAAAATATCGAGGGGTAACTGAATATGCAGATACATGGTATAGCCTTTTTCCGATAACTGAGATAGAAAATTATGCGCATATTCATAATCATATCCTAAAGAATTCATATCAAAGATCAAAAGGCCATCAGCTTCTTGGCTTATGTGTGGAATAGAATAGCTTAGCATAATGGCATAAATAGCTTGTGACCCTAACAGAAACAGCAACCACAGCTTAAACGTTACAGTTTCCAGACTTTTAGCCAGTGTATGAAGCATGAAATAACCTCCTTGATAAATATTAACCATGGTAAATAAATGTACTGAAGTTAATATTAATGTAAAGGGGTGGCGACTCAAAGTCAACAGGATTTTATACGATGTGCAGGAAATGGTGTGAAGCTGATCCATGCGTTACTGCATACCACAAAGAGCACCGCCCTATGGACGATGCTCTTTGTGGTATATAGCCGTAAAAGTTATGGAGTATATTGCTGTACGATTGAGGTTACCTTGCCATCCTGAATCGTAATGTGATATGGGGATTGACTTAGGTCGAAGACGTCCTTTTTGGCGAATTCGGCCAAGAACTTATGAAGCGTGATGCTTTCATTCCATCGGATATCCAAATCTTCCAGGTTCCCGGTATGATCGTAAATCTGCATCGTTACAGCAGCATTATCAGCAACGGGATACGAAGTAAGCGAGTCACTGTCATTTACAATATAATAACCGTCCAGTGCGCCGCCCAGCTCTGCTGCGGATTCAGGCTCACGTTCAGCAAAGATACGGTCCGCTTCAGTACCTTCGTACCATTCGATCTGGTCGGCGGTCATGGTCGTATGTCCGTCTTTGGTCTTAAGCTCATGTATATAAACCGTCAATTCCTGACTTTTAGATCCGCTATGCGCTTCTGCGTGTGTACCTACCGTACTAGCCGTAGTCACGAGGGAAAGGAACAGGAGGACCAAAGCAGGAAACAAAACAACCGATTTTCTTTTGAACATGTAAAAATTCCCCCTTGATAAGAATATGACACGGTATACGTCTATATACCTAATTACCCTCCGCTGATTTTCTCAAACGGGCTTTGTACCTCTATAAACGTAGTTCCGGCAAAAATGTTGCAAAAAGTTTCGGACTTCTGGAACAGGGAAATTAGGCTTGCGTGCTGAAACGGATTCCTGTTTAAATGAGAACCTGACATTCTGCTAACGCACTCCGGTCATGACCTGATTGCTGGTGAATGGCTGAGCTTTGTTGCAAAGAGCGGTATTTTGAACGTATGATAAGGCCGGGTGATATCCCGGGTCAATCTGAATATATTAATATAAACGGGACGCAAACTGGAGGATTATCAGGATTCTAGTCAGGATGTTGTGCGGTTTGTGTGTTAAAAGAGGAGATACCATTGTTGAAACCAATCATACAACTACTGCATTTTGGCTATCATCAGGCGATGAGCTGTATATTTCCGGTTGCGATCTTTGGAACCTTGGCTCTTTCCAGCGTAGCGGAGGTACCTTTCATTTACCGTTATGATGCCGTTCTTCTAGTACTGCTTGCAGTACAGTATCTTATGTACCGCAGTGGACTTGAGACACTCGATGAAATTAAAGTGATCTGTATATTTCATGTTATTGGATTATTGCTGGAAATGTATAAGGTGAGAATGGGATCGTGGTCATATCCTGAACCTGGATTCACAAAGTTACTCGGTGTACCGCTCTATAGCGGATTTATGTATGCCAGTGTGGCAAGCTACATGTGTCAGGTATGGAGAAGACTAAAGATGGATATGACCGGCTGGCCGGGACTTAGCTTTGCGGGGCTATTGGGAGGGGCTATCTATCTGAACTTTTTTACACATCATTTTCTACCGGATCTTCGCTGGTGGCTGACGGCGCTTGTGGTTGTTGTCTTCTGGAGAACATGGATCATCTACCGGGTGCAGAACATTACTTACCGAATGCCACTGACACTAGCTTTTTTTATTGTAGGTTTTTTTATCTGGTTAGCTGAAAATATAGCGACATTCTTTAGTGCATGGAAATATCCTAACCAGCATGAGGCCTGGCATCTGGTTAGCTTCAGTAAGATCAGTTCATGGTTCCTTCTGGTCATTATCAGCGTCATTATTGTTGCCCAGCTTAAACATGTTAAAGCCGGCCGGGACACGCAAGATTCATGATAGCGGCTACTCGAATACTGACGAAGAACTATTGTGTAATAAAATAGCGGCAGTCTGGGACTTCGTTATACGGTCCAGGCTGTCGCTGTTTCTTTATGTACCTGTTCAAGACGTAAGCTGATTGAGGATCAGGGCAGCCGCCCCTGCAGCAACTGCGTTGTCACTCAGGCTGCCTTTGGTGAAGCGGACCTTATACTGCTCGCGGTAGTAAGTTTTTTCGAGGGCGGTCCGTGTGGCCTCCTGATAGAAAACATCTGCAGATGAGAATAAAGGGCCGCCCAGAATGACCTCCTCCGGGTGGAGAATGTTGATGAGATTGGCAAGGCCAATGCCACAATACACCGCTGCTTGCCTGAAGATTTCGTTAACCACGGAATCACCGGCCTGCAGGGCTTCAATTAAATGCGAGAATTCCACATGCTCCGGGCGGTTTGCCAGTTCACGGAGCAGAGTGGCTCTGCCGCGGTTCCACTCCCCACGGGCCTGCATTTCCAGTGTACGGATGGACACGTAGGATTCCCAGGCCCCGTAATTGCCTCCAGGTACGCTGGAGGGAAGGCCAGTAGTCTCGATGATCATCTGCCCGACCGCTCCTTCGGTGTCAGTGACACCGTACAGAATCCGGCCCTCATTCATAATAGCCGAGCGCAGGCCGATGCCGGCATGAAGATAAAGCAGCTGATGCTGCCGCCGGTCGCCACCCGCCCAATATTCGCCGAGAAGCGCAGTGTTAGCTCCATTATCCAGATACACTGGAATATCAAGAAGCTGCTCCAGCCGTTCTTTGATGCGCACCTGCGACCAGCCGGGAGCGGCGAATCCGGCTGGTGTCAGAATGGTTCCCTCCTTGCGGTCCAAGGGGCCAACGGCTCCGATCCCAAGACCGATGACCCGGCTGATGTCAATGGAAGCCTGCTCCAGCATGCTCAGCACCTGGGTATATACGGAATTCATCAAGCGTTCAGGTGTAAGATCCTCATCCATGGGCCAAGTATATTCACCCAGCAGTACCAAATGGAGATCCGTAAGCACAAGCCTGGAATGTGTCCGGGAAATTTCCAGGCCAAATACATAACCGTAAGCGGGATTGGTCTCATATAGTGTAGGCCGTCTGCCTCCGGTCGACTCCCCGTAACCTACCTCCAGCAGCAGGCTTTGGGCAAGCAGTTCATCGAGGATACGGGTTAAGGTACTGACGGTCAGGCCGCTTTCTTCCAGCAGCGTTTGTTTGGATACAGTCCCTTTTTTTCTGACGGACATATACATATCCTTGGCTCTGGGACTGGGAATAAGTTCATGAATAGGCAGCACAAAGGTCTCTCCTTATTAATAGATATCCCGATCAGATTAGGGGGATAATTCCGATTAAACTTGATAACAGAATGACATAAAAAGGGGGGGCCCGCAACTTCTATCACATAAATAAAAAAGGCTCCACGGCCGGAAAACGGCTGCGGAGCATCTGATAATGGAAGAATACGGGTCAGAGCAGGGTTTTAAAGGTGTGGCGAATCACATCACCGCGGCTGATAATGCCGACAAGCACATGATCTCGCTCCACAGGTACCTTTTTAATCTGTTTTTTGCCGAGAATGGTAGCAATTCTCTCAATATCTTCGTCCCAGGGAACGCTGATGACCTTCTTCTTGGCGATATTCATGACATTCAGGTTCAGCAGTCTGCGGGTCCGCTCCTCAAACTCTTCATTATCCCCGACAAATACATTGATCTGAAAAAAAGAATCGACGATAAGATCCTCATGTTTGCCGATATACCGCATAATATCCCCATCGCTTAAATAAGCGACAATTTCATTTCTGTCATTCACTACCGGCATGCCGCTGATCCGGAACTGAATGCATCGTTCAATAAAGGTGCGAACCGTGTCGCCTTCCTTTACTTTGTATACTTGTCTGACCATAAACTCATGAGCTTTCATAATTTCCCTCCACAGCCTGCTATTCCGTCAAATAACTTGTATGATGAAAGTATATACTTGTATTATACAAGTGGGAATGGTAATGTCAATGATCATACTATGCATGTTGTATACGAAAGGACAATACTGTCATGGAAAATTCAATAGATATCATAGAGCTGGAGATGGCCGTTATGGTCCGCCGCCTCGTATCAATGACCACCTATAAAAAAGTCGGCAATCTGGACCGCTCCGCTTATCTGCTGCTGCATCAAATAGCCTCCCACGGCTCGGCTGGCGTGAAGGCTTTGTCCGATGAATTCCACCTGGATATATCTACGGTCAGCAGACAGGCGGCAGCGCTGGAGCAAAAAGGGTATGTTAAGCGTATTCCCGATCCGGAAGACGGGCGGGCGTATTCGCTGGAAATGACGGATGAGGGAGAGGAAGTGCTGAATGAGAATAAGAAGGCCCGGCAGGACATTATCGGAAAAATGCTCAGCAGTTGGAGCGATGGGGAACGTGTGATTTTTGGCGAGCTTTTGCGGAAATTTAATGCTGCAATTCATGAAGAGGTTCCGGAGTAGCCGAAGGGTGCCGCCAAACAGAAACTGCTGTATTCTGTGTAACGGATTTCCGTGGAAAAGGCCCCTTGGGGCCGAAACCGGGAAATGCATTGTACGAAATACAGCAGAATGGTTGGTTCAATGTCAAGGAAACATAGGGTTCCCTTGCATACCGACCCAGAGTTCTGACTGCTCCAATTGGGCGGCCAGCTGCAGCAGCAGATCCTCGCGGCCCTTGGAAGCCATAACCTGAACTCCAATGGGCAGGCCAGCGGGCGTAAGGTGCAAGGGGACGCTCATTGCCGGCTGACCTGTGAGATTGGCCAGCTGTGTGAAAGGCGTATACGTCAGACTGGGCTCGAACATCTCGTAGATCATCCGCCGCTGCGCTTCCTTCGGCAGCTCGCTTACTTGCAGCAAAGCTTCTATTTCCTCCGGCTGCTGAGTAAGCTCCCCTATCTTAGGGGCCGAGTCTGCGTTCGCAGGTGTGATATACAGATCATAGCGGCTCAGCAGACCCGCCATTTGCGCAGCGGCTACATCCCATTCATTCAGGCTGTGCACGAATTCAGCGGCGGAGACCTTTTTACCGGCTTCGCCCAGCACCCAGGTTACGATATCCACTTCATGTGCCGCAATGCTGCGCCCCATCCCGGTTTCCAGTGACAGGAACATCGCTGCCACTTCTCCGGCGTTCATTGTATAATAATTTTCCATCAGACGCACACCGTTCACCGGACTCAGCTTCTCTTCGACCTCATGACCTTCGTCCTGGAGCCATTTTACGGTTTTTAATACCGCCGCCGCAGCCTCTCCGGTGACTGGCGTTCCAACAGGGGAGGCTGTTGTGAATGCGATCCGCAGCTTGCGCTGTGCGGGCTTCATCAGGTCGTCCAGATAGACGCCGGGGTACAGCGGCGTCTGAAATGCGGCTTCCGGCTGCACAATCTGCAGCAGATCCAGCATGGCTGCGCTGTCGCGTACGGAACGTGTCAGCGCAAAATCGATGGAGGCGCCCTGCCATTGGCGGCCGACTCCCGGTCCTACCGGCGTACGGCCACGGGTAGGCTTCAGCCCGAACAGGCCGGTGAAGGAGGCCGGGATGCGGATCGAGCCGCCTCCGTCGCTGGCACCCGCAGCCGGCACGATTCCGGAGGCCACCGCAGCGGCAGCTCCGCCGCTGGAGCCTCCGGGAGAGCGGTCCGTGCTCCAGGGATTCCGGGCAGGCCCGTGCAGGAGGGGTTCGGTGATGTTTTTTAGCCCGAATTCCGGAGTATTCGTGTGACCAAGCGGAATAAACCCGCCGCTGCGGATACGGGCGACATAGTTCGAATCGCGTTTGGCAATGTTATCCTTCAGGAGCAGGGCGCCAGAGGTCAGCGGCTCGCCGCCAATCGCCTGGGAAATATCCTTCAGCAGAAAGGGGACACCGGCAAATGGCCGGGACGGATCAGCTGCCGGCATGGCATCGGCCTCCTTCAAAGCCGCCTCCCGGCGGGTGCGGACAACGGCATTGAGCAGGGGATTGACCTCGTCCAGTCTGGCGAAAGCCGCCTCAACCAGCTCACGTGGCGACACCTCCCGTGCCCGGACCAGCGCGGCAAGACCCAGCGCATCATAGGTGGAATAAGCAGATAATGTCATGATGACAACCTCTTTTCGGCAGGGACTCTTGAATGGCAGGGTCCGCTGAGTTGTAGTATTGGAAATGGTTAACCTTATGTATCACTACACCAGGGAATTTCAGAGATGCTTCTTGCATTATACACCAGCCGTTACATATTTGAAGAATAGGAGGAGCGCTTCTGTCCCGTCCCGCTGTCAGGGAAGCCATATGCAAAGGGGAGTACTGCGGACCGCGATGCGGCTGCCGGTACTCCCCTTTTGTTGGATTCAGATTGTAATAACCTTGCTTAAGGCTGTACGCCTGATACGAGGATGCCATTTTGATATAGGGTTACATGATTCCAGGTACTGTAAGCCGTTTTGGCAGGATCAAACGAATAATCATCTGCTTCGCTAAAATTACTCCAGTCGCTTTTAAATAACCGCAGCTGAATATCTCCAGTCTGCCCTCCAGCCGGAAGAAGGCCTGCTCCCGGGGTAAAACCGACTTCTACATAGGAATCAGCACCTGCGGCATTTGCCGTTCCAAAGGTAAGGGTGATATTGGCAGCACCCAGTTGTGCCCAATCAACCGCACCATTCAGCGTCTGTGACCCGTCTTTGGTGAAATAATAACGGATCTTCAGTCCGCTTAAGCTGACGGCGGAGGTACCGTTATTCTTGATATTGAAATGGGGTTTGATCTGGTTGTCCGTTGCATTCGTATCAGCGGTGCGGTAATAGAGTGCAAGACCTGTTGGAGCCGCTGTTGGCGCAACTGTTGGAGTTGAAGTTGCAGTGGCAGTGGGTGTCGGTGTTGCTGTTGGTGTTGGTGTTGGTGTTGCAGTCGGTGTCACGGTAGCTGAAGGTGCAGGTGTTGTTCCGTTGTCCGGAACAGGCACGTAACCGGGTGTGGTATAGATTTTGTTGAGCACAGAGGTTGCCTTCAGGCCATAGGCACCGTTCACAACGGATTTCCCCCAATCCGAGAGGCTGCCGGCAGGACCGCTGGCCAGATCGAGATATTCGACCCCACCGCCGTTTCCATACCAGGACCACGCTAACCAGCCTACGCCTTTTTCCTGCGCATAACTCATGATGGTCGCTTCATCGACATCTCCGCCGGTATGCTTCCAGCCGAACTCTCCGACGATGACCGGCACCCCAATGGCCAGGGCGTTGTCAATATTGCTCTTTACTGTTGTTGCAGATCCTCCGGCATATTCATACATATGAATGGAAAAAATCGTGTTAGCTAGCGGATCGGAATTAAACACGACGTTCCCGCTAGTGAAAATAGAGGATGGATACTGACCCCAGCCTGCGGCATCCACGACCAGCGTATTCTTGATGCCTGCAGCCCGAAGGGCTGGAATGGCGGACTGATAACCGCTGGCCCAGGCCGGCGTGCCCCAGGAGCCGAACCATTCATTGGCAATATTGACGATAACCCGGTCTTCCTTACCGATTAGCGCATCCTTGATGCTGATCCAGTAGTTGACGGCCGCATTCAGTGTAGAAGCATTATCCGAGCCGGTTGCGTCATGCACCTCGAGCATGGCTGTAAGCTTGTACTGATCACAGAGGGCAAGCATAGCTTGTACATCGGAGAGGCTGTCGAGAGACCACTGGCCCCCATCAGAGAGCACGATCCGCACTACATTTGCGCCGGTGGCTGCTATGGCAGGAATGGCTGTTGCCAGGTCGTTTTTATACCATGTGTGCGCATGATTTATCCCTCTCATAACAAAGGGACTGCCTGTGGCATCAATCAATTTGGTACCGCTTACATGAAAACCCTTGACGGAAGTTCCCGCTGCTGCTGCCTGCTTCTGGGGGAGCGAGAGAGAGAGGATGAGGACACACGTTAGAGCCAAAACACTAAAGCTGCGGAACGAAAAATGCTTACTCAGTTTCATGGATAGTTCCTCCTTTGCGGATTTGAATTGCCATCTAATTCTGCATACTCCCCGAAGTGTATGAGGTACCTGGCTCAGACCACCTCCAATATCCATATATATCCAACATAACATATAGAGGTTTGTTTGGGAATAGTTATGTAAAAATGATAACAAAAATTTAATTTTATAGAGGACATGCCTGCCTGCATTGACAACAAATTTTGAATTGACTATACTTTCAGTAATCTTATAACTGATATGCGATGAACGAGACAGTAGCAGCCTTTGTCCCTGTTACAGAAAGCCGGGGGGGATGGAACCCTGGCACACACATGGACTGCGAATTACACTCTGGAGTATCTTGGGTAATGCCAAGCGGAGATCAAGCGAACGATACCTCGCTGTGAGTGGTGCAGACCCTGCCGTCAGGCGGACTGCGCAATTTGGGTGGTAACACGGTTAATGATAATCGTCCCTGTGTCTGAATAGACAAGGGGGCGATTTTTTTGTTGCTTCCTGATCTCCCACAAATACCAAAATCATAACAAAGGGGCTGTATCAGCTTGAACATTATTGATGAACTGGAATGGCGCGACGCCATCAATCAGCAGACCGATGCAGAAGGACTGCGGGAATTAACGAACACGAAGGCAGTTTCACTCTACTGCGGTGTGGATCCAACGGGCGACAGTATGCATATCGGCCATTTGATTCCCTTCATGGTGCTAAAACGCTTCCAGCTTGCCGGACACCGTCCGGTCATATTGATTGGCGGGGCAACGGGAACCATCGGTGATCCCAGCGGCCGCCAGAGTGAGCGTACCCTGCAGACCATGGAACAAATACAGGCGAATGTGGATGCACTGACAGCACAGATGAAGAAGCTGTTTGTGACCGATAGCGACAATCAGGTGCGTATGGTCAACAACTATGACTGGACCCACAAGATTAACGTCATCGAATTTCTAAGAGATTATGGCAAAAACTTCAGCATCAACACCATGCTCGCCAAAGATGTGGTATCGAGCCGTCTGGACAGCGGGATTTCGTTCACGGAATTCTCCTACCAGATTCTGCAGTCGCTCGACTACCTGCATTTGTACCAGCATGAGGATGTGCAGCTGCAGGTCGGCGGCTCCGACCAATGGGGCAATATTACAAGCGGATTGGATCTGATCCGTAAAAAAGAGGGCGCGGACGCCAAGGTGTTCGGCCTTACAATCCCTCTGATGCTCAAATCGGACGGCACCAAATTCGGCAAAAGCGCAGGCGGCGCGATATGGCTTGATCCGAAAAAAACAACGCCATATGAGTTCTATCAGTTCTGGGCAAATGCCGATGACCGTGATGTGGTAAAATACCTCAAATATTTCACCTTCCTGACCCAGGAGGAAATCGCCGCACTGGAGGAGAAGGTGCAGACCGAACCGCATAAGCGCGAAGCGCAGAAAGCATTGGCTGAAGAAATGACCCGGTTCGTTCATGGTGAGGAGTTATTGGAACAGGCGAAGCGTATAACCGCAGCCTTGTTCAGCGGAGATATACGTTCCCTGACGGCAGAGGAAATCGAGGAAGGATTTAAGGAAATGCCGACCTTCACATCTGGCAGGGATTCGAAGAATATCGTGGATTGGCTGGTCGATCTGGGGATTGAGCCGTCCAAGCGTCAGGCCCGTGAAGATATCACCAAGGGAGCGATTTCACTGAACGGTGAGCGCGTGACCGATCTTGGGGTGGAAGTAACTGCCGAAGATGCAATCGGCGGGCGTTTTATCATCATTCGCAAGGGCAAGAAGAATTACAGTCTGGTGAAGCTGGCCTAGAGCTGGTGCCTGGATATCAGTTCGCCAAAAAGGGAGTGCGCACAGCCATATTCATGGCTGTATGCACTCCCTTACTTTTTTAGCTGCATAAAAAGTATTCCCGGTCAGGTACGCTGTTCGTCTGTGAGATAAGTCCTTACAGAAGGAGGAGAGTAGGTAGCGAATTGCTCTAGAATCCCCTTAGGTGTTGTATCGGTGAGAAACATAGTCCGGTGTTTGTCCAGCATGAATTGCTCCCGGGCCATCTGGTCAAACAGGGAAATCAGCGGATCATAATAATGCTGTATGTTCAATATACCGCAAGGCTTCTGATGCAGCCCCAATTGTGCCCACGTAAAAATCTCAAAGTATTCTTCCATCGTCCCCGGCCCGCCCGGTAAAGCAATGAATCCTTCGGCCAGCTCCGACATTTTTAATTTGCGTTCATGCATCGAATCCACCACGATCAGTTCCGTGAGCTGTTTATGCTCGATTTCCCGGCCTTTGAGAAAATGGGGGATTACCCCGATAACGTTACCGCCAGCACCCAGCGCGGCATCCGCCACCTCGCCCATGAGGCCAACAGTGGCTCCGCCGTAGATCAGGGTGATGCCATGTTCAGCAAGCGCTTGACCCAGCGCATGGGCGCTTTCCTTGTAGACGGGAGAAGCTCCGTCACGTGATCCGCAAAATACAGCGATACTTTTCATAGGTGAATAACTCTCCTTTGCATAGTGAATTCACTCACCGGAAGCGGTCTCCCGGAGCACACTTCTTAACGGTAGCACATCAATGAACTTATTGCACACCGGTATGAATAGAAAGCGGCAATTCATGTCCTGAACCCTTGGAACTGTGCGGCTTGTCATTGTAACCGGAAAGGCACTTACGCCTGAATGGGAATAGGTTCATAAATTATAGATAGATAAGGGAGATGGCTATGAGCAAGCGTACTCAAAGATCAATGATCGTACTGCTGTCAGTCGTTGTTCTGTTCGTGTTACTGGTCGGGGTGTTATATACGGCAAGCGGTGCATTCAAGAAGGCGAAATATCTGGACCCCTGGAAACGGGATTATGCCAGCCAATTCGAAGATCCGCGCCTGCAAGTGGCAGCGTACGGGCTCCTGGCAGCGAATGGACACAATATGCAGCCCTGGACAATTCGCCTGGACAAGCACAATCCGCTTAAGCTCTCTTTATATACAGATTATACGAGACTTGCGCTGGAATCAGACCCCTTGGCCCGGCAGACTCTGGTCTCGCAGGGTACTTTTTTGGAATACCTTAGGATTGCCGGCGAGCAGCTTGGGTATCAGGCGGAGATGAAGCTGTTCCCTAACGGGGAATATGATGAGCAGAACTTAAGCGAGAGCATGAAGCAGAAGGCTGTGGCGGAAATTACACTGGTTAAGACAGCGCCCCGGGTGAATCCGCTGTTCGACTCTATGTTTCTGCCGGACACGAACCGGATGGCTTATAAGCCTGATCCGCTAACGCCGGAGCAGATAGAACAGCTGAAGCAGACGAATGATGATAAGGATTTAACCCTAAATATACTGACGGATTCAGCCAGCATTCAGAAGCTGGGAGCTTATGGAGTAGAGGGCACGGCTATTGAAACCGGCCTTACGCGGATGAATGAGGAATCAGCACGTATCTTCCGTTCCAATGAATATCAGAAGAATCAATACCGCTACGGGTTCTCATTCGAAGGGCAAGGGACCACAGGTGCGAAAAAACATCTTCTTCAGGGACTAATCACCCTCTTTCCGTCCATGAATAATGAGAAAGCATCCACCAAGCTTGCCGTTCAGTCGGCCCGGGAAGCAGCGGACCACTCACCGGCGTACGCCCTGATTCTGAGCAAGGACAATAGCCGCACCAGCCAGGTTAAGGCAGGTATGCTCTACAGCAGGCTGATACTGGCAGGTCATGAGCAAGGACTGGTGATGCAGCCGCTGAGTCAGGTGCTGGAGGAATACCCTGAGATGAAAGAGCTTTACACAAGAATTCACAAGGAGTATGCCCCGGGTGGTGAGACGATTCAGCTTCTGGTCCGCATGGGCCAGCAGACACGGGAGACTCCGCTGAGTATGAGAAGAGAGGTTACGGAGCTTATTGCAGACTAGCCAATGGCGGATGATCTAAAAAAACCACGATACATTCTTTAATTTTGAGTAAGACGCCTCTTTTTCTGTATGCTACGATTTGGGTTGAGAAAGGGGGCGCGTCTTCTTTCATAGTTGTAAGCGCTTAATTCATTCATCCCAAATCCATACAGAGGAGTGCAACGCATGAGAAAAATGTTCAAACAAGTCTTTCCAGCCTTTCTGGCGGCTATCCTGCTTATTCCGTTCGGCTGGCTCGCTCCGGTTGTGAAAGCTGAACCCTTGCAGCAAGAAGATACCGTAACGGTTTATCATGAAACCTTTGCAGGTGGTGCAGGCCAGGCTGTTCAATCGGGTAGCGCAAGCCTGACGGCTGTCACCGGTAAGGTTTTTGACGGCAATGCGGACGGAGCAGCTTTATACGTAAGCAACAGGGTGAACAACTGGGATGCGGCTGATTTTAAATTCAGCAGTCTCGGACTCGTAAATGGAAAAACCTACACAGTGACCGCTGTCGTCTATGTAGATGATGGGATAACTCTGCCGGTTGGTGCAAATGCTGCACTTCAAACTGTAAGCAGCTATGGGAATTATGCAGAAACTCCTTATGAAGCAGGCTCAGCCGTTACTTTGACTAAAGAATTTACCGTGGATACCAGTAAAGATCAGGCGTTGCGCATGAACTCCAATACAGCTGGAGCTGCCGTTTCTTTCTACATCGGGGACCTCTTGATTACCGAAAAGAGAGCTTCGGGCGGGGGCGAAGAACCGCCAAGAGATCCTGCGCTGCCTTTCAATACCATTACCTTTGAAGACCAGACTACGGGTGGCTTCGAGGGCAGAGCCGGGACGGAGAAGCTGACCCTCTCAGGGGAGGATAACCATACCCAGGGCGGTTCTTATGCCTTAAAGGTAGAGAACAGATCTGCTACCTGGAACGGGCCTTCATTGCGTGTGGAGAAGTATGTAGACAAGGGAAGCGAATATACCATATCGGCCTGGGTCAAGCTGATCGATCCCGCAAGCTCCCAGCTCCAGCTATCCACACAGACCGGCAGTGGCAGCAGTGCCAATTATGTGGCTCTTTCACCCAAAACCATCAGCACCAGCGACGGCTGGGTAAAGTTTGAGGGAAGCTACCGCTATAACAGTGTAGGCGGGGAGTATTTGACCCTCTACGTCGAAAGCTCCAATAATGCAACTGCGTCCTTCTATATCGACGACATCAGCTTTGAGAAAACCGGCACAGGCCCCATTGCCATACAGAAGGATCTGGTTCCTGTAAAAAATGCCTATCAAAACGATTTCTTGATCGGCAACGCGATCTCTAGCGAGGATCTGGAAGGTGTCCGGCTGGAGCTCCTAACAATGCATCACAATGTGGCCACCGCAGGCAACGCCATGAAACCGGATGCCCTGCAGCAGGTAAAGGGGGTATTCACCTTTGAGGCAGCGGATGCCATGGTAGATAAGGTTCGGGCTGAAGGGATGCAGATGCATGGGCATGTGCTGGTATGGCATCAACAGTCTCCTGTATGGATGAATACAAGCAAGGATGCGGAAGGCAACACCATCCCTTTGGGAAGGGACGAAGCATTGGTTAACTTGAGAACCCATATCCGAACCGTCATGGAGCATTTTGGCGACAGGGTCATCTCCTGGGATGTCGTTAATGAAGCGATGAATGATAACCCGGCGAATCCCTCCGATTGGAAAGGGTCGCTCCGTCAATCTCCTTGGTATAATGCCATTGGACCCGACTACTTGGAGCAGGCCTTTCTGGCGGCGAGAGAAGTACTGGACGAACATCCCAGTTGGAATATCAAGCTGTATTACAACGACTACAATGAAGATAATCAGAATAAGGCACAGGCCATTTATAATATGGTCTCGGATATCAACGTAAAATATGCGCTTACACATCCGGGAAAACACTTGATTGACGGCATCGGCATGCAGGCGCACTACAATGTGAATACGAACCCAGAGAATGTTAAATTGACCTTGGAGAAGTTTATTTCCCTGGGCGTAGAAGTGAGTATTACTGAGCTGGACATTCAGGCTGGCAGCAATCATCAACTTTCTGACAAGCTGGCGGATGCCCAAGGTTATCTCTACGCACAACTGATGGATATCTTCAGGGCTCATTCCGCCCATATCGGGCGCGTGACCTTCTGGGGAATGGATGACCATACGAGCTGGAGATCCGAATCCAACCCGCTGTTGTTCGATAAGAACCTGCAGGCCAAGCCAGCTTACTATGGCGTTATTGATCCTGTGAAATTCATGGGAGAGCATCAGCCAGATACCAAAGATGCCTACCAGTCCACCGCGAACTATGCCACACCTGTGGTGGACGGGACCGTGGACGCGGTCTGGAGCAACGCAGTTCCAATGCAGGTTAACCGGTACCAGATGGCTTGGCAGGGTGCAAGTGGTGTGGCCAGAACCCTCTGGGATGATCAGAATCTGTACGTATTAATCCAGGTTAGCGATACCCAGCTCGACAAAAGCAGTGCAAACGTATGGGAACAGGATTCCGTTGAAATCTTCCTGGACGAAAACAACGGGAAAACAACGTTTTATCAAGACGATGACGGACAATTCCGAGTGAATTTTGACAACGAAACAACCTTCAGTCCAGCCAGCATCGCCGAAGGTTTCCAATCAGCTACCCAGGTTGCCGGAACCAACTACACGGTCGAAGTGAAGATTCCTTTCAGAAAAATAACAGCAAGCAATGATAAGAAAATCGGATTTGACGTACAGATCAATGATGCCAAGGACGGCGCCCGTCAAAGTGTTGCCGCATGGAATGATACGACCGGTAATGGCTATCAGGATACCTCTGTATATGGTCTGCTGACCTTATCCGGTAAACCTGCCAATTCAGAGCCGACTCCAACAGTAACACCGGCAGCAACACCGGCAGCCACACCAGCCCCAACACCGGTACCAACAGCAACAGCTGCCGTCGCTACCAACAAAGGGACAGGAAGCGTTGTGAGTAAGGACGGCGTGGTTACGCTTAAACCCGAAGTGAAGACTGAGGGCGGAGAGGCTAAGGCAGCGATCTCGAGCAACGTCTTGAACCAAGCGCTTGAGCAAGCTGCTCCAGCGGCAAATGGTAAGAAACAGATTATTATCGACGTACCGAAGCAGGCTAATGCTCTATCGTATGAAGTGCAACTGCCGGCTGCGAGCTTGAAAGGTCAGGAGAACTTCGTCCTACTTCTGAAGACAGACCGGGCCGTCCTTGAGATTCCAAGCAACCTGCTGACCAGCATAACCGATAGCCTGGAGTACGTGTCGATCCTGGTAAAAGAAGTCTCCAAAGACCGTTTGCCTGCGGCAGCCCGTGATCAGATTGGCAGCGGTGCTGTGATCGATTTGAACGTGCTTGCTGGCGGTCAGGTGATGACATGGAACCATCCGAATGCGCCTGTTAAGATTTCAATTCCTTACACACTAACAGGGGAACAGCTTAGCCACCCGGATTCGCTGGTGGCCCTGCGCCTCGCTGATAATGGCAGCATGACCCCAATTCCTAATGGCCGATATGACGCAGGAAGTGGAGCGCTTATTTTTCAAACCGCCCAATTTGGTTCTTATGCTGTAGTGGATGTGCCCATGGGTTTTGAAGATTTGGGGAACGTAGCTTGGGCACAGCAGGCAGTGTCCGCCCTAGCTGCACGTGATATTATCCAGGGCATCTCCCCGAGCAGCTTCTCTCCAGCTACTTCTATGAAGAGAGGAGACTTCATCGCGCTCCTTGTGAGGGCCCTTGAGCTGAGAGGCGTAGACCAGGATCAAGCTGCATTCAGCGATGTCCGGCCTGACGCTTATTACAGCAAAGAGCTTGCTGCCGCGAAGGAGCTAGGCATCGTCTCTGGTTATAAAGACAACACCTTCCAACCGGATCGTATGATCTCTCGCCAGGATATGATGGTGATCGCTTCCCGTGCTCTGGCAGCTGCAGGTAAGAAGAGCAGCGGCACCGGAATAATCAGTGCTTATACGGATGCGGACCAAATCTCTGATTATGCCCAAGAGAGTGTGGCATCCTTGGTGAAATACGGAATCGTGAACGGCAAGAACGGCAAGCTTGCTCCGAACGAACCGCTCACCCGCGCTGAAGCAGCAGTCATTGTGTACCGCATTTGGAAGCTGTAAGCACAGCGTTTAGACCTAAGAATTCTTTACACAAAAAACAGCCAACCACCGGTATCTTTCCGGTGACTGGCTGTTTTTTTGTGTAATCGAGACGACAGGATTCGAACCTGCGGCCTCTTACTCCCGAAGCAAGCGCTCTACCAAGCTGAGCTACGTCTCGACAATAGACAACGCCTTATTTTCTGGCAGGGAAACTATGAAACACACAAATTATACACCTCTGTGAAAGCGTTTGTAAATAATAATGAGGTAAAAATTGGTATGGTCTATTGGTTTACAATTGGTAATTTATAAATAAAGTGAATATAAGGTATAATATTCCATGTAGTGCTGCAATGCAGTAAAGTGAAGGAGGAGCAAGATGAATCAAATCCAGACTAGCAGAGATAAGAGCAGCAGAGCGTTTAAGGTTGAATTTTCAAAGGATGTCTTTGAGATTGCCCCGGATTTACATGTTGGACTGATCGCCACTTCTCATATTGCACACTTAGACAAGGATTCTGAAGTGAATGCGCTGCTCACTCATATGGAACAGGAGATCATTAACTCAGGTCTGCAAAAAGATACCGTAAGCGAAATTCCCACCATTGCTGCTTGGCGTAAGGTATACAGTCAATTTGGTGTCAAGCCCGCAAGATACCCTTGCGCTGCAGAATCTCTCATAAGACGTGTAGTCGAACAGGGGGCATTGGCACGGATCAATACGCTAGTGAATTTATGCAATGCTATATCCTTGAAGTGCCGCACACCCATAGCTTCCTGTGATATCTCTGATGTACAAGAATTTGTTATTAGAAGAGCTGTGGGGAATGAGCAATTCTTGCCGATTGGGAAAGTGGATGAATATGAGAATCCTTCCACCGGTGAGATTATTTATGCGGATCATTCTGGAAGGGCCCATTCCCGGCGCTGGAACTGGCGGCAGAGCGACCATATTAAGACCACCACGGAATCCTCAAGCATGCTGTTTACGATTGAAGCCGTCCATAAAGAAGCTAGAGTGCTGGTAGAGGCAACCACGTTTCTTTTAAATGAATTGCTGCACCCTTTCACCGGGGAAGGGCGATCTGAATGGGCTTTTATTCATAAAGATTCCCCGATGCATACCTTTGAATTACATACTGGGGAGGTTTTCTCGGATCGTGACAGAACCTATGAAGCAAGTGAAGAAGGGTATCATTGACTCCATTCCCATTGTTATCGGATATATCCCGGCATGTATTACCTTCGGCTTGGTTGGCAAAGCCCTTTCCTTAAGCGACCTGGAGGTCTTCCTTCTATCTGCTGTGGTCTACGCCGGAGCAAGCCAGTTTATAGCTGCCAAACTGCTCGCATTGGGAACCGCTGCACCTATTATTTTGTTACTTACGTTCGTAATTAACCTGCGATACTTTTTTATCAGCATGTCGTTCTCCTCCAGGATGAACCGGAATTCCAACCCCTTGCACAAGGGGCTTGTTGGATTCGGTCTAACAGAAGAAGTGTATGCGGTAAGCATGATGTCAGACAAACACCGGAAAGATTCAGGTAATCATTCTCTTCCTTACTTGTTGGGGCTAGAGGTCCCGCCATATGCCGTCACTCTAATCTCAACTTATGCAGGAATCTTGCTCGCAGGATATATTCCCGCAGATATTCTGCCGGCGCTGAATACTTCCCTGTACGCTTTGCTAATTGCACTGGTTATCCCCCAGATCCGGCGGGATAGAAGAAACCTGGCGATCTGCATTACAGCAGCTGCTTCCTCATGGTTGTTACAGCCACTCTTAGGAACTGCAACTGTAGTTGTAGCCATGATCATTGGGGCATGCGTAGGTGGAATATTCCCTGTCAAAGAAGACAAGGTCAGGAGTGAAGTCTTGTGACAATATTATTAATCCTGGGAATGGGCATGATTACTTTCTTGTTTCGGTTTGCACCGCTGCTGCTCGTCAGGAAGCCGGAGATGGAAGAGCGGACAAACTGGTTTCTGGAGAATCTCCCCTTGGCCGTACTCAGCGCATTAATCATTCCCGGTATTTTTCAGGTCGATGAAGAGGCCCCAATGGTTGGGATTGCAGCGGGCGTTGCCGCTATTATTCTTGTACTCCTAAGAAAGGTTCCTTTGTTTGGCGTAATTATTGCTTCTGTTACCGTGGCTGTTATTGTAAAAATTCTGTGATTATTTATAGTGGGAGGATTATTCAGCTATGGATACTAAGCCGGTAGAACTGCTAGCAATATGCGGGTCAACCCGCATCGGTGGGAATACAGACCAAATTCTTCAGTATGGCAATCAAATTGCCAATCAAAGGGGTGCAAATCTCTCTGTACTGAATTTAAGAGACTTCAACATCTCAGCTTGTGGAACTTGCGGGGATTGCAATAATCGGGAGAACGCTTGCGAACTGACGGATGACATGCAGTATATTGTGCAAAGGATGCAGAAGGCCGAAGGGATTATCTATGCGGTTCCTGTTCATGGCTTTGGGATGGGGCATCTCATGCAAATATTCATAGAACGCTCAGGGGTATGCTATCTCCGGTTTGAACGCCCCCTTACAAACAAAGTAGGCGGAGCGATCATTACTGGCCGGCGTTACAATCACCAGCACGTGCATTCCCAGATTGTGAACAATATTCTGCTGAATCGGATGATTATGGTAGGGAGCGGTTTCCCCGCTCTTCTGCATGCCGGACAAGCCAATGAGGCATTCAGTGATTTGGAAGGGCTAGACTCTGTCCGAAGAATGATCAACCGGATGATTGATATGATCTCAGCCATGAAGCATTATTTGCAGATTACGAACCATTCCTTTCTGCAGTGTGAGGAAGAGAATGAGCGAAGAATATGTGAGAACGAGCTTCTGCGTCTGCAGGCACCGCTAGTATAAGAGAATAACCCCTATAAGGTTATCCATATAATGAAAAGTGGAGGTTGATGGTTGTGACGAATAAGGAACTGGAAGCTCTTGGAGGGATTGATTTTCCTAACATGGAATGGACAGGTTGGGAAAAGCCGGGTGCAAACGGACGTGTGAAAATCAGTTATATCGGCAATAAGCGGCTGCGGTTACTAGAGCTTCCTCCGGGATTTAATGAAGAGCACTGGTGCCTGAAAGGGCATGTGGGTTATGTGCTGCAGGGAGAATTCACCATACATTACGAGGATCGGAAGGTATCCTGCAGACCTGGAATGGGCTTCGTGATTCCTGATGGAGATCCGCACCGGTCACAAGGGATGGAAGGCAGCCCGACTCTAGTGTTTGTTATGGATGAAATGGACTAAATCAGATTGGAGTGTGAAGAATCTTGCATCCTATTCAAGTAGACACTGAAGTGCATGATATTGAGTTTCACGATCCCTTTGAGACCTATTTATCTTTGCGGGAACAGCTGGGCGAGCAAAATGTCTACTTTCTGGAAACCTTATCCGGGCCATCCAAGAGTGCACAGAGTACTTTGATTGGGTTTAACCCCCTGTTTACCATTACAGCATTTGCAACAGAGATCCAACTGACGGGGATGGAGTCCATTGTTGAGCAGATAAGCCAGGGTGCGCTGAAGGCAGGGCTGCTAATCTCTCAGGGCGGGGCTTTGCATTTGAAAGAACGAAGTGGATTATGGGATTTCTTGCGGTTCGTTCAGTCCAGGTTCAATATTTCCGTTCCGGAACAGGGAAAAGCTTTTTATTTCGGATTTTTTGGATACTTGGGCTATGATACGGCGTGGTCTGTTGAAAGTCTGCCGAGTCATATTTCGAATGATGGAACGGTCCCGGATCTTGCCTTGTCCCTTTATCAAGGGTTAATTGAATATACTTTGATCGACAAGTCGGTCAGGCTAATTCTCAACCAATCTGCCGATGGATGGGATTATATTTCCAAGGCGGAAATTTGCGATATGTTTTATCAAGGTGATTTGCAGGTAAACCAGACGTCAGCAGATGTTATAGAGCCGTTGTCGGTAGAATACACGATAGATCGTCATGCCTACCAAAATAACGTGAAGAAAGCTCTCTCGTATATTTCAGCCGGAGATATCTACCAAGTTCAGCTAGGTAATCAAATTAATATTGAGAGCCATATGACTCCAGTTGACGTATATCGGAGATTAAGGGTCCGTAATCCTTCGCCATATATGTATCTGGCTTCCTTTGGAGAGATGACTCTGATCGGTGCTAGTCCTGAGCTGTATATCAAAATACAGAGTCAAGACATTACGATGAGGCCGATTGCGGGTACTTGTCCCACGGGTTCCACTCCAGAAGAAAATGAGAGATTCATAGAGGCTTTGAAGAAGGATGAGAAGGAAGTAGCAGAACACATTATGCTGGTGGATTTATGCCGTAATGATATTGGGCGGGTCTGCCGGACAGGGACTCTGGAGGTAGAGGAACTGATGGTGATCGAAAAGTACTCACATGTGAACCATCTGGTGTCAAGTGTAAGCGGTACGCAAGTGGACTCCAAAGACATGTATGACATTATAGCAGCCACCTTTCCAGCAGGCACAATGACCGGTGCGCCGAAAATTCGGGCGATGGAAATTATAGAAGAGCTTGAAACCACGCGTCGTGGAGCTTATGCGGGAGCCGTAGGGTTTATTGATTTCAGTGGGTACGTAAATATGGCTCTTTGTATTCGGACGGCGGTTCATCGCGCACCCCATTCCTATGCTATCCGGGCTTCTGCGGGAGTGGTTGCGGATTCTGTGCCGGAGAAGGAATGGAGTGAAACTTTTCATAAAATGGGCGCCTTATTCTGGGCGATCACAGGCAGGGAGGTGCTGCATGAGAGCATTAGTCGTTGACGCGTATGATAGCTTTGTATATATTATCTGCCAATATCTGATGAAAGCGGAAGTGGAGCTGGAGGTAGTACGTAATGATCAATTAAGACCCGGTCTGGTAGAGCGTATGGCTCCAGATTTTGTAGTACTGGGTCCAGGTCCGGGCCATCCGGCTGACGCGTGCTATGTTGAGCTGATCAGGCAATATGGCGCATATCTTCCGATCCTTGGCGTATGTCTGGGACATCAGGCCATTGGGCTTTCTTTTGGCGGCGAGGTTATAGGTGCGAAACATCTCATGCATGGCAAAACCAGCGAGATTATTCATGATGGCAAAGGTTGTTTCGCAGGCCTTCATCATCCGCTTCGGGCTACGCGGTATCATTCTTTGATTGTGAGCCAGGAGGGGCTGCCGGATTGTCTTGAAGTGACTGCAGAATCAGCAGATGATGGATATATTATGGGATTACGGCATCGGGAGTTTCCAATCGAATCCGTTCAATTTCATCCGGAAAGTGTATGTACTGAAAGCGGATTTCAAATCTTTCAGAATTTCATTGCGACCTATGTGCCATGCTCAATTACATCTCAAATTGTCTAGGGGGAATCTATATGCTGCAAGAAAACCTTTCTCTTCATCGTCAAGAGATTGATATCATTGACCGGCAGATTGTAGCTTTGCTCGCTGAAAGAACCCGGGTCGTTAAGAAAATCATGGTTTTAAAAACGGATGAAGAATCTGTTCGCTCTTGTGACCGGGTACAGCAGGTACTGGATAAGGTAGCCAAACTTGCAGAGGAAGCAGGTCTTGAACCGCAGATTGCAGTGGCTACTTACAGAACTTTAATTACCGTTCTGACGGATATGCAGCTTGAGTATCTGCACAACCGTGAGCAATCCGACGAGCCTGCCGTTTGAACGCCGCCATTCATGATCTGCAATCGGCCCTTATATATTTGGATGAACAGGGTGAAGGACCTCAGCGTTATAAGCTGCCAGTGGATGCTGAATATGAGTTAGCTGCTCTGTACGCCGAGCAGGGAGGTGGGGTGCCTGTCGCTTCGCCCACAGGACTGGGAAAACCCGTGATATTCGAACAAGTGAAGCCAGTGAACAAACCGGTGCTGGTTGGAATATTTGGAACCCGGAAACGTTGTGCACTCCTACTGGGGGCAGATGAACAATATATTGCAGACTTCCTGCTGGATGCCGCACACCATCCTATTGAACCTCTAAAGTGTGAGGAACCGCCCTGTCAGCAAGTGATTCATACGGACGTTGACCTGGCCAAGCTTCCTATTCCTACAATGACTGTGAAGGATGCGGGGCCTTATATTACACTCGGCTTAGTAGTCGCAAAGCATCCTCTTACGGGTGACAGTAATATTTCCATTCATCGCTTATGGGTGAAAAGCAGCGGTGAACTGACGATCTGGATGGTTCCCGGGCGCCATTTGGAGAGCTTCTACCTGGCGGCAAAAGAAATGGGAGTGCCGCTTCCAATCTCCATTAACATCGGTTTGGACCCTGCTATATATATTGCCTCTTGCTGCACGGGTGCTGTAGCCCCCAAAGGGTTCAATGAACTGGCTATTGCAGGCGGTATACGGAGACAGCCTGTTAAGGTTTCCACTTGTTTATCTGTTGCTGCAGACTGTTTGTCCGAAGCGGAATATGTATTGGAAGGTGAAATCACCCATGAATACGCTCCTGAAGGAGAGCCCGGGGGCTATTCCATGCCGGAGTTTCTGGGATATGACGGGAAGGCGCATCCCCATCTGCCTGTCGTCAAGATTACAGGCATCACCTCCTCATCTAGTCCCATATTTCAAACCGTGATTGGTCCAGGGTATGAACAGTCTAATCTATTGGCAGTAGGGATGGAGGCCGGAGTACTGCAGTTTGTCCGCAGTCATGTGACCCCCCGGATCACGAATGCCTATTGCAGTTCTGCCGGGGGAGGACAACTATTGTTATTTGCTCAATTTCATAAACAGAGTGAAGAGGATGATTCCGCAGTCAGACTCGCCGGAACGATGATCCTTCAGTCATTCCGAATGATCAAACAGGTGGTTCTGGTAGATGAGGATGTTAACCTGTTCAGTGAAGAGGAAGTGTGGTGGGCTATGACTACCCGTTTTCAGGCTGATGTTGACATCATTACTCTGCCGGGGCTTGATGGCTTCCATCTGGACCCGTCGCAATTCCCAGGCATGTCTCCACAGATTACAAAGCCGGGCATGACCACCAAGGTTGTGTTTGATTGCACAGTGCCCTACAGATTGAAGAGCCAGTTTGTAAGAACTTCTTTTGGCACGTCATAAAAACTATAGGAGGTTACTCTATGAGTATTATCAAAGTAACTGCGGATGGTGTATTTGGTGAAGAGGATCAGGAGAGGTTTGGCGGAAGTTATGTACCGGAACCGCTGAAGGCAGCGCTCCATAAACTTGACGAAGCTTTTCAGCGATATAAGGACGACGAAGAATTCGAGCGAGAGTTCCATTATTATCTGAATGAATATGTGGGCAGACCGAATCCGCTCTATTATGCTCAGCGGCTGACGGATAAATTGGGCGGGGCCAAAATCTACCTTAAGCGTGAAGATTTAAATCACACCGGAGCGCATAAGATTAACAATACCATTGGCCAGGTCCTGCTTGCCCACCGGATGAAAGTCAAAAGAATCATAGCAGAGACTGGCGCAGGACAGCATGGTGTAGCCACTGCCACGGTATGTGCCTTGTTTAATATCCCTTGTACCATTTATATGGGAGAGGTGGATATTGAACGCCAGGCTCTAAATGTGTTTCGCATGCGAATGCTGGGAGCGGAAGTTGTGGCTGCAAAGTCCGGCAACAGAACCCTGAAGGAAGCTGTGGATGAGGCGCTGGATGATTTCGCGCAGAACTATGAAGATACTTACTATCTGATTGGATCTGTGGTTGGGCCTCACCCTTTTCCGCTGATGGTCCGTCATTTCCAATCTATCATTGGAAGAGAGGCCAAAGAGCAGATTCTGAAGAAGGAAGGGCGTCTTCCGGATCTGATCACTGCCTGTGTGGGCGGGGGATCGAATGCGATAGGCTTGTTTTATCCTTTCGTAGATGACCCCAGTGTCACAATAGTAGGCGTAGAGCCGGCTGGAAAAGGGATCGAGACCGGGATACATGCGGCTCCACTCTGCACAGGCAAACCGGACGTTATCCATGGTTTCAGATGTTATGTCATGGACGATGCCGAGAACTGCCACTCCATTGCAGCTGGTCTGGATTACCCTGGTGTGGGTCCGGAACATAGTTATTACAAGCATATTAAGCGGGCGGAATATGTCTCCATTACCGATGCAGAAGCGCTGGATGCCTTTCTGACACTTTCTAAGACAGAGGGAATCATCCCGGCCCTGGAAAGCTCACACGCGGTTGCCTATGCGATGAAGGTTGCTCCAGCAATGAACAAGGATGCTATCATTATGGTCAGTCTTTCTGGCCGGGGAGATAAGGATGTTGCTCAAGTATATGACATGCTCCAGTTATGCCCTGAGCTCCAAGAAGTATAGAAAAAAGCCATATACATCAAGCCTTCGGTGTTTCCAGACCCGGAGGCTTAAATCCATTTTAAAGAGAAATATCTCATAGGGGTTGGAGGGGCTTTACTTGGCATACGAATTGTTGATCACAATCGATAAAACACTGGATACATCCTTGTCCAGACAGGTCTATGAGCAAATTCTACAGGCTATTACTAACGGATGCTTGCGAAGCGGAGATCAGGTTCCTTCAACACGGCTATTGTCTGAGCAGATTCTAGTATCCCGCAGCGTTGTTCTTCAAGCCTATGAGCAGCTGCAGGCAGAAGGGTATCTGGAGATGAGGAAGGGAGCCGGTACATTCATTTCTGCAATTTCAGCAGGTATAGAAACAGACCCCGGCACTGAAGTGAACAACCTTTGTGAAGTGGCAACGAAAGCACCGAATTTCGTATCGGTTGAACAATCTGCATCAGCGGTGCCTTACGATTTTCGTCATGGTGTGCCAGCTTGGGATGTCTTCCCGATGGATCGTTGGCAACGGTCTTTGACTGAAGCATGCCGGAGGGCAACGCCTGATATGCTTACATACGGACCGGCAGAAGGTTCCCTGACACTTAGAGAAGAGATTGCCCGATTGGTGCGTTCAACCCGTTCCATTCCCGCACTGCCAGAGCAAATTGTCATTACAACTGGAGCTACGCAAGCTTTGGATATCCTTGCCAGGCTATGTCTCAGCAAAGGGGATCAGGTGCTGGTTGAAGACCCAACCCATAATGTGCTCAGGGAAATATTCAGCTACTCAGGCGGGGAAGTGATTCCTGTACGAGTAGATCAAGAAGGAATATGTGTTCAGGAGATTGAAGCAAGAACTCCCAAACTTCTCTACGTAACTCCTTCACATCAGTTCCCGACGGGTGTGACGATGTCATTTAACCGGAGAATTCAGCTTCTGGAATGGGCAAGAAGATCGGGAGCACTCGTTATTGAAGACGATTATGACAGTGAATACCGGTATGTCGGGCAAAAAGTATCTGCACTCGCAGGGCTGGATTCCTGTGGCCGGGTGGTATATGTAGGAAGCTTCAGCAAAATTCTGTTTCCGGCGCTGCGCATTGGCTACGCCATTCTCCCCCCTTCCTTGATAGAGCCCTTTCTGGCGATCAAATGGATTACGGACCGGATGACCCCTACACTGGAACAGGAGGCGCTGGCAGATTTCATACAAACCGGACAATACGCCAAACATGTGAGCCGGATGGGCAAACTATATGCCGCCCGCAGGGCTTGTCTGGTGGACGCTTTACATCAGGAATTCGGCAAACGGGTCACGGTATTTGGAGACGAGGCCGGATTACACTTGCTCATTGAGCTGGACACAACGGTGGAGGAGAGATTAATTGCAGGGAAGGCTCTTCAGTATGGAGTTAAAATATATTCTGCATCTGATTATTTTATTAACTCTGTTCCCCAAAAACCTACATTTATTTTAGGCTATTCCAATTTATCCGAGAATCAAATAAGAACGGGTATCAAGCAGGTAGCGCGTGCAGAAAATGAATGCAGAAGAATAAATCAGGTACCTGAGATTGACAGGAATAGGGGCGCTGGCTATACTTGAAATGTTAAAATGCAAATCGGAAAAAACGTTGATGAAATGAAGTACGCCGGAGAATGGCTTGGTCAGAGAAGAGGTTCCTTTGCGATAGTATTCGCAATTGGCTGTGAGAACCTTGAAGACAGGCCGGCGGAAAGCTGATTTCGGAGTGTGGGGAAATCCCGCCGGGGGCGCCCGTTAACAGCCGCACAAGGCGATCGTCTGCTAGTTGTCCGTGAGTTCACGGATCATGGCGATAACCAGGGTGGTACCGCGATAATCATCGTCCCTGAATTTATTCAGGGGCGTTTTTTTGTTTTTTAATAACATTGAGACAGGGGCTGTACAAGATGAAAGCAAGTGAAATCCGTTCCAAATGGTTGCAGTTTTTTGAGAGTAAAGGCCACCGCATTGAGCCGAGCGCATCGCTCGTGCCGCATAATGACCCGTCACTTCTGTGGATCAACGCCGGGATGGCGCCGCTGAAGGCGTATTTCGACGGACGGGAGATTCCTGAGAATCCCCGCCTGACCAACTCGCAAAAATGCATTCGTACCAACGATATTGAGAATGTAGGTAAAACACGCCGCCACCATACGTTTTTTGAAATGCTAGGCAACTTCTCGATCGGCGACTACTTTAAGGAAGAAGCCATTACCTGGGCTTGGGAGTTCCTGACCGGCAAAGAGTGGATTGGCTTTGATCCGGAACGCATTTCCGTAACGGTATATGCAGAGGATGAAGAAGCCTTCAAGCTGTGGAATGAAAAGGTAGGGCTACCTGCAGAGCGCATCATCAAGCTGGGTGACGACAACTTCTGGGATATCGGCGAAGGTCCTTGCGGCCCTTGTTCGGAAATCTTCTATGACCGCGGTGAAGCCTACGGCAGTGACATGTCCGATCCGGAAATGTATCCGGGCGGGGAAAATGAACGCTGGCTTGAAGTGTGGAACCTGGTGTTCTCACAGTTCAACCACAACAAAGACGGCAGCTATACGCCGCTTCCGAACAAGAACATTGATACCGGAGCAGGTCTGGAACGTTTCGCTTCCATCCTGCAGGATGTCGACTCCAACTTCGATACCGATCTATTCCAGCCGATTATCCAGAAGACAGCCAAGCTTGCGGGTGTAACTTATAAGGACAACCTGGAACAGGATATTGCCCTCAAAGTAATCGCTGACCACATCCGCACAGTAACGTTTGCTGTTGGAGACGGCGTGCTTCCTTCTAATGAAGGCCGCGGATATATTATCCGCCGTCTGCTCCGCCGCGCGGTGCGTTATGGCAAGACACTGGGTCTGGACCGTCCATTCCTGTTCGACCTTACCGCTACCGTGGGCGAAGTGATGGGTGTCTACTATCCATCCGTTGTCGAAAACCGCGAATACATCGCCAAAATCATCCGTACCGAGGAAGAGCGGTTCCATGAAACGTTGTCCGACGGTCTGGCTATTCTGGGCGAGATCAGCGCCAAAGCAAAGGCTGACGGTCTGACTGCTATTGCCGGTGCTGATGCATTCAAATTGTATGACACGTATGGCTTCCCGTTTGACCTGACGGAGGATTTTGCCTCCGAGCAGGGTCTCACCGTCGACCGCGAAGGCTTCGACATCGCTATGCAGGAGCAGCGTGACCGCGCCAGAGCTGCCCGTCAGGACGGAGGCAGCATGAAGGTTCAAGGCGGACCGCTGGCTGAGCTGACGGTTAAAAGTGAATTTGTTGGATATACTGACTCCGTAGCGGAGTCTAAAATATTGGCTATTGTAGCTGATGGCACGTTGGTGGACATCGCTGGTGAAGGTACCGATTGCCAGGTTATTCTGGAATCAACGCCATTCTATGCTGAAAGCGGCGGCCAGGTCAGCGATACCGGTCTTCTGACCGGAGGTTCTGTGACAGCCAAGGTAACCGGACTTTTCAAAGCTCCGCATGGCCAGCATGTTCATCTGGTAACCGTAGAAGCCGGGGAGCTGAGAGTGGGCGACAGTATCCGCGCTGAAGTGAACCGTGAGCAGCGTGAGGACATTGTTAAGAACCATACAGCAACTCACCTGCTGCACAAGGCACTCAAAGAAGTGCTTGGCGGCCATGTGAATCAAGCCGGTTCTTTAGTAGAAGGCGCACGTCTGCGTTTTGACTTCTCGCACTTTGGGGCAATTACCCCGGAAGAGCTGAGCGACATTGAACACCGGGTGAATGCGCAAATCTGGCGCGGCCTGGATGTAGTTATTGAGAACAAGCCGATTGATGAAGCTAAGGCTATGGGTGCCATGGCGCTCTTCGGCGAAAAATACGGCAACATCGTGCGCGTGGTTCAGGTTGGTGATTATAGCCTTGAGCTGTGCGGCGGTATCCATGTTTCCAACACCTCCCAGATCGGGATCTTCAAGCTGGTCAGTGAGAGCGGCATTGGTTCCGGGGTTCGCCGGATCGAGGCGGTAACCGGACGTTATGCGTACCAGTTCACTGAAAGCCAGCTGGATCTTTTGAAGCAATCGGCAGGACTGCTGAAGTCTTCCTTGAACGATGTGCCAAAACGCATTGATGCACTGCATGCCCAAGTGCGTGAGCTGTCCCGTGAGAATGAATCGTTGCAATCCAAGCTGAGTGCGACCTTTGCTGCTGAACTGACCGGTAATGTAAAAACCATAGGCGGCAGTACACAGCTGCTCGCTGTTGCCGTTCAAGCAGGCAATATGGATGCGCTGCGCTCCACTGCAGATGAACTGAAATCCAAGCTGCCGGATGCAGTGCTCGTGCTGGGCGCCGCTATGGACGACAAAGTCAACTTTGTTGTATCCGTACCTCAGGTTCTCGTCCAAAAAGGCTTCCACGCTGGCAAGCTAGTGAAGGAAATCGCAGCGGTATGCGGCGGAGGCGGAGGCGGTCGTCCGGATATGGCGCAAGCCGGAGGCAAGGACGCTTCCAAGCTGGCTGAAGCTCTTCTGAAGGCTGAGGAGCTTGTAGCTGCCCTGGCTTAAGCTGCTAAAGTGACGGATGTACATGAAATCGGAAATGAGAGTTGCCGCAGCGGTACTGAGAGCAATATATCAGTACCGCTGCTTTATACGCACAAAGCTGAAAAATGTATATTTTTTGTCAATATTCACTTTCGGCGAACATCTGCAATAGCTTAAAACCCAAAAAAATCTCTATTTTTGTAGACGAAATACCAAAAAAAGCGTTACCAAGGGGGAAGGATTTCCTCGTTGGGCCATGAATATGTTATGATGAGGGCAGCAAGTCAGCTGTACAGCAGCAACTTTGCGAAGCCGCCCAAGAAGCGGGTGATTTTGCAGAAGGAAGGTGTCACAAATGGACTCCATGGACAAAACGGTCAAATTCAATGTAAAGGGCGATGAGAAGGAAGCCTCTTCCCAAGAAATACTGCTCGCGGTATACGATGCGCTGGTGGAGAAGGAGTATCATCCCATCAACCAGATCGTAGGGTATCTTATTTCTGGAGATCCGGCTTATATTCCACGCCATAACAATGCGAGAAGTTTGGTCCGGAGGAAAGAACGTGATGAGCTGATTGAGGAACTGGTTCGTTTCTACCTCGCTAATCATCGGGCGGATCATCCGAAATGATGAAGAAGCTAGGTCTGGATTACGGCGACCGTAGAATCGGAGTTGCCACAAGTGATATTTTTGGATGGACTGCACAAGCTCTGGAGACGATTGAGCGGCGCGGCGACGGAAATGAGTTCAAGCGTATCCGCGAACTGGTCAAGGAACATGAGATTGGAGAGATTGTTGTAGGCCTTCCGAAGAATATGAATGGCTCAGTAGGACCCCGCGGTGAGATCTGCATCGAGTTTGCCGGTAGGCTTCGGGATGAGCTCGAAATGCCCGTACACCTTTGGGATGAGCGTCTGACGACGGTATCTGCAGAGCGGATACTGATTGATGGGGACGTCAGCCGGAAGAAACGCAAAGGGATTGTAGACAAAATGGCTGCAGCCCTGATTTTGCAAAATTTTTTGGATGCTAACAGTAAAAGGTGAGGGGTGTGTTGGAGTGACAAACGAGCAGATTGGCCAAGAAGAAGAACCGGAAATTATCTACATTCCTGATGAGGAAGGTAATGAAGAGGAATTTGAGGTCATTATGAAATTTGAAGTCGACGGTTCAGATGCCAAGTATATGATGGTAGTTCCGCTGGATTCCGAGGATGAAGAGAGCGATGAGGTGTATGCGTTCCGTTATGAAGAAGACGGTGACGATCTTCAACTCTTTATGATCGAGAGTGATGAGGAATGGGCTATTGTGGAGGAAACCTTCAATACGCTGGTAGATGAGCTCGACGGAGGAGCGGAGAATGACTGAGTTTTCCGCTGATCAGGTGGTTTGGACTTCAAAGCTTACAGAAGTATATGGAGAAACAGTAGAACTGGAAGACGAGCACGGCAAATCTTCCGTTTACGATATTATTGCCGAATTTGAAGTTGGTGACCGCGCGTATGCGGTGCTTGCCGGCTCCGGGAAGGACGCCGAACAGGAGATTCTGCGGATTGTGGTATCGCCTGACGGACTTCCCGAACTGGAGAGCATCGTGGATGATGAGGAATGGGAAAATGTCAACGAGCTGTACGACGAGCTGACTTTTCCCGCTGACGAAAGCGAATAAACTTCCATATGTACGCTATAGCAAGGCTTGGCACGGAAGAGGGCGGGGTTTTCCCGCGCTCTTTTTGCTTGAGATCGAAGAAAAATATACTTATCTAAAAATATATGTTGAATTTGAGACAGTACAATTTTATACTTTATAGTCGGAAAGTGAGGAGTGACATTTGAAAGCTGCAATCCGCACCTTGGCTCTAATCATCCTTTTGCTCGCTGTAATCGGCGGCGGAGGAGCCTGGTACATCTGGAATGGCATGCAGCCGGTGAAGCCGGCAGGCCCCCCGGTAACTTTTACGATAGAGAAGGGAATGGGTAGCTCGGAAATTGCTGATCTGCTCGAACAAAATGGTATCATACGCAAAGGATTATTTTTTAAAGGCTACCTGAAATGGGTCAAAGAAGGGTCAAGCTTTAAGGCAGGCACCTATACCGCCAGTCCAGGGGACACCTATGATTCATTGATTGCCCGCCTGAATGCAGGGGATGTGGTGAAAAAGGAAACAGTTTCCTTTACGATACCTGAGGGGTATACGGCCAAGCAGGTTGCCGATAAGCTCGCTGCAGCCTGGAATCAGAAACCCGAAGTATTCCTGAAAATTATAGATTCGGGTGCGGGTCTTGAAGCCGTAGGCCGACTTGGTATTCCCGAAGACAGCAAGCTTCGCCACCGCCTGGAGGGTTATTTGTTTCCGGAGACGTATGAGCTTGTAAAGGGGAGCACGCCGGAGCAGGTTGTAGAAGCGATGCTGGAGCAGCTTGAGAAGAAGCTGGACAGCATTGAAGGCTGGCAAAGCAAACTGAACGAACGGGGACTCTCCCTACATGAGCTACTTACGGTGGCTTCGCTTGTAGAGCGTGAGGTCGTAGTAGACAAGGAACGTCCGATTGTGGCCGGAGTCATCTATAACAGGCTGGATAAGGGACAGAAGCTGGAGATTGATGCAACGGTTCAGTACCTGCTGGACAAACAGAAGGAACGTCTATATGAGAAGGATCTGAAGGTAGATAGTCCTTATAATACGTATTCTAACGAGGGTCTGCCGCCTGGACCCATCAGCAACCCTGGCCTTGCATCTATTCAGGCTGCCCTGACCCCAGAAGCTTCCGATTATTATTTCTACGTAACCAAAAAAGATGGCTCGCAGGGCCATTTATTCGGCAAGACGTATAAGGAACATTTAGCCAATATCAAAAAAAGTGAACAAAACCAGTGAAAAACAGGTAGAATTATCAGTGGTGCATTGAGTTTTAGTGCGGCAGATCGTGACACTTTGATACACGAGTGGTACGCTTTGGTGCAGTGAGCAGTGGTGCAGAAAAGTGCTACATCCGGTTAATATGAAATTATTTATTTACTTAGCGGGAATTACTCCCGCTAAATTCATTTGAATCCTCACATTCTTAAGATTAGCGGGAAATATGCCCTCTAATCTTTATCGTGTTATCATTAAGTACCAAACCGAGATAATTAGAGGGTACGAATCCCTTTAATTGCACCAAATGATCCATTATAACGAATTTAGAGGGAGCGAATCCCCTTAAATTAGTTTGCTACGTGAATTTAGTTCTTACAAAGCTTTTAGGAGGGTGCAACATGAATAACAAAACGGAGCTTCTGGCGACAGCCGCTTCCTTGGAAGAAGCGGCTGTGCTGCTGGAGGCCGGTGCGGACGCGCTGTTGATTGGTGATGACCGCTTTGGCATGCGTCTGGCTGGCCATTTCTCGCTGGAGGATACTGCGAAGGTGATCAAGCTGGCTCATGCAAGAGGCTGCAAAGTGTATGCTGGCCTGGGTGGCCTAATGTCCAACCGGCTGCTGGATGAGCTTCCCGCGTATATAAAAGCCATTGCGGAACTGGGTGTAGATGGCATCGAATTTGGTGATCCAGCCGTGCTCGCTGCAGTGAAATCCGAGGCAGCGGGACTGAAGCTGCACTGGAATGCGGAAATGACTTCAACTAACTATGCCACCGCCAATTACTGGGGGCGTAAGGGTGCTTCGCGGGTTGTTCTGGCGCGTGAGCTGAATATGGATGAAATGACCGAAATGGTACCGCTCCTGGAAGTTGAAGCCCAGGTGCAGGTGCATGGCATGACGAATATTTATCACTCCAAGCGCAAGTTGGTTGCAAGCTACATGTCTCACCAGGGCCGTCCGAGTGATGGCGGAAGCCTGGGTAAGGAGCGGGGATTGTTCCTGATCGAAGCTGAGCGACCCAATGAAAAGTTTCCGATATACGAGGATGAGAACGGGACGCATATTATGAGCTCCGATGATATTTGCATCCTGGAAGATCTGCATTTTCTGCTGAAGGCCGGTGTGCACAGCCTGAAGATTGAAGGGCTGCTGAAGCCGGTTGCCTACAACGAAGCTGTCGTCAAGACGTACCGCCGAGCGATTGACCTGTACGCTGTTAATCCTGAAGGCTATGCCTTCCAGGAGGAGTGGATGGATGGCATCCGTGCGCTGCAAGATCCTGAGCGCGAATTGTCCTTCGGATTTTTCTACAAGGAACAGGTATATTAAAATATAATAAAAAAAGCAATGACTCAGCTTTTTAAAATAGATCATTAAGCAACATTAAGGTGCAGCAGTGGAGGGGAAGTTTGGAACTGTAGGAGCGGTAGCGTCCGCCTTTAGGTTTGGATTTCTACCCCGGCCAGCGGTTAAGTTCGTGAAATCCAAACCTAACAGCGGCCGGAAGTCCAAACATTTCCCGCAGCTGCGTTCAACACCAAAATGTAAGCTTTTTAAGCTGTTTTAACTGATGAGACAATGGAGGGGAGAACAGGAATGGGAACCATGACCAAGCCGCAATACAAAGGCAAACGTTACCGTCTGGACAAACCGGAGCTCCTAGCTCCGGCGGGTAATCTGGAGAAATTGAAATTCGCCGTACACTATGGTGCGGATGCAGTATATATTGGAGGACAGAAATACGGCCTGCGCTCGGGAGCGGATAACTTCAGCTTTGAAGAGATGCGCGAAGGTGTGGAATTTGCCAAAAAATACGGTGCCAAGGTTTTTGTGGCTACGAATATTTATGCCCATAATGAAGATATCGCGGGGATTGAAGAATACCTGCGTAACCTATATGAAGCGGGAATTGCTGCCATTATCGTAGCGGATCCTGCCATAGTGGATACCGCCCGCCGCCTGGTGCCGGGTCTTGAAGTGCATCTGAGTACCCAGCAGTCCACACTCAACTGGCAAGCCGTTTCTTTCTGGAAAGAAGAAGGACTGCCGCGTGTCGTGCTCGGCCGTGAAACGAGCCTGGAGGAAATCGCCGAGATTAAGCAGCATGTCGATATTGAAATCGAGAGCTTCATCCATGGAGCAATGTGTTCCTCCTACTCCGGCCGTTGTGTGCTGTCTAACCACTTTACAGACCGTGATTCGAACCGCGGGGGCTGCTGCCAGTCCTGCCGCTGGAAATACGATCTGTTCGAGGATGCCCGCCCTGAAGGGGATTGGGTATCCGAAGAAGATCAGGCCCAGGCGCTGCAATCTCCTCAGCCGCTTAAGCCGGGGATAACCCAGCTTCCGCTGCATCAGCCGGAGGATAACCCATTCTCGATGGGTTCCAAGGATTTGTGCATGCTGGAGAGTATTCCCGAGCTGATCGAAGTCGGCATTGACAGCTTCAAGATCGAAGGCCGGATGAAGTCCATCCACTACGTGGCGACGGTCGTCAATGCTTACCGCAAAGCCATCGATGCCTATATGGCCGACCCGGAAGGGTACGTGCTGAAGCCGGAATGGCTGGAGGAGCTGCAGAAGGCGGCGAACCGTCCGCTGAATACCGGATTTTTCTACGATACACCGGATCATGAGGATCATATTTATGAGCCAGAGGAAAAAGCGGCTCCTTATGACTTTGCCGGACTGGTGCTGGAGTACGATGCGGCCAGCGGAACTGCGCTGATTCAGCAGCGCAACCACTTCAAGCCGGGCCAGGAAGTAGAGTTCTTCGGGCCTGACAATACGTTCTTCAAACAAACGGTAGGCGAGCTGTGGGACGAAGAAGGCCAGCCGCTTGATGCTGCGCGCCATCCGCTCCAGCGGATACGCATGAAGGTGGATCAGCCTGTTGCATATTTCGACATGATGCGTAAAAAGAAATAGTATTTTTAGAGTATTCTGCAGGAATGCACCTCTGATGAGGGGCATTCCTTTTTGATTTATAGCATTAAATGGAAAATGACTAAAATATATAAAGATTCTATGGTAATTTCTAAAGAAAACTAAGCAAAAATACCCACACTGCCGATATAACTTATAGCGAACGCTTACATGGGTCTTCTAAACTAATTGGCAGGTGATTATGATGGTTGCTCCTAAACAGGAGAGTAATGGCGAAATGCAGAAAGAGAAAAAGATGAAATTCACAAAAAAGAATAAGCCTAACAAAAAATTGCCGTCGACCGTCCAGAAATCTGAGACAAATCAGACGGATGCAGGACAGGAAACAACCAAAGAACCGGTGTCAATCAAAAAACGTATAGGCTCCGATCTTACGGTTAAAGGAATGCTGCATACTACGATACGTCAGGCCAAGAGAGTTAATCCTAATAAGTCCGTTGGGGTCAAACTGTTCTTGATCTTTTTGTCGTCAATTGTAGTAGTTGTATTGGCTCTAGGACTGTTGTCCTACAATAAAGCTAAGAACACTATTAAGGATAACGTGTCAGAAGCTAACCGCCAGACGATTATCCAGACCTCGGAGAAGCTTGATATTACACTCAAGCAATATGAGAATCTTGCTATGCAGCTCTTTTTTGATCCACAAATGCAGATTAATCTGCGGGATCTCATGGCTGCAGAGAACAGTTATGACAAGTTTGTGGCAACGGATGCCATCAGTAAAAAGCTATCCAGCCAGACGACTACGGACTCTAATATTGTTGCGATTACACTGATTCCGACTTCCACGGACTTTGATATTGTTTCAAGCGGAAGCTCCGGCGTGAAGCTGGATAATATCAGAGATCAGGAATGGTTCAAAACAGGGGTTGCTAATACGGAGAGTTACAAAAGCTATTATACCGCAGAGGAAAAAGCGGCCCAGAACTATTGGTTCCCTACTTCTGTAACAGGAGGAAACGGGAAGAATATTGCGATGTTCCGATCGCTTAAAAACCTTGGAGCCAATTCGGGATATGTGATTTTGCTTGAACTCAAGAATACACTGCTTGAAGAAGCATTCAAGAGCGTTACACTCGGAGACGGCTCGCGGATTCAGCTCGTTGCACCGGATGGAACGGTAGTGGCTTCTTCCAATGCTGAAGAGGATGGTAAGGTATCGGAGCTTAAATTTATTAAAGAGAGCAAGACCAACAGTAAGAGTCAGGAAGCTACGGATGCAAAAGGTGAAGATGTTTTGGCTGTCTACAAACCTATGGTCAAAGCGGACTGGAAGCTGACAGGTATTGTCCCTACCGGTGAACTGGTGAAGGCAGCTACTCCAATCCTGTTCACAACCTTTGCAGCCGCAGCGGCAGCAGCGGTTCTCGCTGTTCTGGTGGGTATTGCAATGGTACGGATGATTGCCCGGCCGCTGGCCCGTTTGAAGGATCTTATGGTCGAAGGTGCAAAGGGTGACCTGAGCGTACGCACCGAATATGTATCCAAGGATGAAATCGGTGAATTGTCTGCGTCCTTTAATATGATGATGGGACGGATTACCGAACTTGTAGCCCAGACAACGGACACTGCCCGTGAAGTGCTGGAGACTGCCGGTGAGCTTGGGGATGCCTCCCGCAAGACGGCGATTTCCGCGAAGGAAATCGCGGCAGCTACCGAAGAGATTGCCGGTGGTGCAGGAAGTCTGGCCCAAGAAGCTGAGCGCGGCAATGAGCTTACGGATCTGATTGGAACTCAAATGCAGAGCGTCATCGCAGCTAACGCCGAGATGGATGAAGCCGCCCGCGGAGTGGGAGAAGCCAGTGGCCTAGGTGCTAAGCAGCTGGAAGAGCTGCTGACGCAGACCAGCCGCACCGGAGAGATGACTACTGCACTGGTAGACCGGGTCAACAATCTGAAAGAAACAGTATTCTCGGTCATCAAGGTACTGGATGTAATGAAGAATATCACCCAGCAGACGAACATCCTGTCGCTCAATGCCACGATCGAGGCAGCAAGAGCAGGTGAAGCGGGACGTGGATTTATGGTTGTTGCTGATGAGGTCCGGCAGTTGGCCGACCAATCCAAGCAGTCCATTGCTGTCGTAGCTGGTATTACGGATAAGATTATTACCGAGATGAATGAGACAGTAGCAGTATTGTCTGAGGTTGCGCCGCTCTTTAAACAGCAGATGAGTTCGGTGAAGAGCACCAGCGATATCTTCGTATCCGTTCAAGGGCAAATGGGAGACTTTATTTCTAGTCTGGAGTCGGTTACCGGAGCCATTGACAGCCTGAATCATTCCCAGGGTGTGTTGTCGGATGCCATGGGCAATGTAAGTGCAGTGGCACAGCAGTCTTCGGCCACTTCGGAAGAGGTTGCTTCCCTAAGTAATGAACAGCAGAATGTCAGCGATCAGCTCGTTGCACTGTCCGGCAAACTGGAAAGTGTCTCCACCCAGCTGAAAGACAAGCTGTCCCTCTTTACGATTAAATAGAAATATAAGTTCGGCCTACTAGTAAAACAAGCATCCCGCGGAGCCATTCATTGGCAGCGGGATGTTTTTTTTGCACGATATTCATAGTTTGGGAATGTAAATTCCTTGTACATCACGGAACTAACAAGTATAATTATTTTGTTAGGTAACTGTTATTTTTTCTTAAAATGTTAGGAAAAGCTGGAACAAGGAGAAGGGCCGAATGAACGTAAAACGAAGTCACACCTGGTGGTCCTTTGTAGGGGACATGAGCATGGAACGCAAGCTGCTCTTGGTCTTCCTGATTATTATCACACTTCCCCTTTCTTTCATTAGTGTGATCAGCTTCAGGAGCTACTCAGAATCGATTCAGGCGAACACTGTTGCCTATTCAGAGAAGCTGATTGACCAGATGATGGACTCCATTGATGACTACATAGAGGATATGAAACGGATTTCTTCCATGCCTGCCTATGTAAACGATATCAAGCAGAATTTGATCCGTTCGAACCGGTATTATGAACAAAAACAGATGATGGTAAGCAAGGGGAACGGCACACAGGTTGCTCCCGGTGACTACGATCTGCTGCTGTCGATTCAGCGGGGAATTGAAGGGAATATCTCCTTCATTAACAATATTAAACGGGGAACCAATTCGGTATATATTTTTGACGGCTACGGCAATGGATATTATTCTGCCAAGGATGGCGGTGTCCGTCTGGATCTGAAGCAAAGCTACAAATTTTGGAGCGATCAGGCAAAGGACTCTAGCGGTGAAGCGCTGCTCTTTGGTACCCAAGCCTATACCAGCAATCTGCAGAGTACCCGTTATGCATTTACTGTAGTCCGCAAAATTGTCGACGGGCTGTGGAATCCGATTGGACTGATTGCAGTCGAAGCCAACATCAGCAATCTGGAAAATCAGGTAGCCGAGCTGGATACCGTAACTCATGGCAAATCCATCATTGTCGATGAGGACGGCAAAGTGATTTTTGACAGCGACCAGAGATTGTTGACGACTGATATTTCCCATACGAGCCTGTTTCGTCAGGCTTCTGGCAATGCCGGGAGTTTCTATGATACCGTATCAGGCAAGGAGCGGCTTAATATTTATTCAAGCTCCTCCAAGACTAACTGGAAGGTTATCATTTCAATTCCTGTGGATGAGCTGACGCGCGGGGTAAAATTGACCCGTAATGCTACCTTTGCCGCTACTCTTATAATTATTGTGTTGGCGCTGATTATTTCGATTATCCTCTCATTTGCCTTGACCAAACCGCTGACCCAAATGATCCAGCTGATGAAAAAGGTGCAGAACGGCGATCTGGATGTGACCTTCCGTGTTAAACGCCGGGATGAGATTGGGCTGCTGGGCCATCAATTCAACCGTATGCTGGCCCGTATCCGGCAGCTGATTCAGGATATATACCGGATTGAGGAACAGAAGAAAGAGGCTGAGCTGCAAGCGCTGCAGAGTCAGATCAACCCCCATTTTATATACAATACGCTGGAATCCATCCGTATGACTGCAGAGATCAATGATGATGTAGAGGCCGCGGATATGATCTCCATTCTAGGCAAGCTCCTGCGCTATAGCACCAGTGAGTTGTCCGGAATAACGACTATGAAGCAAGAACTGCTGTATGTCCGAAATTATGTCGAACTGCTGGGCTGCCGTTATCCCGGCAGGTTCGTATTGCAGATTGATGTTCCTGGGACGCTGGACAATTACTCCATGATTAAGCTGGTTTTTCAGCCGATTATTGAGAATGCCGCTTACCATGGATTGGATGATACCAAAGCTCAAATGCATCTGAGCATTAAGTGTGAAGTTACAGAGCAGAAGCTTTTGTTCCATATCCGGGATGACGGCTGCGGGATGGAGCAGTCCACACTCGATAAGCTGAATGACAGCCTGAAGCATGAAATGCCTCCGAAAAAAAGCATCAATGGGGGCATCGGGATGAAAAATGTTCATCAGCGGATTCAGCTTCATTATGGAGCGGCCTATGGTATTGAGGTCTTTAGTGAGCCGGGAGAAGGGACGGATGTGATTTTATCACTGCCGCTACTGAGCCCGTTAGGTCAGGAAATGAAGGGAAGAGAATAGAGGAGGAGTCCGCTTGAAACGGATGAAATTACGTTGGACTATGCATATCATCCTGTTGTTGTTTCTGCTGTCTACCGGCTGTGAAGGCCGGGGCAATCCGCAGGTTGTGCCTTCAACATCTCCGGCGGGAAGCGAGAGTCCGTCTGAATTGTCCGGTACGATCGTAATGCTGACGAACCGGATCGATCTAATTGAGAATGGGACGTTCAAAGGTTACGCCGATAAGTTCAAAAAGAAATATCCGGAGGCTAAGGTGGAATTTGAGGGTTTGTCCAATTATGCCACGGACATTTTGGTCCGTCTTTCCACTAAGGACGCGGGCGATGTGCTGCTGCTTCCCGTGAATCTGCCGGCGAAAGAGCTGGGACTTTTTTTTGAACCGCTAACCGCGGAATTGGCTGCACAGGAGAAGTTCACAACCTTCGCCACGTATGATGGCAAAAGATACGGGTTATCTACCGGGACCACTACGAGCGGGATTGTCTACAATAAGCAGGCTTTTAAAAAAGCAGGGATTGAGAAGGTACCGCAAACGCTTGATGAATTCTATGCAGCCAGCGCCAAGCTGAAGCAGGCAGGCATTATCCCGCTATACATGAATTATGGTGCCGTCTGGCCGCTGCGGGATTGGGGCGACAACCTGGTTAATTATATGTCAGGCAATCCTGATTACTTGAACAATATGGTGCACGAGAACAATCCTTGGAAGATCGGGAATGAATGGGGGCGGGCGCTTGAGATTTCCAGGACCCTGCTGGCCAAAGGATATGTGGAGGATCAGCTTTTCTCGAACAACTGGGAGATCTCTAAGACCATGCTGGCCAAAGGGGAAGCAGGTATGTATTTTCAGGGCAACTGGACGATCCGCCAGATTATAGATGCCGGAGCGAAGACTGAGGATATTGGATTTTTCCCGTTCCCTTATGATAATCAACCGGTTCACAATGCCCTGCTGAATCCCGATTGGTTCATAGGAGTCAGCAAATACAGCGATAACAAGGAACTTGCAATGGCCTGGGTGAAGTTTTTTGTACAAGAAACATCCTATACGACCAACTCGGGATTTCTGCCCGCTAATAGCTCGGAGGAGCCCTCCATGCCGCAATACAGTGAGTTTCTCTCCTATCATCCCAAGTTGATTGAGGCAACTGTACAATCTGACGCCTTTATTGACATGTCGAACCGGGCGAAGCTGTCCTTTTGGTCAGGAGATTATATGCAGGAGTTAATTGCAGCACCGGATTTACAGAAGGCTTTTGATGAACTCAATAAGAAATGGAAAGAAGCACGGGCAGGCCAGCAGGCTTCTCCCGGGCCGCAGGCAGCAGCTGTGCAATCAAGATAATCTGGAGGAATTTCCTATGGCAAAAAAAGTGACCATGCAAAAAATCGCCGATCACCTCGGTGTATCCAAGTTCGTAGTCTCCAAATCGCTCTCGGGCAAAGGCGGCGTTAATGAGACCACCCGGGAGCGGGTTATTCAAGCCGCGTCTCAGCTGGGGTATTTTACCCAGAAGAATGCTTATGTGCAAAATGTGAAACGTCCGTCTCCGGCATCCGGCAATGAGCGGGGCAAGCAATCTGTGCTCGTACTGATGCCGAATATCCGGGCGCAGACCCAGGATTCCCTCTATTGGGGGAAAATCATCGATGGTATCGCACTGGCTCTCGATCAGGAAGGGCTGGGCATGGTTATTGTCTCGGAGCACCGCGCCGATAACTTCATCAACATTCTTAATCCGAACGGTCTGCTCGGTCTGGTGGGGGTAGGGCAGATTTCCACTTCACTTCTGCTTGAGGTGCACCGCATCGGTCTACCGATGGTGCTTATTGATCATGAAGACCCGCTTATTCCCAGCGATACCGTATTCGCCAACAACATTGATTCCATGACGCGTCTTAGCAACCATCTGATGGGCATTGGACATACTCTGTTTCATTTTGTCGGCAATATCCGGTATTCCCGGAGCTTCCGTGACCGCTGGATCGGCGTCCGCAGTGCCCTTGAAGAGAATGATATGAGAACACCAGCCGGTGACGACGAGATGCTGCTGCTGGAGGGTATGGATGACGGCTCGTTCCGTGATGAATTCAAGCTCTGGATGACGAAACGCAAAAAAGCCAAAACCCTGCCGACCGCTCTTATCTGTGCCAACGACTTCACGGCACTGACCGTCTGTGATGTGCTGAGGGAAGACGGGATGGCAATCCCGGGTGACATTTCAGTCACGGGTTTTGATAATATCGAGGATGCTCTTCGCGGTGTTCCGCCACTGACAACGGTGCATGTGCCAAAGGAAGCTATGGGCCGGGCTGCAGTAGAGAAGCTGCTAAGCCGTATCCATAACCCTTCAGCTCCTCTGGAGAAAATTCTGATCTCCGCCGATATTGTCCACCGGGATTCGGTGGCGGGACCTCGGGAGTAGGAGGCGTTCAGTGTTCATAGACCCTACAATGCACAAGGATTGGATTGTACCGCATTCGTTCCAGTGGTATGCCGGGCTGGGTAGTCTCACTGGGAAATACGCTTATCCCTGGAATTCGACGATTATGGGACCGGATGCGGAGCAGATGTTTGCACAGGAGGTGGCCGGACTGGTTCCGGGCAAAAAAGTGCTCGATGTCGGTTGCGGCCATGGCGATTTTACGATCATGTGGAGCCCTGTGGTGCAGCACATCGTTGGGCTTGATGTCACTGCTGATTTCATACATACCGCGAGCAGTACTGCCCTTTCCAATGTGTCCTTTGTTACGGCTAACACCAAACATAGGCTCCCTTTTGAGCAGGATGAGTTCGATTGTGCATATAACCGTAAAGGACCCACATCCGCATACCCTGAGCTCACCAGAATTATTAGAAAAGGGGGACAGATCATCGCTCTCCACCCCGGCGACCGGTTGTCTCCTGAATTGTCATTGCTGTTTCCCGGGGCTGTTTGGCTCACGGCAGGAAGGCACTCCAGTGCTGGACAAGATCAAGCAGCAGCTTGATACAAGCGGATTTGCTGCGGCTGAAATCGAGACGGTCGTCAGTACACAGTATCTGCATGAGCCGATAGATATCGTACGCCTTCGCTGCTTCGGGCAAACGTCTGCAGTCCATGAAATGGTTATGGAGAGCAGTCTGCCTGAGATCAGTCGGATCTTCGCTCACCATCAGACTGCCCAAGGCCTGCCGACTACGGTAGAACATTATATTGTTAGGGCTACGGTATAGAATGGTCGATGGCTGAGGACATCTGCTCAAGGATATGATTCTTGCGAGCTATTCTTTAAAATCAAAGGCGGCCCCAGTGGATATCACTAGGGCCGCCTTTGATTCTGCTTACTCTCTATAAAAGAACTTGATAAGGTACATTAAGGGTGAAGTAACGGAGGGGAAGTTTGGAACTGGAGGAGCGACAGCGACCGCCTTTGTCTGCGGATTTCAACCGTGATACACGGTAAATAATCAAGAAATCTGCGGACAACAGCGGCCGGAAGTCCAAACATTCCCCGTAGTCACGTTTAACACAGGAAATTCTATGCTAGGCTTTCAGGTTCATTTTAATATTCCGGTCAATCATTGCAATCCGCTGCTGCACGCATGCATAAGAGCGGAGCGGATCTTCAGGTGTATTCAGTACATAATCCAGCATTTGGTCAACCGTAGTAGTAGCTACGTGGATGCGGGTATCGGAGGATGCGTAATAAATGTAGATATCCCCGTTATCCCGTGCGATCACGCCATTGCAGAATACAACGTTGGATACATCGCCAACGCGCTCTTCACCATCAGGAGCGATGAAATGTCCGCCTGGTGCATGCGTAACTTTATTGGGCTCTTCCAGATCGGATAGGAAGGCATACAGCACGTAGCGCAGTCCTGCGGCGGTGTTGCGGACACCGTGGGCAATATGCAGCCAGCCGCGTGGTGTTTTGATTGGCGCCGGGCCTTGGCCGTTCTTCACTTCTTTGATGGTGTGGTAATAACGCTGATCCATAATGGATTCACTCGTAATTACTGCGTTCTCGATAGTCTCCGATAATCCCCAGCCAATACCGCCGCCTGAACCTGCGTCGATGAATCCATCCTGCGGACGGGTGTAGAAGGCGTATTTGCCGTCCACAAATTCCGGATGCAGCACTACATTGCGCTGCTGAGCGGAGCCGGTCTTCAGGTCAGCTAGACGTTCCCAGGTCTTCAGATCCTTCGTCCGGGTAATACCGCATTGGGCAACTGCGCTGGACAAATCGCCGTGAGGAGCATCCGGGTCTTTGCGTTCGGTGCAGAACAAGCCGTAAATCCATCCGTCCGCATGTTTCACGAGGCGCATGTCGTAGACATTGATGTCCGGATCTTCCGTTTCAGGCAGCACCACGGGGTGATCCCAGAAGCGGAAGCCGTCCACGCCGCTGTCACTCTCGGCTACAGCGAAGAAGGATTTGCGGTCATTGCCTTCGACACGGGCAACGATATAGAACTTCCCGTTCAGCTCAATGGCTCCAGGATTGAAGATACCATTAACCCCGATTCTTTCTGCGAAATACGGGTTAGTCTCCGGATTGAAGTCGTAGCGCCAGATCAGCGGTGCGTGTTCAGCAGTGAGCAAAGGATACTTGTAGCGGTCATAGATGCCGTTACCATAGGGAACCTTTTCATTTTTGCGGCCAATCAGGGCCTCATAACGCTCCGTGAGCTTCTGTTTGCGTTCTTGAAAGTTTGTGTTCATTATTTTGTCTCCTTTAGAGTAGATGTCAAGCTAAGCCGTTCAATCATCTCAAAACAGGCTCTGCTGTTATGATAAGGACATTTCCAGGCACTGACCTTGGGTGCGTGTGGCAGAGGCTGCAGCGCTTCGTTAATCCCCCAATACCATTCGCCAAGTTGGTGGTCAACCAAATATTTGTCAGTGAAAGCCCAAGCGTTCTCGGCAGCTTGCAGGAACCGTGGATCTTGGGTCAGTTGATATGCATTATAAAAGCCTACAATGGCTTCAGCCTGCGGCCACCAGTCTCTGGACTCCTCAGACTTATCAATAAATCCGTTCTTGTCTGCTTCATTCCAGATTCCGCCATCCTCGGCAATGCCCTCGGCAAGCACGGCATCGGCCATAGAAATGGCCACCTTGCGCACGCGCTGAATCAGCTCTTCATCTCCCAGCACCTCTGCGGCTTCGACCAGCAGCCAACTGCCTTCGATGTCATGGCCAAATGATATGCTCTCGGATTTCACATGCCACTCTTCGTCCAGGAATAGGTGGAAATGCTTGCCGTCCGCATCGATGATATGCTCAAGCATAGTTTCAATCAGTTCGGTCAGCTTGAGCTTCAGCTCTTCCGATTTCCATACCCGGTACAGGCCGGTATAGCCTTCCAGCACATGCAGATGGGTATTCATGGACTTTTTCTCGTTCATATCTTTCGAGCTGAGACTGAGATTGTCTGTCATTTGCCATTCACGGGACAATGCTTCAATATAGCCTTTATAAATAGGATCATAGCCGTATTTCTCTACGATATGGAACAGATCAATCGCCTGCTGCAGCGCATCAGCGCGCCCTGTGGCATGATGAAATTCAGCAAGTGCGTATATGGCAAAAGAATGGCCATAGATTTGCTTTTTCGGCTGGGAGGGTACTCCATATGCATCCACCATCCAGAACAAACCGCCGTATTCTTGATCCAAGAAATGCCGGTTCAAATAGTCGAAGGCACGTTCAGCCATCTTTAAATACTCAGCTGTGCCATAGAAGCGGTAAGCGCTCGCAAACGTCCATAGAATCCGCGCATTGAGCACAAGACTTTTCTCGGCACCTTCAATCACATTCATCTGGTTGTCGATCTCTCCGACAAAGCCGCCATTCGCTTCATCCAGGGTGTGCTCCATCCAGAAGCGTAAAATATTGTCCTTCAGTTCATCCTCCAGCTCTTTCAGCCATACTTGAGTTGAATTATTCATCGGTTGTTCACTCCTTAATCGCAGTAGTCTTGGAACCGTAGTACTTCTTAATGACATCTGCTGCAGATTTCCCGTACATGCAGTAGTCATCGTTCTCTGCTGCGGCGTCCAGTGAATACAGTCGTGCCGGCCAATCCCAGAGCATAAAGCCCTGAACCCATTCCCGGCGCTCGCAGCTGCGGAACATGGCCTCATAAAAGCGCTTTTGTTCCTCTTCGCTCGGTTCGCCCTTCAGCGACCAGTCGTTTGGAATCGCGGCACTTCCGGTGCGGCTGGGGCAGCCTGCTTCCATGAAGAAGAAGGGCTTGCCATATCGCTTCACCACCGCCTCAATCCGGTCCAGCTGTGCTTCCCAGTCCAGCTCGGGGTAATAGCCGCTGGAAGATATCACATCCAGGGCATCCCACCAGGTCACATTGTCCTCTTGATATTTGTCGCAATTATAGGTAAGAACTCCGCTGTACACTGTGCGTACTTCTGCAATCAAGGCCCGCCACTCTGCGGCCCGTCTGTCAGACATCACGAGCTCGCAGCCGATGCAGAACATCTCGCAACCGCTTTCTTCTGCGATCGCGGCAAAATGCATAATAAAGGCAGTATAAGAGCTGAACCATTCCGACCATTTGGGCTCGCAGGGAACATCCCTGTCAAAAAAATTGATGTGCGCGCGCCAAGTACCGTCTGCACAATTCACAATCGGTTTCAGGCATACCTTCAGACCAAGCGACTTTGCCTTGTGGATCGCCCATAGAACCTCATCGTCAGTAACTGTGGGTTTCTCCCAATAAGGAATTTCCGTAGATTGCGGAGTGGCTTGAATTGCACTGAAAGCGATGGCTGTCCAGTTCGCTCCGGTGACCGATTTCATAAGCTCCATTGAAGCTTCAGCCTCTTGATTTGCCCAGGTCCCGCGCCTGCCCATGAAACCCCAGGTAACGCCTCCGACATATTCATTCTGCAGTGACATCTCAGCTACCTCGCTTTGTCAGAATAGTAGGAATAAAGGGATCGAAACATTTGAATATTTTGTTATATTGTTATTGTAAATTTGTTATTAAATAATAACAACAATACAATTCAGTTATAACCCTTTTCGGTTATGATTTCAAGGATAAAATGGGCAAAGTAAACTTAAGACTATAAAAGTACATTTGAGCACATATGCGAAGTGATAAATGAGGCTTATAATTGATAATGATACCGCAATCATTTGTGGCAGCAACGAACTGGAGGCGATTGGTGGTGATCAGGGTCATGATTGCGGACGATGAGGAAGTAATTCGCCGTGGGCTTGAGAAGATTACTTCCAGAATGGATTTGGAAGTTGAAGTTATCGGTTCCCATGGTAATGGGCTGGAGGCGTGGAATCAGATCCGGGAGCTTAGCCAGGAGGATATAGACCTTCTAATTACAGATATTAAGATGCCTAGAATGGATGGTTTCAAGCTGATCGAAGAGGTTAGAGGGCATCTGAAGCATCTCCCTATAGCGGTATTAAGCGGGTTCAGTGAATTCGAATATGCCCGTCGGGCCATGCGTCACGGAGTGCTTGATTATTTGCTTAAGCCTATTGAGAAAACACAGCTATACGATTTGCTAAAAAGTGTGGAAGAGAACAAGAAAATTCATTCTATAGAAGCAGAACTGAAGGGTGCACCTCCTCTGGCCCCCGAGGGTGGGGAACATTATGTGGTTGAACAGACCAAAAGCATTCTGGAGAAGGAATATGGTCATAACTTTGAACTGGAGCGACTGGCAGAGACCGTGGGGATGAACGCGAGCTATATCAGCCGGTTGTTCAAATACAAGACAGGTCAGACCATAACAGATTACCTGATAGGCATCCGTATCGCCAAGGCCAAGGAGCTGCTGCTCGGTCAGCCTGATTTGAAAAACTACGAAATTGCCGAAAAGGTTGGTTACAGTGATCCGGTTTATTTCAACAAGCTGTTCAAAAAAATGTGCGGCATGACGCCAAAGGATTACAAGAGCCGCTGCAGATGATAAATAAATAGATTTATATGAAGGCAGATTCCGTGCAATGGGGAGTTTGCCTTTTTATATATATGTAGATAACAAATGGGAAATATAAAAAACAAAAATAACAAATTGAAGACCAGAAAAAGCAATTGAAACCATCGTTTTGCGGTTGGAAACGATTTATAATGTGTTTGTAAGCGATAACATCACCACTTTTCATACGAAATAGAGGATCAATAGATTTTCCTGGAATATAATCGTTGATTTGTGATGAATGTTGTTAGCGTTTAGTTATTATTGGTTTTGAGGTTCGAAATGAAGAAAGGGGTCAAAAGACAATGAAGACAACCAAAGCAGTTACTAGTCTGGCAGCATTGACATTAATGGCGGGTTTGTTCGCAGGCTGTTCATCGAACAACAATACTACGGACAATGCCGCAGCAACCAATGCAGGCAACACCGGAACCAATACTGAGGCAACAGCGGCTCCAGAAGGTGACGCAGCCAAGGATATCAAAGGAGATATCACGGTAATCACGCAAAGAACGGATATTGTTGATACCGTATTCAAAGATTATGCAGCCAAATTTAATGAGAAGTATCCGAATGTCAAAGTAAACTTCGAAGCACTGTCCAGCTATGAAGATCAGATTAAGATCCGTATGAGCACAAATGATTACGGCGATGTTCTGCTGCTGCCTACAAGTGTCGCTATTAAAGACCTGCCGGACTTTTTTGAACCGCTGGGTAAAATGTCCGATCTGGAGAAGCAATATACCGGGCTGGAAGAACGTACTGTTGACGGTATTTCTTACGGTATTCCGATTACGGTTAACTTCTCCGGTGTCATCTACAACAAACAAGTATTCAAGGATGCCGGAATTACTGAGGTTCCAAGAACTTTTGACCAGTTCTCTGCTGCTCTGAAGAGTATCAAGGACAAGACGGATGCAGTTCCTCTCTACACGAACTATGCTGCCGGTTGGACTCTGACCCAGTGGGAAGCGGATCTGGCTACCGTAGCCGGCGATCGTGATTATGTGAATATCGGCCAAGTGGCATCGGATGATAACTTCGTTCAAGGCCAGCCGCACTACGACTTGTACAAAGTTATGTATGACGCTGCCAAGAATGGTCTGATTGAAGAAGATCCTACGACTACAGACTGGGAATCTTCCAAGGCTGACCTGGCTAACGGTAAAATCGGTACTATGATGCTTGGATCTTGGGCTATCGGCCAGATCAAAGGGCTGGCAACCAACCCTGACGATGTAGGCTTCATGCCTTTCCCGACCAACGCAGACAAGATTCTGGTTCCGCTCTCAGATGACTACAATCTGGGTATCAGCATTCACAGTAAAAACAAAGAGGCAGCTAGAGCCTGGGTAGACTGGTTCATCAACGAATCCGGCTATCCTACCACTGAAGGTGGCGGTATGAGCCCAGTTAAAGGTGCTGAGCTTCCGGAAATCCTGAAACAATTTGATGGCACTGATGTAACCTTTGATACGCTTGCCCCTGCAAAAGCCGGTGAAGAGGGCTGGGTTGATGCCATCGACAAAGAAGCTGAAATCGGCCTCTGGCAGCCTGACTTCAAGAAAGTGATTATCGAAGCGGCAATTGGCAACAGAAAAGATTCCTATGATGACATTATGAAAGACCTGAATGATAAATGGAAAGCTGCAAGAGCCAAAGTAACGGCAGCTAAGTAAGTATGGTATTAGCGCAGCAGTGAAGAAAGATTGCAGAGAACGGGGAGATGCCAAAGCGGCATTTTCCCCTTCACTTTTGCGAGTATGGAGAAGGATTTGGAGTGATAAGCAGTCTTCTTAGGAGGTGTGGAGAGATTGTCCAACTTAAGTTATAAAAATCAGCGGATATTGATCATATTTTTATTCTCACTAGTACCGGTAGTTCTGTTGCTGACGTTCTCATATTTGCCTGTATTCAAAATGTTCCAATACAGCTTCACAAGCTGGAATGGTCTAAGCAAAGACATGGAGTATATCGGCTTTGATAACTACAAGACGATTTTTACCAAACCGGAGTATTTTGCCGTGTTCAAGGTAAGCTTGTATTATTTCTTTGCCACCTTCGTCCAAATGGGGCTGGCGCTGTATTTTGCCACGATCCTAAGCTTTAATGTCCGTATGAAGAACTGGTTCAAAGGAATCCTGTTCTTTCCGACACTCTTGAATGGTGTGGCCATTGGATTTATTTTTCTGTTTTTCTTCAAGCCGGAAGGCACCCTGAATACCATCCTTGATCTCGTTGGACTTGGAGCCTGGCAGCAGAAGTGGCTGCTGAATCCCCATCTGATCAATATCTCCCTCGCCTTTGCATCGGTATGGAGATACATGGGGATGAACTTTATCATCTTCCTTGGAGCGATTTCCTCCATCGGCAGTGATATATATGAAGCTTCGGAAATTGACGGGGCCAACCGCTGGCACCAGTTCCGGCACATTATTATTCCAAGCATCAAACGTATTCTGCAGCTCAATCTGATCCTCGCGGTAAGCGGAGCGATCGGTGTATTCGAAATTCCGTATGTCATGACCGGCGGTTCCAATGGCAGCGGCACATTTGTCATCCAGACCGTCGATGTGGCCTTCAAATACAGTAAGCTGGGTCTTGCTTCGGCCATGGCCGTAGTGCTCCTGGGTATTGTTGTTCTTGTCACCATTCTGCAGCGTGTTCTGATTAAGGAGGAGAAGTAAGAACTATGCATACTCTAAAATACAACGTAGCCTCTTTCTTCAAATACCTCACTTTGATTTTGGGAGCGCTGATGGCCCTGATTCCGATCGTTGTCGTCTTTTTTGCTTCATTGAAAACGAATAAAGAATATGCATCAACAGGTCCGCTGACCCTGCCGGAAAACTGGCTGAATTTCGCCAACTATACCAAAGCTTTTGTGGACGGGAATATGCTCCTAGGCTTCTTGAATACTCTTATTATTGTAGTCATATCTATTGCCGGTGCTACACTTACCGGTTCGATGATGGCATACATTCTGGCGAGGTTCCGGTTCAGAGGCAGCAAGCTGCTGATGGGTGCTTTTCTGCTCGCAACGCTGATTCCCGGAGTTACGACTCAAGTAGCCACCTTCCAGATCATCAACTCGCTGGATTTGTTCAACACCCGCTGGGCACCGATTCTGATGTACCTGGGTACGGATATTATCGCCGTCTATATATTCATGCAATTCCTGGACTCTATTTCTGAATCACTCGATGAGTCTGCAATGCTGGACGGAGCCTCGTACTGGACGATTTACTGGAGAATTATTCTTCCGCTGCTGAGCCCGGCCATTGTAACTGTGATTATTGTAAAGGGCGTGAACATCTACAATGACTTCTACACCCCTTTCCTGTATATGCCAAAAAGCAGCCTGCAGGTGGTATCCACCGCGCTGTTCAAATTCAAAGGCCCGTATGGTTCACAGTGGGAGGTTATCTGCGCCGCCATTATGATCGCTATTATTCCTACCCTGATCGCTTTCATAGCTTTGCAGAAGTATATTTACAACGGTTTTGCCCAAGGGTCGGTAAAATAAAGCCTGTACAGGCTATTGGAGGGAATTTACATTATGAAAGAAGTTAAATTGATTGCAAGTCAGAATATTCCGAATATACCCTGGCAGGACAGACCGGCTGGCAATGACAATCCGGTATGGAGACACAGTGATAACCCGGTGATCAAACGCAATCCCGCTAAAGGGGTAGCCCGTATTTTCAACAGTGCGGTTATTGCCTATGAAGGAAGTTTTCTGGGCGTATTCCGTGTAGAAGACAACACCACCCGTCCTCATCTGCGTATGGGCCACAGTGCAGACGGGCTGGATTGGAAAATCGATGATGCTCCGATTCAATTTACCGACGAAGCAGGCAATCCGTATATGCCTCGTTATGCCTATGATCCCCGTCTCGTTAAGGTCGAAGACACTTATTACATCATCTGGTGCACAGATTTCTACGGAGCTGCGATCGGCGTGGCCAAAACCCAGGATTTCAAGACCTTCACCAGCCTGGAAAATCCGTTCCTGCCGTTCAACCGCAATGGCGTGCTGTTCCCTAAAAAAATCAACGGCAACTTCGTGATGCTGTCCCGTCCGAGCGACAGCGGCCATACGCCTTTCGGTGATGTATTCCTTAGCGAAAGCCCTGACTTTGTATATTGGGGCAAACACCGCCATGTCATGACTAAAGGTGGACAGGGCTGGTGGCAGAGCACCAAAATCGGCGGCGGCCCAGCACCGATCGAGACTTCAGAAGGCTGGCTGATGTTCTATCACGGCGTTACCGGAACCTGCAACGGTCTCGTATACAGCATGGGTGCTGTCATCTTGGACACGGAGGAGCCATCCAAGGTCAAATACCGCTCCAAGAACTTCGTGCTTACACCGGAAGAATGGTACGAAGAAAGAGGTTTCGTGAACAACGTGCTCTTCCCTTGCGCCACCCTGAATGATGCTGAAACCGGCCGTATTGCCATTTACTATGGCGCAGCTGACACCTATGTAGGTGTTGCCTACACCACGGTTGAAGAAATCGTCAACTATGTGATCGACACTCATGAGGAAGTCGGCGACGACGCTGGTTTGGGCAAGATCTAAACATTGCCTTTGCAGCTACGCCTTTGCAGCCAGTGGCGGCCACCTCTGTGGCCGCCACGTTGCTGCACGATCCAAAAACCCATGCTTAATGGGTTTTTCATTTTGTTTTGATCTAAGGTTTAGGTCTTAAAGTTTTGCTCTTAAAGTTTTGCACTTAAAGGTTAGATCCGATTTATTGGATTTAACTTGTTCTTGCAAACCCTGTGGTCGAGAGGGGGGGGAGTGGGGAGTAACGGAGGGGAATGTTGAGTGGAGAAGCGGAGCGTTCGCCTGAAAGCTTTCCGAAGGAAAGCTCGCTTCGAAAGCATATGCAGTTCTCGGATTTCTACCGCCTAGCGGTACAAATCAGGAAATCCGGGAACAACAGCGATCGGAACCAACATTCCCCGCAGTTACGCCGTACACTCCCCCACCCCCCCACTCACTTTTTGCCAACACAATTCAATCCAACCCTAAGGAGGATTTCTTATGACATCCGAAAGATCCCTGCCCCAACTAAAAGCCTACGAAGGCTCCAGCCCGAAGCCTGCTGATTTCGATTCATTCTGGGATCGTGCCCTGGCTGACCTCGATGCCCAGACTCTGGATTATGAACTGGTGCCTGCGGAATTCACCAGTGAGCTGGCGGAGTGTTTTCATCTGTATTTTACCGGAGTAGGCGGTGCCAAAGTGCACTGCAAATATGTGAGACCCAAAAAGACGGAGCAGGCGAAAGGGCCTGGTGTGGTTATGTTCCACGGCTATTCTTGCGATAGCGGTGATTGGATGGAGAAGGTCACCTATGCGGCGCATGGCATCAGTGTACTTGCTATGGATTGCCGCGGACAGGGCGGCTTGTCCGAAGACAACCTTACGGTTCAGGGTACAACAATCCGCGGCCACATCATCCGTGGGATCGATGATCCGAATCCGGACAAGCTGTATTACCGGAACGTATTTCTGGATACCGCTCAATCGGCACGGATTCTGATGAATATGCCGGAAGTAGACCCGGAGCGGGTGGGCGCATTCGGCCTGTCCCAAGGCGGCGGGCTTACCGTAGCCTGTGCTGCCCTTGAACCGAGGATTAAGCTGGCCGTGCCGGTCTATCCATTCCTTTCCGATTACAAACGGGCATGGGAGCTGGATATTACAACTTCCGCTTATGAGGAAATTAATTATTATTTCCGCTTTTTTGATCCGCATCATGAGCGGGAGGAAGAGGTTTTTAACCGTCTCGGATACATCGACATTCAGAATCTGGCAGACCGGATCCGGGCTAAAGTGCTATGGGTAACCGGACTGGTGGATACAATCTGTCCACCTTCGACACAATTTGCCGCATACAATAAAATCACAGCAGCAAAAGATCTATTAGTATATCATGAATACGGTCATGAGTATCTTCCATATCTTTCTGATCGGACGTTACAGACCTTCATGACCTTGTAACGGGAAACCGTACAAGAATATTGTAGATCTGGCGGTGATTTTTGTGGTTAAACCAGCAGCAGGCAGTAAAGGATTTCTAACTCGGCTGCGCCCCTCCAAGTCGCTAGGGGTGCGGCTCTTTCTCGTGTTTTTCATTGCGACGATGGGGATTGTATTATCTCTGGGGTACATCTCGTACTCTGTTGCCAAACAAACCATTGAGAACAATGCTTTGATGTCCAATCAACAGAACGTCGAGCAAACCGCTGAGAAGCTGGATGTCATCATGATGCGTTTTGAAGACAGCCTGAGTCAGCTTTTTTACAGCAGGGATATTCAGGATGCAGTTAACGAGGGGATTGCGGCCGTTGACAGCAAGGAAGGACTGCAGAATCAGGCGGAACAGATCAATAGTGAATTGAACCGTTGGATGACTTCGGTCACTGGAGTACAGGCGGTGTATCTGATCCCTTTGAACGAGAAACTTCCAGTGTCTGCGGCGGGAACTAAGGACGAGGCTTTTATAGATGGGATCCGGAAAGCTTCCTGGTTCAAGCAGCTGAAGGAGAAGCCGCAGAGTTTGTGGATTACTGAAGGGCTGAAGAAGGGGAATACTTCGGGTGTGTTTCATTTAGCCAAATCCATCGCTGATGATTCAGGGGCAGCGGGTTATATGGCTGTTGCCGATATCAATACAGGAGAATTGGACAAGCATCTGAAGAAGGTTAACCTGGGAATGGATTCTTACATCCAATTACTTACAAGCAAAGACGAACTGATAGCCTCTTCCCAGGAACAGGCAGATTCGTATCTTCGCTTGGGAGGCACCTTGTTCAAGGGATTGACTGAAACCTCGGGGTCTTTGCCAACCAAAGACGAAAAAGGCAAATCGATTCTGGCGGTCTATGGCACTCTGCAGAGCTCGGGCTGGAGAGTACTTGGTGTTGTGCCTTCAGAGAATCTGGTTAAGGATGCAGGCCGCATTCTGAGCACGACTTATATTGCAGTTGCAGCCGCTGCGCTCATTGCGATTCTGATCGGCTTGTGGATGGTCAGAATGGTATCCCGTCCACTCTCCAGACTGAGGGACCTGATGTTCAAGGGAGCGGAAGGGGACCTGCGGGTACGGACGGTAGTGGCTTCCCGCGATGAAATCGGTCAGCTATCCGGTTCCTTTAATGTGATGATGGAGCGGATTACTGAGCTGGTAGTGCATACCAACGAGACGGCACGTGAGGTTATGGAAACGGCGGATGCGCTGGGCAGTGCTTCGCGAAAGACAGCTGCATCGGCCAAAGATATTGCTACGGCGATGGAAGAGATTGCCGGAGGAGCTGGAAGCCTTGCGCTGGAAGCAGACCGCGGCAATGAGATGACGGCGCAGATATCCGGGCGGATGGATGTGGTGATATCTGCGGCTCACGAGATGGAGAGTACCGCACATGATGTGGGACAGTCCAGTCAGGAAGGTGTCGGGAAGCTGCAGGAGCTGCTTACCAAAACACAGATGACAGGCGATATGACGGACAAGCTTGTCATGAAGGTCAATGAATTGAAGGATACCGCATCCTCGGTGATCCAAGTTCTGGATGTCATGCAGAGCATTACACAGCAGACCAACATTCTGTCGCTGAACGCTTCAATAGAAGCCGCGCGTGCTGGTGAAGCAGGTAAAGGATTCACGGTGGTGGCTGACGAAATCCGCCAGCTGTCTGAACAGTCCAAGCGCTCCATTGCCATGGTGGCTGATATTACTGACAAAATCATGTCGGATATGAATGAGACAGTAGCAGCACTGTCGGAGGTCGCACCTCTTTTCGGGGAGCAGACCATTTCAGTCCGGAACACGAGTGATATCTTTGTGACCGTTCAGGGCCAGATGAATCACTTCATTACACGGCTGGAATCCGTGGGAGCATCCATTGACGGGTTGAATCAATCCCAGCACGTGCTGTCGGATACGATAAGCAATGTCAGCTCTTTTGCAGAGCAATCCTCTGCAGCCTCCCAGGAAGTGGCATCCCTAAGCGGGGAGCAGCAAAGTGTCAGCGATTATCTGGTGGACCTCTCCGGCAGACTGGAACGCTCCTCGAATATGCTAAAAGAAAGACTCTCAAAGTTCAACGTATAATCTCTGAATACTTCAAATCAAAGACGCCTCTTTCCAACCGGAAAGAGGCGTCTTTGGGCATCATTCATACGTTCCGCTTGGTCATTATAAGCAGATGATACTGGAGTTTTAGCTGGAGCGATCTGCCGCTTCAGGTAATAAATCCATCAGGTGGGCATAATAGAATCTAAGATACTTTTAGTGAGTCAACAAACATCAGGAGGAATGGTTTTGTACAAGCTTGGTCCTAAACGTATGATTTGGAGTTCAATCATCCTGTGTGCACTGGTAGGGATGCTGATTCTGAGGCTTGCATGGGTCCAACTGCTGTTGAAGGACCGTAAGGTTCCGGGGGCAGAATACTCTATGGCTCAAATGGCGGCAATTCAGAGTGAGCGGGAGATGGTGCTGGACAGCGGCCGTGGCCGTTTGTATGACCGCAACGGCCAGCCGCTGGCGGGTGAAACGGTGTGGACCGCGGCTTTTTTTCCGCAGGAGGAAGCTAAAGCTGCTGAGAACAGTGCAGCCGGTAAGAAGCAGCTCCAGCGTCTTGCCACTGTGCTCGGTGTGACCTATGAGCAGCTTCAGGCAAAGCGTAAGGGACTGAAAGAACCGCTGCTCTGGCCTTCCGGCAGCGGGAAAAATCCACTTGAGCTTACCCCGGGGCAGGCTCAAACGGTGGAATCTCTTGCCATCGACGGTGTGCGGGCACTTCCCTTTGCCCGCCGATATGAAGGGGAAGAGTCAGGGCGACAGTGGCTGGGGTACATGTCAGAGGCTTCGGAAGCCCAGATGGAGCAATCCACTACAGGTTTAAGAATTCCAATGACGGGAACCGACGGGCTGGAGAAGACACTGGAACCGCTGCTGCAGGGGGTGGGTCATACCGAAGTATATGCCCAGGTGGATGCCCGCGGGAACCGTCTTCCGGGTAGCCCTCTTAGGGTGAGGGCACCTGGAAATCCGTATTATCCGTTATCCTTATATACAACGATTGATAAGCAGCTCCAGGAAGGTATTGAACAGTTGGTTATGAAATCTGGAATCAAGGCGGGTGCAGTAGTTGTACTGGATACGAATAACGGGGATATTGAGGCCATGGTATCATTCCCCTTCTATAATCCGGGACGCATCTCGCCCGAGGGCGGAGAGTGGAACAACCGGGCACTCCAGGCAGCAGTGCCTGGCTCGATCTTCAAGATAGTCACCGCTGCTGCAGCACTGGAAGCCGGAGTGACCTCTCCTGAAGAGAGGTTCCATTGCTCTGGACATTACGGGAAATACGGACTGGCCTGCCGAAAAGGCAATGGACACGGCTCGCTTACCATGGCAGAGGGATTCGCCGTGTCTTGCAATACCGTATTTGCTTCCCTGGCTGAGCGGCTGAACGGGGTGCAAATGGAGTCTGCAGCCCTTGCACTGGGGCTGGGCAGGGATATCAGCTGGCAAGCGGAGAATACGCTTGGCCTTCCCTTGCTCCGTCCGTTGTCCGGGGAACAGCCGGGAACCATATTCAGCACCCTGCTGACGGATGATGGCGGGGCCAGAGTGCAGACAGCGATCGGCCAGCGTGATGTCCGGGTTACACCGCTGCAGGCAGCCAACCTGCTAGTCACGCTGCTGCATGGAGGCGAAGTTCGCGCACCACGCATTCTGCAGCGGGTGGTCTTTGCTAATGGACAGACCCTCCAGGAGCTGCCTACACATTTGTCTCCTGCTCCGCAGGGCAGGATCTCTCCGTCTACAGCCCATGTGCTCCTCTCCCTGATGCGCAAGGTTGTAACAGAGGGAACGGGAAAAAGCCTGCTGGGCACGAAATGGCCCGTAGCAGGCAAGTCAGGGACGGCACAGACATCGGTGAAGGGGGTATCCCGCAATAACCAATGGTTCATTGGGTATGGGCCGGTCGGCCATCCCAGATATGCTGTATCCGCTATGGTAGAGGATGTGGCACCGGGGAGTCCGCATGCCGCCACCACACTGTTCGGTCAGGTATTTGAGCTGTTGTCAGAATCTGAGGGAGCCTGAGCCCCTCCCGCTTCACCTGAGACCGCAGCTCCTCCCGGTGTCGAAGGCTCACAGGTCGCAGCAAACGGTGAGACGATAAACTCTTCTTGCGGCAGGAAGATCCAGCGCTGGAGATAACCCTGCTGAAGCAGCTCCTTGAGCAGAATAAGCAGAATCGGCGAGAGAATCAGGCCGGCGAACCCGAAGAGAGAGCTGGACAGAATTACAAATGATAGCATGAGGAATGCCGAGGATACACCGATGGAATTGCCTGTAATCTTGGGCTCCAGCAGCTGCCGCACAATCAGCACTACCGCGAGCAGCACAAGCAGGCCGATGGCAAGCGTGGTATTCCCGACAATGAACAGATATACAATCCATGGAATCAGAATCGTCGACACGCCCAGCAGCGGCAGCACATCGAACACGGCACAGACCAGTGCCATGGTGATTTCATTTCCGCTTCGCAGAATGAAGAGGCCGATAAGCACAATTGCGAAGGTAATGCTGATCAGAATCAGTTGAGCCTTGAGATAAGAGCCGATCGCTTTGAAGACATTTCCCTGCAAAAAGGCGAAAGCGGTCTTGAACGTCTTCGGCATTTTATCATGCGCAACTTTGCGCCAGTCTTTAATCTCCATGCTCAGGAAAAACGCCAAAATAATCGCAATGCCGAAATTGGCCATAAATGATGAGAACGAGCCAAGGACGCCGATCATATACTTTAGAAAGATGACCAGCCAGCCTGAAAGCACATTGGTCGCTTCTTTGAAATAACCGTTAATTTTGTCCGTAAGATCCGGCGGTAACGCATCCACTTTATGCTGTAAATAGGTAGTTGTCTCAGCAAACTGCTGCTGGACTATGTATGTATACCGGGGCAGATCATCCTGGAACTGGAGCGCTTGCATCGTAATGAGAAGTCCAGCACCGAATAAAACGCCAAGCAGGACAATCAGGAAGAGGATCACCGAGATGGCGGAGGCGAACGGTTTGGCCATCCCCCGGCGGTTTAGGAAACGGGCCAGCGGCTCGATCAGCAGAAATACAAAAAAGGATAAGAACACAGGGGCGGCCAAACGGTAAAGCATACTGAAAGCAAGCATTACAAGATACACGGTCAGCACGACTAAACCGACATCGAAGAAGGTGCGCCAATATTTTTTGTACAGGGGCAGCATAGGTATAAACGACTCCTTTTTAGATATATTTACAAATTTGGCTTGAATTCATTGTACACGATTTTAACAAAAAAGCGTCTATTTCTTTGATACCTGTGTTAAAATAGGGGGTAACGTTTTTTTGTGGGACTCTGCCTACTTAAAAACCGCGAGACATAAATCACCTACTTGGCCGTATCACAGAATCTGCTTGCAGACGTATAGGCGAGCCAAAGTCAACTCTGGAAAAGCGGGGAATTTATATGCAGACTTTGCTGCTCTGGTTATTTTACATTTCATCCTTCTATGCATTTATCCCTGGTATGATCAGCCGGATATTTGGATATCGTGTCTTTCGAAAAGGGACCGGCCGCAGCGAATTCGCCCTTACTTTTGATGATGGTCCGGATGCGCAGTATACTCCGATTTTGCTTGATTTACTGAAGCGTTACGGGGCAAAAGCCACCTTTTTTGTAGTGGGTTCACATGCGGAGCAGAACCCGGAGATCATCAAGCGCATGCACGAGGAAGGGCATCTGATCGGGATTCATAATTATGTGCACAAGACTAACTGGCTGATGCGTCCACATACCGTGAAACGCCAAATCCAGCTCACCGACGAAATTATTTACAATATTACGGGTGAACGGAGTACATACTACCGTCCGCCCTGGGGAATCGTCAATTTGTTTGATTTCTCCAAGCGCCGCCAGGTGCAGATCGTACTGTGGTCTGCCATGTTCGGTGATTGGAAAGAGAAGCTTGGCGCGGACCGGTTGACGGAGAAGCTGATCAGCAAGCTGAATCCGGGGGAGGTCATGCTGCTGCATGACTGCGGTACCACACTGGGTGCGGACCCCAAAGCACCTGAACATATGCTGATTGCTCTGGAACGGATGCTTCAGGAGGCGGAGCGTCGCGGACTGCGCAGTATACGGATTGACGAGATGATCAAGAGGGGGCAGAGCTCTCCCATTCAGCAGCTTTCTTTTGGCAAAAGACTGATTGTCGGCCTGTGGCTGGCCTGGGAACAGCTTTTCCAGCTAATGTTCCGGCTGAAGACCATCTCTCCGGCAGATCCATTCCTGCATTACCGTATACGCAAATATCAGGGTGGACCTGTGCAGATGGAAGGCGGGGAACTCCTAAGTAAAGGCGACAAGGTGATAGAACTGCATATCGACAACAAGCAGTTGTTCGAGCTGGGTGTACATTCCCGTTCCTCGGCTCAGCTGGCGATCCGTATGATCCGCCGTATGGAGAAGGATCTGCCGGTGCTTGCGCAGCGGATTGCTGCGGATGTAGACCTGGCCGAAGCAAAAGCGCTGTATGGTGTCAGTATGATTAATCGCGGGCCGGAGAAATTCGGGTTCATGGTGCTGGATCTGCCAAACGGCTGGTTTGCCCGGTCAACCAAATTCTACCTGAGTATTCTCCTGAGTGTCATCCATCCTGCAGGCGGCGCCAGACTCAAGGAACGGAGCGAGGTACTGGTTCCCAAAATGATGCTGATGCCTATCTCCCAACTGCTGGACCAGATGAATCAGCAGCGTCCGCAGAAACAAGTGAAGCCGCGTGAGCGGGTAAGGGAAGAAGACTTGAGCCTGGAAGCCGAGCTTCCGGCGGCTACGGTTGTGCACTAACAATAGTGAAATGGAACAGCAATTATTCATTAGCCGACTTCGGTGACTGATCTGGTCACCGGAGTTTTTTTGTTGTTTGGGAATTAGGGCAAGGCCCCGCAATAACGGCAGAAACGCCGTTGTTTGGCCCACCGAAGCGGCACAGACCCGCAATAACGGCAGAAACGCCGTTGTTTGGCCCACCGCAGCAGCACAGACCTGCAACAACGGCAGAAATGCCGTTGTTTGGCCCAGCCAGTACAAAAAAGCTCCTCAACAACGGCAAACATACCGTTGTTGAGGAGCTTTATGGGCATTGCCATAGATCTCCTGACCAGTGTCGTAGCCAGGAGATCGTGGCAACACAATATTAGCGGTGCTGTGCATATTGCCCAGCGCTTGTTAGATCTTCAGCACGCCGCCCTTGCTGGCATTGGTAACCAGCTTGGAGTAGCGGGCCAGGTAACCTGTCTTCACCTTTGGTTCAAAGCCTTTCCAGCCGGTGCGGCGGGTAGCCAGCACTTCTTCATCGACCAGCAGCTCGATCTTGCGGTTGTTGAGGTCCAGCTCGATGATATCTCCATCTTCTACAAAAGCGATCGGTCCGCCTTCTGCCGCCTCCGGCGAGATGTGGCCGATACTGATGCCGCGCGATGCACCAGAGAAGCGGCCATCGGTGATTAGGCCCACCTTGGCGCCAAGACCCATGCCGACGATCTGGGAGGTTGGAGCAAGCATTTCCGGCATGCCCGGTCCGCCCTTCGGACCTTCATAACGGATAACAACCACGTGACCTTCCTTGACTTTGCCGTTGGCAATACCTTCAAGCGCTTCTTCCTGCGAATCGAAGCAGATGGCAGGTCCTTTATGGTAGCCGCCTACAGAAGCATCCACAGCACCGACTTTAATGATGGAGCCTTCAGGAGCGAGGTTGCCGTAGAGGACAGACAGACCGCCTACTTCGGAATAAGGATTATCCAGCTTATGAATAACACTTGTATCCTGGATTTCATGCCCGGTAACATTTTCGGCCAGTGTTTTGCCGGTAACGGTCATACAATCCCCGAAGATCGCGCCCGGTTTCTTCAAAAGCTCGTTCAGCACGGCACTTACGCCACCTGCCCGGTCCACATCTTCGATGAAGATATCGGATGCCGGAGCCAGTTTGGCCAGGTAAGGAACGCGGTTGGCTACCTCGTTGATACGCTCCAGCGGATAGTCAATTTCAGCTTCCTGAGCCAGTGCCAGTGTGTGAAGCACGGTATTAGTAGAGCCGCCCATTGCCATATCCAGCGCAAAGGCATTGTCGAGGGACTCCTTAGTTACGATATCACGCGGTTTCAGATCCAGCTTGATCAGCTCCATCAGCTGAGTTGCTGATTTGCGTACGAAGTCTCTGCGCTCTTCAGCTACGGCGAGGATCGTACCGTTGCCCGGAAGGGCGAGGCCCATCGCTTCAGCCAGACAGTTCATGGAGTTCGCGGTGAACATCCCGGAACAGGAGCCGCAGGTTGGACAGCCATATTGTTCAAGTTCGAGGAGTTCAGCATCGTTGATCTTGCCGACCTGGTGAGCACCGACACCTTCGAATACGGAAGTGAGGGAGAGCTTTTTACCTTTGCTGTCTACACCGGCCTTCATTGGACCGCCACTGACAAAGATCGTCGGGATATTCACGCGCAAGGCGCCCATCATCATGCCCGGGGTGATTTTATCACAGTTGGGAATGCAGACCATGCCGTCGAACCAGTGCGCGGACACTACAGTTTCCAGGGAGTCGGCGATAATCTCGCGGCTTGGCAGGGAATAACGCATCCCGATATGTCCCATGGCGATACCATCATCGACACCGATTGTATTGAATTCAAAAGGAACACCGCCGGCTTCACGAATCGCTTCCTTGACGATTTTGCCGAATTCCTGCAAATGCACGTGGCCGGGAACGATATCGATGTAGGAGTTGCAGACCGCGATAAACGGCTTGCCGAAATCCTCCTCTTTTACGCCGGCTGCCCGCAGAAGACTACGGTGCGGAGCGCGGTCAAACCCTTTTTTGATCATGTCTGAACGCATTTTCTTGTCTGCCATGATGATATTCCCTCCTAATTTTGATGTGAACCGGATATGGTGTCGCATTAACGCATTGCAATCCCAAACGCTGCGAATCTGCGGTTTATAGAAGGAACGGGGTCCAGCTTCTTGCATATAACAGAAGAAGGGCGAAGCCGTTTCTATAAAATATAAGCGGATATACTACGAACGTTATTAGAGAGTCTATCACAAAAGACCTCATTTTTCTACCGGACAATGTGAAGTTTGTCGAGAGGCGCCCCCCTTACAGAACGCGGAAAAAGCCCATCCCGGAAGGGACAGGCTGATTTGGAATGTTGTTACAGTGAACGGCGTAGAGCGGCGCGCTGCAGGGTAATCACCCAGTCCACAGAAGGTTCAACCAGAGGATGAAGCAGGCGCTTGACAGCGGGCTGCGCCAGCAGTACCGTGAAGGAGACCGCGCTGAGCAAGACAATGGCAGCTCCGGCGGCATTTCCAAGATGACTATATATCCCGGACACGGCAGCGAGACGGATCACAAATCCGTGCAGCAGGAAGACATAGAGGGTGCGGCGGCCCCAGTCCGTCAGCCGGCTCAGCCGGTAAGGCACCCATCCGAGAAAAGCGAGAGAGGCGGTAAGCTGCAGCCCATACATTCCCAGCCGGTATACCCCCGCATACCATTCAGGAGCATCAAGCTGCATATAGGTCGTGCTGCCGTACAGCCAGCCCAGCGGGATTCTGGAGCCGAGTGTTCCCAAAGCCAGAAGCAGCAGAACAGAAGCGGCAGCGGCGGCGATTTTGACAGTTTTGGTATAGATACGGGCTAACGCCTCGAAGGAGAAATGATAGCCGATGACGAAAAATGGCAGATACACAAAGGTACGGCTGATACTGAACCAGACTCCGTCAAGCTGCAGATAACCCACCGCGATCCCGGCAGAAACAGCGAATATAATTTGTGCGGCTTTACTCCATTTGCCCATCCCAAGCATCAACAGACGCCAGCAGGCGTGACTGGCCAGGAACCACAGCAGCAGATAAGGAGCGAAGAAGGAATGGTGGATATTGGATACGTGGAAGAGGGAAACGTCCAGCGCTGAATATAGAGTCTGAAATATAAGATATTGTAGTCCTATCTGCAGCAGAACCTTGCGGCCAGGGGCTCCAGTGAGACTTTTTCTAGAGAAATAGCCCGTTACGAGTACGAACAGCGGCATATGAAAGCTGAAAATCCACAGATACAGGCTGTGCATTCCGCTCAGTGTGCCAATCAGAGGCTCAATCGCATTGCCGGCAAATACGGTGACAATCAGCATGAAGCGCAAGTTGAGAAAAAAGGTTTCTCCGCGTGCTGTAAGTGAACTTTCCCCTGACATGACCTAACCTCCAATACGGTTGCATTCAGCCAATTACTTTAATTTTAAAATACAAGGTTTCAGGTCAAACAATTGTGAAATACATCACAACTCTATTTATAGTAAGCGCTATCATAGCGGATAATTGTGGCGATGTCTTGAAGGTTGTTTGATTCCATGGATTCCTCTATAATTTTCTGTATGCAATAATCGGGAGTGAACATCATTGAGGAAAATATTAACCAAGCGCCGCGTACTTTTGGGGATTTTTGTGCTTCTGGTCGCAGCGGGTCTTGGAGTATGGAGATATCTGACACCGTACACGGCGGAAATAAGGGCTGAACATGCACTGGTGTCCGCAGGCGGCGTCCGTGTGGAACGAAATGATAACTGGATTTCGTTTGAGCCTTCCGTTACGCTCGGCACGGCCGTGATTTTCTATCCGGGTGCCCTGGTTGAAGCGGAGGCCTATGCTCCTCTGGCCCAAAAAATCGCTGCTGCAGGCCATCCGTTCTACATCGCCAAAATGCCGCTGAATCTCGCTGTAATCAAAAGCGGTGCCGCTGAAGAGATCATCCGTGTTCATCCGAAGCAGTCATTTGTGCTTGGCGGTCATTCGCTCGGAGGAGTTATGGCTTCACGTTTTGCGGTAGAGCATGCAGACCAGTTGAAGGGTGTATATTTCCTGGCCTCCTATCCGGATGAGAAAGGCAGTTTGAAGGATACCACCCTATCTGTTTTGTCGGTACTGGGTACGGAGGATGGAGTGGTGGATCAGGAAAACTACAATAAAGGACGTTCCTATCTGCCAAGCAATACCGTATATTATTCGGTCAAAGGCGGAAATCACGCCCAATTCGGAAGCTATGGAGAACAGAAGGGTGACGGGGAAGCAACCATTTCGGAGGATGAGCAGCAGACTCTGACAGCACGGGCATTGCTGGATTGGCTGGGCAATCTGCGTTAACTTCTATTCTGTCCGTAGAAAGGAACTGAAGAATGGCCGTACTGCATGTAAATGAGTTAGCCGTACCTTGCAAGGGTATATTGTTCGATAAGGATGGTACCCTGCTTGACCTTCTTGCTACCTGGGGAACCTGGGCTGATCTGATGCTGGAAGGGCTGGAGAACCAACTAATACTTATTGGAAAAGAAAACCGCCTTGGCTCAGACCTCGCTAAGGTGCTGGGCACAGTCCATGACGCCGGGGGGAAAGTGATCGGCTACGACCCTGCCGGACCGCTATCCATGGCTACCGCAGAGGAGACTAATGGGATTCTGGCCTGGCAGCTATATACAGCAGGAATTCCCTGGAACGAAGCTGTGTCCCGGGTGAACGCTATCGGTAAGGATGCCATGAATGAACTGCGCCGCCGCAGATCCGCTCAGCCTTTGCCCGAATTATTGCCCTTCCTGCAGCAATGTGCGTCAGCTTCATTAAAGCTTGGAGTAGTAACTTCCGACGGTTCCTCTACTACAAGGGAGCAGCTGGAATGGATGGGAATCACAGATTATTTTGACACTGTGGTTACGAGAGACCGTGTAACCCATGGCAAACCCGCGCCTGAAATGGCGGAGACCGCCTGCCGTGAGCTGGGCCTCCGTCCTGAGGAGACGGTAATTATCGGCGACAGCAATGCCGACATGCAGTTAGGAAGAGGAGCAGGCCTACGGTTGTCCATTGGCATATCTCCAGAAGGGAGCACTGCTTATTTACTGGATGCGGACACCGTTATCTCCGGTTATCATCAGCTTCGTCTCACAATCTGAGCTTTCTATAGAAGGGATGCGTGTGACTTATGGATCCACTACAGACACTGGTTTCCTGGATCAAGGACAGCGGCAACATCGTTTTTTTTGGAGGCGCCGGAACATCTACGGAAAGCGGGATTCCGGACTTCCGCTCTGCGGCAGGCCTGTATAAAGAGCAGCACAATTCACCGTACCCGCCTGAGGTGATGCTGAGCCGCAGCTTTTTTATGTCCTCTCCGGACATTTTTTTTGACTTTTACCGCAGCAAAATGATTCATCCGGAAGCGAAGCCGAACGGGGCGCATTTGCTGCTCGCAGAACTGGAGCACAGCGGCAAGCTTAAGGCGGTCATCACGCAAAATATCGACGGCTTGCATCAGCTTGCCGGAAGCCGGCGCGTGCTGGAGCTGCATGGTTCCATTCACCGCAACCATTGTATGGATTGCTCGCGTGCCTATAGTCTGGATCAAGTGCTTGCTATCAAGGATACCGTTCCGCGTTGTCCGGCCTGCGGAGGGATCATCAAGCCGGATGTGGTGCTCTATGAAGAAGAGCTGGATCATGATGTTCTTGTGGAATCCGTCGCAGCTATTGCGGCTGCAGATTTGATTATCATTGGGGGTACTTCGCTTACTGTGCAGCCGGCTGCAAGTCTGATTACTTACTTCCAGGGCCGGCATACAGTGCTGCTGAACGGAGAACCAACCCCCTATGATCATAAGGCTGATCTGATTTTGACGGATCGAATCGGCGCGGTGATGGGCAGAATACAAGAGCTGCTATGAGCTTATAGTGAACATCATACGGCAACCGCTGTACATGGGCATGAAATGGTGGGGATTACATTTATCTCGTGAGGTTTAAAATAGGATATAGAACGTGAACTTGAGAATGTCAGCGAAATGAGAGGCAGGGATGGATAATGGTATATGTGGCTAGCGAGGAACGGTATGAAACGATGCAGTATCACCGTACGGGCAAAACCGGCCTCAAACTTCCGGCAATCTCACTGGGGCTCTGGCACAACTTCGGCGGAATCAATGCCTATGAAAATGGCCGGGATATGATCACCCGTTCGTTCGATCTTGGCATTACCCACTTTGATCTGGCCAATAACTATGGCCCGCCTGCGGGTTCAGCAGAGGAAATGTTCGGTAAAGTGCTTGCCCGCGATCTGGCTCCCTACCGTGATGAATTGATTATCTCAACCAAGGCAGGATATTACATGTGGCCGGGACCCTACGGGGACTGGGGGTCTCGCAAATATATGCTGGCGAGCCTTGATCAGAGTCTGAAGCGGCTGGGGCTGGATTATGTGGATATTTTTTATTCGCACCGGCCTGACCCGGAGACACCGATGGAAGAAACGATGGGGGCACTGGATACTGCGGTGCGTTCCGGCAAAGCGTTGTATGTCGGCTTGTCCAATTACACAGCTGAGCAGACCGTAGAGGCTATCCGTATTCTGAAAAGTCTCGGCACGCCGCTGCTGATCCATCAGCCCCGCTATTCCATGCTTGACCGCTGGATCGAAGGGGGGCTGCAGGATGTGCTGGAAGAGCATGGCGTCGGCAGCATTGCCTTCACCCCGCTCGCACAGGGCCTTTTGACCAATAAATATCTGAACGGTATTCCGGATGATTCCCGGGCGGCCGGCCCTTCCGTTTTTTTGAACGAAAGCCGGATTACGCCTGAAGTGCTGCGCAAAATTCACGCGCTTAACCAGCTTGCAGTCTCTCGTGGCCTTACATTAGCGCAGTTCGCGCTACTCTGGACTCTGCGCGGCGGCAAAGTAACATCCGCACTGATCGGCGCAAGCCGGGTCAGCCAGATTGAAGAGAACATTGCTGCATTATCGCACGGTGAGTTCACGCAAGAGGAGCTCGACAGGATCGAGACGATCTTGAAGACGGACACCGAGTCCTGAGAAATAGCGGCTCTTATCATCCACTTACACTGACATAGCACAAAGCCCGCTTCCTGACTGGAAACGGGCTTTTGCCGCTTGCAAGCGAAGCGAACACAACGGTCTGATGATTTCGTATGGAGCAATACTTCTTATTTGCCGCAAAATAAGGGTACAAATTCCCACTATCCTCCGTAATGGTAAGGATTTTCACCGATTAGTGGTATAAATTCCACTTAGCATTGGCATCTGCGTCCCTGTCTCCCCAAAGGGTCATCTATACCACTACTTCTCTACATGCCTTGCCGTTGCAATCCGGTAAGCGGTGGGGGATTGGGCACAGAGGCGTTTGAACTGGCGGGAGAAATACAGGGCGTCCGTCAGTCCGACCGAGGCAGCCACCTGTTCGACAGACAGCTCCGGCCGCTCGCGCAGGAGCTGCCGTGATTTCTCGATGCGCAGCTTCAGCAGATAGGTAACGGGCGAGAGGCCCGTTTCCTGCTTGAAGATGCGCGAGAGATAGGCGCGGTTGTAGCCAAGGCTGGCGCACATCTGCTCAATGGAGACGGGATGGGCATACTGGGCGGCCATATAGTGGATCATCTGCTTCACGGTGCGCTTTACCTGGGATTCCGCGCCGGGAAGCCGGGAGGAGGAGAGATGCAGCCCGGCTGCTTCGCCGACGATCAGGTACAGATAGCCCAGCGAGGTCAGATGGGCGCTCTCTTGGCCCGCATAGAAGGCACGCATCATCCCGGCCAGCGCGCCGGGGAAGGTACTGCCTTCGATGGTGGACAGGACCGGCTTCAGCGGTGTGAAGCCGGCCTGCAGCACGAGCGCGTCAGCAGCCGTGCCCGTGAATGCAGCCCAGCGGTAACGCCAGGGCTGTTCTTCGTCAGAGAGATAGCTGACCAACTGTCCGGGATGAATCAGGAAGCAGTCCCCCGGTCCAAGCTCGTACTTCCGCTCTTCCGTCCGGAAAGTTCCGAAGCCAGATTCAATGAAGTGCAGGAGGAAGTAATCATAGATTTTGGGACCCGCCTGATGCAGCGGGAGCGTCTGGCTCTCACCGGCAAAAAGCACATGCAAATGCTGACTGTCATAAACTACAGGATTTGATCCTACGGAATAAGTATGTTCCATACTGGAACCGCCTTTCCCCCGTTAGCGCTATCATAGCCATAAGGGCGGGTAAATGAGAAGGGTATTTATCCTTTTGATTATATCGCTTCTTTTCAGGGAAGTCACATTTGTCCATACATTACACACATGATTGCATTATCAGGGCAAGTCTGATTTTATTATAATGTAAGCATAAACGAAGCAATACGATTGACTAAAGTGAATACGAGAAGCAGCGAAAGGATGGAGTGGCATTAATGAGCATACAGGATCTGAAAGTCAAATTTATCGAGAAATACGGAGAGAGCACTGAGGAGGCGCGTGTATTCTATGCTCCTGGTCGGGTAAACCTCATCGGTGAGCATTTGGATTACAACGGAGGTTACGTGTTTCCGGCAGCGCTGGACTTCGGAACTACACTTATCGTGCGTCCGCGCAGTGATGGCAAGGTTCAGTTCGCATCGACAAATTTCCCTTATGAAGCCTCCATTGACTTCAGTGAAATCGGCAAAGCCAAAACCGGTGAATGGGTAGACTATCCGGTTGGTGTGATGGTAGAGCTGGCTAAAAAGGATCTTCCGGTATCCGCAGGCTACGATCTTCTGTTCCATGGCGAGATTCCGAACGGCTCGGGTCTGTCCTCCTCCGCTTCCATCGAAGTGGTCACCGGGTATGCCTTCCTGACGCTGCTTGGCGGAGACACGGATACTGTAGAAATCGCTTTGCTCTCCCAACGCGCGGAGAATCAGTACGTCGGCGTAAACTCCGGGATTATGGACCAGTTCGCTGTAGCTAACGGCAAGCGTGACCAGGCGATCCTGCTCATGTGCGACACCCTGGAATACAGCCTGATTCCTTTTGTGACCGGCTCCTACAAGCTTGTGATCGGCAACACCAATAAGAAGAGAGGTCTGGTGGACTCCAAATACAATGAGCGCCGCAGCCAATGTGATGAGGCCCTGGCGATTTTGAAGCAGGAGGTTCCCGCCCTGTCCTACCTGGCAGAGATGAAACCTGAACAATTCGAAATTCATAAGGACAAAATCACTGACGAAACAGTAAGACGCCGCGCCCGCCATGTAGTGGAAGAAAATCAGCGTGTACTTGATTCTGTAGAAGTACTGAAGAAGAACGACCTGAAGCAGTTCGGTTTATATATGAATGACTCCCATGTCTCGCTCCGTGACCTCTATGAAGTCAGCTGTGAGGAGCTGGACGTTATGGTGGAAGAAGCACAGAAGATTCCGGGTACGCTCGGTTCACGCATGACCGGCGCAGGCTTCGGCGGCTGTACCGTATCGCTGGTGCATGAAGATGACGTGGAACGGTTTATCCGTGAAGTAGGAGAAACCTATAAGAACAGAACCGGATTGACCGGTGAGTTCTATGTATGCGGAATCGGTAATGGTGTAGAAGAACTGAAAGGAGTGAAGTAAGATGGCGATTCTGGTAACAGGTGGAGCAGGGTATATCGGTTCTCATACCGTAGCGGAGCTGCTGGATCGTGGCGAAGAGGTTGTGGTCATTGATAATCTGCTGACAGGGCACCGCGAGGCACTTCTGGGCGGCAAGCTGTATGAGGGCGATTTGCGTGACAAGGTAACACTCGCCAAGCTTTTTTCGGAAAATAAGATCGACGCTGTCATCCATTTTGCTGCAAGCTCGCTGGTTGGCGAGAGCATGAAGGACCCGGTTAAATATTATGACAATAACGTATATGGTACACAATGCCTTCTGGAAGCGATGCAGCATGCCGGTGTGGACAAAATCGTCTTTTCTTCGACTGCCGCAACCTATGGCGAACCGGAAAAGGTGCCGATTGAAGAAACCGACCGCACTGAGCCGGCGAATGTGTACGGCGAAACCAAGCTGACCATGGAACGGATGATGTCCTGGTTCGACAAGGTGCTGGGCATCAAATATGTGGCGCTGCGCTACTTCAACGCTGCCGGGGCACATGCCAGCGGTAAGATCGGCGAAGACCACCGTCCGGAGAGCCACCTCATTCCGCTGGTGCTGCAGACGGCGCTGAAGCAGCGTGAGAGCATTGCGGTCTTCGGTGACGATTACCCGACAGAAGATGGAACCTGTGTGCGCGACTATATCCATGTCAGCGATCTGGCGGATGCCCATGTACGGGCCGTCAACTACCTGCGCAGCGGCAGTGCCAGCAATATCTTCAACCTCGGCAACGGGCTGGGCTTCTCTGTCAAACAGGTAATTGAAACTGCGAAAAAGGTAACCGGCCTTGATATTCCGGTGGTGATTCAGGAACGCCGCGCCGGCGATCCGGCTGTACTGGTAGCTTCCTCCGACAAAGCCCGCTCTGTGCTGGGCTGGAACCCGCAGCACGCCGATGTTGAGGGGATCATCCAAAGCGCCTGGAACTGGCATTCGGCCAATCCGCAAGGGTACGGGGAATAAGCTACAGCACATGAAGGAGAATTGAAATGACTAACAATGATAATACCGCTCCCGGTGCGGTGAAGGCGCTGTATGCAATCGAACAACTGGTAGGGTTTGCTATCCATCAGCAGCTGATTCAGCCTGCAGACGTAGATTACAGCCGGAATGAACTGCTGGATCAGTTCGGCTTCAGTGAGCCGTATGCTGCAGAATTCGCAGAAGCGCCGCTGGAGAGTCCGCAGGCTCCGCTGGATGTTCTGATTGATTATGGCTTTGAAATTGGGCTGATTCCCGAAAATACGGATACGTACCGCGACCTGCTGGATGCCAAGATTATGGGTCTTCTAATGGCCCGTCCTTCCGAGGTGAATGCCGAATTCTACAGCCTCACAGCGGAAAAAGGTATTCAGGCGGCGACTGACCGTTTCTACAAGCTAAGCATAGATTCTAATTATATCCGTATGGACCGGATCTCCAAAAATGTGTTCTGGCTGCAGGAATCTCCTTACGGCGACATTGAAATGACTATTAATCTGTCCAAGCCGGAGAAGAATCCGAAGGAAATTGCCATGGCTCGGCTGCTTCCTCCTCCGGTCTATCCGAAATGTCTGCTGTGCCGTGAAAATGTCGGTTATGCCGGAAGAATCAATCATCCGCCCCGGCAGAATCTGCGCGTGATTCCGCTGAAGCTGAACAATGAGAAATGGTTCCTCCAGTATTCTCCTTATGTCTACTACAACGAGCATTGTATCGTGTTCCATCATGATCATGTGCCGATGAAGCTGACCAAGGACACGCTGAAGCGCCTGCTCAGCTTCGTGGAGACCTTCCCGCATTATTTCATCGGTTCTAATGCGGATCTGCCGATTGTCGGCGGTTCGATTCTGACCCATGATCATTTCCAGGGCGGACGTCATACCTTTCCGATCCAGAAGGCGCCAAAGGAGGCAACTTTCACCCACGATGCCTATCCAGGTGTAAGCCTGAGCATCGTGAAATGGCCAATGTCGGTACTGCGTTTGCAGGGTACGGATCCGGCAGTGCTGCTGGAATGCGGGAATTCGATCTATGAAGCCTGGCAAACCTATAGTGATCCAGCAGCCGAAGTTCTGGCCTCAAGTGAGGTGGACGGGGAGCAGACGCGGCACAACACCGTCACTCCTATCGTGCGCCGGGCGGAGGACGGGGGCTTCGAGATGGACCTGGTATTGCGCAACAACCGGACCAGCGAAGAATATCCTGAAGGGATATTCCACCCGCACCGGGAAATGCATCATATCAAGAAAGAAAATATCGGACTGATCGAAGTTATGGGTCTGGCCATTCTTCCAGGCCGCCTGAAGGACGAGCTGGATGCCATTTCCGGTATTCTGGCAGGAGACACGGCTCTGCTGGATGCTGTGCAGACTCAGGCAGATCATGCGCTGGCGCAGCATGCTTCCTGGATTCAGGAACTGGCTGCCCGCTTTGGCACTGACATGGACCGTGAAGAAGCAGTCAAGACGGTACAAAATGAGGTTGGCATTAAGTTCACCCATATTCTTGAGCATGCCGGGGTCTACAAGCGTACGGCTGAAGGCCAGGCGGCATTCCATCGCTTTGCCCACAGCCTTGGTTTCCGGTGAGCATGCACAGTTTCTGTTAACCCCTGCATTGCCTTGTGAGATGTCCCCAGCCGGTTGGCGGGGGCATTTCTTTTTGCAGAGCGGCTGTTCGCAGGACCTGATTTGAATGCTGCTGTTCAGAGGTCTATAATAGGATATTGCACCACATTCCTGAAATAAACGGAGGTTTACCTTTATGCACAAGTTTGAATTTTATAATCCTACCAAGTTGATTTTTGGACAAGGTACCCTAAGTGCACTTCAGACGGAAGTGCCTAAATACGGCAAGAATGTACTGCTTATGTACGGCGGCGGAAGCATTAAGCGCAGTGGCCTGTACGATAATGTAATCAATGAACTTAAGGCCATTGGTGCAGTAGTTACAGAATTATCCGGAGTTGAACCAAATCCGCGTCTGTCCACCGTACACAAGGGTGTAGCCCTGTGCCGTGAAAAGGGTATAGACCTAATCCTCGCTGTAGGCGGCGGAAGCGTGCTGGACTGCGCCAAGGCGGTTGCAGTGGGTGCTAAATACGACGGGGATATGTGGGACTTTGTAGAACGTAAAGCCGCTCCGCAGGGGGCACTTCCACTGGGAACCGTGCTCACTATGGCTGCTACGGGCTCGGAAATGAACAATGGCTCCGTGATTACCAATGAAGTCACCCAAGAAAAGATGGGCTGGGGCAGTATTTACGCCTTCCCGGCTTTCTCAATTCTGGATCCGGAGAATACCTTTACGTTGCCGCGTGATCAGACCGTATACGGAATGGTGGATATCATGTCCCACGTGCTGGAGCATTATTTCCACACCCAGGGTAATACACTGGTTCAGGACGGGTTCTGTGAGACACTGCTGCGCACAGTGATTGCTACTGCTCCGAAGCTGATTGATGATCTGAACAACTATGAACTGCGCGAGACGATTATGTACTGTGGCACAATGGCACTGAACGGAATGGTCAGCATGGGTTTTGCAGGAGACTGGGCAACCCACAATATTGAGCATGCCGTATCGGCTGTATACGATATTCCACATGGCGGCGGACTGGCGATTCTCTTCCCGCACTGGATGAAATACAACTTAAGCACGAACCCTGCCCGTTTCCGTCAGCTGGCTGTTAATGTATTTGGCATTGATGCTGCCGGCAGAACCGATGAAGAGGTGGGTCTTGAGGGCATAGAAGCGCTGCGCCGCTTCTGGGATTCCATTGGCGCACCGAAGACACTGGGCGACTATAATATCGATAACAGCGAAATTGGTAACATGGCCGACAAAGCGGTACGCTTTGGTCCGTTCGGTAACTTCCGTAAGCTGCAGCGTGAAGACGTTGTGGAAATTTATACAATGGCACTATAAACGGCAGCTTGCTGCCGGTCTATACTTCATCGGAGAGCCGTTCCTTTCAGGGGACGGCTTTTTTGTTTTGTTCTTTTTTATCATACAATATTGTGATATTTACCCAAGAATGTGAAACCAAGGACAGGGTTGAAGCGTTTAACCTAGTATGACAGTCCGGGAAAAAGACAGGAGGAGAATGATATGGAGACGCTGTATTTGGGCTGTTTGGCGCTTGGCGTCATCTTTGCCGTGGTCAGCGTGCTTTTGGGAGATTTGATCGGCAGTGCCTTGCACGGAATATTCGATGTAGTGTCCTTCCATTTCATCAGCCCTGCGGTTGCGGCTGGAGGCATCACTGTATTCGGGGGAGCAGGCATTCTGCTGACCCGTTACAGCAGCCTGGAGAATGGACCCGTTCTGGCCCTATCCTTGCTGATTGCAGCATTCATGGGCATTGTCATGTATTTGGGAGTGGTAAAACCCATGGATCAAAGCGAGATGTCCAGCGGTTTCTCCATGACCGAGCTGCCGGGCAGAATCGGCGAAGTTACAGTTCCAGTTCCGGCACAAGGCTACGGCGAGATTATGGTGAAGTTCGGGGCGGGCAACAGTCTGCACACGGCGGCAAGCTTTGACCATCTTCCGATTCCAGCCGGGATTAAGGTTGTAGTGGTTGAAGTAAAAGAAGGGGTTGCGGTTGTATCTGAATTCGAAAAACGAAAAGGAGAGGACGCGTAATGTACGGATTGCCTGAATACTTATTTATTCCTGCTGTGGTTGTTGCTGTACTCTTTGTGCTCGGAATTGCATTCTGGGCACGTTATAAAACGGTTGGCCCTGATGAAGGAATGATTGTCACCGGTTCCTTCCTGGGCAACAATCACATTTCCGATGACGGCTCCGGCCGCAAAATCAAAATCGTCCGCGGGGGAGGGGCATTTATTCTGCCTGTGTTTCAGAAGGCTGAATTCATGTCGCTGCTGTCCCATAAGCTGGATGTGACGACACCGGAGGTCTACACCGAGCAAGGTGTACCTGTAATTGCCGACGGGGTTGCAATTATTAAGGTGGGCAGCTCCACCGAGGACGTGGCGACGGCAGCAGAGCAATTTATGGGCAAGCCGATTGAAGCCCTGAAGAGCGAAGCACAGGAGGTGCTGGAAGGCCATCTGCGGGCGATCCTAGGGTCTATGACGGTAGAGGAGGTCTACCGCAACAGGGACCGTTTTGCCCAGGAGGTTCAAGGGGTAGCGGCACGGGATCTGAAGAAAATGGGGCTGCAGATTGTTTCCTTCACGATTAAGGATGTGCGCGATAAGCATGGATATCTAGAAGCGCTCGGAAAGCCGCGGATTGCGGCCGTGAAGCGAGATGCAGAAATTGCTGAAGCTGAAGCTCTGCGGGATGCGCGAATTCAAAAGGCGAACGCGGAGGAGCAGGGGCAGAAGGCGGAACTGCTGCGCGATACGAATATTGCTGAAGCGTCGAAGGAAAATCAGTTGAAGGTTGCTGCGTTTAAGCGAGATCAGGATACCGCAAAGGCGGAAGCCGACCAGGCGTACCACATTCAGGAAGCGCGCGCCAAACAGACGGTGGTTGAAGAGCAGATGAAGGTCGAACTGGTGCGTAAGGAACGGGAAATTGACTTGCAAGCCAAGGAAATCCAGGTCCGTGAGAAGCAGTATGATGCCGAAGTGAAAAAGAAAGCCGAAGCTGACCGCTATGCGGTAGAACAGGCGGCTGAAGCCGACAAGGCCAAAAGAATGCGTGAAGCGGATGCCCTGCAATACAGTATTGAAACCCAGGCCAAAGCTACTTCTGAGCAGAAGCGGCTGGAAGGTCAGGCGGTAGCGGATGCAGAGCTGGCTAAAGGTAAAGCGGAATCCGAGGTTATCCGGCTGCGAGGTCTTGCAGAAGCGGAGGCTAAGGAGAAGCTGGCCGAAGCATTCCAGAAATTTGGCGAGGCTGCAGTGCTCGATATTATCGTAAAAATGCTGCCTGAGCTGGCTGGACGCATCGCTGAGCCGCTGGCCTCCATCGATAAGCTGACCGTGGTGGATACCGGCAACGGAGAAGGAGCTGCCCGAGTCAGCAACTATGTGACCCAGCTGATGGCCACGGCTCCTGAAATGCTGAAGAGTGTATCAGGGATTGATGTGGAAGCACTGATCAAGGGTCTTACAACCAAAGGGACGGCAGCTTCCAAGCCCGTTATTGCTTCACCGGTAAGTCCACCTCAACCAAGGGTCTCTGAAGGGACAACGGGTATCCAGGAGACTAATTAGCCGAACTGTATCTTAGAAAAAGTGGTCGTCTCCTAAACAAGGGAGATTGGCCATTTTTCCAGTTGATTGTCAGATGAATGAAATAGGAGGACCAAGTGTGGAGCTGATTCTGGATAATATCCGCAAAAGTTTTAATGACAAATCTGTACTTAAAGGCATCGATTATACCTTTGAAAAAGGTAAGATTTACGGTCTGCTGGGGCGCAACGGTGCTGGCAAAACATCACTGTTCAACTGCCTGAGCGGGGAAACACGCATGGACAGCGGAGGAGCTTTTCTGCGGAGAGAGGAAGTCAGCCTACCGCTGCGCGAAGAGGAAATCGGGTACGTGTTTTCGCTGCCCATTCTTCCGGAATTTCTGACAGGTTATGAATTTGTGAAATTCTATATGGACATCAACCGGGATAAAATCCAGCCGGGGAAAACCATCGGAGATTATTTTGATATCATCCGTTTCGATGAGGAAGACCGCCACCGGCTGATCAAAGGCTATTCGCATGGCATGAAGAACAAAATCCAGATGCTGTGTTTCATCATCACCCGCCCGCCGCTGATTCTGCTGGATGAGCCGCTTACTTCATTTGACGTAGTGGTGGCACTGGAGATCAAGAAGCTGCTCCGTGAGATGAAACAGGATCACATCATTATTTTCTCCACACATATTTTGCAGCTTGCGGCAGATTTGTGCGATGAGCTTGTAGTACTAAGCAATGGCGTACTCCAGGAGATCCCTGCAGACACCTTGCACAGTCCGGAGTTCGAGGAACGGATTATAGCGCTGCTGAAGGATGGCGATGGCCATGATTAGCACACTGAATACCATTATGGAGATACGGGGGGCCTCAGGGGCGAACCGTTTACTGTACTATTTTGGCAAATTGCCTGTGGTGGGAAAACTGGTGAATGACAGTGTGTATTCGCGGACATCCCTCAAAAAGAAGTTTACTATATTAGTCCTTATTCTGAAAATCATCTGGGGCTTCCTATCCAAGTTTGCCTACCTGGGGCTCATCGTATACCTTCCTGTCCTTCTCACCGCCAAAGAGCTTTCGCTTTCTGAACAATATGATCTGTATCTGCATGTGCTTGTATTAATCAGTTTTGGGGTGAGCGTTGTATCAAACGCCATTATTTTGGAACCCAAGCGGGATAAATATATTTGTGTGAAGCTGATGAGACTTCCCGCCGACAAGTATATGCATGCTGTCCTTACGCTTAGGGCGTTGACTTTTTTTATTTATTTTGTTCCTGCGATGATGGTATTTGCACATGCATTCGGCGCGCCGGTCTGGCACGGCCTGCTTCTGTCTTTACTTCTCTCACTCTGGCGCTTTGCCGGTGAAGCGTTACATCTGTGGATATTTGATACGCGGGAGATTGTACTGGTCAAACAAAACGGTCTGGTCTGGTCCGTCATTGTAGTGGGGTATCTGCTGGCTTTTGTGCCTCTCTACACGGGGAAGGCATTACTGGATATGGATGGAGTGTTGTTTAATTTCCCCTTGAGTCTGACGCTTGTGATCACTGGAGCTTTGTCTGCACTCTATATTGCCAGATATCCCGGCTACCGTAATGCGGTGGATGCGGTCACCAAGATTGATGATCCCCTTCTGGATATGGGACGAATGATGAAAGAGGCAAACCGGAAGCAGGTAGAGACCCATGAGAAGGATTTCACGCCAGTACAGCTGCGGTCCGGCCAATTTGAGGAGAAAACCGGCTATGCCTACCTGAACGCGATCTTTTTCTCCCGGCATAAGCGTTTCCTGGTTCAACCTATTCAGCGCCGGCTGTTGATTATTGGCGCGCTGTTTGCAGCCGGTTTGATGATTTTGCTGGCCGAACCGGCTTCGTTCTCGAAGGTGGCCCGTTATGTGATGAACAGTCTGCCCATGCTGGTCTTTGTCATGAATTTCACCTCTATTGGAGAGCGGGTATGCAAGGCGATGTTCTTTAACTGTGACCTTAGTCTGCTGCGGTACGGCTTCTACCGGGAACGGTCTGCAGTGTTGAACAATTTCCGCGTGCGCCTGCTGCGCCTCAGCGCTCTTAATTTGATTCCGGCCGCAGCGATCAGTGTGGCAGTCAATTTGCTCTTTTTCTTATCGGGGGAAAGCTGGGGAATGACGGACATGCTGATTTTTAGCGGTGCCATTCTAGGCCTGTCGCTGTTTTTTTCAGTACATCACTTGTTTATGTACTATATCTTCCAGCCGTACAGCACGGAGCTGAATGTGAAGAATCCGTTCTTCAGCATCATGAACAGCATTGTACTAGCAGTAGCTGTGATATCAATGCAGTTTCGGAGTACACCAGCTCATTTTGCGGTAATCGTGCTGCTTGCTGCTGCTGTCTATATGCTGATTGCCCTATTCCTGGTCTACAGATATTCAGCAACAACATTTCGCGTGAAATGATGATTACACTGCTTTAACTGATTTTGGATGAATAAGCATGTATTATACCTTGATGTTTTGTATGAAAATTAAGTATAATGGTTTTTAGTCTTATTTTATAATAGTGCTCGCTTAAGTTCGAAATCTGTTATTCGAAGAGGTGTAAATAGTGAGCAGCATATCAGTAGCGAAAGTACTCAACAATAATGTGATTATCGCCCAGCATCCCCAATTCGCCGAAGTGGTTGTGATCGGCAAGGGCATCGGGTTTAACCGTAAAGCAAGTGACCGGATTAATCTGTCCTCCGTGGAGAAGATGTTTATTCTCCGCAACCAGGAGGAGCAGGAACAATATAAGCAGCTTGTTCCCCAGGTGGACGAGAAGCTTATAGAAGTTATGCAAGAAATTGTGCTGCATATTATGCAGAGCAGCCGTCAACCGCTGAATGAGCATATCCATATTGCGCTTACTGACCATATCTCGTTCGCCATCCGCAGAAACGAGCAGAATATAGCCATACATAATCCGTTCCTATACGAAACCAAAGAAATTTACCCGGAAGAGTATAGTTTGGCGGAGTATGCGTTAGAACGCATTAATGAGGCAATGGGGGTAAGGCTTCCACCGGATGAAATTGGTTTTGTTGCTTTGCATATTGTAAGCGCGATTAGCAACAGGCATATCTCCGAGGTCAAGCAGCACTCCCTGCTGATTGGGGATATGGTGAACCTGGTGGAAGACAATCTGGATTATCATATCCCGAGAGACTCACTGGATTATTCCCGTCTCGTGACCCATTTGCGTTTCGTGCTGGAACGGCTGCGCAGGGGAGAGACTGTGCGGGAGACTTCATCGCTCGATGGACTGATGAAACGGGAATATCCGGAAATGTATATGCTGGCCTGGAAGTTGACCAAGGTGATTGAACAGCGGGTGCATCTTCCTGTCTACGCAGCAGAGGTAAGCTATCTGACGATTCATCTGCAGCGTCTGGCTCAGAAAAAAGAGGACGAAGCAGATATGGAGCAATCAGAGTAGGAAATAAAACAAAAACTCTTATTTTGTAAGGTTATTTTGTGCTTGCATGTTTAAAAGAACGATGCTACAATGTTCCCTGGTTAAACAAAACAGAATACAAAGCGTGTAACTGATACGATCAGGCATGAGTGATTTACAGTATTTTGGTTGTCCAGCCCCAAGTCGGGGTAATCTAACCTTGTGGTTAGTGGGACAACCTGTATGCTGTGTTGCTCATGCCTTTTTTGGCTTCTGTTTGAACGATATTAATAATTAAGGAAGTGACCTCGATGTTCAAAAAAATGTTTGGTGTGTTGCAGCGGGTCGGTAAGGCGCTTATGCTTCCAGTGGCTATCCTGCCCGCGGCAGGCCTGCTCCTTGGGATTGGCAACATGCTGGTTAACCCTGATTTCCTTCAATACGTTCCGGCACTTGAGAATGATGTAGTTCAAGCCATTGCCAATGTATTGATGAACTCGGGACAAATTGTGTTTAGTAACCTGTCCCTACTCTTTGCAGTCGGGGTAGCCATCGGGCTGGCCGGCGGCGAAGGGGTTGCAGGATTAGCGGCTATTATCGGGTTCCTCGTTATGAACGTGACGATGGGAACCGTGCTTGGTATCAATGAATGGGTCCTGAGTAAGCAAGACTTTGCTTATGCGAGTGTTCTCGGGATTCCAACCCTCCAGACCGGTGTCTTCGGCGGTATTCTGGTCGGGATACTTGCAGCCTCTATGTACAAACGGTTCTTCCGTATAGAGCTTCCTTCCTATTTGGGATTCTTTGCGGGTAAACGGTTTGTGCCTATTATGACTGCTGTAACCTCCCTGATCCTTGGTCTTGCACTGACGATCATCTGGCCGCCGATTCAGCACGGTCTGAACTATGTATCGCAGAGTATGATCAACACGAACCTGACGCTGTCGGCCTTCATCTTCGGGGTCATCGAGCGTTCCCTGATACCATTCGGTCTGCATCACATCTTCTACTCACCGTTCTGGTATGAGTTCGGAAGCTATATCGATAAGGCCGGGCATCTCGTTCGCGGTGACCAACGGATATTCATGCAGCAGTTGCGTGACGGTGTGGATTTCACAGCAGGTACCTTTACAACCGGTAAATATCCGTTCATGATGTTCGGTCTGCCTGCAGCGGCACTGGCGATCTACCATGAAGCCAGACCTGAACATAAACGGGTTGTCGGCAGTTTGATGGTTTCCGCAGCACTCACTTCCTTCCTGACAGGGATTACAGAGCCGCTGGAATTCTCATTCCTGTTCGTGGCTCCGCTGCTGTTCGCAGTACATGCTATATTTGCCGGTTTGTCCTTCATGACCATGCATATCTTGAATGTCAAAATCGGGATGACCTTCTCCGGCGGTTTCATCGACTATGTATTGTTCGGTGTCATTCCGAACCGTACAGCCTGGTGGCTGGTTATTCCGGTAGGTCTGGTTCTTGCGGTCATTTACTACTTTGGATTCCGCTTCGTGATCCGGAAGTTCAATCTCAAAACACCGGGTCGTGAAGATCCATCGGATGATGTGGAAGAATCAAACACAGAGAATGTATCCAGAAGCGGTGATGATCTGCCTCGCAACATTTTGTCCGCACTGGGCGGCAAAGAAAATATCACTCACTTGGACGCTTGTATTACACGTCTTCGTGTAGAAGTTAAAGATAAGGCCGGCGTGGATAAGAACCGCTTGAAGAAGCTTGGCGCGTCCGGCGTGCTCGAAGTCGGTAACAACGTGCAGGCGATCTTCGGAACCCGTTCCGATACGATCAAATCACAGATTCAGGATGTAATGAACGGCAGAACTCCTGCCGCCGCACCAGCCGCAGCTGCTCCGCAGCCTGAGCTGGAGAAAAAGGCCGGCGAAGAAGGCGCAGCGATTATTCCTGAAGATATCGTATCTCCAGTCAATGGGGAGCTGCTTGATATTACACAGGTACCGGATGCGGTATTCTCCCAAAAGATGACTGGTGACGGATTTGCATTCCTGTCAGATGACGGTAAGATTGCTTCACCGGTATATGGCAAGGTGTTCAACGTCTTCCCAAGCAAGCACGCGATTGGCATTATGTCCGATGGCGGCAAGGAAGTCCTGGTTCATATCGGTGTAAATACGGTTAAGCTTAAAGGTCAGGGTTTCACGGTTCTGGTCGAAGAAGGCGATCTGGTTGCTGCAGGGCAGCCGATTATGGAGGTTGATCTGGAGTATGTGAAGGCTCACGCTCCTTCCGTGATTTCTCCGGTCATTTTCTCCAATTTGCCTGAAGGTTCTGCCGTTACATTGAAGAAGTCAGGTAAAGTGGCTATCGGTGACAAAGATATCATTAGCATCGTGTAAGATGTGCAATGGTGTAGCGCTTCCTTTATAATTAGAGGGAGCGCAGCCTTCACCATACAAAACAAATCCTATATGAACAGAAAGCGAGTTGGATAATATCATGCAAAAAACATTCAGAATTATCGATGAAGACGGAATTCACGCACGCCCGGCAACAGCGCTGGTAAACACAGCTACAAAATTCAAAGGCACTGAAGCTTTTGCAGAAGCAAAAGGTAAAAAAGTAACACTTAAATCCATCCTCGGCGTATTGTCCTTGGGTCTTGAAGCAGGCGACACACTGACTCTAATTACTGAAGGCAGTGAAGAAACCGAAGCGCTGAGCGCACTTCAGGAAGTTATGGTTAAAGAAGGGCTGGGAGAGCTGAATGAGTAAAATTTCAGGAATCGCGGCTTCAGCAGGGATTGCAGTAGCCCGTGCCTTTATCCTGGAACATCCGGACTATACCATTACGAAATCGGCTGTAGGCGATGTGGAGGCAGAAGTTGCCAAACTGACAGACGCGCTGGAGAAATCCAAAGCTGAGCTGCAGACCATCAAAGAACGCACTCTTGCTGAACTGGGCGAGAAGAAAGCGGAGATCTTTGAATCCCATCTATTGATTCTGGAAGATCCTGAGCTGATCAGCCCCGTAATGGACAAAATCCGTGAGGAATTGGTTAATGCGGACTACGCTTTGAATGAAGTAGCTACTCAATTTATAGAAATGTTCGAAAATATGAAAAGCGCTTATCTTCAGGAACGTGCAGCCGATATGCGCGATGTAACCAAACGCGTTCTGAACCACCTGCTGGGTATCCATTATGTGAGTCCTGCCGAGATCAATGAAGAAGTCATTGTGATCGCCCAGGATTTGACGCCTTCCGATACGGCACAGCTGAACCGTAACTTTGTCAAGGGATTCACGACGAATATCGGTGGACGCACCTCGCACTCGGCTATCATGGCCCGGTCTCTGGAAATTCCAGCGGTAGTCGGCACCAAGAATGTGCTGTCCTTAATCAAGGCAGGAGATCTGGTGATTGTGGATGGTCTGAGCGGGGATGTTCTGATCAACCCTAGCGATGCTGAGGTAGCTGAGTATAAAGCCAAGCAGGCAGCCTATGATCTGCAAATTGCGGAGTGGAAAAAGCTTCGCGACGAGCCGACGGTATCCGCTGACGGCAAGCATGTGGAACTGGCAGCCAATATCGGCACACCCAACGATGTGAATGGTGTGATCGAGAACGGCGGCGAAGGCGTGGGACTGTACCGGACGGAATTCCTGTACATGGGCCGCGACAAGCTGCCTTCTGAAGAAATTCAGTACAATGCTTATCGCACCGTGCTGGAGAACATGAACGGCAAGCCTGTTGTTGTACGCACGCTGGATATCGGTGGCGACAAGGAACTGCCATACCTGGATCTGCCTAAGGAAATGAACCCGTTCCTCGGCTTCCGGGCGATCCGCTTGTGTCTGGACCGTCAGGATATTTTCCGTACCCAGCTCCGCGCACTGCTTAGAGCAAGCGCCCATGGTGATCTGCGGATCATGTTCCCAATGATCGCTACACTCGGTGAATTCCGTGCAGCCCGTGATCTGCTGCTTGAAGAAAAAGCTAAGCTGCGCGAAGAAGGCAAGGAAGTGTCTGATAATATTCAGCTCGGCATTATGGTTGAGATTCCTTCCACGGCTGTTCTCGCAGACCAGTTCGCCAAGGAAGTTGATTTCTTCAGTATCGGTACCAATGACCTTATTCAATATACAATGGCTGCCGACCGTATGAATGAACAGGTATCCTATCTGTATCAGCCATACAATCCGGCCATTCTGCGCCTGGTCAAAATTGTCATCGATGCTGCGCATGCTGAAGGTAAATGGACCGGTATGTGCGGCGAAATGGCTGGCGACAGCACAGCAATTCCGTTGCTGCTGGGCCTCGGCCTAGATGAATTCAGTATGAGTGCGACTTCCATCCTGCCGGCACGAAGCCAGATTTCCAAGCTGTCTGCCGCAGACATGAAGGAAATGGCTGCCAAGGCACTGCAGCTCGGCACTGCTGAGGAAGTTGCCGCACTTGTGCAGAGCAGCGTGAAATAACTATTATTTTAAGCTTTTCTCCGGTTTTACCAAGTCTGCTTTTCCAACTACTCTATTCCGGCCTCCTAATCTGGGGGCTGGTTTTTTTTATATTATTAAAGCTTGCCGGTTTATACCTAACCACCATTTGTAACATTGTTCAGTGTTGCTGCGTTAGAAAGGATATGACTGGCTGAAGTCATCACATAGCATCAATTTACAGTAGCTATCCTAACCATAGCAGGTTATACTTCCGATAGAATAGCTGCTTTCACTTGATAAGCTAAATCGGGAAGTCATAACTACCGATATAGGATGTATAGACAGCAGAATAGGCTGCTGGACCCAAACTTGTGAACATCGTGTTACATATAATAGGTTAAGCCAAGTTATGGGTTAGCTATGGGTAAGTATTATTTTTGAATGATGTGGAAATAGTTGGCTACTAACAGCAGTAGATCTGGTTTCCGGCAACCGCGCGGAGGACACTGGGATGGTGAACATGAATGAACAGCAATTATATAAATGCAGAGAAAGATATAGAAGTCTATACAGGTAAGGATCTTGGAGTGACTTATACTGCGGGTTACAGCCTCTTCAAAGTATGGGTGCCCACAGCCTTCACGGTGTCGCTGGTATTGTATGATACGGATGGGAATGGGACGGAAGCCTTGAATGACGATTACCGGGACAGCGGCCGTATCGTGAACATGCAGCTGCTGGAGGGCGGAGTCTGGCAGGTTCGTATCTCGGGGGATTTGAAAGGCAAGTATTATATGTATCGTGCCGTTTTTAGCGATGGTACGATTAAGGAGGCAGCGGACCCGTATGCTGTAGCAGTGTCGGCCAACGGTACACGTTCAGCCATTGTGGACTTGCGCAGTACCGATCCGGAAGCCTGGGACTTAGACAGGTCTCCTGCGCTTCCTCATCCTGCCGATGCCGTGATCTATGAACTGCATGTACGGGATTTCTCATCGTCTGAGGACTCCGGTATGCTGCATAAAGGCAAATTCAAAGCTTTTACTGAATTCGGACTTAAGGATCTTGCGGGACACGCGCTGGGCATTGACCATTTGGAGGAGCTGGGCATTACCCATGTACACCTGCTCCCGGTATTTGATTTTCAGACCATCAATGAACTCGGCACAGAGAGCGTAAGGAAAACGGAGCCCTTTTACACTGAATATAACTGGGGGTATGATCCTCAGCACTACAACGTACCGGAAGGTTCTTACAGCACCAATCCCTCTGATCCGGGAACCCGTATCCGTGAGATGAAGGAAATGGTGCAGGCGCTGCATAGTAAAGGGATATCCGTGATTATGGATGTCGTGTACAATCATACCTATTCTGTGGAAAAAGGACCTTTTCAGCCACTGGTTCCCGATTATTTCTACCGGCATGACTATAACGGCCGTCTCTCTAATGGCTCCGGTGTCGGCAATGAACTGGCGACTGAACGTCCGATGGTCCGTAAATATATTAAAGATTCATTGGCCTACTGGGCTTCTGAATATCACATTGACGGGTTCCGTTTTGATCTCATGGGACTGATGGACAGTGTAACCATGCGTGAGATAACGGAAGAACTGCGACTTGAGATCAACCCGAGTCTGCTGCTCTACGGCGAGCCCTGGACTGGAGGGGATTCTCCTCTGGCCACCAAAACACTAAAGGGCGTGCAGAAGGGCAAGGGATATGCGGTCTTTAATGACAACTTCCGGTCTGCGATCAAAGGGGACAGCGATGGCTGGGGCAAAGGCTTCGTAACTGGCGAATTTGGCAAGGAAGGCGCGGTTGCTTCCGGGATCAAGGGAGCCATTCATGAATTTACCGATTCCCCGGTGGAAACGGTGAATTATGTTACTGCACACGATAATCTAAATCTGTGGGATAAGGTGCTTGCCACACAGGGTCTGCGCCAAGCGGCCAAGCTGCCGGAACTGGAGAATGGACAGCTGAAGTACGGTGGTTCGGTGGAAGCAGCCATTGCCGCTGCCGATCCCTACTTCGCGGTTGACCGGCAGGATATTCTCGGCAATGAGACAGTAAGGCGGTCACTGCTGGCGAGCGGAATCATCCTGACTTCTCAGGGCATCCCTTTTCTGCAAGCGGGGGATGAATTCCTGCGAAGCAAATACGGTGACCACAACAGCTACCGTAGTCCCGATGCGATCAATGCTATCCGTTGGAAGAACAAAGCAAAGTTCCTTCCCGTCTTCGAATACTATAAAGGTCTTATTGCGCTGCGGAGCAGTCACCCGGCTTTCCGGCTGCATGGACGCCAAGAGATCGAGCGTTCTCTGGAATTCCTCCGGTGTGATGGCGGAGTAGTCTCCTATCTGCTCAAGAATAATGCCGGCGGTGACGTCTGGAACAATATCGTTGTGATTTTTAATGCCAATCCCGGCCTGGTCACTCAAAGGCTCCCTGAATCGGACGGCTGCTGGAATATCGTTGTTGACCATACCTCTGCCGGAGCCAATGCTTTCCGGACTGTCCAAGGCTCGGAGGTAGAGCTTGAGGGATTATCCATGATGGTGCTCTACGATAAATACGGGCAGCCAGAACCAAGATCCAAAATCATTGAAATCCATTATGAGCGGCCGGATGGTGATTATCGGGGCTGGAACCTGTGGACATGGGGTACAGGTATTCAGGATGGACAGAGTGATTTCCGGCAGATGGAGAATGGTCATGCGGTGGCACGGATCGAAGTGCTTCCGGAGACAGAGTCCATAGGCTACATTCTGCGGCTGAATGACTGGGAAGAGAAGGACGGGGCTGGAGACCGTTTCATTGACTGCTCCGGCAGCCAGCAGCTGGTTAAGGTAACCATCCGGGAACGGTTGCGGGAGAACAGCGGGGGTAAGGATGATTCGCTGCAGCTTACCAGTTAATATATAGTCAAAAGAGCTGTTCTGTGCGGCAACCCTTTAGGGGCCGTCAGAACAGCTCTTTTGTGTGTGTACGATTCATAGGTTCTCAGATATCCCTTATTTGGGCTGGTCTGAATATTCTTCATCCACCAGCTCACTATACAGATTGGCTTCATTGCCGCCGTGATTCTTGGAGCGGTACATGGCCAGGTCGGCAGCCCGGAGCAGTTCATTAATGCTGCTGCCATGCTGCGGGTAAAGGGCTACTCCTATACTGGCTGAAGTATGGAAGCTGGAGCCCTGGTTGATTGACCAGGTTTTATTGAAGAGCTGCAGCAGCCGGTTCAGGATTTCATCAAGCATCTCAGGGTTTTGGAACCGGTGCAGCACCACGGCGAACTCATCTCCTCCAATCCGGAAGGCCTGGCCGGAACCCTTGACGGTCTGCTGCAGTTCACGTGAGAGCAATTGCAGGAATTCATCCCCGGCCAGATGGCCAAGGGTATCATTCAGCTGCTTGAACCGGTCGCAATCCAGCAGGGCCAGCGCAATCTCCTGTTTGCGTTCCTCCGGCTGATGGATCAGATTCTCCATATACATTTTGAAATGGGCTCTGTTGGGGATTGCAGTCAAGTGATCGTAAAAGGCCAGCTTATGCAAGCGCTCCTCATATTGCTTTCGTTGGGTGATTTCACGGGATACCAGCATGAACTGCGCCGGAAAAGCACCGCTGCCCTTAATCGGGGTAACCTTTGTTTCCAGCCATACCCAGTGCCCCTCCGCTGAACGCATGCGTAGCTCGGAAATCCGCGGGGTAGCCTGTACCACACTTTTGAGCTTAGCCCAGGTAATCTCCGCCTCCCGGATATAATTGGATAGCGGAGCACCCTTGACAGGGATATATCCGAGCAGACCGGAATGGGAAGGGGAAGCGTAGAGGATCAGACCGTTAGGATCGGTCAAAATAATAAAGTCAGACATTGTCTCACCAATTAATTGATATAGTGACTTCTCCTCAAGCATTTCATTTTGAAGGGAAATCAGCTTGCGGCACAGGAAAATAATAACGAGCACCAGCATAAACAGGAATAAGGAATATAACGCGAACAGTGCACTTTTTTTATCCCGGAATTCCTCAGTTACCTGCCGCGCATAGCCGTCAATTAATTCTTCGGATTTGTCCAGAGGTTCCCGCACTTGGTTCAGAAGAGTGTTGGTTTGGAGGGCGGAAAAGGATTCCGGGTTCCAGTTACTCTGTACCCGCTGTGAGATCAGTTCCCTCCCTGAATCTTTCCAGGTTTGAAAAGGGCCATCGACGTCTTGGAGTACATTTTTGAGCTCGGTAAGCAGCTGAGCACTCTGCTTCATCCCGCTGAATGGATTCTCTACAGAGTTAATGTTATAGCTTGCCATGCTAAGCCGCTGCTTCGCCTGGTTATTATTCTCTTCAAAATCCTGGGACAGCCTGCTGCGCTCCTCGGCGGTAATATTTCCATTGATAGCAGTATGAAGGGCCAAGGCAGACTGGTACAGGTCGCGGTCGGCATTCAGGATGAGCTCGGAATTCTGATAGACATCGTTATATAAGGAAGCGGATAGTTTGTTCATCGTATGATTCAAATATAGAAGGGAAGCAATACTGATACTCACCAGAAGAACGGAGATAGCGGCGAATAACAGGATAAGCCTGCGTGTATTTTTGATGCCTGAAAAACCTGCCACTTCATCCACCTCCTGCAAATGCTATTAAGTATTCAACAATGTTGTCAATAACACGCTAAATATATCCATATGTGGACGTATTGCTTATGTGTGCAGGATAAAGAAGAGATAGGAATCCAAGCGAGTCATACAAAGCAGGGGAAGAATGGGGTGGCAGGAATGAATCTCCCGGTATGATCGAAGTTTCTTCTCATCAGTATAAAGGAAGCACTCATGTTCAGCAATTGCCTGTGAAAAAATGGATATAGCTTAATAATCTCCAGACTCCGGAAGCATCGGCTCAGGTTCAAACCTTGATCCGGGGAGATTGGTATTGAAATTTTAGAGTTGTCGCTTCAAAAATAAAAAGATTATGTATAGCCTGCTTCCTTATGGATATTCCAGCCCTTGAGTCCTATTACCCAACTTTTCTGCTAGCGATACCCTCTCTGATTAATATTCCGCAGATAAGGTCCAGGGCTATAGGCACCACGCACCAATCCAGGCGGAAAAATTTGTCCCGCTTGTCAAAACAGCTGATTTTGCATATAATAAATAGACATATCTTCTTAAGCAGAAGATGAGGTTCATTCAGCAACATCCATGATAAATGCAGTGATGGAGAAGAGTACGCAGTGCCTGGCTTACAGGGAGGAGACGCCGTTGATTGAGAGCGTGTCTAAGAGAGCAGAGCTGCCGAAGTTCACTCCGGAGCAGTTCCTTGAATTTCTTTCGAGCCTTGCTTGAAGGAGAGCGTAGGGGAAACCGGCCGCAGACCGTTATATCTGCTAGAGTGAGACAGGTCTTGGTCATGCCAATAGCAGGAATATTGCTCTTGGGATGAGCTGCAGACAGTCTAACAAGGGTGGTACCACGGTCTTTTCGTCCCTTACCGGGAGGAAAGGCCTTTTTTTGTTGGGAATATAAGAATTTGTAGGCTATCTGCTATCCATTTTCCTTATATTTCTCGCTGAAACGTATACCGTCCTTAACAGAACGGTATAGACGTTTTCACTTGATAACACCATGACAAGGGGGCAGTACACGGTATGAAAGAGAAGCTAGAAGCATTAAAGGTCGAAGCGTTAGCGAAGCTGGAGGAAGTTACCGATCCGCAGGTTCTGAACGATTTGCGTGTAAAGTACTTGGGTAAAAAAGGCGAACTTACAGAGGTATTACGCGGCATGGGCGGGCTTAGCGCGGAGGAGCGCCCGGTGATTGGCCAGGTGGCCAATCTGGTGCGGAGTGCCATTGAGGATATTATCGGAGCCAAGCAGGAAGCCTTCCAGCAGCAGGAGACCCAAAACCGGCTGAACGCGGAAAAAGTAGACGTAACTCTACCGGGCCGCGCACTGCCGCAAGGCGGGATTCATCCACTGAGCCGGGTGGTTCAGGAGATCGAGGATATTTTCATCGGCATGGGCTACCGGGTGGCGGAAGGGCCAGAGGTGGAAACCGATTACTATAACTTTGAAGCGCTCAACCTGCCGAAGAACCATCCGGCACGTGATATGCAGGATTCCTTCTATTTGACAGAGGATATCCTTATGCGCACACAGACATCACCGGTTCAGGTCCGCACCATGCAGGCTATGAAGGGCGAAACTCCTGTCAAAATCATCTGTCCAGGCAAAGTATTCCGCCGTGACGACGACGATGCGACCCACTCCTTCCAGTTCCATCAGATCGAAGGCCTCGTGATTGGACGGCATATCCGCATGAGCGATCTGAAGGGCACGCTGCAGCAGTTCGTGAAGGAGATGTTCGGACCGAATACAGGCATCCGGCTGCGTCCAAGCTTCTTCCCGTTCACCGAGCCGAGTGTTGAGGTGGATGTAAGCTGCTTCAAATGCGGTGGTGACGGCTGCCGTCTGTGCAAGCAGAGCGGCTGGCTGGAAATCCTCGGTGCCGGCATGGTTCACCCGAACGTGCTGGAAATGGGCGGTTATGATCCTGCCGAGTACAGTGGCTTCGCCTTTGGTATGGGCGTGGAGCGGATTGCCATGCTGAAGTACGGCATCGATGATATCCGCCATTTCTATACGAATGATATGGCTTTTGTGAAGCAGTTCAAGGGAATTTAAGTTTTTGGCAGGTGAGCGGGCTGGGCGGGAATGGGAGATGCGGTGATTTTGGATGTTGATTTTCTGTTTTAACAATCGGTTAAAAATGGACCGGAGGGGAAGTTTGGAACTGTAGGAGCGATAGCGTCCGCCTTTATGATTGAATTTCTGCTGCGGTCAGCAGTTAAATCGGGAAATTCAATCATAACAGCGGCCGGAAGTCCAAACATTCCCTGTAGGGACACTATTAACAGAAGGTTTTATAAAACGGAAGCACAAAGATCCGGGTGCTGCTCACTGTCCCCGCATAGCCAAGCAAACCCGGCACGTAGATAAATACATTTGACACAAAAGGAAGTGTGCGAACATGAAAGTATCAACCTCCTGGCTCACGGATTATATATCGCTTGAGGGCGTTACCGCAGATGAGCTGGCCGAGAAAATCACGACCGCCGGCATCGAGATCGACGGTGTGGAGCGCCGCAACAAAGGCCTGTCCGGTATCGTGGTTGGCTATGTTAAATCGAAAGAAAAGCATCCGGATGCTGATAAGCTGAATGTGTGCATCGTAGACGCCGGACAAGGCGAGGATCTGCAGATCGTCTGCGGAGCCAAGAATGTGGCCGCAGGCCAGAAAGTCCCGGTTGCATTAGTAGGTGCAAAGCTTCCGGGTCTGGATATCAAAAAGGCTAAGCTTCGCGGTGTATTGTCGCAAGGGATGATCTGTTCCGCCAAGGAGCTCGGGCTCAACGATAAATTGCTCCCCAAGGAGCTGCAAGAGGGTATTCTGGTGCTCCCTGAGGATACAGAAATCGGTCAAGACATCCTGAAGGTGCTTGACCTGAATGATGAGGTTCTGGATTTCGATCTGACCCCGAACCGTTCCGACTGTCTTAGTATGATTGGAGCCGCTTATGAAGTAAGCGCCATTCTGGGAAGAGAGCTTAAGCTGCCTGATCCGGCAGCGGATATCGTTGAGGCGGGCGGACTGGCATCGGACTCCATCTCCGTCCGGATTGAGGACGAAGAATACTGTGCGCATTATTCGGTACGTTACATTGCCGGAGTGAAGCCTGCCCCATCTCCGCTCTGGATTCAGAACCGTCTGATGGCTGCAGGGGTACGTCCGATTAATAACATCGTTGACATTACCAATTACGTAATGCTGGAGTACGGACAGCCTCTACATGCGTTTGACGCCGATAAAGTGGAAGGCGGCGTATTGGGTGTGCGGTTTGCCAAGGAAGGTGAGATTCTGACCACGCTTGACGGCCAGGAGCGTAAGCTGGAGCCGCAAATGCTTGTCATAGCGGATGGAGTGAAGGCTGTAGGCCTGGCTGGTGTGATGGGCGGACTGGATAGTGAGGTAACAGGTGAAACCGTGAATATTGTGCTGGAATCAGCCAAATTCGATGGCGGAACCGTCCGCAAAACCTCCCGTCAGCTGGGACTGCGCTCTGAAGCTTCTCTCCGCTTCGAGAAGGAAGTGGACCCGAATTCCGTTATTCCTGCATTGAACCGGGCAGCAGCCTTGTTGGCCCGTTATGCCGGGGGTACTGTGCATGAAGGGATTGTTCAGGCAGGCAGCGGCTCGGTGGAGGAGAAGGTAATCACCTTATCCATTGAGAAGCTAAATCGCTATCTCGGTACAGAGCTGTCTTTGCTGGAAGTGAAGACTATATTCAGCCGTCTCCATTTCAAGTATGGAGATGCCGCGCAAGGTCTCGTCGAGGTGCAGGTTCCGACAAGACGCGGTGATATCAGCTATGATGTCGATCTGATTGAAGAAATCGCCCGGTTATACGGGTATGACAATATCCCTACAACTTTGATTGAAGGTGTGACTACACCAGGAGCACTTACGAGTGAGCAGTCCCAGCGCCGTGAACTGCGCCGTCTGCTGGCACATGGCGGCTATCAGGAGGTTATGGGGTACTCTTTCATTCAGCCGGAGCAGAGCAAGCTTTTTCCGGCGCTTTCTGAAGGCCAGCTGTCTGTCAAACTGGCGATGCCGATGAGCGAGGACCGCAGCGTACTGCGCACCAGTCTGATTCCACAGCTGCTGGAGATCGCCCGCTACAACACTAACCGCCGCCAAAGTGATCTGGCGCTGTTCGAGATCGGGAATGTGTTCTTCACGGATGAAGAGCAGCTTACCCGCCAGCCCCGTGAGCTTCCGGTGCTCGGACTTCTGTTGAGTGGAAGCCGTACGTCCAAGCAATGGAATGTTGCTGAACAGCCTGTGGACTTCTTCGACCTGAAAGGTGCACTTGAAACAGTATTTAGCCACTTGGGCCTAACGGATAGTGTGGTTTACGAAGGCGACGCTCCGGAGAATTACCACCCGGGCCGTTCGGCATCGATATACTTGCAGGGTGCAGAAGGACGAGTGAAGCTGGGAACATTTGGCCAGCTCCATCCTGAGCTGCAGCGCGGACTGGATCTGGAAGATACCTATGTGGCCGAGCTCCTGCTTAAGCCACTCTACAGCAACGCCCGCACCAATTTGCAATACACTGAGCTGCAGCGCTTCCCGGGTATGGAGCGGGATATCGCAGTTGTGGTGGATTCTGCAGTGCCTGCAGGGCACCTGCTGGCTTCCATCCGTGAGAACGGCGGAACTCTGCTGCAGAATGTTCAGGTATTTGATGTATACACGGGAGGCAAGATGGAGAGCGGCAAGAAGAGCGTTGCCATTTCGCTGCTGTACCGTCATACGGATCATACACTGACCGACGAAGAGGTTGTAGAAGCGCATGAAAGAGTCGTATCCGCACTTCAGCAAACTTTTGGCGCCGAATTAAGAAAGTAGCAGGAATTGTGCAAAGCCGCAGCGAATCCCTTTAGAAACGGAGTTCGCTGCGGCTTTTTTCTAACGCTTGAAGCTGCGGCGGCCACCGGCATAATCTATGAAATAAACGGCTTTTTGGCAAAAGAGAATAAATCACGCTACAATAGGAGCAGGGATACCAGCTTAGAATCCGCACACATACAAAGGAGGGCACAACTGTGGCTATGGACCGGACTCGTGTCGCCGTGGAGATATATGGAACTTCCTACAAACTTGTCGGAAGCAGCACTGAATATATGAAACAGGTTGCCCGCTATGTAGACGAGCATATGCGTGCAATCTCCAAATCTCATAACCGATTGGATACCCCGCGGATCGCGGTGCTTGCTGCCGTACATATGGCAGAGCAGGCCATTCAGGTACAGGACTTTAAGAATGAGCTGAACATGCTGACCGGAGAGCGTACGGAGCTGCGTGTAGAAGTTGCACGTCTTACGGAAGCGCAGAAGGAGCGGCAGGAAGAGTACGAACGGATGGAAACCGCCGCCCGGGAGGAAGCCGCCCGTCTGATTGCCGCTGCCGAAGAGGAGCGCAGGCGGCATCTGGAGATTCAGGAGCAGGAGCGCAAGCTTCATGCGGAGGCGTTGCTGGAAGCGGAGAAGGCGGCAACAGCCGCTAGAGAGCAGCTGGCTGAAGAGCTTAAGGCGCGTGAAGCGGAGCTGCTGTCTCTGCGCGGGAGCTATGAGCAGGAGCAGGCTGCTGCCCGTGAGAGCCACCGGCAGGAGCTTGCTGCCGCTGAGGCGGCCCGTCTGCAGCAGCTTGAAGAACTCAAAGCTGCGCATCTGCTGGAGCTGGAGACTCTGAGAGAGATGCTGGACCAGGAGAAGAAAGAAACTCTGTCCCAGCTTGAAATGGAGCTCGCACAGACCCGGGAATCGCTCGGAGGCGAGATTGTAGAGATCCGTTCGTCACTGGGCAGGGAGCTGGCAGAGACCAAGTCTGCACTGGAAAAGGAACTCACAGAGGAACGCGAGGCGCTTCAGAAGGAGCTTGCCAAGAATAAGGAGCTGCGGCAGTCGCAAGGCACGCAGGAGCATCGTCACAAGCAGCAAGTGCAGGAGCTGGAGAAGCAGCTGGGCGAGCTGCGTGGCGGCACCGGGCAACTGCAGTCTAGGTTGCGTGCAGCTGAAGCTGGGCTGAAGGGTGAACGTGATGCCCGAATGACTCTGCTGGCTCAATACGAGGCTGTGCTGAAGCGGGAAGAACAGCTGACAGAGGAGCTTCATACGGCCGTGCAGCAGGGAACACTGCAGCGGGACGAGCTGGAGAACCTGCGCCAGCGTCATGAGGCTGCGCAGAACGAATCGGCAGGACTCCAAGCTTCGCTGCGGGAAACTGCGGAGGGTCTTAGCCGGGTGCAGGAAGAGCTGCGTGCTGCAAATGAACTCGGAGACCTGCTCAGTGCAGAACTGGGTGAACTGCGCCAGCGTTATGAAGATAAGCAGGAAGAAGCTTCAACCCTTCGCCAGTCTCTTGGTGAAGCCAAGTCTGGTCTGCATCAGCTGCAAGGCCAGTTGAACCTGTCTGCAGCAGAAGCAGCGGACTGGAAAGAGCTTGCCGACAAGCACATGGAGGATATCGGGGAGCTGGAGATGAAGCTGCTGGAATCGGAAGAGAAGTCTGTGGCACTGCAGAGTGAGATTGAGACACTGCGGGGGCAAGCCGACGGCATGGTGCAGCAGCTTGACCGTGAATCCGCGCGGCGGGCCGAAGCGGAGACAGAGAGGGAGCAATACCGCGAAGAAGCGGAAGCCTCCCGCAAGGAGCTTGTCGCACTGCGCGTACGTTATGAGGAGCTTATCGCGCAGTATGATGAAGTACTGCAGGACGGTGAGCAGCTGAAAGAAAGATACGAGCTTCTGGAGGCGGAAGGCGAAGAAACCGCCCGCCGTCTGGAAGAGCTGTACGAAGCTGGAAGGGAAGCCGCCGCTACGGCGGCAGAGCAGCAGGAAATGCTGCGGGAGACCCGCGAGGTGGAGGCTTCCTGGAAACGTAAGTACGAGGAGCTCCAGCAGAGTCAGCAGCAATGGAACGAGACGGAAGCACAGCTTCGTGAAGAGATTGAGATTTGGGAGCAGGAAGCGGGCAAGGCCGAGGCGGTAACGGATTCCATGAGCCGTGAACACGAGCTAGTGCAGGAGCAGCTTGCCGAGATCGGCGAGAACTTTGAGCTGGTGCAGGGCCAGTTGCGTCTGGTGCAGGCACAGCATGAGCTCCAGCAGAGCGAGATGGACAAGCTCTCGGAGGAGCATCGCAGACTTCAGGCGGAATATGCCAAGCTCCAGAGTGAATATAATGAATGGATTCAACTGATCGAACAGGACAGTTGAATAGCGGACGCATGAAGAGAAGGGGCTGGCCCAAGCAGAGGTACTGCATGGGTAACAGCCCTTTTCTGTGTGGGAAAAATCATATGCAAATATTGCAACCGTTTACATTCCGGGTTAGGATGTGGATGAGGTGAGTTGAATGGATAAAAAATGGCTGGGCGGTGTCATTGTATTATTTCTTCTACAGGCTTATTTATTTATTGGTTTTGCCAATCATTCCGCCCGCATGGGCAGCATTGTTAAGGAATTAAGCGGGCATCCGGGTGAGCGTAAGCCTGGTTACCATATTGTGCTGATCGAACAGGAACGATATCACCCGTATTGGGAGATGGTTGAGAAAGGTGCAAAAGAATCCGCTGAGAAATACGGGATCGATATTGAATTTACCGGTCCGGTCCGCAACAACATGGAGGAACAGATCAGTCTGCTGGAAAAAGCAATTGCGGCCCGCGTGGACGCCATTATTGTACAGGGACTGAATGATGAGAAGTTCACTCCGGTGATCGATAAAGCCGTGGAGCTTGGAATTCCTGTGATTACCATTGATACCGATGCTCCGGAGAGCAAACGGCTGGCTTATGTAGGGACCGATAATGTAGCGGCGGGCGAAACCCTTGGCCGCATGGTTCTGCAGGCAACCGGAGGGAAAGGGAGAATCGGGGTGATCATCGGCAGTGAACAGGCCAAAAATCAGCTGCAGCGTCTGAATGGCTTAAGCCATATCGTGAAGAACTACAGCGGGCTGAAAATTGTGGATGTCCGCAGCTCTAACATTTCTCATATGGAGGCTATTCAGCAGGCAGCTGACATGCTGCGGCTGCATCCTGAAATTGATGTGATGGTGGGGACCAGCTCTACGGACGCGTTAGGGGTTCTTAAGGCTTCCAAGAGTATAAAGAACGGTTCACTGACGATCATAGGCTTTGACAACCAGGAAGAGACACTCGCTGCCATAACAAGGGGTGAGATTAAGGCCACCGTGGCACAGCAGCCCTTCCTGATGGGGGATATGGCTGTAAGACTGCTTCATGAGCATTTTCAGGGAATCCCGCTGCAGCAGGAATACTACACAGAGGTACGGATACTGGACCAATCCAATGTTCAGGAAGGGGAGAGCCTGTGAGTATCCGCAAAAAGCTGTTGATTTGTATCCCGCTGCTTGTGCTGCTGATGAGCTCCGTCTCCTTTTTTCTGTTTGAGAGCGGGAAAAATGTGCAGGAGAGCTATCATCTGATGATGAACCGGATTTTGCTATACAAGGAAGTTTCGTACGAGGTTGGGGAGACCATGCGGTCGATGAACCGTTTGATCATGCAGGTGGATGCCGGCAGCTTTCCGGAAGTAGAAAAACATCTCAATGCCGCGGTGGAACTGCGGGAGAGGCTGGAGAGTGTGGAGACGATAGGCGGCAGCGACCTTCCTCTTATGAATTACCGCAATATCATGGATACATTTCTGGAACAGGCGAAGCAGATGATCGCGGAGATTGATGTTCAGGATTCCAATACGTTGGCTGGGGCGTATATCGAAACGGAGCAGACGGAAAAGTTCATCCGTGAGGAAGCGCAGGCTTTAGTTGATATGGAGCTGGATCAGTATAAGCCGATATATGAGGAAATTATGTCCACAACGGACAAGCTCAACGAGCTGGGGATTCAACTGGTTATTACTGCGGCGGTGCTGAGTATCATTATGGCGATCTGGCTTTCGAGTAGTATAACAGGGCCGATTCGCCGGCTGGTGGCGACCGCCAAGCAAATATCGAAAGGCCGGATGGACACCAAGGCCCCGGAGAGTATTAACAACGACGAGATTAGTATTTTATGCCGGGCCTTTAACGGAATGATCGATAATATCCAGGAACTGATGGCGGAGAATATCAAGAGCCTGGAGAAGGATCGGCTGGTCAAGGAGCTGGAGCTGAAAATGCTGCAAAGTCAGATCAACCCTCACTTTCTGTTCAATACGCTGAATTCTATTGCCAAGCTGGCTTATCTGGAAGGGGCAGCCAAAACAAGTGATCTGACCGTCTCCGTTTCGCGTCTGCTCCGTTATAACCTGCAGAAGCTGGACCAGGCTGTTCCACTGCGCGAAGAGGTGGAGCATGTTACAGAATATATCAATATTCAAAAGGCGCGTTTTCGTGAACGGATTACCTTTGTGATGGATATTGAAGAGCAGGCGCTGGAGGGGATGATTCCATGTCTGACGCTGCAGCCGATTTTTGAAAATGCCTTCGTGCACGGTCTGGAGCATATGGAGGAAGGGGCGGTGCTGGAGCTGTCGATCAGGCATGACGAAGGACGTGTGAATATCAGAATTAGTGATAATGGCGTTGGGATGAACCGTGAGACCGTAGACAGGCTAATGGAATCGATTCGGGAGGAAGCACCCCGTTTTAGCGGAAAAGGCCAGTCCACCGGACTTGGCACACATAATGTATTCAAAAGGCTGCATTTATTTTTTGAAGGAGAACAGCGGATTGAAATCGACAGCAGTGAAGGGCAAGGGACAGCCGTACTGTTCAGATTGCCTTACCGCCCGTTGGTCTAAGACCCGGGAATCAGAGAGGGGGATACACGGATGTACAATCTGCTTATTGCTGATGATGAACCACTGGAACGGGAAGGGCTGGAGATGATGATCCGGAATTCTTTGCCGGATATGTTCGAATTTCTGCATGCGGAGAATGGACGGAAGGCCATACAGCTTGCGGAGGAGCACAGGCCGGATTTTATCTTCATGGACATCAAAATGCCGGGTATTCACGGATTGGAGGCGGTCCGGCAAATTTCGGCTAAGCACCCCTCGGCTAAAATAGTCATGATAACTGCCCATGATTATTTCTCCTACGCAAAGGAAGGACTGTCGCTGGGAGTACGTGATTATTTGCTGAAGCCGGCCAGATGTGAGGAGGTAATGGAGGTCCTGAGGCAGCTGATTGCCGAAACACAGGAGGAGAGGTGCAGGCGGAATGAACAGCTCGAACTTCAGGAGAAGCTGGCCCACCTGCTCCCGCTCGCCGAGAATGAGCTTTCCCTAATGCTGATGCTGGAATATGTGCAGGAAGTGGAGCTTGAACAGCTGGCCGGGCTTCTGAACCTGCAGTGGAGCAAAGGGTATGCTATGCTGCTGTCATTTCCCCGGCACTCCAAAGAGGAATGGAGCGACTTCCAGTTGGCCAAGCGGGATATTTACGAGGCCATTAAACAATTTGTGAAATCAGGTCTGGGTGGCATCGCCGGACCTGTGATCGGTCATCAGATGGCACTGTTTATCCCGTTGTCTCCGGGACGTACGGGGTATTCCCAGCGTGTAAGCTCCCTGGACTGGGGAGAGCGTCTCCGCAGTCTGGTGGAGGACCGGTTTCAACTGTCGGTCTCAGTCGGCATCGGCTCCATTCGGGAAGGCTGGGACGGGCTTAGCCGTTCCTACCGGGAGGCAGTTCGTGTATGCGCCGACAACAACGACCCGCTGAGTGTACGCCATTTTGATGATATGATACAGAGCTCCGGCCAGACTGCCATTTCATTGGATGATGAAAAAAAACTGCTGGATGCCCTGCTGCAGCACAATAAGCAGGAGGCAGTGGAGCGTTTTGGTGTAGTGTATGACCATTTTGAGGAAGACGGGAACCGGTCCTTCGTTGCTTTGCGCGGTGAAGTAATTGGCCTGCTGCTGTTCCTCGCCAGAGGAGTCCATTTCGCAGCCGGCGCGAAGATGATTGCTACGCTTAATGCTTTGGAGGACCCCGGCTCCTTGAGGATGTCAGCAGAATCCTGGCTGGAGGCTATCTTCGACAGCCTGAGGGAAGAGCGGGAGCATAGCCGTTCCCATGTGCAGCAGAGGGCGCTTTTCTACATCAGCCAGAAGTATAAAGAGGACATTTCCATGGAGCAGACAGCAGAATATGTGAATCTAAGTCCTCATTATTTCAGTAAATTATTCAGGCAGCATGCAGGTGAAACCTTTATTGACTACATTACGCGATTAAGGATCAATGAGGCAAAACGTCTGATTTCCGAAGAGCGCTTAAGCCTTAAGGAAATCTGTTACGAGGTGGGCTATAAGGACCCTAATTACTTTAGCAGGGTCTTCAAAAAAGCTGCCGGCATGACGCCGAGCGAATTCAGACTACTGAATGAGAAACAAAGTCCTTGTTAACCAACAAGGACTTTTTTGCGTTGCATCCCCGTTTTTTCCTATGAAAGCTTCTGGAAATATTTACATTACATGAGAGGACAATGGAATGCGGGCAGAAGGTAAAAGAGTGCAGGTATTGGAGACACCGGGGCTGGAATAAACATGCTAGAATTTTTTTGTAAGCGCAATCAAATTTATTTAGCGGAGAAAAGGGGCGAAGAAAGCGTGAGAAAATATGGTAAATTCATTTCTTTAGGGATGGCTGCTTTATGGTTGACTGCCTCCCTGGCGGGCTGTGGAGTAGTCTCAAACGGAGATCAACAGAAAGCGGAGGAACCTGCAGCGAACACCAAAGACGGAGGCAAAATTGTAATTGGAATGTCGATGGATACGCTGAAAGAGGAACGCTGGCAAAAGGACCGGGACATCTTCACTTCCAAAGTGGAAGAACTGGGAGGCGAAGTGAAGGTGCTCGCGGCTAATGGGGATGATGCAACGCAATTGAGCCAGGCGGAACAGCTGATCTCCCAGGGAGTAGATGTGCTCGTAGTGATTGCCCACAACGCTGAAGCTACAGCTCCAATCGTAGAAAAAGCCCATAAGGAAGGCATTAAAGTAATTGCTTATGACCGTCTGATCAACAACGCAGAGGTCGATTATTATATCTCCTTTGATAATGTACGGGTCGGGGAGTTCCAGGCCCAGGCCGTGATTGATAAGGCGCCTAAAGGCAACATCGTCTATATTGGCGGAGCGGATACCGACAACAATGCCCATATGTTTAAAGAAGGGGCCATGAATATTTTGAAGCCGCTTGAAGAAAAGGGCGATATCAAAATTGTCTATGATCAGTTCTCCAAGGACTGGAAGCCTGAAGAAGCACTGAAGAATATGGAGAATGCTCTGACAGCGAATAACAATGACGTTCAGGGCGTGGTTGCTGCCAATGACGGAACTGCTGGCGGGTCCATACAGGCGCTGACGGCACAGGGAATGGCTGGTAAAATCCCGGTATCCGGGCAGGATGCCGATTTGGCTGCTGTCCAGCGCATCGCCGAAGGCACACAATTGATGACAGTCTACAAACCTATCAATGCAATTGCGACCAAAGCTGCTGAAATGGCGGTAGCGGCTGCTAAAGGGGAATCCATTTCTACTGATAAAACAGTGAATAATGGAAAAATTGATGTTCCTTCTGTGCTGCTTGATCCCATTGCAGTCAACAAGGAGAATCTGGACGTCCTGATTAAAGATGGTTTTCACAAGCTTGAGGATGTGTACAAAAACGTTCCCAAGGATCAGTGGCCGAAGCAATAAGTCAGCCTTTGCGGCAAGAGAGGCGGAACGGAATGTTCCGTCCTCTGCCGGTTAGAGGCCGGAAAGGGGACAGAAGGAATGTATGTGTTGGAAATGATGGACATCACCAAGGAGTTCCCTGGAGTCAAGGCGCTGGATCATGTGAACTTCAAGGTCAAGCAAGGAGAAATCCACGCTTTGTGCGGAGAGAATGGTGCTGGGAAATCTACGCTGATGAAGGTGCTAAGCGGCCTGTATCCCGCAGGCTCTTACAGCGGTGAAATCATGATCAGCGGAGAGAAGAAGGAGTTTCATAAAATCACAGACGCAGAAAAGGCGGGTATCGCCATCATTCATCAGGAGCTGGCCCTCGTCAAAGAGATGACTGTCGGCGAGAATATTTTTCTGGGTGCAGAGCCCTGCAGGAGAGGCGCAATACAATGGGATGAGCTGTATCATCAGGCTTCGCTTTGGCTTAAAAAAGTAGGTCTGAACCTGTCACCGGATACCAAAATCGGCAATCTCGGAATAGGCCAGCAGCAGTTGGTGGAAATCGCCAAAGCCCTCTCCAAGCACACCAGGATTCTGATTCTGGATGAGCCTACAGCAGCCTTGACCGAAAGTGAAGTGTCCATCCTGATGGGCATCTTGAACCAGCTTCGGAGCGAGGGTGTTTCCTGTGTATATATCTCACACAAAATGCCGGAGGTCTTTGCCTTGGCAGATTCCATTACGGTTCTTCGGGACGGCCGGACCGTTACTACGCTTGACCGCAGAGAAACCGATGACGACAAGGTTGTGTCTCTAATGGTTGGGAGAGAATTGACGGAACGCTATCCACGCATGGAGCATTCGCCGGGAGAAGTCGTGCTGGAGGTTAGGGATTACAACGTCTGGCATCCGGAGAAGCGTCATCAAAAGGTGCTGCATGATATTCATTTTACACTCCGCAAGGGTGAGATTCTCGGGATCTCCGGACTTATGGGAGCGGGGCGGACAGAGCTGGTAAGCAGTTTGTTCGGAGCTTATGCGGGCAAGTCTGAAGGAAGTGTGCACATTGAAGGGAAGGCTGTGAAGATCCGTTCTATTGCTGAAGCCATTAAAGCAGGAATCGCCCTGGTCAGCGAAGACCGCAAACGTCAGGGATTGGTAATGGGAATGGATGTGAAAAGGAATACAACCCTGGCGACGCTTGGCAAAGTATCCAAGTGGGGTGTCATTAACGAGAATGAGGAAATTAAATGGGGACGCCGGTATGTGCAGGACCTGAAGACGAAGACGGCCTCGCTGGAGACGCCCGTGGGTACACTTTCCGGAGGGAACCAGCAAAAGGTGGTTGTAGGGAAATGGTTGATGTCCGACCCGAAAATACTGATTATGGATGAACCTACCCGCGGAATCGATGTTGGAGCGAAATATGAAATATATAATTTGATGAACCATCTGGTTGAACAGGGAGTGGCGATTATTATGATTTCCTCAGAGCTTCCGGAGGTGCTGGGAATGAGTGACCGGATTCTGGTTATGTGCGAAGGGCAATTTGTGCGGGAATATCATTGGCGTGAGGCCACGCAGGAGAACATTATGCTGGCCGCTACGGGAGGTAAATAGAGATGCAGCTGCAAAATGAAATTCAGGACCCTGAGAAAGTCCAAGTTGCGGGAAGATCGCAGTTGCGTGGCCTGTTCGGCAAAATGGATATCCGCGCATACACGATGGTAGGGGCATTAATCTTGATATGGGTGCTGTTTGGAGTCCTTAATCCCACCTTCTTGACTTCGCGGAATCTGTCGAATCTATTTACGCAAATGTCAGTGACATCCATTCTGGCCATTGGAATGGTGCTGGTCATTGTGGCAGGGCACATCGATCTGTCGGTCGGCTCCATTGTCGGATTGACGGGCGGAATAGCAGCCATACTGAGCAATTGGCTGGAGCTGCCAGCTATCGTCGTCATTCTCGGCACCCTTGCCGCCGGGGCGGTGCTGGGACTGCTTCAAGGCTGGCTGGTGGCGTACAAAATGATTCCCGCCTTCATTGTCACCCTGGGCGGGATGATGGTGTTCCGCGGGGTGTTGATGGGGGTGACGGAATCCATGACGATTCCGGTATCCGACCCTGTGCTCGCCATGCTTGGAAATGCTTATTTTGCTCGGGGCTTTGGCATTTCGCTTGGCGTTCTGGCGGTAGGGTTTCTGCTCTGGAGCGCATTCAATAAACGGCGTTCCCGTAAAAAATACGGCTTCGAAATTGCACCGCTGAGTATGGATATTGCGAAGGTTGCAGCGCTGGCATTGCTAGTAGTAGTCTTCGTAGCTGTGATGAACAACTATAAAGGGATTCCTTTTCCTATTATTTTTGTAATCGTACTGGCAGCGATTTTTTATTTTATTTCAACCAAAACAACATTTGGACGCCATATCTATGCTATTGGCGGTAATATTGAGGCTGCTCGTCTCTCCGGAATCAATATCAGACGAAAGACCATGCTGATCTTTCTGCTTAGCGGACTGCTGGGCTCTATCGCCGCTGTCGTGTTAACTTCACGTCTTGCTTCTGCCACGATCACTGCAGGGAATATGGCGGAGATGGATGCCATTGCCGCTTGCGTGATTGGGGGAACCTCACTGATGGGTGGAGCGGGGACAGTGATCGGCGCACTCATCGGGGCACTAGTGATGACCTCGCTTGATAACGGAATGTCACTTATGGGGCTGGAATCGTTTTGGCAGTATGTAGTGAAAGGCTCCATTCTGGTAATAGCCGTCTGGTTGGACATTTCCAACCGGAGCAAAGGTGTGAAGTAGAGTTATAGGCAACCGGATAGGAACAGCAGCAGCCGGCCTGGGGGAAGTCCCTTTAGGCCGGCTGCTGCTTTTTTATATCTTCTATTCTACGATCACCTGAGCAGACATCCCGCTATGGCCCGAGCCGCACATGATCGCACAGGTCATTTCGAAGGTTCCGGCTTCGTCCGGGACAATAATCCGGGAGGAGTCTTTGCCGTCCAGGCGCAGATTCAGCTCCGGGATCAGAATGCCATGATTCCCGCTTTCATTTTCAAAAACAATTTTTACAGGAACCCCTTTTTTCAAATGGTACGTCTTTTGATCAAAACTGTAGTTCGTAGCTGTAATGATGAGTTCTTCGTCTGCTGTAATACCGGCATCAGCTGTTTCCTTCTGAGAAGCTGCGGTGCTGTTGTTACTGCTGGTACCTCCGCAGGCGGATAGGATTAGCAGGAAAGCGATGGACAGCAAAAAGGCTAATCTTCGGTTCATCTTCATCCTCCTTCAGGATACGGTTGGTTTTGCCTGACTTTGTCGAAATTTGCAAATAAATGATGCGAAATCGTTTAAAATTTATTATACTTAAAGCTATTCTATTATAGTTCGAGAAGTAGGGAATTACCATTAATTTAGCCCAAATATCGCTGAATACGGAGAAGTGGCACCGTAAAATATTGTCTGGCTACTGGATCATTGTTTTTTGCATGCTGGCTTCCCAGCTTGTATTTGTTTTGTCGAATTCTGGAGTTGAAGTCCGCACAGTCCTCATGCCTGCCAAAGGACATTTGTTCATCGTATGCAATCTGATGATTCTGATAGCGATGATCTCAGCCGAGATGTGGCTCCGGTCCACCTTGCTATATCACAAGCAGGCTGTGGTCGTATGCGGGTTTATGGTGTCTTATCTTATGTATTTTGTCTTTGAACCCTTTGTACATGGAGCGCAGATGGCGCTTATGCTGCCTATAATGATTGCCCTTATATATTTTGACCAGAGGCTGCTTGGTATACTGGGCGCGTTCAGCTTGCTGTTCTATGGCGGAATTTACTTCGGGCTGGAGCGGAGCATGCTGGGGAAGCCGCTGACAGAGTTTTTGATGGTGGAAAGTGTGTTTATCGTGTTTGTTGCCATGACCCAGGCTGTCATTATCCGCGCCCGTGAGGTGAGTGAGCATCTGGAGCAGTTAACCAAGTCTGAACAAGGACTTATGGTAGAACGGGCGATCTCGGATAAGCTGCTGAAGATTGACGCTCTGACCGGACTATACAACCATAAGACCTTTCATGAGTATCTGGATTCACTGCTGGAACAGTGTGAGAGCAATGGCCTCAGGCTGCAGCTGGCGCTGTTTGACATTGACAATTTCAAGCGGGTCAACGATACCTATGGCCATTGGGTTGGGGACCTTGTACTCAAAGAGGTAGCAGCGAAGGTAGGCGGCATGATTGGTTTAAATGATTTTGCAGCACGGTATGGCGGGGAAGAATTTGCGGTTATTTTTACGGATAAAAGCTTTCAAGAGGCTTATGCCGCAGCTGAAGAGCTGCGAATGAACATTGCGGCCATGGAGCATACCTATGCCGGCGGCAAGCCGATTACAGTCAGTATTGGATTGTGTGATTACCAGCATGGGGATGGAAAAGAAATGCTGTTCCGCAAAACGGACCAAGCCCTGTATTCCGCCAAGCGCAACGGTAAAAATGCAGTAGTCACCGCTTCTGTGAATGATAATATCTTGGCTTACGCCTAAGTGTATACAACAAACCCCCTGATTCCGCTATAATTCGGAATAGGGGGTTTCCTGTCTGCAAGAAGACCAGCAGATTGATTCTTTATTTTGCAGCTTCATACGGTGTGGAGACCGGCAGGAACAAGTCGATGATTCCTATGACGAGTGCCGCCATAAGCGCTCCCAGGACGGTGACACTGACACCGCTCACGATGAATTGGGCGATCCAGATGACCAGTGCGCTGACGAGAAAACCGACGATACCGCGGCCGAAGGGCGTTGTTTTTTTGCCGAAAATGCCCTCAATGACCCAACCGAGGAGTGCAATGACAAGCGCAAGAACAAGCGCACTCCAGAAGCCGCCAATGGTGAATTGCGGAACGATCCAGCCAACCACCAACAGCACGATCGCTGCCACGATAAATCGGACCACATGACCTAAAAATCTCACTGAACTAACCTCCTTTGGCCTTCGCATAAGGATATGTGCATTTGTTATTGTTGCCTGCATCTGATTTTCTATTCCCTTAAAACTTACCCAAATAGCGAAACCCGGTTGAATTAGGTATAATGTAACCATCTATGAAGGGAGCTGTGACTGTAATTGGACGACAAAATTTTGCATACGCTTGAATATCGCAAGATTTTAAATAAATTAGCGCAATATACGCAAACCCCGATGGGGAGGTTGCTGGCAGAAAGTCTCAAGCCTTCCGGTGATTTTGAAGGTGTGAAAAAGCTGCTGCAGGCTACGGACGAAGCTGCGAATGTCGACCGGCTGAAAGGCATACCTTCCTTCGGAGGCATAACAGATATCAAGATGGCCCTCAAACGTGCCTCTATTGGAGGGTTGCTGGGAACCAGTGAGCTCCTCTCTGTCGGGAACACTATTGGCGGTGCGCGCAGAGTCAAACGGTTTCTGGCAGCTATGCATGAAGATGAGAATATCTCTCTTTTGTTCGCGCAGAGCGATCTGCTGTCCGAACAGAAGCATGTAGAGGATGCCATCCGCAGCTGTATTGACGAGAATGCAGATGTGCTTGACACGGCTAGCCCTGAACTGGCTACCATCCGCCGTGAGCTGCGCGGAGGGGAGACCCGGATCCGCGAGAAACTGGATTCGATGATCCGCTCCTCCTCCGTAGCCAAAATGCTGCAGGACCAGCTTGTTACGATTCGTGGTGACCGTTTCGTCATTCCGGTCAAAGCGGAATACCGTGCCCATTTCGGCGGAATCGTGCATGACCAGTCGGGCTCGGGTGCCACGCTTTTTATCGAACCGGAATCCATTGTGGCAATGAACAACAAGCTGCGTGAAACCCGTCTGCGCGAGGAGCGGGAGATTGAGATCATCCTGCACCGCTTGACCGCACTCGTTGGCGATATTGCCGAAGAAATGGCTTACGATGTAGATATTCTGGGCGAGCTGGACTTTATATTTGCCAAGGCGCGTCTGGCTCGTGACATGAAGGCGATACAGCCCCGCATGAATGACCGGGGCTACCTCAAGCTCCGCAAGGGACGGCATCCGTTGATCCCGGCAGAGCAGGTGGTTCCGCTGGATGTCGAGCTTGGCAACCAATATAGCTCGATCATCGTGACCGGACCTAATACAGGCGGTAAGACGGTCACGCTGAAGACGATTGGTCTGCTCAGCCTGATGTCGATGTCGGGATTGTTTATCCCGGCAGAGGAAGGCAGCCAGATGTGTGTATTTGATGCGATTTATGCCGATATTGGCGATGAGCAGAGTATTGAGCAGAGCCTCAGTACCTTCTCCAGCCATATGACCAATATTATTTCCATTCTGCGCAGAATGACTCCAAAAAGTCTGATTCTCCTGGATGAAGTAGGGGCGGGTACTGACCCGGCCGAAGGTTCAGCTCTGGCTATTGCGATTCTGGAGCATATTCACCGGACCGAATGCCGGATGGTGGCCACGACGCATTACAGCGAGCTGAAAGCCTATGCTTATGAACGCAAAGGTCTGATTAATGCCAGCATGGAATTTGATGTACAAAGTCTCAGTCCTACCTACCGGCTGCTGATCGGTGTGCCGGGACGAAGCAATGCGTTCGCCATTGCCGAACGCCTCGGTATGCCTAACGCCATACTGGAGCATGCGCGCGGTGAGGTGAAGGAAGAGGACCTGCGCGTCGAGCATATGATTGCTTCACTGGAAGAGAACCGCCTCGGAGCGGAGAACGAACGTGAACGCGCTGAAGTGATTCGCCGTGAAGCGGAGGAATTCCGCAGCCGGCAGCAGCAGGAGCTCGAGAAGCTCGAGAGCCAGCGTGACAAGCGGCTGGAGAAGGCGGAGAAGGACGCCAGTGCGATCCTCGATAAGGCCCGCAAGGAAGCCGAGCAGATCATCGGTGATCTGCGCCGCCTCGCTTTGGAGGAAGGGGCTTCCGTTAAGGAGCATAAGCTCATTGAAGCACGACGCCGCCTGGATGAAGCGGAGCCTGCGCCCCGCAAGAAGACAGTGGCCAGAAGCAACGTCAAGGCACCAAGAAAGATCCAGCCTGGTGATGAAGTAAAGGTGCAGAATGTCAACCAGAAAGGCTATGTGGTTGAACTGAGCGGTCCCAAGGAAGCCATTGTGCAGTTTGGCATTATGAAGATGAAGGTCAATCTGGAGGATCTGGAATTCCTGGCCTCTGCACCCGATTCACCGCCTCCTGCACTTCGTCGTGCCACTACGGTCAAACGTACCCGTGATGAGAATATCCGCAGTGAGCTTGATCTTCGCGGTGCGAATCTGGAGGAGGCCATTATGGAGACAGACCGCTTCATTGATGAGGCGTTTCTTGGCAACCTGGGGCAAATCTCCATAATTCACGGCAAGGGCACCGGGGTGCTTCGCACAGGCATTCAGGAATATCTGCGTAAGCATAAGCATGTGAAGAGCTACCGGCTCGGGAATTATAATGAAGGCGGCGCGGGTGTAACCGTAGCCGAACTGGAATAGCGGCTGGAGTCCAGCAGAAAGAGGGAGAAGCATGCAAGAAAATATTGATCTTTTGCTGGATCATCCGCTGGGAGCACTGCTGGGCTATTTTACTGTGGCCATTCTGGGCCTGGTGGTATTCCTGTCCTTCTTCGAAATGGTGACCAAATATAACTGCTGGGAAGAAATCCGCAAAGGAAATGTGGCAGTAGCCATGGCGACCGGCGGAAAAATCTTCGGCATATGCAATATTCTGCGCTTCAGCATTTCAGCGGGAGCCTCGATCTACGAAACGATGAAATGGTCGGTGGTGGGATTCCTGCTGCTTCTGCTTGCCTATTTTCTTTTCGAGTTCCTGACCCCGGTCTTTTCCATTGATGATGAAATAGCCGCAGATAACCGTGCCGTGGGTCTGACTGCCATGATGATTTCCGTGTCCCTGTCTTATGTGATTGGTGCTGCTATTTTTTAAAGCGGGGTGTAGAATAACATGAAGATTTTGGTGCGGGTTCTATTCTTTTCTGCCCTCGCATTTATTGCGGCCGGTATAATATATTTAATGATCAACTGAATTCAAATGTGAGGTAAGAAGGAGATATTTCAGATGGAAACAACAGTGTGTCCTTGGTGTCATACGGAAATTGTGTGGGACGAGGAGTTCGGGCCGGAGGATACCTGCCCTCATTGCAACAATGAACTTAGCGGTTACCGCACGGTAACTCTGGGTGTAGATGACCTGGAGGATGAAGACGAGGCGGATGAAGCCGCGGAACCGGAGCAAGAGGAAATAAGCGATGAAGATCTTTGGGATGACAGCGACAAAGAAAGTGTAGTGCCGATATTCAATACACTCGTACAGTTCGGCGATGATTATGATCTGAAGCGCTATGAGTCGAGCGTGTCCGCTATTCTGGCGGCGCAGCTGGAGGCACCGGAGTGTCCTCAGTGTCATGAGCTGATGCTGCTCTCTGGAACGCAGAAAGTGGAAGGCTTCAAGCCATCATCCCCGGAGGCGCTGGGAGGACCTGTTCTGCAACCGCCTTTCTCATTGAATCTTTTCGTCTGCCCATCGTGCTTCCATGTACAGCATAGCCTGGCGCAGGAAGACCGCATTCAGCTTGTGCGTAATCTGAGCACTGGCAACAAGTAATACAGGTTATGGTTTCTCCATGAGCTGGGCATGTTAAGCAGACACGCCCAGCTGGCAAGGAGGAACGGAATGAAGGATTCATCTCATAAGCAAGAGATACTGCTGCTCGCAGTCAACGGATTATGTTCATTGGCGAGCGTACTGGCAGGTACATTTTTGAACGTCTATTTATGGAAGAATAGGCAAGATTTCTCCATGATTGGCTGGTTTACGGTTGCTCAGCAATTGGCCGTAGGTCTAAGCTTCTGGGTGGCCGGGAAATGGGTAAAGGAACACAACAAGATGAATGCCCTGCGGCTGGGTCTGGCCGTTTCGGGCCTTTTTTATTTGCTTGTACTGTGGCTGGGAAATCGGGCGGTTTATTATATATGGCCGCTTGGATTAGTTCTGGGTGTAGCCATGGGTTTGTTCTGGCTGGCCTATAACATTATTTATTTTGAGATTACGGATGCAGGCAACCGGGATTTTTTCAATGGCTGGATGGGATTGTTAGGTTCATTCACCGGTATCCTGGGGCCTTGGGTGTCAGGCTGGATCATTTCTTCACTGCATGGAGAACGAGGGTATCGCATCGTGTTTATCTTATCCCTCTCTATTTATGGAGCTGCCGTGGTTTTAAGCTTTTTTCTGAAGAAACGCAAGAGTGAAGGGGCATATTTGTGGAAGGAGCCATGGAGAGAGCTGCACCGAAAGGGCAGTGCCTGGCGGCCGGAAGCTGCCGCGCTGGTATTCCAGGGTTTACGGGAGGGCGTGTTTTCTTTTTTGATCGGTCTTCTTGTGTACATAGCGGCTAAAGAGGAAAGCAAGCTTGGACAATTTGCACTGATCACTTCAGCAGTTTCACTGGTCAGCTACTATGCTGCCGGCAAGTGGTTCAAGCCAAGACTCCGATCGGGGGGAATGTTATTCGGAGGTATTCTGCTGATTGCCGTCATTACACCCCTCCTCTGGAGGGTCAGCTACGGAACTCTGCTAATTATGGGCATTGGCACCTCACTTTTTATTCCATTATATATGTTGCCGATGACCTCAAGCAGCTTTGACCTGATGGGAGAGTCGGAGGAGAGTGTGGGTAAACGTGTAGAACTGGTGGTTCTGAGGGAGCTTTGTTTGATGACAGGTAAGATTCTGGGTGTTTTTGTATTTATAGCTATGCTATCCGTTAACGATTCGCCCCGTGTGATCACCTTGTTGATGCTTCTCCTGGGCGCTGCCCCGCTGGGAAGCTGGCTTACACTGCACCGTCTGCTGAAGCGCAAAGCGGAGGAATCCCTCTAATAGTCAATTGAAGGTTAGAACAGGGGGAATACGGCATTGGCCAAAAAAAAGGATTACGGTCTGAGGACAAAGGTTACGGTCATGGTCTCCGCTGTGGTGATGCTGATCATGATAGTGCTATACATTATTTTCAGAAATCAGATTATTCCTCAGACCAGACATGCCCTGGAGGATAAGGCAATAACTATAGCGCGGACCATTGCTTTGATGCCGCTGGTATCAGAGGGACTCAGTGAAGGACGCAGCAAGGAGATTCAGGCCTATACCTCCAAAATCACCCGACGCAATGATATTATGTTTGTTGTCGTCATCGATATGAACAGCATCCGTTATTCTCATCCCGATCCTTCGAAGATTGGCAAGACTTTCGTCGGGGGAGGGCAGGAGATTGCGCTTCGCGGTGAAGAAGGCATCTCAGAAGGGGAAGGACTGCTCGGCAAGTCGCTGCGAGCCTTCGTCCCCGTCTATGACAACAGAGGTTCCCAGGTGGGAGTGGTGGTAGTAGGTCTTTCCATGGAACGGGTGCACCGGTTGATCCGGCAGAATGAATGGACCATTATTGCCATCCTGCTGTCAGGCGCTGTGCTGGGAGCCGGAGGAGCTATGGTGCTGGCCCGCAAAATCAAACAGATGATGTTCGGTATGGAGCCATCCGATATCTCCAAGCTTCTGCAGGAGCGTAGTGCCATGCTCCAATCCACACGTGAAGGAATTATTGCGGTCGACGATCAGGCCCGGATCACCATGATCAATGTAGAAGCGGAACGGCTTCTGGGGACGGCAGGGATTACGGGCAACACGGTGAACCGACATATCGCAGATTACTGGCCGGAGCTACGTCTGGAGCAGGTACTGTTCAGCGGTGAGGCGAGGCAGGATCAGGATTTGGAGCTGAATGGTATCTCTATCTTGGCGAATAGTGTTCCGATCCGCGTGAATGGGCAGATCGCAGGTGCTATTGCCACGTTCAGGGACAAGACCGAGCTTGCGGTACTGGCGGAACGGCTGTCAGGTATTTCTGTCTATGCGGATGCCCTGCGTGCAGGGGCGCATGAATACATGAATAAGCTGCATGTGATCATGGGAATGACTCATATGGGTCTGTATGATGACCTGCAGCAGTATATTTCGGGAACCGTCATCAATCATCAGAATGAGATTGGCTCGATTACCAGGCACATCAAGGACCCGGTTATGGCCGGCTTTCTGCTGGGGAAATTGAGTAGGGCCCGGGAAGCGGGAATTGAGCTGCAATTGGCCGAGGACGGTTACCTGCCGGAATCTGCAGATCCGCAAGTCATGCATGAACTGATTACCATCACCGGTAATTTGCTCGACAACGCTATGGAAATACTGGAAGGCTGCAGCCTAAAGAACATTGAGCTGGCTTTTCATTATGACCGGGAGCGTCTGATCTGCACGGTGAGTGACAGCGGACCGGGAATTCCTGAAGCACTTCGGGAGCAGATATTTGTCCAAGGATTTTCTACCAAGGGAGAACACCGGGGGATAGGCCTATATCTGGTCCGTAAAAGTGTTGAAAAGCTGCATGGCCGCCTTGAGATCTTACCCGGTGTGGAGCGCGGAACTACGTTCATGGTTGATGTGCTATATGCGGTGAAGGAGGATGAGGCCAGATGACCATAAAAGTACTGATCGTTGAAGATGATCCGATGGTAGCCAAGTTCAACCGCCACTATCTGGAGCAGATCCCGGGCTTCGAGTTCGCGGGCTGGGCGGCTTCAGGTGATGAGGCCGGACGGATGCTTGCTGAGATGAAGGTTGATCTCATGCTGCTAGATTTTCATATGCCTAATACCGGCGGGCTTCAGCTGCTGTCCACTTTGCGGGAGCAGGGAAGTATGGTAGACATTATTGTCATTTCGGCGGCCAGCGATAATGCGAGCATCCGCAAGGCTCTTCAACTGGGGGCTGTTGATTATTTAATCAAACCATTTGAATTCGCCCGCTTTCAGGCGGCACTGTCTGCATACCGGGAGGATTTCGCTCTGATGAAGCACAAGGAGAATCTCAGTCAGGAGCAGCTGGATAAGCTGCTGCGCCATTCTCTCAGTACCGAGGAGGACAACAAGAGCGGCACACTGCCCAAAGGTCTAACAGAAGGTACGTTGGAGAGCATTTGGAGCACCATACAAAAGCTTGAGCATCCGGTGTTTTCGACTGAGGATATTACGGCAGAGGCTCCGATTTCGCGGATCTCCGTCCGCAAATACCTGGCATTCCTCACTGAGGCAGGTGTACTGGACATGGAGATCAGCTACGGTGCGGTGGGCAGACCCGTATATATGTATACCGTAACTGCTTTGGGCCATGAGATTATTGCAAAATATATTTAGGCGGATGCTGTAGCGGAAAGGGCCTTTGGGTCCTTTTTTTCATAATCCCAATGATCGATTGAAAACAGCTGGTCCTATTTTTGAGGAGTGGTTGTAGAAGATGGAAGTTGCAGAACCCACTTACTTTAGTTACTTAACGATTTCTTTAATTACGTAAGCTTCCATGATCAGCCCCTTTGCCGCTATGATAATTGTGAAAATATGCACAAGGGGGCAACATTACAATGAAAAAGAAAGCAGCAGCGGCTCTTATTCTCATTCTTTCTGTCTTGCTGGTTATCGCGGGATGCGGCAATAACGGCAACAGCAACAGTGCTGAGAGCAAGAGCAAGAACACTGAGACTAAAAAGACAGAAGCAGTTTCAGGGGCATCTGAAGCAAGTTATACTCCGTACGATCAATTAAAAGATAAATATGATATCATCATTGTCGGTGCCGGTGGTGCCGGGATGTCGGCAGCGCTTGAGGCGAAAGCGAAAGGCCTGAATCCGGTTATTCTTGAAAAAATGCCTGTAGCGGGCGGTAATACATCTAAATCTTCATCCGGAATGAACGCTTCAGAGACGAAGTTCCAGAAAGAGCAAGGTATTGAAGACAGCAACGATTTGTTTTATGAAGAGACCCTTAAGGGCGGCCATGATACGAATGACAAAGAAATGCTCCGTTTCTTCGTTGATAATTCTGCGAGTGCGATCGACTGGCTGGATTCCATCGGAATCCGTCTGAATAACATCACGATTACCGGTGGCATGAAGGAAAAACGCACACACCGTCCTGAGGACGGTTCGGCAGTTGGGCAATACCTCGTCAAAGGCTTAGTGAAAAACGTTCAGGAAAAAGGCATTCCATTGTTTGTGAACGCTGATGTTAAGGAAATTACTCAAAAAGACGGTAAGGTTAATGGAGTCAAAGTCCTCTTCAACCAGGCAGATGAAAAAACAATAACAGGTTCTGCTGTCATTGTTACAACCGGCGGTTTTGGCGCGAACAAGGAGATGATCTCCGAGGTTAGACCTGATCTGGAAGGGCTTGTAACCACCAACCAGGTTGGCAGCACCGGTGACGGCATTAAGATGATTGAGAAGCTCGGCGGCACTACAGTGGATATGGATCAAATCCAGGTTCACCCGACGGTACAGCAGGAGAAATCCTATCTGATCGGGGAAGCGGTTCGCGGAGAAGGCGCTCTGCTTGTAACCAGTGAAGGTAAACGGTTCGTTAACGAAATGGATACCCGGGATAATGTTACGGCAGCCATCAATAAGCTTCCTGAAAAAGCTGCGATCCTTGTCTTTGATTCCGGTGTCAGATCCCGTGTTAAAGCGATTGAACAGTATGATAAAATGGGATTTGTTCTAAAGGGTGATTCCATCGAAGCCTTGGCTAAAGAAATGGGTGTTCCTGCAGATCAGCTGAAGACAACCGTGGACACATGGAACACTGCGGTCAAGAACAAAAAGGATGCTGAATTCGGCAGAACAACCGGGATGGATAACGACCTGTCCGGCGCACCATTCTACGCTATCAAAATCGGCCCAGGGATCCACTACACCATGGGTGGTGTAAAAATTAATACAAATACAGAAGTGCTGAATAAAGAGGGTCAACCCATCACAGGTCTATTCGCGGCTGGTGAAGTGGTAGGCGGACTGCACGGTCAAAACCGGATCGGCGGCAACTCTGTAGCCGAAATTATTATCTTCGGCCGTCAAGCCGGAATCAAATCGGCTGAATTCGTACAGGCACAATAGATAGATTAGCTTAATTGAGAAGGGTGTTCCAGTAGCCATGAAATATAATGGCTGCTTGGAACGCCCTTTTTTTGCACAAGATCGCAAGAAACCAGCCCACTAGGATACCGGAGAAGGTTTGGCCGTCCGGGTCAATGAGAATAGGTCAAGCTCCGGCCGGGTCCGGCCAGCGAGGGTGTCGGTGAGCAGCTCTGCTGCAAGCATGCTGTATACCGTTCCATTGCCCCCGTACCCTTCGATGAAGTAACAATGGGGATATTCCGGATGAGGGCCTATAAAAGGCAGCCCGTCACGGGTGGTTCCGAATACACCACCCCATGTGAACTCCGCTTCAACTCCTTTTACTTCTGGAAAGAGGGCTTCGAGCTCCTCCAGCAGCCTCTGGCTCTGGGACAGCACTCTGGTCTCCCTTTGCAGGGGATCCGTTAACTGTTCGTCCTTGCCTCCTGCAATAATACGTCCGTCATTAGTCATGCGAAAATACAAATAAGGCCGTGCCGTTTCCCAGATCATGCTGTGCTCATGCCATTTAGGGAAATTCTTCAAGGGCCGGGTCATGATCGCATAGGTGTTAATCAGTTCGGCTCCCCGGTCCTTTTTCATTTCCTGAGTTTCATAACCCATGGCAAAAATAACATTTTTGGCAAAAATCCGGCCATGTTCTGTGTAGCAGGTGACCCCATCTGTAGCGTACTCAAAATGCCGGGCTTTAGTGTGTTCGTATACGCGTACTCCCTTTGCATGTGCCTTTTGAATCAGACTGTGAAGCATCCGGAATGGATTGGTATCCGCATCACCTCTGGAGTAGATTGCCGCAGACTTGGAGAAGGAGTAATGAGTGCGGATCCTGTCTTCCTCCCAGAACTCAGCGTCGAATCCGTGTGCCGTCAGGTTTTCATACTCCAGCTGCAGTTGGGCAACATCCTCCGGGAAGCTGGCATATAACAGGCTGCTTCTGGGAATAATGTGCGGATCAATATCCAACTGGTCCGGAAGTGTCAGAATCTTCTCAACAGCTTCACGGCATAACTTATAAAATAACAAACCTTCTGCAGCACCAAAGGTATTCATGCATGAGGTGAGTGATTTGTCGTTGGCAACCTGCAGCAAACCGGTGTTGGCCTGCGTGCTGCCGTGACCCACTGCCTGTTTATCGATCAATACGGTGCTGGCCCCGCTTAAGGACAAGCGGTATGAAGCCATAGCCCCTCCCATACCTCCGCCTACGATCAGGCAATCGCATGTGATGTCCCCATCCAGTACTGGATATACAGGGAAATGCGGCAAGGTTCTCTCCCAGGGCGTCTGCCCGCTGGTTAATTTCATCTGTTGATCTCCCCTTTATGAGATTCCGATAAGGTAGTATTGGTCGCTGTATTTACTCTCATACATCATTACGCGTCTTCTTTACAGTCAGGAAGATGTGCCTTATTGCACATATTTAGTCTTAATGCGCAGCATAATAATACGGCTTGAACCATTTAGAAGGAGGGACACAAGAACATGCAATCTACGCAAATGCAGGCCCTTAGCGGGAAAGAACTGGAATATATTGCGGACTCCATCTCCAATGAGGATCTGCTGATCAAGCAGCTGGCAGCAACCGCCAGCAGCACTCAGAACTCGACGGTTAACCAGATTTGCAATCAGCAAATCCAGAGCCATACCCACCATATGGGCATGCTCATTCAGCTTTTGCAGCAGCACCAGCAATATGCCCCATCCCAACCGCAGCAATAAGTGCTTTTAAGCATGAAATCTAAAAATACTTCAAGGAGGTTATAAAGTGTACGCACAAAATGGAGCACAATTTATGGCAGATGAGGATCTGTTGACCATGATTCTGGATGACCTGAAACGGACAGTACGCGAATATACAACAGCGGCTACTGAATCGAATTGTCAAACCGTGCGCCGGGTCTTCAATGATCTGACTATGGATACACTGCGGATTCAAGGGGACCTGTACAACCAGATGTCTCAGATGGGATTTTATCAAACACCAGACAAAGCCCTCCGCCAGGCTGTGGATAAGCAGATCCAAAGCGCACAACAAATCCAGCAGAAATGCCAACATTTTGTACAGCAAAAATTAAATGGAACTGGCGATTACCGTCAGGCTCCTAACGTGCCGCAGCATCAGCCGAACGTGCAAAGTTCATACTATATGTAACCCGGCTGTCCTATGGCCGACGCAGCACCATAGCTCTTTCCCGCTTCCCGGGATAATAGGTGCTTTTTCAGAATAAGGCAATCCGTTAACCCCGCTTCTGCGGGGTTATTTTGTTTGCAGAAGTACCATTTTCATGTCATATTAGTATTAAACTCTTATCGCAGGAGGGAAGGCATGAAGGAAATGAATGAACTGAAGAGGAAAGTGCTGGAACTGCTCAAGGAGGACGCGCGAAGCTCTACAGCACTGATGGCAACGCTGCTGGGAGCGGAAGAAGACGACGTCAAGCAAGTGATTGAGCAAATGGAAAAAGACCATGTCATTGTTAAATATGCCACCGTCGTGAATTGGGATAAGGTGGACGATGAGCGGGTTACAGCGCTGATTGAAGTACAGATTACACCCGAACGGGGCCGGGGCTTTGAGGGGATTGCTGAACGAATCTATTTGTATCCCCAGGTGAAATCGGTCTACCTCATGTCGGGAGCCTATGACCTGTTAGTAGAAGTAGAAGGCCGGAATCTGCGGGATGTCGCTAATTTCGTATCCGAGAAGCTGTCTCCGATTGATGCGGTACTCTCGACCAAAACCAATTTTACGCTCAAAAAATACAAACAGGACGGTATCATCTTTGAAGAGCATGAGGAAGACAACCGTCTCATGATATCTCCGTAAAGGAAGTAATCAAATGATCACGAATAATAGTCAGCATACCGGAGATACAGGCAAATCGATGAGTTCCTATTTGGCACCGCTGGTTCAGCAGATTCAGCCTTCGGGCATCCGCAAGTTTTTTGATCTGGCGGCAGGCAGCAAAGATATTATTTCACTTGGGGTCGGTGAGCCGGACTTTAAGACGCCCTGGCATGTCAGGGAAGCCTGCGTATATTCGCTGGAGAGAGGTTTTACAGGTTATACCTCTAACGCAGGTATGCCGGAGCTTCGGGAGGGAATAGCCGAATATTTGCACAACCGTTTCGCCGTTGATTATAATCCGGCCAATCAGATCATCGCCACAGTGGGCGGCAGTGAAGCCATTGATCTGGCGCTGCGCGCCTTGATCTCGCCCGGAGATGAGATTCTTATTCCTGAGCCTTGTTATATTTCCTATTCTCCGATTACCGCGATTGGCGGCGGGATTCCTGTCGGCATTGAAACGTTCGGGGAGAACAATTTCAAGCTTACCGCAGCGGGGCTGGAAGCCAAGATTACCCCACGCTCCAAAATTCTGATTCTCTGTTATCCCAGCAATCCGACAGGTGCGATTATGAGCCGTGAAGACTGGGAGCCTATTGCCAAGGTTGTAGAAAAGCATGATCTCATCGTAATTTCTGATGAAATCTATGCGGAACTTACCTATGGCAGCAATCATGTCAGCTTCGCTTCATTGCCGGGAATGATCGACCGGACGATTCTGGTCAGCGGTTTCTCCAAAGCATTTGCCATGACCGGCTGGCGAATGGGCTATGCTTGCGGACATCCGGACTTGATCTCTGCGATGCTGAAGATCCACCAATACACTGTTATGTGTGCCCCTTCCATGGGCCAGGTGGCCGCTCTGGAGGCGTTAACCAACGGTATGGAGGAGAAGGACCGGATGACCGATTCCTACAACCAGCGCCGCCGCTTGATAGTCAAAGGCTTGCGGGATGCCGGATTGGATTGCCATGAGCCGCAAGGCGCATTTTACGCATTTCCAAGCATACGCCGCACCGGACTTACTTCCGACGAGTTTGCCCAGCGTCTGCTGCTTGAGTATAAGGTAGCCGCAGTTCCCGGCAGTGTGTTTGGACTTGGAGGCGAAGGTTATCTCCGCTGCTCCTACGCCACTTCCGTCTCCCAGCTGAATGAAGCCGTTGAGCGGATAGGGGCATTTGTCTCACAATTAGAGCGTGAACGCGTGTAATCAGACTACAAGATGAAGTAAATCGGACTATAGCGGATCTTTATAATGTATGGTATTATTTTACTCTGAGGACAAGAAACCCCTGTGTTAGTACTTACATGGATTTTCTTCTCTGAACATACATTTAGGAGGGATGATTGTGCTCAGCGCCGATTATTACTTGCCTTCCTATGGCGGGGAATGTTTGACCGGAAGCGGTAAACGGCCCCCCAAGGGCGATATTAACGCACACAGACTCTCTTTGGAAGATGAAATCCGTGTTCTCCGAAGCAGAATGGAACAGCTTTTTGTACAGGAGAATTCGTTCACTTCGGCTAATGTGATCGAAGTCAGTAGCCTGCTGGACCTGAAGATTAATGAATATATGAGAGGGCATTCCCGCAGACGCTGAAGCTGCGAATGTTCTTTGTTTGGGACCTCCGGGTCCCTTTTTTGTTTGTAGCAGAAGATTAAGCTCATAACCCCGGTTCAGGGAGTTATTTACATGTCAGAAATGCCGAACTTTGTTTGCCTTATCTGCATAGGAGCGTTTAAACTAAGAATATGTGATTCAAGAGGCAGGAGGAGAAAACGAATGGCGATCTATACACGTACGGGGGATAAAGGGGAAACATCAGTTATTGGCGGCCGCGTAGGCAAGGATGATGTACGCGTCGAGGCCTACGGTACGATTGACGAGCTGAACAGCTTTGTCGGCCAGGCACGTAGCCTGATGGAGGATGAGAAGTTCGAAGATGTGCGGGAGCAGTTGCTGGAGATTCAGCATGAGCTGTTCGACTGCGGCTCGGATCTTGCTTTTGTGAAGCTAAGCGAGAACAAATATAAGGTGAAAAGTGAGATGGCTGAGCGCCTCGAAGGCTGGATTGATGCGCTGCAGGCCGAAAATCCGGTACTGGAGCGCTTCATTCTGCCGGGAGGAAGCACATTATCATCCGTACTGCATGTCTGCCGTACCGTATGCCGCCGCGCGGAACGGCGTGCAGTTACGCTGGGACGGAGTGCAGATATCAACCCGGAGGCAGTGATCTATCTGAACCGGCTGTCGGATTACTTTTTTGCATTGGCCCGCACGGCCAACACACGTCTCGGGATTGCTGATGTAGAATATGTGCGGAGCAAAAAGGTATTCCGCAACTAATATGACAATGAGCTATTATTCACCCATTTCATATCAAGTGCCGCAGTCTGAGGACGGCTGGCTGCTTAAGACCATCCTGCAGAAGCGGATGGATGTCTCCCGCAAGCTGCTGTCCCGGCTCAAAATGACGGAACAGGGCATTATGCTGAACGGGGAACGGGTCTATATCAGCGTGCGGGTAGCAGCGGGCGATAACGTGCAGATCCGCATGGAGCAGGAGACATCAGAGGATATTTTGCCGCAGCCGATCCCTTTTGAAATCCTTTATGAGGATGAGCATCTGCTGGTTGTGAACAAAGCGGCTGGAATCATTGTGCATCCGACCCATGGGCACTATACCGACACACTGGCGAATGGAGTTGTCTATTACTGGGCGCAAAAAGGTGTGCAATTCCGCTTCCGCCCCGTTCACAGGCTGGATCAGGAGACGTCGGGCGTACTAGTGATTGCGAAGAATCCATACAGTCACCAGCATATTTCCGAGCAGATGATTGCCGGAACGGTGGACAAGCGTTACAACGCCTGGGTGCATGGCGTTCCTGCTGTGCCGAGCGGTGATATCGACGGCCCGATCGATCGCGACCCGGCGGAGCCGCACCGGCGGATCGTAACGCCGGATGGCTATCCTTCCTTGACCCGCTATGAGGTCAAGGAGGTGTACTCCGGCGCGGCAAAGGTCGAGCTGAAGCTGGAGAGCGGCCGCACCCACCAGATCCGGGTGCATATGGGCTCCATCGGCTGCCCGCTGATTGGTGACGGGATGTACCGTCACCCGCTTTACGCCAAGGCGGGGCTGCTGGCCGTGAATACTCAGTCGCAGATTGTGGAAGAGCATCCGCAACTGGGGCAAGTTGCGGGGCTGGATGCGGAAGAGGAAGCGCAATTGGAGCGGGTAGCGGAGCTGGATGCGTCTATTCCGCGCCAGGCGTTGCATGCGGTTAGGCTGTCCTTTCAGCATCCTGTGCTACGCACAGAGCTGGTATTTGAAGCGCCACTTCCACCGGATCTGGCGCTGCTGCAGGAGAGACTGCAGCGGGATGCGGCCGGGGAGTAGCATCAGTGTCAAGGGCAAGAGGAAGCTCTTGCTCTTAACGCAAACAACGGCAGAAATGCCGTTGTTGAGAGCGAGCCGGCTGCTTTGAGAGAAGACAACGGCAGAAATGCCGTTGTTAAGCGTTGCCTATTACCTTTAACTTTTACCGAAGGAGCAACTAATGAGTCACTTAAAAGTCTATCAATATCCCAAATGCGGTACTTGCCGCAATGCTGTAAAATGGCTTAAGGAAGCTGGCCACGAGCTGGAGCTGCAGCATATTGCCGAACAGCCGCCAACAGTGGCTGAGCTGCGTGATCTGGTGGCGGACAGCGGGCTGGAACTGAAGAAGTTTTTTAATACAAGCGGAGAAGTATATAAGAATCTTGGACTGAAGGACAAGTTGACCAGTCTCAGTGAAGAGGAGCAGTTAGCACTGCTGTCCAGCAATGGTATGCTGATCAAACGTCCGATTGTCACTGACGGCAAGAAGGTTACTGTAGGCTTTAAGGAAGAACAGTACGCTGCTGCTTGGAGCCAGGCATGATTCTTGCTTAACATCCGCCGCGGGTGTAACGGGTTAAGTAACCAGGGGATAGACGGCTGATGAAATTCCTATCAAACATCGCAGCGAAGTTGTTGCTTATTTATCGGCCTCCCGCTGCAAACCCCAAAATATGAAGATACAAGGAGAGGTTACACATGAGTTCAGAAACAAAGAGCCGGGTAATGATCGTCGACGGAATGGCTCTGCTGTTCCGGGCTTTTTATGCGACCGCCTATGGAGGATATATCCGCAAGACTAAGGCAGGAATGCCGACGAATGCGGTGTACGGATTTTTGCAGTATTTTTTCGATGCGGTGAGCACGTTTGAGCCTTCACATGTGGTCTGTTGCTGGGATATGGGCAAAGGGACCTTCCGCACGGAGAAGTATGACGGCTACAAATCGAACCGGATTGATGCGCCGCTGGAGCTGATTCCACAGTTCGATCTCGTCAAAGAGGTGGTGGCTGAGCTGGGTGTGCCGAATATCGGCCTGGTGGGCTATGAAGCGGATGACTGCATTGGCACGCTTGCATCCTGTTACAGCGGGGAGTCCGAGGTCTACATTCTGACAGGGGATCATGATATGCTGCAGCTGGTTAGTGACAGCGTTAAGGTCGTGATTATGAAAAAAGGCCGCTCCAACTACAAAGTGTACGATCCGGCCGAACTGCTCGAAGAAAGAGGACTTACCCCTGCCCAGGTGATTGATCTGAAGGGTTTTATGGGCGATACCAGCGACAATTATCCTGGCGTGCGCGGCATTGGAGAGAAGACCGCACTGAAGCTGTTGACAGAATATGGTACCGTGGAAGGCGTGATCGAGAATCTTCACCTGTTACCCAAAGGGGTGCGCGCCAAAATCGAAGCTGATCTCGATATGCTTCATCTGTCACGTGAGCTGGCGGAAATCCGCTGCGATGTGCCTGTAGTCTGTACCCTTGCGGAATGCCTGTGGGAGTTGCAGCGCGAGAACGCAGCCCGCAAATTCCAGGAGCTGGAGTTCGGCAGCCTGATGCATCTGGTAGGAACGGTGAAAGATGAGCGGGGCATTGTGCAGATCGAGCTGGGGGATCTAGGGTGAAGCTTAATCCCCTCTGTCCAGCATGATGATTGACTGAGCAAATATATGGATTGTACCCAAAGCGCTTCTTGAGCCGTTAACGGCTTAAGAGGCGCTTTTTGTTATTGACGGATGAGAAGCAAGCCCTTTATAATGTTAATATGAATATTAAATGATTAATAAAAATGTTAATTTAAGAGAGGCGGCATTGAAATGGCTCAGCGTGTTGTACTGAATACGGATATCCGCAAGGGAACGATTAACCGGAATATTTATGGGCATTTTTCCGAACATTTGGGACGCTGCATTTATGAAGGCATCTGGGTAGGAGAAGATTCACCGATTCCGAACACCAGAGGCATCCGCAATGATGTTGTGGAAGCGCTTAAGGAGATCAAGGTGCCGGTGCTGCGCTGGCCGGGCGGATGTTTTGCTGATGAATATCATTGGAAAGATGGCATTGGAGCACGCGAAGGACGCAAACGGATGATCAATACACATTGGGGCGGCGCCGTAGAGAACAACCATTTTGGGACGCATGAATTCATGGAATTGTGCGCTATGCTGGAATGCGAGCCTTATATCAACGGCAATGTAGGCAGTGGAACGGTGCAGGAGATGTCTGAATGGGTAGAGTATCTGACCTTTAACGGTATATCTCCGATGGCTGAGCTGCGCACGAAGAATGGCCGCGAAGAAGCGTGGGCCGTCAAGTATTTTGGCGTAGGCAATGAGAACTGGGGCTGCGGAGGCAATATGCGTCCTGAGTATTACGCAGATTTGTACCGGCAGTACCAGACCTATGTCCGCAACTATGGAGACAATAAGATTCACCGGATCGCCTGCGGGCCGAATTCGGACGATTATTACTGGATGGAAGTGCTAATGCGCGAAGCCACCCGGTTTATGGACTCCATCACACTGCATTACTATACGGTTCCCGGTGCAACTTGGGAGCATAAGGGTGCGGCTACCGGCTTTGAAGCTTCTGAATATTTCACGACACTGGAAAAGGCGCTGCACATGGAAGAACTGATATCCCGCCACAGTGTGATTATGGACAAATATGATCCTGAGAAAAGAGTCGGCCTGATCGTTGATGAGTGGGGAACCTGGTATGATGTGGAACCGGGAACGAACCCTGGCTTCCTCTATCAGCAGAATTCGATCCGCGATGCGCTGGTTGCCGGACTGACACTTAACATTTTCCACAACCACAGCGACCGTGTGCGTATGGCGAACATTGCCCAGACGATTAACGTGCTGCAGGCTGTCATTCTTACCGAAGGCGAGAAAATGCTGCTCACTCCGACTTATCATGTATTCAATATGTACAAGGTGCATCAGGATGCAGAACTGCTCGATCTGACACTGGAGAGCGGATCTTACAGCTTTGATGGTAAGGAGATTCCGGAAGTATCCGCCTCAGCTTCGGTAACGGCAGAGGGAGTGATTCATGTCAGCCTCTGTAACCTGAATCATGCGGCCGCAGCAGTACTTCCACTGGAATTACGCGGACTCGCCGGCCAAGCGGTTCAGATTACCGGTACAACTCTGGCCGGGGCAACGATCGATGCCCACAACTCGTTCAGCGAGCCGGAAGCTGTCGTTCCGCAGCCGTTCACAGCTTTCAAGCTGGAAGGCGATACGATTACTGTGGAGCTGCCGGCGATGTCGGTAACGGTACTGGAGATTACACCGAACGCATAAAAGGAGTACTGCTATGGCCACAACCTCTTCCTGTAAAGGCTGCCGGGACGACTATAAGGTCACAGATGCACAGATCGCCCGTATTCTGGCATCCTCGATGTTCAATGAAGGTAACACCGCTTCAGATTCGTTGTATGCGGAGCGGGTCGCTATTTGCAGTACCTGCTCCAAACTGCAGGATGGGGTAACCTGCACCGCCTGCGGCTGCATCATACCGGTTGTTGCCCGTTTGAAGGCAAGGGGCTGTCCGCTTCCCGGGGGCGGCCTGTGGCAGCCGGTTAACGAATAGACAAGGTACACTATCGCCAGGCCATGCTGTAACGGTATAACGATTGCTAAACCTGGCTAAGCCAAGAAACCCCGAATTCCACCAGTTTGATAAACTGCGGAATTCGGGGTTTCTTTATTTTGTGCGTATATGGGGGTTAAGCAGACCCTGCCGACTCATTGCTGTCTGGCATATCTGTATAATATAAATCTACCAGCATGTCTTCGTTATAATTGCCGAACCCTTTGCCGAAGAGGGTTAGACCCCCGATATGCTCGGCGTCTTCTTCCACAGACAGCATGAACGTCCATTGTTTGCTGCGGATGCCCACCTGTTCAAGCGTAACCTCGGACAGCTTATGGCCATCCATAAAAGTACCCTTTGGAGTAACCCTCAGCTGCTTGAGCAATCCGTATTGATTAGTGAGGGCGGGCCACCAGGATGGTGTGTATTTGCCCTGCCTGTCTCCATAATCGCCGGGACTTGTCCAGTAGCCAAGCTTGTGCCCGTTCAGGGTAAAGGTGATGTCCGAAGGCCAATTATTATTAATGGACGGTGCTTCCGAGGCAATCTCCATCGTAATGACCAGTTCCTCCGGCTGCTGGCTGGACAGCAGAAAGTTAGGGATTTTATATTCGACATATCCTTTGCCAAACCAGAGAATACCGGCATTCATCCGCTCGAGATCCCAGAAATAACGCGGATCGTCAAAGTTGCCGATGATTTGCTCCGTGGTAGCCAGACCGCAGGTCGGTTCGATCTGGAAATTGGAATAATGCCCGACGGGGATCTCTTTACGGTGGCGTTTACGCTCTGTTTTACCTTGTCCCGGGAACAAAATCTCGGCATTGTCCACGGCTATTGTGCAGATTTTCTGCAAGCCGCTCCGTCCGGGAGCCATATGGGTGCTGATAAGTCCGGCAGCCTCCAGCTTACGCACATGCATGGTCATAATCGCACTGCTGAGCTGCACCGCTCCGGCTAATTCCTTGACATTCATGGGCTGGACGGCAAGCAGACGGAGCATATGCAGTCGAACAGAGCTGGATAATGCTTCGTACACCGGCAGGGATTCTTCAGTAAGATCAAGTTTCATGAAAAGCCTCCGATACAGCGTTATAGTTAATAATTATATTACTCAAGTGACATTCTTACAAGCTTCATGCGCTGCACTTTTATCACAGACATGCGTGAGCGGTCTCCGCTATGATGTACAGGATGAATCAGCGACGAAACAAGGTGCCTTTGATTGATATCAAGGGATAACAGGGAATCGGGTGCAACTCCCGAGCGGTCCCGCCACTGTAAGGAAGAGCCGGCTTCAACAAGTCACTCGGTGATAGCTCCGGGGAAGACGAAGCCAGGCAATGATCCCGAGCCAGGAGACCTACCTTGTTTGCGCACACACGACTCTACGCGGATAGGAGCGGTGTACGAATGGATGAACAGATGAGGGGGCACTGCTTGTTTTGGCGGCGGGCCTGCCTTCTTTTTGTGATCTGAATACGTACATGTACCTCCCACCCCACAAGGCGGGAGTTTTTGCTTTGAGTACCGAAGCTGTATCAAGGATGGAGGAACAAGAATGAACAGACTAGGAAAGCTGCTGATTATCGGTTTTGGTCCCGGTGCAATGGAGCATATTACGGGCCGGGCTTTGGCGGCGCTGGAAGAAAGTGAGGCTGTGATCGGCTACAGCACTTATGTGGATTTGGTCCGGCCGCTGATGCGGCATCAGGAGATTGTCGGAACAGGCATGACCGAGGAGGTCAGCCGGGCCCGGGAAGCGGTTCGCCGGGCAGAGGACGGTCAGACCATTGCTGTCATCTCCAGCGGAGATGCAGGTGTATATGGAATGGCGGGGCTGGTCTATGAAGTGCTGATCGAACGGGGCTGGAAACCTGACACAGGTGTAGTGGTCGAAGTGATTCCAGGTATTTCGGCGATTCAATCCTGCTCCTCGCTGCTGGGAGCACCGATTATGCATGATTCCTGTACGATTAGCCTGAGTGACCATCTTACGCCTTGGGAGAGCATTGCGGCACGGGTGGAAGCAGCAGGAATGGCTGACTTTGTAATTGCCTTTTATAATCCGCGCAGCGGGAAGCGGACACGCCAAATTGAAGAAGCCCGTCAGATTCTGCTACGCTACCGGGACCCTGCCACTCCGGTCGGTATCGTAAAAAGCGCCTACCGTGACCGCCAGCAGACCATCGTCACAACGCTCCAGGATATGCTGAACCATGAGATCGGCATGCTCTCGACTGTAATCGTCGGCAATTCAGCTACCATAGTCTATGAAGGCCTTTTAGTTACACCACGCGGCTATGAGCGCAAGTACTGCCTTGGCGCTGATACGCAGGTATTGAAGCCGCATGAACGGCTGCGGACCGCAGCAGAACCTTGGTCGCTGGCGGCATTGGCTGGCGGTGACCAGGAGAGCGGGATTCAATCTGAACCCGTGCTTTTGCAGAACCCGGAAGGTGCCAGCCGGAAGCCGGCGGTGCTGCTAGTAGGACATGGAAGCCGTGTGGAAGAGGGGAATGAGGAGCTGCGGAACTTTACCCGTTTGCTGGCTGACCGGAGGCCGGAGTATATCATGGAGACCTGCTTTATCGAGTTGTCGGCTCCATCCATTTCCGAAGGCATAGATCTATGTGTCCGGGGAGGAGCCGTTAAGGTCTATGTTGTACCGATTATTTTATTCGCGGCGGGACATTCCAAGCTGGATATTCCGATGGCCCTGGATCAGGCGAAGCTGAAATATCCGGATGTGGAATTTATATATGGCCGGCCTATTGGCGTGCAGGAGAGAGCAGCGGAAATTCTGTTAGACCGCATCGCAGGAGCTATGGCGCTGTCGCGGCCGATTCAGACCTCAGAACAATGGGCGCAATCTGGAGACATCACTAATAATGCGATCGTACGCGCACACCAAAGCCACTTTGCGCACCCGGATAGCAGCAATCAGGAGACGGCGGCTGTGCTGAGTGAGGAAAAGGACCAGATCACAGATGAAGATACTATCGTGCTTGTCATGGGCCGCGGAGGCAGTGACCCGGATGCGAACAGCGACCTCTTCAAGCTGACCCGTCTGCTCTGGGAAAGAACCTCCTTTAAAAGCGTCGAGGCCTGCTTTATTGCTATGGCCAAGCCTTCGCTGAACGCAGGATTGGAGCGGTGCCTTGCACTTGGAGCGCGGAAAATCATCGTGCTTCCGTATTTATTATTCACCGGGGTGCTGATGAGACAGTTCAACGAAACGGTGAACGGTTTTGCCGCAGCACACCCAGAGATTGAAGTAGAGGCAGGCAGCTATCTGGGCACACACCCGCTGCTGTCCGACATGCTGATCGATCGTATAGATGAGACTGTGGCGGGCCTGACTGTAGCCAACTGCGACAATTGCAAATACCGCGACGAAGCTTCTATTCATCATCATCACCATCACCACGGTGACGAGGCGCATCATCACGGCTCCCATGGGGGAGAAGGGCATGGATGTGGCCATGAACCCGCCAACTGCTCCAATGGCGCACTGACCCGATGATATTTATGCTATGTGGAACCCGTGATGCCCGTGAACTGGCGCTTTCCCTGTCAAGTGAAGGGCTACAGCTGCTGGCGTCCGTTGTGACGGCAAGTGCTGCGGAACGCCTTGAAGCAGCGGGCATACGGACGCGTATCGGCAGGCTAGATCAGGACGGAATGATCTCCTGCCTGCGGAAGGAAGGCTGCAGCGCCATCGTTGATGCCAGCCATCCGTTTGCACAGGAGGCACATGCCCATGCGATGAGAGCCGCTGCAGTGCTCGGTCTGCCCTATTGGCGTTATGAGCGGCGCAGCGTCAGTTATGATAAACATCCCCGGTTAATGGTCGTGCATTCCTATGAAGAGGCAGCGCGCAGGGCCAAGCAGCTGGAAGGCTCCATTATGCTGACGACCGGCGGCAAAACATTAGAGGTGTTTGCAGGACAACTGCTGGGGAATACCGCTATCCGGTTAACCGTAAGACTGCTGCCCTGTCTGGAAAATATACAGAAGTGCATTTGCCTCGGGATAGAACAGCGCAACATCATTGCGATGCAGGGACCTTTTTCACGCGAAATGAATGAAGCTCTCTATAGACAATACGGCACCCAAGTGATGGTTACGAAAGAGAGTGGAGCAGAAGGTTCCCTCGATGAAAAGGTGCATGCGGCGCTGGATATGGGCCTGTATGTCATTTTGATTGCACGCCCTCAAACGGCTTCTGGAGATCACTGCAGGGTGTATCAGTCCTTTGATGAGATCGTCTTAGCGGTTANGCTGGATATGGGCCTGTATGTCATTTTGATTGCACGCCCTCAAACGGCTTCTGGAGATCACTGCAGGGTGTATCAGTCCTTTGATGAGATCGTCTTAGCGGTTACAGCTTTATATAAGAAATGAGGGATAGCTATGGAATTTGGTACGGACTTTAAGCCGCTTACGGTGCAGCCGCAGGAAATTGAAAGTCTGAGCTTTCAAATGATTACCAGTGAGCTGGGGGAGCATGATTACAGCGCCATGCAGTATCCAGTCGTGCAGCGGATCATTCATGCTTCTGCCGATTTTGAACTGGGGCGGAGTCTCGTGTTTCATCCCGGGGCGGTGGAGGCGGGTATTTCCGCTATTTTGGCGGGAAAGCCCATTATTGCAGACGTGCGTATGGTGGAAGCCGGGATTGCCAAGGAGCGGATTCACAAATATGGCGGCGAAGTCCGGGTGCATATCTCTGATCCGGATGTAATTGAGGCTGCCAAGGCGGAAGGAACAACCCGCGCTATCCTCGCAACCCGTAAAGCCTGCGCTGAAGCGCCAGGCGGGATCTACGTGATTGGCAATGCGCCAACCGCGCTGCTGGAATTGATTCGTTTGATCAAAGAAGGTGCTGCAAAGCCTGGACTTGTGATTGGCATGCCGGTCGGATTTGTATCTGCTGCTGAGTCGAAGGATGAGTTGCGTAAACTAGATATTCCATATATCACTAACATCGGACGCAAAGGCGGCAGCACAGTTGTGGTTGCAGCGGTCAACGCACTCAGCCTGCTGGCTGTCCGTCAAGCGTCAGAGTTGCAGAATCAGGGCCAGTAGGGCCCTGGTGAATATCACCTGACACAGCAGAGAAGGGAGGCGAATTGGGTCATGGAACAACGGGAGTCACTGGATTTCCAGGGTAGTAAGCACGGCAGGGATTCCGGGTATGCCGATCCCTCAGTACCACTGCGCCGCGGTTATACGACCGGTGCCTGTGCTGCCGCTGCCGCCAAAGGCGCAGTGCTCCTGCTGGTTACCGGCGAAGTTCCACAGCGTGTGGAGATCGATTTGCCTGCCGGCTTCCGGCATACGTTCGATCTGACAGGGGGTGAGCTTACCGGCAGGGACTCGGCAATCTGTGCAACTGTGAAGGATGCCGGGGATGACCCGGATGCGACACATCAGGCAAGGATTGTGGCTGCTGTAAGCTGGAGCGATACTCCCGGTGTAGAGATAGACGGAGGCAAAGGTGTCGGGAGAGTAACGAAGCCGGGGTTACCGGTACCGCCCGGGGAAGCGGCGATCAATCCTGTGCCCCGGCGCATGATCCGGGATGCGGTGTCCGAGGTACTGGAGGAGCATGGCGCGGCCAGGGGGGTGCGGGTAGTCATCAGTGTGCCGGAGGGCGAGGCCATTGCACTCAAGACGTTGAACCCCCGGCTGGGCATCCAGGGCGGCATTTCTATCCTGGGTACTCGCGGTGTGGTGACGCCGTTCTCCACCGATGCTTACAAGGCGAGCGTGGTGCAGGCTATTTCGGTCGCTGCGGCCATGGAGAACAAGCAGATTATCCTGACCACGGGCGGAAGCAGTGAGAAATATGCTATGGCGATGTTCGGAGCGCTTTCGGAGGAAGCTTTTATCCAGATGGGTGAATATGTCGGCTACTCCCTGGAGCATGCCAAGGCTTACGGAATCCGTAAAGTTACGCTGGTGGGAATGGCGGGCAAGTACTCGAAAGTAGCACAGGGCGCGATGCTGATCCACTCCAAACATGCTCCGGTCGATTTCGGTTTTCTGGCCAGGATGGCGGCGGAGTCGGGAGCAGACCGGGAACTGGTAGCGGAGATTGCCGGAGCTAACACAGCTTCACAGGTTGTAGACCATATGACGGAGGCAGGGCATGATGGTTTTTTTGAACTGCTGTGTCTGCATGCCTGCAGGCATTGTATGGAACATATACATGGCGGCATGACGGTGGAGATGGTGCTGATCACCATGAAGGGCCGGGTGCTGGGAAGGGCGGAGATCCGTGGCTGACATTATATATATTATTGGCATCGGGGAGGACGGAGCCGGAGGCTTAACCCCGGATAGCCTGAGCAAAGTGCATGAAAGCGAAGTGCTGCTCGGCGGGGAGCGGCAGCTGTCTTTTTTCAGCACCTACCACGGGGAAAAGATTGTTCTGAAAAACGGCCTGAAGGCCTTTGCGGACAAACTGGAGGAAATATGGAAGGAGCGCCGTGTCGTGGTGCTTGCTTCGGGAGACCCGCTGTTTTTTGGCATTGCCGGGTATTTGGTCCGCAGGTTCGGTCCCGAGCATGTTGAGGTGATTCCACATTACAGCAGTGTGCAGCTAGCGTTTGCCCGGCTCGGAGACAGCTGGCAGGATGCGGAGCTGGTCAGTCTCCACGGCCGTCCGATCCGGGGGCTTGCCCAGCGGATTGACGGCAAGCGCAAAATAGCTCTACTAACCGATGAGGTCAATTCCCCTGCAGTTATAGGAGCCTATTTGCGCGAATTTGGAATGACGGAATATGAGGCGTTTGTCTGCGAAAAACTGGGTGGTTCCGGTGAAGTCTGCCGGTTCTGGGAATTGGATGAGCTCGAAGAGGGGGTCTTTTCTCCGTTAAATATAGTAATTCTGCGGTGGAAACGGGAGGACGATAAGGCTCTGCGGCGGGGTTTTGCCTATCCCGATGAAACCTTCCATCAGCGTTATCCGGAGAAAGGCCTGATTACAAAGCGCGAGGTCCGGGCACTTGTCCTGTCAGAGCTGAATTTGTCCGAGGACGCAGTCGTCTGGGATATCGGTTCAGGATCAGGGGCAGTGGCGGTGGAATGTGCACGGATTGCCCGTCTCGGCAAGGTATACGCACTTGAAAAAAGTGCCGAGAACCTGCCCAACATGGTGGCCAACCGCCGTAAATTTCGTGCTGATTTTGAGATTATCCATGACAAAGCCCCCAGGGGCTTGGACGGTCTGCCGGACCCGGATGCGGTGTTTATCGGCGGCAGCGGGGGCGAACTGAAGGATATTATTGCCCTCTGCGCTCAGCGGCTGCGGCGGGACGGACGGATGGTCATCGCAGCGATCACGATTGAAACACTTTATTCCGGTATGGAATCGCTGAAGCTTGCAGGATTGGCTGTCGAAGTGACGCAGCTCCAGGCTTCGCGGGGGAAGCCGATCCTCGGTATGACCCGGTTTGAGGGGATGAACCCTGTATATGTGGTTAGCGGACGCAGGCAGGACTGCCAATAGAGCAAGAGCTAGGATTAGCCACTTACTTAGCAGAACATAGGAGGGGAAAGCGTATGACAACAAAAGAAACGGGCAACGGGATCGGCAGCTTGTACGGTGTGGGCGTGGGTCCCGGTGATCCTGAGCTGATTACACTGAAGGCCTGTCGTTTGCTGAGGGAATGCCCTGTAATTGCCTACCCGGCTACCCAAAAGGGCGGGAAATCCTACGCCCACGAGATTGTAGAGATGCACGTCAATGCTAACGAAAAGGTTATGCTGGGACTGGTGTTCCCGATGACTAAAGACCCGGAACGACTGGCCAGCGGCTGGAACCATACGGCAGAGCTGTGCTGGAATGAGCTGAAGCTGGGGCGCGATATTGCTTTTGTGACAGAGGGCGATCCGAATCTGTACAGTACATTCATTCACCTGGCCCGGCTGATGCAGGAGCTGCATCCTGATGTGTCTATTGTTACGATCCCGGGGATTTCGTCACTGCTGGGTGCTGCTGCTGCGCTGGAACAGCCGCTTGCGGACGGCAATCAGCGAGTGGGGATTATTCCGGCTACAGACGATCGCGAGGCGCTGAAGGAGGCACTGCTGCATCATGATACGGTAGTTTTTTTGAAGGTGGCTAAAGTGCTGGATCTGGTGCTGGAGGTGCTGGACGAGCTAGATCTTGGAGGCAAAGCATCCGTTGTCACTAAGGTGACCTCGCCGTACGAGACAGTGTGGCGGGACGCCCGAGAGCTGCGTGGCCGGGAGCTGGAATATCTAAGTCTTATGGTGGTGAGCAAATGATAACAGCCAGTTTGGAGCCAAAGGTATATATCGTAGGAGCCGGCCCGGGTGATCCCGAGCTGATTACGCTAAAAGGCAGCCGGATCCTGCGCACCGCAGATGTGGTGCTCTACGCAGATTCTCTGGTTAGCGGGGAGCTCATTGCCAGCGCCAAGCCGGGAGCTAAGGTGCTGCAGAGCTCGGGAATGAACCTGGAGCAGCAGGTAGAGATCATGGCAGCGGCAGTGAAGACGGGTAAAAGCGTAGCCCGCGTCCACACCGGAGACCCCTCAATGTACGGGGCGATTCTGGAACAGATGTCGCTGCTGAAGCTGTGCGGTGTCAGCTATGAGATTGTGCCTGGGGTCAGCTCTGTATTTGCTTCAGCGGCGACTCTAGGCGCGGAGCTGACGGTGCCGGAGCTGACGCAGACAGTGATTCTGACCCGGGCTGAAGGCCGGACGCCCGTGCCGGAACGCGAGCAGCTGCGGCATCTCGCTTCGCATCACTGCACTGTGGCCCTGTTCCTCAGTGCTTCACTGGCCGGACATGTGTCAGCTGAGTTTCTTGCTGCCGGCTGGAGTCCGGATACGCCAGTGGCTGTCGTGAAGCGGGCGACCTGGCCGGATCAGCAGATTCTGCGGACTACGGTGTCCCGTCTTGCAGATGATCTGCAGGATGCGGGCATTACCATGCATGCGATGATCCTCGCCGGCTGGGCCCTTGATCCGACACTTACGGACCGGGATCAGCACCGCTCGAAGCTGTACGACAAGAAGTTTACCCACGGCTGCCGGGAAGGAACCGAATCCGATGGCTAACCGGTATGCAGCTGTTGCTATTACTACAAATGGTATCCGTCTGGCGCTGAAGCTGGGAGAGATGCTCGCAGATACAGATGTTTATGGCTATGCCAAGTACAGCAGGGACCTGCGTGAGTCTTCTTGCACCTTTCAGATATTCGCGGAACCGGTCAAAGAGCTGCTTCCGAAGCTGTTCCGGCAGTACGAAGGGATTATTTTGTTCTTTTCGCTGGGTGCGGCGGTCAGGCTGACTGCTCCTCTGCTGGGGAATAAAAGAACCGACCCCGCCGTCATCGTCATTGACGAGCATGGAGAGCATGTCATCAGCATGCTCTCCGGGCACCTCGGCGGGGCTAACAGGCTGACGCTGCAGATCGCGCAGCTGCTTGACAGCCATCCGGTGATCACTACCGCCTCGGATGTGCAGGGCACCTTCGCCGTGGACTTGCTCGGTTCAGAGTTCGGCTGGCGCGCAGAAGATTTCGCGCCGATGAGAACGGTCAGTGCCGCCCTGGTCAACGGGGAGGCGGTGGCCTTCCTGCAGGAGAGCGGCGAACGCGGCTGGCTGCCGCAAAGAGCGGTTCTGCCTGCTCATGTCCGCCTCTGCGGAAGCATGGCAGAGCTGCAGGAAGCGCCGTTCAGCGCGGCGATCGTGGTTACGGACCGGCTATTGTCCAAGCCGGAGTCGGTTGTATTAGGCGAGCGGGCCGTAGTCTACCGACCGCGCAGCCTGGTGCTTGGGCTCGGCTGCAACCGCGGCACCAAACTGGCGGAGCTTGAAGCGGTAGTTCAGGATACACTGGCGGAGCTGGGGCTTTCGCTTCACTGTGTCCGCAATGTGGCTACCGCCGGGATCAAAGGAGATGAGGCTGGTCTTTTGGCCTTATGTGCCAAATACGGCTGGAAGCTGGACCTGTATTCGCCGGAGCAGCTAAATACGGTTGTGCTGGAGCAGCCTTCGGAGACTGTATTCAAGGTGACTGGGGCTTACGGCGTCTGCGAGCCGGCGGCCCTGCTGTCTTCAGGTGCCCGGGATCTTGTACTGAGAAAGAAAAAAAGCGGCAATGCAACCATCGCTGTAGCGAGAGTCCGTTTTTCGGAAGCGGAGGAGTGATCAGATGAATGAGATAAGCAGACCGGCGTGGCCTTCCCAGGCCCGCCCGCGCATTGTGGTAGCTGGAACAGGCAGCGGATCAGGTAAAACCACAGTGACGCTTGGACTGCTCCGGGCGTTTGCCCGGCGCGGTCTGATGGTGCAGGCCTTCAAATGCGGTCCAGATTATATTGATCCCGCCTACCACGCGGCTGTAACGGGCCGGCCGGCCCGGAATCTGGATTCCTGGATGACCTCCAGCGAATATATGCTGGAGTATTATTTGCGTTCCTCGGAGGGGGCCGATCTGTCAGTAATTGAAGGCGTAATGGGACTGTATGACGGCAAAGAGGCAACAGCGCTTACCGGATCAACGGCGGAAATGGCTCTACTCACAGACAGTCCGGTGCTGCTGGTCGTAGATGTGCGCAGTATGGGCCGCAGTGCAGCAGCCATCGTCCTTGGTTTTGGGCAGCTGGAGCCAGGGGTACGCATCGCTGCTGTAATCGTGAACCGCTGTGGCAGTGCCAGCCATTACCAGACTGTCAAAGCGGCGATTGAAGCAGCCAGTGGTATTCCAGTCATCGGATGGTTGGAACGGGACCGGGAATTGGATATCCCGGAGAGGCATTTAGGACTATTGCCTGCTGCCGAGCGCGGTGAACTGGATCCGTTATTTGACCGTGCCGCCGATCTGCTGGAAGCCGGCACGGATCTGGATCTGCTGTTGAAGCTTGCTGCGGCCGCACCATCCCTGCGTTATCCTTTAGGGCAGGGATGGTGGCCTGAGCAGGTTCCAGTAGAAGAGAATCCGGCAGAAGATGTTCCTAAAGCTCTGGTCACTATACAGGACATTACGCCTGTCATTGCCGTTGCACGGGATGCCGCGTTCAATTTTTATTATGCCGACAATCTGGAGCTGTTGGTCCGCGCCGGGGCAAGTCTGGTGTACTTCAGTCCGCTTGACGGCGACGGTATTCCTCCGCACGCGGACGGAATCTACATCGGCGGCGGCTTCCCGGAAGAATTCGCCGCCAGAATCGCCGGGAATGCTGCCTTCCTGGATGGCTTAAGGGCAGCTGCGGCAGCTGGAATGCCACTGTATGCGGAATGTGGCGGCTACATGGTGCTGGCCCGCAGTCTCACCGACCGCAGCGGGGCAGTACACAAGATGGCCGGGATTATTCCCGCCGCCACGGTCATGCAGGAGCGGCGCGCTGCACTCGGCTACCGCGAAGTAACAGCACGTGCGGACTGCCTACTGCTGAAGCGGGGGGAACGAATACGCGGTCATGAGTTTCACTACTCCCAGATGAGTTATGCGCCTGAGGAGCCACAATTGTATGCCTATGACAGTCACGGCAGAAGCGGAAACCAGCCTGAGGGTTACGCGGACGGAAATATCTTGGCTGCCTATGCGCATATTCACCTGGCATCCTATTTTCCGGCGGCATTCCGGCTTGTAGAAGCCTGCCGCAACTACCACGAAAGAAAGACTTTATGAAGCTATATATGATAGAAATGACTGCCAACGAATAGAATAAAGGAAAAATGTAGGGAAACAGAAGAGTACACTTGTACGAAAAAATGAGCACAAGTAAAATATAGGTATTAATTGAATATGGACTGGGCATGACGTTCCTTCAAAAGAGGGGGAGGGTTGATGGAAGTGAAAAGCTACCATGACTCGGATATTTTTTTACAAAACTGACCCAGGATGTCATGAAGACAGAAACGTTATGTGAAATACCATTAAAAACAAGAAAATGAGGGTATGCTCAATGACGTTACAAAACTTATTTGATGAAAAACCAACCAAATTATGGAATGAAAGAATGATAGAATATGGAGATGCGCTTAAATGAATGAGGAAAATGGCTATTTTATTGAAACGATGGAGCGTGAAGAATTAGTTGATTTTATTGACAAGGCAGCTAAGCTAGCTGAATTAGTAATTGAGGAGGATCAAGATATTACAGAAGAATGGAGGGAATGGTAACAGTTCTTCACATAACACAAATCCACGCCTCGGGCTCAAGACAGTCCGGCAAGGATACCAATAGAGCAAAGCCTTGCCGGACACAACTGGCATACGCAAAATAATTAAAGTGTGAAGACTTTATTCTTGTTGACAAAATACACCTCGCTTGAAAAGTAACCTGGAAGTGGCTAGCGACTATGCCAACAAGAAAGGTGTGTACCCCGCTAATGTTATAACAGCATTCCCTGTCCGAACAGTATTGGAAAATCCCTCACCACGCAAGTATTTCCAGATCGATTGGTCTTTGCCAAAACATCTAAACAATAATAACATATAATTAGATACTCATATAATTAGAAAAATTCATATACTTTAATGTGACACAAACACATGAACATACTCAGGAGGTATTTATGAATAGAGTGATCGAGATTCTTCTTTATACTCTGAAAGCTGGCACTGGCGACGAGTTCCATAAAATCATGCATGAGATCAGTGTTCCTCTGCATACCAGCATTGGGATGGATGTTGTTACCTACGGTAATTCCCTGCACGATCAGGATGCTTATTACCTTATCAGGTCTTACGATAACCTGGACCACCTTAATTCTTCTCAAGATGCGTTCTACAATAGTGAGGAGTGGAGAAGCGGCCCACGAATGGATATTATCGAACGGATAAATACAAGTTTAAGATTCGTGGTTTCGCTCAGCCCCGATGCGATTGAAGGACTTAGGCGATCGGGAATGCAGGAAGCAACAACTGAGTTTTTAAGGATCAATAGTTCAACAATAGGGACAAACATTAGTTAAATGACAACAGCGGCAGTCTAAGGCATTATTTATCAAGTCTTGTTCTGCCTCTGCTTCTTTTAAGCAATCAACCTAATTCTTTAATTCACCGGACAATTCGCCAATCCTAAGGTTCGAAATAAATCTACCTTTCCAGTTTTATTTTTTGGTATGTCAACCGCTTGTCATATATCTGCATGCCACGTATAATAAGGGCAAGAGGCACCAATGCCCGCTTTTTAAGCGGCGATATATACTAGAATGGAATTTTCGGGAGGACGCCCAATTTGGTTTCGCCCAGTTTGAGGTTTCCGTAACAATGTCCTAACATGGGGACAACGCTAATTGAGAAGAGCACGTGTATGGGAAGGGAGACTGCTGCAGTGAAAGTACTTGGAGCTATTGAAGCAGGGGGAACAAAGTTTGTATGCGGGATTGGACATGAGGACGGTACGATTATCGACCGGGTCAGCTTTCCGACAACCACGCCCGAGGAAACAATGGGGCTTGTGCTGGATTATTTCACGGGGAAAAATGTAGAAGCGATCGGCATTGGTTCATTCGGACCCATTGACCCTGTGATTGGCAGCCCGACCTACGGCTACATCACAACCACCCCTAAACCCTTTTGGGGACAATATAATCTGGTTGGAACAGTTGCCGGACATTTTTCCGTGCCTATCGGCTTTGATACGGATGTGAACGGTGCGGCGCTGGGAGAATACAAGTGGGGTGCGGCCCAGGGGCTTGACAGCTGCCTGTATATCACAGTCGGTACAGGTATTGGGGCTGGTGCGGTAGTAGGAGGCAAGCTGGTTCATGGCCTGTCTCATCCTGAAATGGGGCATATTTTTGTGCGCCGCCATGCGGAAGATACGTTTGCCGGCTTTTGTCCGTATCATGGTGATTGCCTGGAAGGATTGGCGGCAGGTCCGGCGATTGGCACCCGCTGGGGTATACCGGCAGGGGAACTGGCACCCGAACATCCGGCCTGGGCAATGGAAGCCCACTACCTGGCGCATGCACTGATGAATTACGTGCTTATTCTCTCTCCGCAGAAGATTGTCATGGGTGGCGGAGTCATGAAGCAGAGTCAGCTTTTCCCGCTGATTCATGCTCAACTTCAGGAACTGCTGGGCGGCTACGTCCAGCATCCGGCACTGAATGAGGCCATAGACAGTTATATTGTACCGCCGCAGCTGGGAGACAATGCGGGTTTGTCCGGAGCAATTGGGTTGGCTAAACTGGCATTGGACCGGGAGTAGCATAAGAACGGATCCATCTTTAATACTTGTAATAAAAAGAGATTGACTGTTTCTCCATAAATAGGTATTGTAAGCATTAACAGTATAGCATTCAGAGGAAGCACCTCTTTCACGCAATTCGTGAGAGAGGTGCTTTTTTGTGTCTAAACTTAAGGATGTATAGCTTCATGCTTACTGTCATCCTTTAATTCCCCGGTGCTGTCCGGCAAGCGGGGACGCTGATCAGTACCGGGATGATGCATACTGTATGACTAGGAAGGTAGGGAACGCAGATGCAAATTGTATTTATGAACCGTTTGTCCAGAATATCAGGGGCCGATCAGGAGGTATTCGCCCAGCTCTGGATCGGGGAAGAAGAAGGTCTCTGGCGCCTTGGCTGGCGTGAATTCTCGGGCACAGAGGAAATGGGAGATAACGTGTGGTATGAAGGCGGCTCCTGGAATGAGATGCTCTGCGTTTACCGGCATGAGCTGGCGGTGAAGATGGGGGATGGCTACCGGCCGCTGATCGATGGTTCCTTTCACGAGGAGGACAGCCCCACGGGCTTACGCAATCAGGAGCAGCTGAAACTGCAGTATTTCAGCGAGCAGCATGGCAATGAATCTATCTATGAAGAGCTGTGTGCATGGCGCCGGGGTAAGGCTTCCAGTGAACGGAAGGCGCCTTATATTCTTGCCAGCAACCGGCTGCTGCGAATGCTGAGTGCCTTTCTACCCCGTACCCCGGAGGAGCTGCTGCAAATTCCGGGTGTGGGTGAAGGCAAGGCTTCGCAATACGGCGGAGACTGGCTGAACATTACATCTGGCATAGAGCGGGAGCATAGTTTTCCGCTGGGCTGGGTGCATGAAGCCGTTGACGAAGAGCATTTTATGTCCTGGCAGTATAAGCAGAAAGAGCTGAAATACAAGAAGCAGCTGGAGCGCTTGCGGCTGCGAAGAGTGCTGCTGCAGGGAATTGAGGACGGTCTCGGCATGGAGCAGCTGAAGGTACAGAGTGGAGTGAGCCGTCGTGAAGTGCTTGAAGCTGTAGAGGAGCTGGAAAAGGACGGCTATTCCGTGGAGAAGCTTATTGCGCTTGAACTGGCGGATATATCCCCAAGTGAGCTAGACGGAATATGGACAGCCTATGAGCTTATGGGAGATACCTTCCTGAAGCCCGTTCTTTTCAAAGCCTATGGGGAAGCCTTCACTCCTGCAGAAGGGCTGGATGTCTATTATGAGCGGCTGCGCCTAATCCGCATTCGGTATCGGCGGGGGCAGGCGGTTCAGTTAGGTTCGGCAACGAATTTTTAGTTTCGGCAGACTGGTGTCTTGAATGAAGCAGTTTCCTTGGAGTTCTCTCTTTAGGAAAATACAGTGTATTGGAGTAAAATACAGGTATTCCGAGTAAAAGGAGAGAACGCTATGATCGTAACATTAACGGTTAACCCTAGCGTGGATGCCAGCACAGGGATTGAAAAGGTGGTGCCGGACCATAAGCTGCGCTGCCGGGAAGCTTCTTATAAGCCTGGAGGCGGCGGGGTCAACGTATCCAGGGCCATCCACAGACTGGGTGGCGATTCCCTGGCCCTGTATGCATCTGGCGGACTGCACGGGCAACTGATTCATGAGATGCTGGATAAGGAGGGGGTCAGCCACCAGGAGATCCCGATTTCCGGACAGACACGGGAAAATCTAATTGTCGTAGAGGAATCCACAGGACAACAGTTCCGGTTCGATATGCCGGGTCCGCGGTTTATTGAAGGTGACTGGGAGCAGTGCCTGGATCAATTGAAATCGTTGGCAGGGAAACCATCGTATATTGTGGCGAGCGGAAGCCTGCCTCCAGGCTGTCCGGCAGATTTCTATGGCCGTGTTATTGAAGCGGTGAAGCCATGGCAGGCGAAGGTTATTGTGGATACCTCGGGCGAAGCCCTGCAAAAGGCGGCGGATGCTGGCGTATATCTGCTCAAACCCAATGCACGCGAGCTTGAGGAGCTGGCCGGACACGCAATTACAGGTGATGCCGAAGTTCGGGCGGCTGCGCTGGAGCTGATCGAGCAAGGACGGACAGAGGTGGTACTGGTGTCGCTTGGCGGAGAGGGAGCCCTATTGATTACAAGGGAGGGTTGCGAGCATATCAAGGCACCTGAAGTTCCCGTGCTGAGTGTGGTAGGGGCCGGTGACAGTCTGGTGGGCGGGCTGGTCTACAGTCTGGAACGGGGCTGGCCGCTGCGCCGGGCGGTTCAATTCGGAATCGCCTCCGGAGCGGCGGCGGTAATGAACCCCGAGCGTGAGCTGTGCAAACGCGGGGATACGGAACGGTTGTTTGCGCTAATCGAGGCAGCGGATGCTTAAGCTCTGATATAAACCAAAAAGACGAAGGCTTCCTTACCATGAGGTATAGGGGGCCTTCGTCCTGCTTATTCGTCCAATATGATTCATAGCCATTCCTTTTTGCGGAAAATAAACAGCATCCCGCAGCCAAGTGTGACCATAACGGCAATGACTCCATAGTAGCCGTAACGGGTATGGATTTCAGGAATATTATCAAAGTTCATCCCGTAAATCCCTGTAATAACCGTCAGCGGCATGAATATCGTGGTAATAGCGGTGAAGACTCTCATGATCTCATTCGCGCGGTTGGCAATACTGGATTGGTAAGCTTCGCGTAAGTTGCCCATGAGATCGCGGTATGTTTCAAAGGTTTCAGAGATCTTGACCGCATTTTCATAAATATCGCTAAAATATTTCTGCAGCTGATCATCGATCAGACGGAGGTCTTTTTTGTTAAGGGTATTGATAACTTCCTTCTGTGGTCCCAGCATTTTCTTCAGCCAGAGAATTTCACTCCGCAGACCGATGATCTCGCTCAGATGCGATTTCTTGGTATGCATCAGGATATCCTCTTCCAGTTTCTCAATCCGCGCCTCTATCCGGTCACCAACGGAGAAAAAGTTGTCTACGACAAGGTCGATCAGCAGATAAAGGAACCGGTCCGGCTCACTAACCTCTTGCTCCCACAGGACGGGCTTCAGCACACGCAGTTCGTGGATCTTTTGCTTGGTCACGGTGATAATGAAATGTCTGCCCAGAAACACGTTGAGCGCCCGGAGGAAGATCTCTTCATCATCAAAACGGATGCTATTAACTACAATAAAATAATGGCTCTCATAAATTTCAAGCTTTGGACGCTGATCCTCTTCGCTGAGGCAGTCTTCAACGGCCAGATCATGCAGATTGTACAAAGGCTGAAGCAGCTCCAGATCCTCAACATCCGCATCAATCCAATAAAACCCCTCTGCAGGGACTGTCAATGTTTCTTCAATGTCATCTACAGGTGTAAAAACGCCTGCGTTTACCAACCGGATTTTCATCTGATTCCGCTCCTCTTGACCCCGGTCTTCTCCAGGGCTTGTGCTAATATAGGCACAGGGAAAAATCAGCTTGGCCGGTGGTACGGTCAATCCATGAGGCCAAATGACGGTTCGAGGGCATGAAGAAGAAATGCTCCCGCCGCCGGCAAGCTGATGTTAATCCTGTGTGGTTGCTCTTTCTGGACGCTTAACTGCGAACTCGGGTCGCCTTCCATTCTTCTCTCACCTCTTCTTATCGTCAGGTAGGGCCTTTGAAACCCTTGTCTAGTATAACCCCCGGGTATAGGTCTTTCAAGCTAAATTCTTTACGCTTAAAAGGGCCTACTAGCATTGTATGGACTTGACGAAAAGGAGGTTCATGATTTAAAGTAAATTTTAAGAAAAGCATTTAACGTTATGTGACTTTTTCTCAATTGAATACAGCTAAATCTTATCAAGAGCAGGTGGAGGGACTAGCCCGATGAAACCCGGCAACCGGCGTGTGAACGCACGGTGCTAATTCTTGCGGAAGCTTTTGCAGGTAAGCCAATCAGGCTGCCTGGCACAAGTTCTCTGGCAGATGAGAGAGGCACATATGACTAACAGATATATGACCTTTCTCGCCCGAGAAAGGTCTTTTTTATATTCATTTTAACGGAGGAGTGGAAACTGTAATGCCAATTAAAATTCCCGACAGCCTGCCGGCCAAAGAAGTATTGTCCGGAGAAAATATTTTTGTAATGGATGAAAGCCAGGCTTTCCACCAGGATATCCGCCCGCTTCGTATCGCTATTCTGAATTTGATGCCTACTAAGGAAACCACGGAGACGCAGCTGCTGCGTCTGGTCGGGAATTCACCGCTTCAGGTGGATGTTGTACTGCTGCACCCTAGCTCCCATACCTCGAAGAACACTTCGGCAGAACATCTGAAGAGTTTTTACAAAACCTTTGATGAGATCAGTGACCGCCGCTTTGACGGGCTGATTGTAACCGGCGCTCCGGTGGAACAGCTTGAATTCGAAGACGTGAATTACTGGGAAGAGCTTAAGGGAATATTTGAATGGAGCAAGCACAATGTGACCTCGACGATGCATATCTGTTGGGCCGCACAAGCAGGGCTTTATCATCACTTCGGCGTTCACAAGGTGGAACTGGAAGAGAAGTGTTTCGGCGTTTTTCCGCACACCATTAACCATACTAACGTAAAGCTGCTGCGCGGTTTTGACGAGGTGTTCCATGTTCCGCATTCCCGGCACACGGATGTCTCGCGTGAAGATATCCTTGCGAATCCCGAGCTGCAGATTCTTGCCGAATCCGAGGAAGCCGGAGTGTATCTGGTGTCGACGCTTGACGGAAAACAAATTTTCGTGACCGGACATTCCGAATATGACCCGTTGTCGTTAAAATGGGAGTATGACCGGGATATCGCCAAAGGAATGGATATTGCCATTCCGAAGCATTACTACCCTAAGGATGATCCGCAGCGCACACCGCCGGCTGTCTGGCGTGCTCATGCCAACTTATTATTCTCTAATTGGCTCAATTACTATGTATACCAGGAGACCCCTTACGATATAGACCAGGCCGATTATTTAGTATTTTAAAATATAGAAAATATATGTATACACCACACTTAGGAGGCAGCAGCAATGGATGAGAAACTGAGGATTGAGAGCAGATTGGCACAGATAGGTTCACTCGAGGACCCGGCTACAGGAGCAATTAATTATCCGATCTATAACGCTACGGCTTTCCGTCACCCCAGACTCGGGCAGAGCACAGGTTTTGATTATATCCGTACCAAGAATCCTACCCGCTCGGTGCTGGAAGAAGCTGCAGCACAACTGGAATCCGGCGATGCAGCCTTTGCCTGCAGTTCTGGAATGGGGGCGCTGACGACGGTATTTTCTTTGTTTGGACAGGGCGACCATTTGGTGGTTTCGCTGGACCTGTATGGCGGTACCTACCGTCTGCTTGAACGGATTCTTTCCAAATATGGCATCAGCGCTTCCTATGTGGATACGAATGATCTGGACGGGCTGGAGGCTTCGCGGCGTCCGAATACCAAGGCTGTATTTATCGAAACGCCTACCAATCCTCTAATGATGATTACAGATATTGAAGCTGTCTGTAGCTGGTCGAACCGTCATGGCCTGCTCACCATTGTAGACAACACGCTGTTGACTCCTTTTTTCCAGCGGCCGCTGGAGCTCGGAGCGGATATCATCGTTCATAGCGCAACCAAATATTTGGGGGGGCATAACGATGTCCTTGCCGGGCTGATTGTAACCAAAGGCACGGAGCTGTCGGCAGAAATAGCTATTCTTCATAATTCGCTGGGTGCAGTGCTTGCGCCGAACGACAGCTATCAGCTAATGAAGGGGATGAAAACACTTGCTCTGCGCATGGAGCGGCATGAGAGCAATGCCCTGGTGCTGGCCCGCTATCTGCTGGAGCATCCAGCCGTAGCTGAGGTTTTCCATCCTGGTCTGCCGGATCATCCCGGCTATGAGATTCAGAACCGCCAGTCCTCGGGCAACACCGGGATTTTCTCCTTCAAGGTAAAAGACGCCAGATATGTCGAGCCTCTGCTGCGCCATATCCGTCTAATCGCCTTCGCCGAGAGTCTGGGCGGTGTGGAGTCACTGATGACCTATCCGGCGGTGCAGACTCATGCCGACATCCCGGTGGAAATCCGCGATGCCGTCGGCGTAGATGACCGACTGCTGCGCTTCTCCGTAGGCATTGAGCATGTGGAAGACCTGATTGCGGACCTTGCCCAGGCTTTTGAAGCTGCACGGATTGAATTGGAAGAGACCGCCGGTTAGACTTTGACATTCAAATCATGAATCCTTATAGCAGCTTCCAAGCGGGGGCTGCTGTTTTTTTAGAGAATATATGGATTTATATATATCACCTATTAATATTGCAATAACGGCACCAGTAAAGGTTTTTCAAGCTGTTCAGATTGTGATACGATGGAGGAACGAGCGTATTTAAATGTTGTGCAAATTTTATTTATCCATTCTTATAATATGGGCATAAAAAGGAGGCTGCGAACGATGAGTGCGATAGATCTGATTCTGGACAAAACGTTGAAGGGTGAACGTCTTGGTCTGGAGGACACAATTCGGCTGTTCGAGAGCAATGAAATTGAGAAAATGGGCGCTGCCGCCGACGTGATCATGAAGCGTTGGCACCCGGACCCGCTGGCTACATTTGTCATTGGCCGCAATATTAATTATACGAATGTATGTGATGTGTACTGCCGTTTCTGCGCTTTTTACCGCAGACCGGGCTCGGAGGAAGGTTATGTACTGCCTGACGAGACGATTTTTCAGAAAATCCAGGAAACTATCGATGTGAACGGAACGGAAATCCTGATGCAGGGCGGAACCAACCCGAATCTGCCATTTAGCTACTATACGGATTTGCTGCGCGGGATTAAGCAGCGTTTCCCGGAAATTACGATGCATTCGTTCTCCCCGGCGGAGATTATGAAGATGGTCGAAGTATCCGGGCTGCCGCTGGAACAGGTGGTCCGCGAGATTCATGCTGCAGGCCTCGACTCCCTCCCCGGCGGCGGTGCAGAAATTCTGGATGACCGGACCCGCCGCAAAATCAGCCGTCTCAAAGGCTCTTGGCGTGAATGGATGGACGTGATGCAGACCGCTCACAAAATCGGCATGAACACTACGGCGACTATGGTAATTGGTCTTGGCGAAAGCATGGAAGAGCGTGCACTTCATCTGCTGCGGGTACGTGAAGCCCAGGATGAGTGTATTGCGAACAAATATGACTCCGAAGGCTTTCTGGCCTTTATCTCCTGGACCTTCCAGCCTGATAATACGAATCTGAAGCTGGACAGACAGTCCCCGGAGGAATATCTGAAGACAGTAGCCATCAGCCGGCTGGTGCTCGACAATATCAAGAACTTCCAGTCCTCATGGGTAACAATGGGGCCTGAGGTTGGCAAGCTGTCGCTGCAGTATGGCTGTAATGACTTTGGAAGCACCATGATTGAGGAGAATGTCGTGTCCTCGGCGGGCGCCACCTACAAGGTGAACATCGAGTCGATTACCCAGCTGATCCGCGAAGCAGGCAAGATTCCTGCGCAGCGCAACACGCGTTACGATATTCTGCGTACCTTCGAAGACGGGAATGTGAAGATTGATAATGATTTTGTAATGCAGAACTAATTTTGCAATAATAATCTATTTATTCATAACGTTGTGTGTAAGATTTTTTTGCGGCGTCTATTCTTGGGTGGTTTTGTTAATGAAAACCTCGAGAATAGGCGTTTTTTGTTTTTTTGTAAACATATGTCGTCATTTAGAACAAAAATAATAGTGATAAAGTGATATTTTACACAACTATTTAATAGATTTAATGGTTTCTGCTAGATTCCTATTTTTGGTTATGATACAATCTTGCGGTCAGCATAAGTAGGAATAAGAAACATATGGGGAGGATATCTGACTTATGGTAGAAAAAAGATGGAACAAGCCAGTAGCTACTTTATTGGCATCCGCTGTTCTTGCAGCGCAAGTGCTGGGCGGAGTTTTTGCAGTTCCGGTTTTGGGTGCAGGCAAAGCGGAGGCAGCAAGTGCTTCAACAATCGCTGCTCCTGGGACAGTGAAGTTGCGCTTGATGAGTACCACGGATGTTCACACCAATGTGTACGGTTGGGACTACTTCAAAAATGCAGCTTCCACTACAGTTGGTCTGGACCGCACATCAACGCTGGTTAAGGAAGCTCGAACCCAAGAAGCGAACAATCTCCTGCTCGACAACGGTGATTTGATTCAGGGTACACCGCTGGGTACATACATGGCCCAGGTATCGAATTTCAAGGCAAGCCAAGACCAGATTCATCCTCTTATCGCAGCTATGAACCTTATGGGCTATGATGCTGCAACGTTTGGCAATCATGAATTCAATTATGGATTGGATTATCTGGATCGCACAATCAACGGAAGCGCAACGGATAAATCAAATACGGATGCGGATTTCCCATATGTAAATGCTAACATTTATAATGTATCTGATGGTAAAAACACATTTACACCTTACGTCATCATTCCTAAAAAGGTTACAGACAGTAACGGTAATATGGTAACGATTAATGTCGGCCTCCTAGGTCTGGTAACTCCGCAGATTATGGATTGGGACAAGGTAAACCTTGAAGGCAAGGTAATCACCAAGGATATTGCTGAGACTGCAGCCAATTTTGTTCCTGAAATGAAGGCAAAAGGTGCCAATGTCATTATCGCAATGGCTCACACCGGGTTTGATGCCTCTGCGGTTGCAGGAACCGGTGCGGAAAATGCCATCAACCTGCTAAGCAAGGTTGATGGTATTGATGCAATCACCTTCTCTCATACACACAAGGTGTTCCCGACGAACGGGGATGACACTAAGCTGGATGCTTCCTTTAAGGATCCGGCAACCAAGAAGCCGTATGATTCTGATGTGGCAAAGATTGATAACCTCAACGGTCATATTAACGGTACTCCAGCAGTTCAAGCCGGTTATGGCGGGGGTAACCTGGGTCTGATCGATCTGGAGATTGTACCTGATGGCAGCGGCTATAAAGTCGATAAGGCATCTTCAAAGGCTTCGACACGCTCGATTGCCGGTGTAGCAGTTGATCCTGCTATTGATGCAGTTGCAGGAGCTGCCCATGAAGCCACGATCAAATACGTGAATCAGCCGTTGGGCAAGACCACTGCACCAATGAACAGCTATTTTGCTCTGGTACAGGATGATCCGACCGTTCAGATCGTAACCTATGCACAGCAGCAGTATGTTTCGAATCTGGTCAATACGGATGCTAAGCTTGCTCAGTATAAAGACCTACCGATTCTCAGTGTAGGCGCACCATTCAAGGCCGGACGTAACGGCCCTGAGGAATATACTGAAATCCAAAAGGGCGATCTTACGATTGCGAGTGCAAGTGATCTCTATCTCTATGACAACACGCTGAAAGCCGTTGTGGTTAAAGGCTCTACAGTGAAGGAATGGGTAGAGATGAGTGCAGGAGCGTTCAACCGAATCAAGCCGGCAATCACCACGCCACAGCCGCTTTTGAACTCGGCGTTTGCTGTCTACAATTTCGATGTTATTGATGGTATCAAATACACAATTGATGTAACCAAAAATGCGAAGTACAAGCCGGATGGAACGATTAATGATGCTTCTTCCAGCCGCGTGACTTCCATAACTTATGGCGATCAACCTTTGAATGATAATCAGGATTTCATCGTGGTTACCAATAACTACCGCGCAAGCGGCGGCGGGAACTTCCCGGGGGTTAAAGCTGGGAAGATGATTATTGACTCCCAAATGGAAAACCGCCAGGTACTGATGGATTATATCAGTGCAGCCGGAACTGTTGATCCGACCGCAGACAACAACTGGTCAATCGCTCCAATTAAAGGGAATGTCAATGTGACCTTCACTTCTTCACCGAAGGCGGCGGCTGTGAAGCCTGCCAATGTTACAGACACAGGCTCTAAAGACGTCAAAGGCTTTGAAATCTACAATCTTAATCTAAAAGAAGCTCCAGTTGCTCCAACCGGAGATGTGGAAGTTCACTTGCTCGGAATTAATGACTTCCACGGCCAGCTCGATACCACTTCTTATGTTACTGTGAATGGTGTTAGTGAACCAGTAGGGACTGCAGCAACACTCGCAGCGTACTTGAAAGAAACACGTGCGAAATATCCTAATGCCCTGCTGTTCCACAATGGTGACTCTGTAGGTGCATCTGCGCCGGTATCCTCGCTTGAGCGTGACGAGCCGACGATGGAATGGATGAACCTGATGAAATTCGATGTTGGTACGCTCGGGAACCATGAATTTGACCAAGGCGTTGAAGCCATGAAGACCCAAATTTATGGCGGTGCTGATCCTAAGAACACCAGCATTGTTCATAAAGGAGCGGATTTTGACTATATCAATGCCAATGCAGTAGACAGCACTACTGGGGCACCGATTATCAACCCTTACGTTATCAAAGAAGTAGGCGGCGTGAAAATCGGATTCATCGGTGTAGTTACCAAAGCTACGCCAAGTAAAGTATCTCCTGAAGGCACCAAAGGAGTAAAATTCCTGAGCGCCAGCGAAGAAGTAGCGGCTATTGAAAAATATGCTGCCGAGCTGGTAGCAAAAGGTGTGAAGACAATCGTTGTACTTGCACATGATCCGGCGACAACTAAAGCAGATGTGACCACGGGAGAAGCTGCTGATCTGGCTAATGCTCTGCCTGCGAACTCACCAGTTGACGTTGTTGTAGCAGGGGATAATCATGCACTTGCCAATGGCGTTGTAAATGGCAAGTTGATTGTTCAAGCCTATTCTTATGGTACGGCGTTCGAAGACATCAAGCTGGTTATTGATAGTGCAACTGGTGATGTGAAGAGCAAATCGGCAACTGTAACCAGTACACTTCAAAAAAATGTTACACCAGATGCGGAAACAGCAGCTTTGGTTAACAAATATCTGGCCAAGCACCCTGAGTTGACGAAACCTGTCGGTACAACAGACGGTACGGTCACTCGTACAGATGTTTACCTCAAAGAAGCTCCACTCGGTAACCTGATTGCCGATGCAATGCGTCAAGCTAACTTCGGTGATGGCAAAGGCTCCGCAGATTTCGCCTTTATGAATCCAGGCGGTATCCGCGCTGATCTACCAAAGGGCAATGTATCCTTTGGAGATTTGGCCAAAATCCAGCCATTCGGCAACACGCTGGTGAAGCTGACACTGACTGGTGAACAAATCAAGACGCTGCTGCAGCAGCAATGGGCAATCAAAGCTGACGGAACTGCAGATACGAAGACACTGCAAATTTCCGGATTGAAGTATACAGCGAATATGGATCTGCCAGTAGCTAGCCGTATTACTGCCCTTACTAAGACAGACGGAACACCAATCGACATGACTCAAAGCTACACAGCAGTGGTAAATAACTTCATGGCTGCCGGTGGTGATAACTACACCGTACTGACCAAAGCCAGTGCATCATTGGCAGGACCAACAGACCTGGATGTTTTCTATGATTATATTGTGAAGACGTTCAAGGGCGGTGCAATTACAGCCGCGGTTGAAGGCCGGATCAATAACGGAAAAGCTTCTGATCCGGGTAGCGTAGGAACGGTACCAACACCAACTCCTTCGGCTAAACCTGTACCTTCTGCAACACCTGCACCAACTGCTACACCTGTACCAACTGCGACTCCAGCTCCAACAGCAACACCTGCAATCACTTTTGGAGATTTGAGCAAAGTGGCTTGGGCCCAGACAGCGATCAATTCCTTGGCTGCTAAGGGAATCCTTAAGGGTGTTGACGGAACAAACTTCGCACCGAACAAAACAGTAACCCGCGCAGAATTCATAACCATGCTGGTTCGTGCCCTGAATCTCAATCTCAGTACTTCAGGAGCAAGCGCCACATTCAACGATGTGAAGCAAGGGGTATGGTACACTGATGCCATCGCAGCTGCTGTTAAAGCCGGTATTGTGAAAGGTTCCGGCAACGGCAAATTTGAACCGGGCCGTGAAGTGACCCGTGAAGAAATGGCGCTGATGATCGCTGCTGCACTTAAAGGTCAGTTGAAATCCATTGATACTAAGGCGGCACTGGCCAACTTCGGCGACAAGTCAAAAATTGCACCTTACGCCCAAGATGCAGTAGCTCAGCTTACACAGCTTGGTATTGTCAACGGGGTGGATGGACAGAAATTCGCACCGAAGAGCGATGCAACCCGCGCTCAAGCGGCGGTTATCATTTACCGTATGCTGGAAAAGAAGGTTTCCTAAGTTTTGAATCCAGCATGAAATAACAGATGCAAAAAGGAGTTCCGCCGTCATCCTTAGATGGCAGTGGAGCTCCTTTTTTGATGCAAGGATAAAGATTGATGACCTGTATGGCGAGAATCGTGCATTCAATTACAGCAAGGGTTTCATTGGGAATTTACTTAGAAGCGGCTTCCCACTTGCAGCGGACCGGGGAGACAATCGCATTTTCTTTTTTTAGCTCGGTGAAGGCTTTGTCGACAGCTTTGCGTTCCAGACCGGAGAGCTTTTCGACCTCGCCTGCGCTGAGCGGAGTTGCAGATGCCTTGATAATATCCAGTACTTGTTCCTTGACACTCATGTGTTCCACTTCCTTCATAAAGAATAGTATGACTTTGGATCGATTCTTTAGTATAAGAGAAAATCAGAGGTGATGCAGTGATGTTTTTAGTTTACAACAATATCCATAAGTGATATCATATCAATATCAATTACATATCTTATGGAGGTGCCTATCATGAAAGAAAAAACACTGCATCCAGTCAGCGGTTTTCTGGTTATTGCGCTTATTGCCATCTGCTTGGCAGGGGGGATTTACGGTGCAGCCTATGACTATGCTGTGGTTCCTGTAGTTCTGTTCGTCTTAGCAGGTGTGCTATGCACAAGTATCACGGTAGTACAGCCGAACAAGTCGGTTGTGGTAACTTTTTTTGGAAAATACATTGGTACTATTGCCACTAGCGGACTCTTTGCAGTTATTCCGTTCAGTGTCCGCAAGACCGTATCCCTGCGGGTGCGGAATTTCAACAGCGTCAAGCTGAAGGTCAATGATGTCGAAGGGAATCCAATTGAGATTGCTGCGGTCATTGTATTTAAAGTAATCAACTCGGCCAAAGCCCTGTTTGATGTCGACAAATATATGGCTTTTGTAGAAATCCAGAGCGAGACGGCACTGCGGCATGTGGCCAGCCGTTACCCTTACGACAATTTTAACGAAACGGGAATGTCTCTTCGTGCGAATTCGGATGAGATCGCCAAGGAACTTGCAGTTGAGCTTCAGGACCGCCTTTCCTTATCCGGTGTTGAAGTGATTGAAGCACGGCTGACTCATCTGGCATATTCCACTGAAATCGCCAGCACTATGCTTCAGCGCCAGCAGGCTTCTGCGATACTGTCCGCACGGCAGATTATTGTGGAAGGGGCGGTCGGTATGGTAGATATGGCGATCCGCCAGCTGAAGGAGAGCGGTGTAGTCGAACTTGATGAAGAACGCAAAGCGGCGATGATCAACAATCTGATGGTTGCGATTGTATCAGAGCGTGGAGCGAGTCCGGTCATTAATGCCGGCTCGTTGTACTAAGGGACGTTCCTTATGGCGGCCAAGAAAAGCTTTCCGCTGCGGATCGATCCCGACCTGCACGAAGCGCTGGAGCGCTGGGCGGGAGAAGAATTTCGCAGCGTAAACGGACACATCGAATATCTGCTGCGTGAAGCTTTGAAACGCGCAGGCCGCTTGCCTGAACGGAAACGCCGGGAAGAATAGACTTGTTGGGCAGAATGCAGCTTCTGCCCTTAAGCTATTTTACGGGGAATGGTATTGCGGTTGACTTAATGCAGGGACTGACTTGACGGAAGGCCGGAGGGAGAATTATAATTACACAAGATTCACGTTATCAGCGTTGACAAAGACATGGATGTTTACATGTAGGGCCGTTTCAGAGAGAGGGAACTTCAGGCTGTGATTTCCTCCGGTATCCGGTAATTCATCTACCCCTTTGTAGCTGCGGTTATGAACTCCCAAGTGCTGTTCAATAGCGGACAACCTGTCAGGGATAGTAAGAACCGCCGGTTCATGGCCGTTATCTCCATGCTGACGAAGGATTCCTGTAAGCCGGGAATCGAATTTGGGTGGAACCACGGGTGCAATCACTCGTCCCTTTGCGGGACGGGTGTTTTTTGTGTGCATGGACATTACCGTTCCGTAACTAATCTGTCTTACCAAAATATTAGGAGGAATAATCATGTCAGTAAATATCAAGCTTCCGGACGGCTCGGTCCGGGAATATGCCGATGGCAGCAGCATTGATGATGTTGCCGCTTCGATCAGCAGCGGTCTGCGCAAGAATGCCGCAGCCGGCAAGCTGAATGGAATTGTTGTAGACTTATCTACACCGCTGCAAGAAGGTGCGTTGGTGGAGATCGTCACTTTGGATTCGCCGGAAGGCCTCGAAGTGATGCGCCATAGTACGGCCCATTTGATGGCCCAGGCAGTACGCCGCCTTTTCGGGACTAAGGAAGTTAAGCTGGGTGTAGGCCCTGTGATCGAAGATGGCTTCTATTATGACATGGATCTGGAGCACCCGCTGAATCCGGAAGACTTGCTCAAGATTGAGAAGGAAATGGAACGTATCGTCTCTGAGAATCTGCCGATCGTGCGTCTTGAGGTTAGCCGCAAGGAAGCGTTGGATCGTTTCGGAGAACTGGGTGACCCCTATAAGCTTGAGCTGATTGAAGCATTACCTGAAGATAGTGTGATCTCGATTTATGAACAGGGAGAATTCTTTGACCTTTGCCGCGGTCCGCATTTGCCTTCCACTGCGAAGATCAAGGTCTTTAAGCTGATGAATGTAGCCGGAGCTTACTGGCGTGGAGACAGCAAGAACAAAATGCTGCAGCGTGTATATGGTACTGCCTGGATCAAAAAAGCTCAGCTTGATGAGTACCTGCACCTGCTGGAGGAAGCAAAGAAACGCGACCACCGTAAGCTGGGTAAAGAACTGGAGATCTTCACTTTCAACCAGCTGGTAGGACAAGGCCTGCCGATCTGGCTTCCAAAAGGCGCTAAGCTGCGCAGTATTCTGGAACGCTATATCGTTGATCTGGAAGCGAGCCTCGGTTACCAGCATGTATATACTCCGGTACTCGGTAATGTTGAGTTGTATAAAACTTCAGGACACTGGGAGCATTACCAGGAAGATATGTTCCCTAAAATGGTTATCGACACTGAAGAATTTGTGCTTCGTCCGATGAACTGTCCGCATCACATGATGATTTATAAGAGTTCGATGCACAGCTACCGTGATCTGCCGATCCGTATAGCCGAGCTAGGCACAATGCACCGCTATGAAATGTCAGGGGCGTTGACCGGGCTGCACCGTGTGCGTTCCATGACCCTGAACGATTCACATATCTTCTGCCGTCTGGACCAGATCAAGAGCGAGTTTACCCGCGTACTTGATCTGATCAAGCAGGTGTACAGCGATTTCGGTATTACCGATTACCGCTTCCGTTTATCTTACCGTGATCCGCAGGATACTGAGAAGTACTTCCAGAATGATGAAATGTGGGAGACTGCACAGCGTATGCTGCGTGAAGTGGCAGAAGAAGCCGGATTGCCGTTCTTCGAAGCCGATGGAGAAGCCGCATTCTATGGCCCAAAACTCGATGTGCAGATTCGTACAGCATTGGGCAAAGAAGAAACTTTGTCTACTGTGCAAATTGACTTCCTGCTTCCTGAGCGTTTTGAATTGGAATATGTCGGAGACGATGGACAAAAACACCGTCCGGTCGTGCTTCACCGCGGAATCCTGGGTACCATGGAACGTTTTGTAGCTTTCCTGCTGGAGAATTTTGCCGGCTCGCTTCCATTATGGTTGTCACCACAGCAGGTGAAGATCATTCCAGTGTCCTCAGCTTTTGATGATTACGCCAAAGAAGTGGAAGCCAAACTGCTTGCCAGCGGAATCCGGGCTGAAGTGGACCTTCGCAACGAGAAAATGGGCTACAAAATCCGTGAAGCACAGCTAGAGAAGCTCCCTTATATGTTCGTGGTGGGCGAGAATGAAATGAACGCCGGAAGTGTCTCCATCCGCAAGCGCGGAGAAGGCGATATCGGTGCCCAGCCGCTGCAGGAAGTGATTGCTTCCTTAGTTAAGGAAGTTGCGGAGCGTGTAATCTAACGCTTCAGTAACAGACCTTTTTTCGTATTTTTAGTGTCTTTCAATTAACCTCTGTCATATGCCGCCTGCGGCCAGTATTAACAGCTGCAGGTATAAAATTTTGTGAAACGGGAAACCTTCGCTAATAGGGGGAGGTTTAACTAATGAACAAAATGGGCTTATGCCAGAGGTTTTGGTGTCTTTTCGTTACTATTGTGCTGCTGCTGACTGCTGCCGGGGTCTATCCTGATTTTGGACGCAAGCCAGTGAAAGCTAATGGGGCGGAAGACACTGCAGATCAGTTAAGTAACCACTTACACCAGTCAGTCGATTCGCAATATACCAAAGATACTCTGCAGTTCAGCAGTGTCAGCAGGAACACCCGTCCGGAAGTGTTGTCAGTGGGTCAAGCTGCACTATATGATCAAGGAGAATCTGTCTCCAGAGGGGTATCCCGTTCTGAAGCGCTCGCACAGTCCGGCAAGCCGGAAGCCACTCAGGCTCCAAAACATACAGCTGCACCTCAAGCAACCAAACCACCGGGTAATACAGCAGCCAAGCCTCTGGAAAGTGTCCAGGTAGCGGCACCGGCGCCGGAACAGATTATCACCTCATTAAAGGTTACAGCCACAGGTTACACAGCAGGGTTTGAATCTACAGGCAAAACCGCAAAGCATCCGCAGTACGGGATCACGTATTCAGGTGTTAAAGTGCGCCGGGACAAGAATGCTGTATCGACCATCGCCGCTGATCCTAAGGTGATTCCGCTTGGCAGTGTTTTGTATATTCCCGGCTATGGCTACGCGATTGTGGCAGATACCGGTTCGGCGATCAAGGGCCGGAAGATTGATCTTTATTTTTCCACTACCAAACAGGTGTATAAGGAATGGGGTAAAAAAACGGTAGTCGTGCAGCTCATTAAGCGGGGGAACGGAAGATGTACCGAGAACATGCTGAAGAGCCTGGGCAAGGCTATCCAAACCTACAATGCCATTCCACAGGATCTTCTTGAGGAAGTTATCTAGGTTTGCCCTATTCATTGGCAGTATGAAGTTTATTTCACATAAGCATGCATAATAAGGTCCCGCCTTTCCCATAATACGGACTGGGGCAGAATTCACAGCCTCTTTCGTAAGATTCTCTGATGTGTTCTGCTATCAGACTGCATAAGAGACAAGGGAGGTGATTTCCGTGGCCAATTCTAAAAAACCAAAGGTTCAAGAAAACTATAAAACACCTAATGAAAAATACAATGCTGAGTTTGCTGTAGAAAATGACGGCGCATCCAAGCAGAGTATTGCAAAACCGGTTCAAAAACCGCAGCAATAATGCTGTAGTTCCAGATGATCAATCACCGGCTGTCCCGTTTCCGTTCAGTTTCTGAGCGGCGGGGCAGTCTTTTTTTGTGTGGACAGAGTTTTACTGTTATTTCCATGCGCCTCGGTCCCGAGGCTGAGTCAAGTTTCCTTCTCCCGGCGCTGTTCTACGGCTGCTTGTTCCTGTAGACTAAGGCTATAAGAATGAATGAGTAAGCTACACCAATATAAAGGGGAAATGAAGGATGAAAAGACGGTTCACCAGCCAGATCCTCGGGGGTTTGATCCTGATAGGTCTGGGAGGAATGTTTCTTCTACGGCAGATGGGATATACCAATTTCAGTATAGGTTCCCTTTTTGCTGATTATTGGCCGGTTATTCTCATCATTATGGGAATGCAGAATTTTCTGTCTACGAATGAGCGCGGCTCCAAGGGTTCATCTGCTTTTTGGGGGTTCCTCTACCTGGCACTTGGGGTTTATTTTCTGGGGCGCAATCTGGATTGGTTTGAGGTTTCTGCCGGTGATTTCTTCAAATTACTGATTCCCGTGATGCTGATCGGTGGAGGATTATACGTGATCTTCAAGCCCCGGGATCATACTCCGCCAGTACCTCCGTCACCGCCAGCACCGCCACCTTTCTATCCTCCGGGACCTGGAGCAGGTTCTCTGGATGCCGAACCTCCCAAGCCCCTCGAATCCACGCTGGATGAGCAGTTCGAACAGAAATTCGGCAAGCCTGAAGGGCAACGGGATTGGAATGAGTACCTTCATAAGGATGAAGAGGAAGATGAGGATGAAACCGGGCATTTTCACTCCGCTGCAGACTCACGCTGGCAGGAGAAGCACGAACGGCATGAACGCAGACGGCAGGAGCGCAGGGACCGCCACGCCCGCCGGCATGGCGGATGGCATGAAGAGTTCCATGGTACCGGTGAACATAAGGATTCGACGAACCGGTCTGCTTTTATCGGGGATGTTCATATGGGTAAGGATCACTTTCAATTGAAAAATACAAATATTTCGCAGTTCATTGGCGACACCGTCCTGGATCTTACCAACGCACAGATTCCCTACGGAGAGACGAAGATCAATATCTCTGCTTTTGTAGGCGATATCAAGGTGTATATACCGGAAGATATGAACCTGGGAGTTAAGGTGAACAGCAGTTCTTTTATCGGAGATATGCAGGTGCTGGAGCAGTCGCGAAGCGGATTCATGAGTAGTGTCCAATGTACCACACCGTATTATAAGGAAGCCGGCAAAAAAATCCGCATTAATGTCAGTGCCTTCATTGGCGACATTAAAATTAAAACGGTGGGGTAAGCATGGGGAAATTATTAAGCAATACCAAATGGATGCTGCTGGTGTATTTTCTGCTTAGTGGAGGGGTAACCGCCGGACTTATGTATGCCGGGACATGCCTGGGCTATATCAAGGTTCAAGATTATCGCATGTGGCTGTATCTTTGTGTGGGGATCGTGCTGTTCACTGTAGTTGTGGGATATATGGCCGGCCAGCGGATTCAGCGGCGGATTGATCTTTTAGACCTGAATATGCTGCAGGTGGCCAAAGGGAACCTTTCGGTACGGATGCCCGAGAGCGATGACCAGTCCTTTGCCAGGGTATATCACGAGTTCAACATGATGATGGATACTGTGGAGAACAAGATGCAGCTGCTGCAGCGGTTGGGTGAGCAGGAAGTGATTGAAAAGGAAAAGGCAGCGGAGAGCGCGGTGCTTGAAGAGCGGAGGCGTATGGCACGGGATCTGCATGATACCGTAAGCCAGCAGCTGTTTGCGATTCATATGTCCGCTTCTTCGCTGCCTAAAGTGCTGGAGCGGAGTGCGGAGCATGGTAGAACTGTAATGGATCAGCTGATTACCATGTCCCAAATGGCGCAGAAGCAGATGAGAGCCTTGATTGCTCAGCTTCGGCCGGTCGAACTGGAGGGGCGGAATCTGTTCGAGGCGCTGGAGAAATGGTTCCCGGATTATTGCCGTCAGAATGGGCTTAAAGGCGTGAAAGAGCTTGAACTGCAAGGAGAGCTGTCCGAAGCCATTGAGCATCAGCTCTTCCTGATTATCCAGGAATCGATGGCGAACATTGTTAAGCATGCGGGAGCACGGCTCGTCAGCCTGTCGCTGCGTGAAGTGCCGAGACAAGTAGTGCTCAGCATCAGCGATGACGGACAAGGCTTTGAACATGTTCAGCATAAGCAGGGTTCCTATGGACTTACAACGATGCGTGAACGCGCGGAGAAGCTCGGCGGGCAGGTGGAGATCATCAGCCGTAAGGGAGCGGGTACTACGATCCGTGTACATATACCAAAATTTGTTCAGGGTAACCCGGAGCTGGATAATGCCGGCGCTGCTGAGAACTGATACACCAGGCGAAAGCTTAAGATACTGCTTATACTGCATGCAGGAGGTTAAGCTCCAACATACTCTGAGGAGGATAAATATGAGTGTTATAAAAGTTCTGCTTGTAGATGATCATGACATGGTCCGGATGGGCCTCAAAACATATCTGATGCTGGACCCGATGTTTGAGGTTATCGGAGAGGCGGCAAATGGACAGGAAGCGCTGCAAACGCTCCGGAGCTGGGGGAAGGATGCACTGCCCGATCTGGTTCTGATGGACCTGATGATGCCGGTGATGAACGGGGCGGAGACTACACGTGCGGTATTGGCTGAATTTCCGGGTCTCAAAATCGTAATTCTCACCAGTTTCCTGGAGGATGATCTTGTTGTAGATGCCATTGAAGCCGGTGCCGTCAGCTATGTGCTCAAAACGGTCTCTGCTGAGGAGCTAATCTACGCGCTTCAAGGCGCGTTCCGCGGCATGCCGGTTATGACAGGTGATGTATCCCAGGCACTTACCCGCGGCATCCGCCAGCGAATGGTTCAAGGAGACTCTTCCGGCCTTACCGAACGGGAGAAGGAAGTGCTGCTTCTCATTGCCGAAGGCAAGACCAATAAGGATATCGGCGAGGAACTGCATATCAGCATCAAAACTGTAAAGACCCATGTCAGCAACCTGCTGATGAAATGTGAGCTGGATGACCGAACCCAGCTGGCAATTTATGCCCACCGCAAGGGCTGGGCGCAGGGATAAGGAGAGAGGACTCCCTGCGTTTGCTCGCGTTCTTTTGGTGGCAGTGTGTTTTACCTCTTAACTGCAATATTAAATTCCTTTCTTTAGTAGTTTCTGGCCCGGCGCGTTCTGTGCGCTCGGGCCTATTTTCGTATCTAGACGCGAATAACTTAGCAAGGCCAATTCTCTGCTCTCCTGCATGACACTAGGGTCAACCACTTTTTATCTCCGCTTAAATTGTTTTTAATGTGACCTTAAGGTTTAAAGTACAAAATAAGACCAAGAAAACAAATTAATCCTTGCCTGATGCGCAAGGTGCGGGAGGAAAGAAAAACATGGACGATAACAAAAACAACTATGATCGTGACAACAACCTTAATCGTGATAATGATCTGTCTCCGGAGCGGGAATGGGATAGCAACAACAGCGACAATGTAAACAGCAATGATAGCGTAAATAACAATAATAATAACACTCCGGAATCCGGATCTTCCTACTACTATTCTTACGGTCCTTTTCAATCTTTGAACAAAGATGAGATGAATCCGGAAGAACCTCAGCATTATAACCGCCGGGAACCGGAACGTGTAGAGATTAATCCTCCGCAGCCGGTCAGACCGGTGCCTTACAGCACTTCACTCCGTACAACCGGAGACGGCAACGGCTCACGGGGCGGTAATGGAGCAGACGGAGGCAACGGCTGGCAGTACAACCGCAAAACCAAGAAACCTGTAAAAGCGGTGCTGGTCTCTTTTCTGGCCGGAATGGTTGTTCTCTCAGGCTCGATGTTCATGGCGGATCGCGGTAACTGGTTTACAGGAGATCAGGTAACGACAGCGGCTGTATCTAACACTGCAGCCAAGACGGCCAATGGTAGCGCAAATGTTGCACCGGCAACTACCACAACGTCGCTGCTGACAGGAACAACGGATGCTTCCAAAGTAGTTGATACCGTAGGGCCGGCAGTTGTCAAGATTGAGACTTTAGTGAAAACCAACGCTGGCAGAAATTCCACCAATCCGAATATGAGTGATCCGTTCTCGCAGTTTTTCTTCGGTGATCAATTTGGAAGCAACGGCTCTTCCCGTTCAGATTCAGGATCGAATTCAGGATCGAATTCAGGATCAAATTCAGGGTCGAATTCTTCCCAGCTTACGCCGTATGGAATCGGTACAGGTTTTATCTATGATGCGGCCGGGTATATCTTGACCAACCAGCATGTGGTTGACAATGCCGATGTGATTCAGGTAACTGTTGACGGCAATACTAAACCATATGAAGCCAAATTGCTCGGTGTCAGCAAAGATCTGGACCTGGCTGTTCTGAAGATTGAAGGCAGCAACTTCCCGACTGTAGACCTTGGCGATTCAGACAGCATTAAGGTCGGTTCTGAAGTAGTCGCTATCGGTAACCCGCAGGGCTTCGACCATACAGTTACTGCAGGTGTGCTCAGCGCCAAAGACCGCAGTATTGATATCAATGAAGAAGACGGAAGCGGCACCCGCAATTATAAAAACCTGCTGCAGACGGATGCCTCTATCAACCCTGGTAACTCCGGCGGTCCATTGCTCAATCTGAATGGTCAGGTTATCGGAATGAACGTAGCCGTTAGCACAGATTCACAAGGGATCGGTTTCGCTATTGCGGTGAATACCATCAAAGAGGTTGTAGACAAACTCGAAGCCAACCAGGAAATTCCTAAAGAGCCGGTTCCATTTATTGGTGCTTCGCTGATGACCATTACTGATGAAGTAGCCAAACAGATGGGTACGGATATCAAAGAAGGTTCTGTCGTAGCCGACATTATCTTTAAATCACCAGCCTATACTGCTGATCTGCGCCCATACGATATCATAACCGGTGTGAACGGAAAGAAATATGCAACCAGCCAGGATCTGATTACCTACATCCAGACGCTCAAAGTAGGAGACAAAATCACACTCGATGTCGTTCGCGACGGCAAAACACTGGAACTTCCCGTAACGATTGGCAACAAAAATGACTTCAACACTACTCAGACTCAGCAGCAGTAACAAACACCGGACGGTGAAGTGCACAGCGGAAGGGGAGACCCTTCCGCTTTTGCTGCACTGGCTGAGAAACCCTGCAATCATGTTACAATAGAGATATACGATTTGGACAATGGGGGCTGTTTGGATGCGACCGAATATTTTGATTATTGATGATGATGAAAAAATTATTTCTATGCTGCGCCGGGGACTTGCATTTGAAGGGTATGACGTAAAGACGGCTACAAATGGGGCCGATGGCTTGCGCGCTGTTCTGAACAGTGATCCGGACGTGGTAGTGCTGGATGTCATGATGCCTCAGATAGATGGTTTCGAGGTATGCAGACGTCTGCGGGAGGGTGGCAGTACGGTTCCGGTACTCATGCTCACAGCAAAAGATGAAATTGAGCACAGGGTAAAAGGACTGGATCTGGGAGCGGACGATTATCTGGTCAAACCGTTTGCGCTGGAGGAGCTGCTTGCCCGTGTACGCGCATTACTGCGGCGTAAGAGCGAGCAGGGCGGAGGTTCGGATCAGGCAGTCTCTTACGAAGATATTACCCTGGATGTGGATTCGCGTGAGGTAACCCGCGGAGGCAAACGTCTGGAGCTGACCGCGAAGGAGTTCGAGCTGCTGCATCTGTTCATGCAGAATCCCAAACGGGTGCTGTCCCGTGATCTGATCATGGATAAAATCTGGGGTTATGATTATAGCGGGGAATCCAATGTGCTTGAAGTATATATTGCCATGCTTCGCCAGAAAACCGAGGAGCACGGCGGCAAAAGACTGATTCAGACGATCCGGGGAGCCGGTTACATCCTAAGAGGTGACTAATATGTCGATACGATTGCGGCTGACTGCTTGGTATTCAGGGATTCTGGCCGTTATGCTGCTGGCCTTATCAGCCGCAATTTACGGATTTGTCTATTTTAATACGTATGGTGATTTGAAGGACCGGCTTACCCATCAGGCACAGCAAGTAAGTCTCAAGCTGGGAATTAACTACGATGGCACATTACAGCAAGTGCTTGGCGGTCCTGCAGGTCAAAGCCTGTTTGCCCAAATGTATATTTATGATCTGGAAAAGATGATCTCCAGTCCAAATATGTCTGAGATCAATCTTGAATTTAAGGTTCCGGCACAGGAAGTTGTTATGAAGCAGCAAGGATTTTCGCAAGCCTATTACAATGGAAATCCTTTTCTGATCTACCAGCAGCCCATTGAAGTCTCCAGTTCTAACAGCAGTCATTCGGCTGTGCTTCAAGTTGCGGTTTATACAGGAGAGCAAGTGTCATTGCTGAACAGGCTGAAGAACATACTGATTGTCGGCTCTTTTGCCACCTTGATTGCAGCCTTCACCTTCGGCTTGTTCCTTGCACGCAAAGCGATGAGCCCGATCGGCAAGGTCATTGAGGCAGCCAATGGGATTCAGACAGGGACCGACCTAAGCTCACGTATTGTATATGACGGGCCGCAGGACGAGATTGGACGGCTGATTCAGACGGTTAACAGCATGCTCGGGCGGATGGAGGGTTTTTATACGGAGCTGGAGGATTCTTATGCCACTCAGCGCCGTTTTGTATCCGATGCATCACATGAGCTCCGGACACCGCTGACAACAATACGGGGGAATATCGACCTTCTGCAAAAAATATGGGAAATGAATCCCGAGGAAAGCCGGATGACGGACGCTGAGGTCCGCCAGCTATCGCTTGAATCGGTGAAGGATATCGCGGATGAATCCAAACGTATGAGCCGCCTGGTGGCCGACATGCTGTCGCTCGCCCGGGCAGATACAGGCCGGACGTTTGATATTGAGCCTGTAGCGCTGGAGCCAATGATGACAGAAGTGGCCCGCAGAGCAGCCTTTCTGCCACGGCAGGCCGAATGGACCGTTGGGGATCTCAGCCAGTTGAATGGCAAATATATTGTCGGCAACAAAGACTATCTGCAGCAGATGATGTTTATTTTTATTGATAATGCCTTCAAGTACACTCCATCGGGTGAGGTCACGCTGGATGCCGTATTTTATCAGAATCAGGTGGGTATCCGCATTACAGATACAGGGATTGGTATGGATAAAGACGAGATTCCGCATATATTCGACCGCTTTTACCGTGCGGATGAATCGAGGGGGATTACGGAAGGAATCGGTCTCGGCTTGTCGATTGCCAAATGGATTATTGATGAGCATGGAGGTTCGGTAGAGGTGGTTACGCGCCAGGGCGAGGGTACGACTTTTGTAATCTGGCTGCCGCTGCTCTTTGCTCCCCCGCTGGAATAGGGTATAATTAGGCAGGTCCTATTACAGCAGTTCAACGACAGCAGAAAGCCGGTGAATATATGGAAGTCATCAAAATTTCTCCCCGGGGTTATTGCTATGGCGTCGTCGATGCCATGGTTATGGCACGGCAGGCCGCGCAAAATCTTGATTTGCCCCGGCCGATTTATATACTTGGCATGATTGTGCATAACAGCCATGTCACCAATTCGTTCGAGGACGATGGAATCATTACACTAGACGGACATAACCGTCTGGATATTTTGGATAAAGTAGACAGTGGCACGGTGATTTTCACTGCCCATGGCGTATCGCCGGAAGTACGCCGTCTGGCCCGGGCCAAAGGTTTGACCACAGTGGATGCCACCTGCCCGGATGTGACAAAGACTCATGATCTTATCAAGGAAAAGGTAGAAGAAGGCTGCGAGATTATCTATATCGGCAAAAAAGGTCACCCCGAGCCGGAAGGCGCCGTGGGTATTGCACCTGAGCATGTCCATCTGATCGAGAAGGAGGAGGACATCTCCAGCCTGTCGATCTCTTCTTCGCGTATCGTGATTACGAACCAGACCACCATGAGTCAATGGGATATCAAGCACATCATGAAAAAACTGTTGGAGACCTTCCCGGGAGCTGAGGTGCACAACGAAATCTGCATGGCAACCCAGGTACGCCAGGAAGCGGTGGCTGAACAGGCCGGACAGTGTGAGCTAGTCATCGTAGTTGGAGATCCACGCAGCAATAACTCTAATCGCCTGGCCCAGGTGTCAGAAGAGATTGCGGGAGTGCCTGCACACCGGATTTCCGACTTGTCAGAGCTGAAGACGGAATGGCTGCAGGGGATTACTAAGGTAGGGGTAACCTCCGGTGCTTCTACACCTACGCCCATCACCAAAGAAGTCATCAGTTACCTCGAACAGTACGACCCTGCATTTCCTGAGACATGGGAGATCAAACGTACTGTAAATATGGCGAAGCTGTTGCCGCCTGTGAAGAACAAGAGCGCAAGCGCGACCTGAACTAATGATATTCTGATGGACTTATACCGTTTGTAGAGAGCACGTAACTTCCATTTAGGGGGATGCGTGCTTTTTTTCTGTGGATATAACTCCCTGCAGACCCATAAGTTACCTCAGGGAATTAGAGGAAACCAGCCATAATATGGACACAGTACCGAGGATATAGCAGATTACGGATTGACTAATGAAGGGGAATGCGTTAAAATTGCTTTAGCGCTTAAAAGCGTACACGCGTCGTAGCGAAATAGTATATTCTTTTTCTTAAAGTCTAATTCAGTATATTTGTCCAAAAGGGGAGCTATAATATGATCGTCATCACATCCAATCAAACACCACAGGAACAGGTCAACGAGATTATTGCCGTCATTGAAAAAGAAGGCCTTCAAGTCCATCTCTCACGCGGTGCAGATCATACCGTTATTGGCCTCGTAGGCGGAGTTACACCTATGCTTGCAGAGCATCTGCGTCAGATGAAAGGCGTCAAGAACGTGGTGAAGATCTCCAAATCCTATAAACTGGCCAGCCGTGACTTCCATCCCGAGGATACGGTAATTGATATCCGTGGTGTGAAGATTGGCGGTGAGAATCTGGTCATCATGGGAGGACCCTGCGCCGTGGAATCTCCTGAACAGATTGATGAGATCGCCCGGCTGGTCAAAGCTTCCGGGGGCCAGGTGCTGCGCGGCGGAGCGTTCAAACCGCGTACGGGTCCATACAGCTTCCAGGGTGTAGGCGTGGAAGGTCTTACGATGATGGCGGAAGCCGGCAAACGCCATGGTCTGTTGACCATCACCGAGGTAATGACACCGGAGTATGTTGATATTTGTGCGGAGCATGCAGATATTCTGCAGGTAGGCACACGCAACATGCAGAACTTTGACTTGCTGCGCAAGCTGGGTACCTGCGGGCGGCCTGTGCTGCTCAAGCGCGGCTTCAGTGCGACATACGATGAGCTCTTGAATGCAGCTGAATACATTCTGGCCGGCGGCAACCGTGATGTTATGCTCTGCGAACGCGGTATCCGCACATTCGAGACGTACACACGCAATACGCTTGATCTGTCAGCTATTCCTGTGCTCCAGAATCTGAGCCACCTTCCAGTCATTTCCGATCCAAGCCATGGTACGGGACGGCGTGAGCTGGTTGAGCCTATGGCCAAAGCTTCGGTTGCTGCGGGGGCTAACGGACTGATTATTGAGATGCATACCGATCCGGACAATTCTATGACGGGAGATGGAGTGCAATCTCTGTTCCCTGAGCAATTTGACAAGCTGCTGAGAGATTTAGAGAAGCTGGCACCGCTTGTGGGACGCAAGTTCTCCAATTCTCTGGAGGCGGCTCCCGCCCTTTAATATTACCGCTGCATACGATTTCTAACAGTCCTCCATCCCGCTTATGGGCGGGGTAAGAGGACTGTTTTTGCATATAGCGGAGTGAATGTAACATGTGAATGGACAAGATGTGCATTTTTCACCAAAGCGTCAGAATATCTTACATTGTCTCAAGAAATACCTGACATAAGCATTGACGATGTTAGGTCTGAGATTTATAATGACGACAGTAAAAAATTAAAAACAAGAACATTTTGATACTGTGAGCGGCCTAATGTTCGGAACTTGGGGAGGAATAAATTCATGTCGGTTGAAAAAGTGTTGCAGACGATCAAAGAGAACAATATCGAATGGGTGGATTTTCGTTTTGTAGATTTGGGTGGACGCGCCCATCATATCTCACTGCCAGCTTCTGCGGTTGAAGAAGAAACATTTGAGAATGGTGTAGCATTTGATGGTTCTTCCATTGCTGGTTTCCGTGGAATTGAAGAATCAGATATGGTCATGATGCCTGATCCAAGCACTACATATATCGACCCTTTTACAGCTCACCCAACGCTTAATATCATGTGCGACATTTTCACACCTGATGGCGAACGTTATGAGCGCGACCCGCGCGGTATCGCAGTAAAAGCAGAAGAGTTCCTGCAAGCAAGCGGTGTAGGTACAGCAGCATTCTTCGCACCTGAATCCGAATTCTTCATCTTCGATGATGTTCGTTATGAGAGCGGAATGAACAGCTCCTCCTTCTTTGTAGATTCGGAAGAAGCGGCATGGAACACCAACCGTAAAGACGAAGGCGGCAACATGGCATTCAAAGTAGGCGTTAAAGGCGGTTACGTGCCGGTTGCACCAGTGGATTCCCAACAGGACATCCGTAGTGAAATGTGCCGTTTGCTTGGTGAAGCAGGCCTTGAAATCGAACGCCATCACCATGAAGTAGCCACTGCAGGCCAAGCGGAAATCAACTTCCGGTTTGACACCCTGAAGAAAACAGCTGATAATCTCCTGACTTACAAATACATTGTGCAAAACACTGCACGCCAATACGGAAAAGTAGCGACTTTCATGCCAAAACCGCTGTTCGGCGATAATGGTAGCGGTATGCACGTTCACCAATCCATCTTCAACGGCGATTCTCCTTTGTTCTACGAAAAAGGCGCTTATGCCAACCTGAGTGAAATGGCTTTGCATTACATCGGCGGTATCCTGTATCATGCTCCGGCACTGATCGCGCTGACAAACCCAAGCACCAACTCGTTCAAACGTCTGGTTCCTGGTTATGAAGCACCGGTTAACCTGGTATACTCCAAAGGTAACCGTTCCGCTGCAGTCCGTATCCCGGTAGCTGCTGTGACACCTAAGGGCTGTCGCATTGAGTTCCGCACACCGGATTCCACAGCTAACCCTTACCTGGCTTTCTCGGCAATGCTGATGGCTGGCCTGGATGGAATCAAGAAGAAGATTAACCCTGAAGAAATGGGTTACGGTCCACTGGACAAGAACATCTACGAATTGTCCGATGAAGACAAGAAGCAGATTCGCAGCGTTCCTGGTACACTAGAGGAAGCATTGGATGCCCTGGAAGCTGACTTCGAATTCCTTACAGAAGGCGGCGTATTCACTAAGGACTTCATCGATAACTACATCTCTCTGAAACGTGGAGAAGCTCAAGCGGTTGCCATTCGTGTTCATCCGCATGAATACTCCCTGTACTTTGATGTATAAGATCGTCTGACCCATATTTAAGCAAGAAGCCTCCGGGAAACCGGAGGCTTTTTCTATTGCTCCTGTTAGGATTAGTAAATGGATGGAGCGGCAGGAAACCAGCCATTAGAGTGTGGGATTGCATGTATGATGCGAGTGTGACGGTGCTGACTGCCTCTCTAATGGCTTTACAGCGGCGCAGTGGTGCATTTATGAAGCGAGAGCTTTGAAGCTGTTGTGAGGGCATCTGAGACGTATGGATTCACATTGGATTGATACGAAAATTTTCGATAATATCATCCGGAAAGACCATTTATTTATTTCAAATATTTATGGTTGCGTTTGCAAAGGAGCAATTTGCTTACTTATCTGGCGGAAATATAAATTTATCAATGAATAATAAGTTCTTTTAGATTATAATTGGTCATTTTCGAAAATGGTTTCGTAAATAATGTGACCAGATTTTTTTCGATAAATGCTGTCTATATAGGGTTTATATGATGAATGTTAATGATAAAGAAAAAACTTTACAAAGAAATCCTGCGATGTAATAATTAAAATCGAAACCGGTTTCTGTATTATGAGCGGTAGAAAGGATGATATTAGTGAATCACAAGAGAGCGGGATGGGCTTTTACCGGAAATAATGGGGATTTCAGTCTGAGACAGCCTGACCGGAGCAGCTTCTTATATTTTCCTCTGGTGAATGAGGGGGGCATGATGTCTTCAGTAAGCCCTAAGCTTCACGGTCAGGTGACTTCGGGTCACAATACCTTTTTGACACCTCCCCTGTCGGTGGAGGATCTGCATAACTCACGGGCTTCCCGTAATTTCTGGGTGTATGTAGAAGGTAAAGGCGCCTGGTCCGCAGCAGGGAACTCCGCCCGGCAAAATGCCAAGATGTATGGGGATGAAGCTGATGAAGCACTCTTAGAAGCTGGATTGCTATGGCACCGTGTAACCCGCGAGAGCCGGGAGTTAGGGATCAAGGCAGAGATCACCAGTTACGTACCGGCGGGTGATGATAAGGTTGAGCTTATGAAGGTGATGCTCACTAACTCTTCTCTAGAGGAAATAACAATTACGCCAACAGCGGCGGTTCCGTTGTATGCGCGTTCAGCGGATGATCTGCGCGACCATCGTCATGTCACTTCATTGCTGAACCGGATTTATATTTCTGAGCATGGTATTGAAGTACAGCCTGCTTTATCATTTGATGAACGTGGACACAAGGTTAACCATACCACTTATGGAGTGTTTGGGACCTCAGAAGGGGGAGAGCAACCTGTTGGTTTCTTTCCTGTGCAGGAGGAATTCATCGGTGAAGGCGGCAGTCTGGATTGGCCGGAAGCAGTGGTGTTGAATCTGGAGCCGCAAGTTGGAGCAGGTGGAGGCGAACGTAAGGAGGGCTACGAAGCGCTTGGTGGTCTGAGGTTTGCCAGAGTAGCTTTACAGCCAGGTCAGAGTATTAGTTACGTGATTCTGCTAGCAATTGGGAGTGACAGAATCAATGTGTCAGCATTAATGGACAAATACGGTTCACCCCATGCTTTTGATCAATGGCTTCAGGAGAACCAATCGTTCTGGGCTAATAAGGTGAATACAGTGGAGTTCCACACCAGCGATCCGGATGCCGATCAGTGGATGAAATGGGTCACGCTGCAGCCGGTGCTCCGCAGACTGTATGGCAACTCCTTTTTACCGTATCATGACTACGGGCGGGGTGGCAGAGGTTGGCGTGATCTCTGGCAAGACTGCCTGGCGCTGCTGATCATGGAACCGGCGGATGTCCGCAGTCTGTTGCTGAATAATTATGCAGGTGTGAGAATTGACGGCAGCAATGCGACGATTATTGGCCAGCAGCCAGGTGAGTTCCTTGCCGACCGTAACAATATTCCGCGCGTATGGATGGACCACGGGGCTTGGCCATTCCTCACAACTATGCTGTATCTGGATCAAAGCGGTGATCTGGATTTCTTGTTTGAGCAGCAGAGTTATTTCCGTGATTCTTTCATGGCCCGCTGCAGGGAGCGCGATGCATCTTGGGAACCTTCCGCAGGCAGCACGCTTCGGACCGTAGATGGTGAGCAATATTCAGGGACGATCCTGGAGCATATCCTGCTGCAGAATCTGGTGCCTTTCTTCAATGTGGGCGAACATAACAATATTCTGCTGGAAGGTGCGGACTGGAATGATGGTCTGGACATGGCTGCACAGCGTGGTGAAAGTGTTACCTTCACGTCCTTCTATGCCAGCAATCTTCTGGATCTCTCTCATTTGCTGCGCACGCTGAAAGAGCGTAAAGGGCTTGAAGTAGTGGAAATGGCAGAAGAAATTACGCTGCTGCTGGATTCATTGTATGAAGCGGTGGATTATGAGTCTGTATCTGCCAAACAGGCACTCCTCGACCGGTATTATGCTGCAGCACCCAATAAGGTGAGCGGAAGACAAGTCAAGCTTGCTGTGGACAATGTAGCGGATGATCTGGCTCATAAAGCGGAGTGGATCTTTGAACATCTGCGTCAGAGCGAGTGGGTACAGAGCGCACAAGGAGACGGCTGGTTCAACGGTTATTATAATAATGACGGGGAACGTGTGGAGGGCGAATTCGAAGACCATGTCCGAATGACGCTTACCGGCCAGGTGTTTCCGCTTCTCGGCCATGCCGCCTCTGCGGAGCAGATTCCGCAGATCATCACAGCGGTGGAGCGCAATCTGTATGATGAGAAGATCGGGTACCGGCTGAATTCGAATTTTGGCGGTATTCAACAGAATTTGGGCCGTGCGTTCGGATTTGCCTTTGGACATAAAGAGAACGGCGCTATGTTCAGTCATATGACTGTGATGTATGCGAATGCACTATATAAGCGCGGCTATGTAAAAGAAGGGCGCAAGGTACTGGATTCACTATACAGCCTTAGTGCCAATTTTGAACTCAGCCGGATGTACCCCGGTATTCCTGAGTACATTAATGAACAGGGAAGAGGCATGTACACCTATTTAACCGGTTCCGCAAGCTGGATGCTGCTGACTATGGTGACGGAGGTGTTCGGGGTCAAAGGTCAAGTGGGCGATCTGCTGCTTCAGCCGAAGCTGATGAAGGAGCAGTTCGACCTGGAAGGCCAAGCGTCGCTGAAGACAATTTTTGCGGAACGTCTGCTTGAGGTCGTCTACGTGTCTCTAAGCAGTGCGGATTACGGAGCATATCAAATACAGTCCGTTAAGCTTAATGGTGCTGAGGTGACGCTTCAGCGCGTCTCAGAGGGTGTTGTAATTCCCCGCGGAGAGCTGACGGCTTTGTCTGAAGGAGATGTTCATCTGCTTAGGGTGGAACTGATCTAACCGAAGAATAGATAAGAGGAGCGTCAGCTTACCCGGATATACGGCGGCGGACGCTTTTTTTCTGAATGCACAGACGTATGGCGGTATACGTAACCGCAATAGTGCGGCGTTAAGATGAATGTTATGCTTAATAAGTATGTGTGAAGTCAAGACTAGCAGTTGTGGAAAGGAAGGTTTCAAACATGGCTTACAGTCTCTCAAATGGCATTCTTAAGGTAGATATTGCCGATATCGGGGAGTACAGCGGTACGCGATTCGATTGGACTGGATTTATTACAGGAGTGACTTTAGTACAGGGGGGGCATACCTTTGGTGTTCCGGAGAGCCTGGTTCCAGGTCAGGGAAGTGGCGGTATGGGCTTCTGTAATGAGTTCGGCATTTCCCGGGCAATTGGTTATGAGGATGCAGCGGTTGGCGAGTGGTTTCCGAAGCCTGGAGTTGGGTTGCTGCAAAAGGTAAGTGATGCACCATACGATTTTTTCGGGAGTTATCCGTTGATTCCTTTCGAGGTGGTTGAAGAACGCAGCGAGGTGTCCGCTACTTATACTGTTCAGCCGATGGAGTGCCGGGGTTATAGCATGCTTTTGACCAAGTCCATTGTGCTGCAGCAGGACCGGCTGAATATTTCCTATACACTGGAGAACATGGGAGACAAGCCGCTGCATACCGAAGAGTATATCCATAACTTTGTGGGAATTAACGAGGCAAATGTCGGGCCTGACTATGAGCTTAGAATCCCGGCTGGACTCAAAGTGGAAGAACCGGAATCTTCCTATACGGCAGAGCTGCTCATGGTATCGGGAAATACCCTTAGCTGGAGGGCGGAGCCTGACCGTCCATTCTACTGCAGACTGGGAGGCAGGGGGCGTGGGGAGGCCGATTGCTTCTGGGAGCTGCGTCATTCCACAAGTGGAGTCGCAGTGAAAGAGAGTGGAGATTTCACAGTTGACCGTATGGCGCTGTGGGGTGAAAAACATGTAATTTCTCCCGAGGTTTTTGTGGACGTCAGCATTTTACCGCGTCACAGCAAGCATTGGAGCCGCAGCTACCGGTTTTTCAACATATAATGGCCGCGATCTTACCTCTTATGTGAATAATTATACTTGATGGTGTGTGAGATTATTGCTATCATAGCGATATCCATATTCATAGGAGAGAAAGGGTGGGGAGCAATTTTGAACAAGAGAGCATACAATTTTAACGCTGGTCCAGCGGCACTGCCGCTCACAGTACTTGAGCGCGCACAAGCGGAGTTTGTCGAGTTCCGGGAGAGCGGAATGTCCATTATGGAGATGTCGCATCGTGGGGCGATATACGAATCCGTGCATAATGAAGCGCAGGAACGTCTGCTTTCGCTCCTCGGCAATCCTGAAGGCTACAAGGTTCTGTTCATTCAAGGCGGAGCAAGCACGCAGTTCGCCATGATCCCGATGAACTTTATCTCTGAAGGCCAGGTAGGCAGCTATGTTATGACAGGAAGCTGGGCGGAGAAGGCGTTCAAGGAAGCGAAGCTGGCAGGCGGTGCACATGTCGCTGCTTCTTCCGAGGATAAGAAGTTTCTGGCTATTCCGGAGCTGAGCAGTATCAAGGCGGCCGATAATGCAGCTTATCTGCATATTACTTCGAATGAGACGATTGAAGGTACGCAGTACGCGGAGTATCCGGATTCCGGTTCTATTCCACTGATCGCGGATATGTCCAGTGACATTCTCAGCCGTTCCTTTGACGTGAATCAATTTGGGCTGATCTATGCTGGTGCGCAGAAAAATCTCGGGCCTTCTGGTGTAACCGTGGTGATTGTCAAGGAAGAGCTGGTTGCCAAATCTCCATCGAATATTCCGACGATCCTGCGTTATGATACACACCTGAAGAACAACTCTTTGTACAATACACCACCATCCTTCTCTATATATATGGTTAACGAAGTGTTAAAATGGATTGAGGAGCAAGGCGGACTGGCCGGCATAGAAGTTAAGAACCGCGATAAAGCAGGTCTGCTGTATGATCACATTGATGGCAGCGATGGTTTCTACCGCGGGGTGGCGGAAGCGGGCAGCCGTTCCATTATGAACGTTACATTCCGTATGCAGTCGGAAGAGCTGGAGAAGCAATTTGTCAAAGCGGCCGAGCAGGAAGGTTTTGTTGGGCTGAAGGGACACCGCAGTGTTGGTGGCCTGCGCGCCTCCATATACAATGCCGTTCCTTACGAGAACATAAAGGCACTATCCGATTTCATGAAGCATTTCCGGCAAACTCAAGGTTAATGAATGCGAATTTTGCAGCCTTCCGCCTGTTGGCGGGAGGCTTTCTGCTTTCAAATCCTACAACACCAACAGGCTGTTGAGCCTGAAGAGAGGAAGTTCACTACGTTATGGCATTACATATTGTACTGGTGGAACCGGAGATTCCGGCCAACACCGGCAACATCGCCCGGACCTGTGCAGCAACGGGCACCCATCTTCATCTGGTACGTCCACTCGGCTTCCGTACCGACGATGCTACACTGAAGCGTGCAGGACTGGATTATTGGCATGCGGTGCATATCGAATATCATGACTCCTTTGCGGAGGTACTGGAAAAGTATGCAGAGGGCCGGTTCTTTTATGCAACAACCAAGGCAGACAAGCGCTATAGTGATTTTGCATTCCAGGACGGGGATTTCTTTGTATTTGGCAAGGAAACCAAGGGCTTGTCTCCTGAGATTCTGGAAGCTGGCAGGGAAACCGCCATGCGTATGCCGATGAGTGAGGCTGTAAGATCACTGAACTTATCGAACTCGGCAGCGATTATTGTTTATGAAGCACTGAGGCAAATGAATTTTCCGCAACTTTTTTAAAAATTATCCTAATTTTTTTGATTTTTTCAGCAGGATTCGACATTTTGGTAACGAAATAGAAGAATAGTGCCGAAATAAGTAGTATAGAGCGTGAACTTACTAATGTTATAAGAGAAGTTGCCGGAAAATTCTGTGTATCAGCTTTTCTGGCAACTTCACTGCCCCATTCTTAAGTTCATCTTATATAGCTACTAATTTTTAGTTGAACAGGAGAGTGTAAGTTAGATATGAAACCTGCTGGCGTAGTTCGAAAAGTAGATCAGCTGGGTAGAATTGTTCTGCCTAAGTCCCTGCGTAAAAGGTACCAAATGAATGAAGGGGACCCTGTAGAAATTCTGGTGCAGGGAGATCATATCATTCTGGAGCGTTACCGTCCCAAATGTGTCTTTTGCGGATCGATCGAAGGCGTAAGCGAATATAAAGATCGTTATATTTGTGCTGAATGCCTGACGGAAATGACCCAATTGCCAAGACACGCCTAGATCAAACCGGGCATTTCAGGAGAATGTTCGCAAGAGGCAACATGTACATAGGTTAGACATCAACTTGCGCCCTCTTGCGGAAACACCATTCAAGTTCCAAAGTGGGCTGCAGCCAAGCGGCGACTGCTGTACTGACAAAGGACGGTGACCGTCCCTGAGGGATAGAAGGATGTATGATGTGAAGTTCTACATCCTTCTCTTCCCAAAAAAGAGCGCCGCACATTTGTGCGGCGCTCTTTTTTATAGGCCGTTGGTCTTGTCATCGTTGTACGAAGCAGTAAGAATACCTGCAAGAAACAACAGAAACACAAGGGTGATGATCCAAAAAGTCAGGGAAAACGACATGCGTACACCTCCGTGAGTGACTGTATTCGTTTCCCTGATTATAACCCGCAGTTTACCAAAAATAAACGAAAATGTGATCAGCTTCATTGACAATACATAATTATTATCTAAAGAAGAGAAAACTCGTAGGAACCTTACGCAGATTTCCATCCGATGGCTGATTGATGACCCTTCCATTGAAAATCAGGGAAGAAGAACCTCCGCCATCCAGATTGTAGGCATCCGTAACACCCATGCTCGACAGTTTGTTTTGAAGCTCCGTTAGAGTTGCGCCGGAGTTCCCATTTTCATTATAACCGTCTGCTACCATAATCAGCAGCTGGTCATCCTTATACTTGCCGATAACTGTGCGCGGGGCACGTTTGGGGGACACTTGCCATTTGGATGGAATGGGCATCTTGCTGTTATTCTTCAGCAGAACCGGAACAAAAGTAGCGCCGAAAACAGGCTGTAAGCGGTCCAGCTGGGTCCGGCTGTAAAATTGGCCTCCGATCAGCTGGCCTGAAGCGTTCAGTCCAACAAAACTGAGATCCTTATAGCTGGATTCGAAGCCGTACAAGTATTTACCGCCGATGACTGTTGTGGAGAGCGGGTAACGTTTGCCGTCCTGGTCCGCAAATCCGCCGGCGTTGATGCCGGCAGTTGCGCCATAGCGGTTCACAGCCTGAAGTGTCGTTTCTGCTCCGCCTTTGCCGTTTCCGGCCAGACTCATTTTCATGGCGGTAGGGTCCTTGAGTTTTACTTTGAGAGCATAAGCTTTATAATTGCCGGGGTTCAGCCGGTAGAGTTCAATGGTTATCCGGTCGCTTTGTACGACATCGGCAGGAATGCCGAGCCTGGAAGTGATCCTGCGGTTGTAGATATTCTCCGGGCGTCTTGCCTGGGACTTGGCCATTTGGACCAGTGCATTCATGGCATTAGTAGTCTGATTATACAGTTTCGCACTGGCTCCGATGGAATCTATAGTATACGAGGCCGATGCTTGAGCAGCAGTCAACTCATTGAGCAGCGCGGCCGTTTCATGGACAGGTCCAGGTTCTGCAGTGAACTTGCCTGCATCCAGGTTCAGGTCAAGAGGCGGTTGATACCACCATAAACAGAGAAACAATCCGATAAATGGCGCGGTCAGAAGCATAAAGAAACGGTTGACTCTTTTAACCGGCGTCATCATTTCAGCAGGTCCATTTCTTGTTGCAGGGCAGCCAGCTGTTTGCGCACTTCGTTAAGCTGGGTGTAAAGCTTATTGCTGTTATCTGTTTTGTTGCTGGCATTATCTTTGGTAAAGGTGAGAAGCTCGTTAAAGGTCTGAACCGTATTCTGCAATTCCTTGACTTGTTGGGAGAGCACTCCAATTCGCGTCTCGTAATCGGTCTTCAAAACGGTAAGCTGCTGCTGGCTCTGGGTGCTAAGCTCGCTCAGCACCTGCTCTTTAAGATGGTTGGTGTAGCTGTACACGGCGTAAAATCCGAGTCCGATCATCAAAATCCAGAACAGTAAAAACCATTTTACGGAAGATCGGCTTCTCGCTGAAGTAGAACGCGAGTGTATCGGTGTCGATTCCGCTAGCGGTTGCATGTAATCACCTCAGGCAAATTTTTTTCAAGTTCTCATTCTATCAGACTTTTACTATTTTCGCAAAAGTGAAAAGGCTTATGAAAACATGAAAAAGTAATTGCACTTTATCAAACTACTGGATACAATTTCTATAGATTGGAAGTTATGAGGGGCGTATTCAAGGAAAAAGAAGGGAATATTGACAAGTCATCATGGAGCCTTGCTTGTGTACCGACAAAAAACGCTACGGCGCTTCTCTTTCTGGGTAAATATATATAGTAGCAGGAGGTTTGGGCAGTAATGATGAAGGTGTGGCGGGTGATCATCGTGGGATGTCATCCCACAAGTATGCTGGGTACAAAATTGATTTTAGAGGAAGGAAAAGAAATTGAAGTCGTAGGTATGTTCTCCACGTGGAATGAGGCTGTTAATACTGTTCAACAGGAGCAGCCGGATCTGGTGCTGACCGATTATGAAATGCCGGAAGGCAGAGTGGAGGGTCCGCTGGTAGAGATGAAACAGAGCTCGAAAGAGTCTCATTTCATTATTATGACCGAGGAAGAGGACTGTGACCTGTTCCAGCCGCTCATGGAGCTCGGCGCAAGCGGCGTATTGTCCAAGGGGGCTTCTCCCCGTCAGCTGCTGCAAATGATCAATGGATTGCGTGAAGGATTTCTCTCTATTCCGCTGAACTGGGTGGAGAAAGGGCTTCGGCCGATGACAAGCTCCCGGGGACTGGACGGGCTGCTGCAGTTGACCCAGACTGAGATGTTCATAATGGAACGGATTGTTCAGGGAATTACATACGATAAAATTGCTCTTGAAATTGAAGTCAGCCGGCGTTCTATTGATAACTATCTGAGAAAAATATATGTGAAGCTGGAGGTCTCCACCAGAGCGCAGGCTATTGAGAAATTCGCGCTTTTCTCCAGACAAAAAAGGCAAATGTACGCATAACCCAAGCATGACGACATATTGCAGGCCCGGAAGGAATATTCTTGGTACCAGGGAGAAGGGGGGAGCATATGAAATATGAGTTTTCTGCCCGCGCACATACATTGAATTCTTCACCACTGCTGAGCATACGTACAGAGACACGCAGGGGTACGTTGATTTCATTAGCCGAAGAGCTGCCGGCCGAAGAATTGTTTCCATTATCTCTGCTGGCTGAAACAGCATCCACAGTAATCTCGGAGGATGCCGGAGCTCTGCAATATGGTGATCCTGAAGGGTATGGGCCGCTTCGTGAATGGTTAACCGGAGACTGGCTGAAGGCCAAGGGTGTGAGTGTTCCCGAAGGCGGAGTTCTTCTGACAACGGGAAGCCAACAAGCGATTGATCTATTATCCAGGGTGTATATTGACCCCGGAGACCGTGTATTGGTGGAGAACCCGACATCTCCGGGAATTCTGCAGGTGCTGCGGATGCAGGGTGCTGTGATTATTCCGGTCCGAAGTGACCGGGACGGGCTGCTGCCGGAGCACTTGCGGACCCAGATCCGCCTGCATCGGCCCAAGATGCTGTTCGCTACGCCGAGCTTTACAAATCCAAGCGGGATGTTATGGAGCTTGGCCAGACGTAGGGAAGTACTTGAGCTGTGTACCTCGCATAACCTGCTGATTGTTGAGGATGATTCTTATGGTGATCTTCATTTTCAGAGGTACACTGAACATCCGTCAAAGAAATATCCGTCTTTATATGCACTTGAGAATATCAGTGAGGGCGGACATGTGCTCTACATTGGTTCCTTCAGCAAAACCGTTGCACCTGCCCTGCGGACGGGCTGGGCGGCAGGCAGCCGCGAGTTGATCGGAATGATGGCCGCAGCGAAGCAGATGGCCGATTGGCAGTCCAGCTCGCTTAATCAGCGGCTGCTGCATCATCTGCTGGATGCGAGCGCTTTTGACCTGCGCGAGCATATCGCCCTGCTGAACCGTGAATATAACACCCGCCTGAAGCTGATGGCGGAGCTGCTCAAGCGTCCGGCGTGGAAGAGCTGCAGCTATGATCTGCCGTTAGGCGGTATGTTTCTGTGGGTGACGCTTCCAGAGGGCTTGGATTCCATGGCGCTCCTGAAAGCCTCGCTGGCAAAAGGCGTGGCCTTTCTGCCCGGACCGCTATGCAGTGTAACCGGCGGGAATGACCGTATCCGGCTTAACTTCAGTCATCCCGGCCGGGATGAGCTGCTGCTGGGCATGAACCTGATGAGCGAGGCGGTTACGGAGTTCACGGCGCGGAGCTGAGGGTTCAGGGGCCAGGAAATCTGGGGTTGAAGGTATGGTTGTGTACAGTCTGTTATGAAAAACGAGTCTCCTGAATTCAGGGGACTCGTTTTTTCAGTGTTATCGGGCGGAGAGAGATGTCATGGGCGGAATGATAATGAAGCCTAGAGCAGCTGTGAAGACGGCCGAAAGCGGGGCAAACGCACTTATTCTAGCGTTGGCCCCGCAGTACGGAGCGGGAAGGCTACAGCTTGCCCGCGCTGATCTCTGCGATCGCGGCATATTCAAGCAGCGCCGCGGTCCCGGCGGCCGTGAGCGTGTAGCGGCCGCGCCCCACCCGGAAGAACCACCCATAGTAGTTCTTCTGCAGGAATGCGGCGGCGCCCGGCACGCCGCTTCTCTTGCGCAGCTCGGCGGGGGTCACGCCGAGCGGTGCCTCCGCCCGGCTGCGCGCAGCCGCCGGGCCTAGGGCGAGGCCGGCCGCCTGCAGCGCGAGGGCCACGCGCAGCGCCTTCTCGCGGTAGGCTGTCACGAGCTTGACGCGCGTGCTGCCGCCGGTGTTGTAGTCCCCGCTGCGCTCGCGGAACTCATAGAGCAACCGCTCGCGGCGTCTCGCGCCGCTGCGGACTTGAGGCGGCGCGTCGCCCGGCTCCGCGAGCACCTCGACCAGCGGAGCCTTGGTCTTGTAGAAGACCACGGTGATCAGCCCAAGGCCGAGGCGGCGGCACAGCCCGGTAAGCTCGCCCCAGCGCTGGTTCACCGCGCCTTTTTTGTCCCGCACGCGTTCTACCGCGAGGAAGACATTGGGACTGAGCCGGAGCCGTTCAACCCCCTGCAGCAGCAAAGCGAGGTTGAACGATTTTTTCATCTCCACGATCAGCGGCAGCTCTTCATCCTCACGCAGGCCTACCAGATCGCAGGTCCGCACCTCGCCTTTGATCGAATAACCCTGTTTCTCAAAAAAACTCTTCAAAGGAGCATACAGCTCCGTTTCATGCTTAACGGCCATAGTTGTCACTCCTGCGCCCTAATTTATAGGTATATGCATTTTACTGGATGATTAATGATTCTCTATTATAGCACAGCAAAAAAGAGGTCAACTATTCCGGGCCCGCCGCATAGTTATGTAATACACTTTCTAAGCTGGTGGAGCAAGTAGGAGCGCAAGAGGAGGTAGCGAGCAATGGATATATTTGAGCGTATAGCTTCGTATCGGGCTGAGAACGACCGTTTGGCGTGGAGCGGCACCTTCAAGGAGTATATAGAACTGCTGAAAAAAGATCCCTCTCCCGCGAAAACGGCTCATTCCCGCGTATACGACATGATCAAGTCACACGGCGTAGAGGACATTAACGGGCGCAAACGGTATAAGTTTTTTGAACAGGAGATCTTTGGACTCGACCGTGCGGTGGAGAAGCTGGTGGAGGAGTATTTCCATTCTGCCGCCCGGCGGCTGGATGTACGCAAACGGATCTTGCTGCTAATGGGGCCGGTCAGTGGGGGGAAATCGACACTGGTTACCCTGCTGAAGCGGGGACTGGAGCAGTATTCGCGGACGGAAGAGGGTGCCGTATATGCGGTGGAAGGCTGCCCGATGCATGAAGACCCGCTGCATTTGATTCCGCTGGAGCTTCGTCCAGAGATTGAGCGGGAGCTTGGGGTACGCATCGAGGGCAACCTGTGCCCGTCCTGCCAGATGCGGCTCAAAAATGAATACCACGGCGATATCGAACAGGTTAAGGTGGTCCGTGTGCTTTTGTCGGAGGAGGAGCGTGTCGGCATAGGGACCTTCAGTCCATCCGATCCGAAGTCGCAGGATATCGCCGACCTGACGGGCAGCATTGATTTCTCGACCATTACCGAATACGGTTCGGAATCCGATCCGCGGGCCTATCGCTTCGACGGGGAGCTGAACAAGGCCAACCGCGGACTGATGGAGTTCCAGGAAATGCTCAAATGCGACGAGAAGTTCCTCTGGAATCTGCTGTCACTGACCCAGGAAGGGAACTTCAAAGCCGGCCGCTTCGCGTTGATCTCTGCCGATGAGATGATCATCGCCCACACGAATGAGACGGAATACAAATCCTTTATCGCTAATAAAAAGAATGAAGCACTCCAGTCCCGCATGATCGTTATGCCTGTTCCCTATAATCTGAGAGTGTCTGAAGAGGAGAAAATCTACGCCAAGCTCATCGCCCAAAGCGATATGAAGCATGTTCATATTGCCCCTCATGCGCTGCGTGCGGCGGCGATTTTCTCGATTCTGACCCGCCTTAAGGAGAGCAAGAAGCAGGGCATGGATCTGATCAAAAAGCTGCGCATGTACGATGGTGAAGAGGTTGAAGGCTACAAGGAAGCCGATCTCAAGGAAATGCAGACCGAATATCTGGACGAAGGGATGTCAGGCATCGATCCGCGATATGTCATCAACCGTATTTCCAGTGCCCTGATCAAAGGCGATCTGCAGTGCATGAATGCGCTGGATGTGCTTCGGGCGATCAAAGACGGTCTGGACCAGCATCCTTCGATTACGAAGGAAGAGCGCGAGCGCTATCTGAACTTCATTTCCATTGCCCGCAAGGAATACGACATTCTGGCCAAAAGCGAAGTGCAGAAGGCCTTTGTCTACTCTTTTGAGGAATCCGCCAAAACGCTGTTCGAGAATTATCTCGACAACATTGAAGCCTTCTGCAACTGGACCAAAATCCGCGATCCGCTGACCGATGAGGAGATGGAGCCGGATGAACGGCTAATGCGGTCCATAGAAGAGCAGATCGGTATTTCCGAGAATGCCAAAAAAGCTTTCCGAGAGGAGATCCTGATCCGGATTTCAGCGTACTCCCGTAAAGGCAAAAAGTTCGAATATAACAATCATGACCGGCTGAGGGAAGCTATTGAGAAGAAGCTGTTCACGGATCTGAAGGATATCGTCAAAATTACAACCTCCTCCAAAACACCGGATGAAAGCCAGCTCAAACGCATCAACGAGGTCTCCAGACGCCTGATCGATGAGCATTCCTATTGCCCGATCTGCGCCAACGAGCTGCTGAAATATGTCGGAAGTCTGCTGAACCGCTAAGGGAGCATGCAGCCTGTAATGCATAACAGACAGAACATCTGCTTGTTAGCCAGCGGTCAGGTTATTACTAGAACAATGCACGGACTGCCTGCTGGCGGTCCTTTTTGCTATGCATGGAATTCCCTGAAATCGTTCATTGGAAGCGTAACTAGTGTAGGGACTTGTCCCATAAAGGGTTAACCCCAACGTACGGCAGGACAAGAGGAAGGAGATTTTCCGCTCCCTCCTCCATAGTGAGAAGCTTAGTTATCCTTGTTTTCCGTCCCGGCTTACTCCTTAGACTGCATAGACTCCGCAGATTCCGGGTTCTTACCGCCAATATTAAAGCCTAATTGTCCATTATATTTACCCACCTGTCCGGCAACGCCCAAGCCTGCGCCTTGACCGCCCCCGAGCTGGGCTGTTGCCTGGGCGCCGAGACCGTTGTCACCGCCAAGCTGCAGCTGGGTTTGAAATCCTGCGCCTTGGCTGAAGCCCAGATGGCCTTCCGCATCTGCACTCAGACCGTAGGTTCCACCAACTTGCGCCCCTGTATGGAAACCTGCGCCTTGACCGCCACCCAGCTGGGTTTTGGCCTGAGCTGCAATTCCGTATTTCCCTAAGGCCTGAGCTTCTGCATTCAGCCCCAGACCCTGACTGCTGTCCAGATGGGTATTGCCTTGCGCATGGATGCCATAGGATGTGTTGCCGATGTGGCCGCCTGCATGCATTCCCGCACCGCCATAGTTTAATTTCCCGCCAGCTTGTAAGCCAATGCCGTGTTTGCCGCCTACTTCTCCTCCGGTATCAACATGAACCCCTTGCCCGCTGCCCACACCTGCGTTCATATAACCACTTACCAGTTCCTTGTTTGTGGTTGGGCTGTCTGCTGGCGGTGCTTCCGGGCTGCTGTCTGAGCGAACCAGGTGGTAGTAATGAGAGTAGGGGTAGGAAGTGGAGCGGGAATAAGGATACACGGATGAATAAGCCGGACTGTTTGAATATTCGTTCCCAAAGGTCATTTGGAATACCTCCATTATTCAATTAATTACAACAGCCTATTCAGGGTATCGTTGAAATGATACATGACTTTGGTGGGTCTTACAGGTATGATCCAAGCTGTGAGCCGGTTCCGGGCTGGTTTATGACATGAACAAGGGATGTCCTAAGCCATTACATGGTCTTTGGGACATCCCTTGTTGAGCTGTGGGAACCACAGCATCGCCTGCTGCGGCTAAGGTTTATTTTGGCTGCTTGGCGTACCATTCCGAGAACTGTTTCTGGTACTCGGCGATATATTTATCAATCCCCGCCGCCTTCAGTCTATCCAGCGCTTTCGGGAATGCCGTGTCATAATCGCTAAAGCCGCTGCCGATTGGGGCGAGGTATTCAGTGAACACTCCATTCAGCTTCGTCTCTTCATTCTTGACCGGCGTGTTGTCAAAATTAAAGCCGGCACCTTTGGAGATGATTGCCCCGTCATCCCATGCTTTGTATTCGGCAATGAAATCATCCGGTACGGTGTTGTCGAAGCGGATGAAGTTTTTATTCATCAGCAGCCAGTCGGGAATCAGTGAATCGGTGCTGATTTTGGTCAGGCGGCCGTTCTCATCCAAGGTATAATCAGTTCCCTTGATGCCATAGGCAAAGAGGTCGTACAGCTCCTGATTTTTTTGCAGGAGATTGAAGAACATGACATAGCGTTCAGGGTCCTTGGCGGCAGAAGAGACGAAGAAGGCGGTGCTGTAAGTGCCGCGGCTGATTTTCGGACGGCCCGTGCCGAGGAAATAGTTAACCAGCTTGGCGTCAGGTACGGCTTGTGAGATGGTTGCCGCACCCTCGAACGGACGGGCCGCTGTGCCTGCCCAGAACATTGCTTTGCCGGAATTCCAGTCCGACTGCAATTGCGGAACATTGGTGGCGGCATATTTGGGGATGATCCCCTTTTCATACCAACTGCGCATCAGCTTGGCATAAGCTTTGAACTCTTCAGATTCAAACCAGTTGATGATCTGATCGTCCTCGGCTGATTCATCAAGCGCAATGAAGTCATTCTGCCAGTACAGATTTTTGTCAGTGAAGTCATATTGCAGCATTCTGCGGGCATCGGTACTGGCGTAGCCGATCAGCTCGGGATGAAGGGCATGCGCTTTATCATAAAATTGTTCGAGCTCTGCCAGTGAAGTAATCTGCTTCATCCCGGCCTCTTCCAGCAGATCCTGGCGGACGAGCACGCTGTAGAATTCTGCAGAATTCGGTTTGTTGCCAACCGGGATGGCATACTGTTTGCCATCGAGCTGAAAGGCGGTGAAAGAGGCTTCATCCACCGTTTTGCTCAGGTCAGCTGCAGCGGGGACATAGGAGGTAAGATCGGCATAGAGTCCTTTGGCTACCGATTTCACCATATAATTGGCATCGGTATAGGTGGCGAAATCCTCACCCGTTGAGAGCATCAAATCGGTTTTGCCGCCGCCGTATTCAGTCCAGGGCAGGAACTGGAACTCTACCTCTGCATTGATTTCTTTTTTGATTACATCATAGAACTCTGTCTTCGCCAGCTCCTTCATCCGGTTCGACTCATCCCCGTACAGGACAATCTTCAGCTTGGCGGGGGCCAGGGCGCTGCCTTCAGTTCCGCTGTCCGCTGACGCTGCATTTGCTGTACCTTCGTTGCCGCTATTGCCGGATTTACTGGAGTTAGCGCTTTCATTATTGCCCTGCGAGCAGGCGCTTAACAGAAACACAGCAGAGAGGAGCAGATTGTACCAACCTTTTTTCTTATTCATGATGAACCCTCCTGAAAATAGAATGTACATATGAGGCATATATTGCAAAGGCTGTGCTCCCTTCACCCATTGTACAACAAGTTGGCTGCGGGGAGCAGGGGCCTGAAGCAATCCATACTGCTGCATTGTGCAGGAATCAGCCCTTGACTGAGCCGACGATAATGCCCTTGACGAAGAAGCGCTGAAGAAAAGGATACAGAATGGCTATCGGTAGAACAGTCAGGCAGGTCATGGCCATCTTGGCTGTCTCAAGCGGAGGAGTGATCATCGCGCCACCCACCTGTGCGGCGTTGCCGGAAGCGAGGAATTGGATGTTCGCCATCATGTTGTACATTAAATACTGGATCGTGTAGAGATCCTGGTTGGATACCAGCATCAGCGGCAGATAGAAGTCATTCCAGAACTGCAGCGCATAGAACAAGGAAATGGTGACAAGCCCGACCCGGCCAAGCGGAATCATAATGTTGAAAAAGATCCGCAGATGGCCAGCCCCGTCGATTTGCGCAGATTCCACAATTTCGTGCGGAATGCTGCGGAAATAATTCGCCATCAGGAACATCAGAAACACACTCAGTACATAAGGGATGAACAGCCCGAGCAGCGTATCGTCTAAGTGATAATATTTGGTGCTCAGGAGATACCAGGGCAGCGTTCCGCCGCTGAACAGCATCGTAAAATAAGCGAAGAAGGCGAAGAGATTTTTGAGCTTGAAGCCTTTGACCGAAATGACGTAGGCATAAGCGGTAGTTACGAGCACGGCGGTCAGGGTACCCAGCACGGTTACAATCACCGACATGGAGTACGCCCGCAGAATCTGCTCTGCTTTGGAGCCAAACAGGAATTCGTAGGTTTCAAAGGTAAAACCTCTGGGCCAGAACGAGTACCCCTCTGCAGCAATCCGCGATTCGGTAGAGAGTGAACCGGAGACTGCCAGCACAAACGGCACAAGACAAATGGCCGAAAAAACGGCTATACAGACATAAAAGAGAATGAGCATGCCTTTGCTTTCGGTAGTATGCATGATAGTTGTCTCCTAAAATAGTTTGCTGTCTTTGTCGTACCATCCCGCCAGCTTGTTCGCCAGCAGTACCAGAATGAAGCCAAAGACGGATTGGTATAGCGTAATAGCTGAAGCGAAGCCGAACTCACCGGAACGGATGGCGGTGCGGTAGACGTATACGTCGATAATGTCGGTTGTAGGCAGCAGCAGCGGATTGAGGAAGGTTACACCCATAATCATACTGAGATCCCCTTTGAGCATTCCGCCGATACCGAGCAGTGTCATCAGAATAATGGAGGGAATCAGCATCGGTATGGTAATTTTGGTTATGACCTGCCACCTGGAAGCACCGTCGATCCGTGCGGCCTCATAGTAGGAGGTATCGATCCCCTGCAGTACAGCGTAGTAAATAATCGCCCCGTAGCCTGCACTTTTCCAGATGTTTGCCAGCACCAGAATAATTACGAACAGCCACGGGCTGGAATACCAGTCCATTTGGGCCAGGCCAAGCGCCTGAAACAGCTGGTTCATTATACCTTTGTCGTAATCGAGCAGGGAGAAGAGGATGGCTCCGATAATAATCCATGAGATGAAATACGGGAAAAACATCACGCTCTGCGTTACTTTAATGAACCACTTGCTGCGCAGCTCATTCAGGATCACGGCGATAGCGACGGAAAAGAAGGTACCGGTTAGCATATAAAGCGTATTCAACATTACGGTGTTGCGTGTGGCTCTCAGGGCGTCCTCCATGCTGGAGAAAAAGAACTCGAAGTTGGAAAAGCCTGCCCAGGGGCTGCCGAAGATTCCGTCGTTATAGTTGTAATTTTTGAAGACAAGAATCAGTCCACTCATTGGCAGGTACGCAAAAAGAATTAAGATGATAATACCCGGTAGAGCGAGCAGGTACAGGGAGCTGTCTTTCCTTAGGGATCTGCGGAGGCTTCCGGTTCTGGCGGCCTTAAGCTTCAGGCTTAGGCTTTGCCGTCCCGGCTTCTCCGGTGCAGCCTCTTGAATCATTTACAATTCACTCCTTTGTGACTAGAGTTATCCTATTTCCCCGTATCTCAGGGGGGTGCTTTACAAGGCAAATCATAAATCCGCAGTAAATGTAAACGCTATCAAAATAAACGGAAAAAGGTTAAAAAAACAGAAACAGCGGCCTTAAAAAAACGAAAAAGGCATCACTTTTCTACTTTTTGAGCGCATAATGGCCTTTTTCGGCCCAAAAAAAGATGCCCAGGCCATTTAAACGGCTGCTGGACATCCTTGGATTTTTCATTGACTGCTTGGGCAAGCGGAGAGGAGGGGCTACTCCAGCTAATCCTGATGCTGCAGAATATGATTCATTCTCCATTTGGAGGGCGTTACCCCATATCGCTTCTTGAATTGGGTTGTAAAATAGGTGCTGCTGTTGTACCCCACCTTTCCGGCAATTTCCTGGATATCCATCCCGAGCTCGGTAACCAGCAGCTGCTGTGCCTGCTCCAGGCGCAGGAGGTTGATGAAATCGGGGAAGCTGCTGTTCACTTCATCAGCGATCAGTCTGCTGAGATAGGCGGGGCTAAGTGACATCTTCTCGGCTAGCGCGTTCAGCGACAGTCTTGGATCGTCATAATGCTCCCGGATATAACAGATAGCTTCGGCTGCGATACTCCGGGTCTGTACGGCGCTCATGGCGGAGATCCGCGCGAGGGCGGAATAACAGCCGGCTTCAATCCAGCTGCGCAGCTCGTCATAACTTCGGATCTTCCAGATTCGCTGGTAATCATCCAGAAATCCGGAGTGCTGAGCCTCGCTACTTAGCTCAGCGGTGCGGCTCAGCTCAACAGCAAGCCTTGATAAGGCAATAGTGGCAGGTTCAGCACGATAGCTGGTCATAACCGCCAGCAGCCGTTCTACCGCCTGCGGAATGTGTACACCCTGCTCCGGCAGCCTGACTGCCTGCAGCACAGGCTCGAGCGTATGCTCAGGTACCGGACTGCTGTTCAGGTGGATGGTATCATCAGCAAAGACAATATTCTGCTTATCGTGAAATTTAATATACTGCAGGCAATCGGCAGCTTCATTGTATTTGGACTTTAACTGGCTCAGGTCATCCGACAATCCGCTGATTCCAAAGGCGAAGCGTACACCGGACGGGAGAAGGAGGGTAGCGGTCTCCTCCCATTTACTACGGTACATGGCATAATCCCCGAAGCTTCCAGTGTTAAGCTCACTGAGAATGAGGACTGCGGACCCTTCATGCGGCTGGAAGGACTGCACCTCAGCCATTGCGGCGAATGCTGAGCGGATCTGCTGAATGCCTTCACTGCCTACACCCCAGGCATCCCCGGGTGCTCCTTCCGCTAATACCTCCATTACGCATACGCAATAAGCTCCTCCAGGCGAGATTAAGCTCATATTGGGATTCCCGCTGTGTTCCGGAGCTCCGCGGGGCGAGAGCAGCCAGCGCATCAAGGCGCTGTCATGATTCTCCTTCTTCAACTGCTCCAGCTTGACCCCGATCATCGCCAATTCCTGACTGGCTGTATCGAAATCCCCGCCTGTCTTTAGTGCCTCATCATTGCCGGACAGATGGACGATATTGCCGAACAGACGGCCGATAGGCTTGTAGATGTGCCGGGAGAGCAGGCCCGAGATAATGAACGCGGCCAGAATAAGGGCGAGGCACAGGCCAATCATCAGATTACGTGCGCTGGAGATATCCCGGATGCTGTCCTTATAAGAAGTCTCCGACACGAACCACAGCTTATCCCCCGGTGAATACACAAAGGTAACCAATTGGGGTTGTTGCCCAGCAGCTTTATAGACAAAAGAACCTCTTTCATCAGAAGAAGCGACGATCTTCTCCAGCATGTCAGAATCCAGGGGAGTTCCGGACAGTGCGCTGTGCATAAGCACTGTAGCGTTCGCATCGAGCACGGCATAACGAGTCGCTTCACCGTCTGTCTGCGTAAACAGATTATTCTGCAGCTTGGACAAATTGACTGTTAACGCCACTGCCCCATAATACTCACTGTCCGCGAAGGCCCGGTCATTATAGAAGACGGTCAGCAGTGTCACGGGACTCCCATTGTTCAAAGTAGCCTTCCAGAGGAAGGGAGATTCAATAATGCGACTGTTCCGCATCCGCTGTGACAGCTCCAGCTTGGACGAGGGGCTCAATGGCATATTCTCAAACATGGCGACGGGCTCTTTTACACCAAAGATGTATGCGTTCTCAAGATACTGATTGACTACCAGTGCGCCGCGGATCTGGCTTAGGGCACTATTGAGCTGGTCGCTCCAGTCAGTATCTCCGCTCATCATCAATGCATGGATATTCGGATTGGCATAGAAGTCCATTGTATAGTTCTGGACAATCTCTTTATAGTTCATAAATACGGTTTCTGTATTCAGCAGTACATTCTGGTTCGCTTTATTGACACTTGCTATTGAGATATTCCGGTACCAGTAAAAGATTACAACTGCCAGCACAAGGATGCAGCAGACAGATATTGTAGTCAGGCTGATAAAAAAGCGGGTGTATATTTTCCTGTTTTTGCCCATGCTGATCGCCCCTTTGTGTAATCCTACTATACTCATTCTAGAGGGACAAGTCATTCTCTGACAAGACAGGAAAAGTGATGGATTGAGCATAAAAGTATAAAATCGGAGAAATAGAGCATGAAAAATGCAAGAAAGTTAAATCTGGACGAACTATAATTGGTTGTGCTTACATTTTAAATGCATTGAGGAGGCTTCCTATATTGAGAACATTCCGCAACCCGGTACTGCCGGGCTTCTATCCTGATCCTTCGGCCATCCGTGTAGGTGAGGATTACTATCTTGTGACTTCCAGCTTTGAGTTCTTCCCCGGTGTTCCGGTCTTTCATAGTAAGGATCTGGTGAACTGGCGGCAGCTCGGGCATGTGCTGGACCGTCCGTCGCAGCTGAATCTGGATCATACGATTCCCTCTATGGGCATCTGGGCGCCGACCATCCGCTATCATGAAGGCCTCTTTTATATGATTACTACCTATATTGACAATGACAAGAATCAGCACAATTTCTATGTTACGGCAACCGACCCCGCCGGGGATTGGTCTGATCCCGTGTGGCTGGAGGATGCGCCAGGCATCGACTCCTCTTTATTCTTCGATGATGATGGCAAAGTGTACTATACCGGCAACCGGGTTCCGCCGGAAGGCCAGGATTATCCGAAGCATATGGATATTTGGCTGCAGGAAATCGACCTTATAGCGGGCAAGCTGACCGGACCCAAGATCAGCATCTGGCAGGGTGCGCTCAAGGTGGCCCATGCACAGGAAGGCCCGCATGTGTACAAAATCGGAGATTGGTATTACGTCCTGATTGCCGAAGGCGGAACCGGCCATACCCATGCAATTACCATTGCCAGAAGCAGGAATGTGACCGGCCCTTATGAAGGCTACAAGGCCAATCCGATTCTGACCCACCGGCATCTCGGCAGACAATATCCTATTGTGAATGTCGGCCACGGAGAACTTGTGGAGACCCAGCATGGGGACTGGTGGATGTTCTGTCTGGCCTCCCGGACGAACGGCGGTTATTACCGCAATCTGGGACGCGAAACCTTCCTCACACCGGTCAGCTGGGAGAATGAATGGCCTGTAGTGAATCCCGGCAAAGGGGTGTTGGAATTGGAGGCGGCTGCTCCGGATTTGCCGGAGACGAAATGGCCGGAGCTGCCGGTGCGTGATGATTTTGATGATCGTGAGCTTGCGCCGGTATGGAACTTCCTAAGGACACCGCGCGGCGGATTCTGGAGTCTTGCAGAACAACCGGGGGTACTGCGGCTGCAATTGAAGCCGGAGCGGCTCTCCGAGATCAATAACCCGTCCTTTGTCGGAAGACGCCAGCAACACCTCAGCTTCAGAGCCGCTGCAGATATGACGTTTAGACCGGGTACGGAGAAGGAAACCGCAGGCTTTGTCCTGCTGCAGAATGCGGATTATCATTTCCGGTTTGAACTGGGGATGGATGCAGGTGAGCAGGTGCTGCGCCTCATCGAACGCCGCGGCGGAAGTGAACAGCTGCTTGCATCAGTGACTTATCCGAAGGATAAAGTGCAGTTTAAGGTAGAGGCCAAAGGGCAGGAATGCAGCTTCTTCTTCAGATCGTCGGAAGCTGACAAGTGGAGTGCTCTGTATGAAAGGGCGGACGGAAGGATACTCAGCACCGATCTGGCCGGAGGTTTTACAGGGGCTTACATGGGGATGTATGCAAGCTCACAAGGGACAGTAAGCGGGAATCACGCGGATTTTGACTGGTTCAGCTACGAAGGTCTTGAGTAAAAGGAGGGATAAGACGATGAACGGCAAGCAGAATTCACATGCTTATCCACTGCCTGAGCTTCCGCAGATTCCTGAACGGATATTTAGCATAACCGATTATGGAGCCCCACAGGGCGACGGAGTTTCACTGTGCACCTCTAGTATACAGGCTGCGCTGGATGACTGTGCTGCTGCCGGAGGAGGAAAAGTAGTCATTCCGCCTGGAATCTGGCGCACGGGTCCGCTTACCTTGCATAGCCGGATCAATCTCTCTGCCGAGCGGGGAGCGCTTGTGTTGTTTGCTGCCGATCCGGAGCTGTACCCCCTGCTTCCGTCGTATTATGAGGGAACGTCCGGCTGGCGCTGCCAGGCGCCTCTGGACGGAGAAGCTTTAAGTGACGTGGCGATTACAGGAGAAGGCATCTTCGACGGCAGCGGTGAAGGCTGGCGGCCGGTAAAACGGTTCAAAATGACAGAGCAGCAGTGGCAGAAGCTCACTGGCTCCGGCGGTGTAACGGATGTGGAGAGTGAAATCTGGTGGCCTTGCCGTGAAGCGATGGAAGGGGAAGCCTTCGTCCGTAAGCTGCAGGAGAATGGAGAAAGCGGGATGGAGGCTTATTTGCCAGTGCGGACATATCTGCGTCCGGCCTTGCTTAGCCTGCGGAACTGCCGCAGAATACTGCTTGAAGGGCCGACGTTCCAGAATTCTCCGGCCTGGTGTCTTCACCCCATGGGGTGTGAGCAGGTTACTGTGCGTAATATTCAGGTGCGCAATCCGTGGTATTCACAGAACGGGGACGGCCTTGATCTGGAATCCTGTACACATGCGCTTGTCGAGCACTGCAGCTTCGATGTCGGGGATGACGCGATCTGTCTGAAGTCGGGCAAAGACGAAGAAGGCCGCAGAATGGGTATGCCCTGCCGGTATATTACGATCCGGTATTGTACCGTGTATCACGGACATGGCGGGGTGGTGATCGGCAGCGAGATGTCCGGAGGAGTCCATGCGGTAAGAGTCCATGATTGCCTGTTCATCGGAACGGATATCGGCCTGCGGTTCAAAAGCACCAGAGGCAGAGGCGGAGTAGTTGAGGATATTGTAATGGAGAATATCACGATGAGCGGTATTCTCCACGAGGCGGTGTCTTTTCATATGTTCTATGCAGGAGTTGAAGGCTCGGAAGGGCATGACAGCCAGCTGTTCCCGGTAACTGAAGCAACCCCTGAATTTCGGGATATCACCTTACGGAACATCGTCTGCTATGGAGCAGCTACCGCACTGCTTGTAAACGGGCTGCCGGAAATGCCTCTCTCCCGGCTTGCTGTCGAGAACTTTCATGCCGTAAGCGAACGCGGGATCATTCTGCGTCATGCCGAAGGCGTGCTGCTGGACTGCATCAGTCTTCAAACTCCGACTGTGCCGGCCCTGCAGATGCAGAGCAGCAGTAATGTCATAGTAACGAACTCAGCAGATTTGGTTGGTACGGAAAGATAACGACCTTCTGCGTACCTGAAACCGGAATTCACACTATACCCTGGATGAATGGCGCGTCCGTGCTTCCTTCCGGTATTGGAGCGGAGTCAGTCCGGTTGATTTTTTGAAAGTCTTATTGAAGTGAGAGAGATGTTCGAACCCGACAGCAGCGGCGATTTCCTGGATTCTGCCGTCAGACCCGGCGAGCAGCCGCTCGGCTTCTCTTACCCTGATGTGGACGATGTATTCACGGAAATGGAAGCCCGTCAACCGGTGGAATACCCGGCTTAAATAAGAGGGGCTTATGAAAAAATGTCCTGCCGTCTCTTCAAGGGTCAGGGACTCCCGGTAATGACTGCGGATAAAGGTAGCGACTTCCGTGACCAGCTGATGCAGCGGATGTTTTGTTCCTCCGGCCTGTGATGTGGTCTCTGAGCGCTGCAGCAGGATCATCAGCTCGGTTAATAAAGTGCTTACGCAGGTTTCATAATACGGGCGCTGCAGACGGCATTCCTCCAGCATCCGGGTCAGCAGGCTCTCCGCCTCGTCCTGTTCACGTAGCGTTAACCTGAACAGGCGGTAGCCCCGGCTGTGGAACCACTGTGCTCTATTTCGCAGCACAGGCGGCAGCAGACCCGGATCATAATTGATCAGAATCCGCTCGAACTCGGCCATCTCGGAACTGGCAGTGGCATGAAGCTCTCCGCCGGGAATCAGGATCAGCTCGCCTTTATGAACTGTAACCACCCGGTCGTCCACAAAATATACGCGCTCCCCTTCCAGCAGGTAGTACAGCTCGGTCAGTTCGTGGCTGTGGGGACGCGGCATGGCGGTAATGCCTTTACGCTTCATATGCTGGATGCTGTACCGGCCGTCTTCAATATAATATTTGGGATTTGGGCTGCTTACGCTGGTCATGAATCTCCTCTTCTCTCCTAACCGTTACGGTTATTATAGAATAAACACAGGCTGATATGAAAGGAGCCGCACATGCTAATTATAGTCTCCAAAAATAGCACCGAAGGATATGCCAGTCTGCAGGCAGCGCTGGATTCCATCCCGCCGGAGCATACCTCTGAGGTAACAATCCGGATTAAGCCCGGCATTTACGAGGAGAAAATCACTGTAGGGCCTAAGGCGCCTCCGATCCTGCTGCTTGGCGAGGATCCGCAGTCGACCGTCCTCACTTGGTCCGATAACGCCCATACGCTTGGCGCTGACGGAGAGCCGCTGGGTACGTTCAGATCAGGAACGCTGAATGTGTTCGCCGAACATTTCACAGCAGAGAATCTGACGATCTGCAACGCCTCCGGTCCGGGTACCGGTCAGGCGGTGGCGGCTTTCATTGATGCCGGACAGGCGGTCTTCCGCCGCGTACGTCTGCTTGGGGATCAGGACACGCTGTATACCGGTGTAGGCAAGCAATATTACGATGATTGCTATATCGAAGGTGATGTGGACTATATCTTTGGTGCCGCTACGGCTTTATTCGACCGCTGTCACCTGCACAACAAGCGCTCCAGAGGCTATATCACAGCCGCTTCTACACCGGAAGGCGCAGCATTCGGCTATGTATTCCTGGACTGCCGGATTACCGGAGGGGAGGGTGTAAGCGAGGTGTATCTTGGACGCCCGTGGCGCCCCCACGCACATGTCGCCTTCATCCGCACACTCATGGATGGTTCAGTAATCGGCGAAGGCTGGCATAATTGGGGGCAGCCTGAGCGGGAGAAGACCAGCCGCTATGAGGAATTCGGAAGTATGGGCCCCGGAGCCCAACCGGAAGCCAGAGTAGCATGGTCCCGGCAGCTGAACCCGCAGGAAGCTTCGGAATACAGGGTACTCACCGTATTGGGCGGCTGGCATCCCGAGGGATATTAGGATTAAGGTGACCGTTGGTAGTGAGAATTGTATAGGGGGAGAAAAACAGATGGATGCACTACAGCAATACATGAATAAGCTGACCGGTTCAGCACCCCGCAGCGCTGCGTTCCGTGGGGATATTCCTCACGGGGAATGGCGTTCTATGCTCGCTAGCGGCTTCACCGGGCGGCTGGGCGGATTCCCGGAGGCTCCGGCTGAGCTGGAGCCGGTATTGCTGGAGCGGGTTGCCTGCTCCGGCTATACACGGGAGCGTATAGAGATCACTACCTATGACGGAATGAGGATGCCTCTGTACCTCCTCATCCCGGAACAGGCGGCTACTTCAGCGGCGCCTGCCGTGATTGCAGTTCACGGACACGGCTACGGCAGCCGGGAGATTACCGGCCTGAATCCGGACGGGTCAGACCGTGAGGGAGAAGCGGGACTGCATAAGGATTTTGCTGTCTCTCTGGTCAAGGAAGGGTACGTGGTCGCTGCCCCGGAAGTGCTCGGATTCGGTGACAGACGGCTGGCAGAAGACCTAACCAGCGGTGAACCGGGGCGGAATTCCTGCTTCCGCCTGTCCTCGGCGCTCTTAATAGCCGGTCAGACCATGGCTGGCTACCGCATCTATGAAACGATGCGGACACTGGATTATTTGCAGACCCGGGATGAGGTTATAGGTGAGCGTATAGGGATCATGGGCATTTCCGGCGGAGGACTGGTGGCCGGGTTCACGGCAGCACTTGACGAGCGGATACGCTGCGCAGTGGTAAGCGGATATGCGAATACTTTTGCAGACAGTATTCTGACACGGAACCACTGCCTGGATAATTATATCCCCGGAATTCTGCTCGAAGCAGAGATGCCGGATCTGCTGGGGCTGATTGCACCAAGAGGCTTATTCCTGGAGTCGGGGGATGCAGACCCTCTATTCGGTCCGGCAGGAGCGAGGCGAGCCTTAGCCAGACTGCAGCTTATATACAGCGCGGCCGGACAGGGCGGGCAGGTGGAGGCGGATTTTTTCTCAGGCGGTCATGAAATTCATGGAGAACCGGCGTTTGCGTGGCTGCGCAGGCAGCTCCGGTAAATTAAGGCCAAACTTAGCTTGCACGACAAGCGACAGGAGGAATTGGGATGTCTATTACAGAAGCAAGCACTGCAAGCTGGTCCCGCAAAATTGCGGATACGATTCTCAGCCAGTGCAACGAACAGGGTGAGCATGCCTTTGTGCTGGAACGCTGGGCTTATGTCCCGGGCATGCTGCAGATGGCGATGGCACGAGCCGGTGTCCAGCTTGGTAAGCCTGAATATGTCGGCTATATGCAGCGGCACATGGACAGCTTCATCGGCGAGGATGGCTCGATCCGCACATACAGGCTGGAGGAGTATAATCTGGACCAGATCAACCAGGGCAAGAATCTGTTCCTCCTATACCAGCAAACCGGAGAACAGCGTTATGCCGAAGCTGCTCATATGCTGGCTGCTCAGCTGATTGGACATCCCCGCACTTCCGAGGGCGGATTCTGGCATAAGAAAATCTATCCGTTCCAGATGTGGCTGGATGGGCTGTACATGGCATCGCCGTTTCTAGCGGAGTATGGCGCAGTCTTCCAGCGTCCTGAACAGATTGACGAGGCGGCTCATCAGCTGCTGCTGATCGAACGCAGAACCCGGGATCCGCGCACTGGTCTGCTCTATCACGGCTGGGATGAATCGAAGGAGCAGGAATGGGCCAATCCGGTTACCGGCTTGTCCGCCCATTTCTGGAGCCGGGCGATGGGATGGTATGCGATGGCGGTAGTGGATTGCCTGGAGCATTTCCCGATTACGCATCCTAAACGGGGAACGATCATCGGAATATTCCAGCGGATGTGCGGGGCACTTGTGGAGGTACAGGACGAAGAGACCGGACTCTGGTACCAGGTGCTGGATCAGGCAAGCCGCAAGGGCAATTATCTGGAGGCCTCCGGCTCATGCATGTTCGTCTATGCAATGGCCAAAGGATTAAGACTCGGTTATCTCGAGCCTTCCTTCAAAGAAGCTATGTTAAGCGGCTATGAGGGTATTCTGACGCACCTGGCCAGTGAAGATGATCAAGGCGTGCACCTGCATCGAATCTGCCATGGGGCCGGGCTCAGCAAAGACCGTAACGGTTCCTATGACTACTACATTTCGGAAGCCGTATTGTCCGATGTGCCGATGGGCGTTGCTCCTTGGCTGCTGGCTTCACTTGAAGTGGAGAAGTACTTATCCGTCTGATGCCAAAGAATGATGTGAATGATGTGTTGGATACGTGTGATTAACATTAGATGTACAGCCCGTTCTTTCCTTGGAAAAGGAAGGAGCGGGCTGTTTGCTTTTTGCCGGGACCACAGTCCGTCAGGTTAGAACGATTGCTGCGTGAAGATCTCAAGTATAGCAAAACAGGAACAGCCCGCTTGGCAGCCAGTTGCTATAATAAAATCACCGATCGGGGAAAGGCTGGGTGGCTGCTTGAATTACAGTAAGGATATCGAGAGATCCATAGAATATATTGAACAAAATATAAAAGAAAATTTGACTGCTGAGGAAATTGCCACGCAGACGGGATATTCGCTGTATCATTTCAGCCGGGTGTTCAGCCTGTGTAAGGGGATGTCTGTGATGGAATATGTGCGTAGCCGCAAGCTGTCTTTGGCGGCAGTAGAGCTGTTCAGCGGAAAGCGGATCATTGATATCGCACTGGAGTACGGCTTTGAGACGCAGAGCGGGTTCACGAAGGCGTTCCGCAAGGCTTTTGGCTACAGTCCCTCGCAATATGCGGCGCGCATGAACGGTTATCTTCAGGACGGTCCTATTTTTGAAATCGGAGGTTATCTAATGAATCCAGTGATAGTACAGAAACCGGCTTTTAAGGTCGCAGGCTACGGCATAGCCACAAATGTGGCGGAAGGCAGTTATACAAAGGATATTGCTTCCTTCTGGAGCCACTATGAAGGTGAAAATCTGGAGTCCAAAATGTATGCTCTTCTGCACCCGCCGAAGCATGGAGAGGTTGGGTTATGCGTGCCAGGCTCTGACGACGGCCATGCCACCTATTTGCTTGGTGTGATCGTGGACGATTTCAGCCGGGTAAGCGAAGACATGGTTACCGCCGATGTGCCGGAAGCCCTGTATGCGGTCTTCACTACACCGCCCGTGGATACATCAGAGGGGAATGATCAGGAAGCGTTCGTGCAGGTGATCAAGAGCACCTGGAAGTATATTTTTGAAGAATGGTTTCCGGCGGGTGAATATGATTATGATGAGAGCAAACTGGATTTTGAATTCTACGACGAGCGCTGTCATTCCCGGGTGGATACGGTGATGGAGATTTATGTTCCGGTTAAGGGGCGACTTTGAGAAAAAGAAAAACGGGGCAAGGCTGTCCGGTGTATGGCCGTAACTGCGGGAATGTTTGGACTTACGGCCGCTGTTAAGGTTGGATCTCTTGATTTGAACCGCTGGACAGCGGTGGAAATCCAACCTTAAAGGCGGACGCTACCGCTCCTTCAGTTCCAAACTTCCCTCCGTTACTCTCACCTTTACAGCCTTTGCCTAATATTGCTATTACAACGGTCGCTAAGGGGTAGCGACCGCATAAAATGGCCCGCTCGCACCTTCGTGTGCTGGCGGGCTATTGAACATGCCGGCGGTTCTTTCAGAAATAGGGGCAATTTCGGCCTTATTTTCCAAAAGAAACTGTCTTACCAGCCTACCAATACCGTAAGATCGAGTTACAAAAATGTAAGTTAGATGTAAGGCAAATCGAAAGCTTAGGCCAGCCTGGCAGGATAAGATTGGAACAAACGCAAATAGAAAGTTTTAAAAAGGAGAATCGAGATGAGACTGTTTGAACTGTTGCTTTTTTTATCAAACATCGGCTTGTTTGTTTGTACAGTCCTATTAAAAAAAGGACGGCGTAAAATTCCAGTATTCGTTACAAGCGGGATCGCTACCCTTTTACTGGTCATTCATTGGACGGTGGAAGGATACAGAGTGCAGCTATTTTTCCCATATTGCATAACCATCCTGTTTTTAGCCGTATCAGGTTATAGCTATTTTAACAAAAACGGTCCCAAAAAAATTCCACGATTCCTATTGGGTGCAGCTTATACCGCGATAGCGGCAATGCTGGCCGGAACAGCAGTTCTTATGTATGTTTTTCCTGTATTTACACTACCTGAACCGACAGGCGAATTTAAGGTAGGAACGCAAACTTTTCATTTCGTGGATACCCATAGGAAAGAGATTTTTGACGCTGCCAGAGAGGGGAATAGAGAATTAATGGTTCAGGTATGGTATCCGGCTCAAGCGGGCTCCGGCAAGTATGCTCCCTTTATCCCTGATACCCGGATTTTACGTTATATGGCCGCGGACTATGGACTTCCCGGGTTTACTTTTGGGCACCTGAAATACGTATCTAGTCATACTTATTCGGGGGCCGAAGCCTCTTCAGCACAGACTTCATACCCGCTGATCCTTGCGAATCCCGGCAACGGCTCCTCCAGGTTCCTCCACACGTCGCAAGCTGAAGAGCTCGCAAGTCACGGATATATCGTGGCAGTGATCGACCACACCTACAATACCTTTGCCACTGAGTTTCCGGACGGGCGAATCACGACCAGCACAACCAACGACTTATTTTCACCCGACAATGACTACCAGACAGGAAGAGAAATTCGCGACAAGTTAGGAAAAGTCTTAACCGAAGATGTGGCGTTTGTGCTGGACCAATTCGAGCTCATCCAATCTGGGCAGATTCCAAGTCAGTTAAAAGGGAAGATTGATCTCGGTCATGTCGGGGTATTCGGTCACTCCATCGGCGGAGCAACGGCTTATGACGCTTCTTACGATCCGCGAATATCAGTGGGCATAGACCTTGATGGAGGGCTATATCGTCTGCGGGACAGAGAGGGTCTGCGAAAGCCGTTTTTGTTCATCAACTCGGAAAGCTATTTCGAAAAATTAAAAAGGGTGATGGATAACAGGGTCTACACGGATGCAGAGCTTAAAAGTATGGGCTCGACTAGAGAGTGGGAGGATCAAGTAACGGAAGATAAAAAGCTGGAGCTTGAACGGATGCGCGAAACGGTCGGCGTAGGGGGGCAAGCCCTATATATTGACAATACGGAGCATTTAAATTTTACCGACGTACAGTTTGTTTCTCCGATTTTCAAAATGCTGGGCATTACAGGAAAGATTAAGCCCGAAAGAGCGGACTTCGTTATCAATGCCTATATGCTGGATTTCTTCGATATGTATCTGAAAAATCAAGGCGGAAACTTAATGAAAGGGCCAGATAGCCGCTTTCCGGAGGTGAAGTTCGTATATTCGCCTTCATAAATTACGGAACAGGCTATCCCAGCCGCGCACAACTCAGTTTGCTTATCTAAAAGAAAAGGGCACTATCAGCGCATTTCCGCCAGAGAAACGCGCTGATAGTGCCGCATTTACTTCTACATGAATTTCCGCTGCACCCTTTTACCGTCATAGGTAAAAAGGGCTTTTTTGTCTTCGACCACGGTTTGCAGGTGGACGGTACGGCCCCAGAGGGCATAGATGTGCGGCAGGGTGCGCTCCAGGTACTTCAGATCCAGTTCGATGCTCTCATAACGGTGGGCAATCAGCAGTTCCCCGTTGCGCTCGTAATCCGCATCCTCTATGACCAGGTAAGGCGAGCCACCGTTAACCCGTGCCAGCACCAGCTGGTCACGGACATTTTCCCAGGCCTTGTCTGTGATTTTCCATTCCGGGCCTTTTTTCTCGAAGACATACAGATCCAGGTCTTGGACCAGTTGCTTCGACAGATAGCTGCGGATAAAAGAGATGTCGGAGTCCAGCTCCCGGACCTCGAACATTTTGTCACGGTCCCAGCGGCGCTCGATGTCCTCAAAGATCTTCAGCCCCAGATAGTAGGGATTGAGGCTCTGCCGGGAGGGCTGAACGACCGACGAATTCAGCTTCGCGAATTCCACTGTCTCTTCGGAGGTCAGATCCAGCTCACGCATGATCCGCTGATGCCAGTAGGAAGCCCAGCCTTCATTCATGATCTTGGTCTCCATCTGCGGCCAGAAATAGAGCATCTCGTCATGCAGCATCGTCATGATGTCGCGCTGCCAGTCCTCCAGCGCCGTCGAATACTGCTGGATGAACCAGACGATATCCTTCTCCGGCTCGGGCGGGAACTTGCGTTTCCCGGCCGTTTCCGGTTCCGGGCCGACGGCCTTGCCGTTCTCCAGATCCCATAGCTCATCATAGGGATTCGCCGGTCCGGGAGTTCCGGGAGGCGTATCCTTGCGCTCCTTCATCTTGGCTTCGAGCAGATGGGTCTTGCCCAGCTTGCGGGGCTGAATCAGGCTGGGATCGATATGCTCCTGAACCGCCAGTACGGAATCGATGAAGCTCTCTACGGCATCCATGCCGTAAGTGACCGAATAATCGGCGATCCGGTCCGCCGTGGCTGACATGCTCTCGACCATGTCCCGGTTCGACATGGAGAAACGCATGTTGTTCTTGAAGAAATCGCAGTGGGCGAGCACATGCGCCACGATCAGCTTGTTCTGGACCAGCGAGTTGCCGTCAAGCAGGAAGGCGTAGCAGGGATTGGAGTTAATGACAAGCTCATAGATTTTGCTGAGGCCAAAATCATACTGTGATTTCATCTTGTGAAACGTCTTCCCGAAGCTCCAGTGCCCGAACCGGGTAGGCATCCCGTAGGCACCGAACGTATAGATAATATCAGCCGGGCATATCTCATAACGCATCGGGTAAAAATCCAGCCCAAACCCGGAAGCAATCTCCGTAATCTCGGCAATCGCCCGTTCCAGCGCTTGAATCTCATCTCCGGGCATGAATCCATCTCCCCTCCAGCTTGGGCTTAAGACTGCAGTATATTCAGGCCAAGCCGCAGATGTGCGGCGGCGACCGGAACTCTCTACTTATGTATATGGGAGGGGAGATAAGTGTATGACGTTAGGTGAAACACTGTAAATAAAGGAAGCTCTTCACAAACGATCCCATATCGTTCGCGGAGAGTTTATTGTGTCAGAATCCAAGGCTTGACTGTAGTAAAGGTCTGAACTTGAATCGAACCAGCAAAAAGGGAGTAGTGACGGAGGGGAAGTTTGGAATTGGAGGAGCGAATGCGACCGCCTTTATGTTTGGATTTCTACCGCAGCTAGCGGTTCAAAATCAGGAAATCCAAACATAACAGCGGCCGGAAGTCCAAACATTCCCCGCAGTCACGCCCGAACCCGAATTAGCATATCTTCAGCTCGTCAGCTTCACCCCTCAATACACAAACCGCCGCTGCGCCCAGAAGCTGAACAGGAAGATCGAGACCTCGGTCAGCACCTTGGCGGCGACCAGCGGAATGATCAGCTTTTCGTTGTAAATATAGAGCAGCCCGTAATTGAACAGTAATACAAGGATCACCAGTGCAAAGTATTTGGGCAGCGACTTCTGAAGCTTGGAGGTTCTGCCGCTGGAGAACACGTACTTCCGGTTCATGGAATAGTTGAAGATGGAGCTGCACAATCTTGCGGCGGCAACTGACAGGAACAGATTGTTGCTGAAGCTTTGGAACAGGAACAGCAGGGTGAAATCGATCAGGGCAGATACCAGCGAAGAGGTACTGAACAGCAGAATCGGCAGATATATCCGGAAGGAGTCCACCAGTGGCCGGAAATGGGACGATTTATTATCATCCAGGTAGACGGTTTCGATGAATTCCTCGGTAATCGTATAAACCTCTTTATGAGCGGTCAGCAGCATGTTCATTTCATATTCGAACCGTTCACCGGGAATCCGGCACAGCCAGTCCAGCATCTGGGGGGAGAAGCCGCGCAGGCCGGTCTGGGTGTCAAATATTTTGGTGCCGGTCGTGAGGGAAAAGATCCCGCGTGTCACCGAGTTGCCGAAGCGGCTGCGCAGGGGAATGGTCCCGCTGAAACGGCGGCTGCCTAGTACAATTCCAGGAGTAGTCTGATTCTGGAGCACTTCGCCAATCCGTTTGATATCGTGGGGCAGATGCTGCCCGTCGCTGTCTGCACAGACCACGTAACCCGGTAATCCAGCCTCCTGGATATAGCGGAACCCTGTCTTCAGGGCGAGGCCTTTGCCGAAATTGATCGGATGGGTCAGAACCGTACAGCCGAGTGCTTCAGCAATGTTGAAGATCCCCCGGTAATCCGGGCCGCTGCCATCATCCACAAGAATAATCGGTTCAAGCTGATAATTGCGAAGCTGTTCAATTAAATGAAGAAGACGTTCATCGGGTTCATATGCCGGAATGAGTATAGTCATGATGCTGCCCCCTCTGTGATGTACAGAATGTCGCTGACGCCGCGTTCCTGATTCTTGCCCTGCGGATTATTGACGACCCGTCCATTAAAATACATGGTGGATGAACCCCCGCCGTCCAGATTGTAAGCTTCCGTTGCTCCGAGATCCGACATGAGATTGGCAAGCTCCGTAAGCGTCATTCCGCGGCTGTAGCCTTCACTGCGTCCGTCCACCACAACGAATACATAATGGTTCGGTGCAATCATACCAATGGCGGTCCGGGGATTTGCATTTTGGATCGAGCGGTTGCCGAAGTTGGTATCGATTTTGACATTGCTGAAGTCACTGACAATCTTACCGTCCTGGATCAGAATCGGTCCAAAGGACAGCGTGTTCGTAGCCCCTTGTGCCAGCAGGTCGGACGAAGACACCTCCTCTTCGTTGTAAGTCTGCATCGTCCCGTCATCAAACAGCGCCATCGCATCCCGCACCGGATCATCCCGGTAGACCGTACCGTTGCGGATAATCACCCCGTTGTCGCGGAAGCCATAGTAATCGCCGTTGATGGCAAAAATCGCATGGTTGCTGGAAGCAATCTCCGAAGTATCCTCGGTGATGTTCGTGCCGAAGCTGTTGTCGGCAAAAGCTGAGCGCAGGCTGCTGGCATTCTTAAGGACTACATCTGCGACAAAATAGGTGATCTGGTCTGAGCCGGATCCGGTTTGAACCTGGTCGATCTGGATTTGGACGTCGTCGCTGGAATAATTCCAGTCATCTGAAGTTGTGTGAACCTCGGCTGCGGCAGTGGTTGCTGTTGTGCCGGAACCCGCTGCGGTTGTGGTTGTGTCATCTGCTACGACGACCTCGACGTGCTCGATCAGGTAACGGTCCGCGAGACTATATATCACTGTACCGAGACCCAGGAGGATTATAATCATCACGATCAGCAGTTTGCGTTTGAAGCTCCAGGCTTGTTTTCTTTCGGGGTTGTTCATTGAAGGTTCACCTCATCAAGTAAGTTGTTAAGGTCATCTTACCTGGGCTACCTTTAGTGAAACTGAAATAGAAATGGCCGGATGATTTTTAACAATGGTATACTTTAACAAATGCTAAATTCCGTCCGCCCTGAAAAGGAGGCTTCATGCGATGAGTCCACACTGTTCTTCAAAATGGCCGGGTCTACACGAGGCGATCCATAGCCACGCTATGAGACTATTACTGATGATTCTAAGCGTCTTGCTGATACTGGTTGTAATTACAGGCTGCTCCCTGCTGCCTTGGAATAAAGATACAGCAACCTTCCAGAAGATCAGCCACAAGCTGAACGAGCAGGAGGATGTAATCAACCGTAATAGCTTAGGCACGGAGAATCTGGACAAGCTGGATGCTTTTATCGGACGGAGGAGCGGTGTACAGCGGGTGGTGCAGCATACCATAGAGGGTGATCCGATATTTACGGTGTTGGAGTACAAGGAAGGAAGACTGAAATATACAATCGATACAACGGAAGATGCCTTTGGAAATCCTGAGATGCGTACAGTTTCCTGCACGAAGCTGGAGCGGGTGGAGAATGATACTCTACTGAAATATACACTAACAGGCTGTAATATTGAGCCATCTGAGCGTCAGCTGCTATCGGTCGAATATGATGTGGCGAAGCAGGACCGGTTCGAGTTCATGTTGAAATATGGGGTGAACCGCAAGAATGAGATCAATACCGTAGAGCAGAAGCTGGTCCAAGTCCTGCGGAACGGTACGGTGCGCGTTACTGAAGATTATAAGCTGCCGGACAAGGACCGCCAGAGCATTTTTCGCGAGCTGGTACTCCGCAATATCCTGGAAGAAAAGCAGCTTTCCACAGAATGTAATAGGAAGCCTTATGAAAGCTATGAACTGATGGTCCAAGTGAATGGCGCAGAGCGTCAATATGCCTGGAGTGAATGCGATACGAGCAAGGACGGCCAGAGCATGAACAGCATAGCTCAGTTCATTATAGATATAATTGAAGACAGAGAGGCTGTTAAATGGGCCGAAGGCGGGTACGAATAACACAATCACTTGATGAAACTGCACAGTGATGCATAACTTAATTAGATTTAACCAGCCTATTGTCAATTACAGGGAGGTTCGGACATGCCACAGCGCGTGCTGCTGATAGAGGACGACGAAGCGATAAGTGAAATGGTTCGCTCGTATTTGGTAAAAGAGGGGTATGAAGTGGAGACGGCATTTGACGGGGAGTCTGCGGAGAAGCTGTTTCATCGCGGCGGTACGTATGATCTGGTGCTGCTGGATCTTATGCTTCCGAAGCGGAGTGGTAGTGATGTGCTGCAGACGATCCGCCGCGACAGTCTGGTGCCTGTGCTGATCATGTCCGCGAAGGACAGTGATGTCGATAAGGCGCTGGGCCTTGGCTTCGGCGCAGATGATTATATTACGAAGCCGTTCTCGATGATCGAGCTGGCGGCGCGGGTGAAGGCAGCGATCCGGAGGGCCGGATATGCCGCTGCAGGAAGTTCCGGCCTGACAACGCCTTCAGTGGAAGAGAAGCCGAACCGGATTTCGCTGCGCGGACTTACCGTGGATCTTGATAATTTCTCGGCCCTGAAGAACGGTGAGGAGGTCAAGCTGACCGCCAAGGAATTTCAGATTCTAAAAATGTTCGTGAGCAGCCCCGGCCGGGTATACACCAAAGCGCAGATCTACAGCAGTGTCTGGGAAGACGATTATTACGGTGACGAGAATGTCATTAATGTACATATGCGCAGATTGCGTGAAAAGATTGAAGATGATCCATCCAAGCCGGAATACATCAAAACATTATGGGGCATCGGCTATAAGCTGGGGGATGTGCTGGAATGATAGTTTTGCTCAGTGCTGCTATTTTGCTGCTTCTAATTGTGATCCTCTGGCAGTACCTGCGTCTGCGGGAGCATTCCCGTCAGCTCGATTATATCCATACGAAGCTTGATGGGATTATGGACAGGGGCTCGCACGAAAGGCTATTACTGTTCAACAGCGATCCCCATCTGCAGAAGCTGCTTACCGATCTGAACCGGCTGCTGGATGTCAACCACAAGGGTGCAGTGGAACTGGCCAGGCTGGAGAAGTCTATGCGCAGCATGCTGGCGAACATATCTCATGATCTGAAGACTCCGCTGACCGTAGTCCTCGGCTATATTGAAACGATTCTTCATGATCCCGCGATGACGGAAGAAGAGAGGGAGCATATTCTGCGGACGATTCACGGCAAGGCGGAAGAGGTCATCCGGCTGATGAACAGCTTTTTTGATCTGGCCAAGCTGGAGTCGGGGGATAAAGAGATCACCCTGTCGCGGGTGGAGCTGGGGGAGGTCTGCCGGCGGAACATTCTTTCCTTTTACGATATTCTGAGTGCCAAGGGCAGTGAAGTGGAGATCGAGATTCCGGATGAGGCGATGTACATCATGGGCAACGGAGAGGCGCTGGACCGGGTGTTATCTAATCTGCTGTCCAATGCCATCCAATACGGGGATGCCGGCGGGGTACTTGGACTTCGGCTATACAGCGACGGGGATCAGGTGTGCATAGAGGTATGGGACCGGGGGAAGGGCATTACCGAAGGGCATCAGGATAAAGTCTTCGAGCGGCTCTACACGCTGGAGGATTCCCGTAACCGGGATTATCAGGGGAGCGGTCTGGGACTGACCATCACCAAACGTTTGACGGAACAGATGAACGGCAGTATTACGCTGCGCAGCAAACCTTTTGTGCGGACAGCATTCACACTCTCTTTTCGCAGGCTGACCTTCTAAAAGCTATCCTGGTCTGGCGGTTATACCTGGATTACAGCAGCTTAAGATTTTCGTAAGATTCAGGTAATAAAAAAGAAAATTCCGCTGTGTACAATAAGAACCAGGAAGACAAACGAAGAGCCAAAAGGAGATAACGGATATGACTACCATATTGCGAACCTGGGATTTAACCAAGGAGTATCAAGGCAAAGAGGTTGTTAACGGCGTGAATATGAGCATCAAGCAAGGTGAAATTTACGGGTTCCTGGGACCCAATGGCGCTGGCAAGACCACGGTAATGAAGATGATTACCAATCTGGTAAAGCCGACGGCAGGGAACATTGAGTTTTTCGGTGAGAGTATGACAGACCGCTCGTATGAAATGCTGAAGCGCATGGGCTGTATTATAGAATATCCGGTATTCTATGATAAACTGACCGCCAGGGAAAACCTCCAACTGCATGGAGAGTATATGGGATACTACGACGCTAAGGCCATGGAAGAAGCGCTGGAACTGGTAAAACTGAAGGGTGTGGACAAAAAGCCAGTCAAGCAGTTCTCCCTGGGAATGAAGCAGCGGCTGGGTATTGCCCGGGCGGTGATGACAAAGCCGGAGCTGCTCATTCTGGATGAGCCGATCAACGGGCTGGACCCTATGGGTATCAAGGAACTGCGCGAGGTGTTCCGCATGCTGAGCCGGGAATATGGGATGACGCTGCTAATCTCCAGCCATATTCTAGGGGAGATTGAACAGGTCGCCGATACGATCGGTGTTATCCGTGAAGGATTCCTGCTTGAGGAAGTAGCGATGGATACGATCCGCAGCCGGGATTCACAGTACATTGAACTGATTACCGGCGAGAGCAGCAAAGCGGTGTATATTCTGGAGCACAAGCTGGGCCTCACCAACTTCAAGGTGCTGGATCCCCGGACCATCCGTATTTACGATGCTGTGCAGCAGCGGGAATTGAACAAGGCACTGGCAGAAGCGGATGTAGAGCTGGAAAGTCTGAGTAAAAAGAGTCATACGCTGGAAGATCATTTTGTGGAATTGATGGGGGGTGAAGGCATTGCTTAAGCTGATTCAACTGGAAATCCGCAAAAATAAGCTCATGGGTATGCTAAAGGGAGTCGTTATTACCAACCTGGCTATTCTTGCCTTCATGATTCTGATCACCTACCTTGATACGACTGAAAACGGCGGTGAATTTAAGTCGTATGCAGATATGTTCGCAGTCGGATACACCTTCATCAAGGCAGCCTTTATCATTTTTGCTTCTGTGGTGCTGAGCAAGCTGGTGATCGATGAGTATAAAAACAATACCATTACTCTATTGTTCATGTATCCCATTTCCCGCAAGAAGCTCATGACTGCCAAAATCATCATTGTGTTCCTGTTTACAACCGTCAATGTGTTTGTCTCAGCTATTCTGCTAAATGTAGTTATGGTGGGGATTAACTCTTTCACCCATGTGATTCCAGATTCGCTTGATCTCAGCATGATTCCGTCAGAGTTGACCAGAATCAGTGCAGACGCGGTATATGCAGCGGGTATTAGCTTAATTCCATTATTCTTCGGGATGCGTAAAAAATCCGTTCCCGCCACCATCGTTACTGCGGTGCTGATTGTCAGTCTGCTATCCTCCGGCTCCAGTGATTTCCAGCTGGGGAACCAGGTGTGGGTTTCTCTGGCGCTGGCCCTTGTTGGTGTAGGTATCGCCTACCTGTCCATTCGGAGTATTGAACAGAAGGATATTGCCTAACTTGGTTCACAGTTCCTTCCTCTGATGTCAAGGAGTTACTTCTATCCTTGCTCATCCGGTGGAGGGAACTTTTTTTTGCTTATAAACCGTATTGCATCAATGTTTAGATGGCGGTTTATCGCGGTTTTTTGCTATAATAGTATATATTTCAGCATTTTTTGACCCTATCCATGAATAGCTGATTGCAGTTGCTGCCTGAGCGCAGTCTGGATTGGTAATATATAGTTTATCCGCAGCTTCTTACAGACTAACGCAAGATTGAAGCGCGGAGGAGGTGGGCTATGCCTAAAGAGTGGACATCCATTCTGAATCGGGTGCTTTCGGAAGAAAGTGCCTATAAAATGTTATATGATCATCATCCCGATCTGATTATTGTGCTGGACAGGCAGGGGCAGTATGTGGACAGCAACCGTCCATTAGAGGATGATGCTGCTGATGCAGATGCTGAGATACACATGCACTCCTCCGGTGTGATATCGCAGCTTCCTGGGGAAGAACATTTTGCCGCAGCACTAGGCGGGATCTGCTCCGGTTTTGAGTTGGAGGCAGCAGAGGATGAAGAAGACAGCCCGGTTGCAATTACTTATGTACCGGTGAAGACTCCCGAAGGAATCGCAGGCATTTTCGCTTTTATCCGGTATAACCGCAGCTGCAGATTGCCACTTCCGCTACAGGAATGGTTCAGAAGACTGCTGGCCGGACAAGATCAGCCCCCCATGGTTTGGACAGATGACCAGAGACCAGGGCTGGAAGAGAAGCAGAGTGAAATCGTTGCAGCGGAGGAACAGCAGAAGGCGGAGCTGGTACTGGAGATGTCTGAGGATAAGCATCTTGCCCTGATCCTCAACTCTGTTGCAGCAGGAATCTTTGGGCTGGACACGCAGGGCAGGACTTTCTTTATTAACCGGGAAGGGGCAGATATGCTGGGTTATGCGCCTGTCGAGCTGATCGGACGGAGCCTTGCAGATCAGATTCATCACATCCGCGGGGACGGGTCGAGGTACCTGAAGAATGAATGTCCGATCTGGGAGACCCTGCAGGATGGCATTACCCGCAGCAGGACGGATGAGATTTTCTGGAGGAAGGACGGAACCAGTTTCTTTGTCAGCTACCGGATCGCTCCGCTTCTGCATAAAGGAATCATATGCGGTGTGGTGGGTTCCTTCAGTGATATTACCAATGAACGTGAGATTCTCCGGGCCAAGGAAACGGCGGAGCAGGCGGCCCAGGCCAAGGCGGATTTTCTCGCGATGATGAGCCATGAGATCCGCACCCCGATGAACGGGATGATCGGGATGGCCGATCTGCTGCTGGAAACAAAGCTTGCGGAGGAGCAGCATGCCTATGCCGAGATTTTGCGCAGCAGCAGTTACAATCTGCTCAAAATCCTGAATGATATCCTCGACTTCAGTAAGATGGAAGCTGGCAAAATGCCACTACAATCGGAAAGATTTGATCTGCGTGAAATGATTGAGAGCATCATTGATCTATTTACCCCCAAAGCGGAAGAGAAACAGCTCGCGCTGAGATGGTGGGCGGATACGAGCGTGCCATCCATTGTGACAACAGATCCCAGCCGTTTGCGGCAGATCATTGTGAACCTGGTAGGCAATGCACTGAAGTTCACGGAGCGGGGGAGCGTTACCTTATCTGTGAAGAATATCCAGCTTCCGGCTTCCGAATATCTCCTGGAATTCTCCGTAAGGGATACTGGGGTCGGGATTGCGGAGAGCAAGCAGAATCTGCTGTTCCAATCCTTCTCCCAGCTGCATCCGTTCATCAACCGCAAATATGGAGGCACGGGTCTCGGGCTGGCGATCTGTAAGCAGCTGGTGGAGCTGATGGGCGGAACGATCTTTGTGGAGAGCGAAGAAGACCGGGGTTCAACCTTCCGCTTCATGCTTCCTTTCGTCAAAGAAGAGGTAGAGGCGGATATGACATTCTGATTTAACCCTGGCGTGCCGAACAGCCGGAGGACTTTTACAGCATGATACAGCAAGTCTCGGGTGAATGATATGACCGGGGACTTGCTGTTTTTGTGTGCAGTAGCCCGTTAATTGTAAATCATGCAGAGACGGGTAGAGATTGTAATAAAAAAACGAACCCATGTCTCTACAAAATGTAGACCATGGGTTCGTCTAAGTGAACTGTAGCTATTTCTATTGAGGCTGGAGCACGATCGCTTGCCAGCCCGCAACAGTCTATTAATGCATGTACATAAGGCCTACTGTTCCTGGGCCACAGTGGCTGCCGATTACACAGCCTGCGTGGATGCAGGCGATCTCGTCCACTCCTGTCTGCTCCCGGAGTGCTTGTTCCAAGTACTTGGCATCCTCTTCTGCAAGGGTGTGGGCGACAATCAGAAGCTCCTTGTCGATATCTCCAGTGTGGTCCAGAACGTGCTGCAGCATCTGCTCGACGGCTTTCTCCTTCTTGCCGCGGACTCTGCTGACTGGTACGATGGCACCGTCAATCAAGCGCAGCACAGGCCGGATCTTAAGCAGGCTACCGATCAAATTCTGCATACCGGAGCAGCGCCCGCCCATATACAGATAGTCCAGCGTATCTACAACAAATTCTGTCTCTACCCGGCTGCGGCACGCTTTCAGCATAGCAGCAATCTCCAGGGCGCTTTCGCCCTTTGCTGCCGCACGGGCGGCCTTCATAACCAGGAGGGCTATGCCTCCGCACAGCGTTTCGGAATCAACCACCTGCACCCGGCCTTCCGGGAACTCTCCGGCAGCCAGCAGGGCATTCTGATATGTAGAGGATAATGCAGAGGAAAGGCTGATATAGACGATGTCTGCTCCATCCCGGATCACCGGTTCGAAGGCAGTTATGAAATCGGCAGGCGAGGGTGCTGCTGTCTTGGGAAGGGCACCCCGTGCTGCTACCTGTTGGTACACTTCCTCAGGAGTGATGTCCACCCCATCCTTGTAAGTAGCATCATCGAATACCACGTACAGCGGGACGATACCGATATCATACGTTTCCTTCCAGCCTTGAGGCAGATCAGATGTGCTGTCTGAAAAGATTTTTACGATAGACATGAATTTCTCCTTCACCGATTCTCGGATGACAATCTTTCATAGTATAAAAGCCATATAATCTGTAATTATACCAAGCCCGCACCAATTCTCAAAATGAAAATAATAGTTTCACTTCTGTCCCGGCAAAAAGACCAGCCGCACCTGCGGCTGGTCTTGAACTTCCAACATAGACGGTTACTTCTTCATTACCGGAATCCACACTTCACATACGTAATCTTCTGCATTCGGATCTCCTGGCGGATATAGCTCAAATTCGGGTCCACCTGTATGCTCATAGCCAGTTCCCGGGAACCACTCCTGGAAAATCCGCTGCCACACCTGTTGAATCGCATGGGGCATAGGTCCAGTTGATGTGAATACGGCCCAGCTTGCAGCCGGAACGACAGCAGTCTCATAGCCCTCTGGGTTAGTTCCCGGGCTCCCCTCCACTGCAACCCAGTAGGATAACAGTTCTTCTTCCATGTTCATACTCATACAGATCCCGAGCCAATTGGGTTCGGTGCCGAGCTGAATCAGCTTATCTGAAGTACCGTCTGCATTGCATTGATTCCAGAATTCAGGGATTCTGCGGAAATTCTCTCCATCCCTTGTAGTAACCTCCATAGATTTACCAATAACAGTAAAAGCTGATCTCTCCACGATCTTGTAGTCCATTTCCTGATCTCCCTTCAAAGATAGATGGAAGGAGAGGCGGGGGAATGCTTTGAGTTGTACCCCGGGCTCGCGCGCGGAGGATGGGGTCAGCCCATGCGCCCTGCGGAATGCTTTGGCGAATGCCTCAGGCGAGTCGTAGCCGTATTTCAACGCCACATCCAGCACCCTGATTTGTGAAATAGCCAGCTCCTGAGCTGCCAAGGTCAACCTGCGTTTGCGGATGTAGTCTGCCACCGTAACTCCTGTCAGCATGCTGAACATCCGCTGGAAGTGAAAAGGAGAGACATGAGCCACCCTTGCAATATCCTCAATTCGCAGCGGCTCAGTCATCTTGCTCTCCATATAATCCAGTGCATCTTTCATGCGGATCAGCCATTCCAAGTCTGCCATCTCCCTTTGATTCCATACTATCATGCCAATCCCAGGGCGGTCCTGTTATTCTCTGCTCATCGCTGACAGGCATGTTTATTTAAGTATAGCTCAAGTGAGAAGAAGACGTCAGTTCCCCAGCCGGCAGACTCTGGCTTCATAAGGGCGCAGGGTTCCCCGGTCCATATCCGCCTGCTCTTCGGGATAATTGCTGATGATGATTTCAGTCACATGGTTCAGCTCATCCAGAAGCTCCACGGTTTGCGGAGTTTCACAGAAATTCAGCAGCACCAGCCACCGCTCGCCCGCAAGCGTCCGGGTATAGGCATAAATATGTTCATGCTCCGGCAACAGCAGATCATAATCGCCGTAGACCATAACAGGATGCTCTTTGCGCAGACGGATCAGCCTCTGATAATAATAAAATATCGAATCCGGGTCGGCCAGCGCCTGTTCCACATTGATCTCCTCATAACGCGGATTGAGCTTCAGCCATGGAGTGCCCTCCGTGAATCCGGCGTTGGCCGAAGAGTCCCATTGCATAGGTGTACGCGCATTGTCACGTCCTTTGGCATGGATGGCCTTGAGGATCGTATCATGATCCCCGCCGCCTTCGGTAACCTTTTCCCGGTACATGTTATGAATTTCAATATCCTTGTAATCTTCAAGGCGCGGGAACTCCACGTTCGTCATGCCGATCTCCTCACCCTGATAAATGTAAGGGGTCCCCTTCAAGGTATGGAGGAGGGTGGCAAGCATTTTGGCCGAAATAATGCGGTAATCCCCGTCATCGCCGAACCTGGATACCATCCGGGGCTGGTCATGATTATTCAGATACAGGCTGTTCCAGCCGCATTCCGCCAGACCTACCTGCCATTTATGCAGGATGCCGCGCAGATTGGTCAATGTCCAGGGAATCACATTCCACTTGCCGCCAGGGCCGGAGTCCACGTCCATATGCTCGAATTGAAAGACCATCTGTAGCTCCTGACGGTCTTCGGCAGTGTAGAGGATGGCATCCTCCACCGTAGCACCCGGGGTTTCACCTACCGTCATTACATCATATTTGGAGAGAACCTTACGGTTCATTTCCTGGAGATATTCGTGGACGCGAGGCCCGTTCATATAATATTCTCCTCCACCGGCCAGTTCGCCGGGAGCAAGACCTTCATAGTGGGCAGAAGGTAGGCCTTCGACTTTGGAGATCATGTTGATGACGTCCATGCGCAGTCCGTCCACTCCTTTGTCCAGCCAAAAAGCCATCATCTTGTACAGCGCGTCCCGCAGCTTCGGGTTCTCCCAGTTGAGATCCGGCTGCTTGCGGGAAAACAGATGCAGATAGTACTCGCCTGTCTGTTCATCCAGCTCCCAGGCGGGGCCGCTGAAGATCGAGCTCCAATTGTTCGGCAACTCGCCATCCAAACCGCCAGGACGCCAGATATAATAATCCCGGTACGGATTATCCTTGGAGGAGCGGGACTCCAGGAACCATGCGTGTTCATCCGAAGAATGGTTGATCACAAGGTCCATCATCAGCTTGATCCCGCGTTCATGCAGCCCGTTCAGCAGCTCCTCCCAGTCCTGCAAGGTGCCGAATTCATCCATAATATCTTCATAGTCGCTGATATCATAGCCGTTGTCGTCATTGGGGGACTTATAGACCGGTGAGAGCCAGACGACATCCACCCCTAGCTTCTGCAGATAATCGAGGCGTGAGATAATCCCCTGCAGATCCCCGATCCCGTCTCCGTTGCTGTCCTGGAAGCTGCGCGGGTAGATCTGATAGACTACGGCTTCTTTCCAAAAGGTTCTGTTCATTCGGTTAGCTCCTTTGAGTGTTTTGAATTTGAGCCAGAGAAGTTTCCAATTTAGATGTTGGTCGTAACTGCGGTGATTTTGGACTTCCGGCCGCTGTTGCCCCCTGATATCTTCAATTTATACCGCTGCCAGCGGTTGATATCCGGTGACAAAGGCGGTCGCTACCGCTCCTACAGTTCCAAAAATCCCCTCCGTTACTTGCATCTTGTAATTCTCATCGCAAGTTCAAATTACAAAAAAATCCCCGAAGTACTTAAAGCCTCCGGGGTAACAAAGATTATACAGTAACAGAAGTTCCCTCAGATGTAACGCTGCTCAGTCCGTTCACTGTATAGTCCTTGCCATGAATCGTGATGGACGCCGGAATATCGGTTTCATTGACAACGGTAACCAACACATCGGTCACACTTACTTTCAGACGGGAGCCGCGGAACATGATTTTGAACGAATAAGCTGTCCAGTGACCCGGATTGGACGGGTTCAGAATCAGACGGTCTGAATGCACCCGAAGTCCGCCAAAGCCGTGTACGATGGACATCCAGGTTCCCGCCATGCTGGTGGTATGGCAGCCGTCTTCCGTATCATTGTTGTAATTATCGAGATCCAGTCTCGACGTGCGAAGATACATCTCATAAGCCTTCTCCTTATACCCCAGCTCGCAGGCGAGAATAGAATGGATACAAGGGGAGAGGGAGGATTCATGAACGGTGATCGGCTCATAGAAATCGAAATTGCGCTTTTTGGTCTCCAGGTCATAACGGTCGCCCAGGAAGTAGAGTCCCTGCAGCACATCAGCCTGTTTGATGAAGCAGGAGCGCAGGATGCGGTCCCAGGACCATTTTTGATTGAGCGGCAGGTTCTCCGGCAGTACATCCTTGACCTGAATGATCTCCTTGTCGAGGAATCCGTCCTGCTGCAGGAAGATCCCGCGTTCCTCGTCCGCAGCATAGTACATCTTGGCGATAATCTTATTCCACTTCACCGTTTCAGCCTCATCCAGCTCCAGCTTGTCGACCAGTTCTGCATAGCGGGTGGACTCATTCTCTTGCAGATACGCCAGTGCTTCCAGTGTATATTCCATCGTCCAGGAAGCCATCCGGTTCGTATACCAGTTGTTGTTGACATTGTTCTCATATTCGTTCGGGCCAGTGACGCCGAGCATTACATATTTGTCTTTGTGCGGTACATAGTGTACACGTTCTTCCCAGAATCGGGAGATTTCCACCAGCACCTCAAGGCCGTATTGGCCGAGATAAGCTTTGTCTCCGGTGTAATTCACATAGTTATAGATGGCATAGGCAATGGCGCCGTTGCGGTGGATCTCTTCGAATGTAATCTCCCACTCGTTGTGGCATTCTTCGCCATTCATCGTTACCATTGGATAGAGCGCGCCTTTTTTGAACCCGAGCTTGCGGGCGTTCTCTTTGGCTTTCTCCAGATGCTTATACCGGTAGATCAGCAGGTTGCGGGCAATCGAGGAATCCGCAGTACTTAAGTAGAATGGCACACAATAAGCTTCTGTATCCCAATAGGTGCTGCCGCCGTATTTTTCCCCGGTAAAGCCCTTCGGTCCAATGTTCAGCCGGTCATCTTCACCAGTATAAGTCTGATTCAGCTGAAAAATATTGAACCGGATCGCCTGCTGCGCCGACACATCACCTTCGATGATAATGTCGCTTTCCTTCCATTTGTCTTTCCATGCTTCCAGCTGTTCAGTCAAAAGCGCCGAAAAACCAGCTTCCCGTGCACTATGCAGCGCAGTTTGTGCGGCCTCAACCAACTGGCCCAGCCCATGATTACGTGAGGTGACATTTGCGGCATACTTATAAATAACCACCTGATCACCGGACTTTACCGGGAAAACTACTTTACTGGCAACATATTTTTCCTGCTCGATCGCTTCGGCTGTGCGTGTAAGCTTGTCACCATTCACGAGAATGTCGAAGAGATAGGCCGAAGTCACGTGAAAATCGAGTTTCTTTGTTTTCAGAGTCAGGTGTCCGCCGTCCGGTGCGCCTTTTTTCTCGACTTCATTCCAGAATTTCTCGTCATAGTTGGCATCTTTGTTCTTGATGTCACCGTCGAGGTAAGGAGTGATAGTCAGCTCCCCGGCAAAATTAAGCGGAGTGATGGAGTAGCGGATCGCACCTATCTCGCGGCGGGCCATGCTGACAATACGGATGCTCTCAACCTTTACTTCTTTACCGCTCTCTGTTGTGGCAGTGAAACTGCGGGACAAGGTACCTTCTTTCATATTAAGTTCCCGGTGAAATTCGCTGACGGTGCAGGCTGCCAAATCCAGCGGAGTGCCGTCGATGTCAATATTGATCCCGATCCAGTTCGTACTGTTCAACACTTTGGCAAAATACTCGGGATAGCCGTTTTTCCACCAGCCCACCCGTGTTTTATCCGGATAGTAGACGCCAGCCATGTAGCTGCCTTGCAGGCTATGCCCGCTGTACTGCTCTTCAAAATTGGCGCGTCCGCCCATGTACCCGTTCCCGAGACTAAATACGCTTTCGGAAATTTCCTGGGTCTGCGGATCAAAAGATTCTTCGATGATGGACCATTCGTCGATTTTTAAATATTGTTTCATGGGTACCGGCTCCTTTTAAATGGGGGATGATATAAATGGAACTATTCGTTCGATGATGCAGGCTACGTACAGACCGCTCCACAAGCAAAAGGTTGTTACGATCGCTGACGCTTCTTCACAATCCTTTCACCTGCTTCGCTCTCACGTAACTCCAGTTCTCACATATAGTTCTGTTATAAAAAGTAGGGCAAAAGAGACTCACATTACTGATAACTGTTAATGTTCGTCATACGCGTGCAAATGATTCTCTTAGGGCAGCCACGCTAATGTGCGCCAGGGAAGGGACAACGATATCCGCTGCCGCAAGGGTCTCCGGCGAACCGATGCCTACGCTGCGCATGCCGGCGCGGATGGCGGCGGTGATCCCTGCTTCGGCATCCTCAAACACCACACATTCACCCGGTTCAGCGGATACGGCTTTGGCTCCAAGAAGGAAGACTTCAGGATCGGGCTTGGCTGCGCTGGTGTGTGTGCCGTCGATAATGGCATCGAAATAAGGCGTGAGACCGGTGTTCTGCAGGATCATCATTGCATTTTTGCTGGCGGAGCCGAGAGCGGTCTTGATCTTCTGCGCCCGGCATTCCTTCAGGAAATCCAAGGCGCCCGGCAGAATCTCCGAACTGTCCATCTTGGCGATGTATTCGACATAACGTTTGTTCTTCTGCTCGGCGAGCTGGGATTTGCGTGCTTCATCCAGGGTTAGTCCGCCGATTTCCAGCAGAATGTTGAGTGATGCCGTCCGGCTGACGCCCTTGAGGCGTTCATTATCCTTCTCGGTGAAGTCGAAGCCGAGTTGCTGAGCCAGCTCTCTCCAGGCAATGAAATGATATTTAGCGGTATCTACGAGCACTCCGTCCAAATCGAACAAACAGGCTTTAATCTCTGACATGGTAGAACCTCCTAGTAATAGTTTTTCAGACAAGGTAGACCTGAAGTTGCACTAATTAAACAGGCGGAAAGCGTGGTGCGATGTTCCACAATACGGTTGCCGAGCACATATATTTGGTGGAATCCTGTATGATGTCTAGCAATCGGATATCCTTCATAGTGTGCAATAAACCGTATTCCCAATCTCAACTGAATGAGGGTAAGTCGAGTTGAGCAATTGGAACAATATGTAGCGCAAACGTTTGTACAAACTTCGAAAAAATAAATGAAGCATCAATAGCTTCATTTATTTGGTTCTGCAATTACTTCTTCACTGGTGAATACATGGATGATTCTCTGACGATTAAGCGGTGCGGGATCACGAACCGGTTCGTATATCCGTCATGGTTATCCGGTTTCTGGATGCTCTGGATCAGCACCTGGGAAGCGGTGTAGCCAAGATGGTAGATACCGATGTCGATGCTGCTGATCGGCGGACTGGACAATTCCGAAAGCGGAATATTGTTAAAGCTGACAATCGCCAGATCCTCAGGAACCTTGTATTTCAGCTCATTCAGCCCGCGAAGTACGCCGAAAGAGACCATATCGTCGACTGCTACTAGTGCTGTGGGACGGTTCGGGAGATTCATGAAGAAAGACATCGCCCGGTAGCCGCTGTCCTGCAAAAATTCACCTTCAACGATCCATTCGGCCCGCATTTCCAGTCCGCTCTTCTCCATCGCTTTGCGGTAGCCTTCCAGCCGGTCGCGTGAAACGATGAGATTGGGAGGGCCGCTTACAAAGCCAATTCGTTCATGTCCCATGGATATCAAGTGGTTGGTAGCATCGTAAGCAGCCATCACATTATCATTATCCACCGACAGGATGTCCTCATAGCGGTCACTTCGCCCTACCAGAACAAAAGGATAGCCACCCGATTCCAGAAAATCAATCACCGCATCGTCTTTGCGTGAATACAGCAGAATAACGCCGTCAACACGGCGGCCTTTGAGCAGGCGGGAGACGGATTCAAGTTCTTCCTTCTCGTTCGCACCGGAACTGATCAGCACATCATAGCCGGATCGGCTGGACTGTGTAACAATCCCACGGATCAATTCCATAAAAAATAAATTGGAGAACAGCTCTTCAGCAGGTTTCGGCAGGATGATGCAAATGCTGTTCGTGGTCTTTGAAACCAGGCTTTTGGCCATCATATTCGGAGTGTAGCCCATTTCCTCCATAATTACTTTGACTTTACGGGAAGTTTCTAGGCTAATTCTGGGATGACCTGACAACACCCGGGATACAGTGGAGGGAGATACTCCCGCTTTCTTAGCCACGTCCTTGATGGTAACTGTCATAGAAACCTCCTTATGGAACCGTTTGCTTTACTCTGTAATATTAATCGAAGAGCTGTTAATTGTAAATAGTGAAACTCTTGCTAAGGGCCATAGGCAGGCGTCCTGCAAGACTGGCGAAGACTATTCGCTTCCTGATATTTACTTGTGAAATCAGGTGGTTAGGAGGGAGAGATACGATAGTTTTTGATAGCTGAGATGCAAGATTGCGCAACTTCCGGCAGGATTTGTGTGCAAAATGGCAAGAGTTGCAGAAGGCCGTTCCAGATGCTGGCTACTTGTTCATTTGGAAATGGTTATTGACAACGATCCAGATAGGGGATTAGTATGTTGAACAGAATTAAAAAGCGCTTACATTTGCTGTTTCTACTCGATTCGTCATGCCGGACCCTTAGTTTCTATGGTTTATATACCGCATGCCGTTAATTGCAAACGTTTGCGCATTCTTGGTGAAGCCATTCGCAGAAAAGAAGCAATTCGCAGTAACGAAGCAGTTCAAAGGATCGATAACAAATTTATTTATCGGGAGGAGGCTGCCAAAGCAGAATGAAAGGGCTCAATTGAAGCCGCAAAGAATATCGCGAAAGATCCATGTAAGAGCCGTGAGATGGTGGAACAGTAGCGTTTTTAGGCAAATTCAATGATGGGGGTATCAGCCAAAATGAAATGGGCGTTATGGGGCAAGAAGGCATTTGCCATTTGTATGAGTGTGGTTTTTGTGTGTTCTTATTTCTCTTACCCGGGCAACGTGCAAGCGGAAGCGTCCAAGGTTGTGCTCGTGGGCGATCTTCAGTCCGAATTATCAACGGGGGCAGCGCCTACCGCAGACTGGAATCCTGATGCCAGCGTGACACAGTTAACCTATGTGGACAATGGAATGTACAAGTTCACGGGTACCTTGCCCGCAGGCGTATATGAATACAAGATCGCTTTGAACGGTACCTGGGATGAGAGCTACGGATACAGCAGCTACACCAATCCCGCTGGAGTCAACAAGAACGGCAATATTATGTTAACGCTTACAGCTGAGACCAGCGTAACCTTTTATTATAATGACATCACCAAGAAAATCGCTGATTCCACCTATTACACACCGATAGCGGCCGACAGGCTTCCCAAGCTGACTGGAACGCTGCAGACGGAGCTGGGCGATGTCCGGGATTCTTCTCCGGCTGACGCAGCAGCAGCGTTGTCCGATCCTGATATGGATGGGATCTATGAACGGACCGCCAATCTGCCGGCAGGTGAATACGCTTATCGGGTGTATGTTCCTGGAGATACGCCGGGCGTGGATCAGCTGTACCCAGATGTGGACCAGACACTGAAGCTTCCGAACGATCTGAAGGTTACCTTCAGGTATAATGCACAGGACCACGGGGTTAGTGCCTCTTTTACAGCGCCAGCTGTACCCGGAAAAGTGATTCCTGTACCGGATGGGCAGCTGCGGATTCATTACAACCGGCCTGCCGGGGATTACGCCGATCAGGGGCTGTGGCTGTGGGATGATGTGGCCTCACCTTCCGCAGGCTGGCCGGCAGGTGCAACCCCTTTTCCGGATGGGCAGACCGATGCCTATGGAGCTTATGCCGATGTGCCGCTGAAGACGGGGGCCAAGAAAATCTCTTTCCTCGTCGTTAACCGCAGCACACAGGCAAAGGACGGAGGCGACAAGCTTTTTACGATCAACACTCCGCAGACTAATGAGGTCTGGATCATGCAAGACTCGGATGCTGTGACTTCTTACGAACCGGTGGTACTCCCGGCCAATACTGTGCGGGTCCATTATACGAGAGAGGACAGCAACCAGAATCAGTACGGCTTGTGGCTCTGGGATGAGGTTGCTTCGCTGCCGGTGACCTGGCCGGGGGATGCGACGCCGTTTCTAGCCGAACATAAGGATGCCTATGGGCTCTATGCCGATATTCCGCTTCAGGCGAATGCCAAAAAAATGGGCTTTGTGGTGGTGAACCGTTCCAGCGGTGATAAGGACGGCGGCGATAAAACCTTCGGTCTGCTGGACCGCTACAATCAGCTGTGGATCAAAAAGGGTGATGATCATGTGTATGTGTCCCCTTTTGGCGAGCTGCCTGTGAGTCTTGCATCGGCGGAGGTCTTGTCCACCAGCAAGCTTCTTCTGACCTTTACTTTAACGGACGGTCTGGATGCTGCTGCATTGAAATCCGCAATAACCGTCAAGGACAAAGCGGGCAATCCGGTTACTGTCACGGCCGTGATGATCAAGAGCACGACTTCTGTTGAGGTGGACACAGCGGCTTTTGCACTGGACCAGGCTCCTCTCAGCGTGACATATTCCGGTAAAAGTGTATCGGCATCGGCAGGCTGGAGAATGCTTGATGAAATGTACAATTACACCGGAGATGATCTGGGGGCTAACTATCATCCGGCAGATCACTCTGCGACCCTGAAGCTGTGGGCACCTATGGCTAGCCGTGTAGTAGCCAATGTGTACAGCAAGACTGACGCCGCCATGCAGGTGGGTCAGGTCAGCCTGACTCCAGGCGATAAGGGGGTCTGGTCGGTGCAGCTGAAGCCGTCTGATCTGAGTGGTGCGTCCGCAGCCGGGGATGTGCGCGGCTTCTACTACCAGTACGAAGTGACGAATAACGGTATTAGCAAGCAGGTACTTGATCCTTATGCCAAATCAATGGCAGTGTTCACTGTGAATACCACGGGTGCGGCTGGGCCTGACGGAGACATGGTTGGTAAAGCAGCTATCGTTGATCTCAGCGGGACGAATCCGCCGGATTTCGGGGCAGCGGCTATCCCTGGCTATCAGAAGCGGGAGGATGCTGTTATTTACGAGGTTCATGTACGGGATTTCACCTCGGATGTGTCGATTGAAAGCGAGCTGGGCGGTGAACGCTGGGGTTCGTATGCGGCTTTTGAGAAGAAGCTCGATTATATTAAATCCCTGGGCGTGACCCATATTCAGCTGCTGCCGGTAATGGCTTGGTATTATGGAGACGAAACGAAGATGGGTAACAGGGAATCCGCCTATTCAGCCCAGAACAATGAATACAACTGGGGGTATGATCCGCAGAGTTATTTCTCACCGGATGGGGCTTACTCGCAGAATCCTGCTGATCCCGAAGAGCGGATCATGGAGCTGAAAGGCCTGATAGATGCGGTCCATAAGGCTGGCATGGGAGTCATTCTCGATGTCGTCTATACCCATATGGCGAAAAAAGATTTTCTGAACGACATCGTACCGAACTACTATGCCTTCCAGGATGCGAACGGCAGCTTTATCGGGGGCTTTGGCAACAATCTGGCGACCAGCCATAAGATGGCCGAGAAGTTGATGGTGGATTCGGTCAAATACTGGTTCAGCGAATATAAAATCGACGGCATGCGCTGGGATATGATGGGGGACGCGACAGCAGATGCTGTTCAGGCAGCTTATGATGCTGCTGAAGCGATTAATCCGCAAGCGCTGTTCATCGGGGAAGGCTGGAAAACCTTCGGCGGGGCCGCTTCCGATCCGGCACTAACCGGTAAAGGCGCAGACCAGTCCTGGATGGACAAAACGGATAATATCGGTGTATTCTCCGATGAATTCCGTAATGAGCTGAAGTCCGGTTTTGGCTCGGAAGGGGAGCCCCGGTTCATAACAGGCGGAGCACGGTCTATCGCTACGATCTTCAACAATATCAAAGCGCAGCCTTCCAACATTCCAGCAGATGATCCGGGCGATGTTGTGCCGTATATCGAAGCCCATGACAATCTGACCCTGCATGATGTCATTGCGCAGTCGATCCGGAAGGACCCGTCGATTGCCGTGAATGAGCTGGAAATCCAGAAGCGGATACGGCTGGGCAATCTGCTGGAGCTCACTTCCCAAGGGACAGCCTTCCTGCAGGCGGGCCAGGAGTATGGACGTACGAAGCAGTGGAAGGGAGCGGGGGTTCCCGAGCAGAAATATACGGAGCTGAAGGACGGGAACGGGCAGAGCGTTGGCTATTTTATCAACGATTCCTACGATTCTTCGGATGCCGTTAACCAGTTCGATTGGGCCAAAGCCACGGATGACATCAACTATCCTGTTCAGAATGCCACCCGGGCATATACTTCTGGACTGATTCAGCTGAGACAATCCACCGACGCCTTCCGGCTTGGTGACAAAAGTCTGGTGGACTCGAATGTCAGCCTGATCGCAGCGCCTGAAATCCAGGCAACCGATCTGGTGATCGGCTACAAGAATAAAGCGACCGATGGAACCGGACTCTACTACGTCTTCATGAACGGGGATAATGCAGCGAGAACCCTTACGCTTTCCGAGGATCTGACCGGAGGGCAGGTGCTTGTGGACGACGATCAAGCGGGAACTGCGGCAATCCCTGCAGAGAGCCAGACGGGCTTCACGCTTACAGCGAATTCGATTACGCTAGCCCCGCTTACTGCTGTGGTCATTCGTAAGGATGCCGCCGCAGCTGTTCTGACTTCTCTTGGAACGGACAGCCCAAGCTATTCGCTCCAAATCGGCAGCGCGCATCAAACGGCTGTTATGGCCAAATATGATGACGGCAGCTCCAGAAAGGTTACAGATACGTCGACATATAGTTCCAGCAATCCGGAGATTGCCACGGTGACAAGCAAAGGGCTGGTCCAAGCCGTTAAGGTAGGCACCGCCACCATTACAATCACGTATGGCGGTCTCACCACAACGGTTGCTGTTGAAGTGACCAAAGACGCGGTGGATACCAAAAGGTATGTTCAAATTACCTATGTACGGGACGATAAGGATTATACCGACTGGAATCTCTGGGTGTGGAATACGGGAGTCAAAAACGACCAGATCGATTTCACTACCTTCAAGGATGGCAAGGCCAGTGTGATGCTTGAGGTGGCACCGAATGCCACGAGTGTGGGTTTTGTGCTTCGCAAGGGAACGGACTGGAATACCGGCAAGCAGGACTACCCTGACGACCGGGTCATTCCGCTCACGGCTGGTGAAGCTTTTACCAAGGTGGTTATCACCAGTATGGTAAAAGAGCTGGATATCAAACCGGTGATTGTCGGTCCTGTGATGAAAGACGGGACGATCACCTTCCGCTACCGGGATGATGCCCTCTTCCGAACTGATAATCTGGCTGCAATCAGCGGGGTTAAGATTAAAGTGAATGGCACGGAGTATCCTATGTTATACGATACGGCCAATGAATGGTTCAGCTATCAGCTGAAGGATCTGCAGGAAGGCACATACAAGTATACTTTCCTCGTGACCAAGGACGGAGTGACCGAAGAGCTGAACGATCCGAAAAACACCGTAAACGGTGAATCAGTCGTCGTCTATCATATCCCGGATGTGACGATTACTGCGGCAGTCCAGCCGGAAGCCATTACCTCCAATGAAAATGCAGTGGTAACCGTTAAAGCTGCTTCTGCGGAAGATGTATCGTTCGTGGACGGTTATATGGATCTGACTGCCCTGGGCGGACCGGCTGCAGTGAAGCTGGACACAGCGCTCATGAAACAGACGGTTGCCGTTAAGAACACTGTGCCCGCGGGAATCAAAACCATCCCGATTACGCTAATGGATTCCTATGGAAATACGCACAAAGGCACGGCTGAAGTTGAGGTGAAGGCAAGAACGTATACGGGTGACCGGCTTGATTTTGACTGGGATGAAGCCCGGATCTATTTCGCACTGACTGACCGTTTCAAGGACGGGGATGCTACGAACAACACCAATGTCGACAAAACCCATCTGGAAGCCTATCATGGTGGAGATTTCCGCGGGATGATCGACAATCTAGACTATCTTCAGCAGCTTGGCATTAATACACTCTGGATTACGCCGATTGTAGACAATATCGATTTCAACAAGGGTATTGATTTTGGCGGCACGCAATATGCTTATCATGGCTACTGGGCCAAGGATTTCACCCAGCTGGATGAGCATCTCGGGGACATGGCCACGTTCAAGGAGCTGATCGAGAAAGCCCATGACAAAGGCATCAAGATTATGGTAGACGTTGTGCTGAATCATACCGGATACGGCCTGAAGGCGGAGGACAGTTATCCGGGTGTTACGGCTGAGGATAAGGCGCGTTTTGGCGGTATGCTCCGCACGGACGGTGTGTCCGCGGATACGGACCCGGTGAAGGGCGAATTGGCAGGTCTGCCTGACTTCAAGACTGAAGATCCGGCAGTGCGTCAGACCGTTATCGACTGGCAGACGGGCTGGCTGGATAATGCCCGGACCGAACGTGGAGATACAATCGATTATTTCCGTGTGGACACGGTGAAGCATGTGGATAGCACAACCTGGAAGGCGTTCAAAAATGCGCTGACTGCAATAGATCCAGCCTTCAAGCTGGTTGGCGAATATTACAGCGGTACTCTGGATAACGATGGGGGCAATCTGAAGTCCGGCCAGATGGATGGTCTGCTTGATTTTGGCTTCAAGAATGCCGCAAAAGATTTTACAGACGGAAAAATCACGGCTGTAGATGCATATCTGCAAACCCGGGAAGCCCGGATGGACAATACTGGAATGATGGCTCAATTCCTGAGCAGTCATGACGAGAACGGCTTTTTATCCAGCTATATAGGTGGTGACAAAGGCAAGCTGAAGGTGGCTGCTGCGCTGCAAATTACAGCCAAAGGCCAGCCGGTCATCTACTACGGAGAAGAGCTGGGGCGTTCCGGTGCAAATGCCGGAGATATGTCGAAAGGAGAGTTCAGCGAGAACCGCGGGGATATGCCTTGGGATCAGCTGAGTGCGGAGCAGGGACTTCACGACCACTACCAGAAGCTGCTGAACATCCGTGCCAAATACTCGCAGATTTATTCTAAGGGTGTACGCACCAAGCTGGCCGGCTCGGATGGGCTGGGTTATCTGGCTTTTGACAAGCAGTATGGCAAAGAAAATATAGTAACGGCGATCAACACGAAGACAGAGGCGGTATCGGTTAGTCTTCCGGTTCCTTTTGCCGCACAGGCTGCGGTTGTGGATGAATATAGCGGGCAGACCTATACGGTATCCCAAGATCAAAAAGTTACGGTTGAATTGCCGGGCAGGGATGAGGGCGGAACAGTTATTCTGGCTTTAGTGCCGAAGGTGACCCCTGTGCCAACACCAACCCCGACAGCTACACCAGCACCAGCGGAAACGGCAGCACCTGTGCCAACACCTGTCGTCCCCACGGTCACACCTGCGGCAGATACGCAGCTTGTGAACGGGGATACGCTGAAGAACGGCAAGGATGGTAAAGTTGTAGTGGAACTGGCTTCAGGCAAGCAGGCAGTGCTTCTGCCAATTCAGGCTGCAGCTATGCTGGGGCCAAATGATCTCGTGCTTCATATGGATAGGCTCACAATTACGCTGCCAGCCCAGGTTCTGGGTCGGATTCAGGGAACATTATCTGGAGCGGATGCCGAGGGTGCGCAGATTCTGTTGCGAGCAGCGTCGCTGCAAGGCGAGGCATCAAGCGCTCTGTTGACTGGGCTCAACAAGGATCATACGGTGGTAAAAGCGGCATCGGATGTCTATGAGTTCAAGCTTGAGATTATACGTAAAGACAAGACGATTCTTCCGGTGACCTCTTTTGCTCAACCGGTTACACTGACCTTCCAGGTTAAGGGCAATCCCGACAAGGCATTGCTTGGTGTATATAATTTGGGTGAGCGCAATTCATTGGAGTATATCGGAGGCGTACAGCAGGGAGATGTAATTACAGCTAAGGTTACTCATTTCAGCACATATGCGGCGCTTGAGATCAGCCGATCTTTCCTGGATGTTCCGGTTTCCTACTGGGCAGAGACAGCAATTAAATCGCTCAGTGCCAAGCAGGTAATATCGGGTGTGACGACTACCGAATTCAAACCGGGGGGCCTGGTCACCCGCGCAGAATTCACCGCACTTCTCATGCGGGCGCTCGGACTTCAGGCTGACGGGCAGTCTGCATTTGCGGATGTGAAGGCGGAAGAGCAGAGCGGATTCACGGATGTGAAGGCGGATGCCTGGTATGCATCCTATGTTTCCGCAGCAGTCCGTCAGGGGCTGGTGACTGGACGCAGCAAGAACTTGTTCGCTCCGGGTGCAGCGATCAGCCGTGAAGAGATGGCTGTCTTGATTATCCGGGCACTGGAGGTGAAGCAAGGTAAGAAGAGAGAACCTGTAACTGGCAACCCGGCGTTTGCCGATACTTCCAGCATCAGCTCATGGGCAACTGCTTATGTCCAGGCTGCTGTTGAATTGGGTCTATTGCAGGGCAGAACTGACAACCAATTTGCGCCACAGGCATCGATGACCCGTGCTGAAGCGGCAGAGGTCATCTACAGGTTGCTTGGGAAGTAGCCATTAATGATGGACTCAAGAGCTGACTAATTCAGCAGGCGGTACATCAACATAGCAAATAACACCACAAGGGCACTCTCCACCTGGAAGAGTGCCTTTATGGTGTTGGAAGATACATTCGCATTCGCACATAGTCTTACTGATGAATGCTGTGGATTAAGCGCCGATTTATGGCGAATTAAGCCGCTTGCAGGATGACCGGTCGACAAAGCGGGTATCGATTTTAATTTTTGCGCTCACGCCTGAGCTCGTGTGAAGTGAAGTCAAGAGGTCAACGGCCCAATGCGCCATCTGCTGCTTTTCAACGTGAACGGTGGTTAGCTCCGGTGTCAGAATGAGAGATTCGTTGATATTATCGAATCCGACGACCGATACATCCTCTGGAATGGAGAAGCCAAGTTCAGCGAGTGCCTTCATAGTGCTGATGGCTATATAATCACATTCACAGAAGAAAGCGGTAGGGAAAGGTTGTCCATGATCCATTAATTTGCGCAATTTCTCCTTTAAGGGTCCTTGGGAGGATAACATGGTCGGAGGCACAGCCAGAATGTTGCTTTTGGAAATCTCCAAATGATACTCAGCCAAGGCAGACCAAAACCCTCTTTTGCGCTCCTCAAAGTTGTGAATCCGTTCTTCGGAGGCAATATACCCCAATCGCTGATGTCCCAGCTCTGCCAAATATTTGCCTGCTTGATATGCCCCCATGAAATTATTGATCTCCACAAAACGAACCGGAAGCGAATCGAAGCAGGTATCCAAGACTACTAAATTGGGCAGTTTGTCTGCGATATCCGAGATTTGGTGGGCGGGTAAATTGGTGCCCAGAAGAATGATTCCATCGTCCGTCCGTTCGTTCATAACGATCTGAATGTCTTGTTCATAGCTGTTCTGTTCGATCGCAGAGAAGATCAGTGTATATCCTTTAATCCGGCAGCGTTCTTCAATATGATGAATGAGTTCTCTGAAAAAAGGCTGCTGATAATATTCCTCATGCACCAGTCCATCATTAGTAAATACCAAAAACCGCAGAGACCTGCCGGTGCTTTCGCCCGTGGATTTCTGCTTTTTTAACGTATAGCCAACCTCATCCGCAATGCGAAGAATCCGCTCGCGTGTGTCTTGTCCAATTCCAGGCTTCCCGGACAGTGCCAAAGAGACTGCGCCTTTGGATACTCCGGCAAGCTTAGCAAGCTCTTCCATATTCACCGGTTTTCCTCCGTTCACTTTTGTTTAGTTTGTTTAGTATATAATAGATCACTTGAATTTGCAATATAATCACTATATTGACGATCTTTTTCTCTTCGTGTAGGATAAAAATAGATAGTGAATTTTTTATTTTGTTTAGTTATTGTTTAGTTGGGTGTTTTGTTTTGTTTCTTTTTTTAGTTGTGTCGTTTAGTAATCGGTTTTGGGTTTGATTTACTTTTTATTCGTAGCAAAAGTTGAAGGGAGGAGTTGATGTTATGACGGATAGACAAGAGAAGGTCTCCATTATGATCCCGGATAAAGTGTCCAAATGGGGAGTGTGTGAAATTGTACTGCATGAAGGACCTGTACAGGGCAATCCTTTTGTGGATGTTACCTTACAAGCAGCATTTACTGAGGGCGGACACACTATTCAGAGCTCTGGGTTCTATGATGGGGAAGGTGTATATCGCATCCGATTTATGCCTGATAGAGAAGGCGCTTGGTCGTTCAGAACCAGCAGCACGGAGCACACTCTTGACGGAATTGAAGGGGGATTTGAATGTGTAGCTGGCGACACAGGGAATCATGGGCCGGTTCGTGTTAAACATACCTTTCATTTTGCCTATGAGGATGGAACCCCTTATTTTCCGGTCGGTACTACATGCTATGCCTGGACCCATCAGGGTGAGGAGATGGAACAGGAGACACTAGCAACCTTGGAAGCGAGTTCATTCAACAAACTGAGAATGTGCGTGTTCCCTAAGTCGTACTGCTACAACACTAATGAGCCGATATACTATCCATTCGAAGGTTCGATTGAACAGGGCTGGGATTACACCAGATTTCATCCGGCCTTCTTTAGGCATCTTGAGGAACGGATTGTCAATCTTGGCGATCTTGGCATAGAGGCTGACTTGATACTGTTTCACCCCTATGACCGCTGGGGATTTGCTGATATGGGCAAGGAAGCAGATGACCGGTATCTCCGTTATATTGTGGCAAGACTATCGGCTTATCGGCATATTTGGTGGTCACTTGCGAATGAATACGATTTCATGGAGAATAAAACCGCTGAGGATTGGGAACGGTTCGCTCAAATAGTAACAGACAATGACCCTTACAGGCACTTAATCTCCAACCACAACGGTATCCAATTTTACGACTATCATCAGCCTTGGGTGACGCATTGCAGTATACAACGTGTTGACGTATACAAGACAGCAGAGAATACAGGGGAATGGAGAAACCAATGGAATAAGCCGGTAGTGATCGATGAATGTGCATATGAAGGCAATATGGAACACGGTTGGGGGAACATTACCGGAGAAGAAATGGTCCGTCGCTTCTGGGAAGGATATATTCGCGGGGGATATGTCGGCCATGGGGAGACGTATCTGCATGCGGAGGATAAAATTTGGTGGGCCAAAGGTGGTCAGCTTTATGGAACCAGTCCAGAACGTATAGCATTTCTGCGCCGTGTTATGAATGAGGGGCCGGCAGACGGCCTGAATCCGTTGCCTTCCGATTGGGATCTGCCCCGGGCCGGGATCGAAGATGAATACTACCTGTTCTACTTCGGTTTCAATCAGCCCAAGTTCCGCGAGTTCAAGATGAAACCAGGCATCCGCTATCAAGTTGAGCTGCTCGATACTTGGAACATGACTGTTGACAAGCTGGAGGGCAGCTATGAGGGCCATTTCCAGATCAATCTGCCTGGGCGGATGTACATGGCACTCAGGATGACTCGTCTGGAAGATGCCGGCGGCCGGTAGAGAGGTGACGGATATGTGGAAAATTGGTGTGGTAGGCGCGGGATATTGGTCTGATATGCATTTGAAAGCGTGGAAGCGTATTCCAGGTGTTCAGATTCAAGGACTGTGTGATCTGGATACGCTTAAGCTGCAAAAGAAGGCAGAGGTCTATGGTCTTTCTGCCGATAAACTCTACGTCAGCTTAGATGATATGCTGGCTAACGCTGATGTCGACGTAATTGATCTTATTACTGCACCGGATACTCACCCGGAATTAGTAAGCCGAGCGGTTCAAGCGGGTAAGCATGTCATGTGCCAGAAGCCCTTTGCCCGTTCTGTAGAGGAAGCCAGATATATGGTAAAAGCTTCTAAGGCCGCGAATGTACGGCTTATGGTCACAGAGAATTGGCGCTGGCTGCAGCCGTTCCAGAAAATCAAACAAATGCTTGATGACGGTGTAGCGGGTAACTTGAACACGATCCGTTACATCCATACTGATTATTATTCCCCGCGCTTTGCACCGGAGAATGAGCTTCCGCAACCGTTTTTTCGGGAGATGCCCAAGATGCTATTCTATGAAATGGGGGTTCATTGGTATGACACCTGGCGTTATCTGTTTGGGGACCCCAAACGGCTGTATGCCGAAACCAGACGAATCAGCCCTTATATCAAGGGGGAGGATGCGGGACTGATAACTCTGGGATATGATAATTATATGGGATTAATGGATATGAGCTGGGCTACGCGGCAAAACCTGCCGGAGAAGTTAACAACCCCTGTGCTTCCCAAACACCAGGAGCAACTGGTAATTGAGGGTGATAAGGCAACGGTGAAGCTATACAGCAACGGCACCATCAGTGTGATTGACAACCATGGCACCGAGATCAAGGTTTCGGAGAACAACAGCCTCGATTTTGAAGAAAGCCATTACCGTCTGCAATCGCATTTCATCCATTGTCTGAACACGGGCGAGGAATTTCAGACCAGCGGAGAAGACAACATAAAGACGCTGGAGCTTGTATTTGAAACTTACAGGAGTGCAAAAGAGCATAGGGTTATTCATTTTTGATAGCCTATCAGACATACAGAAGGGGTTGTCCCATAAGTTGGGACAGCCCCTTCTATTTCTGTGGTTTGATAAGCTAGGTCAGTCGAATTCATGACTCTTATAGCTGTCTTGTGCTTTTACAATAACGCCTTGAGCACAGCATACCCGTAGGCAGGCAGTTTGATCGACAGCTTGTTCCGCTCGGCACGCAGTGCCTCGCCAGTGAATAGGTTCTCCCAATTGCGGTCCTCCACATCCAGGCGGAAAGTTTGCGCTGTCTCCTCTGTGTTGACCAGTACCAGGATAATGTCGTCTCCCAGACGGCGTTCATAGGCCAGCTTGGTGCCCTGCGGTCCAGCTTCAAGGAAGGTGAAAGATCCGGTGCGAAGTGCAGGATGACTGCTGCGGATTTCTATTAGCTTGCGGTAGTAGCTGAATAAGTCCAGATCCTGATTCTCAGGGTTCCACTCCATGCATTTGCGGCAGCCTGGATCACCCTCACCGTCCATCCCGATCTCATCACCATAATAAATGCAAGGTGTGCCCATGAATGTGAACTGGAACAACGAGGCGAGCTTTTGCTTGTTCTTATCGCCTTCAGCCAGGGTTAACAGGCGCGGTGTGTCGTGACTGTCCAAGAGGTTAAAGGCCACTTCGCTGGCTTGCAGCGGGTAGCGGGAGAGCTGTTTGCCAATGGCGTTGGCAAAGCCTTCGGCATCTAGTGTGCCGTAGACGAAGAAGTCAAGCACTGCATCGGTGAACGGGTAGTTCATCACCGCATCGAATTTGTCGCCTTCCAGCCAAGGGGCAGATTCATGCCAGATTTCACCCAGGATATAGGCATCCGGATTGGCTTTTTTGACCACTTTACGGAAGTCACGCCAGAACTCATGATCTACCTCGTTCGCTACATCAAGCCGCCAGCCGTCAATGTGGGCCTCGGTGATCCAGTATTCCGCGACTTTCAGCAAATATTCCTTTACAGCGGGATTCTCGGTGTTCAGCTTCGGCATCAGGGGCTCGAATGCAAAAGCATCATAAGTCGGAATATTGTTCACTACCTGCAGCGGGAATTCACGGATATGGAACCAATCTTTATAAGGGGAAGCTTCACCCTTTTCAAGTACATCCACAAACGGGGCAAAGGTTCGGCCTGAATGGTTAAACACCGCATCAAGCAGCACGCGAATCCCGCGTTCGTGGCAGGCGGCGACCAGTTTTTTGAGCGTCTCTACATCTCCGAAGTGCGGATCGACAGACATATAGTCTTCCGTATCATATTTGTGGTTGGTAGTGGCGGTAAAGATTGGCGTGAAGTAGATACCGGTAATACCAAGCTCGCTTAAATGGTCCAGATGGTCGATAACCCCTTGCAGATCGCCGCCGAAGAAGTTCTCGGGTGTAGGCGTTCCGCCCCAGGGCTGCACATTATCCGGATTACGGCTGGGATCTCCATTCGCAAACCGTTCAGGGAAGATTTGATAAAAGATGGCGTCCTTCACCCAAGCCGGCGGAGAAAAGACGTCACCACGGTTTATGTAGGGAAATTCAAACAGACGGTTGGGATTGGAAGGGCGTTCAGTCTGGAAATCACTTTCGGTCATCCAAATGCGTTCATGTCCTTTTTGCAGCAGAAATCCATATTTGAGCCGGCGGTGCGGAGGTACCGAAGAGCATTCCCAATAGTCAAACATCGCGTCTGAGGTAAAAAGAGTCATCGGGATCAGCTCCTTGGTGGCATCCCAGGCATACTTGTCTCCGGCCCAGGCGAACACCTCGGTTAAATCCCCTTTTTTAGCGCGCAGGCGCAGATGAATCGTCTCGTGATCATAAGCATAAGACCAGTTTAACCGCGGACGGTGGTAGACAGCTTCAAGTAACATTCATAATTCCTCCTAAAAGTTTTGTGAGCATGGCATCCTTGAACAGCTTCGAACAAAACTGGCCTCGGAAGCACATGCTAAGTTTTGTGAGCATAGGTAACCTACGGAGAAATTCCGGCCAAAGGAGCCGCAGACCGCTCGTAGATGTACGAATACTTAACGCAAAAGATATCCATAAAAAGTAAAAAAACAAGAAAATGCCTCGTTTATGCTTGTTGCACACTTTTTATGCCTTATTGCACAAACGTTCCGTTCTCTGCCCATAACAAAGAGGCACAACCGCCGCCGGGTAGCTTGTCCGAGGTTGTACCTTTTTTAAAGTAACATTGCCTTTTGGTTGTAAGAATTGAAAGGGCAGCAGTGATGACTGGCAGAGAAGGTCGGGCTGTTAATAATGTTTTGGATTATAGCATGGAATAATTATGGGTTCAATACTTTAGTTCAAACCATTGCACAAAATGTCGGAACACGGAAAACCGGTTTTCTTTTGGATTATATAAGTATAAACACCTAATAGTAACCAATTATTTCGATAAAAAGCCTTCAAATCATAATATTTTAGAAATGAATCACTGTAAAACGGAAAAAACATGAGTTTTCTTTTGAAAAAGAGAGGAAACCGGTTTTTTTATATTAAAAACGCAGTAATTCGCTTGAATATACGCTGTGCAAACGTTTTTACTATTAACATTCCTGTTGTATTATGAAATAGGAAATAAAGCGCTTTCTAGAACTTGTTGAAGCGTATATAGAAGGGGTATCAACGAATACATACATTTTTTTTGAATCCCCTGAAATCGTTTGCGCAAGATCTGGATTTCATCGTAAGCGTGAGGCAAGATACACAAATTAGGAGGGGTTTAAGCAATGGAATTGAAAAAGCTCATGGTTCTCACCGCAGCGTTCTCTATGGCAGTATCCATTACGGCGTGCGGTTCTAACAACAATGGGAATAACGGGGGAAATGCTGCGGCAACCAATGCACCAGCAGATAACGCTACAGCTACTAATGCTGCTACAAATAGCGGCAACACTGCGGCAACAACTGATATTACACCTGAAGATGGCGCATCCCTGGTTGTGTGGGAGAGTAAAGAAGAAAGACCTTTTGCCGAAGAAATCGCCAAGCAATTTACAGCTAAATATAATGTTCCCGTGAAAATTGAAGAGGTAGCACCACCAGATCAGGTCGGCAAGCTCACACAGGATGGCCCATCCGGCCTGGCTGCAGACGTAGTGCTGATCCCGCATGACAATCTGGGTAAAGCTGCAAGCGCGAGCCTGCTGCTCCCTAATGATATTTTTGCCGAGCAGACCAAAGCAGACAACACAGAGGCTTCCATCGTAGGCTCCTCTTACGGCGGCGAGCTGTACGGGTACCCGAGAGCGGCAGAAACCTATGCCCTTTATTACAACAAATCGCTAGTCAAAGAAGCTCCTAAAACCTTCGATGACGTGATTACCTTCAGCAAAACCTTCACAGACAAAGCCAAGAACAGATACGGCATTATGTGGGAAGTCGGCAACATGTACTTTAACTATCCCTTCATCGCCACTACTGGCGGTTACCTGTTTGGTAAAGACGGCACAGACAAAGACGATATCGGCCTGAACAGCGATGCTGCAATTGAAGGTCTGAAAACTTACGTCAAATTGAAAGAAATCCTGCCTATTAAGAGCGGTGATATCAATGCCGACATCAAACGCAGTTTGTTCGGCTCCGGCGATGTTGCCATGGATATTAATGGTCCTTGGGAGCTTGCGGGATACAAAGAAGCGCTTGGCGACAAGCTGGGTATCGCTCCAGTTCCAACCATTGACGGCAAACCGGCAATTACATTCTCCGGTATCAAAATTTTCGGTGTCAACGCATACTCGCAATATCCGAACGCTGCGAAACTATACGCACACTTTGCTTCTAGCAAGGATTCACAGCTTCTGCTCAATAAATTGATCGGTGCTGTTCCGACCAATAACGAAGCGCTGAAGGATGCGCAAATTACAGGTGATCCGTTCATCTCCGCTTTTGCTGAGCAGGCTAAGAACTCCCAGCCAATGCCATCGATCCCTGAGATGGGCAATGTATGGAGCCCTGTGAATGCTGCACTTCCGGAAATCTGGGATAACAATGCTGACCCTAAAGCGGCTATGGACAAAGCAGTACAGCAGATCAAGGACCTCAATAACGGTTCAACCGCCAAGTAAGAGAGTCTTCAATCAGCCAAACAATAGCACATAGTGGAATCAACTCGCCCGCCGCTCCAAGTAGCGGCGGGCGAGTTTCCTGAATTCCGCACGGAGAGGAGAACGGAAGGGAAATGCAGCGACACCGCAGCAGAGCCGCAATACTGTCGGCCATTTTTATGGGATTGGGACAAATATATAACCGCCAATTCATTAAAGGGCTTATTTTTATAGCCGTAGAGGCTGGAGCTCTGGTCTATTTCATAGCTAATTTGGGTAGAGCCTTTTGGGGGATTACAACCCTGGGGGATTCTCCAAGCCATCTGGAAAAGGTTAAGGGAATCGCTAAAATGGTGCCCGGGGACCATTCCATCGTTATTTTGATCGAAAGTTTGATTACCCTGTTGTTTTTTGTGTTATTCCTGATTGGCTGGTACATGAATATTAAGGATGCCCATAAAATCGGAGAAGAACGCGAAACCGGTCGTCCTTCGAATACATTCAAGCAATCTGTACGCTATATTCTGGATTACAAGTTTGCCCAGAGCTTTTTGCTGATTCCGGGTATCGGTATTTTGTTCTTCACAATCATGCCGATTATTTTTATGATCATGCTGGCCTTCACGAACTATGCCGCACCGGATCATATCCCGCCGGCTAGGCTGGTCGACTGGGTAGGCTTTCAAACTTTCCGCAACCTACTGGTCCTCAAATCATGGAGCCATACCTTTTACGGAGTACTTACCTGGACCATTATCTGGGCGGTTCTATCCACCATTACTACTTACTTCGGCGGGCTGCTTGTCGCTCTGCTGATTAACCAAAAAGGTATCCGCTTCAAGGGTCTGTGGAGACTGATTCTGATAGTGCCTTATGCCATCCCACAGATGATATCCCTGCTGCTTATGCGCAATCTGTTCAACGGGCAGTTCGGTCCGATCAACCAGTATCTCGGTTATTTCGGGCTGGGAGGGCTGCCATGGCTGACGGATCCGTTCTGGGCCAAGGCTACGGTAATTATCGTTAATATGTGGGTCGGGATTCCGGTTTCCATGCTGCTGATCATGGGCGTGTTGACGACGATCCCGCGTGATATGTACGAAGCAGCCGAAGTAGACGGGGCTACCAACTATCAGAAGTTCCGGATTATTACGCTGCCGATGATACTGTTCTCCACTGCGCCAACGCTGATCATGCAATTTGCCGGCAATATCAACAACTTCAATGCGATTTACCTGCTGACTGCGGGCAATCCGGTCAACGGAAATTACCAGTATGCCGGATCAACGGACCTGCTGGTAACCTGGCTGTACAAGTTGACGCTGGACCAGAACAAAAATAATATGGCTTCCGCGATAGGTATTATACTCTTCATAATTGTCGCCGGGTTCTCCCTGTACAATTACCGCCGGACCAAATCATTTAAAGAGGAGGATATGATTCAATGATCATCGGACGCAAGCTTGCGAACTTTGTTCGCTTAAGCCTCAGTTATATCATTCTTGTTGCGCTGGCGATTGCTGCGATCTATCCGGCACTCTGGATTCTGCTCGCATCCTTCCGGCCCGGTAAATCCCTGTACAGCAAGACCCTGATTCCTGAACATTTCACGCTTAGCCACTATAAGGAACTGTTTACTTCACCCGTCTATATGTTCGGAACCTGGTATGCTAATACGCTCAAGATTGCCGTGTTCTCCATGCTGATCGGTGTGATATTGACACTCCTGACGAGTTACGCTCTTTCCAGATTTCGTTTCAAGAGCCGTAAGACTACCATGTCGACCCTGCTCATTCTCGGAATGTTCCCGGGTTTCATGAGTATGATTGCAATCTATTTGCTGCTCAAAGAGTTCCATCTGCTGGATACGCATATGGCACTGATTATCGTCTATGCGGCAGGAGCGCCGCTTGGCGGAACGCTGATCGCCAAAGGCTTCCTTGACACCATTCCACGATCGCTGGATGAAGCGGCGCGGATTGACGGAGCCAGCAATTTCGGGATTTTTGCCCGGATTATTCTTCCGCTCTCCCGGCCGATGATCACCTATATGGCACTTACTCAATTCGTCGGTCCTTGGGTGGATTTCATCTTTGCCAAGCTAATTCTGCGGACCAAAGAGAACTGGACGGTCGCTGTCGGCATGTGGGATATGGTGAATACGATGCAAAATTCCAATTTCACTCTGTTCGCGGCGGGAGCTGTGCTGATATCCGTACCGATTATGATTCTGTTCGGTTTCCTCCAGCGGTTGCTCGTTGACGGTTTGACCGCAGGTGCAAGCAAAGGATAGTTGTCTTGTGTGATTGTGAATTATTGAAACAAGGGGTACAGCCTTTATGTTGTCTATTAAGGGCTGTATCTTTATTTAAATAGAAGAGTTTATATATTTTACGCTATAAATTATTCTTCTATTTCTCGCTGAAACGGATATCGTCCTTAGAAAAAGGGCGACAAAGCGGGTTCTACTTGTTGCATGAGGAGAGAGTGTGTAATGAAACGACCGCTTCATTTACGATTTAGATCGGTAGGCATCAAGCTGTTCGTCATTTTGTTCTGTACGATTGTGGTACTATCCTCGGTTTTGGGCCTAACCTCATATTATGCCGCCAAAGGCATTATCACTGATCAGGTTGCTGCTGCATCCTCACAGTCCATTGTGCAGGCTGCAGACAAGCTGGACTTTTTATTTGCCGAGTATGAAGCACTCTCCCGGCAGTTTGCTGTGGATTCTATTTTAAAAGCAGATATGGAGACGGTGAACCGTCCGGGAGCCGGAACCGTCGCCAAAGTTGCGGCTGAGGACCGGATCCGACGCAAGCTGGACTCGGTGAAGGGCTCGGATGAACGGATGATGGGCATCCGGCTTATCTCCAAAAGCCTAGTAGATGCCGAATCGTACAAGTCGACTGGTATTAGTGCTGTCCGCAGCGATGAAGGCATCCTGGCCAGAGTGAAGCAGATCGATGAAGCCAAAGGCAATCCTGTCTGGTTCCCGGTAAGGGCCAAAGGCTTCTTCGATGCCTATGACCAGTCTTCATTGACGATGGGCAGGCTATTGCGGAATATACAACATCCCGAGGCTGAGTATTATATGCTGATTGAGATCAAGGGCCAGGCGCTTACGGATATGCTCGCCAATCTCCATATCGGGCTTGCCGGAGAGATCCGCATTCTGGACCCGGCAGGAAGTATTGTGTACGGAGCGGACAACAAGCTGCTTGGTGAGTCCTCATACATACACCCTGAAACAGAACTGGCGCAGGGACAGCTTCATTCATTTACAAGCAGCAATGAGCAGGGGGCATCACAACTGGTGGTCTATCAGCCGCTGGATACAGCTAAGTGGACTCTGATGGGATATGCTCCGGTCAGTGACTTTACCAAATCTGCGGACAAACTGCTCTATATTACGCTGTTGGTTGTCCTCGCTGCAGCTGTGATTGCACTGCTGATCGGCTACCTGCTGGTCCGCCAGATTGGGCGCCCGCTGGGCAAGCTTGCCCGTCTGATGGAGGAAGGCGAGCAAGGTAATCTCCAGGTGCGTACCAGCTTCAAAGGCCAGGATGAGATTGGCCGGCTGGGCCATAGTTTCAACAAGATGATGGAGCAGATCTCCCTCTTGGCAGGCCAGAGCGGAAGTTCAGCGGCTCAGGTACTGGCTACCTCGGAACAGTTGGTGAACGCTTCCGGTGCGACATCCACCCATGCGAGAGAAGTGGCAGCCGCTACGGGAGAGATTGCCCGCGGTGCAGCCAGCCTGGCTCTTGAAGCAGAGAGTAGCAACCGCAACGTGGAAAGGATGAATCTCCAGATCAAGGAAGTGAAGGAGATCAATCAAGTCATGGATACATCGGCGGAGAAGGTAATCACGGTCAGCGACCAGGGAGCGGAGCTGATGAAGGCACTGGTTGCCCAGAGTGAATCTACTGCGCGGATGATGGATTTGATTCAGGAAAATTCCATAAGGCTGAGAGAAAGCACACTTCTGATCCGGAGCATTCTTACCCCGATGGTCGCCGTGAATAAGCAGACGAATATTCTGGCGCTCAATGCCTCCATAGAAGCCGTTAGAGCCGGAGCAGCCGGAAGAGGTTTCATAGTGATTGCGGACGAAATCCGCGGACTGGCCAATCAATCCAACCAGTCGATCGCTTCTGTGGCCGCAATCACTGAAGAAATCAGCAGGCATATAGAAAATACGGTTCAGGTTGTGGGGGAGACAGCGCCTCTTTTTCGTGAGCAGATTGCATCTGTACGGGATTCCTCTATTATATTTGAAGGTGTCCGGACAGAAATGGAACAGTTTATCGGATATTTGAATGAGTCGTCGGCCTCGATCGCTTCACTGACAGAATGCCAGCAGCTGTTGAGTGAATCCATGGCCAGCGTGCATGCGGTAGTCCAGCAGACCAGTGCCTCGACGGAGGAAGTGGCCTCCATGTCCTCGCAGCAGTTCATCGTGAGCGAGGAGCTGGTCGCTCTATCCGGCAAGCTGGAGGCACTGGCTGAGGAGTTGAAGCTGTCTCTGGTTTCTTTTCAGGGATAATCTGGATAGAACATAGCCCCTGCGTTCCGAGTCATCGGCGGCGCGGGGGTTTTTGGCATGGACTGCTTCCTGTTGTGCGTATCCGGTCCTTGTCCCGGGGAGGTTCAAGGGATACACTTGTCCTATATAGAAGGAACCAAGAAGTCTTGCAGGTTGAGATAAGAATTCTGCAGACAGAAAGGAGGGGAATTGATTGCCGGAATTAAATGGTAGCCTGTTTCAGCAGGCTTTGCTGGAAGGGGATTATGGGCCGCATTTTTTTGCCTACTATTATAAACAGTGGAATTCATATACGATGGCGTATCATCAGCATAATTGGACGGAGATCATGTATCTAATCTCGGGAAGCTGTGTGGTAGATGTACAACAGGGTGTGAATGAGGAACGTATCCGCTTGAAAAGAGGAGAATTAATTATACTCGATGCCAATGTGCCGCACCGGCTGATTGTGGAAGAGGGAACATCGTGCCGAATGCTGAATGTTGAATTTGGCTTCACACCCTCCAAGGGGGCATCCCTTTCCATCTCCAGACTGGCTAAGGAGGAGCCGGATCTGGCAGAATTGCTACGTGTGCCCTTCTGCAGTCTGGTGCTGCCGGACCCCGAAGAGATATTTCGTGTACTTAAATCGCTAGTATTGGAACTGGACCAGCAAGGTGGTGACGGAGAAGCGCAAAAGAAGGGACAAGGGAGCATAATGATCGGTCTGCTGTTCGCCGAGCTGCTGCTGCGCCTCTCCAGACTACGGAGGGAACAGATACAGGCCACCCAGCAGCCCTCGCAGGTTTATGTGCGGCGCGCGATTGAATTTATGCATCAGAACTATGACCGCAGTATCCAGGTCAAAGAGGTTGCTGCCGAGGTCAGTCTGCATCCAGGGTATTTACAACGCATCTTCCGGGCGCATACGGGACGGACACTGACGGACTATCTGAATATGCTGCGTATGGAGAAGGCAAAGATGCTCCTCGGACAGAGCGAAGTTCCTGTTGCGGAAATTGCGGACTACGTGGGGATCAGCAGCAGGCAGTATTTTCATCTCCTGTTCAAGAAGTACACCCTCTATACACCGGTGGAGTACCGTAATGCGATGGAACGGTTATCATGGGGGGATTATCAACCGGTGTCGACGACAAGTGAGGATTGTTGACAGTTCATCAGTAAAATGGTCGTGATATTGATAACGCTTCCCGCAGCCTCCTTGCTACAATGAACAGGAACAATTCATTCATTGGGAGGATGATGGCAATGTCATTTAAAGTAGCTTTTATTGGAGCAGGCAGTATAGGTTTTACACGGGGATTGCTGCGTGACCTGCTGACGGTACAGGAATTTAAGGGGATTGAAGTCTCCTTTATGGATATTAATCCTCACAACTTGCAGATGGTCACCGAGCTGTGTCAGCGGGATATCCGGGAGAACGGCCTGAAGATCACAATCTCGCCTACGACAGATCGCAGAGAAGCGCTTAAGGATGCGAAGTACGTATTTTGTACTATTCGTATGGGAGGGCTTGAAGCTTTTGCGACCGATGTGGATATTCCGCTGAAATATGGTGTGGACCAGTGCGTGGGTGATACCTTATGTGCAGGCGGAATCATGTACGGGCAGCGCGGGATTGCCGAGATGTTGGAGATATGCCGTGACATCCGGGAGGTAGCTGCGCCCGATGTGCTGTTGCTCAATTACTCCAATCCCATGGCCATGCTGACCTGGGCTTGCAATAAATACGGGGGTGTGAAGACCATTGGGCTCTGCCACGGAGTGCAGCATGGGCATCAGCAGATTGCTGAGGTCTATGGGCTGGAGAAAACTGAGGTGGATATCATATGTGCAGGGATCAATCACCAGACCTGGTATATCTCAGCCAAGCATAATGGCAGGGATCTGACCGCAGGACTACTGGAAGCTTTTGAAAAGCACCCTGAATTCAGCCGGACGGAAAAGGTGCGGATCGATATGCTGCGCCGCTTCGGCTTTTACAGCACCGAGTCTAATGGACATTTAAGCGAATATGTTCCGTGGTACCGAAAGCGAAGCAGCGAAATTATGGACTGGATCGACCTGGGCAGCTGGATCAACGGAGAAACCGGGGGATACTTACGGGTCTGCACAGAAGGGCGCAACTGGTTCGAGACTGATTTTCCTAATTGGATGAAGGACCCGGCGCTGGAATACACGGCTGAGCACCGCGGCGAAGAGCATGGCTCCTATATTATTGAAGGATTGGAGACGGGCAGAGTATATAGAGGCCACTTTAATACCGTCAATAACGGTATCATTGGTAATCTGCCGGATGATGCCATTATTGAAGCGCCGGGGTACGTCGATCATAACGGCATCTCGATGCCGGTGGTAGGGGAACTACCGCTTGGGCTTGCCGCTGTATGCAATGTCAGCATTTCTGTGCAACGTTTGGCGGTTGAGGCTGCGGTACATGGCGATGATAAGCTGCTGCGTCAAGCCTTCATGATGGACCCGCTGGTCGGAGCCGTCTGCAATCCGAAGGAAATCTGGCAGATGGTCGATGAGATGCTGGTTGCCGGGGAGCAGTGGCTACCGCAGTATGGTGCTGCGATTGCTGAAGCGAAGGCTCGCCTTGCTTCTGGTAATCTCGTACCGACGATGGCTGATAACGCCGGGGCTGCACGGCTGAAGGTGAAGTCTGTGGACGAGATGATGAAGGATCGTGAATCCGCAAATAAGAACGCTGGTGAATCCGACAAGGGTAAGGATAGAGAGAAGACTAATTAGGACTTCAAAGGAATTACATGAAAGTTGACGATAAAGTAGAAAGGGTGATTTTAATTAAAATGGGGGTATAAGGTATTTAATGAAGAATTTAAATATGAGTAAGATTGCAATGCTCTTTCTGGCCTTCGTTCTGACAGTTATGTCTTTGGGTCCGGCAGCAGCCTCCGCAGCGGCAGCAAACGTGAAGACGATCCGAGTCTTCGTCCAGAGCGAGGAAATCCATCCGAAGGCTGCTCCTATCGTGCAAGGGGGCAGAGTGTACATCGAGTTCCGTAGTGTTGTGCTGGCTTTAGGATTCAAGTTCAACTACGATGCGGCCAAAAAGGTGATCACAGCAGATTCGAAGGATACTTCCTATAAGATTGATCTTAAATCGGGGAAGACCTTTCTTAACGACCGTGAATTTACCTACAGTAAAGATGCTCCAATGATACTGGGTTCCGGAGCCAATGTAATGGTTATAAATCATTTGTTCAATGCTACTTCCAATATCAGAATGAATTATGATGCCGTTCATAAAAATATTGATGTCTACCAGATTGAAGCAGAGTCTCCCGATGATCTCTCCCTTGCTAATAAGGGAGCGGCTGTTCCGGATGCCGACAAGGTAGCCATCTATACATTGCTTGATAAATATATACAAGCAATGAACAATGAGGATGCACTGGCGCTCATGGCGGTGGATCGCTCTCCTGAAGCATATTATATCAATCGAAATCTGAGCAAAGATCAGGTCAAGCAGCTGCTGGAATACAACTTTCTCAAACACGAACTGAAGTATACCAAGAAGCAGGCGACCGTTGTCTCATATGGACCGAATAAGGCCACAGTCTATTTTGTTTATACTGTCCGTGACAAGGATGATAAAAGTTCAGTGATAGAACTATTTTATTATCTTAAATCGGTTGTCAAGGCCTCCGATGGCAAATGGTATCTGGATAACAAGGGGGATACTGTGCTGCATGGTGAGCTTTTATTAAGTGACGAATAACTGTCATATTGTTCAAAAGGATATCGACAGCAAAAGACCTCCACCCCTTCCGGGTGGAGGTCTTTTGCTCATTGTACGGCGTTCTTTTTACCAAAAAAAGTCTTCAGTGCCTGATACACTTCTTTCTTGTCTTTGATCACATAGTGCATGAACTGCTCCTGCTTCAGATGCCGGTATGCGGACATCAGCGTGCTGCTGCGGTTGTATTGGTTAACCTCTCCGTAACCGAACATGTTGCTGCGTTTCAGTAGCTCCCCGATCAGCTTGACACATCGTTCATTATCGGAGGTAAGGTTGTCGCCGTCAGAGAAGTGGAAGGGGTAGATATTGTATTTGGAGGGCGGATAACGGCTGTCGATAATGTCCAGGGCCTTCTGGTAGGCTGAGGAGCAGATGGTTCCCCCGCTCTCACCGCGGGTGAAGAAGTCATGCTCGCTAACCTCTTTGGCTTCTGTGTGGTGTGCCACGAACACAATGTCCACCTTCTCGTACTGGCGGCGCAGGAAGCGGGTCATCCAGAAGAAGAAGCTGCGGGCGCAATATTTTTCAAAAGTGCCCATGGATCCGGAAGTATCCATCATCGCAATAATAACGGCATTGGAGTGAGGCACCGTGATATCGTCCCAGGTTTTGTAGCGCAGATCGTCTGGGCTGATGCTGTGGATGCCAGGTTTGCCACGGCTGGCATTGCGGCGCAGGTTCTCAAGCAGGGTGCGTTTTTTGTCTATGTTGGACATCATGCCTTTTTTGCGGATATCGTTGAAGACGATGGATTTGACCTCAATCTCTTCTTGTGTCTTGGGGGCAAGATGAGGAAGTTCCATATCCTCGAACAAGATGTCTTCCAGATCTTCCAGATCGACTTCCGCTTCAACCGTATCCTGACCGGGCTGATCGCCCGCTTTGTCGCCTTTGCCCGGCTGGGCGGATTGGGAATCGCGGCCAAGCACGTCACCGACTTGACTTTCGCCGTCGCCTTGGCCGACGTGCTTTTGCTTGCGGAAGTTGTAAATAATCCGGTATTCATCCAGGCTGCGGATAGGAACCTTTACGATTTGTTTGCCGTCGGACATAATAATATTTTCTTCCGTCACGAGATCGGGCAGATTATCCTTAATGGCTTCCCGGACCTTCTGCTGATGACGTTCCTGATCCTGATGGCCTTTGCGGTGAAGGGACCAGTCTTCTTTGGATACGACAAACGTGTAATGACCGGATGAATGCGGCAGGATGACCACCTCCCATAGAATATAATCGGTACAGGCACAAGCGGTAACTGAAGGGCAGGTTGTAACTAAAGTATATTCATGAGGCTTAGGGATATGTGAATGGAACGGCCGTTAAGTTTATGCAACCCGGGGGAAGGGTTATTCGTTTATAAGAGTAAGCCTTGCCAGGCGATTCGATTACCGATTCACCAAAGAGGAGGCAGTCAACATGAAATCACCACGTGCACTACCTGTTCTGGCGGCAACTGCTGTATTATTACTGGCGATAACCGCATGCAGTGACAATACCCCGGCTGAGGCTCCGGTAGCGCCATCGGCCACTGCTTCTGCCTCTCCGGAACAGAACACGGCATCACCGTCGCCAAGCCCTGTGGCTGAACCCAGTTCATCTCCCGCAACTGAACCTGTTTCATCTCCTGTAGGGGACGCGCAGACGATTCACGGTACAGGGATCTACGTCGGACAGATCGACAATCATTCGGTAGAGATCAAGACAGAAGAAGGGGCAACATCATTTGAGCTTGGCGCGGGGCTGGAAAAGTCTCTGGAGTCTTTGAATATGGATGATCCTGTAGTCTTCGAATATGTGGAGCGCAGTGTAGAAGGGGATTCATCCATTTCGCAGCGCGTGCTGTCGAAGCTGGAGAAGTCTGCGGAGAGCGGAAGCACAGCGCCTTCTACCAGTGAACTCCCCAAGACGAGGACATTCAAGCTGACGCTGGAGGGTATGGAGGAAGAAAAGACGGCAACCCTGGCTACTGGAGCGGGCTACTCGCTCTATGTATTCGATATCTTCACTTTTGATGCGAAGACCGGCAAATTGGCAATGAAAGTCGATCCCGGATATTACGCTGAGATCACCAAGCTGCCCTCTGACTTCAATCTCGATGCTCTTCAAAAGGAGGGGGAAAAGGAACTCTCCTCTACTGGCAAAGTAACTGCTCTCGATCAACAGGAACGTGACCGGCGGATGACCGGCATCCGGCTCTATCTAACTGCCATGGGGTCGGGTCTGACCCGCGAGTATGTGGTGAAGGAAATGGACGGGCAGGGATATATCATCAAGCTGAACATCCCGCAGCGTGAAGCTTCCGAGGGTTTCGGACCGCATGTCTACGCTTCGCTGGATAGTCTGGTTAGCCGGTAATCCTGTTCCGGGTTGCAGTTTGCAGTAGGCGATATACTAAAAAGGCCGCTTCCGTTAGATCGGAGCGGCTTCTTCTTTGGAATGGGCGGCGGTCTCAAAATATTGAAGCCTTAGGATGAACCGGCATTAACGAGTACTGTGGCAATCATCAGCATGAACAGCAGCAGAATAACTCCATTAATAATAGTCCCGATAACAGCATAAACTTTGCGGCGCTTACGGAGGGTGAGTCCGATTATGCCAATGACAGTCCCGATCACATTAACCGCAGCCAGTACGAGGACAGACATCCCCAGATAAAAGATAGACTCTGCAGAATTGGTAATAAAAGAGTCGCTTCCTCCTGTGACAGAAGAGGCGTTAACACCTACAACAACGAAGGTGATAATGTAGCCGGCAAACGTAATGAGGGCGATAATAAACGAGGCGATTCCCGGGCCGGAATGTTTGAGATCCCGATAACTTGCTTCATCCAAGGCTTTTTCTTCTTTTGGCAGAGAATAATCGTCCATGCACGGCACTCCTTGTATCCTATTTGATATAAAAGATGCTTCATACCCACTTTTCCATAAGATGGCGGCAAAAGCAAGTCTTGTTTGTATACCCTTCCAATGTTGCTGCTGCTGGAAATAAACAGCCTGGTTACGGTAAGATAGGGACAAGTTCAATTGAAGGAGCTGTGAATCCATGCAACGAAGATTTATCGCCTTTGGAGCCTTGCTGGTTATGCTGTCTGTCGGCATAGGAGCGTTCGGAGCGCATCTGCTTAAAAATTCAATTAGTGAGGACTACCTGAAGGTCTACGAGACGGGCGTACATTATCACATGATTCATGCACTGGGGCTAATTTTAATTGGGCTGGTCGCGGGACAATGGGGGGAGAGCTCGCGTCTGCGCTGGGCGGGAAGACTGCTGACGCTGGGAATCCTTTTCTTCTCCGGCAGCTTGTATGTCCTGAGCATTACCGGTATTAAGGTGCTTGGAGCGATCACTCCTATCGGCGGGGTATGCTTTATTGCCGGATGGATTTGTCTGGCCTGGGAAGCTTTTTCCCGAAAAGATTGAAGAACATTCAAAGTGTAAGAACCCACATCAACAAACAAGCACCTGACCCGAAGGTTATCTTCTAGGTTAGGTGCTTGTTTGTCTGGTGTCACAGCCAATGATTTATTACGAAAATTCGTCAATCTCATTGAGCTGGAAAGTATACACTTGCTTTTCATCCACATGATACACACTGAGTGTATTAGCGGTTTCATCAAAATTCAGTATACGGCAGGGCATGGACACTTGTTTGCCGTGCCGGTTAGCACGGAGCCGAACCAGTTGGTTATTTTGAATGTATAGTCTGATTTTACCGTACGCATCCGCAGGGGTTGCTGCAGGTTTGTCTGCGGGAACATTCTTGGATTGGGGCTTCTCCGCTTGTTTACCTGTTTGCTTCACTGGCAATTTTAAAGGTTCTTGGGCAACAGCTGCGGGTTCCTGCTTCAGTGCTAGCTTTGCGGACCGGAGAAGAGAGTCAATCGTTCTTCCAAGCTCAAGACCTGAGTTAATGTTGAAATCTGTTATTTTCCCGTTGCCGTTCAACATTTCAAGCAAGTATTGCAGGGCAAGCGGGTTAGTACGGGCGTTGATCAGGATGTCGACATTAAATAAATAGTTGCCGTCCGTGTGTTGTAGTTTCTTGTCCATAAATCCCCCAGCTTTGTCAGTAGACACTATTCAAAATATTAATTTAAAAGTATATAAACTATACCATTAATTCATGAATAAGCATATACCTCGTTATTGAGAAATTAGGACTATTGACCATATTTTAACAGAGGATATAGTCCTCCGTCCACACACTGATCCCAAATATAGCATACACATACATCGTGATGGAGGATCAAGAACAAGGAGGTTAGGCGGGTTGGTTACAATGGAACCTATGGTCGTTGGTGGTCATGTAATGATTGGTGTTGAAGTGAAGCTTCCGAAGACAACACTGCTGTCAATCAGCACGGATAAAGGGTATATCATGTGCGGAGCGCTAGATGTGGGCCTGCTCAATGACAAGCTTAGTGACCGCGGCATTATAGCAGCCCGGGCTGTTGGAGTTCGTACATTGCCGCAGCTTCTGGCTGCACCTTTGGAGTCCGTAACCTTAGAAGCAGAGAAGCTGGGGATTGTGCCTGGAATGAGTGGGGCGGAAGCTTTGCTTCTTATGCTCTAAAAGACTTTCTGGCAGTTGGGTGCTTCAAAAGAGAGGCCTTCGGGCCTCTTTTTGCTGCCCTTTAGCTTTCGTCCAAGGTTGATTTATCTGGAGAAGCATAAGCGGGGCAGGCTTGGTTCATCCTACAAGCATAAACCATCCAACAACGGAGAAGTTCGGACATTGGTGTCTTCACCGGAGGGATATTTCATGTTTCGTCCTCTTCAGGGAAGGGTAAATTCAGTATAGACAACTGCACGCCGGACCATGGACAGGCAGCCGGCTAAATTATGGATAAGGAAGGGATCTTACAATGGCTAAAGCATCTGGTAAAGTAAACACTACTTCACTTGAACAAGTACTCAATCGTGAGGTTGCAAACCTGAACGTGCTGTATGTGAAAATTCACAATTATCACTGGTATGTGAAAGGAGAGCAATTTTTCTCCCTCCATGTGAAGTTTGAAGAGCTGTATGATGATATTACCCTCAAAATGGATGAGGTGGCTGAACGACTGCTGAGCATCAAAGGCAGCCCGGCAGCAACCATGAAAGAATATCTTGAATTGTCTACTATCCAGGAAGCAACAGGCAAGGAAGATACACGCAGCATGGTTCAGACACTCATTGAAGACTTCGCCACCGTGGCTGAAGAGCTTACAGAAGGTATTGAGCTGGCCGAGCAGGGAAGCGATCAGCCTACAGCTGATTTGTTCATCAAAATCCGCAGTGATTTGGAGAAAAACCAATGGATGCTTCGCTCTTTCCTGGGCTGATCGTACCTTGCAGATAATTAAATCTACAATAGAAGTAAAGCCTCCAGTGTGGGGGCTTTCTTTTTTGATTTTTGTTCATATCTTAGACCTTGCATGATGAGCTTTACTCAAAAATAGATATTTGTAAAAAAACATGGTTTGTAATAAAATTAGTGAGAATCATTGATAATCACTCCAATACACTTTATAATTATTATAATATGATATAAAATCTAATTTTTGCTGGCATCAGGGATAACCTGTTACAATACAGCTTTCTGATTTCGCAAATCCAACAATGGGGGGAAACATTATTATGGCAGCAGAATTTGTCATTGAGGGACTGAAAGCAACAATTGAGGGAAAAGAAATTCTGAAGGGAATCAACCTTCAAATGAAGGGCGGCGAAATTCACGCCATCATGGGACCGAACGGTACCGGTAAAAGCACCCTGGCTTCGGCACTGATGGGTCATCCCAAGTACGTAGTTACTGAGGGTACAGCTATTCTGGAGGGTGAAGACCTGCTCGAAATGGCTGTGGATGAACGCGCACGTGCCGGTCTTTTCCTGGCGATGCAGTATCCAAGTGAAATCAGCGGCGTAACGAACTCCGACTTCCTGCGCAGCGCGATCAATTCCCGCCGTGAAGAGGGAAGCGAGATTTCCTTGATCCGCTTTATCCGTCAAATGGAAGCCAAGATGAAAGAACTGGATATGAACCCTGAGTTCCTGCACCGTTATCTGAACGAAGGTTTCTCCGGCGGCGAGAAGAAACGTAATGAAATTCTGCAAATGATGATGCTGGATCCCAAGATCGTCATTCTTGACGAAATTGACTCCGGCCTTGATATTGATGCACTCAAAATTGTCGCTGAAGGCGTTAACTCCATGCGGAGCCCAGAACGCGGTTTCCTAGTGATTACCCATTATCAGCGCCTCTTGAATTACATCAAGCCAGATTATGTACATGTGATGATGCAAGGACGGATCGTTAAATCCGGCGGCTCTGAACTGGCTGAACGCCTGGAAGCAGAAGGTTATGAATGGGTGAAGGAAGAGCTTGGCATTGAAGATGAAACTGTAGGACAGGAAGCTTAAGATACGCCAGGAAGGAGGAAACCACTTATGACGACGCAAACCATTCTTCCGGTGGATGCACAGTTGCTCAGCGAATTGTCGCAGAGCAGCGGCGAGCCGGGCTGGCTGAAGGACAGCCGTTTGAACGCACTTACTCTGGCCGCAGGCCTGGCATTACCGAAACTGGAAAAGACCCGGATTGACCGCTGGAATGTGAACACCTATGGAAGTTATAAAGCAAGCCAAGCTATCACTGCACTTAGTGAAGCTCCTGCTTCTGTTACAGCTCTGATCAAGGATCAGGAGGAAGGCAGCCTGATTATTCAGCGCAACTCCAGCGCTATATATGTACGGCTTGCTCCGGAGCTGGCAGCTCAGGGTGTTATTTTTACCGATCTGCAAACGGCAGTCAAAGAGCATGGAGATCTGGTGCAGCGTTATCTGCACAAGGCAATACTGCCTGATGAGCATTCTATTGCCGCGCTGCATGCAGCGCTTTGGAACGGCGGGGTATTCCTCTATGTTCCGAAGAACGTCATTATTGAGACACCGCTACAGGCGGTTCTGCTCACAGATGATGCTGAAGCTGCTTTTGTTCCGCATATTCTGATTGTTGCTGAAGCAAATAGTTCTTTAACATACGTTGACAACTATGTATCGGACAAAGCTGAAGCCGGACTACACAACGGTGCGGTGGAAGTATTCGTCGGAGCAGGCGCCAAGGTGCGTTATGCTACGGTTCATCAGCTGGGTGAGGACACAACTGACGTGACTTACCGGCGCGCTGTTGTGGAGAACGATGGGACGATTGAATGGATTGTAGGCGAAATGAACTACGGTGATACCGCCAGCGATACCAAGTCCGTGCTTAAAGGCAATGGATCAAGCTCCGACGCCAAAGTCATCGCAGTGGGCTCAGGTGTACAGAAGCTTAGCTACACCACACAGGCCCAGCATTTCGGCAAAAACACGCCAAGTGATATGATTACCCGTGCGGTTATGCGCGATTCCGCAACCTCCATTATTAATGGGATTACCAAAATCGAAAAAGGCGCAACCCGGGCCGATGGCCAGCAGACAGAGAAGGTTCTGATGCTGAGTCCCAAAGCACGCGGAGACGCTAACCCGATTCTGCTTATTGATGAAGACGATGTTACTGCAGGCCATGCCGCTTCCGTAGGACAGGTCAATTATGAGCAGGTATACTACCTGATGTCCCGGGGGATTACACGGCATGATGCAGAAACACTGATCATATACGGCTTCCTAGCTCCTGTAGTGTCGCAAATTCCACTGGAGGGACTGCGCAATCAGCTCCAATCTCTTGTGGAAAGGAAGTTAGGCCAATGATTAACAGCGCCATCCGGGAGCAATTTCCCATACTGAACCAGAAGATCAACGGCCATCCTTTGGTGTACCTGGACAGCGCGGCAACCTCACAGAAACCGCGCCAGGTTATCGAGGCAGTGAAGTCCTATTATGAATGGGATAACGCTAACGTACACCGCGGCGTCCATACACTGGGTAGCCGGGCTACGGACGCTTATGAAGGAGCCCGCGAGAAGCTGGCGAAATTCCTTCACGCCCGGAGTACGAAGGAAATTATTTTTACCCGCGGCACAACAACCGCCCTGAATATTGTAGCTTCGTCTTACGGCCCGGCCCATGTGGGTGAAGGCGACGAAATTGTCATTACCCAGATGGAGCACCATAGCAACTTCATCCCATGGCAGCAGCTGGCGAAGAAGACAGGGGCAACCTTGAAATTCCTCCCGCTGCAGAAGGATGGAACCATTACACTTGCGGATGCTGAGGAGACGATAACCGATAAGACCAAGATCGTCGCCATCGCTTATGTATCGAATGTAATGGGTGTTACCCATCCGGTAAAAGAGCTGGCTGCCATCGCTCACCGTCACGGTGCTGTAATCGTTGTGGACGGGGCTCAGAGCACACCTCATATGAAGGTGGATGTTCAGGATCTCGACTGCGATTTCTACGCATTGTCCGGGCACAAGATGCTTGCACCTACAGGCATTGGCGCCTTGTATGGCAAGAAGGCTTTGCTAGAGGCTATGGAGCCTGTCGAGTTCGGTGGTGAAATGATCGACGATGTAGGCCTGTATGAATCGACGTGGAAAGAGCTTCCCTGGAAATTCGAAGGGGGTACACCGATTATTGCCGGAGCGGTCGGCCTAGGGGCAGCGATTGATTTCCTTCAGGAAATCGGGATGGATGAAATTCACCGTCATGAGATGGAGCTTGCTGCTTACGCGGAAGAGCGTCTCTCAGGGGTGGACGGACTCACCATTTATGGACCGCGCAGCCGTCAGGTCGGCGTAGTTACCTTCAATCTCGGGGATGTTCATCCTCATGATGTAGCTACTGTGCTGGATGCTGAGGGTGTCGCTGTCCGTGCCGGACACCACTGCTGCCAGCCGCTGATGCGGTGGCTGCAGGTCAGTTCAACCGCCCGTGCAAGCTTCTATCTGTACAATTCGGAGCAGGACGTGGATGCACTGGTGCAAGCTTTAATCAAGGCAAAGGAGTATTTCGCCTATGAACTTGGATGACTTATATAGACGCGTAATTATGGATCATTATAAAAATCCCCGGAACCGTGGTTCTTTTGAAGATGACGCCGTGAAGATTGAACTGAATAACCCTACCTGCGGCGACCGTATTACACTTCAGCTAAAGGTGGAGGACGGCATCGTCAAGGATGCCCGTTATAGCGGCGAAGGCTGTTCGATCAGCATGTCGTCGGCTTCCATGATGACGGAAGCGGTCAAAGGCCAGACGATCCAGCATGCGCTTGACCTGGCTGACCGTTTCTCCTGCCTGATGAAGGGCGAAGCAGCGGATTTTGATGACTATGAAGATATTGAAGCCCTTTCCGGTGTTAATAAATTTCCGGCGCGGATCAAATGTGCGACACTGGCATGGAACGCGCTGCGCAAAGGTATAGACGAGGAAGAAGAAGAGCATCACCAAGAACACTAAAAACAAGGAGGCTGACACCATGGCTAAGAAAGCGCCTGATATGGAAGAGTACCAATACGGGTTCCGTGACGAGCATAAGTCGATATTCCAGTCTGGTAAGGGACTTACGGCCGAAATTGTTAAAGAAATCTCTGCCATCAAGAATGAACCGGAATGGATGCTGGAATTCCGCCTGAAATCTCTGGAGCAATTCTATAAAATGCCGATGCCTAAATGGGGCGGTAATCTCGATGAATTGGATTTTGATGAAATCCAGTATTATGTAAGACCGTCCGAGAAGCAAGGGAAGACTTGGGAGGAGGTTCCTTCCGAGATTAAAGAGACCTTCGACAAGCTGGGGATTCCGGAAGCGGAGCAGAAGTTCCTGGCCGGTGTCTCGGCGCAGTACGAATCCGAGGTGGTCTACCACAGCATGCAGAAGAACCTTGAAGATCAAGGGGTAATCTTTACCGATACCGACACTGCGCTACGTGAGCATCCCGAGCTCTTCAGAAAGTTCTTTGGTACAATTATCCCGCCTGCGGATAACAAGTTTGCTGCATTGAACAGTGCTGTATGGTCTGGGGGAAGCTTCATCTATGTTCCGAAGGGTGTGAAATGTGAAGTGCCTCTGCAGGCATACTTCCGGATTAACTCTGAGAACATGGGCCAATTCGAGCGTACTCTGATTCTTGCCGATGAAGACAGCTTCGTGCATTATGTAGAGGGCTGTACAGCTCCTATCTACAGCACGAACTCTCTGCACAGTGCGGTCGTTGAGATCCTGTGCATGAAGAACGCTCGCGTTCGTTACACAACGATTCAGAACTGGGCACCGAATATCTACAATCTGGTTACCAAACGTGCCGTTGCTGAAGAGAACGCTACGATGGAATGGGTCGATGGCAACATCGGTTCCAAGCTGACCATGAAATATCCTGCCGTTGTACTCAAAGGCCGCGGAGCCAAAGGCTCGGTATTGTCCATCGCGGTTGCGGGCAAGGACCAGCATCAGGATGCAGGGGCCAAAATGATTCATTTGGCACCGGACACGACTTCGACGATCGTCTCCAAATCGATCAGCAAGCATGGCGGTAAAGTAACATACCGTGGTCTGGCTTCCTTCGGCCGTAAGGCGGAAGGCGCGAAATCCAACATCAAATGCGATACGCTAATTCTGGATAACTTGTCCACTTCGGACACGATTCCATACAATGAGATCATGAACGATAACATCGTGCTTGAGCATGAAGCGACCGTCTCCAAGGTCTCCGAAGAGCAGCTGTTCTATCTGATGAGCCGCGGCCTTACCGAAGCCGAAGCGACTCAGATGATCATCATGGGCTTCATCGAGCCATTCACCAAAGAGCTGCCGATGGAGTATGCGGTAGAAATGAACCGTCTCATCAAGTTCGAGATGGAAGGCAGTATTGGGTAACAAAAAAATAAAATGCTGGTGCAGAAGGCGAACTTTATGTTCGTCTTCTTTTTGTATGCGCTCTGCGGACAGGAAAACAGGCAGAATCATGGATTATCTTAATCCAATAGGATTCAGGAGGAAATGGAAGCATTTAAAGCTGAAGCTGTCCTTTACCTTGCGAGGAAGCCCGAATCTTTCGGGAAAAACCGAGAAAATGAGGATTTCTCCCCTTTGCCGCATTAAATCAAGGGTGATAAACTGCATAAAGTCACTAAAATGGAAGCGCTAAAAATCCACGCACTAAGGAGGAGAGATATGGATGTTCTCAGGCAACTGCGGGGCTTTTATCGGGAGAAGCTGAACTATCTGATTCTGTCGATTGTTTGTTTGGCAGCCGCAACTGCAGTGGGGCTTATTACCCCCAACTTGTTAAGACGTTTGATTGATGATGTTATCGTACCCATGAAGTTCACTGAGGTACCCGTCCTTGCGCTCAGCGTATTGGCCGTCGTATTTGTTAAGGCTTGTCTTCAGTTTGCCCATGGCTTTTTCGGAGGGCGGCTCGGCAACTTTCTGGCCTACCGTCTGCGCAATGCCTGTTATGAGAAGCTGCAATTCCTGTCTTTCCGCTATTATGACACGGCGAAGACAGGTGACCTGATGTCCCGGCTGACCGGGGATCTTGAGGCCATCCGGCTGTTTATCGGGTTCGGATTTGCCCAACTGCTGAATGTGTTTTTTATGGTGTTGTTCGGCTCCATTATGATGTTCACGATCAATTGGCAGCTTACCCTTGTTACGCTGATCACTATGCCATTTCTGGCTGCTGTTGCATTCAGATTCGAATCCAAGATTCACCCGGCCTTCCAGGAGATGCGGCTTGCGCTCAGCTCTCTTACCACGGCTGTCCAAGAGAATGTTACCGGTGTGCGGACTGTCAAATCATTCGCCAGAGAAGCCTATGAGGTAGAGAAGTTCTCACACCGTAATGAGCGATACAAGGATAACCAGATTTTTGCCGCGGAGCTGTGGAGTAAGTTTTTCCCGGTGATGGAGCTTTTGGCTTCGGTCAGTGTAGCTATATTGCTAGGGGTTGGCGGAACGCTAGTCATCAAGGGACATATGTCGCTTGGCGAGCTTGTAGCCTTTTTCAGCTTAATCTGGTATATTATCGGCCCTGTATGGGGTCTTGGCTTCCATATCAACAACTATACGCAATCCAAAGCTTCCGGAGAACGTGTACTTGAAGTACTTAATCAGCCTATCGATGTAAAAGATAAAGAGAATGCCCGTGAGCTTGTGGCGGCAGAAGTGAAAGGTGAAGTCGTCTTTGATCACGTGACCTTTGCCTATGGCAACAAAATGCCTGCAGTCAAGGACATTCATTTCCATGCCAAGCCAGGGGCAGTCATTGGATTTCTAGGCGGTACCGGCTCCGGGAAGTCTACCATTATCCAGCTGATGATGCGGGCTTATGATGTGAATAAAGGCAGCATTACACTGGATGGTGTGGATATCCGGGAATATAATGTACGCAGCCTTCGGACGCAGATCGCCACAGTGTTTCAGGAGACTTTTCTGTTCTCCTCCTCCATCCGCAACAATATCGCTTACGGTTTGAAGGATGTGAGTATGGAAGAGATCATCCGTGCCGCACAGTTGGCGAAGGCTCATGATTTTATTATGGAAATGCCTGAAGGGTATGATACGGTGGTTGGCGAACGGGGAATGGGACTCTCAGGCGGGCAGAAGCAGCGGATTGCCATTGCCAGAGCGCTTCTGAAGAATCCGCGGATCCTTATTCTGGACGATGCCACCAGTGCCGTTGATATGGAGACTGAGCATGAGATTCAGGCGGGATTCCAGGAGGTTATGCGCGGACGGACCACTTTGATTATAGCCCACCGGATATCCTCCCTGAGGCATGCCGATCAGATTATTGTGATGAACGAAGGTAATATGGTGCAGCAGGGTACCCACCATGAGCTGATCGAGGTTCCCGGTCCTTACCAGGATGTCTACCGGGTTCAGTATGCTGATTATCTGAACAGGGAGCATGGAAGAGGGGCAGGTGATCAGGCATGAAGCCAGAAGCTAACCAAGGGGAATTTGTAAAACTGAAGCAAAGTTCAGCCCAGGAGCAGGCGTTAGACGAACGTTTCGTGTACAAAGACGATGATATCATCGACAAGGCGTTTGACTGGAAGCAGTTCACCCGGCTGTTCAGTTATATGAAGCCCTATGCAAGACAGATGCTGCCGCTCGTGTCGGTGATGATGATCCTTGGCACGATTACGAAGCTGACGGTCCCTTATCTGACCAGTATGGCTATCGACAAGGCGATTGCTCCCAAGGCGGGGAATCCGAGTCTGACACTATTGTACACATTGACGGTTGCTGTAATTGTACTTTATCTGATCCAGTGGATTGCCGGAGTCTACCGTATTAAATATACAAATGTGATAGGACAGCGGGTCATTTATGATCTGCGTTCAGACCTTTTCCGGCATATTCAAAAGCTTTCCTTCAACTTTTTTGATAAACGTCCTGCAGGTTCAGTGCTCGTTCGGGTTACCAATGATATTAACTCTTTGCAGGATCTGTTCACTAACGGGGTCGTCAATCTGATGATCGACTGTGTACAGCTGCTCGGAATTATGGTGATTCTGCTGCTGATCAACTGGAAGCTGGGACTGGCGGTGATGATCACCGTACCAGTTATGTTCTTTGTCTCTACCAAGCTGCGCCAGAAGATCCGGATAGCCTGGCAGGATGTGCGGATGAAGAACTCTCGGATTAATTCTCACCTGAATGAGTCGATTCAAGGGATAAGAGTCACTCAGGCCTACACCCAGGAACAGGAAAACATGAACTACTTCGATGCGATGAACATGGATAGCCGGAAATCATGGAACAAGGCTTCGGCGATGAACCAGGCGTTTGGCCCGATTATTGAAATTACAGGCGGCTTCGGCACGATGATTCTCTTCTGGTTCGGAGCCTATCTGATCCAGACCGGGGATCTTACGGTAGGCTTTCTGGTCGCGTTCAGCACTTACGTCAGCAACTTCTGGGACCCGATTAACCGGCTGGGCCAGATGTATAACCAGCTGCTCGTGGCGATGGCTTCCTCGGAGCGGATCTTTGAATACCTGGATGAGCAGCCTGCTGTGCAAGACAAATCAGGGGCAACACCGCTGCCAAAAATTCAGGGTGACATTCAGTTTAATAAGGTAGTGTTTGAATATGAAAAAGGCCGGGCGGCGCTGAAAGGTATTGATCTCGATGTTAAGGCCGGCCAGTCGATCGCGCTTGTCGGTCATACCGGCTCAGGTAAAAGTACAATCATCAACCTGATTGGCCGGTTCTATGATATCAAGAGCGGTAGCATCACTATCGACGGCAGGGATACACGTGACGTGACACTGCAGAGTCTGCGCGAGCAGATCGGGATCGTGCTGCAGGATACATTTATTTTCTCAGGAACTATCCGGGATAATATCCGTTTCGGTAGGCTGGATGCTACGGATCAAGAGGTGGAGGATGCGGCGAAGGCAGTGGACGCTCATGACTTCATCAGCAGCCTGCCGGGCGGCTATGAGACTGAGGTCGAGGAACGCGGTAGCGCACTCTCTATGGGACAACGCCAGCTGTTGTCCTTCGCCCGTGCGCTGCTGGCCAATCCGCGGATTCTGATCCTGGATGAGGCGACAGCCAGCATTGATACCGAGACGGAGATCAAGATTCAGGAGGCGCTGAAGATTCTTCTTCAGGGTCGTACTTCCTTCATCGTCGCCCACCGGCTGTCGACTATCCGTCATGCGGATAAGATTGTCGTACTGGATCATGGTGAGATCAAGGAAGAAGGAACCCATGCCGAGCTTACAGCGCATGAGGGAATCTATAACGGTCTGATCGAAGCACAGTTCCGCTTCCTGTAGAGTCTAACAGCAGCAGCCCTTTCCGGCACGTCTAGGTGTGGAAGGGGCTGCCTTTATGTACTCCGGTTGCCCACTTTGCCGGTTAACATGACCTCGTACATTTGGGCACTGATCTCCTGCTGCCACTGGGCATCATTTGTATCCGTGGCAAGCCTCGCTTCATTGTTCAGCCGTGCCATTTCCCAGCAATACGCTGCATTAACCTGGAGACAATGCTGCTGTTCGGTTAATTCATAACCCGTCAGGGTCCGCTGTAGGCTTAAGATGTATAACTCCGCAAGCCGCTGATGAATGGATAGCATATTCTCCCTCCTATAATCATCCGAATGTGAAATACTATTATCATTCTCGCCATAGAAAAAGGGATCCAAACCCAGGCACGAATATCTGTGTGAAGAACTGTAGAAGGGGGGGACAAGCGGCTGCAGAAACCCGGTATATCATCAAAATAGGAGATTCCCAAACCGTCCGGTGAGGGAGTCTCCTATTTTTCTTATTACCCAGGAAATTATAATTGTCTTCTAATAGGGAGAGATGTGTTTCGACCTGCATGATCTGCTGTGCAGGAGAGGTGGCGGACTCAGAGGAGAAGTGGGGAGCACGTGGGGAACTGCAGGGAAATAAGTGGAATTAGTTGAAGCACCCGTCCTTTACGGAGCAAAGCAGAGAGCTTCAAGGCGGGCTAAATGCACCGAAGATTTCCTCTGCCACAGCCGCAGCGTTCCGCCAAGCTTCCAGGTGTCCAGAGGGTAGACCCTTGGGACCCTCCCTTGGTAAGGGAGGGTCTGGAAGGAATCGAAAATCAATCCATATAAATCTCCACGATCGTAATCTTGCGTTCGCGGGCCAGGTCCAGGAATTTGCCTTCGCTCTGTACAAGTGGACGGAAGACATCGAGCGGATTGTTCATAATGATTACACCCATTTCCCCCGTGCTGAGAAGCACGTGTTTGCCGATGAAATTCGGCATCAGATGTTGGATTAAGGCTTGTACAGTCTTGCCGTCCAGCTTGCCGAAGCTGAGTGTGTAGATCTCACGAAGAACGGAGATCAGCTCCTGCTTCGATTGATAGATCCGTTGAGAGGTCATAGCACTGTAGATATCGGCTACAGCTGCGATCTGGGAATACGGGTGAATATCAACTTTGGTCAACTGATGCGGGTACCCGGAACCGTCTTCACGTTCATGATGCTGAAGTGCCACCAGGGCTGCGGTAGGGTCATCCATGGAATTACGGATAATTTCATATCCATAAATCGTATGTAGTTTGACTTCGTCAAATTCTGCCGCAGTCAGCTTGCCGGGTTTATTCAGAATATCTGGGGAGATCCGGCATTTACCGATATCAATCAGATAGCCGGCCCGGCCGACTTCATAACATTCTTTCTTGGAATACCCCAGCCAGGTTGCTATATAATAAGAAAGCATGCCCACCTGTAATGAGTGGTTATATGTATAATTGTCTTCCCGGTCAAGCAGTAACAGTAAGGAAACCACATCCTTGTGTTTGTCCAAGGACTCCAGCGAAGGCTGAAGGATATCATCCACCACCGTCTGATTGAAGCTGCCCTTAGTTACCGCTTCCATATATACAGATTCAAAGCCGTCAATCATGGAATCGAAATGTTGGGAAGCTGACTGGATGATAGCGGGTCTGTTAGAAGACGCTGGTTCTTCCTGAGTAGATTCTATATCAACATAATCCACTCCAAGCTGCATCAGTTTTGCAATCTCTTCCATTTGAAGCACTGTTCCTTTGGGCAATACATGTAACCCTCTTGAGCTAAAGGTATCCCTCAGTAGGGAATACCCTGGTTTCAGATCTGAGACGTGTATTTTCAATGACTATGCCACCTTACTATAGCGATTTTTTCCAGCATAGCAACTAATGTAAGATTATTCAATAGGAAGAAAAGCTATTTATTAACATTTACAGACTGCGGTATTTCATAGCTTGGGGATCTGCTCCAAGCCACTGTTCTCCGGAGTCGCCGATATCTTTTTTCCATACGGGCACTATTGCCTTCAGCCGCTCAATAGCATACCTGCTGGCTTCATAACAGGTATCACGGTGGGGGGCCGATACGGCGATTATTACGCTTGCTTCCTTGAGGCCGACAAGCCCGGTCCGGTGTGCAATGGCACAGCGGGCATCCCATTTCTCTTCAACCTCCCTGCCAATTTCCTGCAGCTTGGAGAGGGCCATGGGGACATATGCTTCGTAGTATAGTGCTGAGGTGCGCTGGGTGCCAGTCATCTCACGGGTTGTACCTATGAAGATCAGCGAAGCGCCGTGACCTGCGTCCAGCACTTTATTCAGCAGAGCTTCTCCGTTAAGGGGCTGGCCTGTGATAATGAATCTTCCGTCAGAGGTCTCCTGGTCCTCTTCAGAAGGTTCTCCCCCGGACACGGGAGGAATGAGCGCTACTTCGGAGGCTTCGGAAATGAAGGAGTCGTCCGGTGCATACTCATGGTCAATGGCCACCAGGGACACTTTGATCTGCATTGCGGCATCCGGATAGGAGGCAGAGAGCAGCTCTTTCAGTCTTCCGGCAGTAAGCGGAACCTCATGCGAATGGAAGGGCAGTGAAGAGGAGCCAATGATTTCGGCAAGGCCGGCGAACAGACGAATAGTCAAATGCATGCTTGATTCACCTCGGAATGTAGGGTTATTGAACTTTCAATAATGATTCCAATATACCATATTGAATCTGAAAATGTTATGCTAAGCACTATGAGATAACAAGCCTGCCGCTAATTCTAAAACGGCTTTACAGGTGGGAGGGAAGAGAAGCATATGGAGCGAGCCATGCAGAGGTTGGTTCTGATTCACACCAATGATATACATAGCCACTTTGAGATGATGAGCCCTGTTGCTGCTGAAATAGCCAAGCTAAAGGCAATGGCAGGGGACGAGCCTGTGCTGTTGATGGATATTGGCGATCATATGGACCGGTTCTCTGTGGAGACTGAGGGGACTATGGGGCAGGCGAATATCGATATGATTAACCTGACCGGTTATGATGCCGTAACAATTGGCAACAATGAAGGACTGACCTTCCCGCATGAGATGCTCTCTGCCCTGTATGCAGGTATCCAGTGCCCGGTAGTATGCTGCAACATTCTGGAGAACTCAACCGGTGAGCCCCCCGTCTGGATGAAACGGCATGCGATTCTGGAGAAAGAAGGCATCAAAATAGGGGTTACGGGAGCAACAGCTGCTTTTGCCACTTTTTATTCGCTGCTGGGCTGGGAGGCGCTGGACCCGGAAATGGCGCTCCGGGAACAATGTGAACTGCTAGCTCCGCAGGTAGATCTCCTGATTATTTTATCCCATCTGGGGCTTCCGGCGGATAGACGGCTGGCAGAGCAACTGGAGGGGGTTCATGCCATTCTGGGCGGCCACACCCATCATATGCTGGAGACGCCGGAGATCATCAACGGAACTGCGGTCTGCGGTGCTGGCAAGTTCGGCCGTTATGTCGGACAGCTTATTTTTGAGCGGGAGTCTGCCGGGCATGACTTTGAGCTGGTGAGCGGCCAATGTTTCCCCGTGGATCCTTCGCTTACCGAGGATGTAATCTTCCCTGCGGCGGCGCTGCATTTGAAGCATGGACGGGAGGTTCTTAACGAGACGGTAGCCATCACTGACCGCGAGCTTGATCTGAATACTCTGGGCGAATCCCCTTTCGGCAATCTTCTGGCCCAGGCTGTCCGGCGCTTTACTGGAGCACCGTTATCACTGGTCAACAGCGGGCAACTGCTTGAATCTCTGCCAGCAGGCAATATTACTGCAGGGATGCTCCATGCGCTGTGTCCGTCTCCGATTAACGCCTGTATTGTTCAACTGAAAGGTAAGGATATCCGCACAGCTCTTGAGCAGAGCCTTACGGAAGAGTTTCGTACCAAGGCTATTTACGGTTACGGATTCCGCGGAAAGGTTCTGGGCAGCCTTGCAGTGGATGGATTGAAAATCCTGTACGATCCTGGGATCATGCCTTATGATAACGGTATTGCCGTCTTTGTTGACGGAGAACCGCTGGAAGACTATGCCATATATTCGGTTGGAACACTGGATATGTTCACGTTCCGCACAGGATATGAGAGCCTTGCGAACGGAACGGATCCGTTGTATCTGCTGCCTCATTTCCTGAGGGATTTGCTGCGGATGGAGCTGCAGCGGCCGGGAAGCCTTGATGAATGTGAGGTACTGCGGTGGGGTACGAAGTCTGTATAAACACTGAATTTTATTTTGTATGAATATTAGGAGCTCTAGCCGCATTAGGTTTAATTTATTTAAGATCAGGAGGATTATATGGACACTATTACAGCAATTATTCTCGCAATTGTAGAAGGAATAACGGAATTTATCCCGGTGTCATCAACGGGACACATGATTCTAACGACCAAGCTGCTCGGATTTGATGACCAGTCGTCGATTATGAAGACGTATGAGATTGTGATTCAGCTGGGAGCTATTCTGGCTATTGCACTGGTATACCGCCAGCGGATTCTGAACCTGCTGGGCATCGGGCGCGGCCGTACAGACCGGGGCGGAGTCATGAAGGCCTCCAGACTGAATCTGATCCATGTCCTTCTGGGGATTGTACCGGCGCTTGCAGTTGCTTTTCTGGCCCGGGATTTCATTAAAAGTCTGTTTGGAGCCACCACCGTACTCTGGGCGCTTGTCGCCGGCGGTATTCTGATGATTGTGGCGGAATGGGTAAACCGGCGGAAGATCCGGGTGACGGCTCATGAGCTGGATGATTTGACGTACGGCCAGGCTCTTGCCATTGGACTCTATCAGATTATTTCCGTGCTGTGGCCGGGATTTTCGCGCTCCGGTTCGACTATCTCAGGCGGTATGCTGAGCGGGGTCAGCTATAAGGCTTCGGCAGATTTTTCGTTCCTGATTGCAATCCCGATTATGTGTGCGGCATCCGGCTATGAACTGCTCGATTCCTACCAATATTTTACCAAAGATACGATTATGGATTTCGCGATCGGTTTTGTGATTTCATTTGTGGTTGCTTATGTAGTTGTGGTGGCATTCATGAAAATGATCCAGAAGATCAGACCGACCCATTTCGCGATCTACCGCTTTATTCTGGCAGCTGCATTCTGGCTGTTTATTATGCGTTAATTACAAGCTCATGACTAATCGCTCGAGGTAACGGTATATACACATAGAGTCACCTGGGGATTTTGAAACAGAAGAGCAATTTACCGTTAAAGGCAGGAGTGAGCCAAGGTGCGTCTAGTATCTGTGAACCGGCTTCAAGCCGGAATGAAGCTGGGTAAAAAAATATATAATGATGAAGGACTGGTTCTCCTTGCGGACGGGGTTGAGCTTACTGATGCAATGATCAAGCGGCTGGCCAAGATTGACATCGGGTATATCTACATAGAGGATTCCCTCACAGAAGATGTCGAGATTACCGGAATGCTGCAGGATGAGACCCGCAATCAGGCGCTCAAGGTTGTCCGGAACCAGTTCCAGCAGATGTCAGGAGTATCCGGTATTGCTAAGGGCTTTTATCATCTGGACAAGAAATTCTCCGGGGTGATGGATTCCATTCTGGATGATTTGGCTACGCAGGATGACCCCATGATAATGCTCCTGGATATGCACACAGCCGACAACTACCTGTATGCCCACTCCCTTAATGTTTGCCTGTACACACTGGTGCTTGGAATTGCTCACGGCTACAGCAGGGAGGAGTTGCGGGTAATCGGTCTGGGTGCGCTGCTGCATGATATCGGCAAAACGCAGATTCCTCTCAAAATTGTACAAAAACCCGGCATGCTCAGCGACGAGGAGTTTCGGCATATGCAGGCTCATACGGAGATTGGCTACCGTATTCTCAAGGATGAGCCGAATATCCCGCTGCTTGCAGCACACTGCGCACTGCAGCATCATGAGCGCATCGACGGCTCGGGGTATCCGCGCGGCTTGAAGGGTCCGCAAATTCATGAATATGCCAAATGGCTGGGCGTTGCAGATTCCTATGATGCGATGACCTCGAACCGGATCTATAAGAAGGCCATGTTGCCGCATCAGGCGGTTGAAGCGCTCTATGTTGGTTCAGGAACACTGTATGAGCAGAAGCAGCTGGAGCTGTTCAGAGACCGTGTAGCCATTTATCCGCTTGGATTAACTGTCAAGCTTAGTACGGGGGAGAGCGGTGTAGTAGTCAAAATAGACCCGTCAACGCCGCACAGACCGGTTGTGCGTGTGCTGAACGGACCTGAAGGCGAACCGTCCGCTCCGTATGAGCTGGATTTGGGCAGCAAGCTGTCAGTAGTGATTGTGGATGTGACCGATGATGACGGGGTTGTGGTCAGAACCACTTAATACCCGGTTCGAAGCGAGGACAGGAAACGGGCAAGCCGCATGAGTGCGGAGCATCGTGGCTGTCCCGTTTTTTTTGTTATACATATCTTAGCGGTATGAGCAGCCCTGAGCAGGATCTTTTATCGGAAACGAAGCACATAAAGTGCCCTCCCTGCAGTTTTTGCCCAGTCGTGGTATGATGTAGGTTAAGTTACCGTTCTTTTTCATTGATTTTGGGTTAATAATAAGGAATACGCATCGAAGGAGTACCATTAAAAATGAGTATATTAGAACCATCCTCAACACCTCTAAGGGAGCTGTCGCCAAGCTACGATCCTTGGGACCCGATTTCTTCACTACGCAAGCATGGGCGTCATGTGCTGACCAGTGTCGAGATGACGGTTACCAATCTGTGCAATATGCGCTGTGAGCATTGTGCGGTTGGCGACAGCCTGACTACCAAAGAAGGAGAAATGCTGCCGCTAAAAAATATGCTGGACCGTCTGGAAGAGGTTGAGCATCTGCAGACGATCAGTATTACTGGTGGCGAGCCCATGTTCCGCGCCGGTACCGTGGAGAATACCATTGTTCCACTGCTGAAATATGCTCGCGAGCGGGGTATCCGTTCCCAGATTAATTCCAATCTCACTATGCCTTATTCCCGTTACGAGCAGTTGCTGCCGTATCTGGACGTTATGCATATCTCTTTTAATTATGTGAATGGAGACGACTTCCACGAGGTGGGCTTCGCGAACAGCGGCCACCCGGTTTCGAAAGAAGCGGCTTACCGGCTCTATGACACGATGCTGGAAAATTCCCGCCGCCTCAGTAGCGACGGTATGCTGATCTCAGCAGAATCTATGATTAATTACCGGACGCATAACAAGCTGCCGGCCATTCATAAGCTGATTGGCGAGATGGGGGCAGGCCGGCATGAGGTGCACCCAATGTATGCTTCCAGCTTTGCATCGAAGCTTCCTGTGCTGTCCCTGAAGGAAATGAGCGCAGCGATCCATGATCTGCTGGATCATCGCAATCCTGAAATGTGGATGCTATTCGGTACGCTTCCTTTCTTTGCCTGCAGCTTTCTGGAAGAAGACCAGAAGCTTCTGCGCAGATTGCGGGAGGAGAAGAACGTTACCCTGCGCAATGATCCGGACGGCAGAAACCGGGTGAATGTCAATTTGTTCACAGGGGATGTGTTTGTGACGGATTTTGCCGATATTTCCGCCTTTGGCAACATTGGCAGCAGCAGGCTGGATGATATTTTTACCGAATGGCAGTTGAAGCATCCGCTCAATCAGAAGGTGAATTGCCACTGTGATGAAGCCGGCTGCTGTGGTCCCAATCTTCTCGTAGCCGATATGTATTATCCGAAGGTTGATTTCAAAACAAGAAAAGCGATCACTCTGTAGAAATGAGGCGTTGTTATAGTGCATACGGAATTTGAAGTAGGGAGATTGCTGCTCAATCTTTTGCTGGTTCTGGTGCTCGTATTGTTGAACGGCATCTTTGTGGCAGCGGAGTTCTCGCTGGTAAAGGTGAGGCAGTCCCGCCTTACGCAGCTCGTCAGTGAAGGCAACAAGATGGCTGGATATGCGCTGAAGGTTAACAAAAAACTGGACGCTTATCTGTCAGCTACCCAATTTGGGATTACTCTAGCCTCGCTGGGGCTCGGTTGGGTCGGAGAACCGGCTATTTCTGAATTGCTCGTGGAACCGCTGATGATTCAGCTTGGTGTTACTGACCATACCCTGATCTCCACGGTGTCCGTGATTGTTGGTTTCTCGATTATTACATTTTTACATATTGTGCTGGGTGAGCTTGCACCGAAATCCCTGGCCATTCAAAAAACTGAAGGCTCCGCGCTGCTGCTCTCCGCGCCGCTGATGTTCTTCTATAATGTGTTTCTGCCGTTTATCTGGGTGCTTAACGCATCAGCCAATGCACTCCTGAAGCTAGTAGGCGTGGAGCCGGCCAGTGAGGCGGAGGCAGCCCACTCGGAAGAAGAAATCCGCATTCTGATGAATCAAAGTGCCAAAAGCGGGGTCATTGATAAAGATGAAATGAAGCTGATGGACAATATCTTCGAATTCTCCGACCTGCTGGCCCGTGAGGTCATGCTTCCGCGTACAGATATGGATGTGTTATACAGCAATCTTTCTCTGGAAGAAAATATGCGGATTATTACGGAGACGAAGCATTCCCGTTATCCGGTGGCTTTTGAGGATAAAGACCGGATTATCGGCTTCATTCATATTACCGACCTGCTGTTTGCTCCGATAGAGCAGCAGAATGATCTGGCTTCGCTGGTCCGTCCTATCCTCAATGTGCCGGAATCCATGGAGATTAGTCACGCTCTGCGCCTTATGCAGAAGAACAAGGCCCAGCTTACGCTGGTGGTGGATGAATACGGCGGGACAGCCGGGCTGCTCACAGCAGAAGAAATCCTTGAAGAGATCGTGGGAGACCTGCATGATGAGTTCGAAGATGAACGTCCAAGTGTAGAACGCAACGGAGATTACATCTCTGTAGAAGGCCGGATGCTGATCGAGGATGTCAATGACCTCACTGGCGTTGTGATCGAAGACGACGAGGTGGATTCGATTGGGGGCTGGCTGTTCAAGGAGCTGGAAGGTAATCCATCCAAAGGCAAGCGGGTAATCGTTGGGGATGTCACCTTTGAGGTGGAAGAATCTACACGTCTGCGTATTACCAGGATCAATATCCACCGTGAAACACCGCTCCCAGTGGATGACGATGAGGCCGGGGAAGATGAGGAAGGCTTGTAATAAGCAAACAGACCGGATACCGAAATATAAGTATGAACTCTAAATCTGTTTTTATATATTTGCTGCCAAACTGCAGTGTTTGTTGGAGATGAGCGTCTCAAGACCGTATAACGGTTCTTGAGGCGCTTTTTTTTTGCGAGTTGGCCTTCACCTTACGCCAAACAATCTAGGGACTAGCATATGCACCTGGGACGCTGATGTATCCTTGTTCCGGCTTGCAGGGAGCAGTACTTTCCTTGGTCTATGGACTAGCCGCAGGTCATATATTGATTACAAAGTACTGTGTTTACTCCGGTAATGAGCTGCAAGTAATCAGAGGAGGAGAAAAGTATGAATCCCCAGGAACGCGTATGGACCCCTTACCGTGGCCCGTTTGATCCTTGCCCGCCGGTGCCATTCAAGACGTATGTAGTACCCCCGAATCAATTTATTAATTTCCAGCCGCCTAACTTGCCGCAGTTTGCTTTACCCGAGGCTCTAAAAGCGGGTACGCTATGGCCTGCCCTGTTCAGCCCGTATGAATCCAAGAGCAAAGGAGGCAAGTAAACATGGAAGCAAGTCCTTGCGAACCACGTTACTATGAGATGCTGGAGCAGCTGCAGGTTCTCGATTTTGCATTGGTGGAGCTGAATTTGTATCTGGATACTCATCTTGAGGATCTAAAGGCCATCGAGCAATTCAACCAGTTGACTCAGGAGCGCACACGGCTGGCGAACCAGTTCCAGGAGCTGTATGGTCCGCTTCAGAACTTCGGCCGCGCCTATTCGAAATGTCCATGGGAATGGAATCAGACCCCCTGGCCTTGGCAGGTCTAGCTGGCAGATGCCTACGCTCACATAACTAAGCGTAGGCTTCCAAAGTGAGTTTTGTACGAAGCTTATTCAAGGATGCTTATGCTCACAAAACTAAGTGCATGCTTCCGAAGCAAGTTTTGTACGATGCTTATTCAAGGATGCTTATGCTCACAAAACTTTTAGGAGGGATAGTTCCCAAATGTGGATATATGAGAAAAAACTGCAATATCCGGTACGTGTAAGCAAATGCGACGTACGGATGGCGCGTTACCTAATGGAGCAGTATGGGGGAGCGGACGGGGAGCTGGCAGCTGCGCTGAGGTACATGAATCAGCGGTATGCCATTCCGGACAAAGTAATTGGTGTGCTGACGGATATATCGACTGAGGAATTTGCTCATCTTGAAATGATTGCCACAATGATCTATAAGCTGACCAAGGACGCCACTATTGATCAATTGGAAGCTGCCGGACTCGGGCCGAACTACGCGACGCGGGATCATGCGCTGTTCTACCAGAATGCAGCGGGAGTTCCATGGACAGCAACATATATTCAGGCCAAGGGTGACCCGCTCGCCGACCTGTACGAAGACATCGCAGCCGAAGAAAAGGCCCGGGCTACATATCAGTGGCTGATCGACATGACGGACGATGTGGACCTGCAGGACAGCCTGAAGTTCCTGAGGGAGCGGGAGATTGTGCATGCGCTGAGGTTCCAGGAGTCTGTGCAGATTATTATTGAGGATAGGGAGAAGAAGCGGGTGTTCTGAGGAGAAATAAGAAAATAGTATTCAAACTGCCGTTCTCTTTTATAAGAGAGCGGTTTTTTGGATTCACAGCCCCTGTTTGATCAAATTCCAGATACGTTCGAACCTGTCTTGGTAGTCTGGGTAATTCCAGGATTCTTTGAAGGATGGGAGGCTAAATACCGCAAACGCGGATAGAATTGCCTCTGCCCTTTCTAAGTGGGGATCGTGATAGTCCATGAATCCGTCAATAATTTGGTAGGAATCCCAGAGAACGTCTCGTAATACCAGTGGATTGCTATCCACGTATTGCGTATTCAGGGCGAACATCTTGGGATTCTCGTTATAGGCGCGTTTTTTGGCGTTAGCAAATGCCCAGAGCCAATCATGTAGCAATTCCTTTGGACTAGCCGCATTAGTCATATCGATTTGGATTTGTTCTGAAATCATCCGGTTGAACCAGCTCTTAGACACGGCTGCCCAGAGCTCTTGCTTATTTTTAAAGTGTTTATAGAGCGCGGCGTGGGTGATACTTAATTCATCTGCAATTTGGGAGAGCGTCACTTCGGATTTGTCTGTGCGCTCCATTAAAGCCTCAGCTGTTTCAATAATGAGCTCTTGTGTGATTTTAGCCATCTTGCTGCCAACCCTTTCTTCTTCAATAAATTCCTGAATTATCGTTTATACACTTGCATGTATTTTAGCATATACAATATCCAGTAACAATTATTGACTTTTGTAACCTCTGGATTTATGCTTGCTGTATAAGTTACAAAAAATAATAAATGTTACTTATTATTCAGTCCAAAGGAGGCCATTAATTATGAAGGCAGCACAGATCACCAAATATTCAAAAAAGTTCAAAGTAGAAGTCACCGATATTCCAGTCCCGGAAATAAGTGATAATGAAGTCTTGGTCAAGGTAAAAGCAGCGGCGGTTAATCATTTGGAGTTACTTATCGCTACCGGAAGCGTGAAGCTGATCCAGGATTATGAGTTTCCACTGGTACTCGGTAACGAGCTGACTGGTGTTATTGAAAAAGTTGGTAAGAATGTACAGGGTTTCAAAGCTGGCGATACCATTTATTCACGCCTGCCACTACACAAAATCGGTGCCTTTGCGGAATATGCGGCGATTAGTGCGGATGCCATCGGGTACTTACCCGCTAATCTGGATTTTGTGACCGGTGCTGCTGCACCATTAACAGGATTGACTGCCTATCAAGGATTACATGAGGAATTAGCTGCTAAAGCTGGCGAAAGCCTGTTTATTCCCGGGGGTTCTGGTTCATTTGGACAAATGGCTATTCCTATTGCCAAAAGCATGGGGCTCAAGGTCATCGTTAGTGGAAACCCGCAAGCACGTGAACGGACAATGGCGTCTGGGGCAGACCGATATATTGATTACACGACTGAAAACTATTGGGAACAACTTCGTGATGTAGATTATGTGATGGATACCTTGGGACCCAGCGAATTTGATCATGAACTCTCAATTATCAAAGCAGGCGGACGACTTCTTTCTCTGCGGACTGGTCCTAACAAACGTTTCGCCGAAGCTATGGGCTTGTCAGGCTGGAAGCAGAAGCTCTTCGCCATTGCCGGAGCTAAGTATGATTACAAAGCGAAGAAAAAGAAGATTCAATATCATTTTATTTTTGTGCGCAGTGATGGCGATCAATTAAAGAAAATCACGAAAATCATTGAAGATAACGGGATTGTACCAGCAGTTGACCCGACAGAATTCCACATTGAAGATATTAACGAAGCATTGAATCTTGTGGCTACAGGTCATCCCAAAGGAAAAGTGATCATCCGGTTTTAAGGAGAGTAGACCATAACAATGAAATTAATAAATAGAACGATACTGATGACAGGCGGGACATCCGGGATTAGCTTTGCTTTTGCTAAACGTTTTCTTGAGATGGGAAATACCGTGATCATTACGGGGCGTTCACAAGAGCGCATCGATCAGGCAGTAAAAAACAATCCCGGTCTCATTGGGCTGGTGGCAAACGTTAGTGATCCCTCAAGCGTTGAGCAGCTTGCCAAAGAACTCGCTATATACCATCCGAAACTGGATATTATTTTCAATAATGCTGGTAATTTGCACGAATGATTCTTAAGGCAAATGAATACGAAGATAGGTAGCGCACACATAAGTAAATTTGTAAAAGTATCTATTTGAGCTTATGTAGGTGTTTCTCATTACTTGTCAAAACAATTCTTTACCAATCGTTCTATAATTGTTATACTAGTGCAAGTCAGATCTAACAGGGTCTTGCTTGCTTTAACTAGAATGATCGTTCTCAATTGATCCAGAGGAATTTGATAAGGGAGGATGAATGAATTACAAGCTAAATCGTATGCAAAGCTCTGTTGGATGCATTCAGAATATTATTTAATTCAAAACAAAAGGGAGAGAATAATTATGAAGTACACAGTGATTACAGGAGCAAGCTCAGGAATTGGATATAAAACAGCATTGGCGTTTGCTGCACGTGGTAAAAATTTGATTTTGGTAGCTAGACGATTAGATAAATTAGAAGAGCTTAAATCAACAATTCAGGTAATGGATCCAAATGTAAATGTTATTGTTCATACAAGTGACCTGTCTGTTACAGAGCAGGCCTACACCCTGTATAACACTTTGAAGGAATACCAAATTGAAACATGGATTAATAATGCCGGGCTTGGTGAAGCTTCTTTTGTAGCAGGACAGAATTTAGATAAAGTTGAAACTATGCTTCGGGTTAACGTTGAATCCTTGACGATCCTTTCTACACTATTTGTGCGGGATTATGCTGATATAGAAGGAACTCAGTTAATTAACGTATCATCCGCACTCGGATATGCGATTGCTGTGGGGAGTGTGGCTTATTCTGCATCGAAATACTATGTCAGTGCCTTCACAGAAGGACTTGCCAAAGAACTGGAGCTTAAAGGTGCGAAATTAAAAGCAAAAGTGTTAGCACCAGCCATAACCGAAACGGAATTTGTGAAGAAATCAATCGATGCTGAAGAATTTGATTACAAAGCAAACATGCCTAAGTACCACACTGCCGAACAAATGGCGGAGTTCATGGTAGAGCTATATGATAGCAACGATGTGGTAGGTATTGTTGACCAGAACTATGACTTCAATCTAAGAAGTCAAATCTATCCAATCATCACAGCGTTTTAATTGACCCAGTCTGAGTTCTGATCCTGATCAAGTCGCAGAAACTTGGTATAATCTATACGAGATGAGGACAGAAGAGGTGAAAGAGTAATGGCATTTGAACGGTGGCGGGGATTTGTTCGGGCCTGGCACGATTATCCGCTGCCGGAAGGGAGCCGGATCGGTGATCGGTATACGATAGAATCCCTATTAGGGGAAGGGAGCTATGGGCTTACTTACCGGTGCAGTGACACCAGGAATGGAGCTCTTCTAGCCGTCAAGCAGTCCAGACCGAGCAAGAAAGCGGTGGGACGGAGTATGCTGACCAAGGAACGGGATATTTTACAGGCCATGAATCATCCCCACATTCCCAAGTGCCGCGGTTACTTTGAGCAGAGGGGTTCAAACTGGCTGGTAACCGATTATATAGAGGGTAAAACGCTGGAGGATATGATCTTCGATGAGAACATCATCTATGGCGAGCGGGAGTGTCTTGCCACAATCTTGAGACTGATGGAACTGGTAGCCCATGTCCATTCGCGCGGATATGTTCACCTGGATCTGAGGATTCCCAATGTGATTCTCCGGAATGAAGAATTGTACTTAATTGATTTCGGATTGGCAAGGCGGATCGGAGAGGTGGAATCCGTGCTTGGGAGACGGGAGCCGAAGGAGAAGCCGAAACGGATGCCGCCTGTTATCGCCTCGGATCTGTATGACATAGGACAATTAATGCTGTTCATGCTGTATTCAGGTTTCACTCCCAAACCAGGAGAGGCGGAGCGGGGCTGGCGGGAAGAACTGGACTTGTCGCCAGGAATGCTGCGTATCGTATCCCGGCTTCTCGGAGAGCAGGAAGCCTATCCGGATACAGGCATATTTGTCCGGGAGGCCGAAGCTTTGCATGAGAGCCTGCAATGATATTGATTTTCAAAAAAGGCGCCTTCATCCAAAAGATGAAAGGCGCCTTGTGATTTTGGAACAGTGTTCAAACAAAGAAGCATTAGCTTGAGCTGCCGTAGCGATTCTTATAATATTTATGTCCATTTCCTCCATGGTGCGAGTCCGAAGATGAGTGGCGCTTGTATCCGTGACTACTGCTAGAATGTCTGCCGTACACAGGCCTCCCTTTATGACCGCTTGAAGATCTGCTCCGCCTTCCATGTTGGGAGTGTTCCATGGAGTGCAGGACTTTGCCGAGAATTTTTTTTAGCATCATGTTACCTCCTCTAGGGTTGTATAGACCGCTTGGTGCGGTCTTATTCTATAATTACCCGGTAGTACGGTATTTTTACCTGCAGGTTTCGTGGTTAGTTACTGGATTATGCTAACGTTTCAGCCTTCTTCATGGAATCTTTCTTATTACTTAGGAAGCTTGTGCTGTTAATAAGCACGAGTCCAAACCCAGCCAATGTGGCACAGGCAATGAAGATCGCGCGGTTCCCCATCCACTCCCCAATGCTCCCGGCCATGAATCCGCCAAGCATAAGTCCGATGGTTGTAGCATTGGAGTACATTGTTGTCGCAGTTCCAGGGGATTCAGGAATTAGCTCCTGACAATAATTGAGGCCAACGCCCAGTACAATGGATACGTAGGCAGCATTCAGAATCTGGCAAGCTGCCAGCTGCCAGGTTGTATCCGCCCCAGACGATAAAACAAAATAAAGAACGCCAAATACACCGGCGGCTTTCATTATATATGTATTGCCGTACCGTTTAGCCAATAGACCGAATCCAAGCATAAACGGGATTTGCAGCAGAGCGCCCAGCCCAACCAGCCAACCGACCGTTTGGTCTGTAGCCCGAAGATCAACCGTAGTAAGCAACGGTAAGGCAATTCCTGACATAGCATTACTGGTCTCGAAAATCATGAAGGCAGAGACGGAGACCCACAGCAGCCAGCGTCCCGTTTGCTTGGTAGTCTTGGTCTGCGCCAAATTCAGGTCCGTGCTAGTCATGGAAGGACGATCATATCTAACCAGATATACCAATACAATCAAGGCTATTGCAGCATAGAGACCTGACACAAATAGGAATAACGGGCTATAATCCCGATTTCTGATCAACAAGGGAGCAAGCAGCGGGCCTACTACCCACGAAAGGGAAAATAAGGTTCTTTGCAGAGATATCGCAATGTCTGCGTCCTTGTTCACCGCAGTGGCTGCATCCCTTACATAGGCGAATATTTGCGGGAATACAGAAGTCGCCAGAGCAATGAATGTAATGGATACGATCAGTAAGGTGTAATAATTCTCAAAAACAGCAAAAAGAGTATAGCCGATGATTGCTGCTGATGACGCGGCGAGTAGTATGATTTTTCGATTAAGCCGTCTGTCAGATAACCTGCCGATCCAACTGGACACCCCCACCTCGAACATAGAGGAGACGGTCAAAAATATTCCCAGCATCCATGAGCTCATTCCAATTTGCTGCATTCCGAACAATGGCATGAATGTCATGGTCAAGGAGAAACCGACACCCATCAGAAAGGTGCAAGCTAAGGCAGGAAGATATGTTGGGATACCTTTCGATTCCGCTAAATCGGCCAGTAGTTGTTTCAATATGCGTTGCATCTGGATTCGCTTCCCATCTGCTCAGAAAGATGGATTAATTCTCTCCAGATATTTTGCAGCTTAATACTTCTAGTATAATCATCATCGAGTTCGTCAATCAGACGGCTTGCACCACGTTCCAGTTCCTCAGCAACCAAGCGATATTCGGCCAGCCTGGAGGGCAGTAGAATTTTGTGTGCCAGATCGTGAACCAAGCCTAACCTTGTCTTCCTGTCCAAGTTCATCTGGCATTCGGATAGCAGATTCACCAAAGTGGAGGGGCCAGTATCCCGGAGAATATGAAAACCGTTCTCTTCAGGCAGGGCCAGCCGATGCAAATAATTGCAGCGGAATTCCGTTATGAAAAAATTGTAATCGGCCAGCTTCGCGATACCTTTCCAATAGTTTAAGGTCCCGTCCTGCTGTTTACGGGTGTATTCATGGGCATGAATAATGCGCTGGGTATGATAGACCGCGGGAACCTTTAGCAGCGAGCCCAATATATAAGTGTGATAATCGAATCCGATACAGCGGGAGCCGATAAAATTGGGAATCCACTTAAAAATCTCCATCATCGCAATATTGCCGCATTCAGGATAAGTGGGGACAATCTCAGGGATATCAGGAAGCTTCTCGCAAGTGATCAATAACGGCCGAGTGCGGAAGTTCAGCTCGCTATCACTGTATTTGGCGTCGATATAAGCAGGTATCCGGGCTTCAGGAATGCTTAGAAGGGTCAGAAATTCATTTAGTGTCTGTGTGTTATGCTGCTGAAGCAGCTCCAGAGTCACATTCCAATCCCCGATATAATCGCTGCCTGCGATCCAGATTTCTTCTGGCAGTAATTCATCAGTAAGGCTCTCGCAGGTATCCATCATAGGAAGCACCTCGGCAACTGTTTTGCCGATAAACTGCATTTCCCCCGAAACGGGATACAAGTCCTCATCACCCAGGGGAGCAAAACAATCCGAATCTCTGCGGTGAATGACCTTCCGCCCGTACCTGGCAGCAGCGAGATAGAGCATATTAAAAACCTTACCGTAATCGACTTCCTCCGGGTGAGGATAGAGCAATCGGGTTAATTCAGCGAGATCCCATTGTCCATGTTCAGCCAGGTCTTGAATCCACTCTAATTGGTCATTGAGATCATGGTGAATGATCGGAATGGAAGTGGTCTTCTGAAGTGCCATAATGTCTTCCTTGTTTTTATTCACTACATGGGAAGGTCCATTATCTAGGATGATTAACTCTTCCGGATCGATTCCCCGTTGCTGCATGGATGTCATTTCAATTAGGATAGATTGGACAGCCGGCAGTACAAGGCGATTGGTCGGGATAGCAAACATTAAATGGGTCATCTCCTATTAAATAGATAGATTAGAGGCAGGGAAATTATAGCATATCTGATAAAATTACGGAATCGATAGTTTGCCCCCGGTCACAATCCTAGAATCCCATTATTCATCGTATCCCGCGTTTCTGTTCGTTGACAAAACAGAAAAAGCATGTAATAATTTCCTGACGATCGTCAGGGAGGTGTGCTGTTATGACTGCTAATGCTATTCTGCAAGCCGCTTTAGCACAATTTGCCGAAAAGGGTTTTGAGGGTGCATCACTGGCTGGGATTGCCCAGGCGGTAGGCATAAAAAAACAGTCGATTGCTACCTATTTTCCTAAAAAAGAAGATTTGTTTCTGGCGGCTTTTCAGGAAATGGCCCGGCACTATATTGAGTTTCTGGATCAGTTGTTCAAGGAAATCCTTGGCACATCTGCGGAGGTGAGGCTTCGTGAGATTATGTACCGGACCTACTATTACAGGGTGGAGCATCCGGTACTGACCTCTTTTTTCATAAGAAGTGTTCAATTTCCGGCGCCTTTCTTTCAGGAGATGCTAGAGCAGCAGATTTCAATGATGGAGAAGCGGTCCTCCGCCTTTTACCAGGCTATTTTTGAGGAAGGCATGAATGCCGGGGAGATTCGGCGGCAGCGCACGGACAGTCTGCTCGCGGCTTATTATTGTTTACAAGACGGGATTTCCATGCAGATGTTTTTTTATAATCAGGAAGAATTCGAGCGACGTTTGAAGGATATCTGGGAGATTTTCTGGGCGGGCATTAAGCATACCAATGAAGGAGAGGAATGAGAATATGCGGATAGAACGGGTTACGACCGAAGAAGGACTTCAGGAATCTTTTAGGATTAGACGGGAAGTGTTTGTGGAGGAGCAGGGTGTGCCGCTTGCCGATGAATTTGATCAATATGAGCAGGATGCTGAGCATATCTTGATCTATCAGGAAGAGGCGGCTGTGGGAACGGCCAGACTGCGGATTGTAGACGGATGGGCCAAGCTGGAGCGGATCTGTCTTCTTGCCCCGTACCGCAATAGCGGACTTGGGTCGGTTATTATCGCAACACTGGAGAAAATGGCGGCTGAACAGGGTCTCCGGCGAGCCAAGCTGCATGGCCAGAAGCAGGCCGAAGGCTTTTATCAGAAGTTGGGGTATGAGACGAACTCAGATGTTTTTATGGAAGATGGAATCCCCCATGTGCTCATGATCAAGACCCTTTAAGGGTAAAAAGTGCATTGTTGCTGCATTTCAAACGGTAAGGGTATAACCCCTATAGGAGCTATACCCGTAGCATCAATATATGAAAAAAGGAAGCAGGTACAAAGCAGTGATAGCACCAAACGGTATACGTCTCGGATAAAAACGTCGGCGCGGATAGAAACCCGGATAATATCCGAATTGCCGGTAAGTAGATGCACTGGCGGGCATTCCGTTCATTTGTCCCATCATTTCGTTCGAAGGAATGGCTAGTGTGACGTAGTCTTGATCCACATGAGCAATAAACCCGTCAAAAGACTGGCCGTCATTCGTAGTCATACCTACATATTTGTTCATACAATTCCAAGCAAGTTGTTGGTAATTTGTATCCATGGATAGCCTCCTCTAATCTTATCTCGACAACAGTCTATGGACTTCAACCTAGGATGATCACGGCATATGCCCATGGCCCAAAAATATCGAGAGAATGAAATCGATTTGGAAAACACCCGTTTAATCTATATAATATAGACGAACTATTTTAGCAGAGTTTGAGTGATATTCAGCCGGCGCATGGGCCGGATTCAGAGAGGAGCATGTACAAGATGAAATACCGCAGATTGGGTGGAACCGGACTTAAGGTGAGTGAGATCAGTTTGGGAAGCTGGCTGACTTATGGAGGTTATGTAGAGCGGGACAATGCTGTTAAAGCTATTGAGACCGCTTACGGTCTGGGTGTTAACTTCTTCGATACGGCAAATGTCTATGAAAAAGGGGCGGCCGAAAAGGTCCTGGGTGATACCCTGCGCGGTTTCCCAAGGGAATCCTACGTGCTGGCAACTAAAGTGTACGGCGTAATGGGAGACGGTCCTAATGACCGGGGCTTGTCCCGCAAGCACATTACCGAGCAGTGCCATGCCAGTCTGAAACGTCTGGGAGAAGATTATGTGGATCTGCTGTATTGCCACCGCTATGATCCTGAGACACCTATTGAGGAAACCCTCCGTGCGCTGGATGATCTGGTCCGTCAGGGCAAGGTGCTCTATGTGGGGGTAAGTGAATGGACTGCGGCGCAAATGGCAGAAGCGCTGGCTGTTGCCGACCGGTATCTGCTGGACCATATTGTCGTTAATCAGCCGATCTACAACATGTTCGAACGTTATATCGAAAAAGAGATTATTCCGCTGGGACAGCGCAAGGGCATCGGACAGGTCGTATTCTCCCCTCTGGCTCAAGGCCTGCTGACCGGAAAATATAGCTCGGTCGCAGATATTCCGGAGGACAGCCGCGCAGCGAAGCTGGAGTGGATGCGTAAGGGGATTACCGAGGAGAAAATCGCCAAGGTCCAAGAGCTGAGCGCGATTGCTGCTGACCTGAATATTTCTGTCGGCAATCTGGCCCTGGCCTGGATTCTGCGTCAGCCGAATGTCGCGAGCGCCCTCGTCGGCGCCAGCCGTCCTGAGCAGGTGGAAGAGAATGTGCAGGCTTCCGGCATAGAACTCTCGGAAGATGTTCTGACAGCGATTGAAGCCATAATCAGCTAAGTAAAAGGAGGGTTACCGGTGAAGGTATTATTTATCGGCGGTACAGGACTAATTAGCGAAGCGGTTTCCAAGCTTGCAGTAGAGCGCGGTATAGAGCTCTATCTATTCAACCGCGGCCAGCGGGATGAATTCGTGCCGGAAGGTGCCCATGTAATTCAAGGCGATATCCGGAGCCCGCTGGAAGCCGCAAAGATATTGAGCGATTACGAGTTCGACGTAGTGGTAGACTGGATCGCCTTTACCCCTGAGCATGTGCAGAATGATCTGGATCTGTTCATGGGCAAGACCAAGCAGTATATCTTCATCAGCTCCGCCTCTGCTTATCAGAAGCCGCAGCAGAATTATCTGATTACCGAGGAGACCCCGCTTACGAATCCTTATTGGCAGTATTCCCGCGACAAAATCGCCTGTGAGCAGCTGCTGATGGAAGCCTATACGAATAACGGTTTTCCAGTTACGATTGTCCGCCCCTCCCATACTTACGGGGTAACGGCGATACCGGCAGGCCTAACCAGCTGGGCGCATCCATGGTCGCTGGTCGACCGAATCCGCAAAGGTCAACCTATCGTGATTCACGGGGACGGAACCTCACTATGGACCCTGACCCATAATACGGATTTTGCCAAAGGTTTTGTGGGGCTGCTGGGACAACCGGAGACGATCGGAGAAGCGGTTCATATTACTTCTGATGAGTCGCTGAACTGGAACCAGATTTATGCGGCCATCGGGAAGGCGGCTGGGCGAGAACCACAGGTGGTGCATATGTCCACTGATTTCATCACGGCCTTTACTCCGCCGGGAACGGCGGACGGGCTGATCGGTGATCAGGCGGTGAGCAGTGTATTCGACAACAGCAAGATTAAGCGGCTGGTGCCGGATTTTGCTGCAACGGTTCCTTTTGCCGAAGGGGTCAAGCGGTCTGTGGAGTGGTTCGATCAGCACCCGGAGCTGTGCACCATCGATACGGAATGGGGTACCATGGTGGATAACCTGATTGCGAAGCATGGCGTTGAAGCGAAGCCGCTCTCCTTTTATGTGTGAATTCTATCTATATTAAACAGGTCCGAATCATTGGCTGTTCCATCCTTCAGAGGATGGGATGGCCTTGTTTGTGTAGTCCACAAATGCTTAGTGTGCAGGTTGGTGTAAGGTTAAGGCATGAATCAGGGATTCCTGAATATACTCTCACTACCGAATTTCCTCTAAAAGGAGTCCTGGCCTATGCCTACCCATCCGTATGTTTCCCGTTTTTTTGTGAATGCCGATGCCCGCCGCGAAAAGCTGGTTTACAAATTGCCGGAATCCTGGTGGAGCCGGCCCTATGAATACGAATGGTGTACGAATTTCGTATCCCCGCATGATGTGGTGCTGGATGCCGCCTGCGGAATATCCCATCCGCTCAAGTTCTATCTTGCCAGCTACAGTGCGGAGGTTCATGCCTGTGACATGGATGCAAGAATTCTGTCCCGGGATGCTATTATCGCAGAAATTGCTGATGATGTCGGGGAGGAGGCGGCGCAGCTGGCAGGAGCGGCGCGGACGAACCGTCTCCATCTGGCCCAGGCGAGTCTGACCTCACTGCCGTATGAGAATGAGTGCTTTGATACGATTTTTTGTATCTCGGCTCTGGAGCACCTGTCATTGGAGGATTCTGTACGGGCGGTTAGAGAGTTTCACCGTACGCTGAATGGTGAGGGGCTGCTGGTGCTGACTTTTGACTATCCGACCGTTAATCTCCTGCGGATGAATGAAGTGCTGCTTCAGGCCGGTTTCGAGTACTGGGGGGAGACAAACTTCAAGCTTCCGGCAGATGCTGTGCGTACAGATCAGGGGGGCGGACTGAACTGTTTCCGGGCCGTACTTAAAAAAGCGAGAATCTAGCACCTATCCTTTATTTGGTTATACCTCTCCTAATATAGTAGAATAATGAGAGGTTAACAGATAGAGAGGGGTCAACGATTTTGCGCAGATTTGCAGTCATAACTATAATATTACTTTTGCTGATTCCTGCCCCGGCTGCTTTCAGTCAAGCTGCTCCCGCCGGGGAGAAGGTTAATCTTGTTTTTGCAGGAGATATTCTGCTGGATGGTTTTGTCGGCGACCAGATCGCCAAGTACGGTGTGAACTTTCCTTTTGCTAAGGTAGCACCTGTTCTGAAGAAAGCGGATATTGCCTTTGCCAACCTGGAGACACCGGTATCGGTGAGAGGGAAAGCGGCAGAGAAGACCTTTGCGTTCCGTTCCAAGCCAACAGCGCTTGCGGGACTGAATTATGCAGGGATTGATGGTGTGACCGTTGCCAATAATCATATTCTGGATTTCGGGCAGGTCGCTATGCTGGATACACTCATTCATCTCGACAAATACAAGATCGGGCATACCGGTGCAGGCAAGAACATTAACGAGGCCTATAAACCATATACCCAGACGGTACAAGGGAAAAAGATCGCCATACTCGGGGTAAGCCGTGTGCTCTCCAGCCCTTCGTGGTATGCGGGGAAGAACAGTCCGGGTGCAGCTTCAGCCTATACGCCTGAACCGCTGATGGGCGCCATCCAGAAATCGGCCAAAGAGAATGACTACACAATTGTATATATCCACTGGAACAACGAATTCAAGGACTACCCGGAGGATTATGCCCGCAAGCTCGCGAAGCAGATGATCGACAGCGGTGCGGATATCATTATTGGCGCGCATAGCCACTGCCTAATGGGGATTGAATACTATAAGCACAAGCCAATCTATTATTCGCTGGGCAATTTTGTGTTCAACCGTTCCACACGCGGCGGCGACAAGACGATCCATTCGATGCTGGTTAATTTTGAGGTAAGTAGTAGCGGTGTAACCGGCAGAATCACTCCGGTTAAGATTATCGGCGGCCAGCCCAATTTTATGGGAGAGGCTTATAATAAAGACACCATTAAGCGGCTGAACCAGCTCTCTTTCAATGCCCGTGTTGCGGCGAATGGAGCGGTTAGCGAGAAGCTGTGAAGACGTATCATTAGTGAACGAAATAGAACATTCGGCCCTAAGCCTGAGCGATTAGCTGGATAATCGCTCAGGCTTTTTTCTGTGCAAGGAAGGAGAGCTCAGGTGATTCCATTCAGGTCCCCAGCTCAAACCTCACGTGTCTTGGGTTGTGTTAGAGCCCGGCCTTGGGTTTGTGTCAGATCCTGTGTGATTCCACAGATTCTCCCGGTACATTCCCGGTGCAGTCCCATAAATCTTTTTGAATGCGCGGATAAAATAATTGGGCTCCAGCCCCAGACGGCCGGCGATTTCTTTGATTGGCATATCCGGGTGTTCCTCCATCCACCTCACAGCCTGGTTCAGACGCAGGCCTTGTAAATATGCATGAGGCGTTATGCCGTAGGCCTCGCGGAATATCCGCATGAAATGCTGTACGGAGTAACCCACAACATGGGCGATGTTGGACATCTGCAGATTCTCTGTGAAGTGTTCCTGCATATACCCGGCGGCGCGGCGCAAGGCTTCCTGTGCTGTACTGTTTGCCGGAAGGGAATCAGTAACGGAGGAGAGATCAGCTGTTTCCGAGAGCAGCAGGAAGAATTCATAGAGTCTGACGGAGATGTATGCGGCACGGGAGGCTTCGGACTGGTCCGCAAGCTCCCATAACTGTTTCAGCGGATTCTTTAAGGCTCCGGCGTCTTTCAGGTCGATCACTGTGCTGAACGGCAACCCGCAGCCGGTTAGCATTTCTTCCGCGATTCTTCCCTTAAACCCCACGTAACCAATCAGCCAGGGTTCCCCAGGGACCGCATAGTATTCATGAGGCTGCCCGGCCGGAAGGATCAACGCCTGGCCGGCTTCCATAATCAGACTTTTTCCGTCCCTGAAGCGAACCCGGCCTTTGCCTTTGAATGCGATAAAACACTGCGGCACCAGATAACCGGACGGGCGGGAGATAGGATGCTGAGCGTGGCAGCCTACGTTGTACAGAGCCAGCGGTAACCTTGAGTTCAGAGGATCAGAGGATAGGCGAAAAGGCAGAAGCATACATATCCCTCACATTCAATTTGTGCTGTTTCATATTAGCATTGTGCTAACTATATTCTAATAATCTAATCTACAATGAGAATATAGTCTAGTAAAGGGGCGGTTATTAAAGTGAGTATGACAACGGGCAGAAGGAGAAGCCGGTTTGATGAGGATTGGAGTTTTTATAAAGGGGATATCCGTATTCCATATGCTGTGAAGGCAGGAATGACAGGCGGCATAACCGACTATGGTTCTCTGCAAGCAGGAGAATGGCTGGATATTGCCTTTAGTGATAAAGGGATGAGTCATCAGGAGCTGGAATGGAATTCTGTATCCCTGCCGCATGACTGGTGCGTGGAACAGCAGTATGTTCAGGATGCATCGCTCGGTTCGAGGGATGGCAGCCATGGGTATTTGCCAGGAGGAATCGGCTTTTACCGTAAAAGCTTTAAGCTGCCTCCAGATGGTGCACAGCGCAAGTGGACAATCACCTTCGACGGAGTCTCCGGGGTGAGCACGGTGTGGGTTAACGGACATTTTATCGGTGAACATCGCGGTGGATACACTGGTTATACTTATAATCTTACGGACGTGCTCCGCTATGGTGAGGAAGGCTTGAATGTCATTCTGGTCAAGGTGGATGCTACTGAGAATGAAGGCTGGTGGTATGAAGGCTGCGGGATCTACCGCCATGTCTGGCTTGAAGAGACGGACCGGCTGCATGTGGCGGAGTATGGAACGTATATTACGACACCGGAAGTAGGGGAGCACCAGGCCCAGGTGCATGTCAGCACCCGTATTCAAAATGAATACACAGAAGAGCGGGCGGTCTCGCTGCATACAGAAATATACGACTTCGCCGGGAAGAAGATAGATACCCAATCGGTCCAGGCTGATGTGGATTGGTACCGCGAGACTGAAGTGGAACAGAGGTTCAGGCTGGAGCACCCGGAGTTATGGTCCCCTGAGACCCCTTATCTCTATAAAGCTATCTCTATTCTGAAGTACGAGGATGCGGAGGTTGACCGCTATGAGACCGTGTTTGGCATCCGCAGCATTTATTTTGATCCGGAGGAGGGTTTTTTCCTCAATGGCAAACCGCTGCTGATCAAGGGCACCTGCAATCACCAGGATTTTGCCGGAGTAGGTGTGGCGCTGCCGGACAGCCTGATTGAATATAAGCTGAAGCTGCTGAAGGAAATGGGGTCTAATGCCTACCGCAGTGCGCACCATCCGCCAACGCCTGAGCTTCTCGATCTCTGCGACCGGATGGGACTGCTGGTGATGGATGAGAACCGCAAGCTCGACAGCAGCCCGAATGGGCTATCGCAGCTGAAACAGATGCTCTACAGGGACCGGAACCACCCCTGCGTGATCATCTGGAACCTGGAGAATGAAGAGGTGCTGGAAGGAACTGTGACCGGCAGACGCATTCTGAAGACGCTCGCGGATACGGTCCGCCGGATTGATCCCACGCGCCCGACCTCAGCGGCTATGAATCATGGTTGGTATGAGAATGGGTACAATGAGGTTGTTGATATTACTGGCTACAATTACGGACACCGGGATCATCTGGATATCCGGGACCATGAACAGCATCCGGAGAGGCTGATGATCGGCAGTGAATGCGCGAGCTACACAGTGACCAGAGGGATTTACGAAGATGACCCGGTACGCGGCTATTGCTCCGAATACGGCACGAATATTCCTTCATGGGGCTGTACCCCGCAGCAGGCATGGAGTGATGCTCTTAACAACCGCTTTCTCACCGGTGTATTCATGTGGACCGGGTTCGATTACCGCGGAGAGCCAACGCCTTATCTGTGGCCATGTGTGAATTCCCACTTCGGGCTGATGGATACCTGCGGTTTCCCCAAAGACAGCTATTACTACATGCAGGCCGTCTGGAAGGATGAGCCGATGGTGCATCTGCTGCCGCATTGGAATTGGCCAGGTTCGGAGGGGCAGCCCGTGGAAGTGAGGGTATTCTCCAATACCGATACAGTGGAGCTGATGCTCAATGGCGCAAGTCTGGGAGAACAACGGGTGAACCGGACCGGATATTTGTCGTGGGAAGTCATCTATGAACCTGGGGAGTTAAAAGCGGTTGGAAAACGCGATAGCCAGACTGTGGCTGAGAAAGCGGTGGTTACGGCCAGCCAACCGCATCAGATCCGCTTATACCCGGACCGGCTTACGGGTGATGCAGATGGTTCGGATACGATTCCGGTCCGTGTGGCTGTGGTGGACGAACGCGGATACATAGTTCCAACCGCAGATCATGAAATCCGGTTCGAAGTGGAGGGCTCCGGAATTCTTCTTGGAGTAGGCAACGGCAATCCTAGCAGCCATGAGCCGGACAAGGCGTCCGTACGCCGGGCGTTCAATGGCTGGTGCCTGGCCTTGATCCAGACTTCCGCGGAAGCAGGTCACATTACGGTTCGGGCAGTAGCCACCGGACTTGCACCGGCAGAGGTGGTATTGCAAGGATTAACGATTTGAAGATGGAGAAAAAAACCAGCGCCGGAAGGAATTCCGGCGCTTTTTCCATTCCCTATTTATTTCTGGCCATGGGGACGATAATATAGACATACCGAAATCCATACCAAAGGATGTTCTGCACCTGATGCCCAAACTGAAGAAATATATGCCTTTCACCTACAAAATGATGATTCCCTATCTGTTGCTGGTACTTCTCACCGATGTGACTATTGGCTATATCTCCTATTCCATGCTGACCGATTCACGGACGGAGATGGCCGAGTCCAACATCCGGACGGGAATGGAGCAGTCCAGGAACAATATCCGCTATCAGATGGATGAAATTCAGCGGATGTCAGACAATCTGTTCGGCAGTCAGCCGTTCCAGCGCGCACTTGAGCTCAAGGGAACCCCGTTTGAGATCTACCTGGCTATGATCGACCAGATCGTACCCCAGATCACCGCGCCGCTGCAGCTGTTCGGGAACAAGATCCGGTTCATGCTGTATACGCCGAACAGTGATCTGAATATTGTATCCGGTGATAATCTGGATGAGCCGATCTACAGCAGCGACTATTACATTCTGCCGCTTAAAGATATCTCTGATAGCGGTTGGTACCAGTCCCTCAAGGATTCGAAACAGGACAACCTCTGGCTGCAGATTGATACAGACCAGAAGCTGGATAACCTTTCGCATGTCCGCAGACTGGTCAACTTCAGCGATTATAAAACCGTGATCGGCTATGTGCGCATTACCGTATCTCTTGAGGATTTGTTCGGCGGCTTCGACACCTTCCCGCTGGAGGAGGGAATTACCCTCCGGCTTGTGGAGGAGACCACCGGCGATATTCTGTTCCAACGTGGTAAGGCGAATTACGATGAGCCTGGCAGTGATTTTCTCAGTCTGCATGAAAAGATCCCCGGCAGCAGCTTTGTCATCGAATCTCTGGTACCTTACACGTATCTGACCAAGGATGCCGGCAGGCTGCGCCGTGTGATTATTGCAGTATGCACCCTCAGCTTCCTGGTAATGACGGTGATCGGTTATGTGGTAGCGCGGCTGTCTGGACGCAAGATGAGCAGGATCGTGGGACTGGTGCGTTCCTTCCAGGAAGGGAACTTCCAGAAGCGGATCCGCTTCTCGGGCAATGATGAATTCGTGCAGATTGCGGACTCTTTCAATGTGATGGCAACCAATATCCAGGAGCTGATCAACAGCGTATACGTACAGGGCATTCAAAAGAAGCAAGCGGAACTGGAAGCACTGCAGGCGCAGATTAATCCGCACTTCCTGTATAATACCCTTTCTACAATAAGCAGCCTGGCAAATCTCGGGGAGATTGATAAGGTCACCGGGATGGTACAGGGACTCTCACGTTTTTACCGGTTAACACTGAATCAGGGCAATGTCTACATAGAACTGGAGAAAGAGCTGGAGCAGGTGGCTACGTATCTTGAGATCCAGCGGGTCAAATATGCAGATGCGTTCACAGTATATTTGGATGTAGACGAGGAGATTCTGCATATGCAGGTCATCAAGCTGGTACTGCAGCCTTTTGTGGAGAATATTTTTAAGCATGCATGGTTTGGAGAGACGATTGCGATCCGGCTGACGGGCCGGCTGATCGGGGATAATATTGAACTGAAAGTCATCGACAATGGAATTGGCATGCGTCCTGCGGATATCAAACGTATGATGCAAGGGCCGAGCCAGGCCGGCGGTTATGGAGTGAAGAACGTGAATGAGCGGATCAAGCTCAGATACGGAGATAACTACGGAGTGACCATTGCGAGCTACTATGGGGCCGGCACTACCGTTCAACTCCTGCTTCCTGCCGGGATGAAGGACAATGAGGAACTGGATGATGAATTCACCCCATAATTTGCAACTTGCAACCCGCAACTTGTACTGACACAGGAGGAACATTAAGCTATGAGCATTAACGTATTGCTGGTGGACGACGAAGCTATTGATCTGGAGTGGATGCGCCGAAGAGTGCTTGCCAGCGGATTAAATATTACTGTAGTGGGCACGGTGAGCAGCGGTTTTAACGCCCTGAAAATTATGGAGGAAGCACAGGTCGATATTATTTTATCAGATATCCGGATGCCGATTATGACCGGAACCGAATTTGCTCGCAAGGCAAAGGCACTGAGTCCTAAGACCAAAATTGTGTTCATCAGCGGACATGAGGATTTCAGTTATGCCAAGGAAGCCATTGAGATTAATGCCTCGGGATATTTGTTGAAGCCCGTTCAGGATAAGGACTTATACGAAATGCTTGGCACACTGTGCAGCACAATGGAGCAGGAAAGGGAGCAGGACCGGTCTTTCACTGAAGCCCTGTCTCTGGTGAACAAGGAACTGCTTCTGCGCTGGTTCGATGAGGCATCTCCTGAACCGGTGGAGCCGCATCTTCGGAATCTTCTAACTCCCTTGCTGCAGAAGGGGGCAGCCGCAGCCATCGTGGAGATCGATGATCTGGAGTGGAAAATGCGGGATTGGTCCGAGGAAGATACCCGGAGCATCACGCGGCAAATTGCCGGGGTGATTAAAGACTTTGTCGAGATTTCCAAGCTGGGGATCTGGATTGCTGTACATCATACCCGGTTTGTCATTCTGTCCTCACTTCCGCAGGAGAGCTTTCTGAGTCTGCTGGAGGAATTAATCCGCAAGGTAGCCGATTCGTCTCCATGTACGGTGACTGTAGGTATTGGACAGTATGCAGAAGAAGAGGCTGGGTTGCACGGGTCATACCAACAAGCACAAGCGGCGCTTAGTGCAAAGTGGCTGCTCGGCAAAAACCGTCTGATCCGCGATACCATACAATCTTCTCCAAGGGGAACAGCCGGCGGGCAAATTGAACAAACGGTAGATCTGCTGCTGGAGGCTATCGTCCAGTATGATCTCGTTGCGATAGATGATCATCTCATGGTATTGTTCACGAAGGATCTTCCCGGTGCCGGTAGGAAGGAAGTCTACGAGCTGATCATCCGCATTACCTCGAAGCTTCATGCCGATCTTCAGCAGCAGAACGAGAATCTGTACGAGCTGCTGCAATGGGAATCCCATCAGCCGGATATCCTGTTCCAGTTCGAGACTATCCACGATATCCTGTCCTGGATGCGGCGCAGGTTCTTCGAGCTATCGGAGCTGCTATATGTGAAGCGGCAGCGGCAGAAGCGCAAGCTGATTGATGAGATCATGCGCTATGTGGAGGAGAATCTGGAGAAGAAGATTACCTTAAAAGAAGTAGCTGCTCATTTCGACTTCACTCCTAATTATCTGGGCTATCTGTTCAAGGAGGAATATGGGCTCCCCTTCAGTGAATACGTGAATGAACGCAAGACGAACCGGGTATCTGAGCTGCTTAGTGACCCGACCCTCAAAATCTATGAGATCGCCGAACGCATGGGCTACAAGAACATTATCTATTTTAACCGCCAATTCAAGCAGATCACGGGGATGACTCCGGGAGAATACCGTAAAAAGCATAAAATATAACCGTAAAAACGTTGCCCTGGCCGTTTTCTGACCCCGGGCAACGTTTTTGTTTTTTAATAAAGCATATGTTTCCACTGATCGTTGAAAAAGTATTACTTTTAGTTGATGGGCTGAATCCACACCAGGTAAGCGGTTCTCTATAATAAAGCTATAGAGAAAAGTGACATGGAAAGGGGATTCGAGATGAAAGAGAAACGACACGGATTCTGGGATGATGTGAAGAAGCACAAATCTTTGCTTCTCATGCTGACTCCTGCGGTATTGTTTTTCCTGTTATTCGCTTACGTGCCCATGGCGGGTATTGTACTGGCGTTTAAGCAATACAATTACACAGGCGGTATATTCGGCAGCCCTTGGAATGGACTGGATAACTTTAATTTCTTCTTTAATTCCGGTGACGCCTGGCGCGTAACACGAAACACGGCGCTGTACAATATTGCATTTATTGTTGTGAACAACGTGCTTCAAATCTTTGCGGGTATCCTGCTGTTTGAGGTTGCTGGCAAATGGTTCCGGAAGATTACTCAAACGATGCTGTTCCTGCCTTACTTCATTTCCTGGGTTGTAGTTGGAGCCATCGCGTACAACCTGTTCAACTTCGATGTGGGTACCGTTAATGTACTGCTGAAAGGCCTGGGCATGGAGCCGGTTGATATTTACAATACCGCCGCTTATTGGCCGGTTATACTCGTGGTTGTGTCTGCCTGGAAGACGCTGGGGTATGGTACAATCATGTATCTGGCGGCGATCACAGGCATTGATACAGAAATGTACGAAGCCGCCGAAATTGACGGTGCGAATATTTTCCAGCGAATTATGAAGATTACCGTTCCGAACCTGATGCCGACAGTGATCATACTGGTTCTGCTGGCTATAGGAAATATCTTCCGCGGTGATTTCGGGATGTTCTACAACATGGTCGGTAATAACGGTCTGCTGTTCTCGTCCACTGACGTTATTGATACCTTCGTATTCCGGTCGCTCACGACCTCGAATGAGATTGGGATGTCCGCTGCGGCAGGCTTCTATCAATCACTGCTCGGTTTTGTAACGATCATGCTGGCTAACTACGCTGTACGCAAATACGACAAAGACCGTGCCCTATTCTAGGAAAAGGAGGTAATGCCATGAGTACCACTACTGCAAAAATACAAAATACAAAAGTGCGCAAGCGTGTTAATACAGACCGTCTGCTTCTGTCGGTTATCGGATATGTGTCACTTACTATACTTGCTATATTCTGTATCTTTCCCTTCATCCTGGTGGTGTCCTCCTCTCTAAGTGAGGAGAGCACGATTATCGAGAAAGGCTTCCAGCTGATCCCGACTGATTTTTCCACGGATGCTTACAGCTTGCTGTTTAAATATCCGGCTGATATGCTCAGAGCTTATGGCGTGACGATATCCGTTACTGCCATTGGTACACTATTCGGATTGTTTCTAACCTCTATGACAGCCTATGTGCTGTCCCGGAGAGACTTTAAATGGCGTGGCCGCTTCTCCTTCTTCTTCTTCTTCACTACACTGTTCAGCGGGGGTCTGGTGCCCTGGTATCTGATGATCGTCAACTTCCTGCATCTTAAAGACACTTTGCTCGTGCTGATTCTGCCTATGATGATGAATGTGTTCTACATTATCGTCATGAAGTCGTTCATGAGCAGTATCCCGGATGCGATTACGGAATCTGCCAAAATTGACGGTGCGGGTGACTTCCGGATTTTCATGCAGTTGATTGTGCCTTTGTCCAAGCCAGCGCTGGCTACCATCGGCTTGTTCATCGCACTAGCCTACTGGAATGACTGGTATAATGCGCTGCTCTTTATTTCTAAGTCCGAGCTCATGCCGCTTCAATACTACCTGTACAAAATGCTGGGGAACATGGATGGCATGCGTAAAGCAATGATGGCTTCTGGTGCCGTGGTGAATTCCGATCTGCCTACAGAAAGCTTGAAGATGGCCATGACCATTGTGGCTACAGGACCTATCCTGCTCGCTTATCCATTTATTCAAAAGTATTTTGTGCAAGGACTCACTGTCGGTGCAGTCAAAGGATAAACCCGGGCAACCCGGTTATCAATATATTTCACACAATTATTAGTTTAGGGGGCACTATCTGTCATGACAAACAAGAAAAAGAAACTTACCGTTACACTAGCAACCATGATGACATTGGGTACAATCCTGAGCGCATGCGGTGGCGGCAATAACAGCAATACAGCTGCGGAAGCCACGAATGCCGGAGCAAAGGCTACAGAAGGGGCAGCTACAAATTCTGGCGCTCCGGATACCTCTAAAGAGGTTAAGCTCAAAATGCTTCTAGTCGGCGGCCAGCCTGGCGATTACGATAAAGTCTTCGGAGAACTCAACACCAAGTTGAAAGAGAAAATCAATGCAACCGTAGAAACAGAATTCCTTGACTGGTCCGACTGGACACAGAAGTACCCGCTGAAATTCGCAGCCAATGAAGATTTCGACCTTGTCTACACAGCGAACTGGGCATTTTATAACGATCAGGCACTCAAAGGTGGATTTCTGGAGCTGACGGATGACATGCTGTCCAAGTACATGCCAAAAACTTGGGAAGCTATGCCTAAAGTGAACTGGGAACAAGCGAAAGTGGATGGCAAGCTCTACATGGTGCCGAACAACAATGTTGAGGTTACTGACAAAGTTGTGTTGTACCGTGAAGATCTGCGCAAGAAATACAATCTCCCGGCAATCAACAGTCCAGAAACCTATGCCAATTACTTGAAGACAATTGCCAAGAACGAAAAAGGAATGAATGCTTTCGGAGCTAAGCCTGCAGATGGCTGGAAGTTCCATGAATTAGACCAAACCCTGCTCGAGCAGAACAACAACTTCAACCTGGTGGATGCAAACCTGCTGCCACTGGCGTACAAGCTGGATGATGCTACCGGCAAAGTATTCGACATTTATGACACACCAGAATTCACATCATTGCTTAAATACTATAAAGATCTGGCTGACAATGGCGCATGGTCCAAAAACGTAGTTAGCAATAAAAACGATGTATGGCAGGATGTTAAAGCAGAAAAGGTTTCCTCTTACGCCCATAACTTGGGTACAGTAGCGGCTAACCTTGCCGAAATGCGCCGCGACAAACCGGATGTAGAGCTGGGAATTGCCGACCTTACACCGGATAAGAAGAAAATCGCTGCCATTTCCACCCAGAACGGTATGTCCATCCATGCCACATCAAAGAACGCTGAACGTTCCCTGATGCTGATTGATCTGCTGCAGAATGACAAGGAAATTCATGACTTGACTATGTACGGTATTGCCGGAACCAACTATGTTCCTCAAGGCGATGACAAGTACACTGCTGGTCCTGCGGCTGCGAATTATACGGGCTTCTCCAACTGGGGCTGGAATTCCCCGCTGAACCGTCAAGATGCTGCATATCCGAAAGAAGCTGATGATATGTTCAACACTTGGCAGTCCAGTATCTATCACTTCCCGCTGGAAACCTTTGTCTTCGATTCCGCTAAAGTGAAGAACGAAGTAGCAAATATCGGAAACGTAATGCTGCGTTATGCGATTCCATTGGAATATGGTTTAATCGATGATGTTGAAAAAGGTCAGGCAGATCTAATCAAGCAGTTGAAAGCTGCTGGTATTGACAAAGTCCAGACTGAAATGCAATCCCAGATCGATGCTTTCCTGGCTGCGCAGAAATAATAATAGCTGAATAAGAGTGAAGCTTATGTAACGGCTTCCGGGCTGCTCCAAAGCATTAGCTTTGGAGCAGCTCTTATTTATTTTGAAAAGGAGCTGCTGAATATGGCATACACCATCCAAGCGGGCATTGCCCCGAAAGATATTTATCCGGCGACCCTGCGGCTGGGGGGAACCCATCCACAGGGAGACCGCATCAGCTTCACGAACTACTATATGGAGCTGAACGGCAAGCCGTATTTTGCCATTTGCGGGGAATTCCATTATTCCCGTTACCCGGAAGACTGCTGGGAGACAGAAATCCGCAAGATGAAAGTTTCCGGGATTAACATTGTCGCCACCTACATCTTCTGGAATCATCATGAAGAAATCGAAGGGGTTTTTGAATGGCGGGGTAACCGTAATTTGCGGAAATTCATAGAGCTGTGCGCGCTGAATGAAATATATGTTATCCTGCGCGTGGGCCCGTTCTGTCACGGGGAGGTCCGTAACGGCGGACTGCCGGACTGGTTGTTCGGGCGTTCCTTCGATGTGCGTTCCAATGACGAAGGCTACCTGAATTATGTCCAGAGGCTGTTCCATGAGATTGGAGCACAGGCAGCGGGGCAGATGTTCAAGGACGGCGGGCCTGTGATTGGCATTCAGCTGGAGAACGAGTTCAATGCCGCTGCAGCCCTGTGGGAGCTGACCGCGAACCAAGGTGATGAATACCTCAGCGGCGGACTTGGCGGTGAAGCTGGCTCCGAGCATATGCGTCTGCTTAAGCAGTATGCCATTGAAGCAGGAATGGTTGCACCGGTCTATACCAGTACAGGCTGGGGAGCTGCACCATTTTTGGAGGATGAGGTACTTCCTTTATATGGAGGATATGCTTATACACCATGGAGTATCAGCGAACAGAATCCGCATCAGAAGCCGACTCCAGAGTATGTATTCGTGAATTATCATAATGAAGCTGCCGGAACCGGTGAATTCAATCCTCCCTATCCCAAGACTAAATATCCGTTTGCCTGTTGTGAAATGGGCGGAGGGATGCAGACCTGGTACCTGTCACGGTTCCAGGTGGAACCGGAAAGTGTGATGGCGATGAGCCTGATGAAGATCGGGGGCGGGTGCAATTTTGTCGGCTATTATATGTTCCATGGCGGCACGAATCCGGTAGGGAGAACCGGTTACTTGAATGAGAGCACCACTCCAAGGATTACTTATGATTTCCAGGCTCCTATCGGAGAGTTCGGACAGATCCGTGATTCGGCACATCTGCTGCGGCCTTTGCATTATTTCCTGCGCCGGTTCGGAGAACGCCTTGCGCCAATGGCGACGGTTCTGCCGGAAGGTGCGGAGACCATCACTCCTGAAGACTCACATACGCTGCGGTATGCCGTCCGTACGGATGGCACAGCAGGGTTCCTGTTCGTTAATAACTATCAGGATCATGTAGTGATGGAGACTCATGAGGATGTCCGGTTTGCTATCCTGCTGACTGACGAAACGATTGAATTTCCAAGAAAGAGCTCACTGACCGTCCGTAAAAATGCCTCATTCATCTTTCCGTTCAACTTTGCGCTGGACGGGCTGAACCTGCGTTTTGCTACAGCCCAGCCGGTGACGTTGGTGGAGTCTGCAGAAGCGGCTACGTACTTTTTCTCCATGCCGGAGGGTGTGGACGGGGAGTTTCTGATTGATGCACAATCGGGCATTACATTCCTATCGGCAGATATCGGAACAGTCGAAAAAGGCCTTGATAATAAGTACATGGTGGTTATCCCGCATGATCGCTCAGGAATGATCCGGATTACACAGGACGGCGCACGGGAGATCCGGATTTATGCCATGCATGCCAAAGAAGCAGCTACACTCTGGGAGATGGAGGATGAGGGGCAGCAACGGATCATTTTCTCGGAAGTTCCGCCTGTACAGACCCAGGATGGCATTGAATTCTTCAGCAGCGGCCAGAGCAGCTTCTCCTTCCGGGAATATACCGGGAGCCCTGCTGCGCCTGCCCGGTGGACTACGGCGCGTACAGACTGCTCGATCGCGCAGCATAGCGGGGAATGGTTTCACAGCTTCGATCTGGAGCTGCCGGCTAAGGATATCCGGCTGGACCTCCGCCGGATCCATGACCACAAAATAGCGCTTCAGCTTCCCCGGGATCTCCTGGAAGGTGTGGATGAGGTGCTGCTAAATATCGATTACACAGGAAATGTCGGATATGCCTTTACGGCTGGTCAACTCTTTCACGATCATTTCTATAACGGTGCGCCATGGGAGATCGGCTTATCCCGCTTCAGGGATGTACTGGGAAGCGGAGAGATCATTCTCGAGACCACACCGCTGCGCAAGGGGGTAACGACTATAGCGGCAGATGCCGCGATGGCAGTCGAGAAGCAGTATAGCGGAGAGTCAACCGCTGTGTTCCACAGCGTTACGGCTGTTCCGGTGTACCGGGTGGCATTGCGAAAGTAGCTACAGGATATCAACCAAGAAGAATCAAAAAAGCACCGCCAAGGCAGGTTTTCCTTCCTTGGCGGTGCTTTTTGATTTTACCTATCAGCAGCTGCTTTCAGCCTTTTTCCTAATCAGCCCTTAACCGCGCCGGCTACAACGCCTTTGACGATATATTTCTGCAGGAAGATGAACACGATGATAGAAGGCAGTACGGCCATTACCATTGCTGTCATCGCATACTGCCAGTCGGAGGTATATTGTCCAACGAAGGTGTAGGCAGCCAGCGTCAAAGTTTTGGTATCCGGTGAGCCATTAACCATCAGGAGCGGGAGCAGGAAGTCATTCCAGATCCACATGACGTCAATAATAACAATGGTCGTCGTTACCGATTTCAGAAGCGGGAAGATGACACTGAAGAACAGCCGGAAGCTGGAGGCTCCGTCGATTGTGGCGCTCTCATCGATTTCCAGCGGAATGCCTTTTACAAAACCATGGTAGATGAACACGGCCAGCGGTGCGCCGAATCCCCAGTACAGCAGCCCCAGTCCCCAGGTGCTCTCGGAGAGGTTCAGGTTCTTGGCCGTTTGCAGTACAGTCAGCATGATCGACTGGAACGGAATCAGCATTGGCATGATGCACAGGAAGTAGATGATTCCGCTTACTCTGGATTTCGTCCGCGCCAGCTTATAGGCGGCGATGGAGGAGACGAATACGATACCCAGCAGACCAAGACCGGTAATGATGAAGTTGTTCAGGAACAATCTCGGATAGTTGATGAATTTCCAGACATACGAGTAGTTACTGAACGTCAGATGTTTCGGCAGCGCGATGACATCGGTCATGACTTCGCTGAAGCTTTTTAAAGAGTTGATAATCGTCAGGAACAGCGGATAAAGGAATAGAAGAGAGAGGATAACCAGAACCACTTCGAGAATGATCCGGCCTGCTCTGCTGTTGTTAGTTTTCATTATGCCTCAACCTCTCTTCGTTTGAAGACTGTCAGCTGGATGATCGTCACGACAAGCACTGCCAAGAACAGGATAAGCGCTTTCGCTGTGCCGTAACCGTATAGATTGTTCTGGAATGTATCCCGGTAAATATCATATGCGATACTGTAGGTGGTTCCGCCAGGTCCGCCGCCGGTCAGCGACAGAATCACATCGAACACCTTGATCGAGTTGGTTAGTGCCATGAACACGGAGATCGTGATGGATGGTGCAAGCAGCGGCAGTGTAATGCTGAAGAATCTGCGCAATGGACCGGCGCCGTCAACCGTGGCGGCTTCCTTAAGATCTTCAGGGACAGACTGCAGGCCTGCAATATAGATTACCAGGTAGAACCCGATCGACTGCCAGATCGAAACGCCTAGAATCGAGATAAATGCCAGCCCCGGTGTTCCCAGCCAACTGAGTCCAAACATTGACCAGCCTGTACTGTCACCCAGCGAGTTGAAGCCCTGCATGAAGATAAACTTCCAGATGAATCCGACAATAACAAGGCTGAGGATGTAAGGAATGAAGAAGGCCGCTCTCAGCCATGAGGTGGACTTCAGCTTCATATCGAGCAGCACGGCCAGCAGAATCGCCAGGACGTTGACAATCACAATATAGAGAATTGCATATTTTACCGTGAACCAGGCTGCATTGGAAAAGTTAGTATCGCCTGAGAAGATCATTTTGAAATTGTCCAGGCCGACAAATTTGGGATGTTTGGATATTCCGTTCCATTTTGTCATGGAATACCGGATGGTCATGATAAAAGGAATGTAGAACGCAACAGCGATACAGATTAGAACAGGGAGCGTGAACAGCCCGAAGTCTAATTTATCGCGCCATCTTCTGCCGAGTGTTTTTAACATGGATGCACCTCTTCTTGATTTATAGGGTGGGAGTCTTGAACTGGCTTGCCACACATCACCATTCCGGTTAGGCTATATTGTGTATTATAGAGCAGACCCCTATACTCAAAAATGGATTTAAGAGTACAGTTAGGGGTAAAAAGGTGAACTGAACATTTTCCCGTAAAGTCCGTGCAAGAAGGAGGAAGGCATCATTAAAAGAACCCTATACAAACTGCTTGAGCCTTTACTGGAGCGGATTTCGCGCCGTCTGGCGAACAAGCTGATCCTGCTCTTCACTATTATTATTATTCTCGTTGTGACCTCACTGACGTTCATCTCCTACGGGATGCTGCGCAAAGAATCGGTGAACAGCAGTATCTCCAGCACCCGGAACAACCTGCTCCTGGTCGGACGCAATCTGGAGAGTTATCTGGACGGAATCGGCCAGCTGTCACTGCCGCAGATCTCCTATGATGAGTTCAATTACGCGATCCTGCATGAATCGGGGGACTATGCGTCCAAAATGTATGTAGAGGCTTATTTGAAGAATCTTTATTTTTCGAGAAATGATCTGGAAGCCATATACCTGTACGTGATCAAGGAGCACAAATATTATTATGTCACCAAGGAGAACTACAATATTACCGTCCGGGTGGCACCGCACCCGTCAATCGAGAATCTTTCGTGGTACAACCGTGCGCTGGACAGCCCTTTTAACCGCTCTTATCAGTCCTTTGTGATGAAGCGGTCGGCTGAGGAGAGCAGTGGCGATTACCCTGTCAATACGGAGAAAAGCTTCATGGGTTATCACCGGCTGCTTCGTTCGATTGTGACCCGTGAGCCACAGGCTGTGCTGTCCCTGTATTTCAATTCCAGTGTCACAGATGAGATTATGAAGGATATTCCCTTTAATGAAGGGGAGCATCTAATGTATGTCAGTCCGGACAATGAACCGTTTGTGGTGGATGACCGTGAATTTGTTCTTAAGTCTGAAAAGGCGGGGCTGCTTAAGAAGCTGACTCCGGCCCAAGGCGGACGTTTGACCTGGTCGGACAGCGGGCAGAAGTATCTGGTCATCTATGACATCAGCCAAAAGGAAGGCTGGAAGCTCATCAAGCCGATTCCCTACAAGCAGATCTATGAAGCGGCAACGACAACGCGCCAGTTGAGTTATTCGATCGGCTTGCTCTTTTTGATCGTGTCCGTCATTCTCGTCAGCTTCACTTCCAACAAGATCACCAGTCCTCTGAAGCACCTCTCGCTGCAGATGAAACGCTTCAGTACCGGCAGCTTTGATGCCAAAGCAGTTGTGGAGGGCAGTGACGAGATCGCCTACCTGTCACGCCACTTCAACAAGATGGTAGAGAACACGAATGAGCTGATTAATGAACGCTATAAAATGAAAATTGTCGAGAAGAACGCCGTGCTCAAGGCGCTGGAGGCGGAGATCAATCCGCATTTCCTCTATAATGCCCTGCAGGCGATTTCCACCAAGGCACTCAAGAACAACAATGATGACATTGTTGAGATGGTTGATAATCTGGCACTGACCTTAAGATACTGCATCAGCGGCAGAGATGTGGTCCAGGCACGGGAGGAGCTGAAGCATATCGAACGTTATCTGGCCCTGCAAAAAGCCCGATTCGGCAACCGGATGCAGGTGGAATACGACTGGAATGACAGCCTGCTCGAACTGAGAATTCCCAAGCTGTCCATTCAGACGCTGGTGGAGAACTGTATCAAGCATGCGCTAGAGAAAGTATCCAGTACGGTTACTATCCGGATTGAAGCCCGGATAACGCCTGAGTACAGCATAATCTCCGTACTGGATAACGGACCGGGTATAACAGAAGAACGCCTTCAGCAGGTAATCAGCACGCTGCAGGTTCAGTGGGATGACAGCGGCGTAGAGTCAGCAGAGGAAGGTTATGCGGAGAGCATAGGCCTTAAGAATCTAAATACGCGCTTGAAGCTCTTATATGGTGAAGAAGCCGGGCTTAGCATTGCCAGTGATGAGCATGGAACACAAATGGATATGCGGTTACCGCGGGGAGGGCTGGGACAACATGTATAAAGTTCTGATTATTGATGATGAAGAGCCGCTGCGCGAAGCGATCAATATTCTTGGAGATTGGAAGGGCCTGGGTGTAGATCAGGTACTGGAGGCAACGGACGGGAAGATGGGTCTGGACATGCTTCGCAGTCATAAGATTGATCTGGCCCTGGTGGATATGAAAATGCCGGAGCTGAACGGGAGCGAACTGCTTAGAATTGTTGAAAGTGAATTCCCTGATCTGCTGCTGATTGTCATTAGCGGCTACAATGATTTTGAATATACCCGTCAGGCTATCCGCTCCAAGGTTGTGGATTATCTGCTGAAGCCGGTCAACCGTGCGGATCTGAACAGTGCGCTGCGCAAGGCAGTCGATGTGCTTGAGGCCAAACGCAAGAAGGAGAGCGAGTTCATCAACCGCAACATCACCTTAAATATGTCCCTTCCGAAGCTGAAGGAGAAAATGTACCTGTCGATCATTGAACGCAGCTTCAAGAACCAGTCCAATGAGGCATTTCTGCCGCTAATCGGTGCGGACAAGCCCGGTAATCACTTTACAGTAGGGGTTCTGCGGATGCTTAATCTGGAGCATGTGCGCCATAACCGGTTCCATGAGGACCGGGATCTGCTGCATTTTGCCGTCACCAATGTGATTAACGAGAATAGCGACGGTCATTTCGAGGCTTTCAGCTTTGCCAGTCCCCGGAGTGAGCGGGAGTTTATCGCTATTTTCACCTTACAAGGCAGTTATGCGGAAGATGCGGCATTTCTCTCGCTTCATCATATGAAGAAGGCGGCTTCCACGCTGAAGGAACTGTTCGGGATAATCTGTGCCGGCGGGCTTGGGCAGCCTTATAGCGATTGTCTGGAGATTGCGCAGTCCTATGAGCTGGCTACAGCTGCACTGGATGGGATCGATCTGCTGAGCCTGAAGGGCAGCGTAGTCTCGAATATGGGATATACCAAGCCAGCCGCCAAGGACAGCCCTTCTCTTACAGGGCGGATGCCGCTGATCCGCAGCAGCCTGGAGAGCGGGAATGTGAATCATGCCAAGAGTATACTCAGCGATTTTACGCACAGGTGGAAATCCTCGGAGCAGTTCAGCCTTGGTGAAGCGGACCGGACCATACAGGAGTTTATTATTTTGCTGGGGGATATTGCCCTGGAGCTGGATGCTGTCCCGGAACGTCTGCGCAGTGGAAGGCGCCAAGGGCTGCGGGGGCTTGGCATTGGCAGTGATTTCGCCTCTTTTGGAGAGTTCGAGGTAGTCCTCAGCAGTATTCTGGATGTCTATGCCGGAGAAATCAGCAGATCGCTGGCCGGAGACCGGAGCAGTGTGCTGGAAAATATTAAAGCATACATTGATAACCATTACTTTGAGAATATTAAAATATCGATGTTCACGGATAAGTACTTCCTGAGCAGAGAATACTTGATGAAGCTGTTCAAAGGCCAGTATGGATATGGCATTCATGAATATGTGCAAAAGGTGAGAATGGACAAAGCCAAAGATCTGCTGTCGGACCCCGCTCTCAAAATCCAGGATATCTCCGAGAGGCTGGGCTATAAGGACAAGAACTATTTCAGCAAGGCGTTCCGCAATTACTATGAATGTTCACCTACTGAATTCCGGCTGCTGCTCGCAGAGGGAGAAAAGTGAAACGGTTACATCAGCCCACTTTTTTACCCTCATAAGATCACTTATGTACATTCTTATCCTTTTTCTTTTTATTTAAAATAACACCAAGACCACAAGAAACATGAGGAAAAGGGGGCAACACATCATGAAGGTAAAGAAAATTATGGCACTATCCGCGAGTCTGCTGCTCGCAGGGGGACTGCTGGCCGGTTGTGGCGGGAATAACACCAATAATGCCGCTAACAACACAGGTGGAGCTAATAAGGGAGCTGATACAGCAACCGATTCATCCAAACCTGTGACCATCAATATGTTCACCGCATCTCCCGAGTACACGGATGCTTTTAATGCCTATATCGCTGAATACAAAAAAGTTAAGCCGAATGTTACCATCAACCTGGAAATCATGCAGGCCGACTACAATACGGTCCTCAAATCCAAAATTGCCGCAGGCAGCACTCCGGACGTCTTCCAGACTACGGCTGGCGGAGATATCGACACCTTTGCTGAATATAGTGCCGATCTGACCAATGAGCCGCTGGCATCTGCAATGACCGATGCGGTCCGCTCCAATATGTCTTCCTCTGACGGCAAGGTTCTTGGACTTCCGGTCAAAGGCAACCTGTTCGTACTGATGTATAACAAAAAGCTGCTTGCTGATGCAGGTATTACCGAAGTTCCAAAAACCACCGCCCAACTGGATGATGCGATTACCAAGCTCGAAGCCAAGGGAATTACGCCTTTTGCCAATGCTTATAAAGAGTGGTGGGTCTGGAAGCATATCTTCCAACACTTCGTGGATGCAGCAGCTACGGATGCCGGGATGGATGCTAAGACACTTGTAGGCAAATTCATCGCCGGAGATACTACCTTCAAGGATCATCCTGTACTGTACAACAATTTCTTTAGCTTCATCGACACCACGGTAAAACACGGAACGGACAAGCCGCTGGAACGCGACAGCAATGCGGAAGTCAGTGACTTTGCTCTTGGCAAGGCGGCATTTATGACGGGTAAAGGCGCATGGGATGAAGAAGCCATCAAGAAAATTACCCCTGACTTTGATCTCGGAATCACAGGATATCCAGTCAGTGACAAAGCAGAACAATCCCAGATCATTACCGGTGCTGACCAGGCGCTTCGCATTAACAAGGATTCCGCTGTAGCTAAGGAAACCATTGAATTCTTCAACTGGCTGTATACTTCTGAATACGGCAAGAACTGGTTCTCCACAGTGGCAAAGGTAATCCCTCCAATCAAGGATGCTCCAATGCCTGACCTGCAAATGCCTAAGGAAATGGAAGAAATCCTCAAAACCGAGAAATCCGGTGACCTGTCGGTTAACTACTCGCTGGATACCTTCCACCAGAAATTCGGTGAACTGATGCAGGCATATATCGGCGGCAGCAAAACCAAAGATCAGGCCATCGATGAAATTCAGAAAGCCTGGATTCAATTCGGATCGGCTGAACAATAAGATAGATATCGATTCCATCCCTGGACGGCTCTTGAAGGTAAGATTTCATTTACCGGATAAGCCGTCTTTTTTATGTAACACAGATCTCGGGGCGGGAAGCACTAGTGGCTTGACGTAACTGCGAGGAATGTTTGGATTTCCGGCCGCTGCCGCGCCTCCAATTCCAAAGTTCCCCTCCGTTACTTCATCACTTTGCACCTTTTCATAAAATCTATATCCAAAACAAAGGAACAACTTATAATTAGGAGAGACAATAACATTTGTCAGGAGGCCAAGTTATATATGGACAGCAGGCTCATTGAAATTGCCGAAAACGGACTTTATCTTACCATCGAAATTACAGAGCAGCAGGATGTCCGGCTGCTGCATTTTGGCGCAGCTCCATTGCAAGATGGAGTGATCGCAGAGAAGAGCAAACCGGGGTTCCGGTTACTGGAGCTGCAGCTCTCAGGGGAAGACCGGGATGAATATCACGGGCGCACGCACCGCGCGTCTTACCCGGGGCTGCGGATGGAATATGCCGGTCATAAGGACAGTGTAAATGCGCTTGGCCGCAAGCTTGAGATTAGTCTGGTTGACCCTGTAACTAGAGTTAGAGCTGTGCAGCATCTTCAGTTCTATACCGGCGTGCAGACCGTCCGCTGCTGGACGGTGCTGAAGAATGAAGGGGCTGATATAGCCTCCGTTGAATATCTCTCGACCTTTGCGCTTACTGGAGTAGATAAGGAAGGCAGTGGAGACCGTAACGACAAAATGGAGGTCACCCTTGCTCACAGCGGGTGGCAGAGTGAGCTGCAGTGGCGGACTTACCGGCTGCCGGAGCTTGGTATGTCCCATCTGGCTGATCGTGGCTCCAAGCGTATCGCCGCCAGCAACACCGGTTCCTGGTCGGCGGCTGAGCTGCTGCCGATGGCTGTTCTGCACAATAAGGAGAGCGGGACTAGCCTGTTCTGGCAGATAGAGCATAATGGCTCTTGGCACTGGGAGCTGACCGATCAGGTCGACCAGCTCACGCTGCTGGTCAGCGGACCTACCGAGCATGACAACCACTGGTGGCTGAAGCTGGCGCCGGGAGAGGAATTCACCTCGGTTCCGGTAGCTGTCGGGGCAGTGCAAGGCGGCTTCCAGAGTGCGGCGGAACAGCTTACAGCCTACCGCCGGCTGATCCGCCGGCCGAATGAGGACAACGAGCTGCTGCGGATTATTTTTAATGACTATATGAACTGTCTGTGGGGCAGCCCGACAACAGAGAAGCTGCTTCCTCTGATCGATGCGGCTGCCGATGTCGGCTGTGAATATTTCTGCATCGACGCCGGTTGGTATGCACCCGGGGAGTGGTGGGATGGAGTAGGGCAGTGGCAGCCTTCCGCCGAACGTTTCCCTGAGGGGATTAAGTATGTGCTCGATTATATCCGCAGCAAAGGGATGATTCCCGGCCTCTGGCTGGAGCTTGAGGTCATGGGAATCAACAGTCCGAAGCTGGCTGAGACCGATGACAGCTGGTTCTTCATGCGCCACGGTAAACGGGTCAAAGATCGTAGCCGTTATCAACTGGATTACCGGAATCCTAAGGTGATTGCTCATGCAGACGGAGTCATCTCAAGATTAGTGGAGCAATACGGTGTGGGTTATATTAAGATGGACTACAACATCAATGCAGGCATAGGAACAGAGACGGATGCCGACAGCTTCGGCGATGGACTGCTGCAGCATAACCGGGCTTATCTGGCCTGGTTGGACAGCATTTTTGCCCGCTATCCGGATCTGGTGATCGAGAACTGCTCCAGCGGCGGCATGCGAATGGATTATGCCATGCTCAGCCGGCACAGCATCCAGTCCACCAGTGATCAGGAGGATTATGTGCAGTATGCGGCGATTGCCGCAGGCTCGCCGGCAGCCCTTACGCCGGAGCAATCGGCCGTCTGGTCCTATCCGCTGCGTGAAGGCGATGATGAAGAGGTCATCTTCAACATGGTTAACGCTCTACTGCTCCGTGTGCATCAGAGCGGCCATCTGGCGGAGCTTGAGCCCCGGCGCAGAGAGCTCGTGAAGGAAGCCTTGGATTATTACAAATCTATCCGTGCCAACATTCCGCAGGCGCTGCCTTTCTGGCCGCTGGGTCTGCCTGACAGTGAAGGCGAATGGGTCTGCCTTGGCCTGCACCATGGCAGTACCCGCTATCTCGCGGTCTGGCGGATAGCCGGAGATGCAGCAGCAGTTAAGCTTTCGATTCCCGGGCTGCAAGGTCAGGCTGGAGAAGTACGCTGTGCTTATCCTAAGCAGCATCATTCGGAGTGGAGCTGGGACAAGCAAGGTGGTGTGCTGACCGTCTCGATCCCGCAGGGCAAGACCGCCCGCCTCTTTGAGATTCACACCTGACAATATGACAAACATTCATAGATATTGAATTATTGAAATATTGAATTACTGAATTACCCTCTGGCTGCTGAGAAGATCTCACTGTTGCCGGAGGTTTTTTTTATTTTATGACTGTTTCTATTTAGTTGTGTGTCCGGTAGATTAATTTTGTAAAAATAAAGAACTATTCATGGGCGAGGTTTTTGGATAAAATGGTGGATGAACTAATATTTTGTCGAATTAACCCTAAACTTTGTCGAATATTTTGTCGATATATATCAAAAGATGTAGAAATAAAATTGACAGGAAAGAAATAGAACTTTACAATGCAGATATAGGGTTAATCATTTCTACTATTTAGAAGCTTTGATAGCTTTTAACACCAACACATATGAAGTATTATTTTGAGGGAGGATGTATAGTAATGAAAGCAACAGGAATTGTAAGAAAAGTGGATGAACTGGGACGTATCGTAATTCCGATTGAACTACGCAGAACGATGGGAATTGACATAAAAGACCCGCTCGAAATTTTCGTTGATGGTGAAAAGATCATCCTCAGAAAATATGAACCTACCTGCATCTTCTCCGGCAGTGCGGAAAATCTCATCAACTTCAAAGGCAAAATGGTCAGCAAAGATGTTCTTGACGAATTGATTGCCAGCTTCGATCACGTATAAACCGGCAACGGGCTTCATAGAGCTTTGAGCAGCAGGGACTGGAGGGCGTACACCATTATGGTGTTTGCCTCCAGTCCCTTTTCATTGACTGAACAGCCGCTTACCGTACGTAGACAACACCTGCTGCCATCCTATATCATAGGGCATAGTAAGAAGTATGACTGCCAACAGAAGGCATTAAATACAGAAACATACATTTGAAGGGCTGGGATACCTCATGAGTACGAAATTGAAGAAGCCGGAAGCGATCATATTTGATATGGATGGGACGTTGTTTCAGACCGAAAGTTTGCTGTTGCCCGCTTATCATAAAATGTTTGATGTGTTGCGGGAGGAGGGTCTATATTCCGGGCCTACTCCGCCGGAGGAACGGATTCTGAGCAGCCTGGGTATGCTGCTGTCACAGATCTGGAAGAATGTGATGCCGGATGCCGATGAGGCTGTGCACCGCCGTGCAGACGAACTGCTGCTTCAGCTCGAGATTGAGGGACTGGAGGCAGGCGGTACCCTGCTGTACCCCAAGGTGACCGAGACCCTTGCAGCACTGCATAAGCGCGGAGTCAAACTGTTCGTAGCGAGCAACGGGCTGAAGGATTACATTGATAGCATTGTTGTGGTGCATCAGCTGAAGGAGCTGTTCGAGGGTCTCTATAGCGCAGGCGGGCAGGGCACTGCTACCAAGACCGAGCTGCTGCGCATCCTGCTGGATGATCACGGCATAAAGGATGCCTGGATGGTCGGTGACCGTTCCTCCGATGTGGAGGCTGGCAAAGGCAACGGACAGACTGTGATCGGCTGCGCTTATGCTGGGTTCGGACGCCAGGATGAACTGAAAGGATCGGATGTAATCATCTCCGCTTTCGATGAGTTGATCGGCCTTTACGATAACAGCATGGAGTAGGTCCTGTAATCGAAGGGAACATATATATCTATCAGAGCCACATCAACACGGGTGTCACTTCTGCCGTATAATCCGGCAGGAAGGACACCCGTGTTGACGTTTGGAGAATGAAACTATGATGGAGAAAAATATATTTTTTATAGAATGAACAATTCTGCCTACTTCATAGTCTTTTCTCTATATAGACCTGAGAGGAGACATACAGATGAAACGTATCATAGAATCAGTAATGCAGCGCGCGACGATTATTATAATTGGTGTTGTGCTTATTTTAGCCTGGGGGGCGGTATCCGCCTATCAAATGCAGAGAGATTATCTCCCCGGGATCAATAACACCACGCTGATGGTATCCCTGCGGGCATCCTCCTTCCAGGCAGACCAGATCAAACGTGATATTACCACCCCTTTGGAGGAGGCTATCCGCAAGACGGACGGACTTACCAATCTGGAGACCACCTCCTACGATGGCGGGCTTCTGATGAATCTGTATTATCCGATGGATTACAATATGGAGCAGGCGGAGAATACACTGAAGCAAGCGTTGAACAATGCGGACTTGCCGGATGGAGTTAACAAGCCGGTGGTCACCCGCTTAACCTCAAGTACTTTTCCTATTCTAAGTTACAGCCTGACAGCGAAGAGTGGTCAAATCGATGATCTGACTCTGCAATCGTCTCTGCAGACGGATATTGTTAACCAATTGAAATCCGTGCCCGGAGTGGCGGATGTGCAGACGGTCGGTGGTGCGAATAAGGGATATGTCGTTGCACTCCGCATGAAGGATCTGGTGGCTAACGGCCTGTCCGTGGACGATTTCAACAAATCTATTGTATTGGATCTCCCCACCCTGCAAGGCAACATTGCCAATGTCAAAGCTTCCTTTCCTATTCGAATAGAAGGTTGGGATCTCACGGAACAGCAGTTGAACAACCTTGCCATCAAAAATAAAGACGGGGATAGCGTCCCATTATCGGCAGTTGCCTCCGTAAACCGGTCGCTGACAGATGTCAAAACCGTCTCGCGAACCAATGGCAAAGCCAGTGTGCTTATTAATGTCATCAAGACACCTACGGCAACCATCACGGATGTGGCTAAGCATGTCAAAGAACGTGTCTCCGGAATTTCCGCTGTAAAAAGCGGTGATGTATCGATGAATTTGCTGACGGACCGTGCGCATGACTTGAATAACTCCTTGAAAGGGCTGATTCGTGAGGGTCTGCTGGGCTGCCTGTTCTCCATGCTCTGCGTATTATTCTTTTTCCGCAATGTGCGGTCCACCCTTCTGATTGCCGTATCGCTTCCTATTTCGCTGCTGGCTACAGTGGCAGTGCTCAAATGGATGGGAGTTACGCTCAACATCCTCACCGTATCCGGGCTGATTGTAGCCATGGGACGGATTGTGGATGATGCAATTGTAATTCTGGATAATATTTACCGACGGGTACATGAAAATAAAGACAAGCCTGTGCTTCACGTCTTGGCTTCTGCAGTAGTGGAAATGCTGCCGGCTATATTCGCTTCTACGGCGACTACTGTTGCCGTCTATGTTCCGATTGCATTGGTGGGTGGCATCATCGGCGCTTCTTATTCAGGCTTTGCCTGGTCTGTAGTTATAGCACTGGGGGTATCGTTCCTGGTTGCCATGCTGGTCATTCCTTCCTTTGCTTTTATCGGCTGGAGAGAGCCGAAGACCCAGGCTGTCACGCTCGAACCCTTGATGAAGCCATTTCTTTTGAACGCTTTGAAGCACAAAAAGATAGTTATTAGTCTCTCGCTCCTCCTCTTTATCGTCGCCGGTCTGTTCGCTGTACGGCTTCCGTTCAGCCTGTTACCCAGCACGGCCAGCGGTCAGGTTGCGGTCAAAGTGGAGCTCCCGAAAGGAACACCGCTATCGGAAGTAGATAAGGAGGTTAAAGCCGTAGAGGATGTTCTGCATGCCAACGGTGGAATCGCCTCCTATTCAGCTACCTTCGGTTCTTCGTTCACGCCACAGGCTGACGATGTATTTGACCAAGGCGGCGGATTCATTCAGCAGCCCAATGTCGCCAATCTTTCTATCCAGTTAAAAAACGTCAAGGCAGTCAATACATTCATACCTGCTTTACAATCGGATCTATCGAGCCTATCTGATCGGGCAGCCATTACGGTAACCAACCAGAACATTGCAGGCGATGATTCGACAATCAAAATCATGCTGATGGGCGCAGATGAACAAACCCTTGAGAAGGCTGCTGATCAGGTCCGAACCAAACTGGTCGATATCCAGGGGCTTAGTGTTTCGGGGAAGACGGATATGACAAACGGCATTCCGAAGTTTGCCGTTGTCATGGATCGGGAGAAAGTACAGCAGGCGGGCATTAAAGAGGCTGATCTGAATAACCTGCTGAAACGGTACATGACCAAAGGGAAGGACTTTGATATCATGACGTCGACAGGAACGGGTATCCTTCCGGTAGACGTATATATTGATCCTGTTCTAACGAACGTTGTCCATGAGAAGTCATTGCCCGTCTATACGCCAGAAGAGGTACTGGCATCATTGTCTGCGGAGACACTTGCCGGCAGCAACGGGCAAATGTACCGGCTTGATCAATTGGCCTCCGTTCAGAAAAGCGATGCGGTCTCGTCCATTCAGGAACGCGACGGCCAGCCGTTCGCTGTGGTGAGTGCACAGATTATTTCCAGTGACATGAGTAAAGTGTCTGATACGGTAGATCAGACGTTGAAAGAGATGCAGCTTCCGGACGGCGTGACCTACTCCCTTGGAGGCATTACCCAGCAAGTCAAGCAGATGGTTCTAGAGATGGCTATAGCCGTAGTTGTATCCATACTTCTAGTTCTGCTCATTACCAGCTTTGTCTTCAAGGGCTGGAAAGCACCGTTTGCCGTATTGATCAGCATTCCGCTGGCCTTATCCGGTGTGGTGATCGCTTTGTATGGGGTCCATGGCCAGTGGAATCTCGCCGCATTGATCGGGATATTGATGCTTACCGGTATCGTAGTGACCAATGGAATAGTTCTCATTGATACCATTGAACGCAACCGTAAAGAGGGAATGAGCCTCCGGGGCTCGGTAATTCAGGGAAGCCTGTCCCGGGTACGGCCGATTATGATGACAGCAGGCACTACAGTGCTTACCTTGATTCCCCTTGCCTTATCCCACAGCGCCGATACAGTCATCTCCCAGGTATTGGGCATTGTAGTGATCGGAGGGATGATTACCTCCACCCTTAACAGCTTTGTGGTCATCCCGATTATCTATGAATGGATGCAGGGCAAAGCAGCCCGGAATGCCAACGGCTCGGCGAATGGAGAAACGGTCTAATTGTTAATGGAGAAGTACACACTATAAGGAAGAGGAGGGGTTTCAATGAGTATCACCACCTGGCTTGAACAGTATGGATATGCTCTAATATTTACGGCCTTATTTCTTGAAATGCTCGCATTGCCTCTTCCGGGTGAAATGATGATGAGCTATACGGGATTGTTCGTATTTGAAGGGAAACTGAATTTTGTGCTCAGTATTATTACTGCGAGTGCCGGTGTAACCGCCGGCATTTCGCTTTCCTACTGGATCGGGTACAGGCTGGGTCAGCCATTCCTGCAGAAGCATGGACATCGTGTTCATTTGGGTGAAGAGCAGCTGGGAAGAATGAATGTGTGGTTTGAGAAATATGGTGACAAGCTGCTGTTTATTGCCTATTTCATACCCGGGGTCAGACATATTACAGGATATTTCTGTGGCGCAACCCGTATGCCCTTCCGCAAATATGCGGTTTATGCCTATTCCGGCGCGATTTTTTGGGTTAGCTTGTTCATTACACTTGGCAGAATCCTCGGACCCAAATGGGAAGTCTATCACCAAAGTGTAAACCGCTATATGATCATTTTTGCGATAGCTTCACTTTTGTTGACTGTGATGATCTATGTGTTGAAGAAATACAGACAACGGCTGCTGACAGCTTCGGTCGTTCTGCTTACCAGAGGGATACGTCGGTTTCATTCTCTGGGCAAAGTCAGATTTCTGGTACTGTCTTCTTTTACAGCCCTGGTCCTATTTGTTTCCTTGATGCTAGGCTTGATTCAGGACTTCCTGGCCCATGAATTTAATCAATTTGATGAGGTTGCCAGTTACATTGTCCACACCCTTTTTGGACCCGAATGGCACCCTCTCATGAATCTTTTCACCCAGCTTGGAACGGTTTACCTATATGGTCCTTTGATCGCTGTAACTGCTATCTGGATCGCTGCAGGTGTCCGCGACAAACTGCTGGAGCTTAGCTTTTTGTTCTGGGTCGTCATTGGGGGAGAATGGCTTGACGACGGCTTGCGTCGCTTGTTTCATCGTCCGGGTCCTGTTGCTGCCGGATTCCAATTGTTTAATACATTTCCCAGTGAGGAGACCCTAACCTCAATCACAGTGTGCGGGTTCTCTGCATTCTTCATCCTCCGCCATTATAAGAATAAGCTTGTCCGGGTTGCGGTCATTACAGCTGTATTATTCGTATGTCTTCTGATTGGAGTCAGCCGGATATATCTTCAAGTACAATTTCCCAGTGATGTGGTTGCCGGATATGTCTTTGGCGGAGTCTGGATCAGTCTGAACATTCTCCTGCTTGAGATCCTCAGAATGCTCCATACCAATCATAGGAGTGCCGTCTGATCCTCCAGGGAATGATTTACGAATCGAATTCAGTTATGGCATGATAGTGACAAAGCTGCCGTTTCGGTAGGAGTTGAACTCAAGTGGTTGATGCTGAGCTATATCATATTATTCATCTGGCCAGGGGCGGGGACCAGGAGGCGTTTGCTGAGCTGGTCCGGAGATACAAAGGCCATGTATACCGTTATGCGGTTGGTATGTTAACCAATCGGATGGATGCGGAAGATGTCTCCCAGGAGGCATTCGTCAAAGCTTTCTATTCCTTGCCCGGCCTGGATAATGAATATGCGTTCTCGTCGTGGATGATGACCATTGTATCCAATCTGTGCAAAGACCGGCTCAAAAAGAATAACAAAGAGCAGGAATTCAGAGATGAGCCTAATGAGCGCATAGAGGATTCAGGCATATCTGATCCGGTTGCCAAGTTGTCTGTAGAGGAGAGCTTAGGCAGGCTGTCTGTTGACCACCGGGAGGTGATCCTTTTACATGATGTTCAAGGTTATAAATATGAAGAAATTGCTTCTCTGCTGGATGTCCCCATCGGAACAGTGAAGTCAAGATTATTCGCGGCACGGATGTCATTGCGTAGAGAATTAGCAGAGGAGGACCAGGAATGACCTGTCATTTGGAGGATCAGCTGTCAGCTTATATGGATGATGAATTAACAGATGAGGAGCGGCGACAGGTCGAATCCCATCTGGAGAACTGCGAGTCCTGTCAGCTCCTGCTGGAAGAATTATTATCGGTACATAGTACCGTCGTTCATGCATTCGGGGAGATACAAGAACCGGAGAATCTGGAAATACGGGTATTACAGGCGCTCTCAGGCACAAAGGAACGGGCATCGGCAGAAAAGGGCTGGCTTCTGGTTCCGATTGCAGCTTTCGTGTCTCTTGTTATTCTCTGGTTCGCCGCCGGCTCGATCTTCGCAAAAGTGCTGCATGGATTCTTGAAATTGATGCTTGCCATGGTATATATGGGATCGCATCTCCTGTCAGGTGTGCCTGTCTTATCCGGATTGACGGTTATACTGTCCTTAGGGATCATTACGGCTTCTGTATACTCACTGCGGCGTTTGCTTCAAACGTCAACCAGTTGAAAGGGATGAAATACTTGAGAAAGATCTTTTATACGTTATGTTGCTGTGCGCTCCTCATGCTCCTCATTCCCGGTATGGCATCCGCTAAGAGCATCTTTGAGCATCAGAATACATCCGTACCTATAGGACAAACCGTAGATGATGTCTATGTGGTGGGAGGCAATGCCGAGATTTTTGGTCAAGTGACGGGTGTGGCGGTTGTAGTGAACGGAGATCTCCATTTGGGCAATACCGCTGATATTAAAGGTCTGGTTGTTGTGATCGGCGGCCGGGTCAAGCAGGATCCGGGAGCGGTGCTGGGTGATGATATTTATAACATTTCACTGGACAACTCCACACAGAACAGCCTGCTGATCGGAGGAGGGATAGCACTGGGTGCATGGGTGCTGCAGCTCGCCGCAGGTCTGCTAATGATCTTGATCCCAGTTCTCTTCAGGATAGCCGGTAAACAAAAAATAGCCGCATTTACGGACCGGTATCCTCTGGCATCCCTCACAAGACTGCTGCTTATCGGATTCTTTGGCACTTTGATCCTCGCTGCATTAAGTGCACTTCTGTTAGTCACTGTAATCGGCATCCCGTTTATTATTCTGCTTCTTCTATTGATGCTGATTACTTTGGCATTTGGAACGACAGTAGTAAGTTTTCGGATCGGTGAGCTGTTTCACGGGGATAAGCCATTGTCTGACTGGATGAAAGTACTGGTTGGTGCAGCTATCTTAACTGCGTTTGTCAATATACCTTTTGTAGGCTTTATTCTATTCTTACTTCTCTTGATGATCTCTGTTGGCATTAGTGTACAGTGGATATTCAGGAAGAAAGCTTGAGCATCCTGGGATCTTATAGTGGCCTCCCTGACTATAGGGTTGTCTAGGCAATATTAGTCTGGAGCCTCTGGTGATAACCCGATAGGGATTGTTCAATAATATGTTCAATAAAAAGCGGGTCATAATGACTCAACAGACACTGGGCATAATGCCATGCGTTTTCTTCTATGGTCAAACTGATCTCCGCCCGTTCCCTTTCTGTAAGGGCTTCGTCCAGAAGAACGGCAAGCTCTTGCAGCTTTTGGTCTTCCGAATGGCCAAGTTCATGGGCAAAGATGACCGCAATATATTCCTCGAGCCGGTCCAGGGACCCGAACAAACGGACGCATTGCTCTATAATATCTTCTTTATATAGGTAAACGGTGTGACTGCCCATATGATATTTGCCGCCTACCAGTCTTTTTCCGGGGAAACAGGCTTCGATTTTCACCTGGACCTGGCTGTTTGAATGCACAAGCAGCTCATCCACTACATGAATAAACGATTGATCCTTCAGCATAATTCACCTTCTTTAAACCATTATGTAGTTAGCTTCTTAGCTTCCTATTCATTATTTCGGCAGCAGAATGCGGAATCTGTATGCTGGAGTAGAAACGCACTATTTGGGAAGATTCTATCAGCGAAGAAGGCTGCCCCCTAGCTATCAATAGGCTTGGGCGGCTTCTTTTGATTTTTCCGCCATTTTTTGGTTATTTTCATCACTACAAACAGAATTAAAGGCAGTACGATTTGAAAAAAAGGTGAAGACGTATTTAAGGTTACTTTGCGTCCGACCATTATGTGGTGAGTGTAATTTGGAGACAAGAATGAAATTCCATAAATAACAGCAGCAAGAGGGAGCACCCACTTTTTAAAGGAAATTCCTGTGATTCTTTCGAGTCCGATGACTGCGCCATTAAAAAACGCCGCCATTTTAATGCCTAAACCCAGGAAAAACAGTAGGATAAAAAGAGCATCCATACGTTCAAATACCTCTGCCAACCGTATTAATTGCACGGATTCGAGCAGTGGAAGTGTACTGAATGATGCTAATTTATGACCCATCACCAAAACGATTAATTGATTCAGGAATGTCAGTGATAAGGCTGTAAGGATATAGACTGTTATTACGGCTTTGCGAAGATTTTTTGCTTTCCGCGCGTGTGGATAGAAGACTAGGAATAAAACAACTTGTCCAAACGGAAAAGAGATAATCTCAGGAATAGCGGCCTTAAACGCGGGCATCCAGCCATTTTCCAGAATCGGGTAGAAATACTCCAAGTGGAGCAGGCCGCCAGCCGGAATGATGATACTAATAATGGTATACCCAAGCAACATTCCAGGGAACAGGATCATGCACATCAAAAAGAACACCTTATATCCATAACGAACCGTGTTAGACACCACCAAAATGGCAATTAAGCAAACAATCCATAAGGGAGTCTGGTTGAGCAAAGTCAATAAAGTAACTTCTCCTAGATCACGTAGATTCCTAGAAGTCTCATATGCAAAATAACCTACGAACATGAAATTGAGAAGGGAGCCCAAGTATTTCCCCATATATTTACGGAAAAGCTGGAACAAATCCAGATTCGGCTCTTGTCTGTAAATGGACAGGTGAAGAATAAGCAGGATCAGACCCGCGAAGGCTCCTATAAGCATTGCCAGCCAGGCGTCTTGTTTCGCTTCACTTCCTATGAAAAACAAAGTAGTACTCCCTACCTCAAATAAGGAGAGGCATATCACTAATTCGGATACGCGAAGAGAATGCTTGCTCATAAGCTTAACTCAACCCCTTATCGGATATTGATTACATTCATTATTCAGACTTCAGCAAATCAACAAAGGAGTTTTGCAGAAGACCTACCCGTTTTATATTTACATCTACCTTGATTTGCAAATTCATATTAGCTAACTCATCGGGCCAAGAGCTTTTTAACGTTTTCCATTCTTTTGGATATTTCCTGTGTATTTTGTCAGCGATCCCGATAAGATCAATATTCATTCGCTGAACAGATTTCCAACCTTCTCTTATTTGAGCTTCGATTAGCTCCTCGGCTTGGAGTTGTAATTTCTCCAGACCATACATTGATGTTACGTCCTCCTTAGAGAGGGTTGACTGCAGTTCGCCACTGGCTTTAGCATTTACCATTAAAGTGAAATTATTATTTTTATTCAGTACTGGAGATACCTTGACTTTTGCTTTCTGGATAAGAATTGCGGATTCTTTGGACTGGTTATCCAGGGTATTTAAGGTTGTCAGATCAATCTGATTGTTTAGCCAGGAAATTCCTAAGCTCTCTTGCTGGTGAATTACATCTATCATTTTGGATTTTCGGAACACCGATAAGCCCGATATCTTCATTTTTCCTTTCGTAGAAGTTTGATTAAAAATATCTGTAGAATTCATTTTCACATCCTCTTCTCCCGTTAATGCTAAGGTCGGAACCCCGGCAGCGGCGCTGTCTGAAGTGATTTTTAGTGCCAGCTCATGAAGTGTAATGGAAGGGTAAAAGGATGCAAATTGAGTGTTTTTTTGCAAAATTTCAGATAATGCCTGTCCGGGTATCTTTTCCGGCGGATCTAGCTTTTTCAAAAAATCCCGTGCCTTCCCCTCGACGATAAGCACCCTCACCGTTTCCCGTGCGTCCGGATTACGGTAGTAAGTGTCCATTATTTCATCGATTCCCTGCTCTGCGGTTTTTTTTCCAATCAGTATTATATTGTTGTGGGCAAAATAAAGTCTTCTCGGATTTTCCAGATTACTTACAGCCACAGCTCCTCTTATGGTTTTGCCGTGTGTACTGAAGGTATGAACGGGAGATTGTGAACCACCGGCGCCAGATGACCCGCTGCTATTGGATAATGCCGATGGATTCATGATCTGGTAGGTAACTGTCCAGTCTCCTGTTTCACCGTCAAAACCTGTTGCTGTTGTTATGCCTAATTCATTCAACTCTGTACGGTTACCGCATCCACTGCCCAGTAATATAAGAATGGATAGTAGAAGAACACATGTTAAACGACGCATATCGATCACCTCTTCATTGTTCTGGCTCTTTCATGTTGTCCAATTTATTGCTGGTCCCTTTTGGGAACTGATGAGGGGCTTGTCTAATTCTGTTTTTGCTGGATTTGACATTAGGTCTTGTCTTCATTGCCCACCATGGAGCCCGTATGACTAAGTCCTTCATATTGGATTTGTAAAAAGGACTGTAAGGCATTAAATAATCGGTGCCAAAGGATTTCAGTGAGAGCAGATGAGCTAAAAGAGGGATCAGCCCGGCCAAAATACCGAATAATCCAAGAAAACCTGCCAGAAACATAAGGGCAAAGCGAAGAAGCCGAATGGCTGAAGACATACTGAAATACGGGATTACAAAATTGGAGATCGCCGTAAAAGAGACTACGATAACAATCGCACCGGAGACAAGTCCCGCCTGGACTGCCGCTTGTCCGATAACCAGGGCACCCACAATCGATATAGCCGGCCCAATAACCCTGGGCATCCGGATTCCGGCTTCACGGATCACCTCAAAGGTAACTTCCATGATGAGCGTTTCTACCAAGGCAGGAAAAGGAGTTCCTTCCCGTTGTGCTGCAAGTGAGATCAGGAGCGTAGTGGGGATCATTTCCTGCTGGAAGGTAGTAAGGGCAATATATAAAGATGGAAGGAGCAAAGAGACAAGGAAAGCCACTAGTCGCAGACAACGCAGAAAAGTGGAGATATCGTATCGTTGATAATAATCTTCAGACGTCTGGAAAAAATTAAAAAAGGTGACTGGTGCAATTAGAGCGAAAGGCGTACCATCCACGAGCACTGCAACTTGACCATCTAAGAGACATCCGGCTACGGTGTCAGGCCGTTCCGTGTCAATCATCGTAGGAAAAGGTGACAAGGGGGCATCTTGGATGAACTCTTCGATATAGCCGCTTTCAAGTATGCTGTCGGTATCGATAGACTGCAGCCTCAAAGTGATTTCTTTCACCACGTCAGAGCTAGCTACATCTTCGATATAGGCCAGCACTACTTTTGTATGCGTGAGTTGGCCGATATCGTGAGCTTCAAATTTGAGTTTGGGGGATTTGATTTTTCTTCTGATCAATGCAATGTTAGTAGAGATATCCTCGGTGAATCCTTCTTTTGGACCCCTGACTACGGTTTGGGATGTAGGTTCTTCCACACTGCGTCTAACCCCTCCAGAGATCATAACCGCTAGAGGAAACGGACAGTTGTTAATTATAATCACTACGCTCCCGGAGAGTATTTCTGTAAAGAGCTGATCTTCCGTACGGATCATTTGAATGTTGCCGGAAGGAAGCCTTTCGAGTATACGGGAAGCCATCAGATTAGGGTTAGTTATGAATGAATTGCTGTCAGGAGCTTCGTGGATTAAACTTTCGAATATACTTGTCAATAATTTATGATCTATTAAACCTTCAAAGTAACAGACTACCATTCCGGATTCATCACTCGGTTCCCCGGATAGGGTGCGGAATATAAAATCTGGACTTTGGCCGAACTGCTCCTTAAGCAGGAGAAGAGTATGGGGTAATGAGGGAAGGATGGAACGAGCCGTTCGTTGCTTCTTGGATTTTTCGATATCTTGGCCCTGTCTTTGGTTCTGTATAAAAACTTTTTTCATCCACCGTTTAAGCATCTTGTACTCACTCCGTTCAACGATAAGCTAATAATTGATAAAAGTAGACAGAATCCGAGGCTGATCCACTCCGGCTATGTGGTTAATTTGTTCATAATTATGAAATTTATACCTCCTAGACACCGCAAAGGGACTGTCCACTAAGTGAAGGACAGTCCCTTTTATTTAACCTCTAATGAATCATATTCCAGTTTTATATGGTTATAATTGACCTTTATTTACTACATACGGGGCAGTGCCCGGTGTCGAGTGCTGATGATCCGCCGGAGGGTTCAACACCGGAATCCCGCCCATTGCCTGGGGTTGCGGTACATATTCGAAATGGCCTGTACCGTCAGGCAGCGGCCCGTTAGCCCAAGCCCCCATACGACTTTCCTCGCCAGCCGAGAAGTTCAAGAATTGACGTGTCGCCGGCTCCACTGTTAATTCCCGCGGGAATGAAGCCGGAGCAATTGGACCGTCAATCGCCTCTATTTCCTCAATGGCAGCAAGCCATTGGTTCTGGTGCATAATATCTCTGGAGATCATGAAATGCAACATTTCACGTACACCGGGATCTGTAGTTTGTTCATAGAGACGAACCACCTGAAGAAGGCCTTGGGATTCAGCATTCAGGTTGGCACGGAAGTCTGCCAGCAAATGTCCGCTGGAGACAATATAGCGGCTGTTCCATGGGAATCCGTTGCTGTCCGTAGGTGTGGCGCCAAGACCGGATACAATCGCATGCTGGGGATTCATACCGCCCAGTACGGAAGCGATTAATGGATCTTTGGCTGCTTCGTCTACCTGATCGACAGGTGCCCCATCCAGAAGCTGAGCAATCATGGTACATAACATTTCAACATGGCCGATTTCTTCGGTTCCTATGTCGAGCAGCATATCGCGGTATTTTTGTTCTGCCCTGCAGTTAAAGCCCTGGAACAAGTATTGCATCATAACCGACATTTCACCGAATTGTCCGCCAAGCACTTCTTGCAGCTTTCTAGCGTAGACCGGATCTGGCTTTTCAGGTTTTGCACGGAATTGAAGTTCCTTGATGTGGAAAAACATATGATTTCCTCCTTCATCTGTGGTCACTCTGATACGTACCAACTATGTTTACCCCTGCCAGTTCCTGCTTAATCATACAAATAGAAGGAATATGTCTGGCGTTTTATGTAATTTTCTTAAATAATTAATGCGGAGAGTTAGTATGTCTAATTAACATATTACAGTTTTCGTTTCGTTATTTTGTACTATAAGCCCAAGTTAATTGCGACCATCAATTATGAAAAAGTGATATAGGAGGCTAATGGTGAAAAAAGTTTCTTCTTTTCTTTTAAGATGTTTTCTTTTTTTGTTAATTCCACTGTTAGGGAGAATCACCTGTCAATTATTAATAGTACTTGCATTTAGTTCAGGAGAGGGGTTTGGAGCCGCTTCCGGAAGCATATGCCAGAAACGTTGCTGGTCCTCCGCTGACCTTCACCGGATAACGCGTCGAGAGGCAGTTTAACCTGCGTGATAATTTCCTGGGGTGAATATATCAACCGCTATTGTAGAGATTGAGTCCATATTTTATATGTATCGTATCTGATATAATAGGAGATTGATGAGACATGCTTACTTATAGCGATAATCAGCATAACTTTTATTATTTTATTTTACATATACGGAGGGATATTTATTGTTGGTCCATACTAAACTTCATATCCCCCATGTGCGTAAATCTCTGGTAGCCCGGCCGAGGCTGATTCATAAGCTGAATGAAGGAAGAGATGCCAAATTGACGCTGGTTTCCGCGCAGGCGGGTTACGGGAAAACAACGGTGTTAAGTGAATGGGTGAAGCAATGCGATAGCGATGTGGCCTGGGTTTCGCTGGACTCACTGGATAATGATTGGATTCAGTTCTGGAGTTACGTCACTGCTTCCATCCAGGAAAGAGTACCCGGGTTCGGCTTAGCGGTGCAATCCCTGCTTGATAGTGGGCCTTCAATCTCCTCGGAGCCTGCCATCACAGAACTCTTGAATGAGTTGAACGGCTTCCCCCACGATCTGGTCATTATTCTTGATGATTATCATGTCATTGAACTTCCCTCTATCCATCGGTCCATGATCTATCTGCTAGAGCATTTACCACCTCATATTCATCTCTATATTGCAAGTCGTACGGATCTGTCCATACCTACCGCCAGGCTGTTGGCCAAAGGTGAATTACATCAGATTAAAATGCAGGATTTGCGGTTTCAATTGGACGAAGGACTGGTCTTTTTTCGCGAAACGACCGATTTAGGCTTATCCCCAGAGCAAGTGAAGATGTTGTTCCAGCAGACGGAAGGTTGGATCAGCGGCTTGCAGCTGGCAGCCCTTTCCTTGAAACAAAGTGACAATATTACGGATAGCCTTCAGCAGTTCAGCGGTCATCAGCATAATATCTCCGACTATTTGCTGCAAGAGGTATTTCATCATCAACCGGAGCAGACACGTGCTTTTTTATTGCATACATCAATTCTAAGCCGTATGAACGCTTCCTTATGCCAGGCCGTAACCGGTCAGATAAACGGTCAAGCACAATTGGAACGACTGGAGCAAATGAATTTGTTCATTGTCCCTCTGGATGATCACAGGAAATGGTACCGATACCATCACTTGCTTTCGGATTTCTTACAACAGCTATTGCACAGAGCAGACCCGGATCTATGGGTACAGGTGCATATTCGGGCAGCGGAGTGGTTGGAGTCTCAGGGATTTGATGAAGAAGCGGTGGAACATTACTTAGAGGGAAAACAGTTTTCGGATGCTGTCCGCTTAATTGAGAAAAATCTACATAAGTTAGTCCAGACGAAAAGTGTTGTATTGATCCGTTGGGTCTCTGTCTTGCCGGCCGACTCCTTTGCGGAGAAGCCCATGATCGAATTGTTCTATATATCCGTCTTATTAGGCGTTGGAGAATGGACCGCGGCTTTTCACAGAGTGAAGCAAGCTACCATCCGGTTTCAAGCGCTGGAGGGCAAAGTAACGGATGCGGCATGGAAGCAGGCCATGGGCAATATCTATTTTTTCAATGCGATTACCTCCTATCTGCAAAAAGATTTGGAACGAACGTCAGACTACTTCGGGCTGGTTGAGCAGTATATGCCGGAAGGCAGTTTCTTTCAAACGGTGGGACGCAACAGATACCAGGGATTTGATTCCTTTGATGATCTGCTTGGACATATCAATGATCTTCATACAGCAGATGCATTCTTATTGAAATGGATCACTGTGTGGCACAATAAGCAGGAATATCCTTTTCTCGGATTCTTATGTGCATCTTACAGTAAGTTATTATATGAGTGGAATCGTCTTGAAGAGGCGGAGATGTATGCTGCTATGGTGCTCGGTCGCCAGGATATGCATCCTTTTGCACGGATTATGATGCAAATTCACATTAGTGCTTCAAGAATCCAGCAAGCCAAAGGGAATCTAAGTCGGGCCACAGCGCTGCTGACCGAGTTGAAATTGCTGATTAACTCTCCGGATTATGAATTATTTATGCTCAGAATTGAAGCGGAACAGGCTTGTCTGTCCCTGCGGCAAGGCTCGCTTCAAGAAGCAGAGGATTGGCTGCAAAGATGTGGTATGGCGCATTTGGATGAGGTTTCGCTGAACCGGGCCGCAGAATATCTTGCTTATGCCAGAGTACTTGTTGCTTGTGAGCGGATGGATGAAGCACTGAACTTGCTGGAACGGTTAAATCGCATGTTGGATAAGAAAGACCGTCTGCGGGATCGTATTCAGGTCATTATTTTGCACAGTATGGCGCTTAAGCGCTCTGGTCAAACGGAGGCAGCACTCCTTCAGTTAGAGACAGCCTTGCACTTAGCAGAGCCGGAGGGATATATTCGCAGCTTCATAGATGAAGGACCTGTGATGGCAGAGCTGCTATCGGTTTATGGAAAGAGGTTGCAAGGCAGTTACTTGGGAGGTGCGCAGCTTGTTACTTTTGGTTATGTACAGCAACTGCTTCAGGCTATGCAGGTCACGAGCCAAGACAGCTTCCAAATCGAACAGCCTCGTAAAGAAATACTGACCGATCAGGAAACGAAGGTTCTGGTATTGATTGCACGTGGATTGACGAATAAGCAGATTGCGTCAGATCTACACATCACAGGTGAAACCGTAAAGTTTCATATTCGGAATGTGTACAGAAAGCTTGAAGCGAACAATCGGGTACATGCGCTGCAGCGAGCCAAAGAATTAAGGATTTTAGTTTAATTAATAAATATTTATGCGTACCTCCCCAAATGGGGAGGTACTTTTTTGCCCAGAAAAGTTTATAGTGGGATGAACACAATGAATAATGACACAATGGAGCTTGAAGATCGGAATTATTTGTGAGAAATATATGAAGTTGAGAAGTTGTGGAGGAGAGAATGCGATGGATAGGGTGTATAAAAAAGGATTGTCGATCTTCCTAGTGTTGTTAATGGTATTGGGTGGGATCTCAGGAGTTATTGTACCTAGCGGGGGGACGGCTCATGCTTCGGTAAGCTTCGCTGGAGGAACGGGTACAGCAAGTGATCCTTATCAGATCGCAACGGCCGATCAGTTGAATGAGGTTAGGAATTACTTAGGAGCATACTATAAATTGACAGCGGATATTGATTTGAGTAGTTATGTGAATTGGATGCCGATAGGAGGAGTAGAGGGGGACAACGACTTTACTTATTTTTTCTACGGCAACATCGACGGCAATGGTTATAAAGTCACAAATCTGAAGATTAATCGTCCAGAAAAGGTTTGGGTAGGATTGTTCGGAGCTAATAGTGGGAATATTAGTAATATGTTTCTGGAAAATGTTGAGGTGAAAGGTTCATTTTATGTAGGCGGACTTGTAGGGGAAAACTACCACGGAACTGTCACCAACAGTTATGTCACAGGAAGTGTGATGGGAACAGTGTCTGTTGGTAGTGTAGTTGGTGAGGGACCAATCACAGCTATTGCAGCAGCGATAGCTGGAGTGACAGCGCCTGTTGAAGGTGCAACACCTGTCGCAGTCCTATCGGATACAGCGGGATATACGGCAACGATAGCCTGGAACCCGGAAGATGCGACCTTTGCGGCAGTAGCCAGCTATACGGCGACGATTGAAATCACCCCAAAACCAGGGTATACAATAACCGGAGTGCCTGCTAACTTCTTCACCGTAGCCGGAGCAATCACTTCGAATGCAGCGGGTTCAGGTGTAGTGACCGCTGTATTCCCGGCAACGTCAGCAGTGCCTATCACGACGGCAGCGATAGCTGGAGTGACTGTGCCGGTAGTCGGGGAAACACCAGTTGCGACAATAGCAGACACAGCAGAATATACGGCGGCGATAGCCTGGACCCCGTCAGATACAAGCTTTGCCGGAGCAGCCAGCTATACTGCGACGATTAGCCTAACGCCAAAACCCGCTTATACCTTAGCGGGAGTGGCAAAAAACTTCTTCAAGGTAGCGGGAGCAATAACCACGAATGCAGCGGGTTCAGGGGTTGTAACTGCGGTATTCCCGGCGACGGCCTCAATCCCTATTGCAACTGCAGAAATAGCGGGAGTAACCGCACCAGTAGCCGGGGCAATGCCGATAACATCGATAGCGGACACAGCCGAATATACGGCGGCAATCGCCTGGACCCCGGCAGATGCAACCTTTGCCGGAGCAGCAAGCTACACGGCGACGATTAGCCTAACGCCTAAGCCCGGATTTACCTTGGCGGGAGTGGCGAAAGACTTCTTCACCGTAGCTGGAG